>CAIZZF010000030.1 GCA_903937385.1 uncultured Holophagaceae bacterium | reverse complement strand
TTTGGCGAGCGTGGCGGAACTGGTAGACGCACTGGATTTAGGTTCCAGCGGTTCACACCGTGTCGGTTCGAGTCCGACCGTTCGCACCACTTCTGAGTCGCCTCGGCGATTCAGAAGGCAGGAAAAAGAGCCCGATGACTGCCTCCCCACAGCCCCGCTTTCCCCCCGGAACATCAGGAGCATCCATGTCCGTCACCCTGCATCACCAGTCCCCCACCCGCAAAACCGTCGAAGTGACGGTGCCCGCAGCGGAGGTGAACGCCGCTTTCGACGAGGTGGTGGCCAAGATCGCCCCGAAGGTGCGCATTCCCGGCTTCCGGCCCGGCAAGGCCCCGCGCACGGTGCTGATGCAGAAGTATGCCCGCGAGATCGAGTCGGACGTGGCCCAGCAGCTTGTTGAGCGGCACTTCTGGAAGTCCGCCACGGAGGCCGGCGCCCTGCCCATCTCCCACCCCTCGGTGGAGAAGCTCGACTTGAAGGAAGGCGCTGACGCGGTGTTCCGAGCCCAGTTCGACGTGGCCCCGGAAGTGGTCCTTCCCGACTACAAGACCATGGTCCTCACCAAGAAGAAGCGGGCCATTGACGAAGCCACCGTGGTCGAGCACCTCGAGGGTCTCCGCCAGCGCGCCATCAAGTATCTGCCGGTCGAGGACGGGGCTGTGGCCCCTGGCCTCGTGGCCACCTGTGACATCCGCGTGAAGCCCCAGGGCCTCAAGGCCCAGACCTACAAGGATCAGGTGCTGGAGATCGACGGGACGCGCCCCTTCGACGCCGAGCTGCTGGGCCTCAAGGCCGATGAGAAGAAGAGCTTCACCCTGACCCACCCCGCCGATGACAACAACCCGGTCCTGGCTGGCAAGGTGCTGGCCTATGAGGTCCAGGTCAAGGACATCCGCAGCAAGGAAGTGCCCGTCCTGAGCGATGACTTCGCCAAGGACATGGGCGACTTCGAGAACCTCGAGGCCCTGAAGGCCGCAGTCCGGAAGGACCTGGAAGAGGCCGCCGACCGCGATGCCGTGGCCCGCCTCCAGGCCAACATGCTCGACACCCTGCTGGAGGCCATGCCCTTCGAGGTGCCCCGGTCCATGGTCATCCTGCAGCTCGATGACTACTGCCAGGAGTTCGGCCAGCATGTGTCCCGCCAGGGCATGGATCCCAAGAAGGTGAACTGGCAGGCCTACCGCCAGTACCGGCTGAATGACGCGGAGCGCGCGGTCCGCAGTGGCTACCTCCTCCAGTCCATCGGCAACGCCGAGTCCATCGAGGTGCCCGAGGCGGACATCGATGCCGAGATCCGCTCATTCATGGCGGAGAACCAGGTTCAGCAGCCCTTCGAGGCCTTCAAGGCCGAGATGGATCGCCGCGGCAACACCACGGAGATCAAGGGCCGCCTGCGCACGGACCGGATCTTTGACCACCTGCTCAGCAGCGCCCAGGTCACCGAGGAGCTCCTGGACAAGGCGGCCTTCGACGCCCTCGTCGAGCTGGAGCGCAAGCGCGAGGCAGGTCTCCCGGTGAACCGCTTCGACGCCGGCGGCGTGGAAGGGGGCGGGGAGCTCGAGGGCCAGGAGGGCGGCGAGCCCGCCACCGTAGGAGCCGCAGACCACGTCCACGGACCCGACTGTGACCACGATCACGAGGCCGAAGAGGCCAAGCCCAAGAAGAAGGCTCCCCGCAAGGCCGCCGAGGCCCCGGAGGCCGAAGCCCCCGCCGCCGAGAAGCCCAAGGCCAAGAAGGCCCCCAAGCAGTAGTCTGTCCCAGTCCTTGCGAAGAAGGCGCCGCAAGGCGCCTTCTTGGTATCCTGACCGTCCAGCCGGAGAGTCCATGCCCAGCAGCTACTATCCCCCCATCGTGATCGAGCAGACTCCCCGCGGCGAGCGCAGCTACGACATCTACTCCCGCCTGCTGAAGGACAACATCATCTTCCTGGGCACCGCCATCGACGACAGCGTGGCCAACGCCATCGTCGCCCAGATGCTGTTCCTTGAGAGCGAGGACCCTGACAAGGACATCCAGATCTACATCAACAGCCCCGGCGGCAGTGTGACTGCGGGCCTGGCCATCTACGACACCATGCAGTTCGTGAAGAACGACATCGTCACCTACTGCATCGGCCAGTGCGCCTCCATGGGCGCTCACCTGCTGGCCGCTGGCACCAAGGGCAAGCGCTTCGCACTGCCCAATGCCCGCATCATGATCCACCAGCCCAGCGGCGGGGCCCAGGGCCAGGCCACGGAGATCGAGATCACCTACAAGGAGATCCAGCGGTTGAAGGAGAGCCTGTCCGCGAGCTTCGCCAAGCACACGGGCCAGACTCTGAAGAAGGTCATGAAAGACATGGACCGCGACTACTTCATGAGTGCCGAAGAAGCCCTCCAATACGGCATCGTGGACAAGGTCCTGTCTGAACGGCCAGCCTGATGAGCTCAGGCCTTCCCACCCTCCATGGGTTCGAGCACCTGTCACGGATTCCCCTCTACGTGCCAGGTAAGCCCATCCTGGAAGTGCAGAAGGAACTCGGCCTGACCCGGATCGTCAAGCTGGCCTCCAACGAAAACCCCTGGGGCCCCACCGAGGCGGTGAAGGCCCGGGTGGCCGCGGCCATCGCCGGCTCCGATACCGAGGGACTGAACCTCTATCCAGTCAGTGACGGCCCCTACCTCCGCCGGGCCATCGCCACGCGCAAGGGCGTGGCGCTGGACGGCGTGGTCCTCGGCAACGGCAGCAGTGAGCTCCTGGAGCTGGTGGCCAAGGCCGCCTTCCTGGACGGGGGCAGCTCAGTCATCCCCCGGCACAGCTTCGCCATCTACGGCATCGCCACCCAGACTGCGGGGGGCCGGGTCATCGAGTCCAGGGCCTCGGCCACCGAGCTGGATGTGGATGACCTCCTGCACTCCGTGGCCCCAGATACCCGCCTCGTCTATCTGGGCCATCCCAACAATCCCACCGGCATCCGCCTGGAGAAGCAGGCCCTCGAGCGGCTGGTGCGCCAGCTCCGGGAAGACATCGTGCTGGTAGTGGACCAGGCCTACGCGGAATACGAAGACCCCGCGGACTACCCGGACGCTGCCGCCTACCTGGCCGAGCGCCCCAACCTGCTGGTGCTCCACACCTTCTCCAAGATCCATGCCCTGGCGGCGCTGCGCATCGGCTACGGCCTCGGCTCCAAGGAGCTGCTGGGCTGCATCGAGCGCGTCCGCAGTCCCTTCAACACCAACCACCTGGCCCAGGTCGCCGCAGAAGTGGCCGTGCAGGACCTGGCCTTCGAGGCTTTCTCCCGCCAGAAGAACGCCGAGGCCCGGACGGCCTTCGCCCTGGAAGCCGCGCGGCACCGCTGCCAGCTCTCGGGCACCAGCGGCAACTTCGTGCTGCTGGAGAGTGTCTTCCCCGCCAAGGACCTGTTCCGGGAGCTTCTGCAGCGGGGCGTGATTGTGCGCCCCATGCACGCCTACGGCCTGCCCAACCACGTCCGCGTCACCTACGGAAAGCCTGAAGAGATGCAGGCCTTCTGGAGCGCCATCGGGCCCCTCCTCGACGGCGGCTGCTGATTGTCCGAGATCCTGTTAGAGATCGGCCGCCTGGAGGCTCTGCTCACCCGGGGTGAGCGCGCCGCCTGCCGCTCAGGTCTGGAGGCGCTGCGAACCCGCTACCGGCAGGCACCCGACGCCTTCGGGGTCGAGGCCATCGGCGCGCTCCGGCGCCTCGCCACGGACCTGGAGGCCCCACCGGATCTGGAAGCGGCACTCAAGGAGACCTTCGGCTACAGCGGCTTCCGCCCCGGCCAGCGGGCCATCATCGAGGCCGTGCTGGCGGGCCGGGACGTGGTGGGGGTCATGCCCACAGGGGCCGGGAAGTCCCTCACCTTCCAGCTGCCCGCCCGGCTCCTGGGCGGCGTGACCCTGGTGGTGTCACCCCTCATCGCGCTCATGAAGGACCAGGTGGATGCGCTCACGGAGGCCGGACTCCGGGCCACCTTCCTGAACTCCAGCCTGACCCCCGAGGCCCGCCGGGAGCGGATCCGCGCCCTGAAGAACGGGGAGCTGGAGCTGGTCTACGCCGCACCCGAGGGCCTGGAGCTCTACCTGGCCGACCTGCTGCAGGAGGTGGACCTGCGCCTCATCGCCGTCGACGAGGCGCACTGCATCAGCCACTGGGGCCATGACTTCCGGCCAGCCTACCGGACCCTGGCCGGGCTCAAGCGGCGCTTCCCGGATGTGCCCATCCTGGCCCTCACAGCCACGGCCACACCCGAGGTCCGCCGCGACATCGTCGAGCAACTGGAGATGCGGCGGCCCCTGGAGGTGCAGGGTTCCTTCTTCCGCGCCAACCTCAAGGTAAGCGCCTATCGCAAGGGCGCCGAGGGGCTGCCGCCGGTCCGCGAGGCCCTGCTGCGCCTGGTGCTGGCCCGCCGCAGCGAGAGCGGGATCATCTACTGCCTCTCCCGCAAGAGCGTCGAGGCCACCGCGGCCTTCCTGTCCGCAGAAGGGGTCCGCGCCGCGGCCTACCACGCGGGCATGGACAGCGCGGCCCGCTCCACCGCCCAGGAGGCCTTCCAGCGCGACGATGTGGACGTCATCGTGGCCACGGTCGCCTTCGGCATGGGCATCGACAAGAGCAACATCCGCTACGTCATCCACCGCGACATGCCCAAGAGCGTCGAGGGCTGGTACCAGGAGATCGGCCGGGCGGGCCGCGATGGCGCCGATGCCGACTGCATCATGTTCTACGGCTGGGGCGACGTGCTCAGCTACGACCGCTTTACCGAGGGCCTCGATGCCGAGCTGGCCCAGGCCCAGCAGCGGCAGACCCGCGATCTCTTCCGCCTGGCGGAATCCCCGCGCTGCCGCCACCAGGCCCTGCTGGCCCACTTCGGCGAGCGCATGGAGCCCTGTGGCACCTCCTGCGAGTGCTGCGACGGCTCGGACCCGCTGGCCGCCGCCCCCGCGCCCGGCAAGGCCAAGCGCGGTTCGCCCCGGGGCAGCCGACCTGCCCTGACCCAGGCCCCGGTGGAGGGCGAGGAAGCCCTCTATGTGGACCTGAAGGCCCTGCGCAAGCGGCTCGCGGATGCCAAGGGCGTCCCTGCCTACGTGATCTTCAGCGATGCCACCCTGCAGCAGATGGCCCACTTCCAGCCCGCCACCGAGGCCGAGTTCCTGGCCCTGAGCGGCGTGGGGCCGAAAAAGCTGCAGCAGTATGGGGAAAGTTTCCTCCGGTTGCTGACTCGCTGAAGGCCCCTGGACATCTGTCACAACCCGGAACCGTCTCGATTGATACATAACGGTTTATCCGGCGAGGGTGGCATCGCTGGCTTGCGGAGATCCTGGGAGGAAATTAGGGTGAAAGAAGACATTTCCTACACAAGTGTCAAGTGTTGCAACCCTATTGCAGAGGTGAGTTCATGAGCTTGGGAGAACGCGTCAGAGACCTGACCCGCCTGGCCTTCCAACTGGGCAACAACTGGATGTCCCTCACGGGCGCGGCCCTGACCACCAGCTCCGCCTTCGTGCTGGTCTGGTTCTGGTTCATGGAGCTCACCAGTCCGCGCTCCGTCCACCCCTATGTGGGCATCCTCCTGTTCCTCATTCTCCCGGCCCTGTTCATCGCCGGTCTGGTGCTCATCCCCCTGGGCATCATGCGCCTGCGGCGCCAGCGCAAGCTCGCCGGCGAAGCGCCGCAGCCCCTCCAGGCCGTGGACTTCAAGCAGCCCGCCGTGCGCAGGCTCCTCACGGTCGTGGGCGTCCTCACCTTCATCAACGTCAGCATCATGGGCACCGCCGGCCTCAAGGGCGTGGAGTACATGGACTCGAACCAGTTCTGCGGCCTGACCTGCCACACAGTCATGAGCCCGGAATACACGGCCTTCCTGGGCTCCCCCCACTCCCGCGTGGGCTGCGCCCAGTGTCATATCGGCCACGGCGCCCCGGCCCTGGTCCGGGCCAAGATCTCCGGCACCCGGCAGCTGTTCGCGGTGGCCTTCGGCACCTACTCGCGCCCCATTCCCAGCCCCGTCGAGCACCTGCGTCCCGCCCGCGAGACCTGCGAGCAGTGCCACTGGCCCCAGAAGTTCACCAATGACAAGCTCATCGTCCGAACCCACTTCGCTGAAGACGAGACCAACACCGCCTCCACCAACATCCTCCTGCTGAAGATCGGCGGCCACACGCCCAACGGCACCACGGGCATCCACGGGCGGCACCTCGACAACATGGAACGCATCAGCTACGTCACCACCGATCGCCGTCGCCAGGAGATTCCCAAGGTCATCTACCGGGATGACAATGGCCAGACGGTCGAATACGTGAGCGACGAGTTCAAGAACCTCCCGAAGGAGAAGCTCGACAAGGCCACCACCCGCGGGATGGACTGCATTGACTGCCACAACCGGCCCACCCACGCCTTCCAGCTGCCGGACCGGGCCATGGACAAGATGCTCTCTGAGAAGCGCGTGAGCACCGAGCTGCCCTTCATCAAGAAGAAAGCCGTGGAGGTGCTGAAGCTGGACTACGTCGACCAGAAGGACGCGGCCGCCAAGATCCCCGTGGCCCTGGCCGAGTACTACCGGAACACCTACCCCGAGATCTTCAAGCACAAGCGGGCCCAGGTGGACGCTGCTGGCGAGGCCGTGAAGGCCATCTACCTGCGCAACGTGTTCCCCGAGATGAAGATCACCTGGGGCACCCACCCCAACAACATCGGGCACGAGGAAGCCGTGGGCTGCTTCCGCTGCCATGACGGCTCCCACACTGCTGCAGATGGCCGGACCATCAAGGGTGACTGCGACACCTGCCACACGATCCTGGCCCAGGACGAGAAGGACCCGAAGATCCTCAAGACCTTCGGCCTCTAGGGTTGGCAAGGCAGGGGGCGGTCATCCAGAATGACGGGATGACCGCCCCCGCCCTTCCCCTGATCGCCATCGACGGCCCGTCCGGTGTGGGCAAGTCCACCACCGCGCGACGGGTCGCCGAGCGTCTGGGCTGGTACTACCTCGACACCGGCGCCATGTACCGAGCGGCGGCCCTGGCCGTCCAGCGGGCCGGGATCGCCCTGACGGACCGCCCCGCGCTGGAGGCCCTCCTGCAGTCCCTGGACCTCAGCCAGGAGGGAACCCGCATCTTCCTCGCCGGCGAGGACGTCAGCGAGGCCATCCGCAGCCAGGCCATTACCCAGCTCGTGACTCCCGTCAGCGCGGATGGCCGCGTGCGGGAGGTGCTGGTGGACCAGCAGCGCCGCATCGGAGCCCGGGGACGCTGGGTCGTGGATGGGCGGGACATCGGCACCGTCGTCTTCACCGGGGCCTGCTGCAAAGTCTTCCTCACGGCAAGTCCCGAGGCCCGCGCCCAGCGGCGCTTCCTGGAACTCCAAGCCAAGGGCCAGTCCCCCGATCTGGAAGCGGTGCTGCAGGATCTCCAGCGCCGCGACCTGGCCGACAGCACCCGGGCCGTGGCCCCGCTCCGCCGGGCCGAGGATGCCGCGGAGCTGGACTCCAGCGCCATGAGCCTCAACCAGGTCGTGGACTGGATCGTGGCCCGGCACCAGTCGCATCCCTGAGGAGAGGCCGTCTCAGCCGAGCAGGCTCTCGATCCGCCGCCAGGAGCCCAGGTTGGCCACCTCGGTAAAGCCAGCCTTCTTCAGGATCGCGACCCCAGACCCGCTGCGGGCGCCGGACTCGCAGCAGACCAGCACCGGTTTGGCGCGGTCCAGCTCCTTGGCCCGGGTCTCCAGCTGGTCCAGGGGGATGTTGATGGCGCGGCCATGGCGCGCTCCCTTGAACTCACCCTTCGTGCGCACGTCCACGATCTGCCCGCCCCGCGCCAGCAGGGCCTTCAGGTCGCCCACGGGTGCGGAGCGGCGACTCCAGACCACGTAGCCCACCGCGGCGATGGGGAGGAGGTAGATCCAGTAATCGAGCATCATCATCTCCCCAGGGCCCAGATCAGGCCCATGACGGCGCCGTAGCTGATGCCCCGCAGTGGCGTGGCGGTGAGGGGGCAGGCCCCGGTGCTGCAGCCCACCAGGCGGTGCCAGCCGTAGCCCAGGGCGCCGCCGACGACGAGGCCCAGGGCGAAGCGGATCGCCGTGGCCTTCATCGGGAGCAGCCGACGCCAGCCCCTTCCGGCACGCCCAGTTTCTTCAGGATGCTCGACATCAGGCACCAGTTGGTGAGACCGCTCTGCAGCAGGTTCGCGCCCACGAAGACCGTGAACCAGATCCAGTTGGGGTGGTGAAACTTCGCCAGGGCGAGGCTCAGCAGGATGAAGGTGCCGGCGACGGTGTGGACGATGCGATCAACGTTCATGGGTTACTCCGGTTGAAGGGCGGTGGCGACGGCGCCCTCGCGCTGCAGGTCCGCGGCGCGGCCGCGGCGGGCGACAAGGTAGTAGAGGACAGGGACGGCGAAGCGGGACAGCAGGGTGGCGGCGACCTCACCCGCCATGAGGCTGATGGCGAGGCCCTGGAAGATGGGATCCTTGAGCATGACTGCGGAGCCCACCAGCACGGCCGCGGCCGTGAGCAGCATGGGCCGGAAGCGCACGACGCCGGCTTCCTCGACCGCCAGGGCCAGGGGCATGCCCTCGCGCAGCTTGAGCTCGATGAAGTCCACCAGGATGATGCTGTTGCGGACGATGATGCCCGCCCCGGCGATGAAGCCGATCATGCTGGTGGCCGTGAAGAAGGCACCCAGGAGGCCGTGGGCCGGGATGATGCCGATGAGCGAAAGCGGTATCGGCACCAGGATCACCCAGGGCACCTGGAAGCTCTCGAACCAGCCCACCACCAGGATGAAGATCAGCACCAGCACGGCCGCGAAGGCCATGCCAAGGTCCCGGAACACTTCCAGGGTGATGTGCCACTCGCCGTCCCACTTGAGGGCCAGGGACTCGGTGTTCTCGGGGTGGGCCAGGCCCAGGCGCGGCACCGGGGAGCCCGCCGTGCCCTTCATGGCGTCGATCTTCTTGTTGAGGGCCGCCAGGGCATAGACAGGGCTCTCGATGGTGCCCGCCAGATCCGAGATGACGTAGGTGACCGGCATCAGGTTCTTGTGGTGGATAGGCGCTTCCTCCACGCCCTGCTTCACGGTCACCAGCTCCCGCACCGGGACCATGCCCCGGGCGCCGGGAACCGTGAGTTGCAGGAGCTGGTCCAGCTGCTGGCGCTTCTCGGGGGCGAGCTGCAGGACCACGGGCACCTGACTGGACCCGCGCAGCACGTGGAAGGTTCCGGCCATGTGGCCCTGGCCCGCCAGGTAGAGGGTCTGGATCACGTGGGCGGGGGCCACGCCGTGCAGGGCCGCCTTCTCCCGATCCAGCACCAGGCTGATCTTGGGTGCGGTGGCATTCAGGGTGGAATCCACATCGACGATGCCGTCGACGCTCTTGAAGGCCTGGAGCACTTCGCCCGAGAGGCGGGCGCGCTCGGCCTCGGTGGGGCCGTAGATCTCGGCCACGATGGTGTCCATGACTGGAGGTCCCGGGGGGATCTCCACGAGCTTCATCCTCGCCCCGGCGGGCTTGGAGATCTTCTCCAGCTCGGGTCGCAGGCGCACGACGATGTCGTGGCTCTGCTCCTTGCGGGCGTGCTTGGGCACCAGGTTCACCTGGACGTCCACCATCTCCGCTTCCTGGCGCAGGAAGCTGTGCCGCACCATGCCCACGAAAGTGAACGGCGCGGCCTCGCCCGCATAGACCTGCACATCCTTGACGGTGGCGTCCTTGAGCATCCGCCGGGCGACATCCTGGCCCACGGCGAGCGCGTCCTCCCGGGGCGTGCCCGCGGGGAGATCCAGCTGCACCATGAACTCCGACTTATTGTCGAAGGGCAGCATCTTCACCTTCACCCAGCCAAGGCCCACCAGGGACATGGCACCCAGCAGCAGCACCACGACGCCGCCGAAGAAGCCCCAGCGGACCGCGGGCTTGAACAGCAGGGCGCGGATGACCGTGCGGTAGAGGGCGGTGAACTTCGTGTCCGCAGCCACCTCGGGGTTCTTGTCCTGCCAGTCGTGGACCGGCTCCGGCGCGTGGTTGTCCGGGGTGGCAGGGTGCAGCCCCGACTCGTCGATCTCCGGCAGGTGGGCTTCCTTCTTGAACAGGATGAGGCTGGCCCAGGGGCTGATGACGAAGGCGATGACCAGGCTGAAGATCATGGCCAGGCTGGCGCCCACGGGGATGGGCCGCATGTAGGGGCCCATGAGCCCGCGCACGAAGGCCATGGGCAGGATGGCGGCGATGACCGCGAAGGTGGCCAGGATCGTGGGGTTGCCCACCTCGTCCACGGCCTCGATCACCACCGTGGCGAAGCTCTTGCGGTGGCCCGGCAGGTGCATGTGCCGGTGGATGTTCTCCACCACCACGATGGCGTCGTCCACCAGGATGCCGATGGAGAAGATCAGCGCGAACAGGGTCACTCGGTTCAGGGTGTAGCCGAACAGGTAGGTCAGGAGCAGGGTGAGGGCCAGGGTGACCGGGACCGCGATCCCCACCACCACGGCACTGCGCCAGCCCATGGCCAGCAGGATGAGCGTGATGACGCTGAGGGTTGCGATGAGCAGGTGCTGGATCAGCTCATTCGACTTGTCCCCGGCGGTCTCGCCATAGTTGCGGGTGACCGTCACCTGCAGGTCGCGGGGGAGGAGGTTGCCCCGGAGGGCCTCCACCTTGATCAGCACCTGTTCGGCCAGGGCCGTGGCGTTGGTGCCCGCCCGCTTGGAGAGGGTGACGCTCACGGCCGGCTCGAAGCCGCCCCGGCCCGCCTCGGCGAAGAGCACGAGGGGTGGCTCGGACTCAGGGGCATCCACCACGCGGGCGACATCCGCCAGGTAGACGGGCTTCTGGTTCCGGACGCCCACGACCAGGCGCCGCAGCTCTGCGGCCTGGAGCACGAAGCCCGTGGCCTCGAGGTCGGTCCGCTTGCCCTGGTTCACCAGGGTGCCCGCGGGCAGCTGGGCCTCGGCGGACTGGAGGGCGGGCTGCAGCTCGGCGATGGACATGTTGAGGGAGCGCAGGCGGTCCGGATCCGGCTCGATGCGGACCATGCGGCGCGCGCCGCCGACCACCTTCACCTGGGCCGTGCTGGGCACATTGGACAGCTCCCGGGCGAGCACCTCGCCCACCTTCCGGAGCTGGCCGGGCGTCTGCGCAGAGCCCTCCGGCTGACCGTGCAGGGTCAGCACCAGGAAGGGCACGTCATCGATGGTCTGCAGCTTCACGATGGGCTTCATGGCCCCGGGCGGCAGCATCTGGGGATTGGCGGCCAGCTCCTGGTGGATCTTCACCAGGCTGGGCTCCTGGGGCTCGTTCACCTTGAACCGCACGGTGATGAGCGCCATGCCCGGCCGGCTCATGCTGTAGAGGTACTCCACGCCGGGAATGCCCCAGAGGGCACGCTCCAGGGGCGCGGTCACCTGGCTCTCGACCTCCTTGGGACTCGCGCCCGGGTAGGGCACGTAGAGATCGACCATGGGCACGATGATCTGGGGTTCCTCCTCCCGCGGCGTCAGCACCACGGCGAGGAGACCCAGGATCAGCGAGGCGCCGACGATGAGGGGGGTAAGCTTGCTGCGCAGAAACCCCTTGGCCAGGGTCCCGGCCAATCCCAGCCGGGGCTCACTTGCCATGGCTCACCCCGCTGGACAGCTCGATGGGCTGTCCGTCCTGGAGGGAACCCGGCTGGTCGATGACCTGCTCGCCAGCCTTCAGGCCGGAACGCACGGACAGGTAGCTGCCGCTGCCTTCACCCAGAGAGAGCCAGCGCAGCTCGGCGTGGCCCTCCTTGGCGATGAACACACCCGTGAGCTCCCCGCGCTGCACCAGCGCCGTGCGGGGCACGGACAGCCCTGGAGCGGCCGGGAGGCCGGGCACCAGGAGGCGGGCAAAGGAGCCCTGCCGGAGGCCCTTGGGCTTGAGCACCTTGGCCCGCACGGTCCCCTTGTGGCTGGTGGCATCGCCACCGGGGGCCAGCGCCGTGATTTGGGCCTCGCCCTGGATCCCCTCGGTCTCGAACTTCAGCCTGGAGCCGGTCTTCAGGCCCTTGGCCTCGTCATCGGAGAGGGTCGCGACCAGTTCCTGCTCGCCGTCGCCCACCAGCTCCAGCAGGGGCATGCCGGGAGCGACGAAGTCGCCCTCGTTCACCTTGCGGGACTGCACGACACTGGAAAACGGCGCCCGGATCTGGGTATAGGCGATGTTGGCCTTCAGGGCGGTGACGCCGGCCTGGGCCTGGGCCACCTGGGCCTGGGCCTGCTCCAGCTCCGAGAGCGTGCTGGCCCTCTGGGCCTGCAGGGCCAGGATGCGCCGGTGATGGGCCTCCACGACGGCCAGACCGGTCTCGGCGGCCTTGAGCTGCCCCTGGAGGTCCTCGTCACCCAGGGCCATCAGGAGGGTCCCTGCGGCCACACGCTGACCTTCCTGGACCAGGACGCGCTTCACCTGGGCGGCCATGCGGGTGGCGATCATGGCCGTGCGGGTGGACTGCAGGGTGCCGGCCACCCAGGCGCCTCCCTCGGGCGAGCCCTGGGCCACCAGCGCGACGGCCACCCTGGGCAGCACCTTCGCTTCGGCCTGCGCTTCCTTGTGGCCGCAGCCGAGGGTCCCCAAGAGCATGCCGGTCATGGCCAGTGCGGAAAGGGCGGTCTTCATGGCTTCACTCCTTCGATGGGATTGCCGGTGGCCAGATCGAGGCCGGCGTGACTGGTGCGAAGTTCGAACAGGCTCTGGAGGAGCAGCGTGCGGGCGCCCTGGATGGCCGCGTCCGCATCGAGCACCTCGATCAGGGGCGCGAGGCCCTCCCGGTGGCGCGCCTCCCTGAGCCGCTTGGACTCTTCGGCGGCGGCCAGGGCGGCCTTGGCGGCCAGGATCCGGGCCTCGGCGGCCTTGACGGCCTCCCGCGCCACGCGGACCTGATGCTCCGCCTGCTGCTGCTTGAAGGTGCGGAGGTCGGTCGCGGCCCGCTCCTGGGCCCTGGCCGCCTTGGCCCGGGCCGCGTCCGGCGCGGAGAAGACCTTCCACTTCACTCCGACCGAAGCATAGGTCCAGGTCCCCTTGTCCGACCAGGAGTGGTGCAGTGTGCCGGCGCCCACCTCCAGCCCGACTTCCGGAAGGGTGTTGCCCCGGGCCGCCAGGGCGCCTTCGTGGGCGGCCTTGGCCTGGAGATCGGCAGCGACCAGGTCGCCCCGGTAGGCGGTGCCTCTGTCGGCATCGACCGTCGTGCTGGGCTCCAGGGGTGTGGCCAGGGGGCCCTCCACGGGACCGGTGCCCGTGAGCAGACCCAACCCGGACCGGGCCGAGCGGACCTGCTTGAAGACCTCGGCTCTCTGGGCGTCCGCCTGGGCGTGGAAGGCCTTGAGGCGCTGGAGCTCGGACTCGAGCATGAGCCCCTGGCTCACCCGGGCTCCCACGAAGTCCTCCATGCCCTGGATCCAGGCGCGGGTGTCGTCCACCCACTTCAGGGCCTGCTCCGCCACCTGGGTGCCGAAGTAGGCCTCCACGACCAGCTGGGCGGTCTCCTGCTTGCGGCGTTCCTGGCTGGCCTGCTCGGCCTGGGCCAGGTAGTCCCCGGCCCGCCGGGCCGCGCTGATGCGCCCGCCGGCGTAGAGGGGCTGCTGCACCACGGCCGAGCCGCCGTAGGCACCGATGGCATCCGGGTGGTTGAGGGCCGGGGGGTTGAAGTCCCCCCCCCCGATGCGGGCCTGGTTCAGCTTGATGCCGAAGGCCATCATGGGTTCGTCGGTGCGCGTCCCATAGGCGTTCAGCGTGAGGGACGGCAGGCGGAGATCGTGGTTGGCCTCGGCCTCGGCCAGGCGGCTGTCCACCATGGCCTGGCCCGCGCGCAAGCCCGCCTGGTCCGTCCAGGCCTTCCGGATGGACTGGGCCACGGTCAGGGCTTCCTGGGCCATGCCGAAGCCCGCGCCAGCCACCAGCAGCCCCACCAGAGTCGTCATTCTTTTGATACTCATAGAGGAATACTCCAGGATAAAAAAACCGAGGCCGAAGCCCGCGGTCTTCTTTACTTCAAGGCTTTGTAGATCACCCTCGCCCGGTCGCTCACGTGACCGCAGACCAGATCACAGAGATCCCCCACCAGGGGCATGACCGGCGTGAAGTAGACGGCGTTGCCCTCGGGTTCTCGGCTCACCAGACCCACCCGCACCAGACACGCCAGGTGCTTGGATGCATTGGCCTGCGAGAGCCCAGCGGACTCCGCCACAGCGCCCTGGCTGAGCGGCTCCTTCGAGTCCAGCAACGAGCGCAAGATCTTCAACCGCGAGGCGTCGCCCAGCGCGCTGAAGAGGCCGCTGACTTCATCGATCATGGGATTGCTGAGCTGGTGATTCATGGAATCAACTCCATGCGACTATATTCATTCAGTTTTGACTTTTGTCAAGTCAACAATCACCGGCTTTCCATGGAGAACTGTATACCCATCGGAGCATTAAGGTGCCAAGGATTCCACCCTACTGGAAATTCTATGGAGGAACGTGACGGAGGTCATGCCGACAGGGCAGAGTTGCTAGGCTGGAGGGGGAGACTCCCTTGGACGACCTGGACCTGCGCGCTGCCAAGATCCGCCTGCTCTGCACCGACATCGACGGGGTGCTGACCACGGGCGCCCTGAACTATGGCCGGGAACCCGGACACACCAAGGCCTTCAACGTGCGGGACGGCGCGGCCACCAAGTGGCTGCAGCGGGCCGGCATTCCCGTGGCCTTCATCTCGGGGCTGGACGCCGCGGCCACGCGGCACCGGGCCCAGGACCTCGGGGTGGAGGACTGCTTCGCCGGGCACCTGGACAAGCTGCCGGTGCTGGATCAGCTCTGCGCGAAATACGGCCTGGCCTATGACCAGGTGGCCCACCTGGGCGATGACCTGCCGGACCTGCCCCTGCTCTCCCGGGTGGGGCTGGCCTGCTGTCCTTCGGACGCCGCGCCGGAGGTTAGGGACGCCTGTCACTGGGTGACAGAGGTGCCCGGTGGCCATGGCCTGCTTCGGCTGGTGGCTGAGCGGATCCTCAAAGCCCAGGGCCGCTGGGCCGACGTCGTGGGCAAGTACGGGGGCTGAGAGCGTGGGTGAGCCTTCGCACGGTCCAGGACGACCGCAGGAGCGCTGATCGGCGTTCTGAACCCTCAGCGGGCCGAGTGGGCGTTGAACCCCGCTATGCGGAGCTTCTGGCCCTGGGACTCGTCATCCGGAATGATGTAGTCCACTTCGACCGGGGTGTAGAGCCGACGCTGGAGATCCATGACCAGGGCGGGACCGCCAGACTGCGCCACCAGTCGGCCTGGGAAAAGATAGACACTGCCTTGAGGCTGAAATAGCATGGCCACTCCAATAGGCCATTAGATAAAATTCTGCATCCAAGTGAAATACGCTTGATTGATTACCTACTTTTGGGTATCCCCACCAGGGGCTTGGGCCCCCGTTATCGGGGGGAGCCTGCCGCCAGCAAGGCCGCAAGCTCGTTGTGGCGACGTCGAACGGGCTCGAGCTCGAAGGACACCAGCCGACCCTCCCGGACGCGCACCACCCCATCTACGAGGGTGTAGGCCGCCTGGGCCGGGGCGCAGAGCAGCAAGGCGCCCACGGGGTCATGGACCGCGCCGCCGGCGTAGCCCAGGGCCGAGAGATCGAAGAGGGCCAGGTCCGCGCAGAGGCCCGGCGCCAGGTGCCCGATATCGCTGCGCCCCAGCACCCGGGCGCCGCCCCGGGTGGCGAGACGGAGGGTGTCGCGCACGGTCATGGCGCCGGGTCCGCGGTCGCAGCCGTAGGGCTCTGCGGCGATGCCCACGCGCTGCAGCAGCATGGCCATGCGGGCTTCGGCCACCATGTGTGCGGCGTCGTTGCTCGCGCTGCCGTCCACGCCGAGGCCCACGGGCACGCCCGCATCGAGCATGGCGCGCACCGGGGCGATACCCGAGGCCAGGCGCATGTTCGATGAGGGACAGTGGGCCACACCGGTGCCCGTGGCGGCGAAGCAGGCCTGGCCCGCCGCATCCAGCTTTACGCAGTGCGCATGCCAGACATCCGCGCCCACCCAGCCCAGCTCCTCGGCGTACTGCGCGGGCGTGCAGCCGAACTTCTCCCGGGAGTAGGCCACGTCGTGGTCGTTCTCCGCCAGGTGCGTGTGCAGCCGCACGCCGCGCTGCCGTGCCAGCAGCGCGGTCTCCCGCATGAGGTCGCGGCTCACGGAGAAGGGTGAGCAGGGTGCCAGCGCGAGCTGCAGCATCGAGCCCGATGCGGGATCGTGGTAGCGCGCGACCAGCCGGTCCATGTCGGCGAGGATGTCCGCTTCGCGCTCCACCACGCTGTCCGGAGGCAGGCCGCCGGCGCTCTGGCCCACGCTCATGGCCCCACGGGTGGCGGTGAAGCGCATGCCGGCGAGGCGGGCGCCGTCGATGCTGTCGTCCAGGCGGCAGCCGTTCGGAAAGAGGTAGAGGTGATCGCTGGTGGTGGTGCAGCCGGACAGCAGCAGCTCTGCCATGGCCACCTGGGTGGACACCCGGAGCATCTCCGGCGTGAGCCCCGCCCAGATGGGATAGAGGCCCCGCAGCCAGGTGAACAGCTCCGCGTCCTGCACCGCAGGGATTGCCCGCGTGAGGGACTGGAACATGTGGTGGTGCGTGTTCACGAAGCCCGGCAGCACCAGGTGGCCCCGGGCGTCGATGACCTCGTCGGCCTTGGCGGGCAGCTCGGCCGCGGGACCGATGGCTTCGATGCGGTTGCCGCGGATGAACACGGAGGCGCCGTGCAGTTCCCGCCCCGCGTCATCCATGGTGGCCACGCAGGTGGCGTCACGGAGCAGAAGCGTGCGGGCGCCGGACTCTGCCATGGGCTACTCGAACACCACGGTCTTGTTGGCGTAGGTGAGCACCCGGTGGTTCAGGTGCAGACGCACGGCCCGGGCCAGGGCGAGGCGCTCCATGTCCCGGCCCTTGCGAACCAGGTCCTCGGCGGTGTCGCGGTGGCTGACGCGGACCACATCCTGCTCGATGATGGGGCCCGCATCCAGGTCCTCGGTGACGAAGTGCGCCGAGGCGCCGATGATCTTCACGCCCCGAGCGTGGGCCTGGTGGTAGGGCTGCGCCCCGGCGAAGGCGGGCAGGAAGCTGTGGTGGATGTTGATCACGTCAGGGAAGGCCCGCAGGAAGTCCCCGCTGAGCACCTGCATGTACTTCGCCAGGATCACCAGGTCCACCCGCTCGCGGCGCAGCAGCTCCAGCTGCTCTTGCTCCTGCGCGGCCTTGGTGGCGGCGGTGACAGGGAAGACGTGGAAGGGCAGGCCCAGGGGCGCCACGTGGCGGCGGAGCAGGTCATGGTTGCTGACCACGCAGGCGATCTCGGCGCCCAGCTCCCCGGCCTGGTGGCGCCAAAGCAGGTCCAGCAAGCAGTGTTCCTGGCGGCTGCACCAGATGGCGATGCGCGGCACCACATCCGAGAAGTGCAGCTCCCAGTGGCCGCCCATCGGATCGGCCACCGCAGCCAGCTCCCGCCGGAGCAATGCCCGGTCATCGGCATCGGAGTCATCCTCCCACTCGATGCGGCCCAGGAAGCGGCCCGCCTGCAGGTCCGAGTGGTGGTCCGAGTCCACGATGTTGCCGCCCCGCTCGAAGACGAAGGTCGACAGACGCGCCACGATGCCCCGCTGGTCCGGACAGGAGATGAGGAGGATGGCGGTGGGTTTGGACATGGTTCGCAGCCGGGGTGCCAGGGTCGAGGGACAGCCCCCCTGCGGGAGGACTGTCTCTCAGATTACACGGCCCGGCCTGCCGCTACGCCTGGGGGCTCCTCCTAGTGCACGGTACGCCAGACCCGCGGCCTCACGAAGCTCTGGGCGGGGGAGCCCTTGAGGGTGACGAGCTGTGCACCGGATTGGGAGCCGGTCTCTGTTCCCCCAGCCATGTTGTCGGTTCCCCCAGCCATGCCCCCCTGGAGGACGCCCCGGGTCCCCATGGGGATGAAATCCGAAGCCGCCCCGGGCCAGGTGAAGGAGAGGCCACTGCGTGCCGAAACCGTTGTCCGGGTGTCGGTCACGAGGGGTTTCAAAACGTCCTGGATGAGCCAGCTCTGGGTGTTGCCAGCCCCGCCTGAGCAGATGTCCGAAGCGGTGGGCGTGAAGATGGCGTAGAACAGGCTCCCGGCCACCACCAGGGGTGGGTTGATGCCCTTGGGGACGAAGCCTCCGCTGGGTTCGGGAAAGTTGACGTAGTAGCCGAAGGCGGTATCACCTGTCTTGGGTGCCAGATAGTAGTCATCGCAGCCGGGCGTGATGACACAGGGGGGGCTGCTCGTGCCGGACACCGTGTTGTCTGTGAAGTTCTTCAGGTCCTTGGTGCTTGAGGTTATTCCCGTGGTATCCAGGCCCCAGAGGTAGCTGTCCTGGCGATCGAACACCACGGTGAGCCGGTGCCGACGGGGCTTGTCCGTGGTGTAGGAACGATCCAGGGGGTTGTTGCGGTCGCCACTGACCATGGCAATGCCCACGGCCGCGGGGACGGCGTGCTTGAGGTCAAAGGCTGCGCCGGGGAAGGAGCCCAGGCGGAAGGGGGCCGGCAGGGTGGTGTAGCGGGCGTTGTTCCCGCCGTCGTCCTGGTAGACCTTGCGGAGCGTCCAGTCCGAGACCTTGGAGCTGTCCACGCGGAAGTTCTCGTAGGGCGAGGGTATTGAGGAGGCTGGGGGCTTGAACAGTGCAGTGGAACCCCAGGCCCAGAGGCCACCGCGGTAGTCCAGGAAGTAGGCGCGCTGGGCCAGGCCGGAGTTGAGGATGAACTCGAAGGGCACCACGCCGGCGCCCACAGGACCCACAGAGGCGCCGCCCCCAGTGGCAGCACTCAGGTCCGCGCTGGCCAGCACGTTGCCGGTGTAGACATCCAGGGCCATGACCGCTCGACCCAGGGGCGTCGGCTTGGAGGCCGCATTCAGGAAGTTATCCTCCACCTTCGAGGTGCTGAACCCGCCCCCCAGGAAGACCGCGTCGCGCAGCTTGCCCTCAGCATCCACGACCCGGCCGAGGGCGGGCGGCGAGGTGGAGAACCCGAACTTCCCGAGCAGGCTATCCGCCGCTGCCTCGTCCGGCACCAGCGCCCAGCGAAGGGTCGGCGTGAAGGGATCGCTGACATCCAGGGCGTAATAGCTGCGTCCCCCCTTCCCGAGGCCGAAGACGGCCACGGCGCGTTCCCCGCGGTCCACCACCCCGTTGCCGGCCCCGCCTCCGCTGGGCGGCAGGTCCAGGTGGTAGAGGGTGGGGCTGCCGTCCACCATGAACCGGTGGGTGAGGCTGGCATTGTTCAGGTAGTCCAGATACTTCAGGAAGTCCGTGGGCATGAAGCTCCAGAGCTCCTGGACCGCGGCCCCGGTGACCAGGCCGCTGGCGTCGGTCTTGGTGACCTCGCCGAAGGCGTGCAGCCAGCCCTGGTTGGTGCCCACCAGGATGAGGCGGAAGCGGCTCCCGCCCACGGCGGTCAGACTTGCGTAGTTGCTCAGCGACCTGCTCGGGCTGGAGCTCGAAGCCCTGTTCACGTCGCTCCAGTTGTATTCCAGTGCCGCCGGGGCTGAGCCGATGATGTCTCCCATGATGGTGGTACGGTTGGCCGAGGGCTTCCCGCCGCTGTAGGGCTTCATGATGTCGGCCCCGGCCACGTGCTGGATGATGGCCCTCTTCTGGTTATCGACCGCCGCCTGCTGGGCGGCATTCGTCGGGTCCGCGGCCTTCAGGGATGTGGCTACGTAGCTCTTGAGGTTGCTGAAGCCGTTGTCGGTATCCGAGTCGGTGAAAGCCTGCAAGGCTGTGCCCTTCGGGACACGGGTATAGAGGGTCCGGGCAGTGCCGATGGGGGCTTCCTTCTTCAGCAGGGCGGCGCTCGTGCTCCACAAGGCGGTGGCGGCACTCAGGTTGGTGGTGGGGATTCCCTTGTTGTCCAGGATCTTTACGGTACCGTTCACTTCCTGGGTCCCGAAGGACAGGAGGTCCCCGGGCCACAGGACTCCGCCGGAGGAGGGGGGATAGAACTGGCCCACGTAGAGCTGACGGCCCAGGCTGGCCCCGACGAAGGGGAGGGTTGGCGCGGCGGTGGCCTGGTTGCTGGTGGCATTGATGGCGATGAGGAAGGCGTGCTCCAGGCTGTTGGACAGCAGGTCCGGGTTCGTCGCGTCGAAGAAGTAGGCCGCGTTGTCCCTCGCCACGCCTTTCGCGGGATAGCTGGTAGGGTCCTTGGGATCGGGAATCCAGTCGTTGTTCGGATCGATGGTCGCGCCATAGGGCTGGTTCCAACCCCGGAAGGGGTGGAAGGTGCTGATGGCCCCGTTGGAGACCCCGTTCCGCCCCAGGACGGCGGCATAGAAGAGGCTGCGCTTGGGGCTCGTGTCATCCGTGACCAGCCCGCCGAGGTTGACCCCGATGGTCATGATCGTCACCCGGTGGTCCTGATTGAAGACCAACCCATTTCGCTTCTTGATGGCGAAGGGCAGGAATTCGGAGGGGTATCCCGAGCTGGTGGAGGTGCCGGGATCTTTCGCCGCCAGGTAGTCCACGCCCAGGGTTCCCGAGCTGGGGTCGGAGAGGTGGGCCGCGATGCCAGCCAGGGTGGGGACGTTCCAGTTGCTGCCGGACCGGTCGACGCTGTTCTTGTTGGCCAGGATCGCCTGGTTGCCCTTGAGGACGTCCAGGGTTGCGGACAGCCCCGAGCCGATGATGTAGGGCGTGGTGCTGTTTGTGTTGTTCACGCCCGTATGGCCGTTGTTGTCCACCCCATCGGTAAAGAGAAGCAGGAAGTGTTGGCCGCACTGGGAGACATCCGTGCCCACCACCCCATTAAACACGTTCTTGGGGTCCCCGAACTGGGCCAGCGACCGGGCCATGGCATAGGTCAGGGGCGTCTCGCCACTGGCGAACAGGCTGGCGATGCGGTTCATGCCCACCACCGAATTCCCCGTGGTCGACGCGATCCCCTGCGCCGCCGTGTTGTTCAGCACCGTCCAGCCGGAATCCGTACCGCTTATGTGGGTCGTGGTTGCATCGGCCTTCGTGAGGGTGCTTTGGCTATCGTTGTCGATGGTCGAGGCGGTCCCGCCCCCAGCCTCCGTGGTGGAATCCAGGCCGCGGAAGGCCCAATAGACATCGGCCTGATGGGAGATCCAGGTCTGGATGGCCGCTTTCTTGGTCGCCTGCAGGCGCGTCAGGGCAGGTGTCCGGTAGTTCGAGGCTTCATCCTGGATGGTGCCCAGGTAGCTGCCATCCTGGCCGTACTGGGGCACCTTGATCGTGCCCCAGGACCCTGAAGGGCCATAGCCTTGGCCCCATTTCACGTCGAGCTGGCCTGGAACCAGGTCTTTGTTGAGGGCATCAAAGGCGATGAAATTCTTCCCTCCCACCAGCAGAGAAGAATCCGTCGTGTAGTTTGGCTTGCTTGCATCTGTGTTCTGGTATGTCGCCTTGAACAGCCAGTTGATGTACGTGGGTCGGTAACGTACGGTATAGAGATTGACGGCCCACCAGCCAGAATTAGGCGCATGGTTTCCGCTGGGATTTGTTGTGAATACGCTCCCATCCTGATTTTCCAGTTTGTACGTCTGGTCAAGCTCGATCGGGAGGCCACTCCCATAGGGGATCCCGTCCTTGATCTGCCGGTCCAGCACGGTCTGGGAGCTGAGTGGATTGCCCGTGGAGGCTCCATCCATGATCTTCCAGGGAATGGGAATATCGATGGTTCTATAACAGGGGTTAGACCCATCGAGGAACCCTCTGGTGATCCGGACATGGCTGGCCGCCCTGATCCAGTTCCGGACGTCAGCTATGCCAGCGCTTGATCCGTACAAGCCTGCAGCTGCGGCCTTGACATCGGCGAGCGTGACGGCAGACCCATCCGGTTTCCGGAGGGCCGATGTGTTCGCGTCCGCCCCTGTGTAGGCCCGCATGAAACCGTCCCAGCCGAGATCCCAGAGGTTGGGAGGACCGCCCGGGGAAGGGCTGTACAATTGGACATCCAGCACGACCGACACGTAGGGAGCATCGGGGGGGGAGGCGGGCAGTAGGGCGGAATGGTCCAGGATACGGAACCGCCGGGTCCGGTGGTCGTGTTGCCGGTGGTCCTGGTCGAACTCAGGGGCGCGTAGGTGGGACACTGGTAGACATAGGCGATGCCACCAACACTCCAGTCCAGATCACCGCTGGTCGCGCCACCGTGGATCCGAGAAAAGTAGGTGCTGAACCGGACCACATCCCCGGACTTCCAATTGGGACCAGGCGCGGGAGTGATGTCGTAAAGCGAGGTCGCGTCCCCCGTTGTGTCCGGTGTCGGTGTGAAGCCATCATTGACCCAGGTCGTTTCGGATTTGTAGAGCCCCGGTGACACTTCGGTAGATTCGGGAACTCTGATCCATTGCCATCCACCAGCCTTCATGGCGGACCAAATGATGTTTTTCGCATTGAGCGGCTCCCCTTCGCGGAGATCATGTTTCAAGTAGGCCGTGAGCTTTACCGTCGTACCCACCCCGTATGGACCGGTAGCCGGACTCAGTTCGATGGTGGGCGCCGGCGTGATGGAGCCATTGGCATGGGTTATGGTGTAAGTTCCGCCGGTGCCGCCGTTGGAACTGTTGACCACGCTATAATCCGGGTCCTTGCCGGAGGCCGTCGGACTCAAGTCCAGGGTCGCCTGCACCCCGGTATTTCCGGCTGCTTGGGCGAAGATGGTCCACGAAGGGGCGAGGTTCTGCCCAACCTGCCCACCGCACCCATCGCCTCCCCAATAGCGGCTTCCCGTTGCTACTCCGGTGGCGTCAACGACTATCTTGTAATTCCGATAGGTTCCGCACACGGGATCCCGGACCCCGATTAGATACGTGTTCGTTTCCGGGGCCGCTGGCGGAACGGTCACGGAGAATGACATGTTGCGGTAGTCCTCCTGGTCCCCCTTGTCATCATTCCGGTACAGCGGGTGGGACATGAGAGAGGCCATGGACCCGGAATAGTCAAAGACCGACAGGATCTCCGGCTTGGGCCGGAAGGTGCTGGACGGCTGGAAGAGATCCAGGAAATCCGTCGTGCCGGCCTGGAGCCTGGGATCCAGCTGGGCCCGCGCCGGGACCGCAGCCAGCAGGCCCAGGAGCAGCGCCAGGAGGGGACGGAAGAAGAGTGGGTGGCAACGGGTCATGATCCTGCTCCTGGACTACTGGATGGGCGTCGAAATCCAGAGTTCCCTGGCGTGGACAAAGGTGACGGGGCCTTGGGTGACCTGCGCGTCCGAGCGGACGGCCCAGAGGTCCGGGGCCAGCTGCTGCAACCCACCCGTGGCGGGCCGGAAGGTCCCCGTGCTCGCACCTTGGCTCATGAGGACGATGGGCAGCTTGCCCATGCAGGTCAGGCCCAGGGTGTAGCCCTGGGTGGTCCCGGCCGCCGAGCTGAGCGCCAAATCCGTCGGCGGCGTCCCGCCGGGCGCATAGTTGGTGAGGGAGCCAGCCCGAACGGCCTTGGCCACACCCGCCAGGGTGGGGTCCAGGAGCAACGCTGCCTTGAGGTTTCTGAGGTTGCGGGCCGAACCCTCTGGTGCGACTTTCCCGTTCTCCAGGTCGATCCAGTGGATGGACCACTCCAGGCCGGAGTCGGCGACGCTGCGCGCCATGGCCCCCTGGCGACCGAAGCCCACGGTGACGATGTCGCGCAGGGCATTCCGGGACATGCCACGGCGGCGGTGGTGAGCAGGATCAGCAGCATGAGGGCCACGATGATGGTGATGCCCCCGGCTTCGGAGGCTCGTCGGTACCTGGCGTCGGTGCCTTGCATGGCTGTCCTCTCAGTTCAGGGTCAGGCCCGAGTGCCGGGGCATGAAGACCAGGCTCTGGGTGAATTTCCGGTAGGCTAGTGGCGTGGCTGCAGAGCCGTATTCCGTTCGCTTTGCGGCCGTGCGGGTAGTGACGTCCATGCGCACCAGGATCGGGGTGGACCGGAACCAGTGGGGAGTGGCCCGAGTGCTCAGGACATCGGCCCGTCCCGCGGCGCTCAGCTGGGTGTCCAGCGCCGCCCGAAGGCCCTGATCCCAGCCATCCGCTCCGACGCCGCTGGCCTTGGTCCCAGACCTGTTCAGACCGGCCCAGCTGGAGCCGCCATCCGCGCTCAGGTAGACGCTGAAGCCCGTCACATTTTCGGCAATGATCTGCTGGGCCTGAGTGGCAGTGAACGTGGCGTCGAGGTAGTTTCCCTGGTCGCGCACCAGGCAGGGAATCCCAAGGGTGCTGCCAGGATCGACCTTGAGGAGCTCGACCCGGTACCGGACCAGCTGCGCAGCCTGGGCGAAGAGCACCGAGCTGCCCAGCAGATGTTTCCGCCCGAGGACGACCCCCGAGGGACCGCTGCCGGTGATGGCCGAATAGGCCGTGGCCCCCACCGTGACCGACACCTGGGTGGCCCCGACCTTCCTTGGAGTGCCAGCGATACTGGCCGCTTCCCAGGCATCCTTGAAGAGCAGGAGCTGGCCCTGCTCGACCATGTTCACGTAGGACGCGTTCCCGCACTCAATGGTCAGGGAGTTGTCAGCAACCGTGGGCGCCGCGCCGCTGAGAACGAGCTCCGCCGTGGAGGACTGGGTAGTGCCGGCGACCAACCTCCCCTCGAAGGGCAGAGACTGGTCGACATAGAAATAAAGCTCGTCCGAGGTCGTAGGGTCATCGGACCCTTCGATGGGCATGTTCGGCCAGATAAAGAAGGGCTGCATGGTGGCGCTGGTGGCGGGGGGTACCGCCAGGTCGGCCAGATACATGCAGGCCTGGTTCAGGTCGTCGGCCAGCAGGTCCAGCGACATCCGATTCCGCCGGACGCTGGAGATGGACTCCCCGGAGGTGTAGAAGCTGGAGAGGCTGGCCCGGTAGACATTGGCCATGCCAGCCATGAGAACCATGGTGAAGACCAGGGCCACCAGGAGCTCGACCAGAGAGAAGCCCCTGGCACCCCCGGATGGGCGGAGCTCAGCCATGGGAGATCATCCGGGTGAGCCGGACAACACGCGTGACGCCTTTTCCGCTCGTGTCGGCATCATCCACGAACTGGACGAGGACAGTCAGCTCAGACAGACCACCCCGCACCGCAGTCGCGGGCGGGAGCCGAGTCGTAGTGGCCGTGAAGAAGGTCGTCGTTTCCGTTACTTCGGACGACTCGGCATTCACCGGGACGCCCTTGACGTTGAAGGTGTCCACCACCGAGGCGCCGGCATCAAGGTTGATGTATTTGAGTCCCGCGGGCACGGTGGGATTTACGGCGTTGGTGTCCACAAGGCTGAGCCAGGTCAGGCGCCCTTCCCGCTCGGCCAGATCGAGCACCTGCTCGGCCACCAGGGTGGCGGTGCCCAGGCTTCGACTGCCCCGGGTCGCCTTCAGCGACATGACCTGCAGGGCTGTGAGACCCAGGATGCCGACGGCCATGATGAAGGCCGTCATCAGCATCTCGATCATGCTGAAGCCCGCCTGAACCGCGCGTTTCCGGGACGTCACGAGGCCGCCGGGCCTCAGATCCTTCGCCATTGCCCATCCCCATCCCGGATGCCCGGATTGTAGAACTTGAAGATCGTCCCGCCGTTGGCCAGCACCACGATCAGCCCCATGGGACCACCGGGGATCGCCCGCCCGGAGTCGGTGGTGCCGACGATGGGGATGATGAAGGTGGAGAGGAAGCGCTTGTTGCTGCCGCTGAGCAGCACCCGATGCGAAAGCGAACTGTCCTCGGGGAACAGGAGGTTCGCATCCACGACCAGACCGCTCATGACGCCGGCGGTGGCGAAGGGCTGGACCGTGGTGATGTCCACATTCTTGGCCCCCGAGGAGGTCGATGCACCGGCGTTGGCCCACTCGGTGGAACCGATCGTCACGATGCGCGCCCCGAGATGGACGCGGTCCCCGGCCAGATACCGGAAGGGGGCCGCCACGCTGCTGACTTGGGCGGAGGTAAGGGTGGCGCTTGGAGCGGTCCCATTGGCCACCTTCTGAATGTCAGCGTCGACAATCGCCGCATCGCCGTGGGCCAGCACGAGCGGGCTGCTGGCGTTCCAGAGCCCCCAGGTGACCAGGGCCGTGTCCCGGCCCGTGGCGGTGGCCGCGCGATGGGCGTTCCCCAGGGCACCTTCCACTTCATCCATGAGCGTGCGCACGGCCCCGGCATTCCGGGACTGGAACTGGGAGACACCGGTCATCGAGAGAATCCCGACGATGCCCATGACCAGCATCGCTTCAAGCAGGGAGTAGCCGCTCGAGCGCCTGGAGAGAAGCTGAGGAGTCATGGGTATTGCCTTTCAAGGGCGGGGGCCAGGATGGGGACAGGAGACCTCTGTGGCAGACAGGTCCGCGGTCACGGAATGAACCTGAATTCAAGGCTGGGGTGATCGAAATCCGGCTCACGGCCTTCAGTGGCAACTTGGCCTCGTGTCGGGGTCTGTCAACCAGCCTGAGATCTGGACATTCACACCCGATGTCCTCTTGGAATTTTGCTAAGGCGATGGTCTGCAATCCTTCCTGATTGAACGATCGGTTATGGCCAGGTTCCTCATTTCGAAATTCGAAAAATCTAGACACTCGAAACATCGATTTTATATCGTCTGTTTGCTACATTTGAGTCGAAGAGACCTTGACCCCTTGCCGCTGACTTTCGAGGGCTGGCTTCCCCACAGGACCATGGTTCTTATCGTGGTGAACCTTTCATGTCCAAAAATTAGTCACTTTCGAGAACCGAATGGAGGGGCTGATCTGATCAATGGGATCCCAGAAGTCCTCCAGGGTGAGTGAGGGCCCCGCCGCAGGACTGGAGGGGACGGGCCAGAGCGCGCTGCCGGTGTCGGCATCACACACCATCGCCAGGCGGACAGGAACCTCCAGGCCCTCCGAGTCCGCAATATCGACGCGGCGGACCGCGACGGATGATGCCTTCAGGAGCGCTGTCACGAGGTGATCCTGGATCTGGTAGCGATCGCCTTCGGTGTGTCCGGGGTTGGCGCGGAGGAGGAGGATGACGATCACCTCCTGCCCCGGTCGCCCGGCGCAGAAGCCCCTGAACTCGGCCACAGCCAGTTCAGAAGCTTCCAGGATATCTGTGGTGAGGAGCATGCAGACCCCGATCAGAAGCCGTTCGCGAGGGGGACAGAGTCTTTTCTGGCCGCGTCCATCGTGAGCCCCCGGCAGCCATGCTCCGGCCCGTACAGCAAGCGCGGGCAGCAGAGGTCACAGGAAACGAATCGCTTCACCGCCGGAACGGTAAGCAGCTTTGTGACACGAAGCACCGAACCCTCCGCCTCCTCCATCGTGGTGCCAAGCCAGATGTTTTCCGGAGCCTCGCCATCCAGCCAGGCCTGCAGCCACTGGATGAGCTGGCGCCCGGATTCGCTGGGGGTGCTGCCGTAGTCCTCCATGGCCTGATCGAGGGTTGTCGCGATCCTGTCTAAAATTATTTCTGGACGCCGGGTGAGCATCATCCAGATCAGGTGGGGCGTCTGACGCATGGTATCCAGGGCCACCCGCCGCGCCTCGTCGAGGTCGGGTCCATCCCCCCAGAAGTCGCTCATGGAGTTCGTGTAGACCTTGAGACGCTCGCCCCGCCGAATGGCTATGGTTTCGTAGTGAAGGGCCTCTCTCTGGGTGGAGGCGTGGTGGACGTGGGGCCAGTTGGGCCGGAGCCCTCCCCGCTCGGGAATAGCGCCACAAGTGGGCCAACGCCCCGACCAGCCGCGCCAGAAGTTCAGGGTGATGGGCATGGTGACAGGGCTCATGAGCATGGCTGGGATCCGATGGGCTGCGAAGGAGCGGGGAAGACCGTCAGGCTCAAACCTGGGTGGCTTCCGCCTGGCGGCCCGGATGTGGTTTTGACTCAACTTGAACTGCCCCGAAGCAGAGTCAAGAGCAGGGAGAGCCCACCCCAACGTCGCCAGAGGAAGGATTTCGCCTCCTCTGTTTCCGAAGTCGCGGCATTGCTGATGGATCGATGCATGCGGCCCCTTCGCGAGGCCCTTCTACAAAATCCTGGACAGGGGCAAACGTCTTGAAACACCCCTGGGAATAGGGGCGTCATGGCCCCGAGCCCGTCGGGTATTTGTCCGGAATTAATTTTTAGCAGGATGGGTGAAGACCTGATTCCGGATCAGGTCCTCGGTCTTCCAGGGAGCGGGCTCACCGCCGAGATACTTCTGGAACCACTCCAGGTGGGCGTTGTAGTAGACAGGCATGGACTTCAGGGTGTCGGGCCAGTGGCCATCGTTCTTGAAGACGATGAGGCGGCTGGGCACGCCACGCTCCTGCAGGCCGGTGAAGAACTGCAGGCTCTGGGTGTAGGGCACCCTGTAGTCGCGCTCGCCGGTGATGACGAGGCAGGGGGTCTTGAAGGCCTGCACCTGGCTGCTGGGGTTCATGCGCTCATAGGCCTGGACCTTGTCCCAGGGGGTGCCCGTGAGGTCGTGCTCCGGGAACCACAGCTCCTCGGTGGCGCCGTGCATGGAGCGCAGGTCATAGACGCCCATCATGGCCGCCAGGGCCTTGAAGCGCGTGGCTCGGCCCTCCAGCCACATCATGGCGTAGCCGCCCCAGCTCCAGCCCATGGCGCCCATGCGGTCCTTGTCCACATAGGGCAGTGCCGCGAGATGGTCTGCCACCTTGGCCACGTCCTCCATCACCTTCCCGTCCCAGTCCCCGCTGATGGCATCCGTGAAGGCCTGCCCGTAGCCCGTGGAGCCATGAGGATTGGGGAAGGCCACGATGTAGCCGGCGCCGGGATAGACCTGCCAGTCGCCTCGCAGGGTGTCCGACCACATCATCTGCGGCCCTCCGTGGACGTTCAGGATCAGCGGATACTTCTTGGCGGGATCGAAGCCGTGGGGCTTCACCAGGAACACATGGACGGGCATGCCGTCGGCTCCCTTGACCCACTGCTCCTCCGCAGGCCGGAAATCCACCTGGGCCGCCAGGGCCTGGTTGAAGTCTGTGACCCGCTTCGTCTCGCCCGAGGCGAAGGTGTGGCGCCAGACCTCCACCGGTTCCCCCACGCGGGTCTTGGTGAGGAAGACCGCCTTCTGGTCCGGGCTCACCGCAAACTCCTTGATGCTCAGGCCCTCGAGCATGCGGACGCACTTGCCGGTGGCCACGTCGGCGCGGTACAGGGGCCAGCGGCCCTTCTCCTCCACGGTGAACCAGAGGGCCTTGCCGTCCGCGGACCACTGGAAGGCGTCCACCCAGTTGTCGATGGCTTCGGTAAGCACCTGCCGCGTGCCCTTGGCGCGGTCGTAGACGGCCAGGCGGAAGCGGTCAGACTCATGCCCCGGCTTCGCCTGCAGCTTGTAGGCGATGAAGCGCCCGTCGGGCGAATACTTCGGATCGCTGTCCGAGGCTGGGTTGTCGCCGGTGATGCGGCGGGGGGTGCGGTCGCCGTCGAGGGCGATGAGGAAGAGGTCGTTGTTGGTGCTGCGGGCGGGCACAGGATCGGTGTTGGTGGTGACACAGACCTCCTTGCCGTCGGGGCTCAGGTCCCAGGTCTGCCAGAAGCCCGGGTAGTCCTGCTTGCCGGCGGTGAGGGCTTCCACCTTGCCATCAGAGGTGCTGCGGAACAGGTGCGAGTATTGGAAGTCCCGCCACTCGGTCCAGTGCCGGTAGAGCAGCGAGTCCGCGAGGTGGGCCTGCACGGGACCCGACTCAAGCTTCGCGCTCAGGTCCTTATGCTTGGCGCCGTCCGCCATGGCCTCGGGGAACACGGAGGCTTCGAAGACCACGCCACCGCCGGGCCGCAGCTTCGGCGCGCCGACCCCGGGCTCGAAGTCCGTGACCTTGCGGGCCTCGCCGCCGCTCGCATCCAGGGCCCAGAGCTGGCTGCCGCCCTCACGACTGGATAGGAAGTACAGCGTCTTGCCGTCCTTCGACCAGAGGGGTGAGGTGTCGGCCTTGCCGGAGAAGGTGAGCTGCTTGGCGGCCCCGGTCGCGGTCTCCAGCACCCAGAGCTGGGTGTCCCGCTTGGCGGCCTTCAGATCCTGGCTGGACACCTCAAAGGCCAGCCTGGAACCGTCCGGGCTCAGGGCCAGGTGCTGGACGCCCTTCAGCCGGTACAGGTCCTCGATCTGGAAGGCCCGCTTCTCGGCCGCGAAGCCTGGAACCGCGAGGATGAGCAGGGGCAGTAGGAAGCGACGGAGCGGGGACATGGAACCTCCAAACGGGGACAGGATCGCACGGCCCTGCGGCGCCTTGGTATCCTGGACCATGACGAACACAGACCACCCCGAAGCGCCCCGCCACCGCGGGATCTTCTGCAACCGGACCCTGAACCTGCGGTCGGTGCGCGCCATCGGCTACGACATGGACTACACCCTGGTGGACTACCGGGTGGACGCCTTCGAGCAGATGGTCTATGCCCAGGCCCGGGAGCGGCTGGTGTCCGAGGCCTGGCCCATGGATGGCCTCGCCTTCGACGGCCGCATGGTGACGCGGGGCTTGGTCATCGACACGGAGCTCGGGAACCTGGTCAAGGCCAACCGCTTCGGCTTCGTGAAGCGGGCCATGCACGGCACCCGGATGCTCGGCTACGCGGAGCAGCGGAAGGCCTACAGCCAGGTGCTGGTGGACCTGAGCGACCCGCGCTGGGTCTTCCTGAACACCCTGTTCTCCCTGTCCGAGGGCTGCCTCTACGCCCAGGCCGTGGACCTGCTGGATGGCGGCGCCCTGCCCCGCCCCTTCGAATACGCCAGCCTCTACCGCCACATCCGCACCCGGGTGGATGCCCAGCACCTCGAGGGCCACCTGAAGGCCACCATCGCCGCGGACCCCGACCGCTTCGTGGTGCAGGATCCCGAGGCCGCCCTGGCCTTGCTGGACCAGAAGATCGCGGGCAAGAAGCTGCTGCTGATCACCAACTCGGAGTGGGCCTTCACGGCGAAGATGATGGCCCACGCCTACGACCGCCACCTGCCCGAGGGCATGACCTGGCGCGACCTCTTCGAGGCCGTGGTGGTCAGTGCCCGGAAGCCCGCCTTCTTCACCGAGTCCGGCCCCTTCTTCGAGGTCGTGGACGAGACCGGCCTGCTGCGCCCCCTGGTCGGCCCCCTGCGCTCCGGCGGCCTCTATCTGGGTGGCTCTGCCGCGCAGATCGAGCGGGACTTCGGCATCTCCGGCGACGAGATCCTCTACGTGGGCGACCACATGTTCGGGGATGTCCACGTGAGCAAGCGCACCCTCAGCTGGCGCACGGCCCTGGTGCTGCGGGAGATGGAGGCCGAGGTCGAGGCCCTGGAAGCCTACCGGGCCATCGATCGGCAGCTGATGCTGCTCATGGAGGACAAGACCACCCTGGAGGCCCGCCTCTCCCAGGCCCGCCTGGCGCTGCAGCGCCTGCACGCGGGCTACGGCCCCGCCCCCGAGGCCGACGGACCCACCCTGGATGCCCAGGTTCAGGACTTGCGCGGCCAGCTCCTGGCCCTGGATGCCGAAATCGCGCCCCTGGCCCAGGCGGGCACCGAGCTGACCAACCCGCGTTGGGGCCTGCTCACCCGCGCCGGCAACGACAAGAGCCACCTCACCCGGCAGATCGAACGCTACGCGGATATCTACACCAGCAGGGTGTCTAACTTCCTCCAGGCCACGCCCTACGCCTACTTCCGCTCGCCCCGGGGGCGCCTGCCCCACGATCCCGGCGGCACCCATGCCTGAGACCACTGAGGACGCTGCCCCGCGCGGACTCTTCCAGCAGATCTTCACGGTCCCGGAGACCGCCATCGATGGCAACGGGCATGTGAACAATCTGGAATACCTGCGCTGGATGCTGGCGGCGGCTCAGGCCCACTCGGACGCGGCGGGCTGGACCCTCGAGCGCTACGCAACGACCCGCAGCAGCTGGGTGGTCCGCTCCCACCACATCGACTACCTCCGACCGGCCTACGCGAGTGAGGAACTGACCCTGGTGACCTGGATCGGCGACTTCGAGGAGCGGTCCTCGACCCGCCACTACCTGCTCTGGCGGGAGCGGGACCGGAAGGTGCTGGCCCAGGCCCAGACCCTCTGGGTGTTCGTCGAGGCCGGGGCGGGCCGAGCCTGCGCCATTCCCGACGCGTTCCGCGCCGCCTTCGAGGTGATCCCCGATGGGAAGGAAGTCCTCCGGGCCCTGCGGAACGGCCTGCTCAGGCCTCACCTCACCCCATAGACCGTCGCGCCGTAGTGCTCGGGATCCCTGGGGGGACTGCTGTTCCAGTCACCGTAGGCATGGCTGTCATCGGTCTTCACGTGCAGGGTGTAGGTGCCCTTCGGCAGGGTCACCAGCTCGTCCACAAGACGGTTCTTGGCGGCGCCGCCCGCAGGCTGGGTCTGGGCCTTGACCATCTCCCAGACCCGCTTGCCCGACGCGTCCTCGATCCAGGCCATATCCGCCATGTCAGAGTCTCCGGCTTCGCCGAGGGCATAGACCCGCACCGAGCGGTCCGAGGCGAGACTGAAGGGGGCACTGCGGGCCTGGTTGCTCCCCACGCGCACCAGCTCGGCCAGCACGGGCCCCGGCTCCGGCAGGGCGCGCAGGGTGAGGGCGCCCACATCCCCGGGCTTCGGCAGCGAGAGGGTCAAACCGTAGAGACCGGGATCGCAGGGCGGCGCCGAGGTCCAGTCCGCGGGAGAGTGGCTGTCATCCGTGACAAAGGTGGCCACGTAGTCGCCAGCCGGAAGTTGGATCGTCTCGACCTGGCGCCGGTTGCGCGAAGCGCCCCCGGCGTACTGGGCCAGGTCGGGCGTCATCTCCCACACCCGCTTCCGCGTCCGGACGTCCAGGATCCAGCCATAGTCGCTCATACGCCGCTTGGAACCCTCGCCCATGGCGTAGATGTGCAGGGCCACCGGGCGCTGCACGTGGAAGGCCTGCTGCCACTCACCCTGGTCCCGGGTGGCCGCCAGCGAGACCATCACGCGGGCCCAGCGCAGCGGCGCCTCGAAGTTGCCCACCTCGCCCGGATCGCCCCCGGGCAGGTAGAGCTCCAGGCCGTAGTTTCCCACCTGCTTCCGCCACTGGCGCAGCAGGCTGGCCTCATCTGCCCCGAAGGCCGCCAGGAACCCCTTGGGCCGCTCCGACAGCTTCGCGGCGAGGTCGCGCCGGTCGAGGTTCCGGGTCCACTGGGCCAGGAACAGGCCCTGGCCGAAGGCGGGGTTGGCGTAGTAGGCCTCGTAGCTGCCCGCGGGCAGGTCCAGGTAGTGGTCCGCGACGAGATAGTCCCCATCCCGGCGGGAGTTGACCATGTCCATCTGCCAGACCACCTCGCGGGTGGTGGCATTGAGAATCCAGCCGTAGGCGAAGAGGGGGCTCTCCCCCCGGTCGTGCCCCAGCCGTCGCAGCCCCGCGCCCCGGGCATAGGCATGGACCTTCATGGGCCGCGGCAGGGTGAAGCCCTGGCTGCGCACTTCTGCGAACTCGAGGCCGTGCAGCGCTACGAAGCGCGGTTCCTCGGCACGCAGGGGCGACCCGGCCGCAGCGAGGGCCAGGAACAGGAGCACGGCATGGAGCGCCAGGAAGCAGGCGGCGGCCTTGGATTTCAGGAACAGCGGCATGGAACTCCCCTTGGCTGCTTCCAGGCTAGGACTTCTGTTCCAGCCTACCGGACCAGATCGGCGAGCGGCGGGCACCCACCGGCGAACGGCCCCAGCCGGTGCTACCACTGCTCCAGGAAGGCCTGGGCTTCGGCCACGGCCGGGGGTGACAGGTGGGCAAACCGCATGAGCCGGTCGTTGAATTCATAGTGCAGCTCCCGGTTGTCCTCCAGGAGCATCTCCAGCTGCTCGCGGTGGATGGCCTCGTCCACCAGGAAGCGCCAGAAGATGGCGTCCGAGACCTCCTTGAGCCCCCGGCTCCGGGCCTCCCAGTGGGTGCGGAGGATGGCGCGCCAGCCAGCCTTCTTCGCCCCGCCCTCCTGGGCGATGCACTCCTGCCAGACGGGGCCAGCCCAGGCCTGGATCAGCTCTGCAGCCTCCTCCTCGTGCTCGCCAGCCAGGCTCAGCACCAGCTCCCCGAGGTCGTAGACCACGGTCTCGAAGGCGAAGTGGAGGCCCTGGCGGGAGGCCAGCCGGGCGTAGCGCAGGAGGTGCCGCGCCGCGTCGTGCATCCGCTCCGGCGTCGAGTGGAAGGTCTCGATGAGCAGGCGGTAGTGGTAGGAGAGGTTCTGGAAGCGCCGCAAGTCCCGGTCGTCCAGGGCCTCCCGCACGAGGGCGTTGAGCGACATGACGTGGAGATCGATGACCGCATCCCGGCCCATCTCACAGGCCTGCCGGGCGGTATCCACCAGCTGGCCCGCCAGCTCCGAGAGCAGCTCGTGCTGTCGCCGGGTGGCCACCTCCGCCACCTTCAGGGTCTGGGCCAGGAGGTAGGCTTCAGGCCAGGCCTGCTCCCGCGTCAGGTAGTCCTGTCCTTCCCGGGCCAGACCCGGCACGAACCAGGGCCGGGTCCGCCGCCAGGCGGCGGAGCTCCGCCCGTCGCACTGAATGAGGCCGGTCAGGATGGCGTGGAGGGACTCCAGAGCCAGCAGCACCAGCTGCCGATCGCCCCGGGCCATGCCCGTCAGGGCCACGTTGGTCACCACGTCCACGATCTCGAAAAGGTTGGCCTTGTGGGTCTCGACCCGCCTCCCCCTGGCCAGGTCCCGGAGATCCCGGAGTCCCTTTCGGGTGAGCATCGGCATGAAATAGCTGGGACGCAGGAAGCGGCTGATGCCAAACAGGTAGGGCAGGATGCCCGCCAGCACCACCAGGTAGATGCCGGCGATGGCCCAGATGCCAAAGCGCGCAAACGGGTGCCCGGCCGGGAAGAAGTGCAGGGCCATCACCAGCAGGTTGCCGACAATGAACACCGACAGCCCGCCCACGATCAGGGGGTGCGTGACGTAGAGTTTCACCAGCCGCGGCGTGTAGAGGTTCGACGTGAGTGGCAGAATCAGGGCGATGCTGGTCATCACCACGGCCATGATCTGGTTCAGGGTCCGGCTGGCGGTGGCGAAGCCCATGGGCTCGAAGTCCCGGGTGCCGCCGTAGTGGGCCGTGACCAGGCCCAGTCCCGCCGCCGCCAGGAAACACGCGGAAGTCACCACCGCCGGCCGGTGGGTGCCCCAGATGCCTGCGATCCGTCCCTGAGCCATGCCGCTCTTTCGGCGCAGAATCGACCCAGGCTGATTTATGCGAATGATGGGGTCGGCCTAGAGTCCGGCCCACACCACCAGCACCCGCTGGGCCTGGAGGATGGGTCCTTCCTGGCTGCCGGTCACGGGCAGCCGCACGGCGCCGTCGGGGCTCAGGCTCGCGCCCCTCTGAGCACCCACCCAGGCCATGAGCTTGACGGGATCCACCGGGGTCTGGGGACTCAGCCGCAGCTTGAGCTGGCCCTTCTCCACGGCCACCTCGGAAACCGCCAGCGCCTGGGCCCGCAGCTTCACCTTGAGCAGCTCGAAGAAGCGCAGGGTGTCCGCATCGTCGTCGGTAATGCGGCCGAAGCGGTCCTCGAGGTCCAGCTTGTAGAGCTCCAGGTCGCGCTCCTCGCGTAGCCGCGAGATGCGCTTGTAGGCCACCAGGCGCTCGCTGGCCTGATCGATCCAGCGGCGGCTCAGCTGCGCGCCAGGGGCCAGGCCGTCGAGCTTCACGTCGAAGGTGCCGCTGGGCTGGCCCTGCAGCTCCTGGAGCGTCTCCTCCAGCAGCTTCACGTAGAGCTCGAAGCCAATGTCGTGGATGTGGCCGGACTGCTCGCCGCCCAGGAGGTTGCCCGCGCCCCGCAGCTCCAGGTCCATGGCCGCCACGCGGAAGCCCGAGCCCAGCTCGGAGAAGTCCTCCAGGGCCTGCAGCCGGCGGCGAGCATCCTCGCTGATCTCGTGCTTGGGAGGGATCAGCAGGTAGGCGTAGGCCGGCACGTCGCTGCGGCCCACGCGGCCCCGCAGCTGGTAGAGCTGGCTGAGGCCGAAGGCGTCGGCCCGGTGGACGATGAGCGTGTTGGCATTGGGCACGTCGAGGCCGTTCTCCACGATGGTGGTGGCCACCAGCACGTCCACGCGGCCCTCCATGAAGGCCAGCATCACCTGCTCCAGCCCCTCGTCGCTGAGCTGCCCGTGGCCCACGGCCACCCGGGCGTCCGGCACCAGCTCGCGGACCCGCGCGGCGATGGCGACAATGGACTCCACGCGGTTGTGCACCAGGTAGACCTGGCCGCCGCGGCGCAGCTCGAACTGGATGGCGGTCTGCACCAGCTCGTCGCTCCAGGGCGCCACCACGGTCTCGATGGCAAGGCGGTCCTTGGGCGGCGTCTCGATGAGGCTGATCTCGCGCAGGCCCGTGAGGCTCATGTGGAGCGTGCGAGGAATGGGGGTGGCACTGAGGGCGAGCTGGTCCACGTTGAGTCGCAGCTTCTTCAGCTTCTCCTTGTGGCCCACGCCGAAGCGCTGCTCCTCGTCGATGATCACGAGGCCCAGGTCCCCGAACTTCACTCGGGCGCCCAGCAGCTGGTGGGTGCCGATGACGATGTCCACCTTGCCGTCGCCGAGGTCCTGCAGGATCTGCTTCTGCTCCACGGGATCCACGAAGCGGTTGAGCATCTCGATGCGGAGGGGGAAGCCGGCGAAGCGCTCCTTGAAAGTCCGGAAGTGCTGGAAGCAGAGCACCGTGGTCGGGCACAGCACCGCCACCTGGCGGCACTCCAGGGCCACCTTGGCCGCGGCCCGCATGGCCACTTCGGTCTTGCCGAAGCCCACGTCGCCCACCAGCAGGCGATCCATGGGCCGGGGCGACTCCAGGTCGGCCTTCACGGCCTCGCTGGCCTCGATCTGGTCCGGCGTGGGCGTGAAGGGGAAGTTGGCTTCGAAGGCCGCCATCTCCGGCCCGTCCGGCGGGTAGGCGTGGCCCTTCTCGAGCTTGCGCTGGGCGTAGAGCTTGAGCAGCTCGTCGGCCATGTCGCGGATCGCCTTCTTGGCCTTGCGCTTGACCTTGGCCCAGCTGGCGCCGCCCAGCTTGTCCAGGGGCGGCAGGTGGCCCTCGGCGCCGGTGTAGCGCTGGACGAGGTCCGCCCGCTCGAGGCTGACGTTCAGCTGGCCGCCGTCGGAGTAGCGCAGCTGCAGGACCTCCTGCTCCTCGCCTCCCGCCGTGAGGGTGGCGAAGCCGATGAACTCGCCGATGCCGTGGTCCATGTGCACCACGCGGTCCCCGGGCTTGAGGTCGCGGAAGTCCGACAGGAAGGCGGCGCTGCGGGACTTCTTGGGAGCGGACTGAGCCACCTTGCGCCCGAAGATCTCCCGCTCAGTGAAGACGACGATGCCCGGTTCCCGCAGGTGGAGGCCCGCGCTCAGGGCCAGATGGAGCGCGCGGCAGCCGGCCTCGGTGCCGTAGGCCTGGGGCAGCTCGTGCTCGCGGAGGAACTCCTGGAAGCGGTCCCGCATGCCGGAGGTGGAGCCCGCCAGGAAGACCCGGTGGCCCGTGAGGGACAGCTCCTGGAGGTGCTCGGCCAGCTCCGCCAGGCGGCCCTGGAACTCCCGGGGCGGCAGGGCCACCAGGGGCACCGTGGCCTCGCTCTGCCACTCCGTGAGGTGCAGCGTGGCCCGGCTGGGATCGGCGTCCAGGAAGCGGTCCTCGAAGTCCGGGCAGACCACCCCGCCGCGACGGAGCACCGCCAGGCCCTCCTGGATGCGGGCCCGCTCGGCGTCCCTCAGGGCCTCCTCCCAGGCCGCGTCCAGCCGGATCCGCAGGCAGGGGGGCATCCAGTGGGTGAGCTGCCCCTTGGGCTGCGGCAGCAGGGGGTGGAACAGCTCCTCGCCGGGGAAGTGGCCGTGGGTCGCCAGGCGCGCCCGGCGGAAGGCGAGGTCATCCTCAGGCTCCGGCGTAAGGTCCGCGCGGGAGGCCACCGCCGCCAGCAACGCCGGGCCGTCGCCGCGGTCCCCCTCGAAGCGCGGATAGAGCATCAGCGCCTCCAGGGCCTCCCCGGTGCGGCGCTGAGTGTCGGGATCGAAGGGGCTGAGGCGCTCCAGCTCATCGCCGAAGGTCTCCAGGCGCAGGGGCTGGTCCAGGTGGTCGGGCCACAGGTCCACGACCATGCCCCGGGAGCTGAACTCCCCGGGGGCTGAGGCCAGCTCCGCACGGCGGTAGCCCAGGGCCACCAGGGTCTCCAGCAGCAGCTCCCGGGGCACCTCGGCGCCCTTGCGCAGCTCCAGGCGCTGCTTCTGGAACCACGTGGGGTGCGGCAGCCGCTCGCAGGCCGTGAGGGGCCCGGTGACCAGCACCTGCACCCGGCGCTCCAGCAGGCCCACCAGGGCCGAGAGGCGCTCCCGCAGCACCATGCCCGGGGGGCTGCTCTCGCCGCCCGCGTAGGCCGCAAAGCCCGGAAAGTGGGCGACACCGACCCCCGGCAGAAGGGCTTGCAGGTCCTGGGCCAGGCTCCGGGCCTCGGCCTCGGAGGGCGCATCCACCCAGAGGGACTGGACGCGGCCCTCGCGGCTGATCCACCGCGCCAGCACCAGCGCCAGGGCCGGCGGTGTGGCCCAGCGGAGGCGGGCTCCAGACGCAGTGAACCCTTCAGCAGGCGAGTCCGCCAGGCGCAGGAGTTCCTTCAGGTCTTGGGGCGCAGCAGTCATGGACCTTCCAGAGTGCCTCAATCAGCGCCTGGAGACGAGCGCTCAGATCTCGCGCACGGCCCAGTCCCGGGGCATGAGCACCCGGTCCCACCACACGCCATGTTCGCCACGCTTGCCCACCGCGAGGAACATGCAGACCTCCGCGCCCCGGGGCAGGCCCAGGAGGGCCTTGGCCCGCCAGGGATCGAAGCCCTCCATGGGGCAGCTGTCGTAGCCCTCGGCCCGCAGGGCGAGCATGAAGGTGGCGGCGGCCAGGGCGGTGCTCTTGTGGGCCACGAGCCGCAGGTCCGTGCGCGAACCGAAGCTGGGCACGGCCCGGAACAACGAGAGCACCCGCGAGAGCCCCCGCTTCAGTGGCCCCAGGAGGCCGAAGGGGCCGGTGGTGTAGATGGTGGGGATGAGCTTCCGGTAGTAGCTCACCTGGCTCGGCCGCAGCCCCCCCCGCGCCTCGAAGACGCGCAGGATCTCGTCCCGGTTCCGCCGCCAGGTCTCCCGATGGCTGATCAGGGCGATGAGCAGCGGCGCGGTCTTGGCCGGGAGCTGGTCCAGGCAGATCGCGTTGGCCGCCTCGCGGACCCTGGGATCTCGGAGGATCACGAACTCCCAGGGCTGGAGGTTGCTGGAGCTGGGTGCGAGACGGGCGGCGTCCAGGGCCCGGTCCAGCACGTCCTGGGGCACCGGATCCGGCAGGAAGCTACGGACGGTGCGCCGGGCCTCCACGGTGGCGTAGAAGGCCGCCTCAGACATCGGGTGCCTCCGCCAGGGGAGCCGCGATGGCCGGGGGCTCGGTCAGACCCAGGCGCTTGCGAGCCCAGGTCAGGCCCTTGGCCAGGCTCATGTCCTCCAGGATCTCGAAGAAGACCGGCACCACGATGAGGGTCAGCATGGTGGAGGTGATGAGCCCGCCCACCACCGCCCGGGCCATGGGGGCGCGCATCTCGGCGCCGGCGCCCAGGGCCAGGAACAGGGGCAACATGCCGCCGATCATGGCGAAGCTGGTCATGAGGATAGGCCGCAGTCGGACGGTGCCCGCCCGAATGATGGCCTGGCGCCGGGAGATGCCCTCTTCGCGCTCCAGGTGCAGGGCGTGGTCCACCAGCAGGATCGCGTTCTTGGTCACCAGGCCCATGAGCAGGATCATGCCGATGCTTGTCATCATGGACATGTTGTCGCCGGTGACCAGCAGCATCATGACCATGCCCACCATGGACAGGGGCAGGCTGAGCATGATGGTGATGGGCAGCTTGAAGCTCTCGAACTGGCTGGCCAGCACGAAGTAGATGAAGAACACGGCGAGGAGCAGGGACTGGCCCATGTAGCCGGCGGTCTCCTTGCTGTCCCGGGTCTGGCCCAGGAACTCGACCCGCAGGCCCTCAGGCAGCTTGCCGCTGGCCTTGAGGGCCTCGACCTTCTTGGCGGCGCCGGCGCTCACTTCGCCGAGGGTGGCCCCCTCGAAGTTGGCGTTGACCTCCACCTCTTCCATGAGGTCGTGCCGCTGCAGCTTGGCGGGGGCGATGCCCTCCTCGAAGCGCACCACCTGGTTCAGGCGGATGAGGGGATGCTTCCCGCCGCCCAGGTCCTTGGTGCTCTCCACGGTCAGGTTCGCCAGCTGGGTCGAGAGGCGCCGCTCCTGGTCGGCGAGGCGCACGCGCACGTCCCGTTGCTCGCCGGTCTCGTCCTCGTACTTGGCCACCTTCTCGCCATCCACGAGGGGGCGCACCATCCGGGCCACGGCGGAGGGGCTCACGCCCAGGTCCGAGGCGGCCTTGCGATCCACCACCAGCCTCAGTTCAGGCTTGCCGCTGTCCAGGCTCGTGGCGATGTCCACGGCCCCGGGCACGGACCGCAGGGCCTCCTTCACCAGGGGCACCGCGCGGATCACGGACTCCCGGTCCGGGGCCTGCACGGCGATCATGATGGGGGACTGCTGGCCGAAGTCGTTGACGGTGCCCACGGTGGTCTCGACCCCGGGCAGGCCCCGGAAGGCCTCCCGGAGCTGGCGCCGGATCGGAATGTGGTGGGGGCGGCGGCCATCCTTCAGCTTCACGTAGATGTTGCCGGAGTTGATGGTCCCATTGAGGCCCGTGCCGATGGTGGTGTAGGCCAGCTCCACGCCGGGGGTGGCCTTGATGATGGCCTCAATGGCCTCGGCTTTTTCTCGGGTGGTCTGGAGGCTGGAGCCTGGCTCGGCCTTGAAGGTCACCGCCAGGTCGCCGCGGTCGTAGTCGGGCATGAAGTTGTTGCCGAGCAGCCCGATGAGGGACATGGCCAGCACCCAGCTGCCGAAGCCGATCCCCATGACGGACCACCGGTGCCCGAGGGCCCACTCGATGGCGACCTTGTAGTACGCCTCCCAGCGGTCCAGCATGCGGCTGAAAGCTTCCACGCTGCGCATGATCAGGTTCCTGCCCTTGTAGTGCACATGGGCATCCGCGCTCTTCTCGTGCTCGGGATCAGGCCAGACGGCGCTGAGCATGGGATCCAGGGTGAAGCTCACGAAGAGCGAGATCGCCACGGCGAAGGCCACCACGATGCCGAAGGGGAAGAAGAACTTGCCCACGATGCCGCCCATGAAGGCCACGGGCACGAACACCGCCAGAATCGACAGGGTGGTGGCGATGACCGCGGGGCCGATCTCGGCCGTGCCGTCCCGGGCGGCGGAGACATGGTCCTTGCCCATCTCCGCGTGCCGGGTGATGTTCTCCCGGACCACGATGGCGTCATCGATGAGGATGCCGATGGCCAGGCTGAGGCCCATCAAGGTCATGGTGTTCAGGGTGAAGTTCAGGGCCTTCATGATGATGAAGGTGGAGATCACGGACACCGGCAGGGTGAGGCTGGTGATGAGGGTGGAGCGCCAGCTCTTCAGGAAGTAGAAGACGATGATCACCGTCAGCAGGCCGCCCAGGTAGATGGACATCTTCACGTCATCCACGCTGTCGGAGATGAAGCGGGCGTTGTCGCGGGCGGTCACCACCTCCACGCCCTGCTTTTCCAGCTCCGGCTGCAGGGTTGCGAGGGTCTTCCGGACCGCGGTCACCATGGCCACCGTGTTGCCGCCCGTCTGCCGCTGCAGCTCCAGGGCCACCACGTCCCGGCCATCCAGCCGGGCCAGGCTGCGGCGCTCCTTCACGCCGTCGACCACCGTGGCCACCTCCTGCAGCTCGATCGGCCGGCCCAGCTTGTTGCCCACCACCACGTGGCGGAACTCATCCACGGACCTGGCCTTGGCATCCACCTTCACGGACACCTCGCGCCGACCCTGGAGCAGGCTCCCGCTGGGGATGGCCGTGGTGTCATTGCCCAGGGTGTTCATGACCGCGTTCAGCGAGAGGCCCCGGGATTCCAGCGCCTGGGGATCCACCTGAATGAGGATCTCCCGGGTGCTGCCGCCAGCGAGTTCCACCTTGCCGACCCCATTCACGTTCTCAAGGCGGCGCTTCAGGAAGTCTTCGGCGATGCGGGTCAGTTCCCGGTCATTCATGCCCGTGTGCTTGGCGTCCGGCTTCAGCACCAGCGAGAGCACGGGCAGCTGGGCCGGATCGAACTTGGAGATGACGGGCTCTTCGATGTTGTTCGGGAGGGTGCGACGGATCTGGCCGATCTTGGTGCGCACGTCCTCCAGAGCCTTGTCGATGTCGCGGCCGAGCTGGAACTGGATCAGGAGCGTCCCCAGACCCTCCTGGCTGGTGGAGCTGATCTCCTTGATCGCCTCCAGGGGGTTGACCGCTTCTTCGACCCGCTTGACCACGTCCTGCTTGACGGACTCGGGGCTGGCGCCGGGATAGATGATGGAGACCGTGACGATGGGGAGGTCGGTGTTGGGGAACTGCTCGATGCCCAGGCCCTTCACCGAGAAGAGGCCGAGCACCACCAGGGCCAGCATGATGCAGACCGTGAAGACGGGCCGTCGGATGGAGAAATCGGAAAGGAACATCTCACTTCCCTCCGACAGCTGGGGTCATGACCTGCAGGCGGGTGCCTTCGCCCACCAGGTCCTTGCCGCCGTCGATGACCATGTCCTTCAGGCCCAGGCCCTGAACGGGGCGGAAGCCGTTCTGCTCGAGCCCCAGAGCCACCTTGCGGCGATGGGCCACGCCCTCCTGGGCTACAAACAGGTCAGCGTCGCCGCTCTCGGCCTTGAGGAGGGTGGCCGGCAGGGCAGGCAGCTTCACCTCGCCCACGCCGAGGATCACGCCCTCCACGAAGAGGCCGCCCTTCAGCTGGCCATCGGGGTTCGGCACTTCGATGCGGACGCGCAGGGTGCGCCCATCCGCCGACAGAGAGGGGCTCACCTGGGTGAGCGTCCCCGCCACCGGGTGGCTGATGCCAGCCGTGCGGAAGGTGACTGAGAGCCCGGGCTTCACGAGGCCCATGACCTCGGCCGACAGGTTGGCCTGGATCTCCAGCTTGCGGTTGTCCACCACCTCGAAGGCGGCCTGGCCGGGGTTGAGCATCTCGCCGGGCTGGACCAGCCGCCGAGCCACCTGGCCCGCGAAGGGTGCCACGATGCGGGCCTTTTTCAGGCGGAGCCGGGCGAGGCCCAGGTTGCTCTCCGCGGCCTGGACGGCGGCCCGGGTGGCGTTGTAGGCGGTCTCGGCCTGCTGGGCAGACTGCTTGGTGATGCTGCGCTTCTCCAGCAGGGAGATGGCGCGGTCATTGTCCCGCTGGGCCTGGAGGGCCTGGGCCCTGGCCTGGGCCAGCTGGGCCTCGGCGGCCTGCACACCCAGCAGGTAGTCGTCCTCGTCCTGGGCGCCCAGCAGGGCGCCGGCGGCCACCGTGTCGCCTTCCTGGACGGCCACGCGGGTCATGCGGCCCGTGACCTCGCCCTTGAGCTCGGCGCGGTTCACAGCCAGCAGGTTGCCAGTGAAGGGCACGGCGGGACGGAAGGTACGTTCCTCCACCGGCACCAGCGTCACCGCCAGCAGGCCCTCGGCCTTGACCTTGGTCTGGTGGTTCAGCTCGGTGTTGCGCTGGGTGCGGTGGTAGGTGGCGGCGCCGGCGATGAGGACCACCGGGATCAGGACGTAGAGGAGGGTATTGGGGCGCATAGGGCGGTTCCTTATTCAGAGTCTTTGGCAGCGATGGTCAGAGATCAGAGCGGGGGGAGGCCGAGGGCCCGGCGCTGGTCGAAGCGGGCAGACCAGAGGCCCAGCTCGGCGCGGCGGCGCTGGCTCTCGGCCTGGCGCTCCGCGCGTTCTGCCTGGAGGAGATCGAGTGAGGTGATGAGGCCCTGGTCGAAGGACTCGCGGCTCATGCGCAGGGCCTCCACCGTGGCGTCGTGGGCGCGGCCGGCGGCCTCGTCCATGGCTGTGGCCTTCTCCAGCTCGCGGTCGGCGCTGCTCTGCTCGATGGCGATGCTCCGCTCCCGGTCGATGCGGACCTGCTTCACCTGCTCGAGCTGGGCCGAGTTCTGGGCCCGCTTGCCGGAGCTGCGCAGCCCGTCGAAGACCGGGAACTTCATGGTGACGCTCACCCGCCAGGTGTCGTAGGGCTCCTTGAACAGGTTGTCGGTCTTGGCGGCCTGGTAGCCGTAGGTGGCGTTGAGGTCGAACTTCGGCCGCAGGTCCGAGGTGATGATCTTCTCGTTGGCGCGGTACATCGCCTCCTGCTGCTTGAGCTGGGCCAGCTCACTGCGCTCGGCGCCCGCGGGCCGGGCGGCGGCCTCGGGTCGGCCCAGCTCGGCCAGCGTGAGGGGAGCCTTGGGATCCAGGCCCAGCTGGCCGTTCAACACTTCCAGGGCCCGCTGCAGGTTGGCGTCGGCCTGGAGAGCCTCGGGAATCACGGCCAGGAACTCACTCTCAGCGCGGATGCGGTCCAGCTCCGTGGCGGTCTGGGCCTCCAGCTTGGCCTTCACGTCCGCAACGAACTGCGCCGCGGTGCGGCGGCGGCTCGCGATGACCTCGCGCTCGGCCCGGGCCACCAGCACGCCCAGGTAGGCCTTGGCCACGCCGTGCAGCACGTCCAGCTCCGAGGTCGTGTAGGCCAGGGTCGCTTCGGTCTCGCCCATGCGGGCGATGTCCACCGCGGTGCCCAGCTTGCCCCAGTAGAAGAGGGGCTGCGTCAGGCTGGCCTGGCTGGTGTAGACGCTGCGGGCGCCCACCAGGCTCGAGACGGGGAAGCCGAACTGGGGCGCCAGGTCCGCGAAGCTGCTGTTGAGCATGGAGACGTCCCGGGTCCGGGTGAAGTCTCCGATGAGTGACAGCTGCGGCAGGGCGTCGGCGCGGGTGGTGGTGATGAGGCCCCGGCGCTCTTCCACCCGGGCCTTGGCGGCGCGGAGCAGGGGATTCTCGGCCCGGGCGCGACTGAGGGCGGCGGACAGGTCCAGGGTGACTGACGGGGCGGTCGCGGGCGGCGGCGCCTGAAGGGTGGGTGGGGAGAGCAGGAGCATGTCAGTTCCTCGGCTGCGGGAAGGCCTCAGGGACGCCGAGTCCCCGCAGGCTGAAATCAATGAAGTGCTGGATGAGCTTCTCCAGGTCCTCTGGAAAGGCCGGGTTGCCGCGGAGCAGGCGGATGATCCCAAGGGAGTTCCGGAAGTGCAGGACCTGCCCCTGGATGCTGGTCCCCATGAGGAAGAGCGCCTCCTCGTCCAGGTCCGGGCGCAGCAGGAACAGGCAGGCCATGAGGTAGGTCACGTAGGGCTCAACGTGGGCCATGAGCACCGGCGCCGAAGCCTCGCTGGGGGACTGCATCTCCCGGGCCATGAGTACCATGGCGGCCTCATCCACGGGATCCCTGGCATCGCAGAACATCAGCTCGGTGATGAAGGCCCGGAGGTAGGCTCGCAGCCCTTCCAGGGCCGCCTGCCTGGCCCCCGGAGCGCCCGCCGGGAGGGGGGGCTGCAGACCGGCCAGGGGCGAGGTCTTGCGGGAGAACACGGCCTTGAGGGCTTCCAGGAAAAGGCCCTCCTTGCCGCAGAAGTGGTAGGTCACCAGGGCCGAGTTGGCATTGGCCCCCTTGGCGATCTCGCGGATGCCTGTCCCGTCGTAGCCCTTGGCGGCGAAGTGGAGGATGGCGGATTCGATGAGCCGGGAGCGGGTGTCTTGGTGGGGTGGGCAGGGAGCCATGAGGACCTTAAGGGTAATAATCAATCGAGTGATCAATCCGTTTTCAAGTGTTAATCGATCGTTTGAAACAGTCAAGCCCCGGATTTCAGAACCTGCTTCCAATCCCATGGATCCAGCATTCATGCGATCCTGGAGCTTCTGGAGACCGCCCATGATCTTCCTGGTGTTCTACTTCATCCTCTCTGCCGTCCTCCTCTTCCAGGGCACTCACGTGGCTGGGGAAGTAAAGAACCCCCTCGGCACCCTACCCGAGGAGATCGCCCAGAATCCCGTGGCCGCGAGCCGCTGGGGCCTGCTGCTGATCCTGGTGGGACTCTTCGGCGCGGCCCTGGGTCTGCTCAGCTTCCGGAACCCGGGCCTGGCGAAGGCCCTGCCCGGCTTCTTCGCCATCGGTGTGGCCAGCCTGGCCGCCTACGGTCTCTGGGTCATCTTCCTGGGCCGGAAGGCCGAGTTCATCGGCAAGGCCGCCCCAGTGGACAACCACGGGCACCACTAGCCTTCAGCCCGGCGCACTCAGGGAAAAGCAAGCACTCTCGCAGAGAAAAGACGAGGGGCGCTGAGGGCTCCGGGTTGCCCGCTGTTCTCTGCGAACCTCAGCCCTCTCCGCATCCTCTGCGAGCGTGGTTGCCCTTCCCCCACGAGCTGGATGAATCCAGGGAGCGTGGGCATCCCAGATATCCCGGAAGAACCCAAAAAAGGCGGCCCGAAGGCCGCCTTTTCAATGGGATGGCAGAGGCTCTAGAGCTTCTGGACGTTGGTGGCCTGGGGGCCCTTCTGGCCCTGGGCGACTTCGAAGCTGACGCGCTGGTTCTCGTCCAGCGTGCGGAAGCCGCCGCCCTGGATAGCAGTGTGGTGGACAAAGAGATCAGCGCCGCCCTCATCGGGGGTGATGAAACCAAAGCCCTTCTCGGCGTTGAACCACTTGACGGTGCCTTGAGCCATGACGGTATTCCTGCAGATAGTCTGGTGATGATGATGCGATGACTTTCCCCAGACAAGGCCGTCAAAGCGTATATGTGAGGTCCGCCCTTGACGGGTCACGGGGATCAGCATGACAGAATTGGCTTCGTCTATCTCTTTTTTTCGGGAAGTTCAGACTTTTTAAAACCGGACCACGGCGCCCAGGCCGACGCCCTTGCACTCCAGCACGAACTCCAGGTCATCCTTCACGGAGCCCTTGGGCACATCGAACTTGCCGCCCTCGTAGAAGGCCCGCAGCCCGAACCACTTGACCGGGAACACCCGGACATCCGCGCCCAGCAGCGTGTACTTGGCCTGTTTGTAGGCCAGGTAGTGCACGTAGGCCTTGGCTTCCACCGCGCCGTTGTACCCGCGGGCGCCGCCTGACAGGCCGATCTGCGGGATGGGCACCGTCACGCGGGTGCTGGCCCGGGTGGGGGTCTGGGGTGCAGGCAGTGGCAGGGTGCCCGCCGCGTCCATGTCGAGGGTCCAGGACTTGACCCCGAGGTCCACACCCAGCCAGCCCGTGGGGTCGCTGACGAACTTGATGGTCCAGATGCCATCCACGGCGGCGAGCTTGACGTGGGACTGGACCCGGCTGCCAGCCGAATACGTGGTCCCGTTGATCGTCACCACCCGGTTCACCACCCGGTCACCCAGATACTCGGTGGTGCCGCTGGAGACCTGCAAGGCGAAGCGGGGTCCCTGGTAGTCCACAAAGAAACCCGCCGTGGCCTTGTCCTTGCCCAGGCCGAGATCCGCGTCCAGGTCCACCAGGATGGGCTGGCCGTCCTGCTTACCCTGGAAGTGGCCTGTCAGCGTGGGTCCGAAGGTCTGGGCCCCCAGGGTCCAGGTCCGCTCAGGTCCCGCCGGGGCGCTGTAGGGAGCGCCCAGCTGGGCGAAGGCAGTGCTGGCGGCTAGGAAAAGGGCGATCGATACGACTCTCATGACACCTCCGGGTGTTGATACGGAGGATATCGGTCGAGACAGAGTTTCTAGTAAATTTTCTAGACAATCGCCAGCCGGCGGTAGGCCTCCAGGAAGTCCTTGGGCTGGGGCAGGATCTCGTCTTCCAGGGCGGGGTTGTAGGCCACCCAGGTGTCCTTGGCCGCCAGGCGCCGCACGGGGACGTCCAGGTGGAAGAACAGCTCGTCAGCGATGCGCGCGGCCAGTTCAGCGCCATAGCCCCAGGCCAGGGTGTCCTCATGGGCCACCAGCACGCGGTTCGTCTTCTTCACCGTGCGCTCGATGGCCTCCCAGTCGTAGGGATTGAGGGAGCGGAGGTCGATGATCTCCACGGAGAGGCCCTCCTTCTCGGCCTCGCGGGCGGCCTGGACGGCCCGGTGGACCGTGTTTCCGAAGGTAATGACCGACAGGTCCGAGCCCTCGCGCACGGTGCGGGCCTTGCCAAAGGGGATCATGAAGTCTGGCCCGGGGTCATTGCCCTTGTTGTGGGTCTGCCGGTAAAGGTGCTTGGGCTCGAGAAACAGGACGGGGTCCTCGCAGCGGATCGCGGTCCGCAGCAGGCCGGCCGCGTCCAGCGCGGAGCTGGGGCAGATCACCCGCAGGCCCGGGATGTGGGTGAAGATGCTCTCTCCGCACTGGCTGTGGTAGGTGCCGCCCCCCATGAGGTAGCCGGCGATGGGCACCCGGACCACCATGGGCGACGCGAAGGCGCCGTTGGAGCGCCAGCGGATGTTGGCCAGCTCGTCGCGCAGCTGCTGCATGGCGGGCCAGATGTAGTCGAAGAACTGGATCTCCACCACGGGCTTGAACCCGCGCACGGCGAGGCCGATGGCCCGGCCCACGATGGTGGCCTCGGCCAGGGGCGTGTTGAAGACGCGGTCCTGGCCGAACCGCTTCTGCAGGCCGTGGGTCGCCTTGAAGACGCCCCCCTTGCCCTTGAGCTCGTCGGCGTTGTCGTCATGGCTGGCGCTGACATCGGCCACGTCTTCGCCAAACACCAGGATGCGGGGATCCCGCGCCATCTCGTGTTTCAGCGTGGCGTTGATGAGATCGATCATGGTCTTGGCGCCCGTGGTCTGGTCCCCGGCGGCGGCCTCGGTGTCGAAGGACGGGCTTGTTGGGTCCACCACCTCGCTGTAGAGGTGCCGGTAATAGCTGCCGGACGCGGGGCCCGGCGCGGTCTCGGCGCCCTCCCAGGCGGTGTTGATCTCGGCCTGGACCTCCTCCTTGAGGGCAGCCAGTTCCGCCTCGGTGAGGTCCCCCCAGGCCACCAGCTGCTGGGCGTAGTTGGTCACCGGATCGCGGAGGGCCTCGGCCTCCCGCAGCGCCTTGGACTTGTAGGCCTGTTCGTCATCGGAGAGCGAGTGGCTGTAAGGGCGGATCGTCTTGGCCCGCACCAGGGCCGGGCCCCGGCGGGCGCGGGCGTAGTCCGCAGCGGCCTGCAGCGCCGCGTAGCTGGCCAGGGGATCGCAGCCGTCGACCTCATCCAGGATGAGCAGGCCCTGGGCCGCGTAGCCCTGCAGCAGGGCGGCGACGTTGCCGCCGGAGTATTGCACTTCGGTGGGGGTGCTGATGGCGTAGCCGTTGTCCTCCACCAGGAAGATCACCGGCGCCTTCAGGTTCACGGCGTTGCTGACGGCCTCCCAGAACTCACCCTGGCTGCAGGTGCCGTCCCCGGTGCTGGTCAGCACCACCTCGTCCGAGTGGATGCCGAGGCGCTCGAGCAGACCGATCCGCTCGGCCCGCAGCACGGCCTCCGCCGCGCCCACGGCCTGGAGCAGCTGGCTGCCGGTGGGGCTGGAGGTGGTGAAGATGTTCAGGTCCTTATGCCCCCAGTGGCTGGGCATCTGGCGGCCGCCGCTGGCGGGATCTGCCCCCGCACCAACGGAACCCAGGAACATCTCCCGGGCCGTGTAGCCAAGTCCATAGGCCAGGGCGCGGTCCCGGTAGTAGAAGAAGAACCAGTCGTGTCCCGGACGGAACACCATGGCCGCCGCGGCCTGCACGGCCTCGTGGCCCACGCCATTGATCTGGAAGAAGACCTTGTTCTGGCGCTTCCCGAGGATCTCCTTGTCGTCGATCCGGCGGGCGGCGTAGATGTTCCGATACAGCCTGATCCGCTGCTCGCGGGACAAGGCGGTGACGGGCGCTGAGTGGTCGGGACTGACGGCCAAAGGCACTCCTGGCTGGGTCTGCGTGCGGAAGAATCCCAATCTAGCACGCAAGAGTCCACCTTCTGGCTACCCCCATCCAATAGCACAGACCAAGCCCAGGAACGCCGGTTTGCCCGATCACCCCACAGACCGCTGCAGATGAATTACGATGCCCAGGTCGCCTACTTACGACCCGCCGTGGGGCGTTATTACAGCCCCTGTGGATAGGCCTCTTCGCCCTGCAGGACCTCGTCCAGACCCGTCACCTCGGCGGCGGAGCTCACCCGCACTGGGGTGATCCGGTCGATGATCCAGAGCCAGCCGTAGGTGAAGACGAAGGCCCACACCGAGGAGATGGCCACGGCCGCGCACTGCTTGCCGAAGAAGCCCACGTTGCCCAGGAGGAGGCCATCGGAGCCCGCCGGGTTCCAGGCCTTGGAGGCGAAGATACCCAGGAAGATGACGCCGATGAAGCCGCCCACGCCGTGGACGCCCCAGACATCCAGCGCATCGTCCCAGCCCAGGCGGTTCTTCAGCGCCACGGCGTAGTAGCAGATCACGCCCGACAGGATGCCGATGAGAGCGGCCGTGCTGAGGGAGACGTAGCCCGCGGCGGGGGTGATGGTGGCCAGGCCGGCGACGGCCCCGGTGAGCAGGCCCACGAACTTGGGCTGGTGGGCGTTCATCCACTCCACCAGCATCCAGGTGGCGGCGGCGAAGGAGGCGGCGATGTCCGTGTTCAGGTAGGCGCTGGCGGTGATCTCGTCCACCTTCAGCTCGGAGCCGGCGTTGAAGCCGTACCAGCCGAACCAGAGGAGCCCGGTGCCGAGCGCGATGAGGGGCACGTTGTGGGGGGTGTTCTCCACCACCTTGCGGCGGCCCACGTAGAGGATCGAGGCCAGGGCCGCCACGCCCGCGGTGTTGTGCACCACGATGCCGCCCGCGAAGTCCAGGACGCCCCACTTGGCCAGGATGCCGTCCGGGCTCCACACCATGTGCACGAAGGGGAAGTAGACGAAGACCAGCCAGCCCGTGAGGAACAGGAAGTAGGCCTTGAAGGTCACGCGGTTGGCGAAGGCGCCGGTGATGAGGGCCGGGGTGATGATCGCGAACATCATCTGGTAGGACACGTGCACGATCAGCGGGATGCCCGCGTCGTTGCCCGTGTACATGGTGTGCAACGTGATGCCCTTGAGGAACGCGTAGTGGGTGGGATCACCCACGATGCCGTGCCAGGTGGGGCCAAAGCACATGGAGTACCCGAAGGCGAACCACAGCACCGTGGTCCAGCCCAGGGAGACGAAGCTCTGGGTCATGATGGTCAGCACGTTCTTCCGGCCCACCAGGCCGCCGTAGAAGAAGGCCAGACCCGGCGTCATCAGCATCACCAGGCTGGCGCAGAGCAGGATGAACGCGGTGTTACCAACGTTGAGCGGCATGGGTGTCATCAGGCTACCTCCGAATCGTGAATAGCTTCCCGGGTGGAAGTATGCAGAACTGTGGGGGTGATCCGGGGCCGCCCCCCGGACTTTTTATGCGCTTTTTATGCGCGGCCTTTGGAGTGCCTAACAACAACCCGCGGTGCCGCGAGGAAGCCAGGCAGGATGCACCGCAAGGAAGGGCCCGCAGGGCGATGCGAGACATCGTTCCAGGGACCTGACACCGCGGGGCGCCTGCCTGGCTTCCTCCCTCCGGGCGTGGGGTGGCGGGCTTCCCGAGGCCTCGTCAGGCTCGTCTCCCGTAGTCCCTGCTACGCTTCGACTCGCCTTCCTTGCCTCGCTCGCCCGGCACCCCTCGCGCGGCTCCGTGGGGTTTTGTTAGGCACTCTAACTCTGGACCCTTCATGGAAACGCCCTCCGGCACCCGCCCCATCCTTGTGGCCCTCGGCTCGGAGGCCCATGCGCTGCGCCTCATCCAGGCGGGTTTCCTGATGGCGCGCGAGCGCTCGGCGCCCTGGATCGCGGCCTTCGTGGACCGGGGTCCCGGCACCGCCGCCGAGGACGCCGAGCAGATCCAGGTCTGGCAGCAGGAGGCCCAGAGGCTGGGGGCTGACCTGCAGCAGGTGGAGGCGCCCACCCTCGCCCAGGGCCTCGCGGAGCTCTGCCGCCGGAACCGGGCGCAGGCCCTGGTGCTGGGCCGCTCCCGGGACCGCTGGCCCTGGGCGCGGCTGGGACACTCGACGGCGGACGAGCTGCAGCGGCGGGGCCTCGACACCGAGCTCGTGGTGCTCGAAGACCGGCACGAGCTCTCCACCCAGGATGGCGGCAGCATCGACTTCAGCGCCATGGTGGGCGCCCTGCTGGTGCTGGCCGCCGCCACGGGCCTGGCCTGGCTGGTGCCACGCGAGGGCAGCCTCTCCCTGGTCCTGCCCGTCTACCTGCTGGGTGTGATCTTCATCGGCCACCGCTGGGGCGCCCGCCTGGGTGTGCTCTCCGCAGTCATGAGCGTGCTGCTCTACAACTTCCTGCTGGAGACCCCGCGCTTCCAGCTGGCCGCGAACCACTGGCCGAACCTGCTCTTCTTCCTGCTGATGCTGTTGGCGGCCCAGGTCGTGGTCGGCCTCCTGCGCCGGCTCCGGCAGCAGGCCCAGGTCGTGAAGCGCCGGGAGCTGCACGCGGCCTCTCTCTACCTGCTGGGCCGGGCCCTGGCACGCAGCCTCACCCGCGAGGAGATCGCCCAGACCGCCGCCGAGCACATCCGGCGCGTCTTCAAGGCCCAGGCCTGGCTGCTGTTCCCCGAGGGCGAAGGCTGGGCGGTACTGCCGGGCCCGCTGGCCATCACGGAGCTGCCCTCTCCGCCGGAGCTGCTCGCCCGGCTGGCCGAGGGCGAGCGCCTGGGAGATCCCCTCGAGCCGCTGCCCGTGGGGGACGCCACCTGCCTCTCACTGACGGGTACCGACCGCAGCGAGGGTGTCCTCCGCATCCTCACTGAGGCCGTCCAGGGCCTGCCGCCCCGGACCTGGGAGCTGCTGAAGGCCTTCGCCGTCCAGATCGCCCTGGCCCTGGAGCGCCTGCGCTGGCTGGAGGAGGCCCGGCGCGCCCAGGTGCAGAGCGAGACTGAGCGCATGCGCAGCACCCTGCTCGGAGCCATCGGCCACGACCTGCGGACCCCGCTGGCCGCCATCCACGGCGCGGCCAGCAGCCTGCTGCTGCCGGGCGAGGTGCCGGAGGCCACCCGCCGCGACCTGCTGGCCATGATCCAGGAGGAGAGCGAGCGCCTGGCCCACCTGCTGGGGAACCTGCTGGACCTCACCCGGCTGGAGAGCGGCGCGGTGCAGGTGCAGAAGGAGTGGCAGCCCCTGGAGGAAGTCCTGGGCTCGGCCCTGGGCCGCCTGGAGCGCCGCCTTGGGGCCCTGCCCGTGGAGGTGGACCTGCCGGAGCAGCTGGCCCTGGCTCCCTTCGACGCGGCCCTGCTGGAGCAGGTGCTCCTCAACCTGCTGGCCAACGCCCAGCGCCACGCGCCGGGCGAGGCCGTGAGCCTGCGGGCCTGGAGTGAGCCCGCCTGGCTGCACGTGGAAGTCGCGGATCGCGGTCCCGGCATACCCGAGGCCTTCCGGGAGCGGATCTTCGACAAGTTTTTCCGGCTGCCCGGCGCCGGCGAGGGCGGCGTAGGCCTGGGGCTGGCCATCTGCAAGGCCATCATGCAGGCCCACGGAGGCACCATCCAGGCGCAGGACCGGCCGGGCGGAGGCACGACCTTCTGCCTGGCGCTGCCTATGGATGGCACCCCTCCCGTCGCTCCCGAGGGGGCCGCGTGAACCACCCGCTGATCCTGATCATCGAGGACGAGGAGCCCCTGCGCCGCTTTCTCGTCCCCACCCTCACGGGCCAGTCCTACCAGGTGCTCTGCGCCGCCACGGCCACAGAGGGCCTGGCCCTGGCGCGCAGCCACAACCCGGACCTGGTGCTGCTGGACCTGGGCCTGCCCGACCTCGACGGCATGGCGGTGCTGCGCGAGCTGCGGGCCTGGAGCCGCAAGCCGGTGGTGATCCTCAGCGCCCGCAACCAGGAAAAGGACAAGGTGCGCGCCCTGGACCTGGGTGCCGACGACTATCTGGCCAAGCCCTTCGGCGCCGCGGAGCTCCTGGCCCGCCTGCGGGTGGCCCTCCGCCACACCATTCCCGCCGAGGTTCCCCGGCCCGTCCTGACCAGCGGCAGCCTGCGCGTGGACCTGGAGAGCCGGGAGGTGACCCAGGCTGGCGTGCCGGTGAAGCTCTCCGCCATGGAATACCGGCTGCTGGAGGCCCTGGCCCGGCGGAACGGCAAGGTGGCCACCCACGCCCAGCTGCTGGCTGAGGTGTGGGGACCGGGCGGCGAGGGCAACACCCACTACCTGCGCATCTACATGGGCATGCTGCGCCGCAAGGTCGAGCCGGACTCCGCCCGGCCCTGCCACCTGCTCACCGAGCCCAACGTAGGCTACCGGCTCAACCTGGATCGAGAGGGGCCGGACCCGGGGTAGAATAGGCCCTTTGCGAGCGCCCCATGCCCCCGACCGCTGCTGCCATCCGATCCATCCACGACCTGCCCGTGCCGGAGCTCCTCTACCGGGCGGCCACGGCCCACCGGCAGCACTGGAACGCGGAGGAGATCCAGTTCTGCACCCTGGACTCCATCAAGACCGGCGCCTGCCCCGAGGACTGTGCCTACTGCCCCCAGAGTGCCCGCTACCAGACCGCCCTCAAGGTCGAGCCCCTCAAGGACGTCGCCAAGGTGCTGGCCGGCGCCGCCGAGGCCAAGGCCGCGGGCTCCACCCGCTACTGCATGGGCGCGGCCTGGCGCGAGGTGAAGGACGACGCCAACTTCGAGGCGGTGCTGGAGATGGTGCAGGGCGTCTCGGGCCTGGGCATGGAGGTCTGTGTGACCCTCGGCATGCTCAACGAGCCCCAGGCCAAGCGGCTCAAGGCCGCCGGCTGCCAGGTCTACAACCACAACATCGACAGCAGCCGCGACTTCTACGAGACCATCATCTCCACCCGCAAGTTCGACGAGCGCCTGGAGACCATCGCCGCCGTGCGCGCCGCGGGCCTGGAGGTCTGCTCCGGGGGTATCGTCGGCATGGGCGAGACCATCGATCAGCGCATCCACTTCCTGCAGGAGCTCACAGAGCTGGAGCCCGCGCCCGAGAGCATCCCCATCAACCAGTTCGTGGCCGTGGACGGCACCCCCCTGGCGGACGTGGATCCCCTGCCCCCCCTCGAGCTGGTGCGCATGATCGCCACGGCACGGATCCTCTTCCCCAAGAGCCGCATCCGGCTCAGCGCAGGCCGCGCCCAGATGAGCGACGAGCTGCAGGCCCTCTGCTTCTTCGCGGGCGCCAACAGCATCTTCACCGGCGAGAAGCTGCTCACCACCCCCGGCCCCGGCCTGGACCACGACCAGTGGCTGCTCCAGTCTCTGGGGATGCGGGTGGAAGGCGCCGCGGTCCGGGCCTGAGCATGCAGCTGATCGCCGACCTCCACGCCGAACACGACCTCATCGAGCAGGTGCTGGGCTCGCTGCGCGCCTTCGTGACTGCCCGCCTGGCCGGCGGCGGCGATCCCGCAGATGGCGCACGGTTCCTGGCCTTCTTCCGCCACTACGCCGGCACCTTCCACCACGACAAGGAAGAGGCCGTCCTCTTCCGGGCCCTGGTGGAGCGGGCCGAGCTGCCCGCCGAGCGCGGTCCCATCCCGGCCCTCACCGGCGAGCACCACCGCATGGGTGGCCTGCTGGACGGGCTGGCCGAGCTGCTGGACAGCCCCCTGGCCGCCGAGGCCGATCGGCTGCGCCTGCAGGAGCTGGCCGTGGCTTACAGCCGCTCGCTCTGGCGGCACATCGACGCCGAGAACTCCGTCATGTTCCCCGAGAGCCGGGAGCGGCTGCGGCGCTTCCACGTCCTGGACCTGCCCAGCCGGCCCATGACCGACACCGAGGCGGCGGCCCGGGAAGCGGGCCTGGACCTGATCGTTCGCTACCCTCCCGAACATGACGCCGAGGTCCACCGGGGCGACGGCTGCATCGCCTGCCCCTCCTACGGCAAGACCTGCGACGGCCTCGAGATGGAGTGGTGGACCGACCTGGAGTGGGAAGAGGTCTGGGAGCGCAGCGACGGGGATTAGGCGCCGGAAAGAAATAAGGATCATCCGGGAATGCAGGGAAGGAGCCAAGACACGCCAACCCCACTTCCTGTGTATTCTCCGCACGCTCAGGGGAAAGCAACCACGCTCGCAGAGAAGGGACGATGGGGGCGGAGGGGCGCTGAGGGCTGGGGGTTACCCGCTGTTCTCTGCGAACCTCAGCCATCTCCGCATCCTCTGCGAGAGTGGTTGCCCGTTGCCGCCTAAGGCAGCTCCACTTGGGCCCGCAGGCCCGGGCGGATGCGGCGCTCGGGGTTCTCCACCACCACCTTCACCTGCACCTTGCCCTCGGCATCCGCGCAGGCGGCGACAAGGACCACCTCGCCCTCGAAGGCTCCCTCGGGCGCCAGGGGCAGCAGCTGTACCTTGAGCTTCTGCCCGGGCTTCAGGGCGCCCAGGGCCTCCGGCGCCACGGCGCACAGCACCAGCACCCGGCTGAGGTCCTGGATGCGGAACAGGGGCTGGGCAGTGGAGACCGACTCCCCCACCTCCCGGCTGCGGACCACCACCACGCCATCCAGGGGGGCCAGGACCGTGCGCAGCCGGACCTGCTCCAGGGCCGTCTCGTAGTGCAGCCGGGCCAGCTCCAGCTCGATGCGCGACTCCAGAGCCTTGGCCTCGGGGAGGATCCGGCTGTCGTAGAGGCGCTGGGTGCTCTTGGCCTCGAACTCCCGCCGCTCCAACAACAGCTTGGCCCGCTTCATCTCCAGCTCTTCCAGCCTGCCGTCGAGCAGGGCCAGGGTCTCCCCGGCCTTGACCGCCTGCCCCTCCCCCACCTTCAGAGCCAGGATGCGGCTGGCCACGGGGGCGCAGACCTCGGACTGGCGGATGGGTAGGATCAGGCCCTCAATGGGGCCCGCCGCCATCGGCCAGGCCAGCAGCAGCGAGGCAAGGGGGAGGGCTCGGAAGGTCATGGGGGCTCCTCAGGGACCCCTCCATCGTCTCAGCTTCCGGGTCCGCCGGGCGCCCCCCGCTGGAAGCGGCCTGACTCCACAGGTAGACTGGTAGCTTCGGGACCAAGAGCTCGCCGGTTGACCGGGTTCCTTGGTGTCTTCTGTCTTCCGGGTCGGCCTTCCCGACCCAGAGCCCGGCCCGGCCCCCAAGGATTCCCATGCGCGAGATGGACAAGGCATTCGACTTCAAGACCGCCCAGGAGCGCTGGTACGCGGTATGGGAGGCCTCCCGGGCCTTCGAGGCGGCCCCGGAGAGCGGCAAGGAGCCCTGGTCCATCGTCATCCCGCCGCCCAACATCACCGGCAACCTGCACATGGGCCACGCCCTGGTGAACACCCTCCACGACGTGCTGACGCGCTTCAAGCGCGCCCAGGGCTTCGACGCCCTCTGGGTGCCCGGCACGGACCACGCGGGCATCGCCACCCAGATGATGGTGGAGCGCCAGCTCAAGGCCGAGGGCACCGACCGCCACAAGCTGGGCCGCGCGGCCTTCGAGCAGCGGATCTGGGACTGGAAGGACAAGAACCAGGGCGCCATCGAGCACCAGCTGAAGCGCCTGGGCTGCTCCGTGGACTGGACCCGCAACCGCTTCACCCTGGATCCGTCCCTGAACAAGGCGGTGCGCCGCGTCTTCGTGGAGAGCTACAAGGCCGGCCGCATCTACCGCGGCCCCCGCATGATCCAGTGGGATCCCGCCCTGCAGACCGCCCTGAGCGACCTCGAAGTGAAATACGAAGAGCGCAAGGGCAAGCTCTGGCACCTGCGCTACCCCCTGGCGGACGGCAGCGGCGACATGATCGTGGCCACCACCCGCCCCGAGACCATGCTGGGCGACACCGCCGTGGCCGTGCACCCGGACGACGAGCGCTACGGCAGCCTGGTGGGCAAGTTCCTGAACCTGCCCCTCACGGGCCGCCAGATCCCCGTGGTGGCCGACAGCTTCGTGGACCCCGCCTTTGGCACCGGCTGCGTGAAGGTCACCCCGGCCCACGATCCCAACGACTTCGCCGCCGGTCAGCGCCTGAACCTGGACTCCATCACCGTCATCGGCTTCGACGCCAAGATGACCGCCGCGGCGGGCGCCTATGCCGGCCTGGACCGCTTCGAAGCCCGCAAGCGCGTGCTGGCGGACCTTGAGGAACAGGGCTTCCTGGCCAAGGTGGAGGACTACGTCCACAAGATCAGCCTCAGCGACCGCAGCGGCGCGGCCCTGGAGCCCCTGGTGAGCGAGCAGTGGTTCATGGACGTGAAGGAGGCCGCGGCCAAGGCCCTCGTCGCCGTCCAGACCGGCGCCATCCAGTTCACGCCCGAGCACCACGCCGCCGTCTGGCAGCATTGGCTCACCAACATCCAGGACTGGTGCATCAGCCGCCAACTGGTCTGGGGCCACCGCATCCCCGCCTGGACCTGCGCGACCTGCGGCGAGCTCCACGTGGAGATGGAGGCACCCTCCGCCTGCGACGCCTGCGGAGCAGAAGAACTGATTCAGGATCCGGACACGTTGGATACGTGGTTCAGTTCGGCGCTCTGGCCATTCAGCGTGTTCGGCTGGCCGGAGGAGTCCGCGGAGCTGAAGCGCTACTACCCCACCAGCGTCCTCATCACGGGCTACGACATCCTCTTCTTCTGGGTGGCGCGCATGGCCATGGCGGGCCTCACCTGGATGGGCGAGGTGCCCTTCCGGAAGGTCTACTTCAACAGCCTGGTGCGCGATGCCAGCGGGCAGAAGATGAGCAAGACCAAGGGCAATGTCATCGATCCCCTGGAGGTCATGGAGGAGTACGGCACGGACGCCCTGCGCTTCTCGCTGGCCATCATGGCCGCGCCGGGCACGGACATCGCCATGAGCACCGCGCGCCTGGAGGCCTCCCGCAACTTCTGCAACAAGCTGTGGAATGCCTCCCGGTTTGTGCAGATGAACCTTGACGACTCCATCACGCTTTCCACTGCTCCAGAGTTCGGCGAGGCCGAGTTCTGGCTGATCGGCAAGATGCGGGACGGGCTCAACGCCGTCACCAAGGCGCTTGAGGAGTTCCGGTTCCACGAGGCCTCGGACCTGCTCTACCACCTGGTCTGGGACGACTTCTGCGCCACTTACATCGAGCTGGCCAAGGTCCAGCTCGTGAGCGGCACGCCGGGCCAGAAGGCCGCCATCCTGCGCTTCCTGGACATCCTGCTGCGGGCCCTGCACCCCTTCGTGCCATTCCTCACGGAAGAGATCCACGAGGCGGTCATCGCCCCACGGCTGCCGCAGGAGGAAAATCCGCTGCTGGCGTTGCGGAGCTGGCCGGTGGACGAGCCGATCCTTCAGACGCAGGGTGGGGACAGCACCCTCATCCCGCGCTTCCAGGAGCTGCTGTCGGCCTTCCTGAGGCTCAAGGCGGACCAGGGGGTGGATCCGGCCAAGCGGGTGCCGGCCTTCACCACGCTGGTGGAACTGGAGCCCTTCACCGAGGCGCTGAAGTCCATTGCCCGCCTGGAGTCCGTCACCTTCATGCAGGGCGACCTCAGCTCCCCCACCCGCAGCGTCGCCGTATTGGCGGGCGGCACCGTGGCCCTGGAGCTGGCAGGGCTCAAGGATCCCGCCGCCGAGCAGGCCAAGCTCGAAAAGGAGCTGGCCAAGCTCGAAAAGGAGCTGGAGCCCCTCCGCGCCCGGCTGGCAGACGACAGCTTCATCACCAAGGCCCCCGAAGCCGCGGTGAGCAAGCTGCGTGGCCAGGCCGAGGAGCGGGAACAGCGGCTGGCCCACGTGAAGGCTCTGCTGGGCTGCTAGTCTGGTGGGCATGAACAAAGAGTCTGAAACGCTGGCGAAGCCTGCGGGCCAGGGCCCAGGGAGTCTCACGCCATGAAGATCTACTATGCTGGCCAGGATGTGGATGCCCCCTGCGGCCGCTGCGGTGGGGAGACCCGTCATCAGGTGCTGACCGCCTCCGATGGCGTGCCCGACCGGCTCATCTGCGGCAACTGCCGGTCTGTGCACAAGTACCGCGCGGCCAAGCCCGAGCCCCTCGTCCGCAGCCCCCGCGTCCCGCGCCTTCCGGCCGCAGCAAAAACCGGCGGCTCTCGACCCAACTCCCTGTCCGCCCAGTTCCAGGAGACCCTGATCCGGGAACAGGGTGGCGCCTCGGCCCGGCCCTACCGCGTCTCCGAGGTCTGGGAGGAAGGCGCCTGGATGGACCACCCCACCTTTGGCCTGGGCCGCGTGCAACGGCGCCTCGGCAAGAAGGTGGATGTGCTGTTCCAGTCCGGCTTGAAGACCCTGGTCAGCGCATGACCCAGCAACCCCTCCTCGAATCCAGCTCCCCCGTCCTACGGGAGCTGAGCTTCGCGGTGATCGACCTGGAGACCACGGGCGGCAGCCCCAAGGCCCGCTGGGGCAAGGACGGGCGGTTCATCCAGCCCTCGGAGATCACGGAGGTGGGCCTGGTGCGGCTCTCGGGCCTGGTGGTCGAGGACCGCTACTCCAGCCTGGCCTCCATCCAGGGGTTCCTGCCGGAAGAGATCCAGCGCCTCACCGGCATCTCCCTGCCCATGCTGGCGGGCGCCCCTCCCTGGGAGCAAGTCGCCCTGAAGCTCATGCCCCAGCTCGAAGGCCGCGTCTGGGTGGCCCACCATGCCCCCTACGACGGCAGCTTCCTCAAGGCCTGGCTGCCGGAGGGGGTCTGGCGCCGCCACCGCCTCATCTGCACCCGGCTGCTGGCCAAGCGGCTGATTCCCGAGCTGCCCCGGCGCAGCCTCGGCGAGCTCTGCGAGTTCCTGGGCATCACCAACACCCGCGCCCACCGCGCCCTGCAGGACGCCGAAGCCACCGCCGAGGCCCTCCAGCACCTGATCAAGCGCGCCGAAGACCAGGGCCTGGACGGCGAGGCCTTCCTTGCCGCGGGCGAAGTGCCCTGGAGCAAGGTGTAGGCAGGCGCAGGCTTGAAGCGGGGCAGAAGAGCCCACCCAGCCAGCTGACAGCGCCTGCTCCGCTGGGTTTGGACGGTTTTTGGCATTGTGTGGCCGTGTACAAGGAATTTTTTCAGGAACCACCGGCTACCCATCAGGCGAATGCGGGCAACGGGATACCCCCTGGCACGCTTACCGCACCCGAGGTGCTCACCGAAGGTCCCAATAACATGATCTTTTTGTTGTTATATTTGGCCTTTTAATAACTTGATAAAATGAATTTAATACCGATGCAGAGAGGGTCTCCGTGAATTCGGTTAGGAATTAGCTGGCTCTCCATCCTGTCCGATAGGTAAGGAAGTATTGCTGTTCGGATTAGGAATTGAGCCTGAACCAAGGGGTGCTGGAGGCGCGTCCCTCGTCTGCCAACCCCGAACATGAGCGGTAGTCCATTGCCAGCGCACCGGGGTTTCGGATGAGAAGGAAGACAGGTCTCCAGCCGTTCTGTTGTGCCTTCCTGGCCTGGGTGGCACTGTTGGTGACCGCATCCCCTTCGCAGGTTCAGGCCCAGACGGTGGTCCTGAGTTTGAATCAGGGCGAGGTCCTGCAACATGTGGCCGGCGAGCTGCTGACTGAAATCTATAGACGCGCCGGATTGAATGCCAAGGTGGAGCCATCTCCCCCAGCCCGGAACAACAACCGGGTTCTCAACAACCAGATTGATGGTGAAGTCGCGCGGGTCGGTGCCTATTTTGAAAAGAACCCGGGCCTAATCAAGGTTGAGCCCGCTTACTACTTTCTTGTGACCACTGCCTTTGCGAAAAGTGGTCGGACGATCGTGGTGAACTCGCCGGCTGATCTGCATCAGTATCGGGTTGGCATCATCCGGGGCGTCGCTCATGCCCAGACTGTGACCGAGGGAGTGCCCAATCTTGTGGTCGTGAATTCCGTGGAGCAGCTGTTCAAGATGCTCAGTCTTGATCGAATAGATATCGCTGTCGACGCTTATATCAATGGCATGGATACATTGAAGCAGCTGAACTTGAAGGACATCAAACCGGTTGCCAAGCTGGCCAAGAGAGATCTCTACAATGCCCTGATCCCATCCAAGGCGGACCTGGCCCCACGAATCTCCAAGGTCATCAAGTCCATGTTTGCCAGCGGAGAGCTGGCCTCTCTGACCAAGAGCATCGAAGCGAATCATCTGGATTCCAGTCCCAACCACCAACTCCAGAAATAGAGAATGTCCTGCTTGGTTTTGTCACTCGCTTTCTTTTTAGGATGATGGATGCTGGCGAGAAGTCGCTCTCTATCAACGCTCCTGATCTCGTCATTCGTGGCGGTAGCAACGGTTTTTTTATTGATTTACGCTCTGCTGAATGCTGTCATCAACCGAAATAATGAAATTGATAGGCTAAACACTCGGCTGACCTTAACGACAGAACAGCTTCAGACCTCCATTGCCGCAGCCCTCTGGACCATCGACAAGCCCCAGGTCGAGAGGGTGCTCGATGCGGCGATGAAGGACAGAGTGCTCACCGCAGTCGTTGTCAAAACGAATGACAGTGTCTATGCCCGAAGCCGGGATGACAGATGGAGGCCTGTCACGGGCGAGCCGGCAAGAATCCAGTCAGGAAGTCTCACCAAGGAGTTACCAATCCTTTTCGATGGTGAGCAGCTTGGAACCATCACGCTGACAGCAACCACAAACTTCTTGAGACAGCAGATCGCGACCAACAGTCTCTATCTCCTGGTCAGCATCCTGCTGCTGGACTTCCTGCTTATCTACTGCCTTTACTATATTTTGAACAGGAGCGTGCTGAGGCCACTCAAAAACCTTGAAAGATACGCCGTCTCGGTTAGCAGCGGAGAGAGGCAACCCGCTCCCCTTGATGACTATGTATTCAGAGGGGAGTTGGACGTACTGCGCCTGTCCTTGGGAACCATGGTGTCCCTGCTCGACTCTCGCTACACCGAGCTGAAGGGGGAGGCCAAACGATTCTATGAGAGTGAGAAGCGCTATCGCACCCTGGTCAACACGATCCCTGACATGATCTGGCTGAAGGACTCTGACGGCGTCTACCTGTCCTGCAACAAGATGTTCGAGCGCTTCATCGGGGCTAGCGAATCAGACATCTGTGGCAAGACGGACTACGATTTTGTGGACAAGGAAACGGCAGACTCGTTCCGGGAGCATGACCGCAAGGCCATGGCCGCTGGTAGACCCTGCAGGAACGAGGAATGGATTGTCTTTGCGGATGATGGCCATCGCGCACTGCTGGATACGATCAAAACGCCGATGCTCGATGAAGAGGGAAGGATCGTCGGCGTGCTGGGGATTGGGCACGACATCACCGCGCTGGAGCGGAAGGAGGAGGCCCTTCGGGAGAGCAATCAGCGTATGCAGCTTGCGACGGACTCCGCCCATTTAGCCGTATGGGACTGGGACCTCCTGTCGGGAACCATGATCTGGGATGACCAGATGTTTGAGTTCTACGGAACAACCCGCCAGGAAAGCAATGGCACCCTGCAGGACTGGAAGGACGGCCTGCATCCGGAGGACTTGGAGAGGGCGATTCGGGAGTGCGAGGCCACCATCAGGGGCGAAGCTCCATTCGACACGGAATTCCGGGTCCGGCACCGGGACGGGACGGTCCGCTGGATCAAGGCCAATGCCAAGGTGCTGAGAGACCAGGAAGGCACTCCGGTTCGAATGGTCGGCATCAACCGGGACGTCACCGAAGCCCGCCAAGCTGAGGCGGAGAAGTCCAAGCTCCAAGCCCAACTGCTGCAATCCCAAAAAATGGAGAGCCTCGGCACCTTGGCCGGGGGCGTCGCCCACGACATGAACAATGTCCTGGGAGCCATCCTCGGTCTGGCATCGGCCCACATCGAGAGCCAACCTCCCGGCAGTCCCCTTTACCAGGCCCTTGGCACCATCTGCAAAGCCACTGAAAGAGGCGGCAAGATGGTCAAGAGCCTTCTGAACTTTGCCCGGCATAGCCCCGCTAAGAACAACAAGCTCGACCTGAATGCGATTCTCAGGGAGGAAGTTGCGCTTCTGGAGCGGACGACCCTGTCCAAGGTCCGGCTGGATATGGACTTGGAGGGTGAGCTTCGCCCCATCCTGGGCGATGCCAGCGCCCTGGCCCATGCCTTCATGAACCTGTGCGTCAATGCAGTGGATGCCATGCCCGAAAATGGCATCCTCACCCTGCACACCCGGAATATCGACCAGGACTGGGTCGAAGTCATGGTTGAAGACAATGGGATTGGGATGCCCAAGGCGGTGCTGGAGAAGGCGATGGACCCGTTCTTCACCACCAAGGAAACCGGCCGGGGCACAGGGCTTGGCCTGTCCATGGTCTTCAGCACCGTGAAGGCCCACCGCGGGCAGATGACGATCCAGAGTGAGCCCGGCCAGGGCACCCTTGTGATTCTTCGCTTCCCCACCTGCGAGCAAGAACCCGCTGTCCAGCCCACAGAACCGGCAAAGTCCCAGGACCCGCGGCCCTCCCCTAGATCCCTCAAGGTCCTTCTGGTGGATGACGACGAACTGATCCAGATCTCCTGCCAGGCGAGCCTGGAGGCGCTGGGCCACACCGCGGTCGACATAGCCCGGAGTGGCGAGGAGGCCCTGGACGTGCTCGAAGCCGGCCTTGAGCCTGACCTGGTCATCCTGGACATGAATATGCCCGGACTGGGCGGGACCGGGACCCTGCCTCGCCTTCGAATGTTGCACCCAAAGGTCCCCGTCCTTCTCTCTACAGGCCGGACAGACCAGGCCGCGCTCACCCTAGCCTCGGCCCATCCGGGTGTCACCCTACTGCCCAAGCCCTTCAGCCTGCGGGAGTTCCAGGCGCACCTTGAGAGCATTGGGCTGGGGTGAGGTCCACCTCGCCCCCTCAAGGAGCGCTTCCGACGCAGGCTTCGGCGTGAATCGAACCGCACCCGGCCTAACCATGTGGCTTGGTCAGAGAGGGGCTTCGTGACTGGAGGATGCTTTGATCTTCGGGGTCGCATACGAGAACGCCTCGCGGCGCGACCTTGGAAGGGATGCCTGTCGAACATGGGTATTCGTGCTCTATCCCTTCTGCCAGGGGAGAAGGCACCCCATCAAGGCCGTTGTTCCTTCTGGGTGAGGCAATCGAGGATCGCGGCGATGACACGAGGCTGCTGGGTGACGGCGATACGTCGCATGCGAATGCCGCAGCAAGGGCAGACCAGGACGACCACCGAGAACACCTTGAGCAGGAACTGCGCCCAGGGCACCCAGCGGTGCCGGCTGGTTCTGCCGTTGCGGGTCTGCGGACGGCTTTTCAGGCTGAGGCTAGCCGATAAGCTAGAAATGCTTTTTTGCCACCGATGAACACCGATTAAAAGCTGATAAAGAAATAACTAAATGGATCTATTTAATGGTTTTTATCATGTCTTTATCGGTGTTCATCGGTGGCTGATTTGGCTTTTGCTTGAAAATCTCGGCCGGTGATTGCAGGGATAGGTCGTGGCTCGCCCTGCTGGGTCGGCGCCCATCTGTGTCATCTGCGGAATCGGTGGTTCCGCTTTTGCGCTCGAATGGCTGGGGCTGTGCCAGGCGCCTACTTGATCGCCTTCTTGGCCTTCTCGGCGGAGGCCTTGGAGTAGAAGGCGCAGACGCCCTTCTTGGCGTCGGGCTCGATGCCGGCGGCCTTGAGGGCATCCTTGAGCTTCTTCTCCGACACGCCCAGTTCCTTGGCCCAGTTCGTCGCTGACTTCAGTTCTTCGGTGCCCATGCCATCCTCCTGGGTCGGCTCGCGTCCGGCCCCATCCAGGCTACATGGTTCCCGGCCCCGCTTTGGCCCCTCGGCTAAACTGCCGGGATGGATCTCTCCCGTTTCCTCGATCTCGTCCGCACCCAGGGCTGGCAGGGCATGTCCCTCTGGGCGGTGCTCCTGGCCCAGGCTCTGCTCTGGGTCGGGCTGGTGCGCCTGCATCTCTCGCTGCAGCGGGAGGAGGCCCCCTGGGAAGAGTGCATCGGCAAGATCCGCTCGGCCTTCCTGCGCAAGGTGAACGGCGAGGAGGAGATCCAGGAGCTGAAGGCGCACCGCTACGCCCCCCTCGTGGACCAGCTGCTGGCCCTCCACTTCACGGAGGAGAAGAGCGACCGCTTCGACCGCTGGCTGCTGCTGCGCTGGAAGGTCAAGGAAGGCCTCCGGCCCTACTGGATTCGCTGGGGCTACCTGATCATCGCCTTTGGCGTCGTGGTCTGGTATCTCCAGGGCCTCCGGCTGGACCTGGGCACCGACGCCCTCAAGCGCACCCCGGTGGACCCCCGGCTCCTCTGGGTCTGGCTGGGCTACGCCATGGTCCTGGCCTGGAAGATCGTCCGCATCCACGGCAACCTCGAGCGCGTCCAGCGCAGCCTGCTGCTGCCCCGGCGGGACGAGTAGGGACAGTACGAAAAGAAAACCACTCACCCAGAGGGGCGCGGAGAGGGCGGAGGGCGCTGAGGAATGAACGCACAGGCACGAATCTCCGCAGCCTCTGCTTTCTCCGGGCCCCTCTGCGAGAGTTTGTTGCTTTCCCCCTTTTGGCCCTTGTTATGACCCGTTCCCGGCGGGGTGAGGCGGCGCGGCGCCTGGGGGTGTGGTCGGAGCGGCTGACGCTCTGGCTGTTCTGGCTGCGCGGCTGGGACCTGGTGGCCTGGCGGCAGAAGCTGGGTCGCTGGGAGCTGGACCTGCTGCTCAGCCGGGGCTCTGAGCTGCGGCTGCTGGAGGTGAAGGCCCGCCGGGCGGGGGCCTGGGTGGGGGCGGACACGGCCCTGGAGCCCGAGCAGCGCCTGCGCCTCCAGCGGGCCCTGCAGACCTGGCTGGATCGGGTGCCCTGGCCCGGAGCCGTGAGCTTCCAGCGGGTGAGTTGGGCCGGCTGGCGGTGCCGGTGTCACCCGCCCGAGCGCTGGGATGGGCTGAAGATCCAGCGCTGAGCAGCGCTGGCTGTCGGCTATCAGCTATCAGCTATCAGCTTATGGTGACGGCGCCCCCCGGGCCCCGGTGGGTCGGCCCCTTCTTGAGCTGACAGCTGACTGCCGATAGCCGACAGCCCCAATCCCCCTTGGCACGCCCCTCGCCCCTGACCCTGCGGGTGTCGGTATGTTGACCTTTCTAGACCGTCTGCTTCCATTCATGGGCCGCCTCGGCCGGCGGTCGGACTTGGCTGCGCCCATTTTCGTCATGATCGTGCTGGTGGTGATGGTGCTGCCCCTGCCGGCGTTCATGCTCGATCTGCTGATCGTCCTGAACATCACCCTGAGCCTCGTGATCCTCATGGTGGGCATGTATGTGCCCCGCCCCAAGGAGTTCAGCTCCTACCCGTCCGTGCTGCTGGTGGTGACACTTTTCCGTCTGGCCATCAACGTGGCCACCACCCGGCGAATTCTGCTCTATGCAGGCGACCAGGGCGCCGACGCCGCCGGTCACATGGTCAAGGCCTTCGGCCAGTTCGTGGTGGGTGGCAGCTATGTCATCGGCCTGGTGGTCTTCCTCATCCTGCTGGCCATCCAGTTCCTGGTCATCAACCATGGCGCGGGCCGCATCGCCGAGGTCACCGCCCGCTTCACCCTGGATGCCCTGCCCGGCAAGCAGATGGCCATCGACGCCGACCTGAACGCGGGCTACATCGACGAGCAGGAAGCCCGCAAGCGCCGCAAGGACCTCCAGGAGGAGGCCGGCTTCTACGGAGCCATGGACGGCGCCGTGAAGTTCACGCAGCGGGACTCTGTGGCGGCCCTGATCATCCTGGCGGTCAACATCGTGGCGGGCATCATCCTGGGGGTGGTCCGCTACAACCTGCCCGTGATGCAGGCCCTTGAGGTCTATACCCTGCTGACCGTGGGCGATGGCCTGGTGACAGTGATCCCCAGCCTGCTCATCAGCGTAGGCGGCGCCATCCTGACCACCCGCAGCGGCAGCGATGCCACGGGCCTGGGCAGCCAGGTCCTGGGCCAGATGGGCGCGGACCACCGGCCGCTGGCCATCGCCACGGCGGTGCTCTTCCTCTTCGGCGCCGTGCCGGGCCTGCCCCTCTTCCCCTTCTGGGTCATGGGTTCCATCTTCGGCGTCATGGCCTACGCGGCCTGGAAGCTGCCCCAGGGGGCTCCGGCCACCGAGGCAGACCAGGTGGCCGCCGCCGAAAGGGCCAAGGTTGCCGCGGCTGAGTCCGCGGACAAGGTGGAGGGCCTCCTCAAGGTCGATCCCCTGGGACTGGAAGTGGGCTACAGCCTGATCCCCCTGCTCGACGTGAACCAGGGTGGCACCGTGCTCGAGCGCATCAAGGGCGTCCGGCGCCAGATGGCCCAGGAGCTGGGCATCGTGGTGCCGCCCGTGCGCATCCGGGACAACCTGCAGCTGGCCCCCCACGCCTATCGCATCCTGCTGCGGGGCGAGGAGATCGCCCGGGCGGAGCTGCAGCCGGCCCAGTTCCTGGCCATGAATCCCGGCACCGCCACGGAGGAGCTCGCGGGCACTCCCACCTCCGAGCCCGCCTTCGGCCTGCCCGCCTACTGGATCCCCGACAACCTCCGGGACCGGGCCCAGCTGCTGGGCTACACCGTGGTAGAACCTGCCACCGTCTTGACCACCCACCTCTCCGAGCTGATCAAGCAGCACGCACCGGAGATGCTGGGGCGGCCCGAGGTCCAGCACCTGCTGGACAACCTCAAGGAGTCGAGCCCCCGCCTGGTGGACGACCTCATCCCCAACGTGATCACCGTGACCACTCTGCAGAAGGTGATGCACAACCTGCTGCGCGAGCGGGTCCCTGTGCGGGATCTGGGCCGCATCCTGGAGGCCACCGCCGACGCCGCGGCCATGACCAAGGATGTCGGCTTCATCACCGAATACGTCCGCCAGGCCATGGGCCGGGTGCTGACCAGCCCCCACCTGTCCGAGACGGGGGAGCTGGGTGTCCTGGTCCTGGATCCGAACCTGGAGCAGACCCTCCAGGGCGGCATCGAGCAGACGGACCGGGGCAGCTTCCTGGCCCTCGAGCCCGGCCGCACCCAGGAGCTGCTGAACCGCATCGCCAACGGCATCGCCGCCCTGCTGCCCGGGGCCCAGCCGGTGCTGCTCACCAACCCCGTGGTACGCCCCCACCTGCGACGGCTCCTGGAGCGGGCTCTGCCCCAGCTGGTGGTGCTGAGCCACAGCGAAGTGCCCATGGATGTCCGCGTCGTGAACCTGGGAACTGTGTCATGAAGGGCCGCCCATGCGCGTGAAGACCTTTGAAGCCGGCTCGATGCAGGACGCCCTCGACGTCGTGAAGAAGGACATGGGCGAAGAGGCCTTCATCCTCTCCACCCGCACCCGGCGGCGCCCGGCGGCCTCGGGCACCGGGGAAGAGTCGATCATCGAGGTCACGGCGGCCGTGGACGAAGCCCAGGCGGGGGTTCCCCCGGCGGCCTCCGCCCCCCCCGCGCTCACCTACGGCCTGCGGGCACCCCTGGCCACCCCCCCCACCCGCGCTACCCGGCAAGTCCCACCCCCGGCCCCCCCCGCGCCGCCCATGGACTTGCAGCCCCTGCGCCGCGAGCTGCTGGAGATCAAGGGCGCCGTGGCAGCCCTCAAGGACAACGAGCAGCGCAACGGCTCGATCCTGAAAGAGCTGGACCAGATGAAGGCGCTGCTCAGCCGCATCCAGCGCCAGGGCATGCCCCCGGCCCAGCTCCACCTGCCCTCGAGCCTGCTGGAGCTCTACGGCGACCTCGTCGCCAACGACGTGGAACCCGTCATCGCGCTGCGCCTCTGCGAGCATGCCCAGCGCGCCCTCACGGACCAGGAGGGCGACTCGGCCACGGGCGCCGTGAACGCCGAGCGGGCGCGCCTCTTCCTGCGCCGGGTCATCGCCGACTTCATCCCGGTGGCGCCCCCCATCCAGGTGGAGCCCGGGAAGATGCGGGTGGCGGCGCTGGTGGGCCCCACGGGCGTGGGCAAGACCACCACCGTGGCCAAGCTCGCGGCCTACGCCCAGCTCCACCTCAAGCAGAAGGTGGCCCTGCTTACCCTCGACACCTACCGCATGGGAGCCGTGGACCAGCTTCAGCAGTACGCCCAGATCCTGCAGGTGCCCATGCACGTGGCCCTCACCGTGGAGGACATGCGCGGTGCCCTGCGCTTCTACCAGGACCGCGCCCTCGTACTCATCGACACCCCCGGCCACAGCCCCAAGGACACGGAGACCCTGAACCAGCTGCGGGGCCTGCTCGAGGAGCTGCCGGACGTGGAGACCCACCTGGTGCTGTCCGCCACCACCAAGCCCCGGGACCTGACTGAGATCGCCGCGCGCTACGAGCCCCTGCACCCCACGCGTCTCCTCTTCACCAAGCTGGACGAGACCTCCACCTACGGCCCCATCCTGAGCACGCTGGTGCGGGTCAAGCGCCCCCTCAGCTACCTGGGCACGGGCCAGGAAGTGCCGGACGCCCTGGAGCTGGCCACCAGCCGCCGGGTGGCGGACCTCATCCTCCCCGCCACTGCGAAGGACGTCGAATGAGCCACGATCAGGCCTCCCGTCTGCGCAGCATGGCCCAGGGACTGCGCCCGGATGTCCCGCTCTTCGCGGCCCGGGTGCTCGCGATCACGTCCGGCAAGGGCGGGGTGGGCAAGACCAACGTCGTGGCAGGCCTCGCCATCGCCCTGGCCCAGCAGGGCCAGCGGGTGGTGGTCATGGACGCGGACTTCGGCCTCGCGAACATCGACATCCTGCTGGGCCTGTCCCCGGAGTTCACCCTGGAGCATGTGCTGCGCGGCGAGAAGGTGCTGGAGGAGATCCTTGTGGACGGCCCCATGGGCATCCGCATCATCCCCGCCAGCAGCGGCATCCAGGAGCTGACCCGCCTGGACACCGTCAGCGAGCTGCGCCTGGTGCAGGGACTGCAGCGGGTGGCCGAGACCGCGGACTGGCTGCTCATCGATACGGCCGCGGGCATCCACGACTCGGTCCTCAAGCTGCTCATGGCCGCGCAGGAGGTCATCCTGGTCACCACGCCGGAGCCCACGAGCCTTGTGGACGCCTACGCCATGGTAAAAGTCCTGCACCTGCGGGAGGCCACCAAGCCGCTCTGGCTCCTGGTGAACAACGGCCAGAGCGCCGACGAGGCCCAGGAGACCGTGGACCAGCTCCAGGCCGCCACTGAGCGCTTCCTCGGCAAGCAGCTCAAGGTGCTGGGCATGGTGCCCCACGATGCGCACCTGCTGCAGGCCGTGCGCCAGCAGCGGGGGGTGGTCGACCTCTTCCCGCGCTGCGCGGCCTCCCAGGCCTTCCAGGCCCTCGCCCAGCAGCTGCTCGGACGGGTATCCTTGCAACCGAACGGCTTTGCGTCATTCTGGAGACAGCTCTCCTCCGACGATTCCACCTAGGACCCTGGATGCCCCCGACTCCGGACCAACCCACCGCTCCTGGCCAGCCCCTCAGCGGCGAGGCCCTGAAGGCTGTGGAAGCGGCTCCGGCGGCGCTGCGTCCCTGGGCGGCACTGGCCGCTGCCAAGGCCTATGGGAGGGGGATGCCTTGCGCCCTGCCCCAGCCTGCGCCGCCGCCGGTGGCGCCGCAGCCCGCGGCCGAGACCCCGGAGGCTGAGGCGCCCGAACCCTTCGACCGCAACAACCGCGAGCAGATCATCAAGGACTACGTGCCCCTGGTGAAGTTCGTGGCCCACCGCATCGCCGCACGGCTGCCCTCGCACGTGGAGCTGGATGACCTGATCAACAGCGGCATCCTGGGCCTCATGGACGCCATCGAGAAGTTCGAGCCCGCCCGGAACATCAAGTTCAAGACCTACGCCGAGCTGCGGGTCAAGGGCGCCATCCTGGACGGTCTGCGGGACCTGGACTGGGTGCCCCGCAGCCTGCGCCGCAAGAAGAAGGACATCGAGAGCTCCTACCACATGCTCGAGCAGCAGATGGGTCGGGCCGCCACGGATGAGGAAGTCGCGGTCCACCTGGGCATCCCCCTGGAGGAGCTGCACAAGAACCTCGATGAGCTCAAGGGCGTCACCCTGGGCACCTTCGTGGAGGTGGGCGAGGACGGCGAGGGCGAGAGCATCATCAGCTTCGTGCCGGACCCCGATGCGGAGGACCCCCACCAGACCTTCCAGGCCTCCGAGATCAAGGAGATCCTCCGGGACGCCATGGAGGTCCTGCCGAAGAAGGAGAAGTTCGTCGTCCAGCTCTACTACTTCGACGAGCTGACCATGAAAGAAATCGGGACGCTGCTCAACATCACCGAGTCCCGGGTATCCCAATTGCATACGAAGGCCATGCTGCGACTCCGGGGCAAGCTCCTGGAGAAGCACATCGAAGGGTAATCCATGGCCAAGATCCTGAGCCAAGAGGAAGTAGACGCTCTACTTAAGTCGCACACCAAGCCGGCCGGGAAGGCTTCGGGCGGGGGTGGCGGGGAGCGGCCCGCGGCGACGGCCCAGGCAAAAAAAGCCCAGGCCCAGCGCAAAGTCTCTCTCTACAACTTCCGCCGACCGGACCGGGTGAGCCGGGAGCAGATGCGGTCGCTGCACTTCATGCACGACCGCTTCGCCCGGAACTTCTCCAGCTCCCTGAGCGCCTACCTCCGCACCATCACCGAAGTGAACCTGGTCAGCGTCGAGCAGCTCAGCTACCAGGAGTTCCTGCTCTCCGTGCCTGACCCCACCTGCTTCAACGCCATCTCCATCAAGCCGCTGGAGGGCGCCTTGGCCCTGGAGGTCAATCCCACGCTGGTCTTCCCCATCATCGACAAGATGCTGGGCGGACCCGGGGAGCCCCTGAAGCAGCTCCGGACCATGACCGACATCGAGCAGAGCATCTTCGACGGCATCCTCAAGCTGCTGCTCGAGGACATCCGGGAATCCTGGCGCGGCATCGTGGACCTGGACTTCCGCATCCAGGCCCGGGAGACCAGCCCCCAGCTCATCCAGATCGTGGCGCCCAACGAGGTGGTCCTGCTGGTGGTCTTCGAGGTGAAGATGGGCCCGGTCTCGGGGATGATCAACCTGGCCATCCCGAGCATCATCCTGGAGCCCATCTCCAACAAGTTCGACCAGGAGATGTTCACGGGCTACAAGAAGTCCTCGTCCTTCGAGGAGGCCCGCCTGCTCATGGCCAGCCTCAAGAAGTGCCCCATGGAGGCCGCGGCGGAGATCCACGGCACCAGCCTGAGCATGGAGGAGGTCCTCCAGCTCAAGGCCGGCGACCTCATCCCACTGACCAAGCGCTTCGATGCCGAGCTCGACCTCTGCGTGGACGGCATTCCGCGCTACCGGGGCCTGGTGGCCCTGAACCCCAATGGAAAACGCGTGTTCCAAGTGACCGGCAGCCGGTCGGAAGGATGAGCCATGGATGCCCGTGATACGGAGTTCTTCCAGAAAACCGGCAGCGCCTTCGCCGAGAGCATGGCCTCGGTGTTCTCGATGCTCACCGGCCGGGAGTTCCAGCTCAAGGCTGCCCCGGGCGAACTGGTGGACGCTGCAGGCACCGCGGCCCTGCAGGAGGGCACTGCGGTCCTCGTGAAGGCGAACTACCAGAAGGGCCTCAGCGGCACGCTCATCTTCAGCCTCCCCCTCAAGGAGGGCACCATCCTGGTGGACCTCATGCTGGGCGGCGACGGCGCTTCCAGCGAGGAGCTGGTGGGCGACTCCAAGGACGCCCTGGCGGAGACCTTCAACCAGGTCATGGGCAGCGCCAACCAGACCCTTTCGGACCTGGCAGGCGAGACCTTCGCCATCTCGAACGTGGAGATCCTGGCCATGGCCCCCGAGGCCGCTGCCTACGAAGAGCAGCTGGGTCAGGGCGCCTTCCAGGACATCGCCCTGGCCACCACCCAGGACGCCCTCAGCACCACCATCCACCTGCTGCTCCCGGATCTGCTGCTGCAGCAGCTCAAGCGCAAGCTGGGCTTCGGCGAGCTCCAGGCCGCGCCGCCACCGGCCGAAGCCCCGGCCGCCAGTGCCGCCCAGGCCCCGTCAGGAGCCGCGTCGCCAGCCCAGACCCGCCAGGCTCCGGTGGCCTCCGGTCCCATGCCCGACTCCGGCAACCTTGAGCTGCTGCTGGACATCCAGCTGCCGGTGGTTGTGCGCATGGGCCAGACGGAGATGCAGATGGGTGAGCTGCTGAAGCTCACGCCGGGCTCGATCCTGGAGCTGAACCGCAGCGCCGACGCCCCCGTGGAGCTGCTGGTGAACGGCAAGCTCATCGCCAAGGGCGAGGTCGTGGTGGTGGACGGCAACTTCGCCTTCCGCATCACGGAGATCGACACGCGCGCCGCCCGGATCCGCAGCCTGGCCTAGCCCTTATTATCCGGGGGTTCCACGCTCCGCTGCGCTGCGCGCACACCCCCGGGCCCCCGCGCAAAACCAGGCGGAGCCTGGCTTTGCTTTGACTCTCCGGGAGGGGGGGGGGCACGACCTCCGCTGCGCTGCGCGCACACCCCCGGGCCCCCGCGAGAAAGCCCGGCGCAGCCGGGCTTTCTCTTGTCTCAACCTCCGGCGTCCGGATGACCCTAGGTTCTCCAGGGGCGCTCAGCGCCGCTGGGTCTTTTTCCCGGGGCGGAGGGGCATGGCTCCGGGAACGGCCCGGGCCTCCTGATCCCGGTTGGCCCGAACCCGATTCACCTCTCCAGGGGGCAGGAAGCCCTCGGTGAGGAGGCGATCGCAGGCCTGGAGGGCATCCCGGTGCCGCCCGGTCCAGCTGGCCGCGACGGCGAACTCATCCAGGCAGCGCCAGGTGTAGCAGTCCTCCTCGACGAGGAGGATGTCCCCGGGCCGGTTGACCTTGAGGCCCCGCTCGGCGAAGAGCAGCGCAAGCTGGTACTTCTCCAGCTTCCGGTAGTAGACCGCGAGCCAGACGAGGCTCTCCACGCGCCGGGGGCGGAATTGATAGGCCTCCAGGAAGGCCTGGACGACCTCGGCCTCCGGTCGACCGAGGCCCTCCAGCAGCTGGGCCACCCGGAGCAGGGAGACGTAGACCTCCTCATCCCACCCTCCCATGGCCACGCGTCGGCGATAGGCGGCGATCGCTGCTTCGAGCTGTCCAGCATCCTTCCGGCTTTGGGCCAGGTAGAACGCGTAGCGGGCGTTCTCCGGCTCTGCCAGAAGGGCCTGCTCGAGGACCTCCGCATCCCGCTCATACTTCCGGGGGTCCTGGCTCCGGGCGCCTTCCCGGCGCTCCTGGATCACCGGCCCCTTCAGGATCTCGCTCGACCGCGGCTGGTCCGATTCCAGGTATTCGTGCAGGACACCCACGTAGCGCCAGGGACAGCGCGTGGCGACCAGGTCCATGCGCAGGAACCCCAGGTTCACGAGCCGGTGGTAGAGGTGGTAGGCATCGGCCTTGAGGCTGGGCAGCTTGAAGCCCTTGGGGAGCAGCAGCTCATCGTCGGCATCGATGAACAGGAGGTAGTCCGCGTGACCCCGGGCCAGCTCGATGGCCTCGGTACGGGAGGCGCCAAAGCCCTTCCAGGGAGCTTCATGGAGCTCCCCGGGAAGATCCTTCAGGTGCTCCCGGATGAGGTCCTGGGTCCCGTCCGTGGAGCCGGTATCCAGGATGCACCAGCTGGTGATGAGGGGCCTTACGGAGTCCAGGGCGCGCCGGATCACGTGGGCTTCGTTCTTCACGATCATGTTGAGGCAGATGGTGGTCATCGCGAATCCGTCGAGGGTGCCTGGGCCGGCCGGTTTCCAGCACCATTTTAACCAACCCCCGCCCCGCTGGCATGTGCTCCCGGTCATGGCAAGGGGGCCCTAGACTCCGCTGATGGGACACCACCTCGGCACCAAGGACAGCCTGATTCCGCTCATCGACCGGCTGAACAAGTACCCCATCGGCCTGGTGGACAGCGACAAGCTCCGCGAGATTCTCAGCCTGCTCTTCGACGAGCGGGAGGCCTTCGTGGCCTCGCGGTTCCCCCTGGAGGAAGCCACCCTGGCGGAGCTGGTCCGCGCCACGGGCCTGCCCGGGGCGGAGCTGCAGCCGCTGCTGGAGACCATGGCAGACAAGGGCCTGGTCATGGACATGCCCTATGCCGGCACGACCTACTACCTGCTCATGCCGGGGCTCATCGGGTTTTTCGAGTTCACCTTCATGAAGCGGCGCACGGACCTGCCCATGGAGCGGGTGGCGCGGCTCATGCGGGAGTATCTGGAGGAGAGCCAGGCCAAGGAGTTCTTCGGCAGCAAGACCCAGCTCACCCGCACCCTGGCCTACGAAGAGCACATCCCCGTCACGTCCGAGATCGCCACCTACGAGCAGGCCCGGGAGCTCATCCGCCGGGCCGGGACCGGCGCCGTGGGCCTCTGCTACTGCCGACACAAGAAGGAACACCAGGGGAAGACCTGCGCCAAGGGCGCGCCGGTGGAAGGCATCTGCATCTCCCTGGGCAGCGCGGCGAAGTTCCTGTCCCGGCGCGGCTTCGCGGAACTGAAGACCGAGGCGGAGCTGCTGGAGGTCATCGACCGGGCCCGGGACCTGCGCCTCACCCACGTCACGGACAACATCCGCGAGCAGCCCTCCTTCATCTGCAACTGCTGCCGATGCTGCTGCGAGCTCATGGCCGGCGTCCAGATGGGCCACCACGACGGCATCGCCAAGACCGGCTTCACCGCTGTCATCGATCCCGAGGCCTGCGACTACTGCGGCACCTGCTTCAGCACCTGCAACGTCAAGGCCATCGGCCTCGCCAAGGGGCCCGTCTTCGAGACCCCGGCGGACCGCTTCGCCGCCGTGAAGGAGCGGGTCTGCCTCGGCTGCGGGGCCTGCATCTCTGCCTGTGAAAAGGGGGCCCTGCGCCTGGTGCCTGCGGCCAACCGGACCGTGCCGCCCCGGAAGAAGCGCGATCTCTTCATCCAGATCCTCCGGGAGAAGAAGCGCCTAGGCCCCTTCCTCACCAGCCGCCTGAAGAAGCAGGTGTTGCGCTTTTTTACAGGCAAGCGCGGCTGAACTGCCACAGGGTGTGGGGGTTGCCCTGCCGCAGACCGGGTGGCAGGGACTACATTGGATCCGCAGGACCACCCCGCTACCTTGAAGGAAGAACTGGGAGCTCCCATGTGTGGAATCGTCGGCTACATCGGCAACCAGAGCGCCGTTGGCATCCTGGTGAACGGCCTGCGCAGCCTGGAGTATCGCGGCTATGACAGCGCCGGTGTGGCCCTGGCCACGGGCTCCGGCACGTTCCACATCACCCGGGCCTCGGGCAAGCTGGTGAACCTCGCGGGGAAGGTCGATATGGCAGACCCCACCCCCCTGGGCATCGGCCACACCCGGTGGGCCACCCACGGCCGGCCCACGGAGGAGAACGCCCACCCGCACCGCAGCGCAGACGGCCAGGTGGTGGCGGTCCACAACGGCATCTTCGAGAACTTCCTGGAGCTGCGCGCCGAGCTGACCGCCGCCGGCGAGGTCTTCACCTCCGAGACGGACACGGAGTGCTTCCCGGTGATGGTGTCCCACCTGATGAAGCAGGGGCGAACCTTCCCGGAGGCCTTCCGCGAAGCCGTGGGCCGCATGAAGGGCATCTACGCCCTGGCCTGCCTGCATGCCTTGGACCCCGATCGCATCCTGGCCGCCCGCAGCGGCCCGCCCATGGTGCTGGGCCTGGGCGAGGGCGAGACCTTCCTGGCCTCGGATGTGGTGCCCCTCCTGCCCCACACCCGCCAGGTGATCTTCCTGGAGGATGGCGATTTCGCCGAGCTGACCCGCAGTGGCGCCCGCATCTTCCGGCAGGACGGCAGTGACGTGCAGCGGCCGGTGGTGACGATCCCCTACGACCCCGTCTCCGCCGAGAAGCGCGGCTACAAGCACTTCATGCAGAAGGAGATCTTCGAGCAGCCCCAGGCCCTCTCCAACACGCTGCTGAACCGGCTGCCCCTGGACAGCGAGCCCATTCCCCTGGACCTGCCCTTCACCACCGAGGAACTCAGCGCCCTCACCCGCATCCACATCGTCGCCTGCGGCACCAGCTGGCACGCGGGCCTGGTGGGCAAGTTCCTCATCGAGCAGCTGAGCCGGGTGGCCGTCGAGGTGGACTACGCCAGCGAGTACCGCTACCGCGAGCCCGTGATCCAGCCCGGCACGCTCATCATCGGCATCACCCAGAGCGGGGAGACCGCCGACACCCTGGCCGCCATGAAGGAGGCCGCCGCCCGGGGGGCGCGCACCCTGGCCATCTGCAACGTCCTGGGCTCCACCGCCACGCGCCAGTCCGAGGCGACGATCCTCACCCACGCGGGCCCTGAGATCGGGGTGGCCTCCACCAAGGCCTTCACCACCCAGCTGGCGGTGCTCACCCTGCTGGCCCTGAAGCTCGGCGAGGCCAAGGGCACCGTGGACCCCGACTTGAAGGCCGAGCTGCTGCAGGGACTCCGCGAGCTGCCGGCCCACCTGGAACGCCTCAATGGCCTGGAGCCCAAGATCATGCAGTGGGCCCAGCGCTGGCAGGGCGCCACGGATTTCCTGTACCTGGGCCGCGGCCCCTGCTACCCCATCGCCCTGGAAGGCGCGCTCAAGCTGAAGGAGATCTCCTACATCCACGCCGAGGGCTACCCTGCGGGCGAGATGAAGCACGGTCCCATCGCCCTTATCGACAAGACTCTGCCCGTGGTGGCCCTGATGCCCCGGGATGCCCACCGGGACAAGACCCTCAGCAACCTGCAGGAGGCCGCCGCCCGGGACGGGCGCATCCTCGCCCTGGTCACGGAAGGGGACACGGGCCTGGCAGGCATCGCCGAGGATGTGCTGGAGCTGCCGCCGGTCCACCCCTGGCTGACGCCCATCGTCTATGCCGTGCCCCTGCAGCTGCTGGCCTACCACATAGCCGTCCTGCGTGGCTGCGACGTGGACCAGCCCCGCAACCTGGCCAAGAGCGTCACGGTGGAGTAGGTCACCGATCAGGTAACCCGCAAGTTCCAGAAAAGTGACGGCGCCCTCCCGCCCCCGTGCCGATGCTGGAATCGGACAGGCAGGCTCACGGGAGGACACCATGGCCACCCTCTTCGCCCGGCACCCGGATCTGGATCGCGGCCCTGCCTTCGACTTCCTGCTGATGCTGGTGGGAGCCCTGTTGGCCTGGCTGCTCTGGCCGGGACTTTCGTCCTGATTGGGGGCTTTTCCCGGGCGCAGCCGGCAGAACGACCCATCTTTTAGGAGGGGTCCACCCCCCGGAACGGAAGCTGCCATGCGCACCCACCTTCCCCACCACCCCCATCAGGACCATCCCTTCCTGCGGTTTGCCATCGACCACCCCCAGGCGGACAGCTGGCTCCTGCTGGCGTTCATCACCCTGGCAGCCCTGGTGATGTGGCTCCTGAATTCCTAGTCAGGTGACGCTGAGGGCAGCCCCCTGGCCCCCCAGCAACCCACCCTCGACAGCCGCGCCGGTTCCGCTAGAATGGAACCTCGCATTGGCGCGTAGCTCAGCGGTAGAGCACTACCTTGACACGGTAGGGGTCGGCGGTTCGAGACCGCCCGCGCCAACCAACAAAGGCCGCTATCAGCGGCCTTTTTCATGTCTCAGGGCCACATGCTGATTCGGGCCTCAGGCCCGGTGCTCTCGCCGCTGGTCCGGGATGATCTGATTGAAGTAGCGCCCCAACCGGGAGGTCGGACCGCTGCGCCGCAGGATCTCCTCCGCAAGGTCCTGCAGGTCGTAGAAGCTGTTGCCCCGATACTCCCACTCCCAGAGATCCGAGCTGTAGCGGACCACGAGATAGTTGTTGCCGAGCCAGAACCCACCACCACTGGGGGTTCGGGCAGTCAGGGCCGCAAGGGTTTCCACGAGTGTCACCTCGCACCTCCTGCAAAAAGGGGCCGACGGCAGGCCGGCCAACTCAAAGGTGGATGGAAGAGTTGGGCTTTGCCGCCTCCCCGACGGCGACCGGAGTGAGGGGACCCGGTGATCAACTAGATGCTAGGTTCCGGGCTTTGGTGCCGCCACAATTTTTGGTTTAACATCAATCAAATAATGATATAGACATTTCGAACTAAGCCCTTTCGCAGGGCGAATAAGTCCTCTGAAAGGCCCTTGTTGAGGTTGAGCCGTTCGGCGAAGGGGCCCACCTCAAGGCGCGTCGAAGCCTGGCCAACGAAACAGCCAGGGGTGCGCGACGTCCTGCCCAACGATCCGGAAGACCCACCCGGCCCACAGGAAGTCCCGACCCGCGGGCCCACTCCCGGCCGAGGCTCGAAGGTCGCCGCTGGAGACCATAACGACGCACCGGCTCCTGCCCATCGCGCTCAGGGTGGCAGGGATCACCGCCCCGCAGGGCCAGCCCGCTTAGCGAACAATTCATCGAAATTAGGATCAGGATCCCTTTCCGCCGATGCTCCGAATGTCCTTCCCCTGAGGAAGCGCCTGCCCCGAGAATCACCCCAGAGCACCTCCTGGGCTCCCCCTTTGGTTTGAAAGGAGGAGCCTGAGAGGACCGCCTGACCAGGCGAGCGCTGAGACCGGCTGACGCCCGAACCGCTCTCTCTAATTGCTGGGCTGAGTTCGAAGGGTGTAGCCCTGGACACCATCGCTGAAGACCAGATCGAACCGCTTGGAGTTATTGGTTATCGTCTGCTTTCCCCCGGATAGGATTGCGACCACTTCGCCGGAGTCCGCATCTCGGACCATGACCGCACGGTAGAGGCTGGCGTCCCAGCTGATCTGCACCTGATCCTCCGACAGGCGGATGAGCTTGGGCGGGGCTGCGGTGGCTCGCGCACTGGGCAGGACGGATCTCAGGCTGGCCAGGACGGTCCCTTCTTTGCTGACGTTGAGCCCCACCAGGGTGTCCAACACCGCTGCATCAAGAGGCAACGCCACGATGAAGCTCTGTTCCCGACCCTTCGGCCAGCAACCGAACTCCACCAATTCCAGGGGGCTGGTGAATACGGAGGTGCCCTTGGCATCCAGGCAGTCTAGGAGGTACTCACCCTTTTTCACCGGCGCGGAGGGAAGAGCCTGGGTGCGGAAGGAGGGCAGGAACTCCACCGTTCCATCTGAGTGGACCAGCCCGCGGACGATGAGACACTCGCGCATGACGGACTGGTCCGCAGGCAACGGATCATCCTCGGCTCCTGCATGGAGGAATCCACCCGTGGCACCTCGAAAATCCATGATCTTTTTGTACACATAGTCGCTGACCCAGTTGTTTTCGCAGTAGCCCATGATGTCGTGGGTGCTCATGGGCGACATCAACAGGTTGTTGACGCTGTCGTAGCCCCATTTCCCAATCAGGCCACCCGTGTAGGGATAGCTGGGATCGGGGCGCGCCGCGCCACCGCAAGGAGTATGAAGGCGACCCATGTTGTGGCCAACCTCATGGGCAAAGACCTCAGGGAAGTTGTTACCCGCCCCATCCGCCCAATCGGTCCTGTCCCAGCCGATGGCTGTGCGCCGGGAGAAGGAATCCGAAGGACTGTCTGGAGCATACGCTAAGCCCATAGCGCCTTCCTTGAAGCTGACTTTCAGGGCGCCGTAGTAGTAGCGATTCGAGGCACCATCCGCCGCATGCTTGGTCGCGAGGTCGTTGAGGAGTGTTTCCCAGTTCGTCCCATCAGACAGGAGGGTGGCCACGGATCCCGTGAAGGTACTGCCAACTGCAACATCGAGGTTGGCCACCGGATAGGCATTCGCAAGCCAAGCCGCCCAGGCATCCTTGTTGGCTGCAGAGATGTTCCCCGTCCCGCTAGAGAGGACCACGGGAAAGATGGTCACCCGGAAGACAGGGACCGTGGTCCCAGACAGTTTCACGGTGACCGTATCGTTCGTCTTGTCGGCTTCCGGCAGGGTGCCGGCGGCATCCACCACAGCCTTGACGCTGTAGCCAGAACCCACGGGCGTGGTGAGGTCCGTGCCCGGAACCACAAGGTTCCAGCTCTGCGTAAGAAGGGACTCGTCCAAGAGCGTGGGGACGCCCGAACCAGTCCAGACAATGGTCTTCGGGTAGCCGGGGACCGCCACTCCGTTGTTCTGCAGGGTGACCTGGACCGAGGGCTTGGCCGTATTAGCCTGATTGGCCAAGACAAAGACTCTGATCAGACCAGCCTTTCCGGCCACGATCGGCAGGGCGTTGTCCAGGGTCTGAGAGCTCTGGGTAAGCTGCACTTTTTCGATGCGTAGATCCACGGTGGTGTTGGCCGTATTGACGGTGAACGCCTTGGCGACCGTCCCCCCGGGTGTGGTGAGCACCAGGTTGCCGGTGCTGGCACCGGTGGGCACCGTGAAGAGGATCTGGGTGCTCGACTGTACGAAGGTCGGGATCACCAACCCGTTGAGCGATAGGCTCGTGCCAGGGAAGCCCAGGTTGGTACCCGTGATGATCACCGATGTCCCCACCGGCCCCTGAGTGGGGGAGAGGCTGGTGACCGCGGGAGGAATGGCGGCAGGGTCCGCAACCGTAAGGACCAACTCTTCGCTGGTGCTACCGAACAGGTTGGTGGCCATGACCCGGAAGGTGGTCTCGGCGGTGGCGACGGTTGGAACACCCGTGATGGCCCCTGTGGTGCCGTTGAGCGCCAACCCGAGCGGCAGGGCGGGAATAACGGAATAGGCCTGCACAACCCCACCCAGGTTGCTGGGAAGGTTGGGGGTGATGGCGGTGCCCTTGAGGTAGAACGCGGGATTGACCGCATAGGTCAGGGATGCGGGTAGGGCATCGTTGATGGTGAGGATCAGGCCGACCAGGGCGCTGCCACCACTGTTCGTGGCGGTCACCAGGTAACTGGACTGGGCCATCACCGTCGTCGGCGTTCCACTGATGACGCCGGTGCTGGCGCTCAGACTCAATCCGGCGGGAAGCGTCGGGCTGACGCTGTAGGAAGCCACCGCCCCACCACCACTGCTGGGAGTATTCGGCGGGATGGCGATGCCTTTGGTATAGACAGCGGAAAGGGTGGTGTAGGCAAGTGCCGTCGGGGCCTGGATCACGGGCGCACTTGCGCCGCCGCCACCTCCACCGCAGGAAATGAAGAGAAGGCCCATTCCAATCACGAGTGAAACCCGATGGAGGAACATCATGCTTGCTCCTGGAGTGATGAACGCCACAGGAGTTTTTCACATCTCGCAAGAAAAATAATATAAGCTAAGCTACGTATGCAATTATAATAATTATAAATATTTTTCATATTTAACCCATCAATTCACTCTCCATCCTCTTTGTTTTCAGTAATATAAAATAATAATATTGTTTTTATATTTATTGTTAATGATTACTTAACAATAAATAAATTGTTAAATTGATCACATCCTTTTCATCTGCCGTACTGTTCAATTAATATTCAAATTAATTGATTTAATTAACCTATTCAATGACTCAACTCTCGGCAGCCCCGGCCGGAGCGAGACTTCGCATTTGCCGTTTCCCTTGAAGCAAGCCTCTGGGGTCAGGTGTTGATTCCAGGGACTACCCTGGCTGAGGAGCACCCCCATGAAGAGCCTCATCCTCGTCCTCGCGCTCACCTTCCCCGCCATGACGGCCCCGCCGGTGCTCCAGCCGCCCCCTCCCGAGGTGGTCTACGGACCTGAGCTGGAGGGCTTCGACTACCCGTTCCCGGTCCAGCGGTTCGCCTTCACGTCCCAGGGCGTGAAACTGCAGATGGCCTACCAGGATGTCGCACCAAAGACGCCTAACGGCCATACGGTGGTGCTGCTGCATGGCAAGAACTTTACCGCTGCCACCTGGGAGCGCAGCCTCCAGGTGCTCACGGGCGCGGGCTACCGCGTGGTGGCCCCGGACCAGATCGGGTTCGGCAAGTCCACCAAGCCTGCCCACTACCAGTACACCTTCCAGCAGCTGGCCCACAACACCCGGGCCCTGCTGGAGTCCCTCGGGATCAAGCAGGCCGCGCTGGTGGGCCACTCGACCGGCGGCATGCTGGCCGTGCGCTACGCCCTGATGTTTCCCCAGCTGGTGGAGCAGGTGGTCCTGGTGAACCCCATCGGCCTGGAGGACTGGAAGGCCGAGGGCGTGCCCTCCCTCACCGTGGACCAGTGGTACCAGCGGGAGCTGGGAGTCACGGCCCAGCGCATCCGCGCCTACGAGCAGGCCACCTACTATGGCGGCCAGTGGCGGCCCGAGTTCGAGGTCCCCGTGCGGATGCTTGCGGGCCTGTTCCGGGGCCCGGGGCGTGAGCTGGTGGCGTGGAACTCGGCCCTGCTCTACGACATGATCTACACCCAGCCCGTGGTCCAAGAGTTCAGCCAGCTGCAGCCGCCCACTCTGCTGCTCATCGGCCAGCTCGACACCACCGCCATCGGCAAGGACGTGGCGCCCCCCGCCGTGGCCGCCCGCCTGGGCCACTACCCGGAGCTGGGCCGGAGGGCCGCAAAGCTCATCCCCCACGCCCGGCTGGTGGAGTTCCCGACCCTGGGCCATGCCCCGCAGATCCAGGACCCTGACGCCTTTCACAAGGCGCTGCTGGCAGGGCTGGCCCGACCCTAGGAGCCTGGAGCGCTCCGGGCAGATCACTTAACCGACCAATGTGTCAAAAATAAAATCGGTCGCCTGATCCGCCGATGCCTCGGATGTGCTTCCCCTTTGAGGAAGCGTTTGTCCGAGGATCCTCCGATGAAAATCAGCAGAAAGCTCAACCTGGGTTTTGGCGTATGCGCCCTGGCGGTCGCCCTCATCGGTGGGGTTGGGTACTTTGCCACGCAGCAGGTCATCCAGACGACCTCGCGCATCATTGAGGTGGACCTGAAGCTGGTGGAACACGCCCAGCGCATGCGGGCCAACATCAACATGATGCGGCGCTACGAGAAGGATCTCTTTCTGAGCGTCAGCGAGGCCGCAGCCCAGGCGAAGTATGAGAAGCAGTGGCAGGAGGCCCGGGAGCATGCCAGGGAACGGATGGTCCAGATCAAGAAGCTGGAGTCCGAGCCCAAGGATCTGGAGACCCTGACCGCCATCGAGCAGAGCCTGGAGGCCTACGCCGCAGGGTTCGCCCAGGTGGCGGGCCGGGTGCGAACCGGGGCGATCAGGTCATCCTTGGAGGCCAATCAGGCCATCGCCGAGTTCAAGGAAGGCACCCATCAGGCAGAGGCAGCCATCACCGCCTACGCCGCCAAGCAGGACACGGACATCGGGCGCCTCCGCAAGGACCTGGAAGACGGAAATCGCCGCAGCCAGATGGCGATGCTGACAATCATCGGCTGCACCCTGGTCGGAGTCGCGGTGCTGTCCCGCCTGATCACCCAGTCCATCCGCCAACCCCTGGACGACATCGAGGCGCTGGTGGTGGACATGGGCCAGGGCGAAGGCGACCTGAGCCGGACCCTGACTTACAGCGGCAGCGATGAGCTTGGCGCCATCTGCACCGGGATCAACCACTTCGTCGGCAAGCTTCGGGACACCATCTCCCAGGTGGCCAGCACCGCGGAGCAGGTGGCCTCGGCCACGCACGAGCTCAGCGCCACCGCCGAGCAGATGAACACAACCACCGTGGACCTGAGCCAGAGCGCAGAGCGGCAGCGGGTGGCCATGACCCAATCCTCGGCAGCCCTGGAGGAGATGTCCGCTTCCATCTCCCAGGTCCGGGCCTCCGCTGCGGATGCGGAAAAGATCGCCGCCGGCTCTCTGGAGATGAGCGCGCAGGGCAGCGGTGCCGCCGGCGACTGCACCAAGGCCATGAACGCCATCGAGGACTCCTCCGAGAAGGTCAACCGCATCACCCTGGTGATCGCGGATATCGCCCGGCAGACCAACCTGCTGTCCCTGAACGCCGCCATCGAGGCCGCCAAGGCCGGCGCCCAGGGCAAGGGCTTCGCCGTGGTGGCCGAGGAGGTCCGCAAGCTCGCCGAGCGCAGCGGCAGCGCCGCCAAGGAGATCACCGCCCAGATCGAGGAGAGCCGTGAGCGCGTCGGCCTCGGCACGGGTGCGGTGGAGAGTGTCAGCCGCAGCCTCCACGCCATCGAGGAGGCCACCCAGGGCAGCACGGACCGCATCCGCGGGATCTCCCTGGCCATGGAGGAGCAGCTCAAGGCCAGCCAGGAGATGGTCGCGGCCGTGGGCACCACCGCCAACATCACCGACCAGAATGCCAGTGCGACCACCCAGCTGGCCGCCACCATCCATGAGGTGGCCCAGACCATCGAGGCGCTGGCGCGCATCGCCAACGAGCTGAAGTTCCAGACGGCCCGGTTCAAGCTGGCCTGAGGTCAGCCCGAGGGCTTGGTGGCCGGCAGGGCCGTTGTATCCCGTCAGAGTCATCGTGCGCTACGATGAGCGGTCGGGAGGACGCCATGGTTCTGCGTACAGCCTTAGGTTGGCTATTGGCGGGTACGGTGCTGATAGCCCAGCAGCAGGGCGGCCACGTGATGTTGGCCAGCACCATCGGACCCATCGATGCGGGCATCGTGGATGCGCTGGAGACGGCCTTCACGAAGGAGACGGGCATTCCGGTGCGCCATGCGGGCGCGGGCACGGGCGCCGCCCTGGAGATGGCCCGCCGGGGCGGCTTCGACCTGGTGCTGGTCCACGCGAAAAGCCTGGAGGAGAAGTTCGTGGCCGAGGGCTTTGGCACCCGGCGCATTCCCCTCATGTACAACGACTTCGTCATTGTCGGCCCCGCTGCCGATCCCGCCGGCCTCAAGGGCATGACCTCGGCCACGGCGGCCCTGGTGAAGCTGGCCGCCAAGGGCGCGCGCTTCCTCACCCGGGGTGACAAGTCCGGCACCCATGTGGCAGAGCTGGAGCTCTGGGACAAGACCGGCCTGAAGCCCCAGGGAGCCTGGTACCAGGTGTTCGAAAAGGGCAGCGAAGGCAACGTGGCGACCCTGGTGGCCGCCAGTGAGCGGGGCGCCTACACCGTCATCGACCGGGCCAGCTACCTGGGCGCCCGGGAGCGCATCCAGCTCCAGATCCTGGTGGAGGGGGACGAGGTCCTGCTCAACCGGATCTCGCTGATCCCCGTGAACCCCGCCCGCTTCCCCCATGCGGATGCTGCCTCGACCCAGGCCTTCGTGGCCTGGCTGGTCCACCGGGACAAGGGCCAGAAGGTGATCGCGGCCTTCGGCAAGGATCGCTACGGCCAGGCGTTGTTCTTCCCGGATGCCCGGGACTAGCTAGCACTCTCCGGGGGTTCCGCGCTGCGCGCACACCCCCGGACCCCCGCGCTCGTGTCGGGCAAAGCCCTCCGCTCGCTTTGCTCTCCGGGGGTTCCGCGCTGCGCGCCTCCAGCTATCGCAACGCCAGGCGTTGCTCCCGCACGCCTTCGGCTGACGGAGCTGGAGCCTCCCCCCGGACCCCCGCGCTCGCGTCGGGCAAAGCCCTCCGCTCGCTTCGCTCTCCTACTCTCCGGGGGTTCCGCGCTGCGCGCAGACCCCGCAACCATTCGGATGGCAGCACGGAGAGTGCTCGGCCCCTGGCCTCCTGCTCGCTACTCTGGGAGAGTCGAGTTCGGACCCTTCTTACCCATTTAGCGTTGGAGAGGTGATGCCCGCAGGAACCCCGCACGGCTCCCGGCCTTTCTGGCCGCTTGATGCCAAGGGCGTGGCCAAGGGAATCCTGCTGCCCCTGCTGGTCCTGCTGGGGGGTCTGGGGCTGACCTGGCTCTCGTGGAAGGAAGCCAAGGTGGAGGCTCGGCGGGAGCTGCAGACCTACTTCGAGTTCCGAACCCGCGATGCCCAGCTTCGCATCGAGCAGCGCATGAAGACCTACGAGCAGGTGCTGCGGGATGTGCACGGCTTCGTCAACACGGCGCGGGTGGGCCGAAAGGAGTTCGGTCGCCTGATTGCCGGCATGAACCTTGGCAAGAACTACCCCGGCATCCAGGGCGTCGGCTTTGCCGTGGTCGTGCCCCGGGCGGACCTGGCCAGGCACGTCGCCGCGGTGCGCGCAGAGGGCTTCCCGAACTACGCCATCCGGCCCACCGGCGACCGGGACCCCTATACCTCGATCATCTACCTTGAGCCTTTCGAGGGCCGCAACCTCCGGGCCTTCGGCTACGACATGTACTCGGAGCCCGTGCGCCGGGCCGCCCTGGACATGGCGAGAGATACCGCCGACATCGCGATCTCGGGCAAGGTCAAGCTGGTCCAGGAAACGGACAAGGACATCCAGGCCGGGTTCCTGATGTACCTGCCGGTCTACGCCCTGGGCCCCGGCCGTCAGGAGATCGCCCAGAACGATGCCAGCCGGCGGGGCACGGAGCTCCGGGCCTGGGTCTACGCCCCCTTCCGCATGAACGACCTCATGGCCGGAGTGCTGGGCGAGCAGGGCCAGGACCTGGACATCGAGATCTTCGATGGGCTGCAAGCCTCGCCCGAGAACCGCATGTTCGACAGCCTCGTCGAGGCGCAGTCGGACCAATCTCCAGCCACCTTCCAGGCCCGGCGGGAGATCGAGGTCGGCCACCATCTCTGGACCATGAAGATCCGGGCTCTGCCGGCGTTTGCAACCCGTCTGGGCCCCGGTAAGGCCGGGACGATCCTGAACTTCGGCATCCTGGTCAGCCTGCTGCTGACCCTGCTCACCTGGAGCCTGGTCCGCAGCCGGGACCGCGCGGTGGCCCTCGCCGGGGCCCGCGAGCAGCGCCTCAAGGCCCTGATGCAGTCGGCCAACAACAGCATCCTCCTGGTGGATCCCCAGGGTCGGATCCTCGAGGCCAACGACCGGGCCACGGAGCACTTCGGCTACTCGCCCGAGGAACTGGGGGGCATGACCCTCGACGACCTCAATAACCCCGAGGGCATTCCGGCCCTGAAGCGGAACCTGGGGGCCGTCTGGGCCCGCGGCTCAGCCCGCTTCGAAACAGTCCACCGCCGCAAGGGGGGTGATTCGGTGGATTCCGAAGTGAGCGCCCGCCGCGTGGACTTCGGCCGCGGGCGGCTCGCCTTCTGCATCATCCACGACGTCACCGAGCAGAAGGCCCTCCGCGAGGAGCTCGGCCAGCTCACCCGGCAGCAGCGGGCCATCCTCGACAACGCCAGCATTGGCATCACCTTCGTGAAAGACCGCCAGCAGATCTGGTGCAATCCGGGGATGAGTGAGATCTGCGGCTACACCCAGGAGGAGATGGCGGATCGACCCACGCGGTTCCTCTACCCCTCCGAGGAGGCCTACGCGCAGCTTGGCCGCGAAGCCTATCCCGTGCTCTGGCGGGGAGACGTCTTCCGGACTGAGCTGGCCCTGGCGCGCAAGGACGGATCGATCTTCTGGGCCAGCCTGCAAGGGAACGCCATCGACCCTCACGACCCCTCCGCCGGCAGCATCTGGACCTTTGCAGACATCAGCGAACGCAAGCGCATCGAAGACGAACTCCAGCTGCGGCAGACCCAGCTCGAGGAGCTCAACCGCTCCCTGGAGGCCCGCGTCGGAGAGGCTGTCACCCAGCTGCGCCAGAAGGATCAGATGCTCATCAACCAGAGCCGACAGGCCGCCATGGGCGAGATGATCGGCAACATCGCCCACCAGTGGCGACAGCCGCTGAACGCCCTGAGCATGGTGATCGCAAACGTGAGGGACGCCTTCCACTACGGGGAGCTGGACAAGGCCTCCCTAGAACAGTCCCTGGCGAAGGGGGAGCTCCTGATCCAGAAGATGTCCTCGACCATCAACGACTTCAGGAACTTCTTCCGGCCCGACAAAGCCATGGTCAGCTTCTCCGCCCTGGAGCAGGTCCGCGCCGCCCTGGCCCTGGTGGACGTGAACTTCGAGGCCATGGGCATCGCCATCACCATCGATGCCCCCGAGGACGTCATCCTGTTTGGTCACCCCAACGAGTACTCCCAGGTGCTGCTGAACCTGCTCACCAACGCGAAGAGGTCTATCCTGGATGCCAAAGCCACCAGCGGACGGATCAGCATCCATCTGGCGCAGGCCCAGGGCCAGGGCCGCCTCACGCTCCAGGACAATGGAGGTGGCATTCCAGAGGCCTTACTGGATAGGATTTTTGAGCCCTACTTCTCGACCCACGAATCGGGCACCGGCATCGGACTCTATATGTCGAAGCAGATCATCGAGCGCAACATGGGAGGCCGTATCACCGCCAGGAACCTACCGCAGGGAGCGGAGTTCGCCCTTCTGGTGCCCGTCAGCGGCGCCCAGTCATGACCAACGACAGCCTGGATGCCGCCTTCCTGAAGACCTTGACCATCCTCTACGTCGAGGATGACCCCAGCGCACGGGAAGAGATCGGCGTATTCCTCCGGCGACGGGCCGGCCACCTCGTGGTGGCCAAAGATGGCGCCGAGGGCCTGGCAGCCTTCCGGAAGAAGCCCACGGACCTCGTGGTCACCGACATCCAGATGCCGAACATGGACGGCCTCACCATGGCCCGGGAGATCCGCAGCCTGGATCGCAATGTACCCATCATGGTCACCACCGCCTTCGAGCAGACCGACTACCTGATGCGGTCCATGGAGATCGGTATCGACCAATACGTGCTGAAGCCCATTCAGGGGCAGCGCTTTGAATCGGCCCTCATGACCATCGCCCACCGGCTCTCCGCAGAGGAGCAGCTCCGGCAGAAGCAGAAGCTGGAGGCCGAGGCCAACCGCCTGCGGCACCATGCCGCGCTGAGCGTCCTGCTCGGAGGCATCGCCCACGACTACAACAACCTGCTCCAGGCCATCTTGACCGCCGTAAGCCTCGCCCAGATCAAGCTGGACCCAGCCAGCGAGGCCTACAAGATCCTCGCGAAGAGTGAGCAGAGTTCCGATCAGGTTCGCCAGCTGGGGCGGCGCCTGCTGATGCTCGCCAATCCCTCCAATCACCACAACCAGGTGAGTCCGCTGAATGCCCTGCTCCGCAGGTCCGTCCTCGCCACCCTGGCGGGTTCCTCCATCCGCCCGGAGTTCGATTTCCGGGCCGGCGAGGTGCTCATCCGGCACAACGAGGCCAACCTCATGAAGGCCTTCGAGGCCCTCGCTCAGAATGCCCGTGAGGCCCTGCCTTCCGGCGGCAGGTTCGCGATCTCGACCGAGCTCTGTGAGGTCACGGAGCAGGACGACAAGAACCTCGCCCCCGGGTCCTATCTCCACATCCAGCTCCACGACTCCGGCATGGGCATCCCGGCGGAGAGCCTGCCCATGATCTTCGAGCCCTACTACTCCACCAAGGAGCGGGGCAGCAAGCGAGGCACAGGGCTGGGCCTCGCCCTCTGCGAGTCCATCATCCGGGCGCACCAGGGCACCATCAGCGCCGAATCCCGACCAAGCGAAGGCTCCACCTTCCACATCCACCTGCCCGTGGCTGAGCCCGACTCCTGGCCCCACCAGCCGGCCTGAAGTCCGCTCAGAACTGGTAGCCCGTGGAGATCAGCAGGCTCTTCAGCTGCGTGTCCCGCTCGCCCTGGGTCCGGGGGCGGCCCAGGATGCGCTTCCAGTCCGAGGCATATTCGAGCTTGAGGGGGAACCCCAGCTTGAGGATGAGGCCCACTCCCAGGGTGGTGCGCAAGGCCGGGAAGGGTGCCACCGTGCCGGGATCCGGGTGGAGGCTGCGGTAGACCTGGCCCGAATCGACGAAGACTTCGCCCCAGACGCTCTGCCACCCGAGCAGCGGGAACCGGTATTCCAGGTTCACCACGGCGAGGCCCTGACCGCCGAGTGGGAGGGGCTGAGCCAGCGTCTTGCCACTGGAGTCGGTGCGCTGGATGTCTCCCAGCATGTCCGGTTCCACGCCGCGCACGGTGAAGGAGCCGCCACCGAAGAAGCGCTCGGAGAGGGGCAGATCCTCGGCGGAGTGGGCCGTGGGCCGGGCCAGGCCCAGCCGGAAGTTGGCCATGACCACGCCATACTCCGCATGGAACCCCACGGGCCAGTTCCACTGCTGGCGAAGGTCCAGCTTCACGAAGCTGCTGTTGGCGGAGGTGCCGAAGGCCTGGTTGGCCAGCTCCAGCCGCCCCTGGAAATAGGAGCCCTGGGTGGGATCGTAGGCGCGGTCCCGACGATCCACCACCACCTGGAGGTAGGGCGCGGAGATGACGCTCCGGCCCGGCGTGCGGGCGATCAGGAAGAGGTCCGTGTCAGAGATGAGGGGCACGCCATGGCTATCGGTGTTGGAGGCGACCTCCACCCGCTCGTAGCGGTAGCCCAGCTGGACCGACTGCACCGGGCCGAGCTTCCACTCCAGGCTGGGGATGAAGCGCCGGCGGCGCGCCAGGTAGGCAGCCTGGGCCTCCTCGAGGTAGGCACCCTCCATGTGGAACCGGGTGCGAGTGGCCAGCCAGCCATCCAGAGCGCTGGGCAGGAACCAGGGATCCGTATAGCCGATGCTGTAGCTGTCCAGGGACCGCTTGATCTCGCCCGTGGGAAAGGCGCGTCGGAGGGTCTTGCTGTCCAGGCTCTGGTCCCCCGCCCGCAGGCCGAAGTCCAGCGTGCGGCCCATGCCGCCCACATTCAGACGCTGGGCATTGAGCCCAAAGAAGTAGCCCTGGGTCTTGTCGTAGCCGAAGCCTTCGGAGAACACCCAGGGGCTGCGCTCCTCCAGGCGGAGGGCGAGGTCTCCCCGCTGCCAAAGCTGCGTCTCCTGACCTGGCAGGTTCTTCAGCGTGAGGAGGTCCACCCGCTGGAAGGCCCCGAGCCCCCCTAGCTGGATCTGACTCCCATCGAGCCCCACGGGATCCAAGGTCGCGCCCGGAATGGCAGGGAACTCGCGCAGCACTGCTTCGGCCCGCGTCCGGTCGCTGCCCTGCACGACCAGGCGGCGAATCGCGTCCAGGGGCTGGGAGGGGATCTGGATGCGCACGACGGACTGGAGGTCGCCCTCCTCCAGGGCCAGCTTGACCTGGGGGGTCTCGGCCCCGGCGGAGGACAGGCGCTGGCGGAGGTCTGCCACCACCAGCGCGAGGTCGTTGCGGACCAGGGGCAGCGGCGGCTTGAAGGTCAGGCGCGCGCCCTGCTCCGTGGCCTCGAGGGTTCCCTCAAACCCTTGCAGGTGACGGCGATCCGACGGGTAGCGATGGGTCCCGGGAACCGCCACGGGCCGGTCCGAGAAGACCTGCAGCAGCCCCTGGGCAAGCCGCTCTCGGGGGAACCCAGGCTCGCCCGGCAGTTCCAGGATGAGGGCATCCAGGAAGCGCCGGCGGCCTTCCCGGATGATGAAACGCACTTCCACCGAGCCGTCCTTGGCCTGATCCACCCGACGGCGGACCCGGACCTCGGGGAACCCCCGCTGCAGGTAGAGGGCGGTGACGCGCTCCTCAAGACCCTTCACCGCCTCCGTCTTGGCGAAGGGGGCTTGGATGAGGTTCCGCCGGGGCAGGACCACCGCCGCCTGGAGCTCCCGCTCAGACACCTCCTTGTTGCCCTCGAAGTGCACCTGCCCCAGGGTCCGCTGGGGACCCGGCTCGACGGTGTAGACCAGAGCGACCGCCTCGGGCCGGTCCGGACTGCCCGCCGTCACCTTCCGAGTGTAGGAGACCTTCACTTCGGGGTAGCCCTGGTCGCGGAAGCTGGTGGTGATGCGGCCGGCCCCTTCCTCCAGGAGGCTGGGGGAGTAGCGCTCAGCGCGGGCCAGGGGCACGAAGTCCGAGAGAGAGGGCTGGCCCAGAAGGGCGGCGAAGAAACTCAGGCCACCGGCCTCCAGCTTCACCAGCGGACCCGGGTGCACCTCCATGACGAGGACATCCTGGGCGCCCTCCGCCGGGCTGAGACGCACCGAGCCCTCGAGGCGGTCATCTTTCACGAAGCGCTGGCGGAGCTTCCGCTGGGCCTCGCGGAGCATGGTCGGCGTCCAGATGGAGACCCCCTCCACGAGGCCCGCAGCCTTGAGGAGGCCCTCCCGAGTGTAGGGGGCGGGATCACCCTCCAGACGGACTGCGCGGACCAGGAGGGGTGCTCCAAGGCTCACGCGGAGCCGGAGCTGCCGCCCCTGGTCCGCCTCGGCCAGCACAGCCCGGGCCTGGGGGTAGCCGGCCTCCCGGAGGCGCTGCTCGATGAGGCCGGAAAGAACTGCCCGGCGCTGGGCCCCTACGCGCTGACCGTGGCGAAGCTCAGGCAGCAGGGTCTTCTGAAGGCGCTTCGGGACCGGGTCACCCTCCCAGGTCCAGGAGGCCACGGGGCGCAGCGGCTCGAGGACCAGCGACACCGACCCATCAGCCTGCAGGCGGCCCTCCACGGTGCGGTAGCGGTCCACCAGACGCACGGCCTCCAGGGCCAGTTGGAGGGCCGCCTCATCCACCGGCATGCCGGTCTTCAGACCCAGGGCCGCAGCGGCGAAGCGGCGGTCGTCCAGGTCGCCGCCTTCGATGCGGAGGGCTGTCAGAGGCCTGACGCCCTCGGCACCCTGGGCGCTGACGGGAGCCAGCGCCAGGAGCAGAAGGAGCAGACCGGCGCGGGGAGGCACCGACCTAGAAACCGGCGAGGGCTTCTTCCTCGGTGTCCTTCACTTCAAAGACCGAGTGGAGGCTGGTCATCTTGATGAGGCTGAAGATCTTGGAGCTCATGCCGCAGATGCGCAGCTCCCCGCCCTTGCCCTTGATGGAGGTGTAGCAGCCCACCAGCTCGCCCACGCCGGACGAATCCAGGTAGCTCACCTTGCTGAAGTTGATGACGATCTTCCGGGCGCCGTTCAGCAGGGAGGTGCGAACCGCCTCGCCCAGCTCCTGGTCGCCATCCCCGAGCGTGATTTTCCCCTCGGGGGAGAGGATCAGGACATCGTTGTGCTGCCGTGTACTCATTTTCATAGAGGCCTCGGGGTGAGGGGCCAGTGTATCAAGGGAGGCGCAGTCCCGCGCAAGGGGCAGAACAGGGATCCCATGCGCCCGCCGAATTCGGCACGCAGGCTGCATGGATCAGGCAGCAGCCGGAACCAACCCGGCCCATTCTGCAGGGTGCACCATGTTCGATCTGACCAGCGGCAACAGGATGATCCAGACCATGGACCAGGCCCTGACGCTGGCTTCCAAGCGGCAGGCGTTCATTGCTTCCAACCTGGCCAACCTCGATACCCCGGGCTACCGGACCAAGGACTTCAGCTTCGAGGGCGCCCTGAAATCGGCCATTGAAGGGCAAAAATCGCCCACATCCCTGGCCGCCACCCACGCCATGCACCTCCAGGGCAGCCCCAGCAGCAGCCTTCCTCCCAGCACGGATGCCCTGAAGCCCAGCGCTGAACGCAACGATGGCAATGACGTGAACCTGGACCGGGAGAACATGCTCATGGCCCGCACCCAGACCGCCTACCAGACCGCCTCCACCTTCATGCAAGTCGAGCTTCGGAAGCTCTACCTCCTCATCCGGGAAGCGAGCGCACACTGATGAGCATCAGTCAGATCCTCGACATCGCCAGCACGGGAATGGCCGCCCAGCGGCTCCGGGTGCAGCTCATCGCCGCCAACATCGCCAACAGCGAGACCACCCACACCAAGGAAGGCGGCCCCTACCGCCGCAAGGATGCGGTCTTCGCCTCCCAGGACCTGGGCTTCGCGGGGGCCCTGGCCAACGCCGGCGTTCGCATCGCGGGGGTCAAGACCAGCCAGGAGCCCTTTCTGACCCGCTACGAGCCCGGTCACCCCGATGCCGACCCCGACGGTGTGGTGAGCTACCCCAACGTCAACCCGGTCGAGGAGATGGTGAACCTCACCGAGGCCAGCCGGGCCTACGAGGCCAACATCGCCGTGGTCAAAGCCGCCAAAGCCATGGCCACTTCCGCCCTCGACATCCTCCGAGTCCAGTAACCTGTCGGAATTTCGACTTGCCCTGCCCCCTGCCCCGACCGATCGTGTGAAAGGCCTTTCCCCGAGTTGACCCCATGGACCCACTCCTGAACATCCCCCAGCTGTCCCCCCTCAGTCCCGTGTCCGGAGCCTCGAAATCCGGCCAGGGCAGCGGCGCTGCGGGCTCCGAGGGGGGGGTCGCTTTCGGCGATTTGCTGAAGCAGGCGCTCCAGGAAGTGAACCAGGCTTCCGCCCAATCTGAAGATGAGGCACGGAACTTGATGACAGGGGAGAGTGCAGACATGCACACGGCCATGCTGGCTGTCCAGAAGGCCGATCTTAGCTTCCAGATGATGATGGCCGTTCGGTCGAAACTGATCGATGCCTACCGCGAGGTCATGCGCATGCAGATGTAGCGCAGGCCTAGCTTTCCGGCGCGGCCTCACCCCTGACTGAGGGACGCCTATGGCCGGGGAAACGAACCTCGCGGAACAACTGACCAGCGCTTTCCGGAGCATGAGCTCCACCCAGCGCGTCATGGTCATCGCCATTTCCATGACAGTGCTCCTGGCTCTGGCCGGCCTCGGTATCTGGGCCGGGCAGGAGACCAAGGGCGTCCTGGCCTCCAACATCTCCCCCTCGGAGGCCAGCTCCATCGTGGCCCAGCTGGACAAGATGCAGGTGCCCTACGAGCTGAGCTCCGACCAGCGCTCCATCCTCGTGCCCGAGAGCAAGGTGGGGTCCCTCCGGCTCAAGTTCGCCGGGGACGGCCTGCTGACCGGCGACAAGCTCGGCTTCGAGAAGCTCGAGAATGCCGGCCTCGGCACCACGGACTTCTCCCAGAAGGTGATCCACCGCCGGGCCATGGAAGCCCAGCTGGCCAAGACCATCATGAGCCTCCAGCAGGTCAGCGAAGCCACGGTCCACATCACCCCCTCCAACGACAGTCCCTTCCTCACCGATAAAGAGGACGCCAAGGCCAGCGTGCTGCTCAAGCTGCGCGGCTCCCGCATCCTGCCCGACGAGAACACCCAGGCCATCGTGAACCTGGTGGCCGCCAGCGTGGAGGGGCTGAAGCCCGACCAGGTGGTGATCATCGACCAGCACAGCCGGATCCTGTCCCGGACCGGCCGGGACCCCATGGTGGGAGCCAGTGACGCCCAGAAGAAGGTGGCCCGGGAAGAGGAGGACCACCTGGTCCGCCGCGTCACGGACCTGCTCGAGCCCGTGGTCGGTCTCGGCAAGGTGCGGGCCACGGCCCACGTGGACCTGGACTTCGACAAGGTGAAGATCAACGAGGAGCGGTTCGACCCCCAGGGGCAGGTGGAGCGCAGCGTCCAGCAGAAGGACGAGAAGGTCCAGAAGCGCGAGGGCGGCGGCGGCGTCCCGGGTACCCCCAGCAACGTGGCCCCGGCCAACGCGGGGGCCTCGTCGAGCGCACTGGAGACCAGCGACAAGAAGGAGACCACCACCAACTACGAGATCTCGAAGACCGTCCGCGCCGTCGATCAGGCCACGGGCTCTGTGAAGCGGGTCACTCTGGCGGTGATCGTGGACCACACCAGCGCCTGGGAGAAGGATCCCAAGGGCGAGCCCGTGCTGAAGCTGACGCCCCGCACCGCAGACGAGCTCAAGAAGATCCGCGACCAGGTTTCCTCGGCCGTGGGCATCCAGACCAAGCGGGGCGACGAGCTCACCGTCGAGAACATGGCCTTCGCCACCCTCCAGGCCAATCCCAAGGAGGAGGCCGAGGCCAAGAAGCAGTTCTGGGTGGACCTGGTCCGCCAGTTCGCGCCGAGCGTCATCTACGGAATCCTGGGTCTGGCGGTCTTCTTCATGCTCGTCATGCCCATGCTGAAGCGTCTCTCGGCGGCCATCAACCGGCCCGCCCCCATGCGGGTCGCCAGCGCCGATGGCGGCGATGGCGGCATGTCCGGCGGCGGCTCCACCCGCAAGCCCGTCCAGGTGAAGTCCATGTCCGAGATCGAGTCGGAGATCGAGGCCGAGCTGAATGCCGACGCGGCCTTCAGCGCGCCCGAGGCCCGGCGGCGCGAGCTCATCAAGAAGCGCCTCCAGGAAGGCTCCCACGAGGACCCGGAGACCATCGCCTCCCTGGTGCGGTCCTGGCTGCTTGAGGAAGGACGGTAGCCATGGCCAAACTCACCGGCATGCAGAAGGCCGCGGTGCTCATGGTCACCCTCGGGGACGAGACCGCCGCCAACATCTTCAAGTACCTCGAAGAGGACGAGATCCAGACCATCTCCCGCGAGATCGCCATCACCAAGCACGTGCAGCCGGAGGTGGCCGAGGAGGTCATGGAAGAGTTCCACACCATGACCCAGGCCCGCAGCTACATCAGCCAGGGCGGCATCGAATACGCCAAGAAGCTGCTCATCAAGTCCGTGGGGCCGGAAGTGGCGCGCAAGATCATCGACCGCCTGGTGAAGGCCCTGGAGTCCAGCGCCGGCTTCACCAGCCTGGAGCGCGCCAACCCCCAGCAGCTCTCCAAGTTCATCCAGAACGAGCACCCCCAGACCATCGCGCTGATCCTGGCCCACCTGAACGCCTCCCAGGCGGCGGAGCTCATCTCCAGCCTGCCCGAGGCCCTGCGCAGCGATGTGGCCATGCGCATGGCCAGCCTGCAGGAGATCAGCCCCGAGGTGGTGCGCCGCATCAGCCTCATCCTCGAGCAAAAGCTGGAGGCCCTGGGTTCCTTCGCCACCGAGGCCTATGGCGGCGTCCGGGCCGTAGCCGAGCTCTTCAACCGCATGGACCGCAACACGGGCCGCGCCGTGCTGGAGAAGATCGAGACCGAGAACCCCCAGCTGGCCGCCAGCATCCGCGACCTGATGTTCGTCTTCGACGACATCCTGCTCATCGATGACAACGGCATTACCGAGATCCTCAAGCGGGCGGACAAGAAGACGCTGACCATCGCCCTCAAGGGCACCAGCGAGGAGCTGCAGAACCAGTTCTACCGGAACATGTCCAGCCGTGCCGTGGAGCTCATGAAAGAAGAGATGGAGTTCATGGGTCCCGTGAAGCTGAAGGATGTGGAGAAGTCCCAGCACGAGGTGGTGGAGATCGTCCGCCAGCTCGAGGAGGAAGGGGTCATCAGCATCGGCGGCGGCGGAGGCGAGGACTATGTCACCTAGCGAGCGAGGGCGCCGTCATGGCCAGTAAGGGCTTCATCCGGGCTGAGGACCTCCAGGACAAGCGCCTGGGGGCCTTTCCCTATTTCCCCGTGGATGCCCTCCAGTCCCCGAACTCCTATGAGGAGGGCGAGGGCTCCGTGTCCTCGGAGCTGGGCGACGACGCGGCTTCCGATGTGCCCATCGAGGAGCGCATCATCGATCGGCTCCAGGAAGCGGAGCGACAGGCCCAGGAGATCGCCCGCCGGGCCTACGAAGAGGGCTTCGCCGCCGGCGAGTCCGAGGGCCGCGCCTTCGGCGAGAGCCAGTACAAGACCTACACGCAGCGGCTGGAAGAGCATCTGACCGAGCTGGCCTCGGTCTCCGTCACGCTCCAGGCAACCCTGGACGAGCAGCTGATCGCCCTGGCCCTGGCTGTCGGCGAACACCTCGCCGTGCAGCAGATCGAGCAGACCCCAGGCGCCGTGAGGGCCATGATGGACCGGATCCTCGATGAGCTGCCGTTCCCCCTGCCCCGGGGCCGCCGGGACGGTGAGATGCCCATGCAGATCTTCCTCCATCCCGCGGATCTCGAGCAGCTCGGCGACCAGTTCTCGGATCACACCGGCCTGGCCCTCCTGAGTGAGGGCGGCCTCTCCCGGGGCAGCCTCCGGATCGAAGCCCCCCAGGGCATCTTCAACGGCACCCTGGAGCGCCGCCGCGAGGCGCTCATGCAGCTCATCGCCCGCCTGCGGGAAGGCGGCACGCTGTGAACACCGTGCTGGATCCCGCTGCCCTGGCGGCCCGCCTCGCGGCGCTGCCGAAGGGTGACTGGATGGGCCGGGTCACGAAGGTGGTGGGTCTCGTGGTCGAGAGCACGGGTCCCGAATGTTCCGTAGGCGAGCAGATGCTCATCCACGGCACCGACCCCACCGGCAAGCCGCGCCTCTTCCACGCGGAAGTGGTGGGCTTCTCAGGCCAGCGGGTGCTGCTCATGCCCATCGAGGAGACCGAGGGCATCCGACCGGGGCTCTGGGTGGAAGGCACCGGCCACCAGCCCGAGCTGCCCGTGGCGGACGAACTGCTGGGCCGCGTGATCGATCCCCTGGGCCGCCCCCTGGATGGCGGCCCCCCCATCGAGGCCACGGCGCACCTGCCCCTCCAGGGCCCCCCCCCCAACCCCATGCGGCGCAAGCGGATCGACGAAGTGCTCTCCACCGGCGTGCGCGCCGTGGACGGGCTGCTCACCCTCGGCAAGGGCCAGCGGGTGGGCATCTTCTCCGGCTCCGGCGTGGGTAAGTCCACCCTGCTGGGCATGGTGGCCCGCAACACCTCCGCCGAGGTCAACGTCATCACGCTGGTGGGTGAGCGGGGCCGCGAGCTCCGCGAGTTCATCGAGAACGATCTGGGTACCGAGGGCCTGCGCCGCAGCGTGGTGGTGGTCGCCACCGGGGACCAGACGCCCCTGCTGCGCCTGCGCTGCGCCATGGCCGGCACCACCGTCGCCGAGTACTTCATGCGCCAGGGCAAGGATGTCCTGCTGATGATGGACAGCGTGACCCGCTTCGCCATGGCCCAGCGCGAAGTCGGCCTCAGCGCGGGCGAGCCGCCCAGCTCCAGAGGCTACACACCCTCAGTGTTCGCCCTGCTGCCCCGCCTCATGGAGCGGGCCGGCACCTTCGAAGGCATGGGTTCCATCACCGGCATCTACACCGTGCTGGTGGAGGGCGACGACATGAACGAGCCCATCAGCGATGCCGTGCGCGGCATTCTGGACGGCCACGTGGTGCTCTCCCGGAAGCTGGCCGCCAAGAATCACTTCCCCGCCATCGACGTGCTCGCCAGCCTCTCCCGGCTCTTCAGCGCCCTGGCGCCGCCGGAGCAGAAGCAGCTGGCCAGCAAGCTCCGCGACCTCATGGCCACCTACCAGGATGCCGAGGACCTGATCCAGATCGGGGCCTACACCAAGGGCTCGAGCACAGCCATCGACCAGGCCATCCAGTTCCAGCCGGCCATCCAGTCCTTCCTCCGGCAGGCCACGGCCGAGAGTTCTGACCACCGTCAGGCCATGCTCGCCATGGGCCAGATCTTCGGCATCGATCTGACGCCCTTCCTGAAGGCCGACCGCTGATGGCCGCCCGCTTCCACTTCCGGCTGGAGCCCCTGCGCAAGCTGCGGGAGGCCCTGGAGCACGAGGCGCAGCGGGCCCTGGCCCGGGCCCTCCAGGCCGAGCGGGACATCCGGACCGAACTGGATGCCATGACCGAGCAGCGCAAGGCGCTCTTCGAGGCCCGCCGGCTCGCCACCGGGCAGTTCCTGGACCTGGACCTCTTGCGGAACGGCGAGCGGTTCCTGGTGGTGCTGGAGCGCCGGCAGCTGGAGGGCTACGAGCGCCTCCGCGTGGCCCTCGTGAAGGTGGCCGAGGAGCGGGAAGCCCTCAGCCTCGCCCACCGGAACCACCTGATGCTCGTCCGCCTCAAGGAGCGCCGCGCCCTCGAACACCAGCGTGAGCAGCAGCTCCGGGAGGCCCTGGAGATGGATGAACTGGCGGTGCTCCGGCACCACCCCCGCAGTGCCTGATTAAGAAGGAGCTCCCATGAACGCCCGCTTTCTGCTTTGGATCTCGGCGCCCCTCGCGCTGTCCGCGGGCGTCATCTGGCTGTCGGCCCAGGAGCCGAAGGGCGACCCCAAGGGCGTCGCCGGCGAGGGCGTGAAGATCGTCGAGCTGGCCTCCCAGCTCCAGAACCGGGAGAAGGCCATCGCCCAGAAGGAGGCTGAGCTCCGGCAGCTCGAGCAGCGGCTCAATACCCTCCAGGCCACGCTGGACAAGGACCGCGGCGAGATGGCCGCCCGCGAGCGGGCTGTGCAGGAGGCCCTGCTCAAGGTGGAGAACCTGAAGGTCCGCCCCGCCATCGACCCGCAGATCATCCGCACCTATGAGGCGATGGATCCCTCGGCCGGGGCCCAGGCCATGAAGGAGCTGGCGGGCCAGAACCTGGAAGTGGCTGTGTCGCTGCTGGCAGGCATGACCCCCAAGAAGGCCGGAAAGCTCATGGACCAGCTGGCCCCTCTGGACGCCAAGCTCGCGGGGCGCCTGTCCGAGCGCGTCGGCATGTCCAAGCCCAAGGAGCTCTAGAGGGCCCCGCCCCGCCCGCGGCACCTGGACGATTCTGCCCAACGGTCGCGGCACGTTCCTCGCGGAGAGAGCCCATCCGGATGTACCGGACGTGAGGTTCTCATGGCTTCTGCCAGCCCTGTGGCGATCCAGGCGATCCTGGAACGAGCTCCGGCGGAACGCTCGGAGAGCAAGTCCGCGGACGCAGGTGGTGGCCACTTTGCGGGCCTGATGGTGCAGTTCAGCCAGCCCCAGGCTGTGCCCAATCCGCCGGCTGCCCCCCCGGTCGCCGCAGCCAGATCCCACCGGGCTGCGGCCCGAAAAGTGCCCAACCAGACCGGTACCCCGCGCCCCGCCACCGACGCCGGCCACCAGGCAGCGGCTGCTTGGGCGCCTGCCGGCCCGGCCTCAAGCCCCGTCCACATCCCCCCCCCCGCGCCCAAGCAGCCTGCCCCAGAGGCGATACCGACCCACGCCCAGGCTGGGGTGCCCGAGGCCTCGGCCCAGGCCACTCCGGCAGCCACCACCGCGCCCTCCCCCGCCACTCCAGGGGCAGACCCTGGAGCACCAGCACCGGAGGCGCTGTCTCCGGGCGCGACCCCCGTCCCCCCGGCCCAGCTGGTCCCAACGGCCGCCTCCGGACTGATGCAAGAGGGTGCTGCGCTGGTCACGCCTGGGCCAAGCCTGCCAGGACCGCTGAGCACCGCCAGCCAGGCCCCTGCGGCCCAACCCACTGCCACGGCGCCAGAGACCTCCACCCAGCCCGCCAAGCGCGCCCTCGTTCAGGCAGTCCTTGCCGGACCGGGTGCCAGCCCCAACGTGACCCCCGGAAGCGGGGACATGGCCCCTGGCTCGATGACCAAGGGCGCCGCAGCGCCGGTGGCCGAGCCCATGGTGGACAAACCCAACGTGCCGACGGCACTGCCCCAAGAGCTGGCACAGCTCCTGGCCAAGGCCACGAGCCAGCCCTACGCCGGGCCGGTGGGAACGACCCCTCAGGCCCCACCGACGGCCACGCTTCTGCCTGTGCTCGACACGGCCCGGCCAAGCGCACAGCCCCCTACAAACCTGGACGCCTCCGCGCTGCCAAAGACCTCTGCCCAGCCCGCCGACCAAACCCTCACACAGGCAGCCCCTGCCGGAGCAGGTGCCCGCCCTCAAGTGACCCTCAGAGGCGAAGACCTGGCCCCTGGCCCCATGACCAAAACCCCCGCCACACCAGCGGCCGCGCCCATCGTGCCTGCGGAGCTGCCCCAAGCGTGGGCACAGCTCCTGGTCAAGGGCCCAAGCCAGACCGTCGCGGCCGGTCCGGAGGCAACGATCCGTCAGACCCCGGCCCCTTCCGACACCGCCCCGGCGCTGAAGCCCCCCGTTCAACCTGCGGACCCCGCCTTCGTGCCGGCAGTCCTTGCCGGACCAGGTGCCGACCTCAAAGGGCTCCATGGCAGCGAAGAACTGGCCCCTGGCCCCGTGGCCAAAGCCGCCCCCACGCCAGTCGTCGAGCCCATGGTGGACAAGCCCAACGTGGCGACGACACTGCCCCAGGAGCTGGTGCACGACCTGGGCAAGGCCACGAGCCCGTCTGTCATCGCCGAGCCGGAAGCGCCGACCCTGCAGGCCCCACCGACCGCCCCACTGCCGCCTGCGCTCGACGCGACCGCCCCAACCACCCAGACCCTGCCCCCTGCCGAGGCCACCCAGACTCCGAAGATCTCCGCACTCTCCTCGGCGCCCGCCCTTCTGCAGGCGGTCCTTGCGGAGCCGGTCGCCAGTCTCAAGGGGCTCCGCAACAGCGAGGAACCTGCGCCTGGCCCCGTGACCAAAGCCGCCGCCACCCCACTGGCCGAGCCCACCACGGGCAAGCCCAGCGTGCCTGCGGCGCTGCCCCAGGAACTTGCTCAGGTTCTGGCCAAGGCCACGAGCCAGCCCGCCGCCGGGCCGGAAGCAACGGCGAGTCAGGCCCCGCTCAAGGGCAGTGGCACGCCCGCGCCTCTGGACCCAGGAGAGTCGAAGCTGACAGACCTGCAGTCCCTCGCCGGCCGCACCCTGGACGGAGCCTCTCCGGCGCTGCTGGGCACCCTCCAGCGCACCGCAGAAGGACCGGCTCCCACCGCCCCCACAGCCGCGCCGGCTCCGCCCCAGGCCCCGGCCACGCCGCCCAGCACGCCCGTCCTCCAGGTGGAGGGCGGCCTCCGCTGGATGCTCAAGTCCGGGGCCCAGGAAGCCCAGCTGCAGCTCCACCCGGACTCGCTGGGGCAGGTCACCATCCACCTCAAGGTGGAAGGCGGCGAAGTCCACGCGAAGCTTTGGGTCTCCGAGGCCGCCTCGGTCCAGGCCGTCAAGGAAGGCCAGCCCCACCTGGAGCAGGCCTTGAAGGACCAGGGCCTCCACCTCGGCAGTTTCGATCTGCAGCAGGGGCACCGTCCCTTCCAGGAGGCACCTTCGGCCCCCATCCCCCGCGAGCGCACGCTGCCGGAGGCCTCCGTGGCTCGGCAAGAAGCACCCGCCGCCACCCCCGCACCCATCCTAAACGCGCACCACGTCGAGCTCTACGCCTGATCGGCACGCTTCCTGAAGCACTCAATCCCTATGGAGGTCCCCATGGAGACCGGCATGATCACCTCGGCCACGACAGCCACGTCGTCTGCCACCACCGCAACCGCCAAGAACGCCCTCGACAAGGACAGCTTCCTCAAGCTGCTGGTGGCCCAGCTGAAGAACCAGGATCCGACTTCGTCCAGCAGCCAGGATCCCAACCAGATGGTCCAGCAGATGACCAGCTTCTCCAGCCTCGAGCAGGCGCAGCAGACCAACACGCTGCTCCAGGGACTGCAGACCCAGAACATGGGGCTCTTCCAGGGGCAGGCCGCGGCGCTGATCGGCAAGACGGTGGAGGTCGACGGCTCGGGCTTCAACCTGCAGTCCAGCAAGGCCTCCATGAACATCTACCTCAACTCGCCAGCGAATGTCACCTTCACCGTGAAGGATGCCAGCGGGAACACCGTGGCGACCATTCCGCGTGGCGAGCTGGCCGCCGGCAAGGCGACGGTCGCCTGGGACGGCAAGGACAGCAGCGGCAACCAGCTCCCGGATGGCGCCTACTCCGTGAGTGTCACCGCCACCGGTGCGAACGGCACGGCGGTGCCCTTCCAGACGAGCCTGATCATGAAGGTGGACTCGGTGGCCTTCTCCAGCGGCGGCACCATCTCGCTCACCTCCGGCACCAACACCTTCCTCATGTCCAAGGTCCTCGGCATCTCTGCCTGATCCCTTCAGCCTCTCAACCCAGGAGCCCCAATGAGCCTCTACTCTGCCTTCTACTCCGGCCTCTCCGGCCTCGCCACGAACTCCAGCGCCCTGAACGTGATCGGCAACAACCTCTCGAACATCAACACCGTGGGGTTCAAGGGCTCGGACATGACCTTCCGGGACATCTTCAGCTCTGCGGGCGCCTCGTCCACCCAGGGCAACGGCAACCCCATCCAGTTCGGCCTGGGCGTGCAGATGAACTCGGTGAACCAGAACTTTGCCCAGTCCTCCTTCCAGGCCACCGGCAACGCCTTGGACATGGCCATCCAGGGCAACGGCTTCTTCACCCTGCAGACCGCCGCAGGCAACCAGGTGTTCAGCCGCGCGGGGAACTTCACCCGCAACAGCGACGGCTACCTTGTGGCCAGTGATGGCGCCAACGTCATGGGCTGGAACCGCAGCGTCACGAACGGTGTCGGCAGCCTCGTCACCACGGGCGCCGCCGTGCCCATCCAGATCTCCGCCGCCACCGCCGGCGCCCAGGCCACCGCCAACGTGGGCCTGAACGTCAACCTGAACGCTTCGGCCCCGGTCAACCTGAACGCCGCGAACCCCCTCCTCACCCCAACGGCAGGCAGCACCTACTCCTCCCCGGTCCAGGTCTACGACAGCCTGGGGAAGGTCCAGAACATGGTCATCGACTACACCAAGACGGCGGAAGCCCAGTCGCCCACCACCAGCCTCGGATTCACAGGTGTCAATCTCAGCCAAGCAGCCGCCGTCGGTGCGACACTGGCCCAAACCGCGAGCGTCTTCGACAGCAATGGCGCCCCGCACACCTTGGCGATCACCTATACAAAAACGGCCGGCAACCCAGCCGCCGCCGGCCCTCCGGCTGTGGCCTTCGTGGCCGACCAGTGGACCTACGACATCAAGGATGGCGCACTACCGGCTTCCGTGGGCAGCGGGTCCATTGACTGGGCCAGCGGATCTCCCGTTCTGACGGCCACCAAGCCCCTGACCATCAGCACCACAACCGGCGCCACCATCACCAACCAAATCTCCATACCGACGGCGCCGAACATCGGCAACACTTCTGCTGCAAGTGGTGCGGGCACCGTGAATCAGGTCGGCGGAAACAAGACTGGACCCCTCACCTGGTCCTACTCGGTCCGGGATGCGGAGGTGAATCCTGACGGCACCTCGAGGGCCCCCGTCGCCGGAGGCACCCTGGGCTTTGATGCCAGCGGCAACCTCATTCAGCTGGGCACCACCGACCTCACAACCTCCATCACCACCACGGTCACCAACCCGACCGTCAACAACAACCCCGCCATCACCATCCCCTGGCTCAGCGGAACCTCCAACACCATCACCCTGGACATCATTGGCACCAACGGGACTTCCAACTTCACGGGCCTCAGCTCTGCCAACGCCACGATCAGCAGCACCCAGGATGGCTACCCAGCGGGCACCCTGCAGAGCATGACCGTGGACCAGGACGGCATCATCAGCGGCACCTTCACCAACGGCCAGATCCTCAACCTGGCCCAGCTCTCCCTCTCCTCCTTCACGAACACCAACGGCCTCCAACAGTCCGGCAACAACCACTGGAGCCAGACCCTGGCTTCCGGCGCCCCGACCATCGGGGTGGCCAACGCCGCCGGCCGCGGGGGCATCCTCGGCTCCAACCTTGAGCTGTCCAACGTCGACGTCGCCAGCGAGTTCACCAAGCTCATCGTCAGCCAGCGCGGTTACCAGGCCAACGCCAAGATCGTCACCACCACCGACGAGCTGCTGCAGGTGACGCTGAACCTCAAGCAGTAACTGCTTCCATTCCTTGAGCGCGGCCACCCGGGGCCGCGCTTTGCGTACTAGGACCCATTGGCGGGTAAACTTGGGCCTTTGACCGAGGCCCCATGTCCGGACACGAAACCCTGCCCCTCGCCCCCCGCCGGAAGACCCGGCAGATCATGGTGGGTCCGGTGCCGGTGGGCGGGGACGCACCCATCACCGTCCAGAGCATGACCAAGACCGACAGCCGCGACGTGGAAGCGACCCTCAGCCAGATCTACGCCTATGCCAATGCGGGCTGCGAGATCGTGCGGGTCAGCGTGCCCACCACCAAGGCCGGCGAGGTCTTCCACCAGATCTGTGACCGCAGCCCCGTCCCCGTGGTGGCCGACATCCACTTCGACTACCGCCTGGCCCTGGTGGCCGCGGACGGCGGCGCCGCCTGCCTGCGCATCAATCCCGGCAACATCGGCGGCCAGGACCGCGTCCGGGCCGTGGTGGACAAGGCCGGCGCCAAGGGCATCCCCATCCGCATCGGCGTCAACGGCGGCAGCCTCGAGAAGGACCTGCTGGAGAAGTTCGGCACCGCCACCGCCGAGGCCATGGTGGAGAGCGCCCTCCGCCACATCGACGTGCTCGAGCGAGAGGGCTTCCGCGACATCAAGATCAGCCTCAAGGCCAGCGACGTGGTGCGCACGGTGCAAGCCTACCGGCTCCTGGCGAAGCACGTGGACTACCCCTTCCACCTAGGCATCACCGAGGCCGGCACCCCCTTCGGCGGCACCATCCGCTCCAGTGCGGGCATGGGCATCCTGCTGGCCGAGGGTCTGGGCGACACCATCCGCGTCTCCCTCACCGGGGACGGCGAGGACGAGTGCCGCGTGGGCCACGAGCTGCTGCGCAGCCTGGCCCTGCGCACCGGCGGCTTCCGCATGGTGAGCTGCCCCAGTTGCGGCCGGGTGCAGATCGACCTCAACCGTGTGGCCAATGAGATCGAGGAGGGCCTCAAGCTCATCAACCACGAGAACATCACCTACGCGGTGATGGGCTGCGTGGTGAACGGCCCCGGCGAGGCCCGGGACGCGGACCTCGGCGTGGCCGGGGGCGCGGGCGAGGGGCTCATCTACCGCAAGGGCGAGCTGATCCGCCGGGTGAAGGAGGAGGACCTGGTCCCCGCCTTCCTCGAAGAAGCCCGCAAGGTGAAGGCCGAGGCCGATGCCGCCGCGGGGGCCTAAGGTGCTCCCCTGGTTGCTGGCCCATCCCGCGGGGACCGTGGCCTTGATCCTCGTCCTGGAGGCCTTCCTGCCGGTGCGCTTCCAGCCCACGGCCTGGGTCTGCCGCGGCGCCATCCGGGCCTACCAGGCCCTGCTGTCGGAGCACCTGCCCACCCAGTGCAAGTTCACCCCCACCTGCAGCCACTACGGCCTGGCCTGCATCCAGAAGTTCGGCACCCTGCGGGGCGGCCTGCTCACCACCTGGCGGATCCTGCGCTGCTCCCCCCTGACCCGGGGTGGATTTGATCCTGTGCCCTAGCCCCGTTCACTAGCTAATTTATTGAAAATAAATTAGCTATATCAACACAAAAAGATATTACAGAATAGATGATCCTTTTTGTATGATTTACTGATCGGCTTGGATCACCTGCCCCCGTGGCGCAGCCCCGGAGCCGACCAAGGAGACCCCATGACCCTCGATCTCGGCACCAAAGTTGGCGACATCGTGCTCGCCTGGCCCCAGGCCATGCGTTACCTGGAAGGCCAGGGCGTGGACTACTGCTGTGGCGGCCACCGGACGCTGGGGGAAGCCTGCGCTGCCGCCGGTCGGGCTCCGGAAGCGATCCTGACAGGACTTATGGCGCTAGAAGCCCCCACCCCGGATGCACCCTCACCGCAGGCCTGGCGATCGGCCTCCCTGACGGCCCTCATGGACCACCTCGAGAGCACCCACCACGCCTACCTGCGCGCCGAGCTGCCTAGACTGGAGGCCCTCCTCCAGAAGGTGCTCCTGGCCCACGGGGAGAATCATCCCGAGCTGCGGGAGGTCTCCGCGCGGTTCGAAGAGCTCGCTGCGGACCTGATCCCACACCTCATGAAGGAAGAACAGATTCTCTTCCCCTTCATCCGCCAGCTGGAGGCCGGTGAGAGTGGCTCCGCCTGCTTCGGCACCGTCCAGAGCCCCATCCGTGTGATGGAGGCCGAGCACGAGGCCGTGGGCGGCATGCTGGCGGACCTCCGCGCATTCACTCAGGGCTACACGGTTCCCGCCGACGGCTGCGCCAGCTTCCAGGCGCTCTGTGACGGCCTCCGGAACCTGGAGGCGGACACGCACCTGCACATCTACCTGGAGAACCAGCTGCTCCATCCGCGAGCGGTGGCCATGGAGGCCGCCAGCCGCCACTGATTGGCGACCCCGCCCCTGAACTGATAGCTTGGAGGCAGGGGAGGGCTGCGTGGCCAACTGGCGGGACACGGGTATCGGTGCGTTCTTGATGGCGGTCTTCGTCCTGGGCATGGTGCCCGTCACGGTGATCACCGTCCTGCTGGCCGTGCCGTTCCTGGGCCGCCCTCGGGCCTTCTTCGCGATTGCCCCGATGTTCGCGAACTGTGTGGCCTGGTTCTGCGACATCCCCTACAGCCTCGGGGGCTGGGAGCGGATGCCGGAAGCCATCCGCGAGGGCCGCCAGCCCGTGATCTTCATGTCCAACCACGAGAGCCAGCTGGACCCCCCCTACCTCGTGGCGGCCCTGCCCCTGCCCGCGGTCTACATCGGCAAGTATGAGCTGAAGTTTGTGCCCTTCATCGGCTGGGCCGGCTGGGCCGCGGGCGTGATCTTCATCAACCGGGGCGACCGGGAGAAGGCGATCCAGAGCATCAAGGACGCCGCCCGGCAGATCCGCGGCGGCAAGAATGTGGTGATCTTCCCCGAGGGCACCCGCAGCCGCACCGGCGAGCTGCTGCACTTCAAGAAGGGCGGCTTCGCCCTGGCCCTGGACGCGGGCGTGCCCATCGTCCCCATGGCCACCGTGGGTGGTTTCAATGCCCTGCCCTCCGGCGGCCTGCGCATCCGGCCCGGGCGCTTCACCATGATCGTGGGAGACCCGGTCTACCCCGCCGACCATGCAGACCGCGACGCCCTGGCCGCGGAAGTGCGGCAACGCATCGAAGCCCTCGTGGCCCAGGCCCGCGCCGAACAGGCCGCCGCCGTCTAGGCTGGCTCAGCGGAAGGCGGGATCCTGCTGGGAGACCTTGAGCTTGCCTGCGTGCAGCCGGTCGGCGAGCTCCACCATGGCCAGGGCCGCGGGGCGGTCGCCGAGGCGGGCCACCATGCGGGCCATGAAGTAGAGGTTCACCGACAGCACCCGCTTCTCGTTGTGCTTCTTGGTGGCCAGATCCGTGGCCGCGAGCTGCTGGCGGAAGGCATCGAACCGGGCGCGCGCACCAGTCCCGTCGCCCGATACAGCCTGCTTCACGCCCGCCAGCAGGATGGTGTTCGAGTGGCACGCAGGCCAGGCACCTTCGAGGTCCTTGAGGTAGCTCTCGGCGGCCGTGCGGTCATGGCGGTCCCAGGCGGTGTAGGCGAGCAGGCTGCGCAGCACGTTTGAGCTGGGCACCTCCCGCAGGCCGGCCTTCAGGCGCGCCTCGGCCTCGGTGCTGCGGCCCATCCAGAGCAGGGCATCCGCCGCGGTGACATAGGCGAACTCCACGGTGGGGCGCAGCGCCAGGGCGCGATCCGCGTGCTGGAGCGCCTCTGGCAGGTTGCCCTCGTTCTGGAGCAGCACGCCCAGGCGGTGGTGGGCCTGCCAGCCCTCCGGGAACAGGCTCAGGGACTTCTCGAAATACCGGTGAGCCGCCTGGTGGTTGTCCTCGCCGTCCAGGCCCGCGAAGACATCGGCCAGCACGTCGTAGGCCTTGTGGTCCGCGGGATCCAGGCGCACGGCCTGCAGCGCCATCTGGCTGGCGCCCTCCAGATCGCCCAGGCGCAACTGGATGGAGGCCAGCGCCCGGTAGGCCTGGGAGGCACTGGGATCCAGGTGCATGGCCTTTTCCGCCGCGGCCTTCCCCTTGCGCAGCAGCGCCTGGCCTTCGTCGTAGCGGCCCTGGCTGAGCGCGGTGATGGCGCCCAGCTCGGCCAGGGTCCAGGCATATTCTGCGTGGGCCGGGGCGTAGTCCGGCTCCAGCTCGATGGCCGTGGCCAGGAGGGAGTTGGCCAGTCGCACCGAGTCCTGGTTGCCTTCCGTGAAGACCTGCAGGGCCTTGGTGTAGAGCTCCCGCGTCCGCGGCAGCCGCGCCTGGGAGCGCATGGCACCGGAATCACTGCCGAGCCCCATCTCCTGGGGCAGCCGCTGCTGCAGCTCATCCTCGAGCTTCAGCAGCTCCGTCACCGGGCGGTCGAGCTGGAACTGCTGCAGGGTGGCACCCCGGATAGCATCCACAACCCGGACGCTCAGGCGCAGCTGGCCCGCCACCACCTGGTAGCTGCCCAGCACCAGCAGCTCCGCCTTCAGCTGCCGACCCAGCTCACCCACCGCCCGGGGAGCCTGGCCCGGCGTGTCGCCCAGCTGGTGCATGGCCTCTACCACCCGCAGGCGGTCCACCACTGCGAGCCCTTCCCGGCGCACCAGCCCGAAGGCCATGGCGTCGGCAAAGCTGTTGCTCAGCCAGGCGTGCTCCGGGTCCGGCCGCAGCTGTTCCAGGGGCAGGATGGCCACCACGCGGCGGCCCCGGGTGAAGTCTTCCCGCGAGGCCCGGCGCGCCTCGCCCAGGCCCGTGGCCTCGGCCCGGCGCCACAGCCAGAACCCCAGGACCGCCGCCAGCACCACCACCCCGCCGAGCGAGGCCAGAAGCAGGCGCCGACGCCCGCTGCGCCCAGGACCCGATGGACTCGCGAGGTGGGGCACGGTCGCCGTGGGCACGTTTTCGGTGAGGCCCATCGCGAGGGCCTGCAGGTTCGGGAACCGATCCCCGGGCGCCTTGGCCAGGAGGCGGTGGATGGCGTCCTGCAGGGTGCGGGAGAGGTCGGGTCGGGCCTCGGCGAGCGGCCGGGGCTCGTCCCGGGTCACGGCGTAGAGCGTGTCCACGAGGCTGCCGCGCAAGAACGGATGCACACCGGTGGCCAGCTCGTAGAGCACCACGCCGAGGCTGAACTGGTCGGACTGTCCCGTGAGCGCCTGGCCGTTGGCCTGCTCGGGGCTCATGTAGGCGGGCGTGCCCTGGCTGTAGCCTGGCGCCGTGCGCTCCACCAACGTCAGGTGGTGCGAAGTCGGACCCGGCCGTGCGTCCTCATCCCCACGGCGCGCGATGCCGAAGTCCAGGATCTTGAGCTGGCCCTCCTCGGTGAGCAGCAGGTTCTCAGGCTTGATGTCGCGGTGGACGATGCCCTTCTGGTGCGCGTGGGACAGCGCCGCGGCCGCCTGCCGGGCCAGGCTCTGCAGGTGCTCACCCTCCAGGGGCCGGCCCACCAGGGCGCGCAGGGTCTGCCCCTCCACCAGCTCCATGGCGATGTAGGGCGTGCCCTCCACCTCGCCGGCGTCGTAGATGTGGGCGATGTTCGGGTGGTTCAGCTGGCAGGCCAGCTTGGCCTCGCCGATGAGCGCCTGGCGGCGCTGGTCGTCGGCGTTCTTCAGGAGCTTGAGCGCCACTTCGCGCTCGAGCCGCAGGTCGAGCGCCCGCCAGACTTCGCCCATGGCCCCCTCTCCCAGGCGGGAGAGCAGTCGGTAGGAACCGAAGTGCGTGGCGTCAGAAGGCAAGCAGGTCCTTTGTGGGGAGTCCGGCAAGTATACCTTTCGACGCGCGCCTTGCTTCAAAGCATGGTGGTGTTTCCGCCAGGAGGCTTGACCTGGCTCACGAAATATCGAGAATCAGGCCGGAGGCCCGCATGCCCGCACAGGATCTTGAAGCCGCGCTGACAGGGGCCCGGCTGGTGGAAGAAGCAGGCTCCCTCCTCACCCTCGGCGAGGAACCCGGCCGCATGGTGGCCCACGCCTTCGAGCGGCTCAGCCAGCTGGTGCCCTACGACCTGGCCACGGTGCTGCTGCGCGAGGGCGACGGCCTGCGGGTGGCCTACGCCCTGGGCCCCCTGGCCACGCCCCAGCTGGCGGAAACCCTCATCCCGGTGCGGGGCAACCTGCGCCTCACCCATGCCCTGAAGACCGGCTCGCAGCCCGCGACCTTCGAGGAGGACGACCCCGGCGAGGACACCTTCCAGGGCCTCCTGGAGATGCCCCACGGCCACAGCTGCCTGGTGGCGCCCCTCCGCAGCCAGGGCGAGACCTTCGGCCTCATGACCCTGGATGCCATGGTGTGCCGCCAGTACCCCGCCAGCGTGCTGCACCACGTGGGCGTCTTCGCCTCGCTGCTGGCCCTGGGCCTCAAGCAGGCCGAGCACCTGGGCCGCCTCGCAGAGCGGGAGCGCAGCCTGGCGGAGGAGGTCAGCTACTTCCGCGAGGCGCAGCGCCAGGGTGTCCTGCAGGAGCCGCTGCAGGCCGAGAGCCATGCCATGCGGGCCATCCTCGAGCAGGTAGGCCAAGTCGCACCCACCGCCGCCACGGTGCTGATCACGGGCGAGACCGGCACCGGCAAGGAGAAGGTGGCCCAGACCCTGCACCACCTCTCGCCTCGCCGCGAGAAGCCCTTCATCAAGGTGAACTGCAGTGCCCTGCCCGCCACCCTCATCGAGTCCGAGCTCTTCGGCCACGTGAAGGGCGCCTTCAGCGGCGCGGCCTCGGCCCGCAAGGGGCGCTTCGAGCTGGCGGATGGCGGCACCCTGTTTCTTGACGAGATCGGCGACCTGCCCCTGGACCTCCAGCCCAAGCTCCTGCGCGCCATCCAGGAGAAGGAGATCGACCCCCTGGGCAGCGAGAAGTCCCGCCGGGTCGACGTGCGCCTGGTGGCCGCCACCCACACGGACCTCCGCAAGGCCGTGGCCGAGGGCCGCTTCCGCGAGGACCTCTTCTACCGCCTGAGCGTCTTCCCCATCCACCTGCCGCCGCTGCGCGAGCGGCCCGAGGACATCGCGGCGCTGGCCGAGGGCTTCCTGGTCCGCTTCGCCCGCGAGAACCGGCGGCCACCCATCGCCCTGCCCCCGGGTCTGCGGGAGCAGCTGGAGGGCTATGCCTGGCCCGGCAACGTCCGCGAGCTGCACAACGTCCTGGAGCGAGCGGCGATCCTCTCCGCGGGCCGGGAGCTGCGGCTGCCGCCGGGCGCCCTCCCCCGCCGCACCGAGCGCAGCGGCCGGCTCCTGCCCTGGGAGGCCCAGGAGCGCGACTACCTGGAGCGGCTGCTCCGGCACACCCGAGGCAAGATCTCCGGTGTCGACGGAGCCGCGGCCCTGGCGGAGCTGCCTGCGTCCACCCTGCTCTCGCGGCTCGAGAAGCTGGGGCTGCACCCCCGGAATTTCAAAGGTGTGTGATAGGTTAGCGACGCCCCCCGGGAGCTCCCGATGAACGAGGCCAGCGGCCCCTATGACGTCCCGCCACCGGCCAGCGGGCTTAGCGACACCCCGCGGCTGCTCCTGGCTCCGCCGAGCGATCTTCCTGCCCTGCGGCCCATACCTTTCGAGGACCTGGATGCCATGCCGGGCTTCTGGGCGCGGGTGGGTGCCATGTTCCAGCTGGTCTTCCGGAACCCCATGGAGCTCTTCGAGCGGGTGCCCGTCACCGAGGGCCTGGGAGCGCCCTGGCGCTTCCTGCTGCTGTTCTCGGTTCCCGGCTTCCTGCTGATGGCGCTGGTGTTCTTCGGGGCGGGCCTGGGCATCGCCGCCGCGGCACTGGAGGGGGCAGAGAGCCGGGTGCTGGCCACGGCCATGCCCTTCATCTTCGGGGTGATCCTGCTCTTGATGCCCCTCTTCAGCTTCCTGGGCATGGTGGTGGGCGGAGCCCTGATCCACGTCTTCCTCTGGCTCTGGGGCGGACTGCGTCCGGGCGTTCCCACGGCGCAGAGCATCCGCGCCTACGGCTATGCCTCAGCCTTCGTCCAGCTCGGCGGCTTCATCCCCATCCTCGGCCTGTTCGTGCAGCTCGCGGGCCTGGTGGTCATCGGCATGGGCATGGCCCGCATGCACCGGACCGCCACCTGGCGGGGCGTGTGCGCGGCCCTGATGCCGATCATCCTGGTGTTCTTCGTCATCCTTCTGGCCATCCTGGCGGTCGTGGTCCTGGCCCTGCTCAGGCGGTAGGCCCCAACCAGCGCAGGACCTCCTCGCGGACCGCACCGGGGGGCACCACCCGCTGGACCGCACCCGCTTCCAGCGCCGTGCCCTCGTCCCAGGTCTCGAAGCCCCGGAACAGCCGGTCCGCGCCCACGGCACCGAGGAGCTCCGGCAGGCGCACGGTGCCGCCGAAGCCGGTGAGGATGCCGTGCTTCGCGGCGGGGTGGGCGAGCCGCAGGCCACCTTTGCCCGTGGCGGGATCCGCCGCCACCGCCCAGCGCTCCTGGCCGTGCAGAGCCAAGTCACAGCCGCCGCCCATGGCCACGCCCGAGATCACCGTGAGGGTGCGCCAGCCCGGCCAGAGCAGGTGGCCCATGACCCGCTGGCCGCGCCGGGCGAAGGGGTCCGCAGACACCGCGTCCAGGGCCCCCACCTGGTGCAGGTCCGCCCCGGCACAGAAGTGGTGCCCCCGCCCCGTCATCCAGGCCGCGCCCCCTAGCGCCACCCGGCGCACCCCGGCCCAGCGCAGCTCGATGACGAGCCGATCCAGGGCCTCCAGCAGGTCCGTGTGGAGCCGGTGCAGGCCATCGCCCGAGCGCAGGCCAATCCAGGCCCAGTCCGGCCCCTGAAGCAGGTCCAGGGAGGTGCGGCCTTCGTACCAGGTTCGAGGGGTCATGGCAGCTCCAGCCGGGTGAAGGCCGCCTCCAGCGGTTCGACATCGGGATCCCACACGAGCACGCCCGGAAGCTGGTTGCGGAACCAGGTGGCCTGGCGCTTGGCGTAGGCCTGGGTCTCCTGCACCACCGTGGCCTGAATCCGTGGGGCCTCACCCCCGGCCATCCAGGCCGCATAGCCCAGGGGCCTCAGGGCAATCAGGTCGTCCGCATGGCCCTCGGCCACCAGGGCTGCCACTTCCTCCGGCCAGCCCGCCCGCACCTGGGCTTCCACCCGCGCCACCACGCGGTCCCGGCGCCACTCCCGCCCGGGAGCGACCACCAGCACGCGCCAACCGTGAGGGATGGCCGCCTCCACCCCGACCAGCAGGCTCGAGGGTGCCCGGCCCGTGGCCAGGTGCAGGGCCAGAGCCCGCTGCACCCTTGCGCTGTCATTGGGGTGCAGCTGGGCGGCCCGCGCGGGATCCACAGCACTCAGATAGCGGTGGAGGAGAGGTATCCCCAGGTCCGCGCCCCAGCGCCGGACGCGCTCGACGAGGGCGACCGGCACCTCCGGCAGCTCGCTCAGCTGGTCCCAGATGCCGCGCAGATAGAGTCCCGACCCCGTCACCAGCACCGGCGTGGGAGCCTCCGTCAGCCAGCTCCGAACCGCGGCGCCAAAGGACGACGGATTGGGCCGGGCGGACAGCGGCAGCACCCCATAGCCCCGGTGCGGAACGCCTTCCTGCTCCTCCGGTCCGGGCTGGCCCGTGCCGATGGCCAGACCTGCGATGGCCTGGTAGGGATCCCCGTTGACCACGACGCCACCCACACGCCGCGCCACCGCCACCGCAAGGGCGGACTTGCCAGAGGCCGTGGGACCGAGAATGGCGATGGGCATGGTTTAACGCTATCAGCTGTCGGCTGTCGGCTGTCGGCTTGGGGCGCGTTTCGACCCACCCACAGGGGCCCGCGGCGCCTTCTTTCGCTGAGAGCTCATAGCTGTGGGCTGTCAGCCCCCACCCACCCCCACCCGGGAACCTCACAGCCCCTGGCGCCACCCCATGGTCATGCGCATCTTGCTCTGTCTCTGTCTTGCCCTCGGCTTGGGTGCCGCGGAGCCCCCTCTGCCCGGGCGGGACCCTGTCTTCCTGGCCCAGATCCTGGCGGCCAGCCCGGATCCCGCCCGGCCCTGGAAGGCCTACCGGGTGTCGGAGGACTCGGCCTCGGCCGTGGTCGAGGTGGTGGGGGAGCTCACCCGGGAAGAGCTGCGCCAGGCGGCCTTCCAGGAGTTCCTGGTCTGGTTCCGGGAGGACATCCGGAAGTTCCTGCACAGCATCGGCGGCCCGACGGGGCCCACGAACCTGGCCTCGGCCACCCTGCCCGTGGACCGGTTCGGCGGCAATCCCGTGCCGCGCAACGTGCCCATCGGCTGGGGCTACTAGATCCGTTGCGGATCGCATTTCCTCTGCAAAGCCCTGGCCCGGCTTGGCCGGGACAGGGCGCGGGGGCCTCGGACAGGTTCAGACCCTAATCCGCCATCAGCCGGGGCAGCAGGCGTGAGGCCTGGTCTCGGGCCAGCCGGGCGGCCTCCAGGGCGTGCCGGGCCGCGTCTTCCGGGGACTGGCGGGGGGTGAGCAGGGCCTCCAGCTGGCCGCGCAGCCGTAGGATCTCACCGTCCGGATCCGGCAGGTGCCGCCGGGCCGCAGCCTCAAAGGTCACCATGAAGCACTGCACCGCGTTGCAGGCCGCCGAGACGATGGCCGCGCTGTTCCGGTGATCGACCTCCAGGGCCAGAGCCGCGGCGAAGAAGCGGAGGCCATCCTCAAAGTGGGCTTGCGGAGAACCTGCGGGACCGGAACCAGACATGCCTCCAGCAGACCACATCCGGGGATCTGGCGCTGTAACCCGATCATGGTGGCGCCCGTAGTCCACGCGGAGGTTCCCATGCGCCGCGCCATCTCCATGCTCCTGACGGCAGTCTCTGCGGTGACCGGGCTCCGGGCCGACGCCCTGACGGACCTCACAGCGAAGCTCCGTGCACTGAAGGCCCAGGCGCCCATCACCCTGAAGCTCGAGCAGAGCTCCACGGAATGGGACGAAGGCAAGGAGCGGAAGGAAGTCCGGACCCTGAAGGTGGCCGAGGGACCGGGCGGACTGGCAATCCTCGAGGACTCCGGCCGGGGCAGCGCCTCCCGGCCAGCGAAGGCCCCGGGGGATCCCACGGGGAGGAAAGGCGAGACCACCTGGCGCCGCCAGCTCCGTGCCCAGGAGGATCTGTTGGACGAGCTGGAAAAGGCCACGCTGGTGGGAGAGACACCGGAGGTCCTCGATGGGCGGCCGGTGCGTCGGCTCCGCCTCAAGCTGAACCTGGACCTGGACGAGGACGCCCGCAAGCACGTGAAGCGGTCCACCATGGAAGCCACCCTCTGGCTGGGCGAGGATGGCCTGCCGGTCGCCATGGAGCGGCGCATTGATCTAGAGGTGCGGGCCATGCTCTTCGTGAAGGTCTGGACGAAGGTCGACTCCCGCTACCGCTTTGCGCGGGTCCATGACCGCCTCCTCACCACCGAGGCCACCGAAGCCGTGGAAGGCGAGGCCATGGGTCACGCCTTCAAGGCGCGGGTCCATACGCGGGCCACGCCCCAGCCCTGATCAGCTTCCAGGCGACCCGGGAAAGTTGCCGGTGAAGGCAGAGAAGAAGTCGTGACCGTTATCGCCCATACCCATGGGCAGGGCTAGAAGGACAACTATCCAGAGGAAACCGGTGATGAACAGAGATAAACGGTGATAACAGCCTCTGGCTGCGGCTACGCCCCGCTTCTGTTGGCTATTTTCACAGGGAGCGGCAGGACCCCAACCAAGCCAAAAAAGCGCTTTTGCGTTTCTTGGTGCCTTGGTGCCTTCGTGGTGATCTTTTCTCAGATTCTTTGGTAACGAGCGACTGCTATTTCCCCGGCGGCGGCACGGGGTAGTTGCCGGTGAAGCAGGCGTAGCAGAAGCCGGTGCCGTCATCGCCCATGCAGCCTTCCAGGTCCTTCAGTTCCAGGTAGCCCAGGGTGTCGGCCTCCACGAAGGCGGTGATCTCCTCGTGGGGCATGTAGGAGGCGATGAGGTGCTGCCGCTTGGGGGTGTCGATGCCGTAGAAGCAGGAGTGCGTGGTCGGCGGGCAGGCGATGCGCATGTGCACCTCCGCCGCCCCGGCCTCACGCACCATCTGCACGATTTTCTTGCTGGTGGTGCCACGCACGATGCTGTCGTCCACCAGCACCACGCGCTTGCCCGCCAGCAGGTGGCGCACGGGGTTCAGCTTCACCTTCACGCCGAAGCTGCGGATGGTCTGCTTGGGCTCGATGAAGGTGCGGCCCACGTAGTGGTTGCGGATGATGCCGAAGTCGAAGGGGATGCCCGACTGCTCCGAGTAGCCCAGGGCGGCGCTGACGCCGCTGTCGGGCACGGGGACCACCAGGTCCGCCTCCACGGGGTGGCGCAGGGCCAGCCGCCGTCCCATCTCGCGCCGGGCCACCATGACGCTCTGGCCGAAGACCAGCGAATCCGGTCGGGCAAAGTAGATGTGCTCGAAGACGCAGGGCGTCGCCTGCACCCGGGGCAGCGGGAATCGCGACTGCAGCTCGCCCTCGCGCCGGGGCACGATGACCAGCTCACCGGGCTCCACGTCCCGCAGGTAGCTGGCGCCCACGAGGTCGAAGGCCACGGTCTCGGAGCTGAACACGGTGGTGCCGTTCATCTGGCCCATGGCCAGGGGCCGGAAGCCCCGCGGATCCCGGGCGGCGATGAGGGCATCCTCCGTGAGGATCAGCAGCGAGTAGGCGCCCTCGGCCTCGCGCAGGGCCGCCACCACCGCGTCCTCCAGGGTGTCCGCCTGGGCCCGGTTGATGAGGGCCAGCAGCACCTCGCTGTCCGAGGGACTGGTGAAGGTGTGACCCTCGGCGATGAGCTTGGCGCGCAGGCGCTCGGTGTTGGTGAGGTTGCCGTTGTGGCAGAGGGCCACTTGGCCGAAGCGCCCGTGGATCAGGAAGGGATGGGCGGCGGAAGCGACGTTGCCGCCGGTGGTGGAGTAGCGGGTGTGGCCGATGGCCGCGTCGCCGGGCAGGCCATCCAGGACGGTCTCCGTGAACACGTCCGCCACGTAACCCTGCGCCTTGTGGAGGTGCAGCCCCTCGTCATCACCGGAGCAGATGCCCGCGGCCTCCTGGCCCCGGTGCTGGAGAGCGTAGAGGCCCAGATAGGTCTGCCGGGAGGCTTCCACCTGGTGGCAGATCCCGAAGACCCCGCACTCATCCCTGAACGGCATGCTTCCCCCGAAGCTCCAGGATACCCGTTGGGGCCCCGGCTCCGGCGGCAAGGATGGCCCTATTGGACCGTGACGGTGGGCTCAGAAGGCTGACGGGCCTCTCGGGCCCAGCCCTGGAGGGTGGTCAGCAGGGTGGTGCCAGCCTCGGCTGGCGCCAGCCCGGCGGTGCTCTCCAGCCCCTCCAGGTGCAGCTCCAGCCGAGCGATGTCCCCCTGCTCGAAGCGCACGCTGAGGTCACAGAGGGCCAGCAGCCGGGGTCCCACCTCCACCAGCACCGTCGAGGCGTGAAACCCCGAGGGCATCTCCAGGCTCCAGACCTGGAGGGTGCGATTACCGAAGCGCAGGGCGATGGGCTCCTGCCTAGTCTGGGGCGAGGGCCCCGCTAGGTAGAGCAGCCGCTCGGCGCGGCCCAGCAGCATGGCCTGGGCGTAGGGGGTACCCTGGGTGCGGTCCGCCTCCAGGCGCCAGCCCCCCATGCGGGGCTTCTGCACCCGGTTGTGGCTGCGGGTGGCCGGGGTGGCGCTGAGCCGGAACTGCGTCTCCAGGGGCTCCGCCTCGCCGCGCATCCAGACCTGGATGCGGTAGCGCAGGCCACCCTGGGGCTGGGCGGCCAGAGGAAGGGCCAGGAGCAGCAAAAGGAACCATCGACGCACGGCAAACCACCTTCCCTCTGAGCATGCCAGCCTGTGCGATCCTGGACCAGAGACACACACCGATGCCCATCTGCTTCGACCTTGATGGAACCCTGGGAACCTTCAGCTCGGGTTACCTGCTGCTGCGGGAAGCCCTCGGCGAGCTCTGGGGCCAGGCGCCCACCCGGGAGGAGCTAGGCCGCTGCTCGGGTTCCACCGACTGGGAGATCGTGGACGAGCTCCACCGCATGCGCTACGGGACCGGGCTGGAGGAAGCCGGCTATGCAGCCTACGAGGAGGCCTGTGTGCGGCGGTTCCGCCAGACCTTCGCCCCCGGGGGCGAGGCCGCCGTGGCCTTCCGGGGCGTGCTGGAGGGCATGCACTGGCTCGCGACCACCCGACGGGTCTGGCTGGTCTCCGGCAATGCCCCCGGGCTGCTGGCTTTCAAGGCCGAGGTGCTGGGCATCGATCCCGCCATCCCCCGCCTGGGGTCCCTGCCCCGGCACGACCGCTCGGACCTGCTGCGCCTGGCCCGGCGCGGCTGCCCCGGCCCGCACCTCTACTTCGGCGACCGCCCCCACGACCTGGCGGCGGCCCGGGCGGCGGGCATGCCCTTCGTGGGTGTGGGCGAGCAGGTACCCGGCGCTCACCCGATCCTGGGCGCCGATGCCCCCGCCACGCTGGTGGTGGAGGTGGCCACCCGGCATGCCCGGGCGGACGCTAGCGAGTCCTGACCTCGAAGTCATCCAGGAATGCCGCCGTGCGCGAATCGCCCTCCTTGCGCACGATGGCCTGGGCGTGGTGCAGGCGCCCCCGGCGCACCACCACGATGCCTTCGACAATCCCCCCGTTGGGACCCTTGACCTTATAGCGGAAGCCCGGCCCCTTCTCGGGGGGCAGGTCCGTGCGCTGGATGGCGCCGAAGCGGTAGCCCAGAAAATTTCGGAAGGTGTTGAGGATGTCGCCGGGAGTTCGCCCGCCCTTGTCCCCGGGAGGGAGGTTGCCCACGGCCACGCTGAAGGTCTCATCCAGGCGCCCCGCGGGGCTCATGGCCAGGTCGAACCACTCCACCTCGCCGTAGGGGCCCGGATCCGTGTGCCGGTGCAGCTTGGGTGCCCCCGGGAACGTGGCTGCGATGCCGAGGTTCTCGTTCTCGACGCGGTGCGGATCCTCCTTGCACCCCATGAGGGTGAGGAGTATCACCAGACACCACCAGCTGCGGGACATGACTTTCCCCCTAGGGCTCCATCGGTTGGCCAGACTGGGAAGTTGATTCCCTGCGCCCTGCTTCTGCCCAGCGCCGGGCCTCCCGGGGATCCCGCAGCACCCCGTGCCCCCCCAGGTAGGCCTCGGCCAGGGCCGCCATGGCGCCGGTGTGCCCGGCTTCCGCGGCCTTCCGGAACCACAGCGCGGCCGTGAGGTCATCCCGGTGCCGGTGGTAGCTGCCCTGGCGGTGGGCCAGCCCCAGCTGGTAGCAGGCCTCGGGATCCCCGGCCTCGGCCGACTCCCGAAGCCGATCACGACCGGTGCGGGGGCGCTCCCGGTAGTGCTGCCAGGCCTGCCAGGCGATCAGCAGCAGGGGCGGCGTCATGAAGACCAGAGGCAGGTGATGGAGTTGGGAGGAACCGGCCCAAAAAAAGGTGAGGACCACCCCGAGCCAGAGCACCGCCAGCAGGACGGCCCCGGTCAGCAGCAGCCACCGGACCGGCCGGTGCGCCAGGGTCCGGTCCGCCAGCTCCTCCACGCCCGCCATGGCCTTCCCGGCCGCGTGGACCAGGGGATCGACCGGGGCCGCGTCGTGGCGGAGGATGCTGCGGGAGAGAGGCGGGAAGGGCTGCAGCCGCTCCGCCGTGAGGGCCCACTCCCGGGCCTTGGCCGCGTCCAAGGCGACCCCGTCGCCGATGTTGTAGGCCCGAGCCAGCCAGGCCGCCGCCGGGCCATAGCCCAGGGCCGCGGCTCGCTGGTACCAGGTCTCCGCCTCCGCCGGTTCCGCCAGGACATTGCCGTGACCGGTCCGCAGGGCCTCGGCCAGCCGGAAGGCCGCCTCCGGGTGGCCCCGCAGGGCCGCCCGCCGGAGGCGATCCAGACCGACGAGCTGGCCCCCATGGCCCTGGCCGCCCTCCAAGAAGATCAGGCCCTCCTGGAACTGGGCCTCCCGCACCCCCAGGGCCACGGCCCGCTCCAAGCACCACCGGGCCTGGGGCGGGTGGTGCGCCTCCCGGGCCCACTGCAGCCAGAGTTCTTCGGGCCGGTCCGAGAAGCGGGCGATCCAGCTGCGGAAGAGCCGCTCCACCATGGTCACCGCCGGGACCCGAGCGTGCAGGAGCGCGCCGATGAAGGAGCCGACGGCGAAGACCCAGGCGGCCAGGAGCAGGAGGACCTTCCAGGTCGTCGCGACAATCGCCAGCGGAGTCGGCGCGAGACAGAGGGGTCCCAGCAGCAGCAGGACCAGCAGGGCGGCCCCTCGGCCCCAGAGCTGCCAGGCGTCGAGGACCTTCGCCCGACGGCTCACCGGCGTCTCAGGGCTTCATCCAGGGCCCGCCGGGCCAGACCCTCGCCATAGCCGGACCAGCGCTTCACCAGGCGCCCATGCCGGTCCACGAGGATCGTCGTGGGAATGCCCGAGATCTCTCCAAAGGCATCCAGGGCCTTCCCGCCCTCAGGCAGGTAAGCCGTGAGCCCCAGCTGCGGGTTCTGGGCCAGGAAGGGCTTCACGTCTGCCCAGCCGCCCTGGTCCACGGAGATGGGCAGCACCACGTAGGCCTCGCCAGCGGCCTTCTGCAGCTCCGCGACCTCGGGCAGCGACCTGCGGCAGGGCGGACACCAGGTCGCCCACACGTCCACCAGCACCACTCGGCCCCGGTAGTCCGCCAGCGTGTGGCGGTTGCCCTCGGCATCCCGGAAGGCCACCCGGCTGACGTCCGTGCCGGGAGCGGCGCCCTCGTTAGCGCCCCCGCCGCCTGCGAACAGGCCCCGGTAGAGGGCCACCGCCCCCAGCAGCAGGCCCCCGCCCACCAGCAGCGCGGCCACGCCCATCCGCCAGCGGAATTCGGGGACATAGGCTTCGGCCATGGAGGCTCCGGAAGTGAGGGTTCAGGGTAATGCGAGTGTCGGCTACTTCATACTGGAGGGATGTCGCTCATCTCCGCTTCCCGCCTCCGCGCCTTCGTCTCTTCGGTGATCCTGCTCGATGCCCGCCCGGGACCCGTGGACTACGCCTCGGGCCACCTGCCTGGCGCCCATCACGCCGACCTGAACCGGGACCTCAGCACCGCCGCAGACGCGGACCACGATCCGGCCCGGGGCGGACGGCATCCCCTGCCCCCCGTGGCCCGCTTCGCCGCCCAGGTGGCAGCCTGGGGCATCACGCCCACGAGTCAGGTGGCGATCTACGATGCCAGCGGCGGCGGCAATGCCGCGGCGCGGCTCTGGTGGATGCTGCGGGCCCTGGGCCACCGGCAGGTGCTGGTGCTCGACGGCGGCCTGGCCGCGGCCCTGGCGGAGGGACTGACGCTCAGCACCGACTGTCCTGCCCCGGCGACCCTGCCGCCCTATCCCGCGATGGACTGGACCCAACCCCAGGTGGACGTCGAGGCCGTCGAGACGCTGCGGCAAGATCCCGCCTGGAAGCTGCTGGACGTCCGTTCCGCCGAACGCTGGCGCGGAGACACCGAGCCCTTTGATCCCGTGGCGGGCCACATCCCGGGTTCGCTGAGCCTGGCCTGGAACGAGAGCCTGGCGCCGGACGGACGCTTCAAGGCCCCGGAGCGGCTCCGGGCCCAGTTCCTCGCCCTGCTCGCGGACACGCCGCCCGAGCGGCTGGCGGTGCACTGCGGCAGCGGCGTCACCGCCTGCCAGACCCTCCTGGCCCTGGAAGTGGCCGGTCTCCCCGGCGCCTCGGTCTACATGGGCAGCTGGAGCGAGTGGTGCCGCAGCGGCCGGGACCGGATCCCCGGATGAATCCCTGGAAGGGCCTCCGCGGCCTGCCCCGGGAGGTCTGGTTCATCTGTGCCAGCACCCTGGTGAACCGCCTGGGCACCATGGCCCTGCCCTTCCTGGTGCTCTACCTCACGGAGGCCCGCCACTGGTCCCCGGCCGAGGCGGGCTTTGGGATGATGGCCTACGGCGCCGGAGCCCTGGTGGTGGGGCCCTTCTCAAGCCGGCTGGCGGACCGGCTTGGGCATGTCCACATGCTGAAGGCCAGCCTCTGGAGCGCCGGGACCATGCTCCTGACCCTGCCCTTCGCCACCACCAAGCCTCTGCTGTTCGTCCTGATCTTCATGTGGGCGGGGCTGACGCAGGCCTTCTGGCCCAGCTCCATGGCCCTGCTCGCGGGCCTGGCCAGACCGGAGCAGCGCAAGGCCGTCTTCGCCCTCCATCGCCTCGCAGTCAACCTGGGCATGGCCGTGGGCCCGGCCATGGGCGGCCTGATCGCCCACGTCAGCTACCGCTGGGTGTTCTGGACCGATGGCCTCAGCACCCTGGCCGGCGCCCTCATGCTGACGCTGATCATGAAGCGGACCGCTGCGCCCCCCGCCCTGCCCCCGGACCACCCGCCCGGCGGCAGCCCCTGGCGCGACTCCCGGATGGCCTTCCTGCTGCTGCCCTTCATTCCGCTGCTCATGGTGTTCTTCCAGATCGAGGGGACCCTGCCCCTCTGGGTGGTGCGGGACCAGGGCCTCAGCCTGCGCTTCTTCGGCCTGCTCTTCACGATCAACACCTTGCTGGTGGTGGCCCTGGAGGTCGCCCTGAACCTCGCCATGGCCCAGTGGCCCCACCGCAAGCAGTTCCTGCTGGGCTCGCTCTGCTTCGCCACGGGCTTCGGCCTGACCGCCTGGGCCACAGGTCCAGTCACCCTGATCCTCACGACGGTGGTGTGGACCTTCGGCGAGATGATCCTGCTGCCCGCCATGAGCGATGCTGTGGCCAGCCTCGCCCCGCCGGACCGCCGGGGCGAGTACATGGGACTGCTGTCCCTGTGCTTCTCCGCCGCCGTGGCCCTGGGGCCCTGGCTCGGGGTCCTCGCCTACGCCCGGACCGGGCCCCGGGCGGTGTGGCTCAGCTGCTTCGCCATCGCCGGGCTGTCCGGCCTGCTGCTGGCCCGGTTCCGCGCCCCGGACTCAGGACCGGTCCACGACGGGGGGCTGGCAGCAAAGGAATAGCAGCAGGCGATTCTCGGGAGGCAACTCGGTTGGTGTGGCAACGAGGCGGATGAGCCTTATCTTTGAAGGCATCCACTCAAAGCTGGGCATCGGGCCTGCCCCTGGAGCACGAAATGAAGCTGCGCCCCCTCCTGCTCACGCTGCTGGTTCTTCCCGGCATTCAGGGCTGCAAGCCCATGCTGTATCCCGTAGCCCGGGCCTTCGGCGGACCCTCCGAAGGCGAGCTGCAGCTGCGCCGGGCGGCCTTCGAGCGCCTGAAGGCCGCCCGCTCCACCGCGAGGGTGCTCGTGCATCCGGCCTTCCGGCCCGCGGCCGCGAACCGGGAGGCCTACCCGGCCACCGCGCCCCTCGCGGCGGAGCTGCTGCAGGGCTACGGCTGGACCCACTGCCAGGCGGTACGGACCCCGCCCCCCCTTCCGGCCACCCCCCTGATGCGCAACCAGCTGCGCTACGTGCAGACCCGGGCCCGGGCCTACTCGGACTGGGCCAAGACCTCCCGGCCCGACGCGGACTTCCTGGTGATCCTCGAGGTGCTGGTCCGGCCTGAGGGTGGCATCGTCGGGGTCCACTGCTACGTGCTGGAGGCCACGGGCCAGGTGGCCTATGCCCGGCAGTTCAACAGCCATCACTTCGGCGCCCAGAGCATCGATCTCCCGGCGAACGCCGTCGGCTTCGCCTTGCGGGCGCTGTCCCTGGACATCCAGCGGCCTGCGGACCAGGTCCACCCGCCCTACGGCGTCGGATAGCGCGCGGCGGGGCTCAGAGCGTCTTGTGGGGCAGGCTCTCCAGGCGTCCGGCGGGGGAGATCAGCATGTAGTTGAGCTTCCGCTGCAGCTCGCGGATGGTGTTCGAGCCGCCGTAGGTGAGGCCTGAGCGGAGGCCGCCGATGATGTCGTTGATGATCTCGTCTTCGTCCACGCGGTAGGGGACCTTGGTCGCCACACCCTCGGCGGTCTTCCAGCCCGTGAGGCCGCCCAGATGATCGTCTGCGACCTCCTGGCTGGCCATGCCCCGGTAGACCTTGTGCGTGGGGGTACCCACCGCGTCGCAGATGGGCTCGCCGGGCGTGGGCCGGGTGCCCGCCAGCATGCCGCCGATCATCACGAAGTCCGCGCCGAAGGCCAGGGCCTTCACGATGTCGCCGGGGGTGCGAACGCCACCATCCGCCACGATGGAGCGGTCCGCCCGGGCGCACTCCTGGATGGCCGTGAGCTGGGGCACGCCGAAGCCCGTCTTGATGCGCGTGGTGCAGACGCTGCCGGGCCCGATGCCGACCTTGATGATGTCGGCCTTCACGCCGGCCAGGTAGTCGGCCCCGGCATAGGTGGCGACGTTGCCGGCCATGATGCACTCGTTGGGCAGCACCTGGCGCATGCGCTTGATCATCTTGCCGACGTACTTGGCGTGGCCGTGGGCCACGTCCACGCAGAAGTACTGGGCGCCGGCGTCCCGCAGGGCCTCGACCCGCTCCATCTCGGATTCGGAGGTGCCCACGGAGACGAAGGTGGGGTGGTTGCAGCGCCGGAACATCTCGACGTTCTCTTCCACGGTGAGGAAGCGGTGGAGCACCCCGATGCCACCCCGCTCGCCGATGAAGTCCGCCATGGCGTCCTCGGTGACGGTGTCCATGTTGGAGGTCATGATGGGCAGCTTCAGGGTCAGCTTGCCGCTCTTGTCGGTCATGGTGATGTCCACGATGCGGCGGGACTCGTGGTGGTTGTAGGCGGGGATCAGGAGGACGTCATCGAAGGTGATGGCAGTCTCGACCATGGGGAACTCCAGGGAAGGATGGCTCAGGAAACGCGGACGAGGGCTGGCTCAGAACTGGATCGGGTCGCCGACCTGGATGATCCCGCCAACGAGGACCTCCGCGCGCAGACCGCCGCGGTGGGTGAGGCCCGGCAGGATCTGGGGCTTGGCCGTGAGCTCGGCGATGTAGTTGCATGGCTCGCAGAGCTCGGTGCCGCGGAAGCGGGCTTTGCCGATCTGGAACTCCCGGTCCACCAGGTGGTTCAGGGGCACGCCCCGGGTGACCACGTTGCGTCGGCTCTCGCCGGGCGCCAGGATCAGGTTCAGCTCCCGAGACAGCGCCTCGAGGGCCTCGGCCTCGATGAAGGTGATCTGGCGACCCGACTTGGGGCGATCAGAGAAGGTCCCGGTCCTGGCCGCGTAGCGGTCCCCCTCGATGCCAACCCCGGCAACGACGGTGACCGAGGCGCGGGACTCCACGGGCACACCGGCGGCGGGCGCCACATGGATGGTTTCGATGCGGCCTTCAGACATGCGGACCTCCGGCTTGCATGATGACAGGACCGGGGAACCGGACTAGCGGTCGATCCGGTATGGCCGAGCGTAGGGGCCGCTGGCGGGGGAGTCAGCTCAGGACGGCCTCGAGCTGGTCCACGGCCCAGTCGATCTGCTCCTGGGTGATCACCAGGGGCGGCGCCAGGCGGATGGTGTCCACGTGGGTGTCCTTGCAGAGCATCCCGCGGTCCTTGAGGGCGTAGCAGTACTTGCGGGCGCCCCCGGCCTCGGGGTGCAGCTGCACGCCGGCCCAGAGGCCGATGCAGCGGACCTCCTGCACCTTGTCGGTCTTCATGCTCCGGAGCCGCTGCGCCAGGTGCAGCCCCAGCTCCGCGGCCCGCTCCACCAACTTTTCGTCCACCAGGACATCCATAGCAGCACTGGCCACGGCGCAGGCCAGGGGGTTGCCGCCGTAGGTGGACCCGTGGATGCCCGGGGTGAACACGTCCATGACCGCATCATTGGCCAGGAAGGCGCTCACGGGGTAGTAGCCGCCGCTGAGGGCCTTGCCGATGGTGATGCCGTCCGGGCGGATGCCCTCGTGCTGGAAGGCGAAGAGCTTGCCCGTGCGGCCGAGGCCGGACTGGATCTCGTCCAGCACCAGAAGGGTGTTGCTCTCATCGGCCAGCGCGCGCAGGCCCCGCAGGAAGCCTTTGGGCGGGATCACCACCCCGCCCTCGCCCTGGATGGGCTCCATGAAGATGGCGCAGGTGTTGGGCGTAATGGCCCTACGCACCGCCTCCAGGTCGCCGTAGGGCACGATCACGAAGCCCGGCGTGAAGGGACCGAAGCGGCTGGTGCTGTCGGGGTCCGTGCTGAATCCGACGATGGTGGTGGTGCGGCCGTGGAAGTTGCCCTCGGCCACGATGATCTCGGCCTTGCCGTACTCGATGCCCTTCTTGTCATAGCCCCACTTGCGCATGGCCTTGAGGGCCGTCTCCACGGCCTCGGCTCCGCTGTTCATGAGCAGGGCCTTCTCGAAGCCTGTGAGCCGGCAGAGCTTCTCCAGCAGGGGCGGGAACTGGTCGTTGCGGAAGGCCCGGCTGGTCAGGGCCAGGGTCTTGATCTGGGCGATCATGGCCTCGCCGATCTTCGGGTGGTTGTGCCCCTGGTTCACGGCGGAGTAGGCGGCCAGGAAGTCCATGTAGCGCTTGCCGTCCACATCCGTGAGGAACACGCCCTCGCCCCTGGTGCAGACCACGTCCAGGGGGTGGTAGTTGTGGGCGCCGTACTGGGTTTCCCGGGCGATGAGGTCCGCGGCCTTGGTCGTGGGGGTGGACATGGCGGGGCTCCTGGAGAACGTGGGGTCTGAACGGAAGACCGGGCTCGGAGGCCATTCTAGGGATGGAAAGGCGTCGACTGGCTGAAGGCTGGAGAAATAAATGATTTCTTTTACACATCGATAATTCAAATTCAGGGCTGGCGGGAACCCCCGGGGAGTGGCACATTGATGCACCCCCCAAAAGGCAGTGTCCCCATGTTTCCTTCGCTGATTCTCCGGAAACTCTATACGCATGGCTCCCTGCGCAACGCCGATGACGGCGTGGCCATCAGCCTGAAGAACCGTCTGAGCGACGTGATCCTCACCCGCGTCGTGGGGGTGCGCATCGGCCCCCTGGAGCTGCGGGCCGAGGACCTGGAGCTGGACCTCGGGGAAGGCCTGTGGCGGTCGGCCTCGGAGGTCTCCCCGGAGCGCCCAGAGCCCTTCCCACTTCGCCAGGTGGCCCACCTCCGGGCCCCCGGCCGCAGCATCGCCGAGGGGCTGCATCCCATCGAGGTCTCCATCGAGGTCAAGGGCCTGGGCGCGCTCCGCTTCAAGGTCGAGGACCACACCTCCAGCACCCTGAGCGAGCAGGTCTCGGTCCCCTGCGCCAAGGAGGACAACTACACGGCCGCCATCGTCGCGGCCCGCCGGGCCTTTGTGGAAAAGGCCACTGGCGCGAGGCTGAAGCACACCAGCCAGCACTCGTTCGAGCCCGAGGTGACCAAGGGCAACATCGAGAACTTCACGGGCGTGGTGCAGGTGCCCCTGGGCTTTGCCGGCCCGCTGCACGTCAAGGGCGAGCACGCCCAGGGCGACTTCCTGATCCCCCTGGCCACCACCGAGGGCACCCTGGTGGCCTCTTACAACCGGGGCATGAAGGTCCTCAACCTGTCCGGCGGCGTCACCTGCACCGTGCAGGCGGACCACATGCAGCGGGCCCCGGTCTTCATCTTCGCCAGCGCCCGGGAGGCCCTGGCCTTCCGGAACTGGGTGGAAGAGCACATGGAGGACCTGCGCCGGGAGGCGGAGACCACCACGCGCAGCGGCAAGCTCGACTACATCGACACCTACCTGGCCAGCAAGTTCGCCTACCTCCGGTTCAACTTCACCACCGGGGACGCGGCGGGCCAGAACATGGTCGGCCGGGCCACCTTCGCGGCCTGCAGCTGGATCCTGGAGCACAACAAGACCATCAAGCGGTTCTACCTCGAGTCCAACCTGGCCACGGACAAGAAGGCCTCCCAGATCAACCTCATGCGCACCCGGGGCAAGCGGGTCACCGCCGAGTGCGTCGTCAAGCGCGAGGTGCTGCTGGAGGTCATGCGGGTGGAGCCCGAGAGCCTCGCCTACCACTGGGGCGTGGCCAACGTGGGGTCCATCCTCTCCGGCGCCAACAACAACGGCGCCCACAGCCCCAACGCCATCGCAGCCATGTTCATCGCCACGGGGCAGGACGCGGCCAACCTCGCGGAAGGCTCCTCCGGCATCCTCTACACGGAGCTGACCCCGGAGAAGGATCTCTACATCTCGATCACGATCCCCTCGCTCATCGTGGCCACCCACGGGGGCGGCACGGGCCTGCCGACCCAGCGGGAGTGCCTGGAGGTGCTCGGCTGCTTCGGCACGGGCAAGGTCAACAAGCTGGCGGAGATCATCGCGGGCGTGGTCCTGGCGGGCGAGCTCTCCCTCGGCGCTGCCATTTCCTCGCTGGAGTGGGTATCCTCCCATGAAGAATATGGACGCAACCGTTGATTTTGCTGAAGGATCGAAGGTGAGCGCCCCAGCGGCGGGAGACGCTTTCGTGGCAGCACCGGAATCCAACGAAGACCTGCTCCGCAGCCGCGGCTTCGAGATCATGAAGACCTGGAAGCCCCAGGGTCTGACCCGCAGGATGCTGGTCACCTGGCGCCACTTCCTCGGGCTGCTCTTCGGCGGCCTGCTCTCCCAGCTGGCAGCCCGCCAGGAAGACGGAGGCCTCAAGGGCGCCCGCCTGTTGGCGCTCTGGTTCGCGTCCCTCCCCGGGCGGTTGTTCGTGGACCGGACGCTGCGGCACGAGCCCTTCCCGGTGCAGTTCCGCCGCCGGCTGGAGCGCTTGGGTCCCACCTACATCAAGCTCGGCCAGATCCTCAGCCTCCGCGAGGACCTGCTGCCGAAGCCCATCACCGACGAGCTGAAGCACCTGCTCAACCGCCTGCCGGTGGTCCCCCTGCCGATCCTGCAGGACATCATCGAGAAGGACCTGAAGCGGCCGGTGGGCTTGATGTTCCTGTCCATCGATCCCATCCCCCTGGGCTCGGCCTCCATCGGTCAGACCCACCGGGCCGTCACCGTGGATGGCGAGCCCGTGATCCTCAAGGTGGTCAAGCCGGGCATCCGCCAGACCCTGCAGCGGGACGCCAAGCTGCTCCGGATGCTCGGGTCCGTGGCGCAGCTGATCATTCCCCGCTTCCAGCCCCGGCAGCTGGTGAACGAGTTCTGCACCTACACCCTGCGGGAGGTGGACCTGCGGCTGGAGGCGGAGAACGCCGAAGTCTTCGCCGGCCACTTCGCCGATGTGCCAGACGTGGTGTTCCCCCGGATCTACCGAAAATACAGCGGCCGCAGCGTGCTCTGCATGGAGTTCTTCGACGGCCTCAGCCCAGACCACCCCGAGGCCCTGGAACTGCCGGAGGAACAGCGGCGCCACCTGACGGACCTGGGCGCCATGGCCATCATCCGCATGCTCTACAAGGACGGGTTCTTCCACGCGGACCTGCATCCGGCGAACCTCATCATCCTGCCGGGTCCGAAGCTCGGCTTCATCGACCTGGGCATGGTGGGGCGGCTGGATGAGGACCTGCGCCGGGCGCTCATGTACTACTACTTCGCCCTGGTCATGGGAGATGGCGAGAACGCCGCCCGCTACCTCACGGCCATCGCCCAGCCGGGCCCTGGCGCCAACCCCAATGCCTTCCGCCGGGACGCCGTGGACATCGCCAACCGCTGGAAGCGCGGGTCGAACTTCAGCGAGTTCTCCCTGGGCCAGCTGATCCTCCAGTCCCTCTCCCGGGGCGCCGAGCACGGCATGTACTTCCCTGTGGAGCTGGTGCTGATGGTGAAGGCGCTGGTCACCTTCGAAGGTGTCGGCAATGTGCTGCTGCCGGGCTTCGACGTGGCCGAGGTGAGCAAGCGGCATGTGCGCACCCTGTTCATGAACCAGTTCAGCCCCATGCGGATCTTCACCGAAGGCATGCGGGGCGTGCCGGACATGGTGGATGCCCTGGCCAAGATGCCTCTGCTGGTCACCGATGGCCTCCGGGTCCTGGAGAAGTTCGCTCACCAGCCCACCGAGTCCCCCCTGTCGGGCCTCCGCGGAACCCTCATCGCCGGGTCCTGCCTCGTGGCAGGCGCCGTGGCCATGGGCTTCCGGGCGCCCTGGCCCGTGTGGTCCGGTTTTTTTGTCATTGCCTTTATCCTGGCCGTCCGTAGAGGTTGATGATGCGGGAACTCATTTCACCCAACGACGCCATCTGGCTGCAGGACTCAGACACCAACCTGATGGTGATCAATGCGGTCATCATCACCGACCACATCGACGTTCCGACCCTGCGGAAGACCTTCCAGGAGCGCATCTTCGAGGGGCCGGATCCCGCGCGCTTCGAGCGGCTCCGCTGCCGCATCACCGAGCAGGGTCCCATCAGCTACTGGGAGGTGGACCAGGACTTCAGCCTCGCACGCCACATCGTCCCGGCCCGCGGCAAGAACCTGAAGAGCCTCGCAGACGTCCAGGCCTATGTGGGGAGGATGGCCAACCGGAAGCTGAAGGAGGACCGGCCCCGCTGGGAGATCAAGGTGATCGAGCGCTTCGAGGATGGCGCCACGGCCCTCCTGGTCCGCATCCACCACAGCATCGGGGACGGCATGGCCCTGGTATCCCTCATGTTCGCCCTGATGGACGAGACCTGGAACCGCACCGACGGCATGGCCAAGGGCTCGCTCCCGCCCCTGGCGGGGCTCAGCGCCATGCAGCTCCTGCAGCGGGCCGTGGCCATCCCCCTGAGCGCACCCGGCGTCCTCCTGCGCCGTCTCGCCTGGTTCCCCGACAGCAGCCACCTGCACGGCCCCGAGCTTTCCGGGACCAAGCGGGTGGCCTGGACTGAGCCGCTGGACCTCCAGGTGGTCAAGAAGGCCAAGGACCTCATCGGGGCCACGGTGAACGACGTGCTCATGGCTTCGGTTTCCGGGGCGTTTTCCACCTACCTGGCCCGCAAGGGCGCCGAGGCGCCTTCCCGCTTCCTGATCTCCATGCCGGTGAACGTGCGGCATCCGGGCATGCCCCTGCGCTGTGAGAACAAGTTCGCCGCCGTGCCCCTGGAGCTTCCTGCCCGCGCCCCCCACACCACCCACCGCATCCTCGCCGTCAAAGAGCGGCTGGACCAGCTCAAGCAGTCCACCACGCCCCTGGTGGTCTACGGCCTGCAGCGCGCCCTCCTGGCCTTCCTCCCCGACATCATCAGCCGCAACCTCATCGACTTCCTGGCCAACAAGTGCACCGCCGTGGTCACCAACGTCGCGGGCCCCGCGCACGACATCGCCATGGCCGGACGGAAGGTGCGGTCCATCCTCTTCTGGGTGCCCCAGCGGGCCCAGATCGGCATCGGGATCTCCATCCTCAGCTTCGCCGGCAAGGTGCAGGTGGGCGTCATCGCCGACAAGGCCCTGCTGGCCGATCCGGCCCACCTGGTCGAAGCCTTCGAGGAAGAGTTCGAGGCCCTGCGGAGGCTGTGAGCCCTATTTTTTCGTGGGGGCTCGTTTCGTGGCCCGGCGCGGCTTTTCGAGGGTGCCGTGCAGGGCTTCGAACTCCCGGGACAGCTTGTGCGAGGGCTCCAGGATCACCAGGGGGCAGGCCGCGTGGTGGGACTCCCGGACCTTCACCGACGAGGAGATGAAGGGCTCGAGGATGGGCAGCCCCTCCGCCACGAGCTCGTCCACGAGCTGCCGGGGCAGGTTGGCCCGGGACTGGAACTGGTTGACCACGATGCCCGCCACCTCCAGGCCGGGGTTGTGGTCCTCCTTCACCTCCTGCAGGTTCTCCAGCAGGGCGTAGAGCGCCCGGCGGGAGAACTCGTCGCAGTCAAAGGGAATCAGGCAGCGGTCCGCGGCGATGAGGGCGGAGAGGGTGTAGAAGCCGAAGGCCGGTGGCGTGTCCAGGTAGATCGAATCGTACTCCTCGAGCTCATCCAGGGCCGCGCGGAGCTTCATGATCTTGTGCCGGGTCTCCAGCTTGCCCTGGAGGGCCTCAAGCTCAGGGCTGGAGGGGAGCACGTCCAGATTCGTGATGGGGGTTGAGTGGACCATCTCCCGGAGGCTGCGTCGGAACAGGCCGAGCCCCAGGCTCTCCTCGAAGAAGGTGCCCAGGTGCAGCTTGGCTGCCGCCGCGACCTCGCGGCCCAGGAGGTACTGGGAAGAATTGCCCTGGGGATCCAGGTCCACCACCAGGGTCCGGCGCCCCTTACGGCTGGAGATCGCGGCGAGGTTGCAGACGATGGTGGACTTCCCGACGCCACCCTTTTGGTTGAAGACGACCCATCTCATCGCTCGTCCCTCCGCACCTTGCTGGCGTCCTCCCAAAGTCCCCGCTTCCCGCCAGGAAGTCCAGGAACTACCTGGGGTCAAGCCGATTCCTGTTCCTGGGCAGGAGTCGCTATGCTGTCCGTACCACCTCAAGCTTCCCGGCCGGATGGCCCTCAGGATTCCCGCATGTCCAGCGTCCGCATCCAGCGCCCCCACAGCCTCGGCAGCCAGGAGGTGCGACGGCGCTTCGGCGAGGTTGAATCCAGCCTCCAGCAGCACTACGGGCTCACCCTGGCGTGGGAGGGCCTGGACGGCGCCTTCCACGGCCATGGGGTCACCGGCCAGGTGCAGGTGGCCGAGGACCACATCGCCATCGACATGCACCTCGGCATCATGCTCTGGCCCTTCGCCCACCGGATCCAGGAGTCTCTCGAGCAGCAAGTCGATCGGCTCCTGGCGAGCTGAGCCAGGATCTTTCCCGCATAGGAGGCACGATGACCATCGACCCCACCCTGCAGGCCCAGTTCGAGGCGGCCCAGGCCCAGGCCAAGACCGCCACCCAGCGGCCGGACAACGACACCCTGCTCAGCCTCTACGCCTACTACAAGCAGGCCACGGCAGGCGACGCCGGGGACGACCGACCCGGCGCCTTCGACTTCGTGGCCCGCGCCAAGTTCGACGCCTGGGCCAAGCTCAGGGGCACGCCTCCCGAAGATGCCATGCGCGGCTACCTCTTCGTCGTGGCGGGCATGGATTTCGACTAGCAGGATCAAGCCAAGCTCAAGGGGAGGGTTCTCGATGGCCAAGCAAGCCTGGGCGGCATTTCCTTACGCCGACAAGACCTACGTGTACACGGCCGCGACTGCCAAGAAAGCCTGGCCCCGGCTCCACAAAGGGAACCGCGAGCCCTTCCCCGACGACAAGAATGTCCTCCAGGCTTGGCTCTACTACCATGCCGGTGAGTTCGCCAAGGCCGTCGAGGCGGGCCTGGCGGCCGGCGCGGCGGGTTCCAACGTGGCGAACCACGCTCAGAACATCTACGCCAACTACCTGGAGGAGGACGAGGCGGTCCAGCTGAAGCTCTTCCAGGAGGTGGCCGCGCGCTGTGAGGCGCGGATGGCCAAGGCGCCCGGGGACGCCTTCAGCTGCTACCTCCACGCCTACGCCCTCGGGCGCTACAGCCAGGGCATCTCCGTGGTGAAGGCTCTGGCGCAAGGGTTGGGCGGCAAGATCAAGGACAGCCTCACCCGCGCCCTGGAGCTGGACCCCGAGCACGCCGACGCCCATGCCGCCCTGGGCACCTACCACGCCGAGGTCATCGACAAGGTGGGCAGTCTGGTGGGCAGCCTCACCTACGGCGCCAAGGAGAAGCTCGGCCTGGAGCACTATCGGAAATGCCTCGAGCTGTTCCCGGAGTCGGCCATCTACCGCATCGAATACGCGAACGGGCTGATCCTGCTCAAGGGCCGGAGCGGGCGGAAGGAGGCCGAGGCCCTGTACCGCGAGGCGGCCGCAGTCCAGCCCCTGGACGCCATGGAGCGCCTGGACGTCGAGCTGGCCAAGGCCGAATTGGCGGATTAAAAAATTACCGGCCCTTGCCACCCTTCCGGTTGAGGCCGACCTCCAGGACCCGCAAGGCCCCATCCAGCTGATCGGCCACGCTTACCTTGCGCTCGCGGGGTTGTTCGATGCAGTCCCAGACGGTCCGGTAGGGATCCGCCAGCACGTCCAGCTGAAGGGATAACCCGTGTTTCTCGAACAGGGGTCCGAGCAGCTCCCGTCGCCGCCAGAGGTCCTGCCGGGTCTGCTGGTAGGCGATCTCGCAGATCTTGCGGCGGGAACGGAAGCGGAACAGGTTCGTGAAGAGCCGGTGCTCGGTGGACTCCGGCTGGAACAGCACCAGGTCGCTGTCCGGGTGGCTCTGGGCGGCGCGTTCCATGCCCAGGACGGCCCGGGAGTGGATGAGGATCCGGAAGCTCTGCGACAACAGGGCCGGCAGCCCGCCCCGCTGGACCGCCCGCTTCCCGAGCGCCTCGCGGGCATCCTCGGAGCCCGTGTCCATGGGCACCAGGGGATTCACACAGAACAGCAGGTCGGCGCCATGGTCCAGGGCCACGGAGGCATGCATGGTCTTCAGGAGCACGCCGTCCACACAGACCCGTCCCTCAACCTCGACGGGCTGGTAGAGGCCGGGCACGGCCGTGCTGGCCTGCACCGCGAGGGAGATGGGGATGTGGTCCAGGCCCTGCCCGCCGAACACCACCCTCCGGCCCGTTTCCACATCCGTCGCCACCACGAAGAACTTCTGCCGCAGACGCCGGAAGTCATCGCTACGGCCCGGTCGCGAGAAGGCCTTGGCCAGGTATTCCTGGATGCCCTCATTGCTGAACAGGGCCACCGGGAGGGAGCGGCCAAGACCCTCGAGGGTCCCGATGAAGGAGGGATCCTCCGGCCCCTTGGCCAGTTGGGTCAGGGCCTCGCTAATCACCGAAGGCAGCTGGAGTCCACGCCGAGCTATTTCTTTGTAGGCCGGCATGAAGAAAATGGACTGGTCGAACAGGGCCTCACTGCCGCCCTCGGCGGCCAGGCCCCGGATCATCTCGGTCACCGTGACGCCATTGACCAGATGGGCCCCGATGAAGGAGCCTGCGCTCACCCCTACGATGACCCGCAGGCGGTTCAGGTCGAGGCCCCCGATGGCTTCCTCAAGGGCCCGGAGGGCGCCTACCTCGTAGACGCCCCCCAGCACCCCTCCGGCAGCCAAGGCGAGCCCCACCCGCCCCTTGGCTTGGCGACGGGAGGGCATGGGACCCTCAGGCCTTGGCAGACTTGGTCTTGCGCTTGGGCGCTTCCGCAGGCTTGGCGGCCGGCTTGGCAGGGGCCTTGGTCTTGGCCACCAGCTTCGTCAGCTCCTCCACCCGCTGGGTGAGGTTGACGATCTCTTCCCGGGTCGGGACGCCCAGACGGTGCATGGCGGTCGCCAGTCCGCCCTCGAAAGGAGTCGAGAGCTTGTCCCAGGCACCCTTGGCATCGCCCTTCAGGCCCTTGGCGCGCTCCGCGAGCTCAAGGATGCGCTCCTTGTTCGCCTCGTCCAGTTCCGCACCCTTGTCCACGAGCTGGTTGAAGAGGCGGGTGCCTTCCTCGCCGGCGACGCTGTAGGCCCCGAGGCCCGCCAGCCAGATGTGGTAGGCGGATTCCTTCAGGCTGGGCATGAGGTCGTTCTTCTTTTTGATGGCCATGGTCCTGCTCCTTTCATCCGGCTCCAGTGCCGGGGGGGGGTGGGATTAACGGGCGGTCTTGCGAGTGGATCGGGGTCGGCTGGGTGGTTTCGGGCGATCCGTCCTGGCTTCCAGCTCGGCCAGGGTGGCTTCGAGTTCAGCGAGGCGGGCCCGCAACTGAGTCATGTCCTCGGGCCCGGCGGTGACGTGGGCGAGGCGATCCACGGAAGTGCGGACCATGCTGTCGACCTTGGCCTGGACCCGGTCGGCCCCCTCGCTCAGGACCTCACTGCCCCGCCGGATGACCTCGTGCAGGAGATCGCCGGAGAGGAGGGAAGAGCCGCGCTTGTGGTCTTCGTAGATGCTCTGGGCCAGGGTCTGGGAGGTGACATCCTCGCCGGTGCCGCTGTCGACCACCTTGATCTCCTGGCCGGACCGGATCCAGGCCGAGATCTCCTCGAGCGAAACGTAGCGGCTCTCTTCCGTGTCGTAGAGCTTCCGGCTGGCGCCACCGTACCGTTTGATGAGGCGGATCATCCTGGACCCCTTTCCGGATCCAAATATACCGCATTGCGGCAAAGGCGCCAGAGAAAATTACCGCATTGCGGTATTTTTCTTAAGTAATGATTATAAAGATTTTGTATTAATCATATTCTTGAAAAGCTGGCCCAGCTCCTCCAGATTCCCGGGTGGATTGGGCTCCAGGGGCACGGGGAGGATCTCCTGGGGGCCCGGGAGGAGGCTCCGCAGGAGCTCCAGGCCGCGCCGGTCCCGGGCCGCCAGGAAGCGCAGCAGCTCCGCGCCCGGCCCCCGGCCCGCGCCGGGCTCCGGCTTCGGGTGGAGCTGGTTCACCAGGACGGGGCCGAGCCCGTGGCCGGTCTCCTGCAGCTTGCGCAGAAAGAACATCGCATCGGGCACCCGGTCAGGGCCTGGCCCCGCCACCAGCAGGAAGCGGGTTTCCGGCGCCAGGAGGAGGGCCTGGACCTCCTCGGCCCGCTGGCGGAAGCCCTCGAAGAGCGGCGCGAAGGCCCGGATGAACTCGACCACGTCCAGCAGGAAGCGGCGGCCGACGAGGCGGTCCGACAGTTCCATGGCCCCCATGGCCGCGAGGCGGTAGCCCAGGTTCTTCCCGCCCTTCCGGTCCCACCAGGGATCCATGGCGAACCGGATGGCCCGGTTGTTCACCAGGTGCATCATCCGCTCGGGCGCCTGAAGGAAGTCCATGGCCTGGCGGGTGGGCGGCGTGTCCAGGATGATCCGGTCGTACCGACCCGAGGCCCGCATCTCGAAGAGCCGCTCCATGGCCATGTATTCCAGGATGCCCGCCAGGTTCCCGGCCATGTCCCGGTAGAACTGGTTGGAGAAGATCCGCTCCGCGGCCGCGGCATCGGGGGCATAGGTGTGGATGAGGCGGTCGAAGGTGCGCTTCGCATCCAGGAGGGCTGCATCCAGGTGACCGGGCGCCACGCCGGGCACCGGGATGGGTTCGTCCAGGGCCGCCTCACCCACGCCGAGGGCATCCTTGAGGCGCAGGGAGGGGTCGAAGGTCATCACCAGGGTGCGCCGCCCCTGCTTGGCCGACCCCAGGGCCAGGGCCGCCGCCAGGGTGGTCTTGCCCACGCCGCCGGCGCCCACCACCACGAGGAGGTCGCCCGAGAGCACCCCAGCGCTCATGGGTCCTCCTGCAGGAAGACCTGGGCCAGCCGGTCGATCAGCGCCGGTCCCCGGTCCAGCGGGAGGAGGGGCAGCGACACCAGCGGCCCCTTCCAGGCAGCCCTGAGCCGAGCCAGTTCCGCCTGGTTCAGGCGGTGACGGGTCTTCAGCAGCTCCAGGCCGGGACCCTCCGGAGGCACGGGGTACAGCCCGTTCGCCACCACCAGATCGGGGCGCAGGCCCAGCCTGGCCTCCAGCACCTCCAGGAGCTCCAGCGTCTCCTGGATGGGCATCTCCTCGGCCAGGGTGGCGAGGGCCACCGCGCAGCGGGTGGGGTCCGCCAGGAAGGCCGCCAGGTCCGCAGCCATGTCCCCCAGCTGGCCGCCCTGCGCCGCCTGGGCCAGCAGCCCCGGCGCGGCGAGCAGGGTGGCACCATGCCCCGTGGCGGGGGCATCCAGGATCACCAGGTCGGCGCGGGGCCGCCGGCCGTGGTGCAGGGTCCGATAGGCATAGCCCAGCAGGGCTGTCTCCTTCAGGCCCGGAGCCCCCTCCACGAAGTGGTGGAAGGCGGGGCTCTCCACGATCCTCCGGGCCAGGTAGTCGAGGGGAACCTTCTCGTGGACCAGGCCCTCGATGACTGCCGCGGGCTGGAGGTTATGGAGCCAGAGGCCCGGACCTGCCGGAACGATTTTGCCGCCTGAGGGTTCGGTCCCCAGCGCCTGATGGAGGCTCTCCCGCGGGTCCACCTCCAGCAGGAGCACCCGCCGGCCCCGCGCGGCCAGGAGGCGACCCAGCAGCGAGGCGAGGGTGGTCTTGCCGACCCCGCCCTTCCCTGTCACCACCACCAGCTGGCGCTCCGCGAGGCGATCCAGGGCGGACATGGGATGGGACTCCTGGGCGGTATAGAGCCCTCAATGTAGCACCGGCAGCCAGGGGCGACGCCGCGCCTGTCCTGGCCCGGGTCCCGCAGGTGCGTTAAAGTTGGCTCGTTGTCTGAGAGGTCCTTGCCATGAGTGAACAGCCTTCCTCCCTGTACGGCGAGCAGCCCGAGGCGCCGCGACCCCAGGCGCCGGGCCTGCTGGACCAGCTCGTCGGCGTGTTCACGGCTCCCGTGGACCTGTTCCGCCGCCTCAACCAGGCACCCAGCTGGGGCTGGGCCCTGGGCGTGATCATGGTGGCCTCCCTGGTCATCACGGTGATCTGGGGGCTCAAGGTGGACGTGGACGAGATGCTCCGCCCCATCCTGGAGCGCAATCCGCAGATCCAGGCCGCGCAGATCGACATGGTCATCGACATGCAGAAGAAGTTCATCCTGCCCTTCGGCATCCTCGGCGTCCTGTTCATCACCCCCGCGGCCATGGCGCTGGTGGCCCTCTTCTACTGGCTGATCGGCAAGGCCCTGCCCGAGGCCGAAGCCCCCAGCTACCTGCAGGCCCTCAGCGCCGCCATCGTGCCCGGCCTGGTGAAGCTGCCCCACATGCTGCTCATCGCCGTGATCTGTCTGGTGCGCCCCATCGGCGGCCTCACCCCGGACAAAGTGGCCCCGACCTCCCTGGGCTACTTCCTGCACGTGGACAGCATCAAGCTGCAAGCCCTGTACTATGCCCTGGACCTCTTCTACTTCGCCGAGGCCGCGCTGGCCTTCCTGGCCCTGCGCTACCTGGTCCGCGTCAAGACCGCCGGCGCGCTGCTGGCCGTCCTTGTGCCCATGGCCTGCGCCATCGGCATGCGCCTGCTCGGGGCCAAGTAGATGGCCTCCCGGAATACGAAGCTTGTCATCGGCGGTGCCGTCGCGCTGGTCGTCCTCATCGGCCTCGGCGTGGCCTTCGGCGGGGCCCGGGACGAGGACAGCGCCTTCGCCTGGGACACCCTCGGGCGGGGCGACATCCGCGAGACCATCGTGGCCAGCGGCGAGATCCAGGCCATGACCCGCGTCAATGTCGGCACCTCGGTCATGGGTGAGATCAAGGCCCTCCACGTCAAGGACGGTCAGAACGTGAAGGCCGGCGACCTGCTTGTGACCATCGACCAGGAGCGCCTCAAGCAGGGGCTCATCCAGGCCGAGGCGGCGCTGGCCGGCCAGACCAAGGACGCCGCGCGGCTGGAGGGCACCCAGGCCAAGGCCCGCGACACCTTCCGGCGGCTGGATTCCCTCCATGGCCAGGGCCTCATCTCCGAAGAGGACTTCCGCCAGGCCCGGCTCAACCGGGACAGCGCCGAGTTCAGCTTCCAGACCGCCCAGACCGCTGTCCAGCAGGGCCAGGCGAACGTGGCGGCCATGCGCGATGCCCTCAGCAAGTCCGTGCTGGTGGCGCCCATCCCGGGCCGGGTCACGGGGCTCAAGGCCGAGAAGGGCGAGACCGCCATCCCCGGCATGAGCAACCTGCCGGGCGCGGTGCTGATGGTGATCTCTGACATGAGCGACCTCATCGCCGAGATCAAGGTCAACGAAAGCGAAGTCGTGCGCCTCAAGCTGCAGCAGCCGGCCCAGGTCACGGTGGAGTCCTTCCCGGGCAAGGTCTTCCAGGGCAAGGTCCGGGAGATCGCCACTGCCGCCGAGAAGATCGGCCAGGACTCCAACATGTACAAGATCAAGGTGGCCCTGGACATGGGCGCCGAGAGCATCGACCGCCTGCGTCCCGGCATGAGCGCCCGGGCCGTGGTGCTCACCGCAGAAGCCAAGAATGTCCTCCGGGTACCCCTCCAGTCCGTGCTGGAGCGGGAAGGCACCCTGGAGGACGCCCAGAAGAAGGGGCTCCTCAGCCCCGAGACCCGCAGCATCGTCATGGTCCACAAGGACGGCCGGGCCTCGGAACGGACCATCAAGACCGGCATCGCCAACACCAACCACTACGAGGTGAAGGAGGGCCTGACCGAGGGCGAGAAGGTGCTCACGGGCCCCATCCGCAAGCTCAAGGAGATGAAGGACCGGGCCTCGGTGAAGCTGAAGCTGAAGTCCGACACCCAGCTCGAGCAGGATGCCAAGAAGAAGAAGGGCGCCCAGCCGTGATGAGCGCGGTCGAGCCTTTCCAGGCCGCCCTGAAGGCGCTCCGGGCCAACAAGCTGCGCTCCATGCTCACGGCCCTGGGCATCATCATCGGCGTGGCGGCGGTGATCGTCGTGGTGAGCCTGGTCCAGGGCCTGGAGCGCAGCGTCCTCAAGCAGATTGAGCGGGCCGGCAGCCAGACCCTCTTCGTCCGGCCCCTGATGCCCCAGGACATCCCCTTCGACCAGTTCGTGAAGGTCAAGAACCGGGACCTCACCCAGGACGACTTGAAGGCCCTGCAGCGGGCCGTCCCCCAGGTCACCCAGGTGACGCCCCTCGCCATCACCAACTCGGAGGTGAAGGCCAACGGCCGCACCACCAGCACCACCCTGGTGATGAGCGATGACAGCTACCTCGAGCTGAACGACATCACGCTGACCCTGGGCCGGAACTTTGTCCCCAGCGACCTCCGCCTGGGCAACAAGGTGGCCATCATCGGCCCCAAGGTTGTCGAGAAGCTCGACATCAAGGGCAATCCCATCGGCAAGCTCCTGCAGACCCCCACACTCAGCCTGGAGATTGTCGGCGTGCTGGAGGAGCGGGGCACCACCATCGGCAACGACCCGGACAGCAACGTCATCATCCCCCTCAGCACAGGCCTGGCCCTGCTCACGGACCAGCAGCGCCGCCAGCTCTTCTTCCAGGTGCGCATCGACCCCAAGATCAGCGCCGATGACGGGGCGGACCTGGTGGGCGACGCCCTGCGCCGGATCAAGGGCCTCAAGCCCAAGGAGCAGGAGGGCTTCCGGGTGTTCAGCCCCAAGCAGTTCGCCTCCATCATCGGCAGCATCACCGGGATCATCACCTCCGTGGCGGGCGGCATGGTCTCCATCGCCCTGCTGGTGGGCGGCATCGGCATCATGAACATCATGCTGGTGAGCGTCACCGAGCGCACCCGGGAGATCGGCATCCGCAAGGCCGTGGGCGCCAAGCGCAAGGACGTGCTGCTGCAGTTCCTCATCGAGGCCGCGCTGCTCTCGGTGTTCGGCGGCACCGCCGGCATCCTGCTGGGCTACGGCCTGGGCGCCATCGTCGGCAAGGCCCTGCTGGGCACCGTGGGCCGCATCCCGCTCTGGGCCGTCGTCAGCGCCTTCGCCGTCCCCGCCGCCATCGGCGTCATCTTCGGCCTCTACCCCGCCGCCAAGGCCAGCAAGCTCGACCCCATCGAGGCCCTGCGCTACGAGTAGCTGCACGATGGTGCAGGACCGGTCCATACTCGGCGCATGACTCCCAAACTCATGTGGCTGGCCCTCGCGGTGGGGGGTCTTGGGTTCCTGGCGCTCCTCGGGCGTTTCGGGAAGCGCTGGTTCCGGCGCTGGGCCTGGCGCCATGCGCTGCGCACCCGACGGGAGCTGGGCTTCCGCCTCAACCCCGTCACGGTCACCCGCAAGCAGCGGATGAAGGCGGAGCTGCTGGCGGACGCCGACCTGCGCGAGCGGGTGACGGCCCTGGCCCAGGTGACTGGCCGGGAGGAGGCCAGCCTGCTGGCGGACGTGAGCCTCTACCTGGACGAGATCATCCCCAGCTTCAACCTCATCACCACCTACCGCTACGGCAAGCGGCTGGCAGGCTGGCTGCTGCGCACCTGCTACCGGGTGCGCATCGGCCGCAGCGCCGAGGCCGCGCTGAATCGCATCCCCCGCGACGCCTCCGTGGTCTACGTCATGAACCACCGCAGCAACGCGGACTACCTGCTGGTGGCCTTCCTGCTGTCCAACCGGGTCTCCATCTCCTACGCGGTGGGCGAGTGGGCCCGGGTCTGGCCCCTCGAGAAGCTCTTCCGCAGCTTCGGCTCCTTCTTCGTGCGGCGCCGGTTCAGGGATCCGCTCTACCATGCGGTGCTGGAGCGCTACGTGCAGCGCACCGTGGCCCAGGGCACCACCCAGGGCATCTTCCTGGAGGGCGGCCTCAGCCGGGACGGGCGGCTCCAGGCCCCGAAGCTGGGCCTGTTGGACTACATGCTGCGGGCCGGGGCCAAGGACCTGGTCTTCATCCCCGTGGGCATCAACTACGACCGCGTGGTGGAGGACAGCAACCTGGTGCGGGAGGGTCTCGGCAAGCCCAAGCGCGGGCCCCTGGCCCTGCTGCGGCGCACCTCCCTCTGGCTGCTGGGCCTGGTCTGGCGGGGCGCCACCCGCCGCTTCCACCGCTTCGGCTACGCGGTGGCCAACTTCGGCACCCCCATCCACGCCGCCACGGCCCTGGGGGGGGCCGACCTGCGCGACCTGGACTGGGAGGCCCGCCGACCCCTCCTGGAGGCCTTCGCGGCGAACCTGCTGCAGGCCGTGGGGAACGAGGTCCCCATCACCCCCGTGGCCGTGGTGGCCTGGGTCTACCGGGAGCTGGGCGGCGAGGCGCCGGGCCGCGCCCCCTTCCGCGACCAGGTGCTGGAGACCCTGGCCCGGGCCCAGGAGCTGGGCCTGCCCCTGCACCTGCCCCGGGGGTCCTTCCAGCGCACCTTCGAGGTGGGCCTGCGGGTGCTGACCCTGCGGCGCATCCTCCTGTCCGTGGACGGGCGCCTGGTGCTGCCGCCCCCCAAGGCCCCCCTCCTGGGCTACTACGCCCACGGCGTCGGCCACTTGCTGGAGCGGACCCGCACGCCCTGAGGGGTCCGGTTCGCAGCCACCCCCCCCGCCCCTTGCGGGGCTCCGGCCTTCCTTCCATCCTTGTCTGGACAGACTCAAGGAGGTGCCCATGCGTTCCCGTTTCGTGTTGCTGTCTGGTTCTCTTGGCATGCTCGCCCTGCTCGGGTGCTCCAGCTCCGACCTCCACCTCGGCCCTTCCACGTCCTACCTCGTCAACGCCATCGCGGTGGCTGACATCGACGCCAACGGGATGCAAGACATCCTGGGTCTGGTGTCCACGGAGCTCGAGGGCACCGCCACGCCCGGCTTTGTCTCCACGCGGCGGCAGGGCCCCGAGGGGATCTTCGCGGCGCCCGTCCGCTTCGGCGTCGGGGCCGGACCGGCGAACTTGGTGCTGGCGGATGTGAACGGGGACGGCCGCCCCGATCTGGTGATCGCCAACACGGCGGACAGGACCGTCTCCGTGCGGCTGGCAGATCCCGCCCGACCCGGCTACTTCCTGGCGGCCACGGTACTGGCCACCCCGGGCCGAAGCCCCCTGGACGTGGCCGTGGGTGATCTCAACGGCGACGGCCGAGCGGACATCGTCGTGGCGGCGAGTGGCGCCAACAGCGTCCTCGTCTTCACCCAGGCCGCGGGCGGCACCTTCAATGCAGCCGTGACCTATGCCGTGGGTGGCGATCCCCTGGCCGTGGCGGTGGCAGACCTGGACGGCAATGGCCGCGCGGACCTCGCGGTCGCCACTGCCGCCAACACGGTGTCGGTGCTGCTCCAGACCGCCGCGGGCGTCTTTGCCCCGGCCGTGGACTTCGCCACCGGCATCCAGCCCGTGGCCATCAAGGCCGCGGACCTCAACGGTGACGGCAAGCTCGACCTGCTCACCGCCAACCACGGGGCCGCGACCGGACCCGGCACCCAGGGCCTCAGTGTCCTCCTCCAGACCACGCCCGGAGTCTTCGCCGCGCCCGTGAGCTACACCACCGAGTATCGCCCGACGGCCCTGGCTGTGGGCGACCTCAACGCCGACGGCAGGCCTGATGTGGCCGTGGCCTGCGAAGGGCTGCCCGGCTCTCCCGGCGCGGTCTCAATCCTCCTCCAGAGCGCCAGCGCCGCGGGAACCCTCCTGACTGCGGTCCACTACCCCGGCGGCTACGGCCCCATGGGCGTGGCCATCGCGGACATGAACGGCGACGGCAAGCCCGACCTTGTGATCGCCGACGGCGACATCGTGGTGCGGCTCAACGACACCATCACCGGCACCTTCGGGCCGAGGATCTACTTCTACAACTGATTGGAGGAGGCCCCGGGATTCCTGGGCCCCCCATCTCTGATGCCAAAGCCAAGTCCCGGCTTGACCGGGACAGGGCGCGGGGGCCCGGGGGTGTTCGCGCAGGGCAGCGGAGCGTGGAACCCCCGGAGAACACTCACCCGAGACTGACGTTGATCTTGCGGGGCCGGACCTCGGGCCGCTTGGGCACCATCAGGGTCAGCACGCCATTGCGGAGCTCGGCCACCACCTTCTCCCCTTCTACGTCCTCGGGCAGGGTGAAGGTGCGGCTGAACCGGCCATGGCTGCGCTCAGACAGATGGGTGCGCTCACCTTCCTTGAGGATCTCGTCCTCACGTTTGCCCGCCACGGTGAGGCGGGTGCCTTCCAAACTGATCTCAAGATCGGCCTCAATGATGCCGGGGAGGTCGGCCTTGAATTGGTAGGCATCCGGGGTCTCCTTCACGTCAAAGCTGGGCATGAAGGCCACCTCGGGTCCTCCCAGGTCATAGTCCCGGAGCGGGTCCCAGCGCATGAAGTCGCGCATGAGCCGGAAGGGCTCCAAGGCCGCGGCCGTGGTCTGCAGCGCCTGAGGGGCGCGGGTGCGAAGAATCGTCATAACGCCTCCTTGGATGGGGGCCCCAGCCCCCCTGATTCGCCCTCCCCACGGGTGGCGAAAACGGGACCTGGTCCCCGAAGAAATCTCGTTCTTATCCAATTCACGTCAAGCCCTGTAAGCAAATTTTGCTTATTTGCTGTTTTCAATATTACTTAAAGTAAAGCTTCCCTCCCTGCAGACGAAAAGGCCTTCTCACTCGCACTGCCTGGAGCCTTCATGAACCTCCCTAGCCGCTTCCGGTTCCGCTCCCTCGCCGGCAAGGTCCTGGCCCTCAGCCTCATGCCAGTGGCCCTGTTTGTCCTGTTTTTCGCGGCCTACGTGCTGCCGACCCTCCACCGATCCGTGCTGGCCTCCAAGCAGGACGGGCTGAAGCAGGTGGTGGACCTGGCCATCACCCTCCTCCAGGAGCAGGAAGCCCAGGTCCAGGCGGGGAAACGGAGCCTGGAGACCGCCCAGGCCCGGGGCAAGGAGATCATCGAGAACCTCCGCTACGACCAGACGAACTACCTGTGGATCCAGGCCCAGGGCCCCCGGATCGTCACCCACGCCATCCGCCGGGACTGGGCGGGCAAGTTCACCGATGACCTGGGTGACCCGGCCTTCGCCAAGCTCTTCCGGGACATGGACCGCGTGGCCCAGAACCCGGTCGGCGGCTTCCATGCCTATGAGTTCCCCAAGCCGGGGAAGACCGGCCTGTTCCCCAAGCAGAGCTATGTCCGAACCTTTGCCCCCTGGGGCTGGACCGTGGGGACCGGCATCTACGTGGACGATGTGGACCGCGCGATCCGCGGCATCGCCCTCGCGATGCTGGCCGCCATCCTGGCCATCGCCCTGCTCCTGTACTTCCTGGCGCGGGGCCTGTCCCGCCGGATGATCCGCCCGCTGCGCCACCTGGTGAAGGGCCTGCGCAACAGCGACCTCGCCCACCAGATCGAGGTAACCTCGGAGGACGAGGTCGGGCAGGCCGCCCAGGCCTTCAATGACTACAACAGCAGCATGCGGAAGACGGTCCTGGACGTGTCGGAATACGCGGCGCGGGTGGCCTCGGGCAGCACCCAGCTCGCCGCCTCTGCCGAGGAGATGGCTCAGGCCGTGAATGAGATCGCCGGGGTGAGTGAGGGCCTGAAGGTGGCTGGCGAGGGCGTCGCCGAGGCCCTGCTGGCCCTGGGCGGCAGCGCGGGCCGCGTGGCCACCCGCACCCAGGAGGCAGAGAGCCGCAGCCAGGAGGCGGTCCAGGAGACCAGCCGGAGCGCCGAGGCCGGCCAGGGCACCGCCCAGGGCATGGCCGATATCAAGCAGGTCACCGGCCAGATCGTGAACGCCGTGACCGTCATCCAGGAGATCGCCCGCCAGACGAACCTGCTGTCGCTGAACGCCGCCATCGAGGCCGCCAAGGCCGGCGCCCAGGGCAAGGGCTTCGCCGTGGTGGCCGAGGAGGTCCGGAAGCTGGCGGAGCGCTCCGGCGGGGCCGCCCGAGAGATCGAGGGGCTCATCCAGCGCACCCAGGAGGCCGTCGCGGGCGGCGTGCAGGGTGTCGACAGCACCCTGGCCAGCCTCACGACGATCCGAGAGCGCATCGACGGTGTGGCCGAGAGCATCCGGGAGATCGGCGGCCTGTCGCGGGACCAGGAGCGCACGGGCCAGGAGGTGGCGGCCATGATGGGACAGACCACCGGCCGCCTCGCCCAGAACGCCTCCGCCACCCACGAGCTGGCCTCCACGGTCCAGGAGATCGCCAAGACCTCGGACGAGCTCGCCCGGGTGGCCGAGGGACTTCGGGCGGTGGTGGGGTCCTTCAAGCTCTGACAACGGTGCGCTGAGCTGGCACCCTCCCGGCGGGGCCGCGTCGCGGGTACACTCGGCCCCCGAGGAGCCTTCATGCGCAAGCCCCTGCTCGTGCTCGGAGTCATTGCCGCCAGCCTGCTCGCGGGCTGGTGCGGTCATGCGGTCGCCCCCGGGACTGCCAGGCCACGCCCGGTGGAGCCCCGGGGCACCCTCTACGACTGGGAACGGATCTCAGTCCAGCGATTCAAGGAGGCCGCCCCCAGCGTGGTCTACATCACCACCACCGAGGAGCGGAGCCGGGGCTTCTTCAGCTTCGAGGTGGTGGAAGTCCCCGCAGGCACGGGCACAGGGTTCATCTGGGATGCGGAAGGCCACGTGGTGACCAACTTCCACGTCATCCAGGGCGCGGTCCGGGCCTATATCACCCTGGCGGATGGCAGCCGCCACGAGGCCTCCTACGTGGGCGGCGCGCCGGACAAGGATCTGGCGGTGCTGCTGCTGGCCAAGGCACCGCCGAAGCTGCATCCCATCCCCCTCGGCACCAGCGCGGACCTGCAGGTGGGCCAGTCCGTGCTGGCCATCGGCAATCCCTTCGGACTGGACCAGACCCTCACCACCGGCGTGGTGTCGGCCCTGGGCCGGGAGATTCAGAGTGTCACCCGGCGCCGCATCGCGGGGGTCATCCAGACCGACGCCGCCATCAACCCCGGCAACAGCGGCGGGCCGCTGCTCGACAGCGCGGGCCGGCTCATCGGCGTCAACACGGCCATCCAGAGTCCCAGCGGCGCCAGCGCCGGCATTGGCTTCGCCGTGCCCGTGGACACCGTGAACCGCGTGGTGCCCCAGCTCATCGCCCGGGGTCGCCTCGAGCGCCCGGACCTGGGCTTCGAGCCCGTGGCGGCGCGCCTGGTGGAGCGCGCCTTCGGCCCCCAGAAGGGCATCATGGTGGGCAAGGTGGCCCGGGGTGGCGCCGCCGCCCGCGCCGGCCTCCAGGGCGTGGCCGTGGACGGCCGCCATGTGGTGGCTGGCGACCTCATCCAGGCCGTGAACGGCCGGGCCGTGGATGACTGGGACGCCCTCCTGGACCTGGTGGAAGCCCTCCCCCTGGGCAGCAGCGCCACGCTCGACATCACCCGCGAGGGCCGCAAGCAGCGTGTGGCGATCCGGTTGGAGGCGGGACGGGAGTAGCAACCCGCCGCTTGCACCCTGCGCATCGGCACGTGAATCCGAACGGGTCGAAGAGGGAGCTCCCTTCGCGGAGGCAAATCCAAGGGGCCGCTGGCAGGAAAGTCTTGTTGATCGGATTGGACCCTTTCAAGGGGTCAGCGGGGCAGTTGCCATCGCCTGGACCTTGACCTACACTTCCGCCTCATGATCCGAACTCAAACAACTCGCTTGCCAAAGAACAAGCGTTCTCTGCTCACCACCCTCCGGAGGCTGGTCATGAACTACTCGCAGACGAATAATCACTTCGCCGTCAATTGGGGTGGGGGCAACATCGGATTCACGGAAGTCAGCGGGCTTTCGATCGAGCTTGAGGTGGTTCCCTATCACAACGGGGCTTCCCCTCAAAACGCTGCGGCCTTGATGCCCGGGCACAGGAAATTCTCCCCGATCGTGTTGAAGCGTGGGGTGATCAAAAGCGACGGTGATTTCTTTCATTGGATCAATACCGCCCAGCTCAACACCATTGAGAGGCGTGATGTAACCATCAGCCTTCTCAATGAAAGCCACGAACCGGTTGTGACCTGGAGACTGAAAAACGCTTTCCCCTTCAAATTGGACTATTCTCCGCTCAATGCCAACGGAAGCGGAGTTGTGATGGAATCGCTTTCTCTGGCTCACGAGGGCTTGGTGGTGGAGTATCTTTAGCCGCTCCGAGTCGCGGCGGTGACTACCAATATTCTAGACATTGCATGAAATCCAAGCCTTTCCCTTAGGGCTGGCCCCCGCTGGTTCCGATGACAGGGTGTGCAGTCATCGCACCCTAGGGAGGTGGTCATGGATTTCCAGTCAGCTATTGGCGCTCACCAGAAATGGAAGATCCGGCTTCGTATGGTCATCGATGGCAACAGCACCGAACAACTGGACCCAGACCTTGTCTGCAAGGGTGATCAGTGCGAGCTGGGCCAGTGGATTCATGGGGCAGGCGGCCAGAGCATGGAAGCGAAGCCCGAATTCACCGAAGTGAAGACGACCCACGCGCATTTCCACACGGTTGCCGCGAGTGTGTTGCAAAAGGCCCAGGCTGGGGACAAGGCCGGCGCCAACGCTCTGCTCGAGGGCGAGTACTATGACGCCTCCACCAAGGTGTTGCTGGCGATCTCAAAGTGCAGTGCTGTTTGCAAGTAGGCCAGGCTCAGCCCTGGATCCACACGGGCTCGAGGCCTAGGAGCCTGGTCACGGCTGCGCGGCCGCGGGGACCGGGGTCCACGGTGAACTCGTTGACCCAGGCGTTCACGTAACGGCCGATCATCTCGCGGTCCATGCCGCGGCCGAAGGACTGGCTGTAGTCCACGCTCTCCCAGTGGCGCTCCCGGGCCAGCTCGACGCTGCGACGCATGAGCACGGCGAAGCGCTGCTTCACGCCTTCAGGCAGGTCCTTGCGGATCGCGTTGCCGCCCATGGGCAGGGGCAGGTCGTAGGCCTGCTTCCACCAGGCCCCCAGGTCCACCACCAGCTGGGCACCAGCCTCCTGGTACATGAGCTGGCTCTCGTGGATGAGCAGCCCCGCCTCGTAGCGTCCAGCGACCACCGCCGGCAGGATCTGGTCGAAGGGCAGCAGCTCCACGGTGGGCTCGAAGCCCTGCTCGGCGCACCACTTCCGCATGGACAGGTAGGCGCTGGTGCGCCGGCCCGGGATGACGATGGTGAGGTCTTTGAGGGCGGCGGGGGCCAGGGGCTTCCGGCTCACCACCAGGGGGCCTGTGCCCTCCTGGATGCTGCTGCCGGCGGTGAGCAGGTCGTAGCGGTCCCGCAGCTCGGGGTAGGCGCCGAAGCTGATGGCCGTGATGTCGTAGCGGGCCTCCGTGGCCTCGGCGTTGAGCTGCTCGATGTCCTTGCGGATGAACTCGATCTCGAAGCCGTCCGGATCCAGCCAGCCCAGGGCCAGGGGCGCCATCATGTAGGCGTCGTCGGAATCGGGACTGTGGGCGATGGTGAGCTGCATGGGAGACCTCCCCTCCAGTTCAGCACAGATCGAGGGCCCGGGGACCGGCGGAACGCCCGGCAGCCCCGACCCTTGGTAGACTCGAAGCCATGAGCCCCTCTGCCTTCGCCGTCCTCACCGCCCTCGGACCCGACCGGGTCGGCATCGTCGATGACCTGTCCCGCCTCGTGGCGAGGCAGGGCGGCAACATCGAGGAAAGCAAGATGGCCATCCTCGGCGGGGAGTTCGCCGTGATCATGCTGGTGGCCCTGGCACCGGAGCGCCTGGACGCCCTGGCAGCGGACCTGGGCGCCCAGGAGGCGACCCTGGGCCTGCGCCTGGCCCTGAAGCCCACCCAGCGGCCCGAGGCCCCCCGGGACGGCCGCCCCTATGTCCTGGAGACCGTCTCCCTGGACACCCCGGGCATCGTCCAGTCCGTGACCGCCCTGCTGAAGGTCCACGGCATCAACATTGAGGAGCTGGAGACCCTGACCCAGCCCGCGCCCTGGACCGGGGCGCCCCTCTTCCGCATGCGGGCGACCCTCATCCTGGGCCCGGGCGTGTCTGTGCCTCAGCTCCGCTCCAACCTCGCCCAGCTGGAGGCGGAGCGGGACCTGGACATCACCCTGCGGCCCGCGGGCTCCGGCCCCGCGGAGTAGCTCCGCTCAGCTAATGGTCTCGGGGTTCTTGGTCTCCAGCTTGCCCTTCACTCGCTCGACAGCCTTGGCGGCCAAGGCGTAGCGGGGGTTCTCCTCCAGAGCCTTGTGGAAGTGCTCCAGGGCCTTGTCCAGCTGGCCCTTGGCCTCGAAGACCCGGCCCAGGTTGAAGTGGGGGAAGCAGTAGCTCTCGTAGCGCTTGGCCTTGAGGGCCATGTGCAGCCAGGGGATCGCCTCGTCGGGCTCGCCCTGCTCCACGTAGTAGGCGCCGATGTCGTTGTAGGGGTTGCCGAACTCGGGGTCCAGGTCGATGGCCCGGTGGCAGTCCTCGATGGCCGCGGCGTAGTCCTTCTCGAAGGAGCGGGCCCAGCCCCGGAAGGTGTAGGCCTCCGGCGTGGGGCAGATCTCGATGGACTTGGTGTAGAGGGCGATGGCCTTCTCCACCTCGTGCTTCATGTGGAGCTGGTAGGCCTTGCCCACCCACTCCATGGCCTCTTGCCGCTTGGTCTGCCGATCTTGTTCATCGCTCATGGGATGTTCCTTGCTCGGATCAGGATAAAACCTTCATGACCCGGCCACCACCCTACCCCCGAAGTTCATTCCGCGAAACCCCTGGACAACGGGTTCGGCGGGAGGCTCTACACTGGTTGCATGGCCAACGACCTGCCCGGTTCCTACTGCCAGAACTGCCTTTCCTGGAATATCGGAGAGCGGGAGACCTGTGCCAAGTGCGGCACGCGCCTCCTGATCCTGCCCGGGGACCAGACCTGGGAGGACGAAGGCGAGGACCCGGACGCCGGCGAGGACCTCGAGGAGCACCTCCTGGAGCGCATCACGGGCCTCGAGGAGACCGTGCGGCGGGTGGAGACCTACCTGGAGACGGTCTCCGACCAGCTGGGCAAGCTGGAGCGCAGTGAAGTGATGCTCCGGAACGGGCTCATGGCCCTGGTCCAGGAGATGGAGCAGAACCGCCAGCTGGACGCCCACGCCTTCTCCGAGCGCTGGGAGCACCTGGTCGAAGAGAACCTGCACCTCATCAGCGCCCGGGAGGTGTTCACCCGCTACCGCGCCCGCATCCTGCCCATCGCCCGCCCCCGGTCCATGTCCCAGCTCAAGCGCGCGCTGCTGGAGACCTCGGCCCTGCTGGAGACCGCCGACCTGCCCGGCGCCGCCCACCGCCTGGGCCAGGCCCTGCCCCTGGATCCCAAGAACTATGAGCTGATCTTCACCATCGCCTCCCTCCACGAGGCCGCCCAGAACTTTGAGGAGGCCGAGGCCATGGCCCGGAAGGCCGTGGGCCTGAGCCCCCGCCACTTCGAGGCCTGGATGCTGCTGGCCAAGCTGCTCCAGGAGCTGCCGGACCAGGCCGACCAGGCCATCGAGGCCCTGCGCAAGGCCGCGGACCTGCGCCCGGACGACCCCGAGCCCCGCATGCTGCTGGCCGAGCTGTTCCTGGACCAGGACGACCTGCAGGGCGCCCTCGAGGCCGCCCAGGAGTCCGTGGCCCGGCGCCGGGACGGCGAGACCCTGCTGCTCATGGGCCAGGTCCACCTGGCCCGGGGGGAGAGCGCCCAGGCGGTACCCACCCTCAAGGAAGCCAGCACCTACCTGCCGGGCGACCTGCACGTGCGCGAAGCCCTGGCCGAGGCCTACCTGCTGCAGGAAGAGCGGCCCAAGGCCTTCGCCATCCTCCAGGAGCTGCTCCTGCAGAACCCGGGCGATCCCAACCTGCTCCTGATGGTGGACGCCGAGAACCACCCCCAGCTGCGGGAGGCCCGGGACGGCAAGACCGGCACCCAGCTGCTGCTGGACGAGGCCGAATCCCTGCTGGACGAGCACCAGCCTGAAGGGGCCGGGATGCTGCTGAAGCGGGCCCGCCGCAAGGGCCGGAGCCAGCGCTCGGAGTGGCTGGACCTGCGCCTGGCCTTCCTCAAGGAGCCCGAGAAGCAGCTCAAGGCCGCCCTGGACTTCGCCTGCTCGGACCGCCACCCCCGGCTCTGTTTCCTGGCCCTGCGCCTGGCGCTGGAGCACCTCATGGAGCGGAAGCGCGAGGACGAGATCGCCCGGGCCCTGGACGCCTACCTGACCCGCCACCCCAAGAGCACCGGCGCCTGGGAAGCCGCCCTCATGCGGCAGGCCTACCGGCTGATGAACGGCCCCGTCACCGAGCAGGACCTGATCGAGGTCCGGCGCCTCCATGCCCACCCCCTGCCGGGCCTGGAGCCCCGGGCCCGCACCCTGCTGGGCCAGTACCTCCTGGCCCTGAAGAAGCACCAGGACATCATCAGCCTCCTGGACCCCCTCCTGGAGAAAGAGCCCACCATCATCAACCACTTCCAGCTGGGAGCGGCCCTGGCCGGGCTGGGCGAGAAGGAAGAAGCCAAGGCCCTGCTCAAGGCGGGCCTGGACGCCGATCCCGGCGACCTCAACGAGCTCCAGGCCAAGGGCGTGGTCGGTCAGATCCGCGTGCTCCTGAAGGAGCTGGAAGATCCGGAACCCGGCGCAGCCAACCCGTGACCTCGGGCACGATGTATTAAGTTGACAAATTTAGTCGAGATTCCACACTGGAAGGACTCGGGAGACTCGAATGAGTTCCACCTTCAACGTGGTCACCAGCCAGGAATACAAGTACGGCTTCGTGACGGATATCGAAGCAGACAGCGCCGCGCCCGGACTGAGCGAGGACACCATCCGCTTCATCTCGGCCAAGAAGGGTGAACCTGACTGGCTGCTGGAGTTCCGCCTGAAGGCTTACCGCCACTGGCTGACCATGGCCGAGCCGGACTGGGCCAAGGTGAACTACACCCGCCCCGACTTCCAGGCCATCGTCTACTACAGCGCCCCCAAGCAGAAGACCCCGAAGTACGCCTCCATGGACGAGGTGGACCCAGAGCTGAAGCGCACCTTCGAGAAGCTGGGCGTGCCCATCAACGAGCAGGCGGCCCTGGCGGGCGTGGCCGTGGACGTGGTCTTCGACTCGGTCAGCGTCACCACCACCTACAAGGAAAAGCTGGCCACCGTCGGCATCATCTTCTGCAGCTTCAGCGAGGCGGTGCGTGAGCACCCGGAGCTGATCAAGCGCTACCTCGGCAGCGTGGTGCCTGCCTCCGACAACTTCTACGCGGCCCTCAACAGCGCGGTGTTCACGGACGGCAGCTTCGTGTTCATCCCCAAGGGCGTCACCTGCCCCATGGACCTGAGCACCTACTTCCGCATCAACAACAAGGACTCGGGCCAGTTCGAGCGCACCCTCATCGTCGCCGAGGAAGGCGCCAGCGTGAGCTACCTGGAGGGCTGCACCGCCCCCCAGTTCGACACCAACCAGCTGCATGCGGCAGTCGTGGAATTGGTGGCCCTGGACCGGGCCTCCATCAAGTACAGCACCGTGCAGAACTGGTACGCCGGGGACAAGAACGGCCTGGGCGGGATCTACAACTTCGTGACCAAGCGCGGCCTCTGCAAGGGCGTGGCCTCGCGCATCAGCTGGACCCAGGTGGAGACCGGCAGCGCCATCACCTGGAAGTACCCCAGCTGCATCCTGCTGGGCGACGACAGCATCGGCGAGTTCTACAGCGTGGCCCTCACCAACCACAAGCAGCAGGCGGACACCGGCACCAAGATGGTGCACATCGGCCGCAACACCAAGAGCACCATCATCAGCAAGGGCATCAGCGCCGGCGACAGCTCGAACAGCTACCGCGGCCTGGTGAAGGTGCAGCCCAAGGCCGAGGGCGCCCGCAACTTCAGCCAGTGCGACTCCATGCTCATCGGGCAGTCCTGCAGCGCCAGCACCTTCCCCTACATCGAGGTGCAGAACCGCAGCGCCCGGGTGGAGCACGAGGCCACAACCAGCAAGATCGGCGAAGAGCAGCTCTTCTACTTCCAGCAGCGCGGCATCCCCGCCGAGGAAGCCATCAGCATGATCATCAACGGCTTCTGCAAGGACGTCTTCCGCGAGCTCCCCATGGAGTTCGCCGTCGAAGCCACCAAGCTGCTCAGCCTCAAGCTCGAAGGTTCGGTGGGTTAAGAAAAATGACCACCGCCAAGACGCCAAGACGCCAAGAAAACGCCAAGGAAGGCCTGTCCTTCTTGGCGCTCTTGGCGTCTTGGCGGTGAATCTGTTCTCGTTTGGAGTTCCAATGCTCTCGATAAAAAACCTGACCGCCTCGATCAACGGCACGCCGGTGCTGAAGGGCATTGACCTGGAGATCAAGGCCGGGGAGATCCACGCGATCATGGGGCCCAACGGCTCGGGCAAGTCCACGCTGGGCAAGGTCCTGGCGGGCCACCCGGCCTACGAGGTCACGGGGGGCGAGGTCCTCTTCGAGGGTCAGAACCTCTTCGAGATGGAAGCCGATGCCCGCGCCCGGGCCGGGCTCTTCATGGGCTTCCAGCACCCCATCGAGGTACCGGGAGTGAGCAACGCCTCCTTCCTGCGCCTGGCCTACAACAAGAAGGCCGAGGCCGAGGGCCGGGACGAGCTGGACCCCCTGGAGTTCGACGACTTCATCCACGAGAAGATCAAGCTGGTGGCCATGCGGGAGGAGTTCCTGGACCGCAGCCTCAATGAGGGCTTCTCTGGCGGCGAGAAGAAGCGCAATGAGATCCTCCAGATGGCCGTGCTGGAACCCAAGCTGGCCATCCTCGACGAGCTGGACAGCGGCCTGGACATCGACGCCCTGCGGGTCCTGGGCGACGCCGTGAACAAGCTCCAGCGCGCGGACCGGGCCCTGCTCATCATCACCCACTTCCCCCGCATCCTCGAG
>CAIZZF010000029.1 GCA_903937385.1 uncultured Holophagaceae bacterium | reverse complement strand
GTGGGTCGTGTCGATGAGGCCGATGATGTCCACCACCACCACCTGGTGGTAGGCCACGATGGCGCGGCCGGACTCGCTGAGCAGGTCCGGCATGGGCACCTGCTCCTGGGTGCAGATGTCCTTGGTGGTGTAGACCACGTCCGCGGCGTACTCGGAGATGGTGTAGTTCATGGAACTGCTGAAGGTGGTCTTGCTGCCGTCGTAGTCCACGCCGAGGCCGCCGCCCACGTTCAGGTAGCGGATGGGCACGCCCAGCTTGCGCAGCTTGGCGTAGATGCGGGTGGCCTCCTTCATGGCCGACTTGATCTTGCGGATGTCCGTGATCTGGCTGCCGATGTGGAAGTGCAGCTCGATGACCGAGTCCAGCAGGTCGCGCTTCTCCAGCACCTCGATGGCGTCGAGGATCTCTCGCGTGGTGAGGCCGAACTTGGCGTGGTCCCCGGCGCTGGTCTCCCACTTGCCCGAGCCCTGGGCATTGAGCTTGGCCCGGAGTCCGATGAGGGGCTCGACCTTGAGCTCCTTGGCCACCTTGAGGATCAGGGGCAGCTCGGTCATCTTCTCGACGGTGATGACCACCTTGCGCCCGGCCTTGCGGGCCAGCAGGGCCATGCGGATGAAGGACTCGTCCTTGTAGCCGTTGCAGAGCACCAGGGCCTCGGGGTGCAGGTCCAGGCTGAGGGCGATGATCAGCTCCGGCTTGGAGCCCGCCTCTAGGCCGTAGTGGTATTTGTTGCCGGCGCGGACGATCTCCTCGACCACTTCCTTGGTCTGGTTGGTCTTCACCGGGTAGACGCCCTGGTAGCCGCCTTCGTAGCCGAACTCGTTGATGGCGCGGCGGAAGGCCTCGTTGACCTCCACCACGCGGTGGGCCAATACCTGGGGGAAGCGCAGGTTCAGCGGGGTCCGGAGGCCCTTCTTCTTCAGCTGCTGGACGATCTCGTAGACATCGCAGCTGAGGGTGTCGTCCTGGGTGGGCGTGATCTCGAGGTGGCCCTTGGCGTTGATGCCGAAATAGCCGTTGCCCCATTCCTTTACGCCGTAGAGCGACGTGGCGTCCTGGACGGTCCAGTGCTTCATGGGCATTCCAGGGGCCTCCTCGAATCGGGGCGGCCACCTTCGGCCGGAAGTTTGTTTATAGAAAAAAAAGCCGAAAACTACCAATGAAAATTTAGGATTTCTCGATCCGGGCCAAGGTTGCCCGCCAGTGGCGGTCCCGGACGCGCCTCAGGGCGGTGCGCCGGGTGAGCTTCCGCCACTGGGCCGCGCCCCGGGGCAGGTCCCCGGCAGAACGGGTGTGGAGGGGGCTGGGGCCGCCCCAGAGGGCTGGGTCGCCCCAGACCGGAGCCCGGTTCCAGGGGCAGGCCTCCTGGCAGGCGTCACAGCCCGCCGCCCACTGGCTGGTGGCCAGGGCGGCCGCCACCTCGGCGGGGGGCTCGGCCTCGGTCTCGATGGTGTAGGTGGTCAGGCAGCGGGCTGGATCAAGGAGAAAGGGGGTCAGAGCCCCGGAGGGACAGGCCTCCAGGCAGGCGGTGCAGGTGCCGCAGTGCTCCGCCGTGAAGGGGTCGTCCATCGGCAGGTCCACGGACAGGAGCAGGACCCCCAGGAAGCCCCAGGAGCCCTCCTTCCCGGCGATGAGCAGGGTGTGCTTGCCCTGCCAGCCCAGCCCGGCCCGGGCGGCCAGCTGGCGCTCCAGCAGGGGGGCGGTGTCCACGCAGACCCGCCCCTCCAGGCCCGGCCAGCGGGCCTGGGCGGCCTCCAGCAGGCGGGTCAGGCGGGGCTTCACGATCATGTGGTAGTCCGGCCCCCACAGGTAGCGGCTCAGCTTCAGGCTGCCCGGGGCGGCCCCGGGCACTGCCTCGGGGCGGGCGTAGGGGAAGTAGCCCACCAGGGCGGTGCGGGCCTGGGGAAAGACCGCTCGCGGGTCGAGCAAGGTGGCGGGGTCCAGGTAGGGCAGCAGGGCCCCGCGGCCCTCCTGGAACCAGGTTCCGAGCCGCTCGGCGTCCGCCTCGAAGGGGCCGCAGGGGGCGAAACCTGCCAGGGCAAAGCCCGAAGAAAGGGCCCCGGCTTGAAGCCAGGACTTGAACGCCAGCGGATCCGGGTGTTCAACTGGCACGCGAAGGTTCCCTCCCATGGATATGCTGACCCTCGAGCTGCTTGATGTCACGGTCTTCCAGGCCCTGCTGGAGCTGCGCGCCCTCCTGGCGGAGCATCCGGGCGAGTCGCTGCGCATTCTGGGCGAGGAAGACCTGCTGCGCCTGAACGTGGTGGGTTTCCTGGAGAAGCAGGGCCGCATCGTCCGCGTGACCCGCCCCGGCAACCCCTGGGAGGTGCAGGTGGCTCCGGCCTCCCGTCCCCTGGCGCCGGTCGTGCCTGCCGCCCCACCCCGGCTGCCGGTGCTGCTGCTGCGAAGCGCCTTCGCCCCCGGCGACCGGGCCCTGGGCCGACGTCTGCTGCTGGAGACCCTGTCCCTGCTGGAGGCGGGCACTCCCTGGGTCTGCCTCGCCCACCAGGCCGTGGAGCTGCTGGACGATCCTGGGGCCCTGGTCATCCTGGAAGGCCTGCGGGGCCGGGGCATCCCGGTCCATGTCTCGGCGGCGAGCCTGGCCCACGGCGGCCTGGGCCCCACCACCTTCGATCAGGTCTCCGATGAAGGCTGGCAGAAGCTCCTAGCGCGCGGCGGCCTGACCGTGTTGTAGGCTGGAACCGGAGCCCGCGCCCGCCCCATGAACCTGCCCAACCTTCTCTCCATCGCCCGCATCCTCATGGTGCCGGTGCTGGTTGTCGTCCTGATGACGAAGGTGACGAACCACGAGGTCATCGGCGTGGTGGTCTTCTGGATCGCCTCCATCACGGACTGGCTGGACGGCTACCTGGCGCGCCGCTGGAAGCAGGTGACCACCCTGGGCAAGCTCCTGGATCCGCTGGCGGACAAGCTGCTCGTGGCCGGGGCCCTGATCTCGCTGGTGGAGCTCAACCTGGCGCCCGCGTGGATGACCTTCATCATCCTGGCGCGGGAGTTTGCCATCACCGGGCTGCGCGGCATCGCCAGCGAGGAAGGCCTCACCATCCCCGCCGGCACCGTGGGCAAGTGGAAGATGGGCTTCCAGGTGGCGGCCATCTCCTGCCTCCTGCTCGGCCCCCGCCTGGACTACTGGCTCTACCTCTGGACCCGCTACGAGATCTTCTCCTTCTTCATCCAGCTCAACCGGCCCTACACCTTCTTCTGGGGCATGGGTGTCCTGCTGCTCTGGGGCGCGGTGATCCTGGCCATCTGGAGCGCGATCTCCTACTTCCACGGCTTCTGGAAGGTGGTGGGACCCCGCATCATGGCCGAAAACAGCCACCTGACTGGCCCCGAGGACACCGAATGATCCGCAAGTACCTCCTCGCAGGCCTATTTACCTTGCTGCCGCTGGTGGTGACCCTCTGGATCCTCAAGGGCATCTTCAACTCGCTGCTGGACATCTTCCGGGGGCCGCTGACCTGGCTGGCCCACCTGATGCAGATGCCGGACCCGCCGACCTGGGGCCTGGCCCTCTTCTCGGCCCTGGGCACGCTGCTGCTGCTGGTCCTCGTCGGCGCCCTGGTGGGCAACTACGTCGGCCGCCAGCTCCTGACCTGGCTGGATGACCTGATGATGCATGTGCCCCTGGTGAAGTCCATCTATGGCGCCACCCGCCAGCTCATGGGCGCCATCCAGTCGGGGCAGGGCGGCAGCTTCAAGGACGTGGTGCTGGTGGAGTGGCCGCACGCCGGGTCCTACACCCTGGGCTTCGTGGCCAGCCGGGACTGCTCCTGGGCCATGGACGGGGGGCCGGAGATGGTCGCGGTCTATGTGCCTACCGCCCCGAATCCCACCTCGGGCTACGTCGTCATGATCGAAGCCAGTCGCGTGCGGCCCCTGCCGATCAACGCCGATCAGGCCCTCACCTGGGCCGTCAGCGGCGGGGTCGTGGTGCCCGTCCCCTCCAGCCGTCCCAAGTCGGGCTGGCCCCAGCTGGATCCTGTGCCCGCCAACCAAGGAACTCAGCCCATGACGCTGCCCGAGTGAGCCTGCTGGTCTGGAACCCCGAGTGGAATACGGGCATCGCCCTGATCGACCAGCAGCACCGGAGCCTGCTCGAGCAGCTCGACGCCCTCATGACCGCCATCCACGACAACGATGTGGACCGCCGGATTCCGGGGCTCCTAGCCTTCCTCGTGGACTACGTGGAGCAGCACTTCCACATGGAGGAGGAGAAGATGGCCGCCACGGACTACGCCGGCCTGGAGGGGCACCGCGCCATCCATGACGACATGCGCCGGCAGGTGGCCAGCCTGGTCGAGCGCTTCGTGGCGGACTCGCAGGCCGTCAACGAGGAATTGCTCGAGTTCCTCACGGACTGGCTCATCAAGCACATCAACGGCGAGGACCGCCGCCTGGCCCGGCACCTCCACCAGTGGGCCGCCACGCACCCGAGGACCTGGTCGTGACCGGCACCGAGCTCACCGGCAAGCGGCTCCTCGTGACCGGGGCCGGCAGCGGCATCGGCCGCGTGGCGGCGCGGCTCTTCCAGGCGCGGGGCGCCGAGGTGCTGCTCGCGGGCCGACGCCTGGACGCTCTGCGGGAGACCTTGCCGGGTGCGGTCTGCGTGGCGCTGGACCATGCGGACGAGGCCGCCGTCCGCGCCTTCGCCCAGACCTGCCCGCCCCTGGACGGGCTGTTCCTGGCAGCGGGTGAGCTCAGCACGGGCTCGGTGGAAGCCTCCCCCGTGGCGGTCTTCGACGCCATGATCGCCGCCAACCTGCGCGGCCCCTGGTTGCTGGCGCACCACCTGGGTCCTCTGCTGAAGCCTGGCGCCAGCGTGGTGCTGGTGGGCTCCAACATCGGCCTGCGCGCCATTCCCGACAGCGCCGCCTACAGCGTGGCCAAGGCCGGCGTCCACATGCTGGCGAAGGTCCTGGCCCTGGAGTGGGCGCCCCGCCACATCCGCTGCAACGCCATCGCCCCCGGCCCCGTGCACACCCCCATGGTGGCGGCGCGGCTGGCAGGCAGCGCAGATCCCGCCGAAGATCTGGCGCGCCTGGCCGGGGTGAATCCCCTGGGCCGTATGGGCACCGAGGCCGAAGTGGCCGCCCTCGCCGCCCACCTGCTGAGCGACGAGAGCGCCTGGACCACCGGGACCGTCATTCCCCTCGATGGCGGCGCCGACGCAGTGTATTGACCCTCTGGCCGCCGGGCCACTCAGGCACACTGGTGCCAGGAGGACCCGTGCCTGAAGCTGCCTGGCCCGCACCGCCCCAAGGCTCCTGCCCGCTCCCGGCGTCGCTGGAGGTGGACGTGGCCATCCTGGGCGCGGGCATCCACGGCGCGGCGCTGGCCCGGGAGCTGGGGCTGCGCGGCGTCGCCTGCGCCCTCGTGGACAAGGGCGAGGTGGGTGGCGGCACCAGCCAGTGGTCCAGCCAGCTGCTGCATGGCGGCATCCGCTACCTGCTGACGGGCGACATCCGGCAGATGCGCGAGGGGCTCTCCGAGCGGGCCACCTGGGCGCGCATCGCGCCGACCCGCTGCCGCTGGGAGGCCTTCTGGATGCCTCACCGCTCCTGGCCCGAGGGCCTGGCCCACCAGATCGGCATCGGCCTCTATGACCACTGGGGCTCCGACCGCCCAGACTGGCCCTCAGAGCTGCGACTGGGCCCGGTGCTGCGGGAGACCTTCCAGGCGGATCCCCGCAGCCACCAGGGCCCTTTCCGGGGCGCCACGGCCTACGCGGACCTGCTGACCTGGGACCACGAGCTGACCAGGGACCTGGCGGCCTCCAGCGACGCGCTGCTCCTGGACTTCCATGAGCCCGAGGCCTTCGAGGATGCGGGCGGGGAGCTGCGGGCCCTGCGGCTGCGGGACCGCCGCGATGGCGCCTGCCGGCAGCTCCGCGCCCGCCGCTGGGTCAGTGCACTGGGCCCCTGGACCGACGGCGCCCTCGCGGCCTGGTTCGGCGAGACCCGCCCGCGGCTGCGCCTCTCCTCAGGCATCCACCTCTGGTTCGACGCGGTCCCCGGCTGCGAGCGCCCCTGGGCCATCCGCCGACCCAAGGGCCGCATCCTCTTCGTGATCCCCCGGGACGGCCTGCTGCAGGTGGGCACCACCGAGCGCGAGGTGGCAGACGCATGGGTGCCCATCGTGCAAGCCGAGCGCGAGGAACTGTTCCAGGCCCTACAGGAGAACCTGCCTGCGGTGCCCTGGCGCAGCCTGACCGTGCGGGCCGAGGAGCTGGGCGTGCGGCCCCTGGTCGCCGCCACCGGCCTCACCACCCACCTGAGCCGCGAGGCCATCCTGGAGCGGCACCCCCGGTTCAGCAACCTCCACCTGGTGCTGGGTGGCAAGCTCACCACCGCCCGCGCCCTCATGGACCGCCTCGCCACGGACCTCACGGGCCAGCCCTGCAGCGCTTCCACCACCGAGCCCCTGCGCCTTTGGGATGGACACTCCCCGGCGTTCCGGTAGAATCATTCTTTCAGTACGGTCCCGTAGCTCAGCTGGATAGAGCATCAGACTACGAATCTGAGGGTCGGGCGTTCGAATCGCTCCGGGACCACCAGTAATAACAATATTTAGGCCCATCATCCCGATGGGCCTTCTTGTTTTATCCTGCGTCAAGACTGCCTTGGGGAGCGTGAATTCGTTCTCCCCGATTCCAGTTCCTTACACTTCGCCCTTTGCATGAGCCATCGGTCCAGGTGAACCGAAACCAGGAAGGTGTGACGCAGGCTGACTCGCCGCGCACCGTGAGTTGGTTGCGGTTGGGAGATGGTTAAGGTCCGGTGTGGATGGGGCAGAATGACAGGCCCCGCCCATCCCCAACTGGTAGCCTGGACCCATCCCACGCTAGCCAATCCAGGCTCAGAAGCCACTCCAGCCTATGAACGCCTCATACCCGAGGGCGACCTTGCAGCTTACTGCAAATTCAGGCTGGAGCTTGATACGTTCCTCGCGGGCAAGCGGCCCGCCATCAGCGTACCTAGGCAATCGCACTTCAAACCATTCCCATTTTTTTTATGGATTTCTGAAGTTCATCAAGCCCGAATGGCTTGGGCAGTAATGTGACCCACGGATGAGCCGAGGCTAAGGCCAGGGCTGTTTGGTCAGTTCGCCCTGTGGAGAGGAGGACGGGCAACTTTGGGCGTAAGGTGCGCAGCCGTGGAAGGGTTTCGGCACCACCCAGTCCAGGCATGTTCATGTCCAGGATCACAAGATCAGGCTCAAGCCCTGCTTCCAGCATGGCCAGTGCCTCTTCTCCGGTGGTTGCGCCCTCGGGGCGATGCCCCATTAACTCCAGCATAGTGAGCAGGGAACTCTGGATCAGCTCGTCATCGTCGACCACGAGCACTTCCAGTGCCAGATGCGCTGGCTCGGTGAAGATCGCTGCCTCGGACCTCGTCTCCGGGATCGAAGCCTCACAGGCTGGGAAACGCAGCCGAACGGAGGTGCCCTGACCGGGCTCGCTGACCAATTCCATCTGGCCGCGGTGGCTCTGCACTGTCTTGTAGACCATGGCCAAGCCAAGTCCCGTGCCCTTGCCGACCCCCTTGGTGGTGAAGAAGGGATCCATGGCCCTATCCAGGACCTCCCGGGGCATGCCCACGCCCGTGTCGGCCACCACCACCTCGATCCAGTCAGGGTCGGCGTTCCGGGTTTGCAGGGTGAGGACGCCGCCTTCGGGCATGGCGTCCACGGCATTGATGCAGAGGTTCATGAAGGCATGGGTCAGGGCTGCGGCGTCACCTCGGACCGGCCGGAGGTGCTCCGCGAGGTCCAGCTCGAGGCGAACCCGCCCCAGGGTCGTCCGTTCCAGCATGGCGAGTTCGTCGAGCAGGACGGCGTTCATGTCCAGCAAATACTCTTCCATGGGACTCTGGCGGGCAAAATTCAGCAGGCTCCGGACCATCTTGCCGCCTCGCATAGCGGCCTGGGTGATGGTGTCGAAGGCGCGGTGGGCCGGGCTGCCTGTAGGCTGCGCTTCCATGTTGGCCGAGGCCATGCCGAGGATGGCCCCGAGCACGTTGTTCATGTCGTGGGCGACGCCCCCGGCCAGCGTGCCAAGGCTTTCCATTTTCTGGGATTGCAGAAGCTTATTTTGGAGGTTTCCCTTTTCAACTTCGGCCTGTTTGCGGTTAGTGATGTCGCTGTTGGTGCCAATCATGCGAAGCGGTTTGCCACATTCATCGCGTTGCACCACCATGCCGCGGCCCAAGGTCCATCGCCAGCTTCCATCCTTGCACAACATCCGAAACTCGACCGCTACGTGGCCGGGCTTGCCCTCCAGGTATGGCTGCAACGCAGCAAAGACGCCGGGCGCATCATCGGGATGAATGCGCTTGCTCCATTCGTCCGACGAGGTGCCGATGTCACCCTCAGCATACCCATACATTTCCTTGTAGTGCGGCGAGAAGTAGGCCCCTCCCGTCTGGACATTCCAGTCCCACAGGCCGTCTCCTGCCCCTTCGATGGCGAATTTCCAGCGCTCCTCGCTTTCCCGAAGCGCAGCCTCCGCCTGCTTCAGTGCGGTAATGTCACTGAAGGTGATCACAGCCTGGGCGATTTGGTCAGCCGCATCCTTCACGGCATATGCATTGCAGAGCACCCAAGCAGGTGCTGCGCGATCCGGGCGGCAGACGCCAATGACCTGGCCCCTGAAGCCCTCATTAGTTGATAGGACGCGGCTGACAGGATACAAATCCAGAGGCATGGGTGAGCCATCCTCCTGGAGGAAGCACCACTGTGAATCGATGGCAGTCTTGCCCAGCATCTGGTCTTCGGAAAGTCCGAGGAGGGCTGACGCCATCTCATTGGCCAGCAAGATAGAACTGTCTGGGCCGTGCACCACCAGACCTGAGGAAAGGTTGTCGATGAGGGTTCGATATTTTTCTTCACTCGCCTTCAAGACTGCCTGCGCCTGCTTGCGATCAGTTATGTCCTGCACGATTCCAGTGAGAATCGTCGAGCTTCCGGACTCATCAACAATGGGTTCACCCGCTTCGGCCCATACCATGCGCTCGGTGCCGTCAGGACGAATGACGCGATACTCCAGTGAAACGGGTTTGCTGTGTTGGAGGGCTGAAAGGTTGGATTGCTCCAAGGCAGCACAGTCATCCGGGTGGATGGCCTGGGCAATGACCTCTGACAGCAACCCGTGGAAATGCTCTTTCTTGATACCGAAGATGTTGTACATTTCATCGGACCATTCAAGGTGATTCGCCTTGACGTTCCAGGTCCAGCTGCCCACATGCGCAACTTGTTGAGCTTTTTTCAAACGATTTTCGGATTCGAGCAGAGCCCGCTCCGCGCGCTTGCGTGCAGAGACGAGTTCCGTATACACGATGATTCCACCGATCGAACCATCGGCCTCGTACCATGGGCGACATTCCCATCGAGTCCACTCCACGGTGCCATCAGCCCGGGGCCACTCATCGCCGTCTGCGCTTGATACTACTCCGGCGAGCGCAGCCTGATGAACGTCCCGCCACTTCTGAGGCAGGTCGGGCATGACCTCGTAGTGGTGCCTTCCGATAATGTCCTGGTCTTCAACTTTGTAATCCTTGAGGTATTGCTGACTTACATAAATGTATTTCATGTCTCGGTCATGGACCGCCACTGCCCCCTGGTTGTGTTCGATGATGTAGCGCATCAGCTCATGGGAATGGGTCAGCTTGTCCTCAGCTTGCCTGCGCTCCGTGATGTCCGTAACCGTCGCAAGGACTCCGACGATTTCACCCTGGGCGTTGCGGAAGGGGGCGCTGGCATCGATGTTCCATCCCTTCCTCCCCGTGCTAGGAACATGGAACGGGAACTCAATCGGGTCGACTTGTTCTCCCGTCAGGGCCCGATTTACATGGTCCATGGCGCCTGATTCCTGCAGGAAGGGGAACACCTCTAGAGGATGCTTCCCGATCACGTCCTTGGCTGGAATGCCGCTCAGCTGCTCCATGAATGGGTTCCATACCTGGTAGCGCAAATCTGGGCCGTATACGATGACCCCTTCCTGGACGCTGTGGATGATCTGGTCGGTGAACTTTTGGGCTTCCACAGCCTTCCTTGCCTCAGCTCGCTCCCTGCGCAGTGCCGTGCGTATCCCCATGTAGAGCAATATTGTTGCGATCAAGACGTAGGCGAAGCCTTTGTACGTCGAGATGACACGCTGGTTCTCCATGCCGAGGGAAATGGATGCGACCAGTGCATCTGAGAAGTAAATCCAGAGGCCAGAGAACAGTGCGAAGGTGGCGGGAACCCACCACTCGGCGCGCCTTCCCAGCTTCTGAACTTTCTCGATCATAAAGTGACCTCAACGTCCTCAGAGGGATTAGCCCTTGAGAATATCAAATCCTATGCTTCACGGGGGGATCGCCATCCGCACTCCTGTCGAAAACCCGGCCTAACTACCCCTGGCAGGCTCAGAGGAACCTTTGCCACCATCCATTCCGAGACAGGCACACCCGTCCAAGTCATCCAGGCGCTACTGGGGCCCAAATCCGCCACGACCCCGATGCTCTACCTGGGAAGCCACCAGGAGAAGGCCACGGAGCAGCAGGCCAAGGTTGCAGAGAGAATGGGGTTTGGCGGGAAACCGACAGGTAGGTTGTAAAAACACGCATCAAAGCTTTTTGATTACAACCCCACGAATCTGAGGGTCGGGCGCTCGAGTCGCTCCGGGACCACCAAGTAACCTCCTGAGTTCATCGCTCACGGAGGTTTTTTCATTCGAGCAAGGCAGGCAGACGCGACGTTAGTTCCGTGCGGGTATAGCGGATATGCATGAGCAACCCAAAGAACAGGTCAGAGTGTCGCATCGGCAAGGTCGTTGCTGCTCGGTCGATGTCCTCGAGTTCAGCTTGCAGCGCCATGACCTGATCGACGGTCAAGGCTGCCTTCAATTGGGTGTCCACGATCCTGAGCCGGTGGTACAACTTCTCCAAGCGCAAATTTAACAACCACCCGTAGAGCCTGGGCGCATAGGTCAACAAAGGGATCACGATCGCTATGGCGGCAAGCAGTATTGCAACGGCGCGCTTGGCATAGCTGATCGTCCAGAACGGCAGATAGCGTTGCAGCAAGGAAGGCCCGTTCCTGTAGAAGTCCAGCGCTACCTCAGCGACAGGAAATTCCGGATCGGTTTTCGTAGGGAACTCGCCAGCCTTCTGGAAAACGCCGGCGTTCCCGTGGACCTCCTGCAGCGTCTGCGCCAGGAGATAGATCAGCTCCGGGTGCAGCCCTTTGCGGACCACGACGACATTGGCAGACGCGAGCAAGTTCACGTCCGTGGCAGGGATGTTTCTCTCAAGGTCAGCTACGCCCTGTGGCAGGACCAACCGGCTCAGCGCAGGGAAGAGCCGGACCATGGCGTCCGCCTGGGCGACGTTCAACAGCCGGATGTCAGGATTGCGCAGCAATGGCAGGACCTCATGTCCATCCATTTCCTGGGGCGGTAAAAACACAACCTCGGCTTCGCCGTTGATGAGCGCCTTGCTCGCTACGACGCCCGGCGAAACCTGGATTGGCGTGTTAGTGGCGTTGACCCCGTGCAGGTTGAGGAGTGGCGAGATGACGCCCCGAACGGCTGGGTTGATGATGACCCGCTTGCCCCTAAGGTCGGTCAGCCGGTCGAGCTGCCTGGTGCCCCGGTAGAAAACCCAATAAGGCGCGTAGTTGATGCGGCCGAGCGACACCAGGTTGGGCGCACTTGCGCTGTTGGTGATCCCTGCAAACAAAATCGCCGCGTCGGTGCCGGAATTGGGATCGTTCAGAAGCTTGACGCTATCGAATACGCCTTCGGTGTACCGCAGGTTCAGCTCTATCTTGCGGGATGCGAGTCTTTCACGGTAGCGCTCGGCAATGTGGTCGAAAGCACCGCCCTTGAATCCAACCGCCATCGTGAGGGTCGTTGGTGGGGCTGGGATGAAATACCACAGCGAGAGCCAGACCAACGCGATCAGGCCGAGAATCGCAGCGAGCACGCGCAATAGGTATTTCTGATGGGTCCAAATGCTCATAGACCCCCCCAGCCGTATCTTAGCGTAAACGAGCTTCGCCCCCAGGGTTGCTAAAGAGGTAGCCGGAGTAGGGGACCCGAGCGAAGCCGCCCCAGCAGAAGCTAAGCTGAGGTCCTTCCGGAAAGGCAGCCCATCGGAAATGGCAGGAGCTGGTTGGGCAAGATACGCCCATTAGTAGTCAATATTTACCCCACCTCCGCTCAGGACGATATCTGGCATAACAGTCTTCACCATCTGTGGACTGAGGAGGAGACATGCCTGCCCAGGATGGCTCAAACAACCTGATTTCCTCCGGTGTCCTAGCTGTCCACGGAAACGGCCTGGAGGGCGTCCAGTCGCTCTTGCGGCTGGTGCCCTTTGGAATCGTGTTTCAGGACGCGGAGGGGAACATCCTCACGGCCAACCCGGCTGCCGAGAATGTGCTCGGTCTTTCCTTTGAGCAGATGGTGGGCCGCAAGAGCATCGACCCAAGCGGGAAGGCCCTCCACGAAGACGGCTCCCCCTTCCCGGAAGAGGACCATCCGGCCATGAAGGCCCTGCGATCCGGCCTGCCGGGCGAAGCGATCATGGGGGTGTTCAACCCGAACAAGAAACGGACAAACTGGATCACCATCTCCGCCACCCCCCTCTTCCATCCTGGTGAGGACACCCCCTATCAGGTGATGACCACGTTCCTGGACATCACCGAGCTCAGGCGGATCGAGGAAGAGCTGCGCAAGAGTGAGGACCTGTTCCGTGCCATCTTTGACAGCAACACGATCGGCATCGTCGTCGCGACCGTGACCGGCCCCACGGATGGTGCCGTATTGATCAGCAATCGCGCCTTCCAGGAGCTGGTCGGTTATTCGAATGAAGAGCTCGCCTGCAGAAACTACAAGGATTACACCCACCCCGACGATGTCGCTGCCGAAGAGGCACTGATTGAGGCGTTGACCACGCAAACGCGCGCCTCCTATCAGATCGAGAAGAGGTATCTGCACAAGGGCGGACAGGTGGTTTGGGGGCGCATGCATGGCATTGCTCTGCGGGACCGGGAAGGGCGGGTCACCGGCGGCGTGTGCGTGATTGAAGACATCACCCGGCGCAAGCAGGCTGAAGAGGCTCTGGAGATGAGCCGGAAGACCCTCATCGAGGCGCAGAGGCTCGCCCATGTCGGCAGTTGGCACTGGGATCTTCAGACTAACAAGGTGGAATGGTCGCCCGAGATCTACCGCATCACGGGCCTGGATCCAGAGACCTATGATGGAAGCCCAGACCTATTCCTGGAGATTGTCCATCCTGACGACAAGGAAGCCTTCATCGAAGTGATGAATAAGACGCGCAGCCAAGGGGGGACGACTCCCCTCGAATACCGCGTGGTTCGCCCCGATGGTTCCGTGCGCACGGTATTCGCCACCGGGACCCTGGTCTTGGACGCGGAGGGCAGGACAACCCAGTGCATTGGCACGATCCAGGACATCACGGAGCGCAGACTGGCCGAGGAGGTCAACTTAAGACTGCAGCAACAGCTCCAACAAGCCCAGAAGATGGAGAGCCTCGGGAACCTGTCAGGGGGCATTGCTCATGACATGAACAATGTGCTGGGGGCCATTCTGGGCATAGCCTCAGCCAATGTTCATATCCAACCCCCAGGAAGCCCCGCCCACAAGTCCTTCGAGACCATTGTCAAGGCGGCCACCCGTGGCGGGGAGATGGTGAGAGGGCTCCTGTCGTTTGCCCGGCAGAGTCAGGCTGAAGAACGAGCTCTGGATCTGAATGCCATCCTCAAGGACGATGCAGACCTCCTGGCACGGACAACGCTGGCCAGGGTGGAGCTTCGACTGGACCTCGAAGCGGACCTCCTGCCAATCAGAGGGGAAGCAGGTGCCTTGTCCCACGCTTTCATGAACCTCTGCGTCAATGCCGTGGATGCCATGCCCGAGAACGGCACCCTTTCCATCCAGACCCGGAATATCGGCAGGGAGTGGGCCGAGGTCATCATCGAAGACACAGGGCTTGGAATGTCCAAAGAGGTTCTTGAGAAGGCCATGGATCCCTTCTTCACGACCAAGGGTGTGGGCAAGGGAACGGGACTGGGCCTCACCATGGTCTACAAGACTGTAAAGGCCCATCGGGGGCTGATCGAGATCCAGAGCCAGCCTGGCCGAGGAACACGGGTGACGATACAGTTTCCGGCCAGCGAACCCGTGAGGACTGAGCACGAAGCTGATGCCGGGACCCGGACGGCTGCACCTGCGCAAACGCTGAGAATCCTCCTGGTCGATGATGATGAACTCATCAGGAGTGCCACGGGAATGGTGGTTCAGACCTTGGGCCATGCTGTAACCACGAGTTCGAGCGGTGAGGAGGCACTGGCCCTGATCGAGGCGGGGCTGAGGCCCGAGGCGGTGATCTTGGACATGAACATGCCGGGAATGGGTGGGGCCGGGACACTGCCTCGTCTGAGAGAGCTGCTTCCAGGGGTTCATGTCCTGCTGTCCTCAGGTCGGACGGACCAAGCCGCACTGGATCTAAGCAAGATCCACCCCTCCGTCCTCCTGCTCCCAAAGCCATTCAGCATCACTGACCTGAAGGCGTGTCTTGAGTCGCTTGCAGGAGACCGAGGCTGTCCCTGACCCTCCCTTCAACTCCGCGCCCGCCTGAATCGACCGCCTGGACTCACGACTGGAACAGCCCGGGCAGCGGCTGTCTCTAGAAGGTCCTACTTCGGTGGAGGGCTTCCTGCTTTCTGGCCGAGGGTCATGCTCAGAAAGTTGGGAGGGTTGCCTGGTCCGTCCTCAAGAAGGCCGTAGGCTTGCATCGCCTCCCTGCAAGCGTGGTGTGTTTGACCCCATTTGCAGGGAATTTTCCCTGAACCCTTACTCGGTGTGTTGCTAACGGCGACTTGAGGGGGCTTGATCCGGAGGGATCCCGGGACCCGCCGCCGCTGCATGTGCCACGCCAGGAAGGTGAGGCCCTTGCCGAGGTTGTGGCTGGCGCTCCGGAGGCCGCGGCAGGTGCCCCGCTGGCGCAGCTTGAACCAGCGGGTGAGGCCCACGATGCAGGCGCTGGCGCCCGTGGGCGGCAGCCAGCCGTTCAGCCCCCAAAGGTGGCGAAGCCCGCGAAGATGAGCCAGCCCCCGGTACAGCCAAGGGCCAGGTTCACCAGCGCCGAGCCGACCAGGCCCAGGGCCAGCAGCAGGCGGAGGTTCAGGCGGTCCGCCAGCACCCCATTGGCGAACTTGCCTGCGGCGTAGGTGAAGAAGAGGGCCGATCCGGCGATGCCGACCTGGGCTTCCGTCAACACGCCGGTAGACACCAGGGGGGCCTTCACCACGGCGAGGCTGAGGCGGCAGACGTAATAGAACCCATAGCCAAAGGTGGCTCCCGCCAGCACCGCCCACTGGCGGCCCGTGACCTCGCCCCAGACGAAACGGCTCACCGTCGCGCCCCGAGGGCAGGAGGGATTGGCCAGAGGGGCAGGGTAAGGGCGGCAACCAGCATGACCCATCGAACCACGCCCACGCGGCGGCGGGACAGGGGTTTTCTGGCGTCGGTGCCGGTAGGCTGGTTGAATTCCTTCCCACGGTTGTCTCTTCCCCTGGAGCGCTCATGACCCTGCCGACCCGCCTCTCCCTCGCGACCGCGCTGCTGATTTCAGGCTGCGGCTCGGCGCTCGCCGCCCAGGCTCCCAAGGCGGCGCTGGCAGTGACCTCGACCTCGCTGCTCAAGACCACCACCACCTGGAACGGGGCGCCCATCACCTATTCCAAGTCCGGCAGCCCTGAGATCCAGTCCGTCGTCGTCGAGATTCCCGCGGGTTCAGCCACCGCCTGGCACCTCCACCCCGTCAACAACATTGCCTACGTGCTCGAAGGGAAGGTGCGCCTCGAGCTGGAGAACGGCACGACGAAAAGTTTCAGCGCGGGGGAGTCCTTTGCGGAAGTGGTGAACACCTGGCACCGCGGGACCAACCTCGGCGAGGGCCCGCTCCGGATTCTGGTGATCTACCTCGGCGAGGTCGGCACGCCCCTCTCCGCCGCCAAGGCCGGCGTGGCTCCCGGGAAGCACTGAGCCTGGCGGTGGCCCGAGTCCAAGTCCCCATCCATCCTCGTCGCGGCGCCTAGAGACGCGCCCGCTCAGCTCGGATGAGGTCCCAGAGATCCTGCAGGACAAGCCCCGAGGCGACCCGCTCCCGCTCCAGCATGGCTTCGGCCAGATCCTTGGGGTCAGCGTAGGTCACCCCCTGGTATTCCCACTCCCAGAAGTCATTGATGAGCCGCACCGAGAAGGTGTGCTTGCCAAGTCTGAAGGTGCCGCCGGTGGGCGTGTTCATGGTCAGGACGAGAATCCTGCTTTCGAGCGAACCGTGGCCGGAGCCCATCAGTGCCTCCTTTGAGTGCGCCGATCAATGAGTCTTTTCACAAACCCGTTCGGGGGCGGCCTCCGGAGGCCCCGCGGTGCAGGGCGGTCTCGTGGTAGGCCAGCAGAAAATGGCTCTTCAGGCACTTGTTGCAGATGCCGTGGGAGATGAGGGCGTGGGGCCACGCCTTGATGACGAACCGCTCGAGCGTCTTAGGCAACCAGACGCTGTTGACGTTGATGGCGTCACACCAGGCGCACTTGATCAAGAATTCCTTGTTCTTCATAAGGTCCTCTGGGGCAGGAGGCCCATATCGCTGGAATGGAACCCAAGAATAGGGGTTCTGACTGGGCTGGCCATCCCGGGTACCCGGTAGTCGGGGTAGTGGGAAACAGGTAGGACCCTGGGGCGTGGTACGATGGGCTGGCCTTCCTGCTGCCTGGCGTTGGGAATGAACCTGCTGGCCTCGCCGCCCGCGGCCCGCTGCTCACCACCCTCTGACTGAAGTGACCATGAGCCGATTCTGGAGTCCCGTCGTTCGCACCTTGACCCCGTACGTACCTGGCGAGCAGCCAAAGCAGGCACGCATCGTCAAGCTCAACACGAACGAGAATCCCTACGGCCCCTCACCCCGGGCCCTGGAGGCCATCCAGGCCGCCACGGGGGATGCTCTGCGGCTCTACCCGGACCCGAACAGCGAGGCCCTGAAGGGCGCCCTGGCGACGCACCTGCAGGTCCGCCCGGACCAGGTTTTTGTGGGCAACGGCTCCGACGAGGTGCTGGCCCACGTGTTCCAGGCGCTGCTCAAGCAGGAGCGGCCGCTGTGGTTCCCGGACATCACCTACAGCTTCTACCCCGTCTACTGCGGCCTCTACGGCATCGCCTCGCGGACCCGCCCCCTGGCGGAGGACTTCTCCATGCGCGTGGAGGACTATCTGCCCACGCCGGACGAGTGCGCGGGCGGGATCATCTTTCCCAACCCCAACGCACCTACGGGCTGCCCTGTTCCGCTGGCAGGTGTCGAGCGCATCGCCGCCGGGAACCCGGATGCCGTGGTGGTGGTGGACGAGGCCTACGTCGACTTTGGCGGCGAGAGCGCGGTCGGCCTGGTGGACCGTCATCCGAACCTGCTGGTGGTCCAGACCTTTTCCAAGAGCCGCTCCCTGGCCGGTCTGCGGGTGGGCTTCGCGGTGGGCCACCCGGAGCTCATCGAGGCGCTGGAGCGGGTGAAGAACAGCTTCAACTCCTACCCACTCGACCGCCTGGCCCTGGCGGGTGCGGTGGCCTCCGTGCTGGACGTGGACCACTTTCAGGACTGTTGCCGGAGGGTCATCGCCACGCGCCAGGGGCTGGTCGCGCAGATGACCGCGCTGGGCTTCGAAGTGCTGCCCTCCACCGCCAACTTCATCTTCGCGCGCCACCCTGGCCGGGATGCCGCCACCCTCGCCGCGGAGCTGCGCCAGCGGGCCATCATCGTCCGGCACTTCCGCCTGCCGCGGATTGACCAGCACCTCCGGATCACCGTGGGCACGGATGAGCAGTGCCAGACCCTGGTCGAGGCGCTGACAGAGATCCTGGGCCGCTAGACCCTCGGCTCCAGGCTGCGGACCGGATGGGCCAGGGTCTGCGGGCGGCTCCGCCGGAAGCCCAGGGTCTTCCTTCGGGCGAGGGCTTCGACAAGGTCATAGGGGTCGAAGAAGACCTGGCCCCAGGCCTTCCACTCCCACCAGTCAGGGCCACTGCGCACGATGATGAAGTTGCCGCCCAGCCAGAACCCGCCGCCACTGGGGGTGTTGGCCGTCAGTTCCATGATGAGCTCTTCGGAGAACACAACCCACCTCCCAGGAGACATTCAAGCCCAGGCCGCTGGTGGCAGAGGGACCGTAGCTTCCGCTCGCCCGCCTCGGTAGGCCAACCAGGGAACCGACCTCGGGTGCCCTCAAGATAGGTCAGAGCCTGCAGGCCGCAAGCCACAACGGACACAAAAGTAATCAATTATTGGTATAAATCATTCGATTTAGACTCGCCTGGCCCTTGGCGGTTCTGCCACGCCTAGGCCAGACGGGGCTGGATCTCCTGGATGAGCGCCTGGAGGGCGGGCAGCTCGAAGGGCTTCTGGAGGAACCCGGAGGGGATCTGGTCGCCAAACTGCCAGGTGGCGTCCTGCTGGCTGTAGCCGCTGATGAGCACCACCCGGACCCCGGGGTTGAGGTCGCGCAGGGCCCGGAAGGTATCGGCGCCGCTCAGCTCTGGCATGGTGAGGTCCAGCAGCACCCAGTCGATCGCTTCGGCATGCTCAAGGTAGAGGGCAAGGGCCTCCGTGCCGTCGGCGGCCAGCAGCGTGCGGAACCCCAGGTAGGCCAGCATGGCGGCTGTAGCGTCCCGGACCAGATCATCATCGTCCACGATCAGGACCAGGTCGGAGCTCTGGGCTTCGATCCCGGGCGTGTCGGTTGCCACCAGGGCCTGCCTGGGGTGTGCTGCGGCCGAAGCGGGGCAGCTGCTGACCGGGAAGAGGACCCGGATGTTGGTGCCCTGGCCGGGATGGCTGTCGATCCTCAGCGCACCATGGTGGCCCCGGACGATGCCCAGCACCGCGGACATGCCCAGGCCGCGACCAGTGAACTTGGTGGTGAAGAAGGGATCGAAGAGCCGGCTCAGGGTGTCCTGGTCCATGCCGGAGCCCGTGTCATCCACCTCGACGAAGACGTAGCGGCCCGGGGCTGGCTTCTCGTCGAGGCGGCTGCCCGCGAGGTAGGCTTCGTCCGCATCCAGGACGCCCGTGGCGATCGAGACCGTGCCCGGCTGTTGGCCGATGGCTTCGGAGGCGTTGGTGATGAGGTTCATAACCACCTGCTGGACCTGCCCTGGATCGGCGTGGGTGTGCGGCAGGGCCGCGGTCAGGTTGAGGTTCAGGGTGATGGTCCGGGAGAGTCCCACCCGGAACAGGTGCACGTTCTCCTCGACCACTTCGTTGAGGTCCAGGTCCTTCACATCGAAGCTGCCCCGGCCCGAGAAGGCCAGCATCTGGCGTACCAGGTCCGCGGCCCGGCGGTTCGCCTGCAGGCTCCGCTCCAGAAAGGGGCGGGCGGGTGAGTCACCGCCCTGAGTGTGCAGGGCCAACTCCAGGTTCGCCAGCATGGCCATGAGGAGGTTGTTGAAGTCGTGGGCGATGCCCCCGGCCATGACGCCGAGGCTCTCCAGCTTCTGAGCGTGGAGGAGCCGCCGCTCGAGCTCCAGGCGGGTGCTTTCCCACTGCCGGTGTTCGGTGATGTCGAGGCAGGAGCCGATGTAGCCCACGAAGGCGCCCGTAGAGTCATGGCGGGGGTGGCCCTCGTCGATGACCCACTGGTACTCCGCGTCATGGCGCCGGAGCCGATATTCCATCCGGAAGGGATGCCGCGCCTCCCAGGCCGCCAGGTAGGTCCGGGCGCAGCGCAGCAGATCCTCGGGATGGACGACGGCCTGCAGGCCGGCTGTCCTCAGCTCCTCCAGGCTCAGCCCGACGAAGGTCAGGAAGCGGTCGTTGAACCAGCTGAGGCGCTTGTCCGGCCCCGTGAGCCAGATCATGGCTGGCGAGCTGTTGGCCACAGACTCGAAGAGCGACTGACTCTCCCGGAGCGCGGTCTTGGCCTGCTCCCGCTCGGTCTCATCCTCCAGGCAGAGCAGGAACACAGTCCTGCCGGCGGCCTGGATCAGGGCCAGGGAGGCCCGGAAGGCCACCACGCGGATGACGCCCTGCTGGTTGACGGTGGTGCGGTAGCTGAGGCCGGTCTCCGGCTGGCCCGTCTCCAGGACGCGCCGGGCGGACAGCTGCACCGCACACTGGCCGCAGGCCAACCCCGTGCCGCAGCCCAGGGGCTCCTCCATGGCCTGGACGCAGCCGAGGGCACGGCCGAAGCCCAGGGATCTCAGCAGCGCCTCGGAGAGGCCGGTGTAGGCCTCGAAGGCCCGGTTGGTGTCGATGATCTGGAACCCGGGGTCCAGGCGGCACATCATCACCGGGGCGTTCTGGTAGATGGCCTCCATCTCCAGCCGGTTGTGGTTCAAGGCCTCCTGGGTCCGCCGGTGGTCCTGCTTGGTGCCCCACTCGCGCAGGGCCCGTCCCAGGGAGTGGCGCAGGTCCTGGAAGGACTCCGGGGACTTGACCAGGTAGTCGAGGGCGCCGGCCCTCAGGACATCCACCGCCATCTGCTCGCTGCCAAAGCTGGTCATGACCAGGACGGGGATCGGCGCCGCCTCGCTCCAGCCCCGGAGCAGCTCCAGGGCCTGACCGTCGGGAAGGTTCATGTCCACCAGCGCCAGGTCCGGGAGGCAGGCGCGCAGGGCCTCCCGGCAGTCGGCCAGCGTCTCTACGACCTGGACCTGATAGACCGGATCGACGCCTTCCAGAGCCCGCCCGATGGCCTCTGCATGGGCGGGATCGTCCTCGACCACGAGGACCCGGATGGGGGTGGCGTCCATGGGCGGGGCTCTGCTCCTCAGTAGGGGTTCTTGTTCCAGGCGAGCCAGTAGTAGCCGCACGTCTCCATCAGCGAGACGAACTGCGGGAAGTCCACAGGTTTGACCAGGTAGCTGTTGGCGTGGAACTCGTAGGCCTTGGCCATGTCCGCCTCGGCGGCGGAGGTGGTCAGGATCACCACGGGGATCGCGGCCAGGGCCGGGTCCTGCTTGATGGCCTTCAGGACCTCGAGGCCATCCACCCGCGGGAGGCGGAGGTCCAGCAGGATGAGGCCGGGGCGAGGGCTGGCGGCTGGGTCGGCGTAGTCTCCCTGCTGGTGCAGGTAGTCGAGGGCAGCCTGGCCATCCGGCACGTGGATGAGGCGGTTGGCGAGCCGGAAGCCCTCGAAGTTCCGCCGGACGATCTCAGCATGAGCGGGTTCGTCCTCCACCAGCAGGATCACAAAGGCTTCGCCCATCATCGCGCCTCCCCCGGTGCTTGTATCGCTTTCGGCAGGGTGAACAGGAAGCATGAACCCTGACCCGCCCCCTCGGACTCCACCCGGATGGTGCCCCCGTGGACTTCCACGATGCGCTTGATCAGGGCCAGGCCGAGGCCGGTGCCTTCGGTGCGCGCATCCAGCTTCTCGAACAGGCCGAAAACCTTCCCGTGGTAGCGGGGGTCGATGCCCTGCCCGTTGTCCCGGACGAAGAACTGGGGGTGCTTGCCAGCCCGCTCCACACCCACGTGGATCCGGGGGCTGGGCTGGTCGCCCATGTACTTCACGGCGTTCTCCAGCAGGTTCTGCCAGACCTCCACCAGCCGGGGCCGGTCGCCCAGCAGCGGCAGGTCCACCTCGTCCACGGTCACCTCGACGCCGCGCAGGGCCAGGCCGCCTGCCACGGCCTCCAGGGCCTCTGTTACGAGGGCCTGGAAGCTGGTCTGGACCGGGGCGTTCACCACCCGCCCGATGCGGGAGACCTCCAGCAGGTCCCCCAGCAGGCGGCTCATCTTCTCGGTCGCCCCGTGCATGTAGAGCAGGTCCTTCTTCACCCGCTCGGTCTCCTGCTTGGCGAGGTCCTCCTCCAGGTAGCCGAGGAAGGTCTTGACCGTGACCAGGGGGCTCTTCAGGTCATGGGAGACCAGGTAGGTGAAGCGCTCCATCTCCTCGTTCTTCTGGCGCAGCTCATCCTCCCGGGTCTTCCGCTCGGTGATGTCTTCGAACACCGTGGCGAACTGCCCTGGCCTTGGGGAGATCACCGAGATGCGGAAGTACCGCGCCAGGGGCGGGTAGTAGGTCTCGAAGGCATAGGGCTCGCCCCCCTGGGCCACCCGGGCGTACTCGTCCAGGTAGGGCGGGGGTTCCAGGCCATAGAGCTGGGAGCCCAGGCGGTTCCGGGTGGCGTCCAGGTCGAGTCCCGTGTGGCGCCGATAGGCTGGATTGACGTCGAGCACCAGGTAGTCCAGCGGGCTGCCGATCTCGTCCAGGACCAGCTCATGGAGGGCGACCCCTTCTGCGAGGTTTTCGAAGAGGGTCCGAAACTTCCGCTCGCTGAACTGGAGGCTGTCCAGGATCTTGTGGTGCTCGGTGAGGTCATTGATGATGGCGAGCCCCACCCGGAGTCCCTGGCCCCGGTCCACCAGCTGCAGGTGGGTCTCCACCGGGTATTCGGTGCCGTCCTTGCGGCGGTGGGTGAGCTCGACGACCAGGGTCTCCTGGGCGCCGACGGTAAGGGGGGCCAGGAGGCCCTTGAAGGAGGCGGCGGACTGCGCCGGCTTGAAGTCGGTCATGGTCATGGCGAGCAGCTCTTCGCGGGCGTAGCCGAGGTTCCGCACAGCCCCATCGTTGGCGAAGAGGATCTGCAGGGTGTCCGGGTCGAAGACGCAGATCTCGCTCAGGCTCCGGGCCATGGCTTGGCGCAGCCAAGCCAGCTCCTGCTCCTGGGCGTAGCGCGCCTGGAAGTAGCGCGCGCGCTGGTGCCGCCAGAAGCCGGTGATCGTTACTCCGGTGCATAGCATCATCAGGGCTGCCAGCAGGATCGTGCCCAGCACCTGCCTCCGGAAGGGCTCGTAGGCTTCGGCCCGGTCGATGCGTGAGACCAGGAACCAGGGGGAGTCGACCACCGGGCGGACGTCGGCCAGCACGTGGCTGCCCCGGTAGTCCCGGCCCTCCACGACCCCGACCTTGCCTCTCACGGCCAGGGCCGCGGGCAGGTTCGCCTGGCCCAGCGGGAAGCGGAGCTTGAGAGCCGCGTCTGCCTGGAATTTCAGCTGGTTCAGGTAAACCACCTCCGGGCCATCCTGCTTGACGAGCAGGGTCTCGGCCGTCTGGGCGGAGGTGGGCCAGCGGCTGATGAAGGGATAGAACTCCTGGGCGGGATCGATGCGCAGGGCGGCGATGCCGATCATCCGTAGCGGATCCTGCGGGTCGGGGATCGGGATCCGGATGGACAGGTAGACCCGCTGGTCCTCCTCACTCCGGTAGAAGTCCTGGAACAGGGGCCGCCCTCCGGCCATGGCGGCCTGGATGCCCCGGAGGACCCCGGGATTGGTCTTGGGCAGGTCCCGGGGGATGCTCAGGAGCTCTCTCCCGTCTGGCTCCAGCAGCCGGATCCGGTCATAGACGCGCTGGTGCCAGATGGACTCGAGCCAGCTCTGCAGGAGCGCCCGGGCCTCCGGCGCTCCGGTCCCGGCCTGGGCCCGCTGGAAGAGCTCCGAGAAGGCCCGGTTCCGGCCCAGGGCCCAGGCATCCGCCAGGCGCTCCTGCCGCCACTGGGTGATCTGGCGGGCCTTCAGCTCACCGATCGAGGACAGCTGGGCCTGGATCTTGGTCTGCTCCTCCCGGTACTGGCGGCGCAGGTAGTCGGCAGCCCCCCCGGCGATCGCCAGGATCAGGAAGCCGGCCAGGACCAGCAGGCCGATGGGTTTTTGCCACTCGGGCGCAGGCTTTTCAGCCATGGGGTTGAATCCGTTGGTAAGGGGGCAGGGCTGACCGGCACCCGCAGGGTAGGGCTGAGCCCGGTTGGAAAAAGGACGAGGAGAGCATCTGATGTTTCTATCGAACTCCTGGGGCAAAGCATGACTTTTTACAACTCTAGAGATCCCGGGGAGTTGATCCGTCTCGGACCTTGCCGCTAATCCAGCGGACCCTATGTTTTGAGCAGAGGCAATCGTGTCTAGCACCACCTGAGCTGGAGCTGCCATGACCAAGACCTTTGACACCCTCATTCCCAGCATCGAGCAGCGCGAGTCCGGCTGGATTCAGATCCGGGAGCGCCTCGCCCGGGACGCCCGGGAAGTCAGCCACCCCACCATCACCATCTCCCGCGAGTTCGGGTGCGAGGGGCATGCCCTGGCCCAGCGGCTGAAGGGGCTCCTCGACGAGGCCTCCACGGAGCCCTGGCACATCTTCGACAAGGCGCTCGTGGAGCAGGTCGGGGCCGACGAGAAGCTCTCGCGGCACATCCTCAGCCGCCTGGGCGACGAGAGCCATGCCGGGGACGTGCTCAAGACCCAGTTCGGCTTCCTCACCCATGACGAGGTCTACGCCAGCGTGGTCAAGCACCTGATCGGGATCGCCCGGACCGGCTGCGCGATCATCGTTGGTCGTGGCGGCGCCGTGGCCTGTCAGGGACTGACGAACTGCTTCCACTTCCGCCTGGTGGGCAGCTTCGCCTTCCGGGTGGCCATGGTCGCCCGGCGCCGGGGCCTGCCCCAGGCCGAGGCGGAGGAACTGGTACGGAATCAGTCGCGGCTGCGGGAGAAGTTCATCAGCGATCACCTCCGCGCGGACATCACCTTGCCCCGGTGGTACGACGCCGTCTTCAACAACGAGCGTCAGGACGTGGATGCCATCGCCCAGGCCTGCCTGTTGCTGGTGAGGGCCAGGTGGCCCGAGAAGAGCCTCTTCAGGCACCCGAAGGGCTAGGCTAGACCAGCCCCTCGCGGATGGCGTAGCGAGTCAGCTCGGCGGTGGTGTGGAGGTCGAGCCGCTCTTTCAGCTTCCGGCGATAGACCACGACGGTCGCCGGGGAGATGCCCAGCTGCTCGGCGATCTGACTGGAGCGCAGCCCCTCGGCCAGGGCTTTCAGCACCTGGCGCTCCCGCTTCGAGAGGACCGTCGCCGGGGGACTCAGAGGGCCGGCCGCCCCTTGCCGCTGGCCCGTCAGGGCCTGGGTGGCCTCAGGGCAGAGGTAGCTCCGGCCTGCAGCGAGGGACTGGATGCCCCGGAAGAGTTCCTCGGCGCCTGAGGACTTGACGATATAGCCCCGGGCACCGGCCTTGAGCATCTCCTTGATGAAGATCCGGTCCGCATAACCCGTGAGAGCAAGGATGGCGAGCCGGGGGTAGAGCTGGGTGAGCTGCCTGGCCAGGTCGATGCCACTGGCATCCGGCAGGGCGATGTCGAGCAGGAGCACTTCCGGTTGCTGGGCCGCCACCATGGCCAGGATCTCCTGGCCTGTGCCCGCCTCCCCCACGACCTCCAGGTCGGACTCCTGGGTGAGGACCACCCGCAGGGACTCCCGGAACAGACGGTGGTCATCGGCCAGGGCGATGCGGATGGTCACGCGGGCTCCCCGGCTCCTGCAGGTTCCAGAGGAATCTCCAGGGAGACCACCCAGCCCCCGCCGGGCTTCCGGTGGACCCGGAAGGTGCCGCCCAGCTGCAGGGTGCGCTCGCGGATGCTCCGGAGGCCGAAGCCCTTGGCCGTCTCGAGGACCTGCTCCGGGGCCTCGTTGCCGCAGCCCTCGTCGGCAGCTTCGATGCACAGTCGTTGATCCTGGAGGCGCGTGGTGAGGCGGACCCGCTTCCCGCCCGAGTGCTTCGCGGCGTTGATCAGCAGCTCCCGGGCGGCCCGGAAGAGGAAGGTGGCGAGGGCCGGGCTGAGGGGCTTGGCCAGCCCGTCATCCTGGACCTCCACGGCGAGCCCGTAGGTGTCCGCCAGCTCTTCGCTGAGCCAGTGGAAGGCCGCAACCAGGCCGAGAGTCTCCAACACAGGCGGACTCAGCTGGGTGGTGAGGCAGCGCACACTCCGGCTCGCCACCACCAGGGTGCTCCTCATCTGGGTGATCAGGGTCTTGCGCTCGGCGGCCGTCCGGGCCGCGGCGAGCAGGTCGAGCTGGTGGGTGGTGACATGGAGCAGCTGCCCCAGGTCGTCGTGCAGGTCATGGGCGATGGCCCGCCGCTCGCGCTCCTCGGCCAGGGTCGTCTCCACCGCGAGGCGTCGCACCTGCCGGGTGCGCTCGATCACCTGGCGCTCCAGCTCCTCCTGGATGGCCTGCTGTTTTCGCTCAGCCTCCTTGCCTGGGGTGTTGTCTACCACTGTGGCGAGGGAGTGGAGGAACGTCCCCTCGGCGTCCAACCTTGCGTCGGAGTTGACCAGGGCCGGGAACGTGGAGCCGTCCTTGCGCCGGAAGTCCGCCTCCACGTTCCGGAGGCGACCAGTCCGGAGGAGCTCGGGAAAGGCCCGCTGGAACGTGGCATGGCCCTTCTCCGTGAGCAGGTCCTGGGCACGCAGGCGGCCGACCACCTCTTCCCGGGTGTAGCCCAGCATGCGGAGCATGGTGTCATTCATCCCGAGGATGGTGCCCTTGGCGTCCAGGGAGTGGTAGCCGCAGGGCGCGCGGTTGTAGAGGTCGGCGTATTCCGCAGTGCGGAGCTCCAGGTCCCGCGTGCGCTCGCGAACGAGCTGCTCGAGCTGAACCTTGTGGTCGTCCACCCGCCTGCGGGCCTCGTGGCTCTCCGTGATGTCGCTGAAGGCAATAAGGTGCTCCTCATTCATGCCTGGCACGACCTCCTCCAGGCGGATCCAGGCCGCGGCGCCGTCGGCGGGCAGGAGGGCCAACTCGTAGGGGGTGATGGGGTTTCCGGTAGCCGGTTCAGCCATGTGCTCCAGGAAGCGGCGGCGGCTCGGGGCGTCCAACAGCCGCGCAAACGAGCGGCCGGACAGCCGGCCGCGGTAGACGCCCAGGAGGGAGCCGGCCGTGAGGTTGGCCCGGCGGATCAGGCCGCCCGCATCCAGCGTGAGGAGGCCGACCGGTGCAAAGTCGTAGAGGTTCGTGTATTCCGCGAGGCTGGTCAGCAACTCTTCGCGGGTTTCGAGCAGCTCGTCGTTCTGCAGCTCCAGCTCGATCTGATGGACCTGCAGCTCGTGGACCAGCCGCAGCGCTGACAGCTCAGCGAGGGGCCCCGGGGGCCGCTGCTGCTCGGTCAGCAGCACCTCCGCCTTCTTCCGGCAGAGCCTTGGGCGCCAGGGCTTGCGTGCGGGGGGGGCCATCCTTGGTTCTCCAAGCACTTCCGGGATAAAGAATGGACCAGAACCATTGGGGCAGGGCGATTCCCACCAGGATAGGCAGGATCTGCGGGCAGGGTGGTTCGCATTTATAGAGGACAACCACGGGTTGTGATTGTTCTGCGTTGCCGCTGCTCTTGGGGGTGGCTCGGCCGCGCGGCCTTGGGTCCAGGGGCTGCCCGACGGCAGGCTGGAACCTCAAAACCAGAGGGGAGTCAGCGTATCCAGCAGGCGGGCGATGATGTCCCGGTTGCGACGGGTCCGGGCTTCCCGGCCCGAGAGGGGCGGAAAGGCGGGATCGGGATCGTGCAGGTGCTGACCGACCTCGGGACCCAGGGTGGCCTTCCAGCGCGCCACCCACTCCGGTGGCAGGTCCTGGGGCAGGGGGAGGTCCATGACGGTGTGGTAGAGGATCGTCCAGACCCGGGCCACCACCTGGGCCTCGTAGCCGCCCCCGAGCGTGAGCAGCAGCCGGTCCTCGGCATGGGTCTCGGCCAGCTGCAGGATGCGGCGGAAGAGCGTCTCGAAGGTCTGGGAGGTCAGGGCCAGGTCGCCCAGGGGATCGGAGAAGTGGGCATCCGCGCCAGCCTGCACCACCAGCGCCTGGGGCTTGAACCAGGCCAGGGCCCTGGGCACCACGGCCTCGAAGGCCTCCAGGTAGTCCTCGGCGCCGGTGAAGGGCTCCAGGGGGATGTTCACGGCGGTCCCGGGGGCGCGGGGGCTGCCTGTCTCCTGGATGTGGCCGGTGCCGGGGTAGAGGTAGTGGCCGGACTCGTGAAGGCTGATGGTCAGGACCTGGTCGTGGTTGTAGAACAGGTTCTGGACGCCATCCCCATGATGGAGATCGATGTCCAGGTAGGCCACCCGGAGGCCGCGATCCACCAGGGCCTGGATGGCCACGGCGAGGTCGTTGTAGAGGCAGAAGCCCTCAGCCCGTTCCCGCTGGGCGTGGTGCAGCCCGCCGCCCAGTTGCAGCACCCGGCGTTCGGGGCCGTCCAGGAGCAGGCGCGCCCCGTGGAGGGTGCCACCCACCAGCCATCGGGCGGCCTGGTCCATGCCAGGGAAGATGGGATTGTCCGGGGTGCCCAGGCCGTAAGGCTCGCCCTGAGCCGCGCTGGCCTCGCCCCGGTCCAGGGCCTCGACCATGGCCACGTAGTCCTCGGCGTGGACCGAGAGGATCTCCTCCCGGGTCGCGGACGGCGGCGCGAGGGGATCGACTGGGCAGCCCAGGGTGCGCAGCAGGTCCAGCAACATCCCCAGCCTCGACGGCGTGAAGGGGTGCTCGGGCCCGAAGTCGTACCCGGCGTATTCCGGGCGATGGATCAGTGTGGCCATGGCTTCGGCAGGGGCCAGAGGACTTCGAAGTGGGCGGCGCGCATGGCTTCGGCCAGGGGCCGGGACTGGTTCGAGCCCACCCGCAATACCGTGTGGACGGTGCCATCCGGAGCCGGGGACGTCAGCAGGGAGTGGATGTTGACGTTGCGGTCGGCCATGAAGACCGTCAGCCGGGCCAGCTCGCCGGGGCGGTCTGCCAGGGCCACCTCCAGGCGCGAGGTGGGCTTCGTGAGGCCCGTGAGGTTGATGAGGGCGTCCAGCAGGTCCATGCCGGTGAGGATGCCCACCAATTCGCTGCCATCCACCACGGGGAGGCAGCCGATCTTGTGCTCCCGCATGATCTTGGCGGCGTCCTCCACGGGATCCAGGGGATCGGCGGTGAGGACGTGGGTGCTCATGGCCAGGGTCACGGGGTCCGTGGCGGTGTGGGGCGTCGTGCAGAAGGAGCTGGTGGCGAAGCGGAGATCTCGGTCCGTGAGGATCCCCACCACACGGCCCCCGTCCACCACGGGCAGGTGCCGGTAGCCGTGGGCCTCGAAGAGGGCATAGGCCTCACCGAGCGTGGAGGTGATGGAGAGCACGGTCACGGGACTGTGCATCCTGTCTTTGACGAACAAGGTGCCCTCCTCTACTTATTGGGTGCGGAAACCGACCTGGGTGAAGGCGAGGCGCGGGCCGGGCTGGAGGGCCAGCACCGGTGCGGAGGTCTCGGCCGGGACCAACACCTGGGCCTCGATGCTGGAGAGCCAGGGCAGCTCTTCCACCAGATGGGTCAGGCGGCCCAGGGTCTCGGCTAGGCCGCAGTCGGGGCTGAGGTGCAGCCGCTGGATCACATCGGCGACATCGAGGTTGGTGAGCGGCGTGATGCGCAGGATGGATCCCACCCCGGTGCGGCGGAAGCGCCAGATGGGCCCGAAGTCCGGGTCTGCCGAGAGGCCCAGGGTGATGGCGGTCGGCTTGGGCAGGGAGAGGCCGGGGGCCGCTTCGGCGACGGTCACGCCGAAGCAGGCCAGGAGCTCCCGGGCCTGGGTGGCGTTGAGCGCCCGCGGGGCCGAGCCCTCGGCAGCGCCCTCGAGCAGCTGCTCCACCCGGCGCCGGGCCTCGCCGGCGTCCAGGTCGTCGTAGTTCAGGATCCGGCCCGGAGGCTGCAATCGGAACTGGGCATAGTCCACGACCTTGGAGAGGGCCAGTGCGGCGGACTCGGGGAAGCGGTAGGACGGGAAGGTCCGGTGCACGCCGCCGCCATCGCCCAGGGCACCGGCGGCCCCCACGGCCACGGCGCCGCTAACGCCCATGAGGGATAGCAGCGTGGGCTTGGCGATGCCGGTGGCGCGCTCAGCCCGCACGGCCGCGCGACGGATGGCCCGGGCCACCAGGTTCGGATCGCAGTCCCCCACGCAGGCGAAGGTGGCGATGAGGGCATCGACCTCAGGGTGCTCCAGGGCCGCCAGGCAGGCCCGCTCGTAGTGATCGGCGGTGGCCATGGTGTGGAGGTCCACCACGCCGGGACCGGCGATCTGCATGCCATTGGACTCGCAGGCGTCGGCGCAGATGGTGGCCACGCCGCCGGAGTTGCTCACCACCGCCACTCGGTTGCCCCGGGGCAGGGGCTGGTGGGACAGCAGCAGGGCGATGTCGAAGAGCTCTTCCAGGGTGTCCGCCCGGATCACGCCGGCCTGGTGGAACAGGGCCTCCACTTCCGCGTCGTCCCGGGGGCTGGCGCCGATGTGGGCCTGGGCCATGCGGCGGCCCGCGTGGCTGCGGGCGCTCTTGACGCACAGCACCGGCTTGCGGTGGGAGATGCGGCGGGCCAGACGGGCGAAGCGGCGAGGATTGCCGAAGGTCTCCAGGTAGAGCAGGGCCACATCCGTGTCCGGGTCCTCTTCCCAGTACTGGAGCAGGTCATTGCCGGAGACGTCCGCCCGGTTGCCTGCGGAGACAAAGGTGGAGAAGCCCAGGCCGCGCTCGGCGGCGTATTTCAGGATCACGACGCCCAGGGCGGCGGAGTGGCTGAAGAACCCGACGCGCCCCCGGGGCGGCATGGCCGAGGCGAGGCTGGCGTTGAGCTGGACGGCGGGATTGGTGTTCAGGAGGCCCAGGCAGTTGGGTCCCACCAGCCGCGCCCCCCGGCTGCGGGCCAGATGCAGCAGGCGCTCCTGGCGCCGGGCGCCATCGGGGCCCGACTCCGCGAAGCCCGCGGCCAGGGCCAGCAGGCCCCGGGCGCCCTTGTCGAGGGCGGCCTTGGCCATGGGCACCACCTTGGTGGCCGGGACCGCCAGGACCACCAGATCCGGCGCCTCCGGTAGGGAATCCAGGGAGGGATAGGCCCGCACGCCCTCGATGGCCCGGGCATGGGGGTTGACGGGGTAGACGACCCCCTTGAAGTGGCCCTGCAGGATGTGGCGGAAGATGGCGTTGCCCACGGAGCCGGGATCCCGCGAGGCCCCCACCACGGCGACGGTTTCCGGGCGCAGCAGGGGCACCAGCGAGTTCGCGGCGGCCACTCGCTCGCGGATGTCCGCTCGCTCCCGCTGGGCCTGCGGGGCGTTGAGGGGGAAGTGCACATGGATGATGCCGCCCTCCATGGCCCGGCGTGTCTCAAAGCCGGAGTCTCGGAAGACATTGCTCATCTTCTCGTTCTCGTAGAGTACGTCCGCCTCGAAGCCCAGGTAGCCGGCCCCGGCGGCGAGGCCTGCCAGACGCTCGAGGATCAGGCTGCTGATCCCCCGGCCCTGGTGCTCGTCCGCGACCATGAAGCTGACCTCGGCGTTGGCGCCGCCCTCGCCCACGTAGTTGCCCAGGCCCAGGACGCGCTCCTCGGTGCCCTCGCCCTCCACCGCCAGGAGGCAGGCCCGCAGGTGGGGATTCTCCACACAGAGCTCTTCCACGAACTTGCGGGCAATGCGGGAGATGCCCCCCATGAAGCGCATGGACAAGGCCTCCTGGGAGAGGCCCCGGATGAAGGTCTCGACCCGGTCCACATCCTCGGGGGTGGCGATCCGGAGATAGATCCCCTGGCCGTCCTTTAGGAGGACGAACTCCCGGTAACCGGCGCCGTCAGGAATGATGCTGAACAAGGGGAGCCCCACGAAATCGGTTGCGACGCGACCAACCTACCATGCCTTCCAGTCCACTGTTCTGATTCAGGGAGCTTTCTTATCCATTGTGTCATCTTTCGTTCTAGACGGTGGCAGCTCGTCATCATAAATTGGATAGATCACCCCTTTCCAGGAGAGCTGTATGAACGAACGAGAGGCCTTTCTCAGTGCCCGGCAGTTCCTGTTCGACAACAGCGGGGATCGTGCCGCTGCCTGCAAGGGGTTCAAGTGGCCCGTGCTGGAGAACTTCAACTGGGCCCTGGATCACTTCGATGTGATGGCGGCCGGGAACGAGAACCCCGCGCTCTGGATCGTCGAGGAGGGCGGCAGCGAGACCAAGGTCTCCTTCCAGGAGATGAGCCAGCGCAGCAACCAGGTGGCCAACGCCCTCCGCGACTTGGGCGTCAAGCGCGGCGATGGCGTGCTCATCATGCTCGACAACGTGCGCCCCCTCTGGGAAGTGCTGCTGGCCTGCATCAAGCTCGGCGCCGTGATGGTGCCCTCCACCCTGCTGCTGAGCCCGGCGGACCTGACCGACCGCCTCGAGCGGGGCGGCATCCGCCACCTGGTGGTGGACTCCGCCCAGACCGCCAAGTTCGATGGCATGGACGCCTCCCTCACCCGCATCTGCGTGGGCGACGCCGTTCCCGGCTGGCATGACGTGTCCGTGCTCTACAGCGGCTCGACTACCTACGTGCCGGACGCCATCACCAAGGCCACGGACCCTCTGCTGCTCTACTTCACCAGCGGCACCACCGCCAAGCCCAAGCTGGTGCTCCACACGCACCAGTCCTATCCCGTGGGCCATCTGTCCACCATGTTCTGGGTCGGACTGCGCCCAGGCGACATCCACTTCAACATCAGCTCCCCGGGCTGGGCCAAGCACGCCTGGAGCAACTTCTTCGCCCCCTGGATCGCCGGCGCCTGCATCTTCATCTACCGGTCCACCCGGTTCAGCGCCGCGGCCGCCCTCAAGGTGATCGCCGACAAGGGCGTCACCAACCTGTGCGCCCCGCCCACCGTGTGGCGCCTGTTCATCCAGGAGGACCTGGGCAGCTACAAGATGAAGCTGCGCGGCGTCATCGGCGCCGGCGAGCCCCTCAACCCCGAGGTCATCAGCCAGGTGGAGAAGGCCTGGGGTCTCACCATCCGCGACGGCTTCGGCCAGACCGAGACCACCTGCGTGGTGGGCAACTCCCCCGGCGTCCCCGTGAAGCCGGGCTCCATGGGCCTGCCCATGCCGGGCTACGACGTGGTCCTGCTGGACCTGGATGGCAAGGAGACCGACGAGGGCGAGATCGCCCTGCGGCTCAGCCCGCGCCCCCTGGGTCTCATGGACGGCTACAAGGACGACCCCTCCAAGATGGAGAAGGCCCTGAAAGAGGGCTACTACCGGACCGGTGATGTGGCCACCCGCGACGCCGAGGGCTACCTCTTCTTCGTGGGCCGCGCGGACGACGTCTTCAAGAGCTCCGACTACCGCATCAGCCCCTTCGAGCTGGAGTCCTTCCTCATCGAGCACGACTTCGTGGCCGAGGCCGCCGTGGTGCCGAGCCCCGATCCCGTGAAGCTGGCCGTGCCCAAGGCCTACGTCATCCTCCGGGCGGGTGTGGAGCCCAGCCGCGAGACCGCCCTGGCCCTGTTCAAGTTCATCCGGGAGCGGCTCAGCGCCTACAAGCGCATCCGCATCCTCGAGTTCAGCGAGCTGCCCAAGACCATCTCCGGGAAGATCCGCCGGGTGGAACTCCGCAAGCGGGCCGCAGATCAGGGTGCCTCCGCCACCGAGTGGCGCGAAGATCAGTTCCCTGAGCTGAAGTAGCAACTCCTCAGACCCCAGAGTCCCTTCACACCACCCCTAGCCGGAGGTCCCATGCTCTTCCTCGACGACCATCGTGATATCCACTTCAACCTCCTCGAGTGGCTGGACCTGGATGCGGTTCTGAAGGGCGAGCCCTACCAGGACGTCGATCGCGAGCAGCTGGGCATGGTGCTGGACGAGGCCCTGAAGGTCTCGAAGGGCAGCGTGGCGGCCTGCAACGAGGTGGGCGACCGCGTCGGCGCAAAGTACGCGAACGGCAAGGTGGAGCTGCCCGAGGGCTTCGCCGAGGCCTTCGAGGATCTGGCCTCCGGCGGCTGGATCAGCGCCACCATGAACCCCGAGTTCGGCGGCATGGGCCTGCCCGAGGTCGTGGGCACGGGCATCAGCGAATACCTCATGGGGGCCAACACGGCCCTGGCCCTCAAGACGATGCTCACCCGCGGCTCGGCCCACCTCATCGAGACCTTCGGCAGCGATGAGCTGAAGGCCACCTACGTCGAGAAGATGTACAGCGGCGAGTGGTGCGGCACCATGTGCCTCACCGAGGCCGGCGCGGGCAGCGACCTGGGCGCCCTCACCACCAAGGCCACCAAGCAGGCCGATGGCACCTACCTGGTCACCGGCGAGAAGATCTTCATCACCAGCGGCGACCACGAGCTGGTGCCCAACATCATCCATGCGGTGCTGGCCCGCACGCCGGACGCTCCCGCCGGTCCCAAGGGGCTCAGCCTCTTCGTGGTGCCGAAGTTCCGGGTCAACGCCGATGGCAGCCTGGGCGAGCGCAACGATGTCACCTGCGCGGGCATCGAGCACAAGCTGGGCATCCACGGCTCGCCCACCTGCACCCTGGTGTTCGGCATCGACAACGCCAGCCAGGGCTTCCTCCTGGGCCAGGAGGGCCAGGGCCTGGTCTACATGTTCCAGATGATGAACGCCGCGCGCTACGAGGTTGGCGTCCAGGGTCTGGGCAACGCCTCCGCCGCCCACCAGGCGGCCATCGCCTTTGCCAAGGAGCGGCTGCAGGGCCGGGCGGGTAAGGGCGTCGGCCAGTCGCCCATCATCCAGCACCCGGATGTGCGCCGCATGCTGCTCATGCAGTCCTCCTACGTGCAGGCCATGCGGGCCCTCGTGTCCTACACCGCCTGGTGCATGGACATGGCCCACGTCTCTTCCGGCGATGACAAGAACCGCTGGCAGGGACTGGTCGAGCTGTTCACCCCCGTCTGCAAGGCCTGGTGCTCGGACTGGGGCTTCCGGGTGACCGAGTGGGCGCTGCAGACCTACGGCGGCTACGGCTACACCATGGAGTATCCCGCCGAGCAGTATCTGCGCGACTGCAAGATCGCCTCCATCTATGAAGGTACTAACGGCATCCAGGCTCTGGACCTGGTGGGCCGCAAGTTCCGCATGCAGGACGGCCGGCCCATGCAGGACCTGCTCCAGCTGGTCGGCGCCACCGTTCAGTCCCTGGCCGCGGATCCGGTCCTGGGCCCCTCGGCCCAGCAGCTGGGCGCGGCCCTGAAGACCCTGACCGCAGTGCTCCAGGAGGTTCCGGCCAAGCCCAACGGCGGTCAGCTGACGGTGCTCAACGCCGTGCCGGTGCTCGACATGCTGGGCCATGTGGTGTCCGGTCACCTGCTCCTCCAGCAGGCGACCTTGGCCCTCAAGAAGGGCGAGGAGCTGCAGCGGGCCCGGGGCGTGGACCCCACGGACCGCGCCGCCGTGCAGGCCCTCCTCAAGGACAGCCCCGAGGCCGCCTTCTATCACAACAAGGTGCAGGCCACGATCCACTTCGCCCACCGCGGCCTGCCCCTGGTGGCAGCCCTGGCCGTGGCCCTGCAGGCCGGCGAGATCGCGCCCATCGAAGCGATCTTCTAGACCCCCAGGCCATCACGGCAAGTCCCGCACCAGTCCCAGGGTGCCAAGAACCTCGAGCGGTACGCCCTGGCGTGCCGCTCGAATTTTCTGCCAAGGGACCGAAACGCCCGGGCTGTCCGAGGAAGTCTAGTCCTCAGGGTGGGGCTGCTCGGATAGGAAAAAAGTCAGCATCCAGGGTTGTCCTGGCTGGGCAGTCCGGGACGATCCATTTTCTGGAGGGAAGCCGCTTGCCCAGGATCAGGTCGGCTCGGTTGAGAGGGGCGCCCTTATACCCTGTTCGTGTCATTTTAAAAGGTGCTTCCTCCCGGCTGGCTCCCCTCTGATGGTTCGCAAGCGTGCGGCAAATTTCATAGTCCGATCGACGTAAAAACTTGCTCCGGGAAGACCGACCAGGCAGTCGGTTTTTGACTGAGAAGCATCCTCTTAACACTATTGTTTCCATAATTTCACATGGTCGACGAAACACCCATGTGTCATCTGTCACATCATGGGGAACTTTCCTAGGATTTTGATGGACTCACTCCCAGGGCGCGCTTAGCTTGAATCGAACCGAATTCCCGCCAGAGCCTGACTGAGCGCTCCTCAGAGCTTGGCGGACCCCTCCTGAAGTTTCCCCCCACCCTCCCTCTTAGGAGAAAAAAATATGAAGATCTCTCGCCTCGCTGGTGTCGCCGCGCTGCTCGCAGCCGGAGCTGCCCAGGCCCAAGAAGCCGTCAAGGTCAACGCCCTCATCGAACTCTGGTACACCCAGATGACCGACAACAACCTTCGCCTGGACGCGGCCGCCAAGCCCGGTGGCGCCTCGGCCTATTACGACGGCATGAGCTCTGGCCGCTTCGTCGAGAACGGCTTCACGGTCAAGCGGTCCGAGGTCTACCTCAGCCAGACGATCTCGGATTCCATCAGCTGGAACCTGATGTTCGATCCGAACAACAGCACCTCCTCGGTTGGCAACAACGTCCTGCATGACGCGGTCATCACCTGGACCCTCGGCAAGGGCTTCGTCCTGAAGGCCGGCCAGTTCAAGATGCCCACCACCTATGAAGCCACCATCGTGGCCGCCAAGGACCTCTACTTCTTCGATCGCAACCAGCTCAACCGCGCCTTCGGCGACAAGCGGGACCGCGGTGCGTGGCTCAGCTACGGCTACGGCAATGCCAAGGGCTGGCAGGGCAAGCTGAGTGTGGCTGTCTCCAACGGCACCACCGATGACGGCAGCGGCGGCAAGACGGCCGTGGATGCCAACGCCCAGAAGGACTTCACCGTCCGCTACGAGGGTGCCTTCGGCAGCGCGCACAAGTTTGGCGCCTACTACCGCGAGGGCGTGACGAACCTGAAGGACTCCACCTTCGTCACCCCCACCACCGTGCCTGCCGGCGTGACCGCGCAGCAGATCAAGGACAACAAGGACAAGACCACCCTCCAGGGTGCCTTCTACGCCTATGACACGAGCCAGTGGCACTTCGACTTCGAGTACGCGACCGGCCTTCTGGGTCGCCGCTATCCCAGCCTCTTCGCTGCCACCACGGCCGCCATGCTCCGTGAGAACCTCGACCAGAAGTACACCGGCTACACCGGCACCTTCGTCTACAAGATGGGCCAGCATCAGGTCGCGCTGCGCTATGACATGCTGAACTACAACTCCGGCAGCAACTGGTATACCGCCACCAGCCCCTACAATGTGACGGTCAATGGCGCCGCCGCAGACTACTCGCCCAAGTACACCGAGACCACGGTTGGCTACAACTACAACTTCGTCCCCGGCAAGTACAGCGTCGCGAAGCTGAAGATCGACTACATCATGCGCAGCAAGAACTTCCTGGCCCCCCGCGCTGGCCAGACCGGCGAACAGGGCGGCAACAGCCTCATCGCCTCCCTTGGCATCGGCTTCTAGGGTCGTAACTGAGAGCTAGGTCTTTCTACTTAACCTCCACGGGACTGCTGAGTAATTCTCATCAGTCCCGTGGTTTTTTTACCCGGATTTCGGGTAGGATTGCTTAACTCACCCCACCATCTCTTTTCAATCGGAGCAGACATGCGCAAGCACCTCCTCGCCCTGGGCGCCGCCTTGGCTCTCACCCCCTGTCTCATGGCGCAGAAGATCGGCGTCATCAACTCCATGAGCGGCCCCGAGGCGCCCATCGGCGAGAACATCACCAACGGCATCAAGCTGGCCGAGGAGGACCTCAAGAAGAAGGGTGTCAACGTCCAGCTGGTGTGGGAGGACGACACGGGCAAGCCCCAGATCTCCATGAGCGCCATGGAGAAGCTGGCGACCCGCGAGAACGTGGTGGGCGTGGTAGGTCCCTACACCTCGGCCTGCTCCAATGCCGTGGCCAAGCTGGCCGAGAAGTACAAGGTGCCCCTGTTGATTCCCGCCGCGGCCAAGGAAGAGATCACGCGGCAGGGCCTCGCCCATGTCTTCCGCATGAACGCCCCCGCCGACAAATATGCTTCCAGCCTCATCGATGCCGCGGCCTCGCTAGGCAAGCCCAAGACCATCGCCTTCATCTACGAGAACACAGACTTCGGCACCTCCACCTCGAAGACGGCCAAGGACTATGTGGTGACGAAGGGCATCCAGGTGGTGGCCGATGTCTCCTATCCCAAGGGCTCCGCCGACTACCGCTCGACCCTCGCCCAGATCAAGTCGAAGAACCCGGATCTGGTGTTCATGGTCTCCTACGTGGCCGACGCCATTCTGCTTATGCGGCAGTCCCGCGAAGTGGGGCTCCAGCCCCAGGCCTTCCTCGGCGCCGGCGCCGGCTTCACCACCGTCGAGTTCGCCAAGGAACGGGCGATCTCCGACAACGTCATCTCCTGCACCCAGTGGACAGACGATGTCAACTGGCCCGGCGCGAAGGACTTCGGCGCCCGCTACAAGGCCAAGTTCGGCAAGGAACCCACCTACCATGCCGCCTGCGCCTACGCTTCCATGATCATCATGGCCGAGACCGCCAAGGCCTCCGGCGGCGACCGCACCAAGACTCGCGCCGCGCTGAAGTCGGGCAAGTGGAATGGCGTCATGGGTGAGGTGAAGTTCGCCGACTATGACGGCTTCACGAACCAGAACAACCACCAGATGCTCGTTCAGCAGATCATCGCCGGGAAGTACGAGACGGTGCTGCCCGCCCAGTTCGCGAGCAAGAAGGCGATCTATCCCTTCCCCAAGTGGAAGTGATCGAGTCCTGTCCGGGGGCGCCCACGGGCGCCCCCGTCTGAATTCCTGGAGGGTCACGCGCCCATGGCTGTCTTTCTGCAATCCCTCATCAGCGGCATCCTCATCGGCGGGGTGTACGCGCTCATCGGCATAGGCCTGACGCTGATCTTCGGCGTGATGCGGGTGATCAACTTCGCGCACGGCGACATCCTGATGGTGGGGATGTACCTCACCTACATGATCTTCACGCTCCTTGGGATCGACCCCTTCGTGTCCGTGCTGATCACGTTCCCCCTGATGTTCCTCTTCGGGGGCTTCCTCCAGAAGGTGTTCATCAATCGGGTGCTGGACGCACTGGCACAGAACCAGATCCTGCTGACCATCGGCCTGGGCCTGATCATGAGCAACACGGTGATGCTCATCTTCACCTCCGACTACAAGATCCTGAGCACCAGCTACTCCTCGGCCACCATCAAGGTGGGCGGCGGAGTTTCGGTCTCCACGCCCCTCCTGATCTCCTTCCTGATCACCGCGGCGATCACAGCGGCCCTCTACTGGTTCCTGCTGAAGACGGACACCGGCCAGGCCATCCGCGCCACGGCCCAGGATCGCGATGCGGCCCAGCTCATGGGCATCAACGTCAAGCGCATGTCGATCATCGCTTTCGGCCTCGGCTCAGCCCTGGCGGGCACCGCCGGTGCCCTGATCTCTCCGACCTACTACATCTTCCCCCAGGTGGGCAGCGTCTTCACGCTGAAGGCCTTCGTCATCACGGTGCTGGGCGGCATGGGCAGCGTGGTGGGCGCCACGCTTGGCGGGGTGCTCATCGGCATCACCGAGTCCATGAGCGCGGTCTACATCTCCTCCGGTTGGAAGGACGTAGTGGTCTTCGTGCTCTTCCTGCTGGTGTTGCTCTTCAAGCCCTCGGGCCTGATGGGCAAGTCGCGGACCTGAGGAGAACATCATGAACAAGACCATCCTCAAGAGCGCTTCCATCCTCCTCCTGCTGGTCGGCCTGCTGATCATCCCTCGCTTCGTGGAGAGCCCCTACGCCCTCCACATGATGATCCTGCTCTTCATGAGCGTGGCCCAGGGCCAGAGCTGGAACATCCTCGGTGGCTATGCGGGGCAGCACTCTGTGGGCCACGCCGCCTACTTCGGGGTGGGCGCCTACACCACCATGATGCTCATGCACAGCAAGGGGATCGTCCCCTGGGTGGGCGTCTGGGCGGGCATGGCCGCGGTCATTGTGGTGGCCCTCATCATCGGCAGCATCTGCTTCCGCCTCCGGGGCCCCTACTTCGTTCTCGCCTCTATCGCGGTGGCCGAGATCATGCGCCTGTCGGCCATCAACCTCACTCCCCTGACCAACGGGGCCGAGGGCATCCTGGCCACGGAAATCCCGGCCTTCAAGATCGGGGCCACGGTGGTGACGGACTTCGTGACCAAGGTCCCCTTCTACTACATCGGACTCTTCCTGGTCCTGCTCACCCTCGGCGTCACCTACTGGGTGCAGCACTCCAAGCTCGGCTACTTCTTTCAGGCCATCCGCGAGGACCAGGACGCGGCCCACTCCCTGGGCATCAACATCGCGCTCTACAAGAATATCGGCCTGGTGATCTCCGCAGTGCTGACCTCCCTGGCGGGCAGCTTCTACGGCATCTACGTGGGCTTCGTGGATCCCCCCACGGTGCTGGGCCTGGATGTCTCCGTCCAGATCATGCTCATCTGCATCATCGGGGGCATGGGCACCATCTGGGGTCCTGTGCTCGGTTCCCTGATCCTGGTGCCGCTGTCCGAGGCCCTGCGCAGCAACATGATCACGGACCTGCTGGTGAAGATCGGCATGGTCAACGCCGAGTCCAAGATCGGGATCTTCCTCAAGGAGAACCTCTCCCACGCCCACGTCCTGCTCTACGGCATCCTCGTGGTGCTGGTCATCCTGTTCATGCCGGACGGCCTCATGGGGTTCGTCAAGAAGCTGGCCGCGCGCCGGAAGCGGGAGGCGGTCTGATGGCCATCCTGGAAATCAAGAACGTCAGCAAGTTCTTCGGCGGCCTCGCGGCCAACTCGGATGTCAGCTTCGACGTCCACGAGGGCACGATCATGGGCCTCATTGGCCCCAACGGCGCCGGGAAGACCACGCTGTTCAACTGCATCACCGGCTACTACCCGCCCTCCAAGGGCGAAGTCATCTTCAACGGCCGGAAGTTGAATGGGCTCGATCCCGACAAGGTCTGCATGCTCGGCATGGTGCGCACCTGGCAGAAGGTGCGGCCCCTGGCCAAGCTCTCTGTGGTGGACAACGTGATGGTGGGCGCCCTGGCGCGCACCGGTTCGCTGAAGGTCGCACGCGAGATGGCCATGGAACAGATCAAGGTGGTCCGCATGGAGCACCGGACCAACTTCCTGGCGGGTGGGTTGCCCATCGGCGAGCGCAAGAAGCTGGAAGTGGCGCGGGCCCTGGCCACCCAGCCGAAGATCCTGCTGCTGGACGAGGTCATGGGCGGCCTCAACCCCGCCGAGAGCGAGGAGATCATCCAGCTCATCCTGGACATCAAGCAGCGGGGCCTCACCCAGATGGTCATCGAGCACGACATGAAGGCGATCATGCGGATCTCCGATCGCATCGTGGTTCTGACCTCGGGCGAGAAACTCACCGAGGGCTCGCCCCAGGAAGTCGTCAGCAACCCCGATGTGATCAGCGCCTACCTGGGTGAGCCCCATGCTTAAAATCGACAAGCTCAACTTCGCCTACGGCGACCTCAAGGTGCTCTGGGACGTCGACCTGGAAGTCCACCAGGGCGAGATCGTCACCGTGGTGGGCGCCAACGGTGCCGGCAAGTCCACGACGCTCAAGAACATCTCCCGCCTGGTCAAGCCCGTCTCCGGCACCATCACGTTTGACGGGCAGGACCTCAGCAAGATGCAGTCCCACCACGTCGTGGAGGCGGGGCTCATCCAGGTTCCCGAGGGTCGGCGGATCTTTCCCGAGATGACCGTGATGGAGAACCTCCGTATGGGTTCCTACGTCAAGTCGACCCGGGGCGACCGCCAGAAGAACATCGACTGGGTCTTCGAGCTGTTCCCCCGGCTCAAGGAACGAGAGAAGCAGCTGGGCGGCACCATGTCCGGCGGCGAGCAGCAGATGCTGGCCATCGCCCGGGGACTCATGGCCAACCCCAAGGTGCTGCTGCTGGACGAGCCCTCCCTCGGCCTGTCCCCGCTGCTGGTGAAGAACATCTTCGACATCATCACCGGCATCAACAAGGAAGGCGTTACCATCCTGCTGGTGGAACAGAATGTCTACCAGTCCCTCCGCATCTCCCACCGGGCCTACGTGATGGAAACCGGACGGGTTGTGCTCACGGGCAAGGGCGACGAACTGCTCAACAACGACCACATCAAGAAAGCCTTCCTGGGCATGTGAGGAGAAGCCAATGACCAACGTTGGAAAGTGGATGACCAAGAATCCCTACACCATCGATCAGGACGCCTCCATCATCGAGGCCATCCACCTGATGAAGGAAAAGGGCGTGCGGCGGCTGCCCGTCATGAGCGGTGGCCGCTTCGTGGGCCTCATCACGGACCGCATGATCAAGGACTACAGCCCCGGCAAGGCCACCAGCCTGGACACGTGGGAAGTCCACTACCTGCTGTCCAAGACGCCGGTGAAGGACCTGATGAACGCAGAGCCCATGACCGTGAGCCCGGAGACGGACCTGAGCACGGCCGCCCAGGCGATCCTGGACCACAAGCTCTACGGCCTGTGCGTGGTGGATGCCAAGGGTGACCTGGTGGGCATCATGTCCGTGGGCGACATGCTCAAGGCCGTGGTGGAGTTCACCAAGCCCCAGTAGGGGATGATTCCGCGCGGTTTGGATTGACCTCGACTCGAGTCTCCCGGGAAGATCGGGGGTGGCTTGTGTCTAGGGAGGTCCTTTGAGTGCAGCGCAGCGCTTGCGTGAGATCCGTGATGGCTTTGAGCGCCCGTTCTGGGTGGCGAATGTCAGTGAGCTGTTCGAGCGCCTCTCCTACTACGCGGCCTTCGCCTCTCTGGCACGGTACCTGAACGAATCGCTCGGCTTTCCGACCCAGGACGCCAGCAGCCTGGCGGGCTTGTTCGGCGGGCTGGTCTGGTTCCTGGCGGCTTTCGGGGGCGCCGTGGCGGATCGCCTCGGGTTCCGGCGGGCGCTCTCCCTGGCCTACCTGATCCTCAGCGGCTCCTACTTCCTGCTGGGCTCGCTCGGCTCCTCCTGGATGGCGCCGATTCGCGGCATGGTGCCTCTGAGTGTGCTTGTGGCCTTCCTGCTGATGCTGCCGGCCCTGGGCATTGCCCTGGTGAAGCCGGCGGTGGTGGGGACGACCGCGCGGGCCTCCAAGGGCAACGTCCGTTCCCTCGGCTACTCGATCTACTACACGCTGGTGAACATCGGTGGCGCCGCCGGTCCCTACGTCGCGTCCTATGTCCATCGGCACATGAGCGTTGAGAATGTCTTCCGTGTGGCTGCGGTCAGCGTGTTCCTGATGTTCTTTGCGGTGCTGCTGCTGTTCAAGGAGCCGCGCAAGGAAGGTGATGCGCCGCCGCCCTCCCTGGTCCAGACCGGGAAGAACTTCCTTACGGTGGTGTCGAACCCCAAGTTCATGCTCTTCCTGCTCATTTTCACCGGCTACTGGGTGGTGTACTGGCAGGAGTTCATCACGCTGCCCCTCTACGTGGTGAAGTACATCGATCCCAAGGCGGATACGGAGCTCCTGCTGGTCACGGGTCCCCTTGCCGTGATCTGCCTGACCGTGCTCATAAGCCTGGCCACCCAGAAGATCGCCTCCGTGAAGGCGGTCACCCTGGGCACGCTGATGTCCTCCCTGGCCTGGATCGTATTGATCTTCATGCCCACCGTCACCGGCGTGATCATCACCCTGGTCTGCGTCGCGCTCGGGGAGATCGTCCAGTCGCCCCGGTACTACGAGTACATCTCGCGGCTCGCGCCGCCGGGGCAGCAGGGTACCTACATGGGCTTCGCCTTCCTGCCGATCGGGCTCGGGTCCCTCATCGGCGGCTGGTTCGGGGGCAAGCTGATGCACCACTTCGGTGAGGTGGCCCACCGGCCGACCGGCATGCTCTGGACGATCACCGGGGTAGGGGTGCTCACGGCGGTGCTGCTCTACGTCTACGATCGCCTGCTGCCCGCGAAGCCAGAGGAGCCGGCCCCGGCGGATTGAGCATTCTTCCTAACCCGCAGTAAAAAGAAACAATAAAACCTTTGCCACCAAGACACCGAGTAAGAACTGCATTGATATCCATTTTCAGTTCTTGGTGTCTTGGTGGCGATCTTTTTTCTTTTGCGTTAGATCAGGCTCACAGGTTCCGCGACAGGAACTCCCACATGGCTTGATAGCGCGCCCAGCGGTGCTGGGGCGCCCGGGGGCTGTGGTCGGAGCCGGGCAGCAGCACCAGCTGGACGGAGTGCCCGGCCTTTTGCAGCGCGTCGATGAGCATGACGCTGTTCTGGGGATGCACGTTGTCATCCAGGGTGCCGTGCAGCAGCAGCAGCTTGCCGGACAGGTTTGCCGCGGCCTTCAGCACTGAGCTGGACTCGTAGCCGGCCTTGTTGTCCGCGGGCAAGCCCATGTAACGCTCGGTGTAGATGCTGTCGTAGAGCTTCCAGTCCACCACCGGCGCCCCGGCGATGCCCAGCTTCCACGCCTTGCTGTGGGTGAGGCCGTAGGTGACCATGAAGCCGCCGTAGCTCCACCCGTCCAGGCAGAGCCGGTCCAGGTCGGCCCAGCCCTGGGCCTTCAGCCAGGCGTGGCCGTCCAGCTGGTCCTGCAGCTCCTGGGCGCCCAGGTCCCGGTGGATGCCGTGGGCGCTGGCGATGCCCTTGGCCGAGGCGCTGCGGTTGTCGCAGATCCAGGTGGCGATGCCGTGCTGGGCCAGGAACTGGAACCAGCTCATGGAGCGGTTCCAGGTGTTCCCTACGGTGGGAGCGGCGGGGCCGCCGTAGATGTACTGGTAGACGGGGTACTTCTTGGCAGGATCAAAGTCCACGGGCCGCACCAGCATGGTCTCCATGAGGAAGCCGTCACGGGTCTTGACCTGCTGGAAGCTCACCTGGCCGAGCTTCAGGGCCTTCCAGTCGTCGCCGGGGTTCGCGTCGATGAGGCGGAGCCGCTTGCCAGAGACGTCATGGAGCGCCTGCTGGGGCGGGGTGTGGACGTCGCTCCAGCTGTCCAGGAAGGCCGTGAAGGTGGTGTTGAACTTCACGCGGTGGGTGCCCGGCCGCTCCGTGAGGCGGGTGAAGCCCTTGCTGTCGAGGCCGATGCGGCAGGCATCGAGCATGATCGGGCTGCGCTCCGTGGCGTCGAAGTAGACCTGCTGGGCCTTGGCATCCACCCCGTGGAGCTTTCGGACATCCCAGGCTCCGGTGGTGATCGCGCCGACCAGGCCGCCCTCCTTGTCGTAGCGGTAGAGGTGCTGGTGGCCCGTGCGGCTCGACTCCCAGAGGAAGCCGCCATCCGCCAGGAACCAGGGCAGGGGCAGGCGCTCCTGCCAGGCCTTGCTGCTCTCGCGGACCAGCACGCGCGAGCTGGAGCCCTGGTGGCGGCGCAGGTCCAGCCAGGACTGGATGCGGTCCTGGTAGGCCGCCAGCAGCCGCCCCTCGGGATCCCAGCCCACCTGCACGATGAGCGTCTCCTGGCCCGGGTAGGGGTTCTCCATCCAGGTGGTCTGGCCCTGCAGGTCCACCACGCCCAGTCGGGCGATGGGGTTGGGGTCCCCGGCCTTGGGATAGCGGGCGGCCAGGGTCTTCTGGGGCTGGGTGCGGTCGTCCAGCAGGGTGAAGACCGGGACCTTGGTCTCGTCGAGGCTCAGGTAGGCCACGCGCCGGGAGTCCGGGGACCACCAGAAGGCGCCGAAGCCGCCCCGGCCGTAGACCTCCTCCTGGTAGACCCAGTCCAGGCGGCCATTGAAGACTGTGGCACTGCCGCCCGTGGTGAGGCGCGTCTCCTGGCCCGTGGCCAGCTCGGTCCGGTAGAGGTCATTGCCGCGCAGGTAGGCCACCTGGAGGCCATCGGGGCTGAAGGTGGGCTCGTCGGCCTTGCCGCCGATCAGCCGGCGCACCGAGGCCCCTCGCAGCTCCGCCAGGAAATACTCCCCGGCGACGGCCAGCAGGAAGGCGCTGCGGTCCGGGTTCCAGAGCAGGGTGCCCCGGTCCAGGGCGGCCTTGGCCGCGGCCTCCGGGACACCGGCTCCGGCCAGGGCCTTCTCGAAGGGGCTGGCGTCCAGCAGGGGCCTGGTCTCCCAGGTGGTGGGGTCTACGCGCAGCAGGGCGACCCGGTTGCCGTCCCGGTTGGTCCGCAGGAGGCCACCATCCGGGAGCCAGTCCAGGCGGGTGGCGGCGGGACCTTCGTAGGCCTTCCGGAGGGTCGGGTGAGCCACTGCCTCGAGGGTGAGGGTGCCCGTACCCTGGGCGAGCAGGCTGGAGGCGAGGATCAGGCAGGCCAGGGCGGTGCGCAGCGACATGGGAACTCCAGAGGGACGGCGGGTGGGCATCCCGGGGGCAGGGCAGGGTCCGATGGGTGGGGAGCCTCAGGCAGGCAGGTGGGGTCGGGTCAGGTTGCGGTGCCCATCGGCGGTGACCAGCAGGTTGTCCTCGATGCGGATGCCACCGCAGGGGGTCAGCTCGTCGATGAGCTTCCAGTCGAAGCAGCCCTTGAACTCGTTCTCGCGGAAGGGCCGCAGCAGCATGGGGATGAAGTAGAGGCCGGGCTCCACGGTGAAGACCTGGCACTCCTCGATGGTGCGGGTGGTGCGGAGGAAGGGGTGCTGGGGCGGCGGCGGCGTGGGGGTGCCATCGGGCGCGCCCTGGCGGCCGGCCACATCGTGCACCTGGATGCCCAGGTGATGGCCCAGGCCGTGGGGGAAGAAGGGGCGGCTGAGGCCATCGGCCACGGCTTCGTCGGGGCTGACCTTCAGGATGCCCTGTGCCTGCAGGAGGCCTGCGATGAGCAGGTGCCCCTGATGGTGGAGGTCCCCGTAGGGCAGCTGGGGCTTCACCATGGCGCAGAGGTCCAGCTCGATCTGGACCATGCCGTCGATGAGCGCCGCGAACCGGGGGTCGCAGTGGGGCGCGGCCAGGGTCCGGGTGATGTCGGCGGCGTATCGACGCACCTGGGCACCGGCGTCGATGAGCAGCACTGCACCGTTGCGGACCGAAGTCCGCTTGCCCTCGTAGTGGAGGGTGGCGCCCTTCTCATTGAGGGCCACGATGCTGCCGTAGGGCATCTCGTGATCCACGATGCCCGCAGCCTGCACGTAGGCGTAGTGGATCTCCAGCTCGCTGGCCCCGGCCAGGAAGGCGGCCCGGGCGGCCCGGTGGCCCCGGGCGGCGATGACCGTGGCTTCGTCGATGCAGGTGACTTCGTAGGCGGACTTGGTCGTGCGGTGCCAGTCGAGGTGCGCCGTCAGCAGGGCGGGATTCACCTCCAGGCCTGCGGCCTCGGCCCGGTCGGTCTCGTTGCCGATGTATGCGGCGCGAGTCAGGGTGCCCACCCGCTTCCAGACGTCCTCCACGGTGCCGACTTCCTCGAGGTCGAAGGCCGTGGCCCAGAAGGGATCTCCCAGTGGCGCCTGCTCGTACCAGAAGTCCTCGGGCGCGTAGCGGATGAGCAGGGGGCGCTGGCCCGGGCGGAGCACCAGCACGTGGTGGGGCCCGGTCATGGGGCACCAGTGCGCGAAGTGGGGCGTCGGGTGGAAGGGGGCTTCCTGGTCGTCGGCGAAGTGGGAGTAGATCTTGCCGCTGGAGATCACCAGGGCGTCGTGGCCCGTCTCGGAGAGGGCCGCCGCAGTGGTGCGCTGGCGCTCGGCGATATGGCTTTGGAAGAGGGCGGCGAGATCGGTCATGGGGTCATCCAGGTGAGGGTCCAGGTTGTCAGAGGAACGGGGGTTCGGAAAGTCAGAGGAAGCGGAGCGGCTTCTCCTCGGGGGCGAACCCGTGGCGGACCGCCTTCTCGAAGAACAGGGCCAGGCTCTCCCGCTCTGCCTCGCCCAGGGTGTAGCTGATGTTCTCCGTGAGGTACTCGTGGAGCTCGATCTTGGTCCAGCCGATGGTCCGCCGGGCCTCCTCCACGATGTCGGGCAGCTGGGCCAGGCCGATCTCCAGGCTCTTGTGGAAGAAGGGCCCCACGCCGCCGGGCACCTTCAGGACCGGCGCATCCTTCCGGACGAGCCAGAGGGCGAAGACGAAGGGGAGGCCCGTCCAGGCGTGCCACTCCTCGGCGAGGTCCAGGACGAAGAGGCCTTGGCGGGGGGCGCGCATGGCCGCATCGCCGATCATCAGGGCCGCGTCGTGGGCTTCCAGCATCGCGGGCAGGTCCGGCCCCATGTCCGCCACCGCCGGGCTCACGCCGTAGCGCTCGCGGAGCAGCAGCTGGGCCAGGACCACGCTGGTGCGGCTGGAGGTGTCCAGGGCCAGGCTGCGGATCTGCTCGGGCGGGACCTTTGACAAGATCACCACGCTGCGCACCCGCTTCGGCGAGGCGATGCAGAGCCCCGGCACGATCAGCAGGTCCGGGATCCGCAGGTACTCGATGGAGCTGACAATGCCCGCATCTACCTCACCCGCCCGCAGGCGATCCGCGCAGACCGACGGGTAGTGGAACTTCAGGTGGAAGTGCTCCCAGCCCAGCCCGTGCTTGAACCCCTGGTTCAGGGGGGCGGCGTTGAGGTAGTCGATGATGGAGAGGCGGAAGGGAGACTCGGGCATGACTTGAGTCTAGGAGCCCAGGCGGCGCCCGCGAAACCCTTCTGCGATTCCCTTGCAGGTCGCGGCGGCCCTGGCATGATGACTCCATGCTCCTCTGGCACTACGAGCTGACCACTCCCATGGGACCGATGCGCGCCGCTTTCGACGGCCGCGGTCGGCTTCAGGAGCTGGTGCTGGAGGGCCACGATCCCCGGAAAACCAGCCCGCTGCCCCCCCGGGAGCAGCGGGAGGCCAAGCGCTTCCTGGACCGTCAGATCGAAGCCTATCTGGCGGGCACCCTGCGCACCTTCACCGTGCCCCTGGACCCCCAGGGGACCGCCATCGAGCTGCACGTCTGGGACACCCTCCGGACCATCCCCTTCGGGCAGACCCGGCAGCCGGCAGACCTGGCCGCCTGGCTGGGGATCGATGAGGAGGTCGTCGTCATGGCCTGCGCTTCCAACCCCATCGCCCTGCTGATTCCGGCCCACCGGGTGATCCTGCCGGGCGATGGACCTCTTCCGAAAGCACTGCGTCACCTCGAGACTGGGATGGGATGGCAGAAGCCCTGATAACAAAAAACCGTGATTCTGCCATGCTGGAGCCCATGCCAGAGACCTTTCACATGCTCAGCACGCCCTTCGGGGAGCTCGGCGCAGCCTTCGATGGCGATGGGCGTCTGGCGCAGCTGGTCCGGGTCTACAAGGCACCGCCGGCGCCCCCCGAGGGACTGTTGCCCCGGAGCCTGCCCTACCTGCGGCGGCAGCTGGAGGCCTACTTCTCGGGCAACCTCCGTGACTTCAACATTCCCATGGTCGTGGAAGGCACCGAGTTCCAGCGGCGGGTCTGGAAGGAACTGCAGCAGATCCCCTACGGCCAGGCCATCACCTACCTGGAGCTGGCGCGGCGCCTGGGCGACGAGAAGTGCATCCGCGCCGCGGCCCGTGCCAACGCGGCGAACCCCATCGCGATCCTGATCCCCTGCCACCGGGTGATCGGCTCCGACGGCTCCCTGGTGGGCTACGCCGGCGGGCTGGACATGAAGGAGTTCCTGCTGCGCCTGGAGGGGGTCCTGCCCAAGGCGCCGCCCCAGCCGCGGCTGCCGCTGAGCTGGGACTAAGAGGCCCCGGTTGCCTCTGGCGTGAATGAAACAATTCCAGCGACGCCCAGCGGAGGACAAGGCTTCCGGTAACATCTAGCATGAGGACATGCGCTGGACAGGTCAGTCCCCCTACGAACGGATCCTGGCGAAGGACGCGGCCTTCAACGGGCGAGTTGCCACCGGCGAGGATGCGGACCTTGTGCGGCTCGAGGCTGTCATGGCACATGCGGTGGCAGTTCCCGAGGGCTATTCCAACGTCGAGACCCTGGCCGAAAGGGTGGGCGTTGGCGTCAGCAAGCTGAAGGCTCTGTTCCGCGACCATGCCCATCTCCAGCCTGCAGCCTTCCTTCAGCGCGTCCGCATCCAGAAGGCCTGCATCCTTCTGGGTGAGGGGCAGGGTGACCTGGCGGACCTGGCTGCCCACTTGGGCTATGCCAGCGCCTCGGGCTTCCATGAGGCCTTCCGGCGACAGACAGGCCTGAGTCCCGGTACCTACCGGGGCATGCTCCGCTCAGACCACTTTGCCCTGCCGCAGCCTCCCGGACTGCGCGTGGCTGATGTGTTGGCCTTTCATGGTCGGGACGCGGAGAGTGTCTCCGAGCGTGTCGATGGTTCTTGCCTGCACAAGGCCTTCCTGTGTGAAGGCCACCCTTCCGTGCTCAGCCTGGCCTTCGACGGACACGAGGTGTCCGTCGCCCTGAGCGGTGCATCGGGAAGCGGCGCCATGGCCAAGGCCCACATCGGTGCCCTGCGGCTGCTGGGCTGGCAGGGGGATCCCGCGGCCTTCGAGGCGGCGCATCCCGAGCTGGTCCAAGGCCGCGAAGGGCTGCGGGTGCTGCTCACCCTGGATCCCTTCGAGGCCTTGGTGTGGGCCATTCTCGGGCAGCAGGTGAACCTCGCCTTCGCCTATGCCATGCGTCGTGATCTGATCCGGCTGGCAGGCATGCCTGCCGCCGAGGGGCTTATCGCCCATCCAGATGCCGAAGCCATCGCCGCCTTGACCCTGGCGGAGCTCCAGGCCCTGCGCTTCTCTCGCCGCAAGGCGGAATATCTGCTGCATGCCGCTTCGCACGTGGCCCTAGGCTCATTGCGGCTGGAAGAACAACTCACCGCCACAGGAGCGGCAAGGGCCTTGGTGGCGCTGCGGGGCTGCGGTCCCTGGACAGCCCAGTACGTGCTCATGCGGGGGTTGGGTCTGGGCGACTGTGTGCCGGTGGGCGATGCGGGACTCACGCTGGCACTCCAGCGTCGGTTTGGCTTGGAACAACGTCCAGATGTTCCTGAGACTTTGCGGCTCATGTCGGACTTCAAGCCCCATCGCAGCCTTGCCACCTTCCACCTGTGGTCCAGCCTGAAAGGCCTTCCTTCATGAACGGCCTCACTCGCATCGACACTTGCCTAGGCCCCATCCAGGCCGCTTTCGACACTTCTGGTGTGTTGATCTACCTCGGTTTTGCCGAACACGAATTCCGCGAGCCGCTCCTGGCGAAGTTGGCCCGCTTGGCCCCCGATTCGCAGCCCAGTGGGGCCATCCTGGCCCGCCTTCAGGATCAACTGGAGGATTACGCTGGGGGCAGCCGCAAGACATTTGAGGTTCCCTTCCGACTGCATGGCACGCCCTTCGAGCACCTGGTTTGGGCGGACCTTCAGCGCATCCCGTTCGGTGAAACCCGCAGTTATGGGCAGCTCGCTGCAGGGCTGGGCAATCCGAACCTGAGCCGCGCCGTGGGCCGGGCCAACGGCGCCAACCCGATCTCCATCCTGGTGCCCTGCCACCGGGTGGTCGGCGCCAGCGGTACCCTGACGGGCTATGCGGGTGGCCTTGCCATTAAGGAGCGGCTGCTGCGGCTGGAAGGGAGCTTCAGGCCCTGACAGTCCTCAGGGGGCCGCGCTCCAGCTCGAGCCGGATCTCGTTGGTGGCGCCGAAGGCTGCTTTGAGGTGGGCGATGCCCCGGTCCATGTCCACGGCGCCGCAGCTGAAGAAGTCCACGGCGGCGAAGCCGTGCTCGGGCCAGGTGTGGATGGCGAGGTGGCTCTCGGCGATGATCACGGCCCCGCTGACCCCGTGGGGGCTGAAGTGGTGGAAGCTGTGGGTGACGATGGTGGCGCCGGAGGCGGTGGCGGCCTCGAGCATGGCCCGGGTCACCCCCTCGAGGTCGGCCAGGGCAGCGGCCTTGCAGCCCGTGAACTCCACGAGCAGGTGGCGACCCAGGGCGCTCATGGGACCCGGGTCAGGAGGGCCACGCACTCCACATGGCTGGTGAGGGGGAAGAGGTCCAGCACGGCCAGCTGGTCCAGGTGCCAGGCTCCGGCCAGCCGCTTCAGGTCCCGGCAGAAGGCGGCCCCGTCGCAGCCCACCAGCACCAGGGTGCCAGCGCCCGCGGTGGCCAGCCGGTCACAGAGGGTGGGCTCCAGTCCCGCCCGGGGCGGGTCCAGCAGGATCACATCCCCGGGCTGACCGAGGCCTTCCGGCACCCACTCGGCCACGTCGGCCACCAGGCACTCGGCGGGCAGGCCCGCAGCCTCCAGGTTGCGCCGGGCCCAGGCCACGGCCGCGGTGCCGGACTCCACGAGCACCCGGCTCTGGAAGCGGTCGCCCAGCAGCGAGGAAAACAGCCCCACGCCGCCATAGAGGTCGAACAGCGTGCCGCCCTGGACCTTCCAGTCCCGCAGCAGGCCCCCGAAGGCCTCGGCGGCCCAGGGCGGACTCACCTGGAAGAAGGCGCCGGGCTCGTGGCAGAGCACGGCCTCGCCCAGCTGGTGGCGGATGGGCTCGGTGGCGCGGTGCCAGCCATCGGGCTCGAGGGACCAGGTCCGGCTCCGCTCATCGGTGGCCCACACCTGGTCCGCGGGGCTGCCCGTGGCCAGCTCCCAGCGACCGGGGCGAGTCGTGAGGGCCTGGCCGAGGATGCCCTCCCGCAGCCGGGGGATGGCGTTCGACAGCGGATCCGCCGCGGCGGGGCAGGTGGTGACCGGCACCAGGGCGTGGCTGTGCCGCTGGAAGTAGCCGAGGGAGGCACCGTCCCAGTGCAGCTGGATCCGGTGGCGGCGGGCGCCTTCCGGGGCAGGGTGCCAGGTCCAGGGCTGGTCTTCGCCCAGCTGGCGGCGCAGCAGGTCTGCCACCATCTGGCGCTTGAGCTCGGGACCGTGCCGGCCCGCCTCCCAGAGCTCACAGCCGCCGCAGAGGTCGGCTACGGCACAAGCGGCCTCAGCCCTCCGCGGATCCCGGGTGACCCAGCGGGTGACCCGGCCTTCGCCATGGCGGGCCTTCCAGATGACATCGGCCTCGACGACCTCGCCGGGGAAGAGGGCGAGGGGTGCCTCCAGCAGCAGCAGGCGGCCATCCTCGGCCCTGCCGACGCCCTTGCCACCCCAGGCGAGGCGCTCGATGGGCCCTCGCCAACCTTCAGTCGGTGCTGGGGAATTCCGATATGCTGGCGGAACCCCTCTCTTTTTGGAGCCTGATTCCGCCTTGCGATTCACCGTAGCCGTACCCCCAAAGCACCGTAACACCCTCCTGGACTGCATCGCAGGAGAGATGCGTGGGGCCCTGGTCTTCCAGGAGGGCGCGCCGGCCGACGTGGTGATCGGCGTGCCTGGGGAGGGCGCCTTCGTCGCCTGCCATGCCTGGCCCGGTGCGGATGCGGCAGTGGCCCTGCTGAAGGCCGGCTGGGAGCGGGCCAAGGACCGGCGGTCCATGGAACGCCTGCACGAGGTGGGCCGGGCGCTGGCCTCCGAGCAGAACCTGGACCGGCTGCTGGATCTGATCCTCACCAAGGCCCGGGAGCTGCTCAAGGCCGAGGCCGGCTCCATCTACCTGCTGTCCGGGGAGTCGGACCAGCGGGAGCTGCTCTTCGCGCACACGCAGAACGCCCGCGTGAGCCTGCCCTTCCACCGCATCGTGATGCCCGCCTCCCGGCAGACCCTGGCCGGGTTTGTGGCCCTCACGGCCGAGACCCTCAACATCCGGGACGTGTATCACATTCCGGCGGAGGCCCCCTACCGCTTCAACGAAGCCTTTGACCGGCAGGCGGGCTACCGCACGGCATCAATGCTGGTGGTGCCCATGCAGGACACCGAAGGGCAGGTCCTGGGGGTGCTGCAGCTGCTGAATCGCCTGGAGGAGGACTCCGTAGACGGGGGCTGCTTCACCTCGGAGGACCAGGCCCTGGCCCAGAGTCTCGCGGGGCAGGCGGCGGTCTCGGTGAAGAACGCCCAGCTGCGCCAGGAGATCGAGCTGCTGTTCGAAGGCTTCGTCGCGGCCTCGGTGCAGGCCATCGAGTCCCGGGATCCGGTCACCAGTGGGCACTCGGGGCGGGTGGCGGACCTGACGGTGGGCCTCGCCGAGGCCGTCAATGCCACCCCCAACGGCACCTACGGCGACCTGCGCTTCACGGACCGCCAGCTGCGGGAGCTCCGCTACGCCAGCCTGCTCCACGACTTCGGCAAGGTGGGCGTCCGGGAGCAGGTCTTGGTCAAGGCCAAGAAGCTGGAGCCCAGCCAGCTGGAGGTCATCCTGCAGCGCCTCCGCCAGCGGGAGATGGAGGAGAGCCTTGAGCTGCTGGCCCTGGCCTGGAAGGGGGGTCAGGCCTTTGATCCTGCGCGCTGGGAACAGGCCCTGCGGGACCGCCAGGTGGAGACCGAGCGCCTCATGCGCCTGGTCAGCCAGAGCAACGAGCCCACGGTGCTGGCCCAGGAAGTGGTCGAGGGGCTTGGGCTGCTCGAAGACCTCTCCTTCACACACTGGAGCGGCGAGCGCCGGGGCCTGGTCGAGCCCAGCGACCTCGCGAGCCTGCGGATCCGCCGCGGGAGCCTCTCGGAGGCGGAGCGCCTCGAGATCGAGAGCCACGTCACCCACACCTTCCGGTTCCTGGAGCGCATCCCGTGGACCCGGGATCTGGCCGGGGTGCCCGCGATCGCCTACGCCCACCACGAGCGGCTCAGTGGCCACGGCTATCCCCGCCAGCTCGGGGCCGCGGAGATCCCGATCCAGAGCCGGGCCATGGCCATCGCGGACATCTTCGACGCCCTGACGGCCCGCGACCGGCCCTACAAGGCCGCGGTACCCCTGGAGCGCAGCCTCGCCATCCTCGACGAGGAGGCCCGGGGCGGGGCCATTGATCGTCCCCTGCTGGACCTCTTCATCGAGGCGCGGGTGTTTGAGCGCACAACGACTCGGAGCTGAGGCTGGAGGCGGAGCGCCGAAGCCGGTAAGCTAAAAGATTGGAGTTGTCATGTCTGAACGTGAACCGCGCACCATCGATCTGCAGGGGATCATGGATCTGCTGCCCCACCGCTATCCGCTGCTGCTGGTGGACCGGATCCTGGACTTCGAGCCCAAGGTCTGGATCCGCGGTCTGAAAAATGTCAGCTACAACGAAGAGATCTTTCAGGGGCACTTCCCTAGCCGCCCCGTGTTTCCGGGGGTCTACATCGTGGAGGCCATGGCCCAGACCGGCGGCTGCCTCCTCATGCGGGAGTTCGAGGACCGCGCCACGAAGGTGATCTACTTCATGGGCATCGACAACGTGAAGTTCCGCAAGCCGGTGCAGCCCGGCGACCAGCTGGTCATGGAAGTGAAGGTGCTCCAGATCAAGGGCCGCATCTGCAAGATGCGCGGAGAGGCATTCGTGGGTGGCCAGAAGGTCGCCGAGGCCGAGTTCATGTCCATGCTGATGGATGTGACGGAGGGAGAGTCGAAATGAGCGCACAAGTCCACCCGAGCAGTGTCATCAGTCCCGAAGCCTGCCTTGGCGAAGGCGTGGTGGTGGGGCCCTTCTGCGTCATCGAGGGCAACGCCGTCATCGGTGCCCGCACCCTGCTCCGCAGCCACATCGTCATCGGCCCCCACACGGAGCTGGGCGAGGACAATGACATCTACCCCCACGCCACCCTCGGCATGGGTCCCCAGGACCTCAAGTTCAAGGGGGCGCCCACCCGCCTGCAGATTGGCCACCGCAACGTCCTCCGCGAAGGCTGCACGCTGCACCGGGGCACCGAAGGCGGCGGCGGGCTCACCACCCTGGCCGACGACAACTTCCTGATGACCGGCTCCCACATCGCGCACGACTGCCACGTGGGCAGCAAGAACATCTTCGCCAACTCCGCCACCCTCGCGGGACACGTGGAGGTTGGGGACGGCTGCAACATCGGCGCCTTCTCCGCGGTCCACCAGTTCTGCCGGGTGGGCCACCACGCCTTCATGGGCGGCTTCACCGTGGCCACCCAGGACGTGCTGCCCTTCATGAAGACCGCCGGCGCCCGGGACACCAAGAGCTACGGCGTGAACACCATCGGCCTCCAGCGCAAGGGCTTCCCGGTCGAGACGGTCGAGGGGCTGAAGCGGGCCTACCGGCTGCTCTTCCACGCCGGGCTGCTGCGCGACGAAGCGCTGGCTCAGGCTGAGAAGGAAGTGGGACACATCGCCGAGGTCGCCTACCTGCTGCAGTTCATCCGCGAAGCCAAGCGGGGCGTGCACCGTGGCTGATCGCCACCACGCCACCCTCGCCATCATCGGTCTTCCCAACGCCGGCAAGTCCACCCTGCTGAACGCCCTGCTGGGGCAGAAGCTGGCGGCCACCAGCCAGATCCCCCAGACCACCCGGACCCGGGTGCTGGGCGTCATCGACCGGGGCGACACCCAACTGGCCTTCCTGGACACGCCGGGCATCCACCTGCCGAAGCACGCCCTCAACGAGCGCATGATGGCCCACGTGGAGCAGGCCCTCGAGGAGGCCGACATCGTCCTCTGGGTGGTGGATGCCGACGCCTACCTGGGCACTGGGGAGCACGCGCTCGCCAAGCGGCTGCGCCGGCTGGAGCGGCCCACCTACCTGCTGCTGAACAAGGTCGACCTGCTCTCCAAGGGCCGCCTGCTGGAGAAGATCGCCACCTACAAGGACCTGCTCCCCTTCAAGGAGATCGTGCCCATCGGCGCCAAGACCGGCCTGAACCTGGAGCCCCTCTGGACGCTGCTGGAGCGGGATGCCACCCAGCCGGGCTGGCCCTACGCGGAGGAGGTCTTCACGGACCAGACCGAGCGTTCCCTGGCGGCGGAGTTCATCCGCGAGAAGGTGCTGCGCAAGACCCGTGAGGAAGTGCCCCACGGCGTCGCGGTGCTCATCGAGCAGTGGATTGAGCCAGGCGAGGCGGACTATCCCGAAGACATGGGCCCCGACGGCGTGTTCATCGCCGCCCGGATCGTGGTGGACCGCGACGGGCACCGGAAGATCCTGCTGGGCAGTGGCGGCGCCATGATCAAGGACATCCGCCAGAGTGCACAGCGGGAGCTGAAGAAGCTGCTTCAGCGACCCGTGCGGCTGGAGCTGTTCGTGAAGGCGGACGAGGGCTGGCGCGACCGGCCGGACCGCCTGGACCGCCTGCAGCTCTGAGCTAGATCGTGAGGTCCGTACCCCGGTGGTCGGTGTCGAGGGGATCCAGCCCCTGGGTGCCGGTGATCGAGGTGTACTGCCCCCGGGCGGGGTCGAAGGCGAAGACCTCGCCGGTCTCGATCTTGTAGACCCAGGCGTGCAGGTGGAGCATGCCGTTGGCCACGGCCTTCGCCACGGAGGGGTGCTTACGAAGGTTGTCCACCTGGACGAGCACGTTCTCCTCCACCGTGGCGTGGAGCAGGTCGCTGCCCTTCAGGTGGCCGTAGCTTTCCCACATGATCCGCTCCGTGGTGCGGCAGTGGGTCAGCCAGGCCCGGGTGGCCGGCAGCTCACCCAGCTCGTCCGGGTTCAGCAGCGCCCGCATGGCGCCGCAGTTGGAGTGGCCGCAGATGATGATGTCCTTCACCTTCAGGGAGGCCACGGCGAACTCGATGCCCGCGGCCATGCCGCCCATGCTCTCGTAGGGCGGAATGAGGTTGCCCACGTTGCGCAGAATGAAGAGCTCGCCGGGCTGGGTCTGCGTGATCAGGTTGGGGCTGATGCGCGAGTCCGAGCAGGTGACGAACAGCGTCTCTGGCGTCTGCTCATTCTGGTCCAGCCGCTCGAACAGCTCCCGATGGTTGCTGAAGATCTGGGTCTGGAACTGGTGGATGCCTTGCACGAGCCTCTGCATCCGACCATGCTACCCCGAGTAGGGTTCCTTGTCAGAGGCTCAGGCGGGCCATGTGCTCTTCGGGCGTGATGGGGGTGTTGGGTTCGTCGTGGATGATCTTGCCGTCCCGGAGCTTCACGATGCGGTGGGCATGGCGGGCGATGTCCTCCTCGTGGGTCACGAGGATGATGGTGTTGCCCTTCTGGTAGAGGTCCTCGAAGAGGGCCATGATCTCGATGCTGGTCTTGGAATCCAGGGCGCCTGTGGGCTCGTCCGCCAGCAGGATGGAGGGCTCGTTCACCAGAGCCCGGGCGATGGCCACGCGCTGCCGCTGGCCACCGGAGAGCTGGTTGGGCATGTGATCGCTGCGGGTGCCGAGGCCGACGTTTTCCAGGGCGCGCTGTGCCATCTCATGGCGCTGGTGGGGTGTCTTGCCCGCGTAGATGAGGGGCAGCTCCACGTTTTGCAGCGAGGTCGTGCGGGCCAGCAGGTTGAAGGTCTGGAAGACGAAGCCGATCTCCTCGTTCCGGATCTGGGCGAGGTTGTCGTCGCTCATGGCCGAGGCCAGCTTGCCGTTCAGTTCGTAGGTGCCGGCGGTGGGCGTGTCGAGACAGCCGATGATGTTCATCATGGTCGATTTCCCGGAGCCGGAAGGGCCCATGATCGCCACGTACTCGCCGCGCTGGATGGCCATGGAGACACCATCCAGAGCCCGCACCTCCATGTCTCCCATCTGGTAGACCTTGGTGATGTCGGTGAGTTGGATCAGGGGCGAATCGGCCATCGGAACCTCGAAGGACCCCGCTGGGTCCTGCATCATCTTCGCAGAACTCCCGGGACAGGTTTAGGAGGGGACTGTGTTTCCCGTTACAATTCCCGCTCACCCGTCATCAGCCTGCAGGTAACACTTCCCGATGATTGCCTCCCTGTTTCTCGCCCTGGGCCGACCTCTGCTGCGACTGCGGTACCGGATGCGCGCCGAAGGATTCGAGGAACTATCGCCCCGCCCGGGGCCAGGCACGCTGTTCGTGGCCAACCACCCGACCCTGGTGGACCCGTTCCTGCTGCTCTCCACGCTCGCGCCGCGCTTCGCGCCGATCCTGGTGGCGGGCCGCGACCATGCCGCCTCGCTGCCCCTGCGCTGGCTGGCCCGACTGCTGGGCGCCCGGGCGCTGCCGGATCCTTCGGACCTGGGCGACCGGTGCCGGCCTGCGCTGGACGCCGAGCTGGCCACGCTGGCCGCCCAGCTGGCCGCTGGCCGCAGCCTGCTGCTGTTCCCCGGTGGGCGGCTGGCCCGCCAGCGCACCGAAGACTACTCCGACAACAGCGTGGTCGAGGCGATCCTCCGCCAGGCCCCCGGCGCACGGGTCGTGACGGTGCGGCTGCAGGGCCTCTGGGGCAGCCGCTTCAGCGCCGCGGCAGGGACGCGGCCGAGGCTGGGGCTCCAGCTGCTGAAGAGCGTGTTCTACCTGGGCGTGAACGGCCTGTTCTTCATGCCGCGCCGGGATGTCCGCATGGTGCTGGAGGAGGCCTGTGAGCTGCCCCTGGACAAGGGCCGGTCAGCCCTCAACCAGGCCCTGGAAGCGGCGCTCAACCGAGAGGCCACCGCCCGCACCTATGTTCCCTACCGATTCTGGCGGAACCATGCCCCGCGCACCCTGCCGGAGCCACCCCGGCCCCGGGTCGAGGGGAACGCCCGCACGGTGCCCACCCAGGTGCGGGACGCGGTTCGCCACCACCTGCAGGCGGTCACGGGCCACTCGGACATCCAGGATGCCCAGACGCTGGTGAATGACCTCGGCCTGGATGCCCTGGGCCACCGCGAGCTTGAGCTGTGGATCCAGCGGGCCTACGGCTATCCCTGCGGCGATCCAGCCTCCCTCCAGACCGTGGGGGATGTACTGCTGGCCGCCACGGGCGCCGCGGTCTCCCTGCGCCAGGGTGAGCTGAAGGCCGTGCCCCAGACCTGGTTCCACAGTCGCACCGACCTGCCCATCGAGATGCCCGAGGGCGACACCATTCCCGAGGTCTTCCTCAAGCAGGCCCGGCGGGATCCGCGCCGCGTGGTGATGGCGGACCAGGCGGGCGGCGTGAAGACCTACCGGGACGTGCTCACGGCGATCATGGTGCTGAAACCCCTCTTCGAGCGGCTGGACGGCACCCACGTGGGCCTGATGCTGCCGGCCTCGGGCGGGGCCAGCATCATCTACCTGGCGCTGCTCTTCGCGGGCAAGACGCCGGTGTTGGTGAACTGGACCGCCGGCGCCCGGAGCATGGGCTTCGGGCTCGATCTGGTGGGCGTGCGGCACGTCATCACCGTCTCCACCCTCGTCAACCGGCTGGATGCCCAGGGCGTGGACCTGTCGGCCGTGAAGGACCGCCTGCTGCTGCTGGACGAGGCCGGGAAGAAGATCTCCCTGCCGACCAAGCTGATGGCGGCCTTCCGGGCCCGCTTCAACTGGGCCTCCCTGGTGGCGGAGAAGGCCCCCGCCACCGCGGCAGTACTGTTCACCAGCGGCAGCGAAAGCAACCCCAAGGCTGTGCCGCTGAGCCATGGCAACATCCTGGCAAACATCCGGGACGCGGCTGAGGCCCTCCACTTCCGGGAGGATGAGCGGGTCATGGGCTGCCTGCCGCCCTTCCACGCCTTCGGCCTCACCACCACCACGATCCTGCCGCTGCTGCTGGGGCTGCGGGTGGTCTACCACCCCAATCCCACCGAAGGCCGCATGCTGGCCCGGATCATCGAGGCCTACCACGCCACCATGCTGGTGGGCACGCCCACCTTCCTCGGGGGCATCCTCCGCATGGCGGAAGACCGCCACCTGGAGTCCCTCCGCGTTGTCGTGTCGGGCGCCGAGAAGTGTCCCGACTCAATCTATGCGACCCTCGCCCGACGCTGGTCCGGCTGCACGGTCCTCGAAGGCTACGGCATCACCGAGTGTTCGCCCGTGGTCTCCGTCAACCGTGAGGAGGATCCCCGCACCGGCAGCATCGGGAAGCCGCTGTTGTCCGTCACGTGGTGCATCGTGGACCTGGACACCGGCCTCCGCGTGGAGCCCGGCCAGCCCGGCATGCTGCTGGTCAAGGGCCCCAGCATCTTCGGGGGCTACCTCAACCCCGATGTGGACTCCCCCTTCGAGACCTTCGAAGGCAGCTCCTGGTATCGCACCGGAGACCTGGTGCGACAGGACCGCGGCGTGCTCGTGTTCGCGGGCCGGCTCAAGCGCTTCGTGAAGCTGGGGGGCGAGATGGTCTCCCTCCCCGCCATCGAGGAGGCCCTGTCCCGCCGCTTCCAGGGCGATGACGAGACCGAGCCGGTCCTGGCCGTGGAAGCCTCGCCCGAGGAACTCAACCCGGACCTGATCTTGTTCTCCGTGGCCGGGATCGGCCGTGACGATGCCAATGCCGTCATTCGCGCGGCGGGGTTGTCGTCCCTGCACAACATCCGCGTGGTGCGCCACATCGACCAGATCCCCACCCTGGGCACTGGCAAGACGAACTACCGGGCGCTGAAGGAGCTCCTGGGCGAGGCGCCGGCCTAGGCATCCGCCCTGAGAACAGATCCTAGGGGAGGGTCTCGATCAGCAGGGCGAGGCCCAGGCCGCCGCCGATGCCGAGGGTGGCCACGCCCAGGCCCCCGCCGCGCCGCCGCAGCTGATGGACCAAGGTGCAGAGGATGCGGGCGCCGGTGGCGCCGATGGGGTGCCCCAGCGCCACCCCGCCCCCGGCCACGTTCAGGCGGTCCGGTGGGAGGCCCAGCAGCTGCTGGCAGACCAGCAGCTGCGTGGAGAAGGCCTCGTTCAGCTCCCAGAGGTCGATGTCGGCCACGGTCATCCCGTGGGCGCCCAGCAGGCGCTGCACCGCCGGCACGGGGGCCTCGCCCATGTCCAGGGGAGCCACTCCGGCCTCGCTCCAGCCCAGGATCCGCGCCAGGGGCCTGGCGTCACCCGCGTGCTCGCGCCGGCCCAGGAGCAGGGCTGCGGCCCCATCCGAGAGGGCCGAGGCATTGCCGGCGGTGACCTGGCCTTCGGGATCGAAGACCGGGGCCAGGTGGGCCAGCCGTTCTGGGGTCACCTCGGGGCGGACGCACTCGTCATGGTCCAGGGCCGGATGCACGACCAGCTCGGCCTGGAAGTCCGCCTCGGCGGCGCGCCGGTGGCTCTCGGCGGCCCAGGCATCGGCCTCCAGCCGGGTGAGCCCACGCTTCCGGGCCAGCTGCTCGATGGTCTCGCCCATGAGCAGACCGGTCACCGGGCAGCGCAGGCCATCCTGGTGCATGACGTCCGGCAGCTGGCGGTGCCCCAGGCGAAAGCCCCAGCGCAGCCCCGGCACCAGGTGGGGGGTGTCCGACATGGCCTCGCTGCCGCCGGCCAGCACCGGGCCTGAGCCGGGCTCTGCCAGCTGCTGGGCGCCGAGGATGACCGTCTGGAGGCTTGAGCCGCAGGCCATGTTGACGGTGAAGGCGGCGGTGTCCTGGGACAGCCCGGCCCTGAGCGCCAGGGTGCGGGCGGGGTTCATCCCCTGGGTGTGGCTGCGGGCCATGCCCCAGAGCAGCCGCTCGGGGTGGGGCAGGGAGGGATCCGCGGTGAGGGCATCCACCACGGTCTGGCCAAGCGGGACGGCGCCCAGGCCCGCCAGGCTGCCGCCATAGCTGCCCTGGGGCAGCCGGCGGGCCGCCAGGATGAGCACCTCGGTCCCGGGCTTCATCGGGCGGGATCCCAATCGTCGGGGGTGGGTTCCCGGGGGCCAAGGCGGGCATCCGGGGGAAACCAGGCGTTCCAGAGGGCCAGGTGCCGGGCCACGTATTCCCGCCCCCAGAAGCGGAGCCGGCTCGCCCAGGGCCGATCATCGGTCCGGGCGGGGACACCCCAGGCCTGGAGCCCGATCTGGTCCGCCAGATAGAGCGCCCGGGGCAGGTGGAAGTCCGAGGTCACGACGACCGCCTGACGCTGGCCGAACACGACCTGGGCACGCCGGAGGCTGTCCCAGGTGCGCAGTCCGGCGTAGTCGCTGACGATGTGCGTGGGCGGAACGCCCTGCCGGATCAGCCAGCGGCGCATGGCCTGGGGCTCGTTGTAGGTGGGGTGGCGGTTGTCCCCGGACACCAGGAACCAGCGCACCTTGCCGGTCCGATAAAGCTCATGGGCGGTGCGCAGCCGTCCTTCCAGGATGGACGTGGGCTCCCCGTCCCCATAGACACCGGCTCCGAGCACCAGCACCGGCCCTCCCACCACGGGCAACCGGTCGGCAGGGTAGATCTGCAAATGGTGCATCGCGGGGAACCTAACCAGAGTCCAGAGCAGATCTCCGAGGAGGACCATCGCTGGAACCAGAATCAGGGGCCACCGGTGCTGCCAGCAGCGATGAAGGAAGGCGGAGATCGGCATCGTGAGTTAGCATAGACCTTTCGTCCGCCAAGACCCACGGACCTCCGTTCCCTTTCGAGACTTCCATCGAGACCCGTTGATGATCATGCGCCTCCGTCCCGCCGTCTCCCTCTCCCGGACTCACCTAGCCGGAACCCTCCGGGTCTTGGCGCCGCTCGCGCTGATCCTGGCTGCCGGCAGCATGGGGTGCTTTCGGGCGACCGGGATCTCCCGGCCTGACGTCGTGGTCGAAGAGATCGCGGCAGCCGGTGGCGACCGGGTCTCGGGCCTGAAGGCTACGGCCGGTCCTGGCGACTACTATCTGGGCAATGACAGCGTCCACCTCGCCGTGGATGGCGCGGTCTACGGGGACCGCGAGGGTCAGCTGGGCGCGGCTTCGGGCGGCGCGATCCTGGATGTGGGTTCCATCTCCCTGGATCAGAGCTTCCACCGCGTCTCCATGCCCACCGACCTGGTGGAGCGGCTGGGCCTGGTGGTCAATCAGGATCCGGACCTGCCCGTGGTCATCGACCGCTTCACGCCCTCCTCGAATGGCGGCTCGGTCTACCTCGAGATGCAGGGCGGCTTGCTGGACACCAAGGGCAAGCTGGGCGCGGCCAAGGACGCCCAGGGTCGGGTCAATGGCGTGTCGGTGGTCCACCGGATCACGCTGAACAAGGCCGATGCCTTCTTCCTCCTGGAGACCACGCTGACCAATGGCAGCGGGGCCACCCTGCTGCTGCGGAACGTTGGGGACTACCTCTCTCAGCGGGGAGGCGGCCTGCGCTTCGTGGTGCCTGCGGTCTCCACCTTCGCGGGCACCCCACTCAACACCTGGGGGGTCGAGATCCCCGGTTCGGACTTCGCCGCCCCGCTGACCAGCAGTGTGGTGGCTCCCATGGTCGGTCTCATGGGCGCCGAATCCGCCGCCAACACCAGTGACTTCCACGCCTCTCTGGGCATCCTGCCGCTGGACGTCGATGGAGTCCTGGTGGCCTCGGATCCCCAGCAGGCCCTCACGGAGAATCGCCCGAAGTTCCCGGGGCGGCTCGTGGTGGGCAGCCCTGCGGTGACGAACCTCGCGGCGGGCCAGTCCGTGCGCTACCGCCGCCGCCTCTACATCACCGGCGGGGCCAGCTATATCGGTTCCCTGCCGGCCCAGACCACCACGGTCTTCACACTGATGACCCAGGCCCGGGCCGGCTTCCGGACCGAGGATGTGGGCTACCTGGCCTACACCAGCTCCGGGACTGCGGTCCGAGGTGGACCGCTCCAGGCGGAGTTCAAGTTCGAGCGCTACACCTATGCCGGGAGCCAGGCCTTCAACCTGGCCGATCCGGCCAATCCGGCGAACCAGCCCGCCAACTGGCGCCTGGAGCGGGTCGAGTGGCGGGAACCCGCCGACATCGCCGCCGGCATCTCCAGCATCGGGATGTTCCTCCCGGCCATCCCCGATGGCACCAGTGGGCAGTCCCAGCGCTACCGAATCACGGCCCGGAACAGCCTCCAGCAGAGCTCGCCGCTCTACCTGGGGACCAACTCCCTGGACACCACCCGGCCCGCCCTTGCCACCCCGGTGACGCCGTCCAAGGCCCAGAACTGGCAGGTCCTGGAGGTCCTCAGCCCCGAGCGGGACCAGGTCGTTGACGCTTCCGGAAACATCCTCCGGCAGCTCCAGACCTCCCACACGTTTTCGGCCCGCCAGTCCGGGACCTTGGAGTTCGGGGGCATCAACCCGCTCCGCATCACCCTGCAGGGCATCGGTGTCCCCGATCCCAACATGCAGCGCATCCGGCGGCTCTCCACCGCCTACAACGAGGTCCTCAAAGGCAAGCTGAGTGCCGGGGCGAACTACGGCGCCTACCAGTACACGGCTGGGAATCAGGTCTTCGGCACGACCTTCGGAGCCACGGCAGCCTCTACCGCCGCGTTCTTCCCCGCCGGGGACTACCTCGCCTACGCCAGCCGGGGCCCCCTGTCCCACCTGGACTCCCTGCCGCTCAAAGCCTTCGAGGGCCAGGCCGACACCGCCCACGCTTTCGTGGTGACGCCTCCCACCCTGCCCACGGGCTGGACCAGCTTCGACGTGCCTGGCCCCACCCAGGTCACCACCGGCGGGTTCAATCCCGGCGAGCTGCTCACCTCCGCTGTGGCCGAGGGTGTCCAGGTCGTCACCCGCACGGAAGAAGACGCCCTCAGCGATCCCTCGGCACTCCAGGCGGAGTTCCGGTCCGAGATCGACAACATCCTCCTGGTCAGCGACGCCCAGCGGGCTCCGCTCGGCAGTGATCCCTTCGTGGTTGGCGCCCGCAGCTCCTCCCTCGGCGATGGCTTTGCCACGGCCCTCTTCACGCCTGCCCCCAGCACGGACCGGAATGGTGGCGCACGCCCTTCCAAGGGCTGGAACCTGGCTGACTTCATCACCCAGGCCGAAGGCAGCTATACCGTCATCCATCGCCCCCGCGGCCCCGGCGGCTTGTTCACGGTCCGCGGCTTCAGCCGCACCGTGGCCCTGGGTACCGGCGTCAATGCCTGGTGGACCGCGACCGGCCCGGCCTCGCTCGGCAAGCGCGTCGGGGACTTCGATGCTCTGGAGCTCCTGCGCGGCGAGGGCTTCGATTCCTCCAACCCCACGCCCTGGATGGCCGAATTCACCGCCGTTCGAGACGACTGGTATGCCCTGCTGAACCAGCAGGCACCGACGGCCTTCACCAAGGGCCTGGGGCTCTCCTCAGCCCGCTACAGCCTGGACACGCCTGTGGGTCTCGCCCGGACCTACCTGAAGACCGGCACGGCGACGCTCAGCCAAGGCGCCCTCACCCCCGTGCTCTCGGCTCTCCGCAGCGGCGCCGCAGTGGCCTCCACCGGTCCCATGCTGGATGTCTCCGTGAGCGGGGTTGGACCGGGGGGCCTCGTGTCCGGTCCCGTATCCAGCGTGTCCGTGAGCATCTCCCTCTATGCGCCCGACTGGGTGCCCGTGGACGAGGTGCGCGTGGTGGTGAACGGCTCGAGCACGCCCATCCCGGTGCCCCTGAGCAGCTTCACGGCTTCCACGACGGACTTCCGGCTCCGCACCGCTACGGTCACCGTGCCCATGCCCGTGGGCAAGGATGCCTGGCTGGTGGTGGAGGCCGGTGTCGCCCGGAGCACCACGGGCGTCTACCGGGCCGGAACCCCCTGGAACAAGATCATGAAGGGCCTGTATCCCATCGCCGTGACCAACCCGATCTTCGTGGATGTCACCGGCGGCGGCTACACTCCTCCAGGACTCTGACCGGCAGGAGTGGAACATGGCGGACTGGCTTCCGGAACGACTCCCGGAAGATATCGATGCTGAGCGGTCGTTCCTGGCGACCTGCTGCGCCCCCGGCGCAGGCTTCATCGCCAGTGAGGCCGTGTTCACCCTCACGGAAGAGGACTTCGTCCATCCCGCCCATCGGGCCGTTTTCCGGGCGCTGAAGACCCTGATCGAGGCCCAGGTCGAGGTGAACTCCCTCACCCTGAAGGATGCCCTCGACCAGGACGACAGCCTGAACAAGGTGGGCGGCTTCACGGGTCTCACCGACATCCTCATGGCTGAGGACGTGGAGCGGCCCCAGGTGCTGGCCGATGTGATCCGCCGCAAGGCCAAGCTGCGCCGCCTGGTCCACCTTGGCGCCCAGCTGGTGCGCCAGGCGGCCGAGGAGGACGAGGCACCGGAAGTGCTCGTGGACCTCACGGCCCAGAGCCTGTTCCAGCTTGCGCAGGGCGATGCCAAGACCAAGGGCCTGCTGTCCATCCAGTCCGTGGCCGACGATGCCATGGTGCGCCTGGCCGACCGCATGGAAGGCCGCCTCTCCACGGGCATCCGGGTGGGCTTCAGCCGCTTCGACGACCTGACTCAGGGCTTCCAGCCGGGCAACCTCATCGTCCTCGCGGCGCGGCCCGGCATCGGCAAGACGGCCCTGGCCCTGAACTGGGTCCTCAACGCGGCCCGGGTGGGCGGCCACTGCGGGGCCTTCTTCAGCCTCGAGATGAGCCACGAGGAGGTCTTCATGCGCCTACTCGCGGCGCAGAGCCAGACCAACATGAAGGACCTCCAGTCCGGCCGGGCCTCGGGCCAGATGGAAAAAGTACTAGAGAGCCGCGACGCGCTGGTCCAGATGCCGCTCTACATCTGCGATCAGGCCTCCATCACCGTGCCGCTCATCCAGAACATGATCGTGAAGCAGGGCAGCCAGAACAACCGCCGCGTTGAGTTCGTGATCGTGGACTACCTGCAGCTCATCAGCAGTCCCGAGGGCAGCCGCGGGGCCAAGCAGAACGAGGCCGTCCGCATCGGCGAGATCAGCCGCGGCCTGAAGATCATGGCCAAGGACTTCGGCATCCCCGTGGTCGTGCTCTCCCAGCTCAACCGCGAGGTGGAGCACCGCACCGGCGGCCGGCCCCAGCTGAGCGACCTGCGGGACTCGGGCGCCATCGAGCAGGACGCGGACATGGTGGCCTTCATCCACCGGAAGATGATGCCGTCCGCCAACGAAGAGCCGGACAACACGGCTGAGCTGATCGTGGCCAAGCACCGCAACGGCCCCACGGGCCTCATCCAGCTGCACTTCACGGGGGAGCATGCGCTGTATCGCGAGCTGATCCGGGAGACCAGCAGCTTCGGGTGAGCACGCTGGCGCCTACTCCAGCCCGAAGGTGGAGTTCTCCAGTTCCTTTTTAACAAAGGCCATGAACAGGTCGCCGGTGGCGCCGTCGATGATGCGGTGGTCGAAGCCCAGGCTGCTGAACATCATCTGCCGGATGGCGATGAAGTCCGTGCCGTCGGGGCCGGTGACCACCACCGGCCGCTTTACGATGGCGCCCACGCCCTGGATGGCCACCTGGGGCTGGTTGATGATGGGCAGGCCGAAGGTGTCCCCGTAGACACCGGGATTGGTGATGGTGAAGGTGCCGCCGCTGATCTCGTCGGGCTTGAGCTGCTTGGTGCGGGCGCGCTCGGCCAGGTCATTGAGGCTGCGGGCCAGTCCGCCCAGGTTCATCATGTCAGCGTTGCGCACCACGGGCACGATGAGGCCCCAGTCCAGGCTCACGGCGATGCCGAGGTTGATGTCCTGCTTGTAGACGATGTTGTCGCCGTCCACGGAGGCGTTGACGACGGGATAGGCCCGCAGCGCCTTGCAGGCCGCCATCATCACGAAGGGCAGGAAGCTGAGCTTGGTGCCGAACTGGGCCTCGAAGGCCTGCTTGTGCTTGTTGCGCAGCTGCGCGACCCGGGTCATGTCGATCTCGAAGACCGTGTAGACGTGGGCCGAGGTCCGGCGGCTGGCGAGCATCCCGTCGGCGATGACCTTCCGCATGCGGCTCATGGGCTCCACCTTCACCCGCTCACCCGGGGCGAAGGCGGGCAGGGCAGGGGCCGGTGGCACGGCCAGGGCGGGAAGAAGCCCCATGGTCGGTGCGGAGGGATCATGCACCGCGGGCAGGATGGGCGCGATGCCGGTGGGGGCTGTTGCCGCAGCGGTCTGGCCGGCCAGGTGGGCCTCCAGGTCTTCCCGCGTGACCCGACCGGCCTGCCCGGTCCCCTGGATTCGGCTGAGATCCAGTCCATGCTGGCGTGCCATCTCCCGCACCAGCGGGCTGCTCTTGGTGCGGAGGCGGTCCTCCAGGCTGTTGGCGTCCTCGATACCTCCCTGCTGGACCGGAGCAGCGGCGGCGGTGGGTGCTACCGCTGGTGCGAGGGTGGGCGCCCCTGCGCCAGAGGGTTTCTCGGAGGCGTCCCCGATGCGGGCCACCACCGTGCCCACGGGCACCGTGATGTTCACGTCCACCAGGATCTCCAGGAGCGTCCCCGTGGCCGGGGCGGGGATCTCGGCATCGACCTTGTCCGTGCTGATCTCGTAGAGGGTCTCGTCCTTCACGATGGCGTCGCCCGCCTGCTTGTGCCACTTGAGCACCGTGGCTTCAGCAATGCTCTCGCCCATCTGGGGCATGACAACGTCGAAGGCCATGGGGTGCTCCTAGGCAGGCAGGGGAGGGGTCTGGAGGTGGTGGCGGGTGAGGGACTGGAAGGCATGGGCCGCCTCCAGCAGCTTGACATCCGAAAGGGCTGGCCCAATGAGTTGGATGCCGACGGGCAGACCCGCGGTGAGTCCCGCGGGCATGGAAAGACAGGGCAGGCCGGCCAGGGAGGCGGGCACGGTGTAGGCGTCGGCCAGATACATGGCCAAGGGATCCGTGGTGCGGGCGCCGAAGGGGAAGGCCACCCCAGGGCTGACAGGGGTCGCGAGCAGGTCCACGGAGGCGAAGGCCTCATCAAAGTCCCGGGTGATGAGGGTGCGGGCCTTGAGGGCCTTCAGGTAGAAGGCGTCGTAGTAGCCCTTGGAAAGGCAGAAGGTACCAAGCAGGATCCGGCGCTTCACCTCGTCACCGAGTCCGGCGTCCCGGGATTCGGAGATCATGCCGGGCAGCGTTCCGGCCTCAACCCGGTGCCCGAAACGGACCCCGTCGAAGCGGCTCAGGTTGCTGGAGACCTCGCTGGTGCAGAGCAGGTAGTAGGTGTCGATGGCGAAGCGGGTGTGGGGCAGTCGGACCTCGCGGAGCTCGGCGCCCTGATCGGCGAAGACCTGAAGGGCGGCCTCCAGGAGCTGGCGGGAGCCGGCCTCCAGGCCCTCGCCGAAGTAGTCCACGGGCACGCCGATGCGGAGACCCTTGAGCTGGGCCGGGCCGAGCGGAAAGAGGCGCTCCCGGCCGGGGAGGTCCATGGAGGTGCTGTCGAGGGGGTCCCGGCCCGCCATGGGCTGGAGGGCCAGGGCGATGTCCGCGGCGCTGGCAGCCACCGGGCCCACCTGATCCAGGCTGGAGGCCATGGCGGTGAGTCCGTAGCGGCTGAGGACACCGTAGGTGGGCTTGAGCGCAGTCACGTTGCAGAAGGAGGCGGGCAGCCGGACCGAGCCGCCGGTGTCGCTGCCCAGGGCCAGGGGCGCGTAGCCAGCCGAGACGGCCACGATGGAGCCGCTGCTGCTGCCGCCGGGCACCCGGCTGGTGTCCCAGGGGTTGCGCGTCGGCCCGAAGGCGCTGTATTCGCCGCTGGAACCCATGGCGAACTCGTCCATGTTGGCCTTGGCCACGGGCACCGCCCCCGCTTCCAGCAGGCGACGCACCACCGTGGCGTCATAGGGAGCCCGGTAGCCCCCGAGCACCCGGGAACCGCAGGACATGGGCAGCCCGGTCCAGTTCAGGTTGTCCTTGAGGACCACCGGCAGGCCGAGGACCGAGGAGCGCTCTCCGGCCCGCAGCCGGCGATCCGCCTGGCGCGCGAGGCTGAGACTCAGGCCTTCCTCGGTCGAAAGGACCGCATTCAGCTGGCCATCCAGGCGGGCCATGCGCTCAAAGGAGGCCCGGACCAGGGCTTCGGAGGAGAGGTCGCCGGCATCCAGGCCTTCGCGCCAGTCCACCGCCATGCCCAACCCCATGCGCACTCCTCCAGAGCCTTCTACTGTGCCACTTCGACGCTATCCCTTCCAGTCCGGGGGCACCGGTTTTCCACCGGCCGAAGCATGTAGGTCCACCTAGAGACTGAAATTGAGTTAAGATCCTCTGCTCAAGCCCCCTGGTCTCCGCCCCCTCCCCGGTGCCGGTTTTTTGGTACATTCTGGAATCCGATGAATCCTTTCAACGTCCTGGAAGTCCCCCCTGATGCTTCGGCCGAGGACATCAAAGCCGCCTACCACCGGCTGGCCAAGCGCTGGCATCCAGACCGGTTCACGGGAGCAGAGAAGGCCGAGGCGGAGGTGCGGTTCCGGGAACTGGCGGAAGCCTTCAGCACGCTGAAAGATCCGGCCCGGCGGCTTTTGCTCCAGCAGCAGCTGCCCAAGGGGCAAACCGCCGCCCCGGAGGCGGAGCTGGCGCAGGAGCGGACGCCAGAGGACTGGGCCGCCATGGCCAAGACGGCCTTCGACGAGGGCAAGGTGGATCAGGCCCGTGCCCTCATCCACTATGCGATCCGGCTCGATGGCACCAAGCCTCAGTATCACGCCCTGCTGGCCTCCATCCTGGAGCAGGAGGGCGGGGACCTCCGCGCCGTCGTGAAAGCCCTGGAGACAGCCGTCCGGCTGGCCCCCCGGGATGTCGACTGCCACATCCGTCTGGCTCAGCACTTCCAGACCCTTGGACTTGCCGCCAGGGCCCAGGGCCACCTCCAGCTGGCCCGGGAGATCGCTCCCAACCATGCGAAGCTCCGCGCCCTTGATCGGCGTGCCAAAGGGGGGGCGGCTGCCCCTGGCTCCAAGCAGAAGGGGGGGGCTCCCGAGGGCCCCCTGAGTGCCGTTGATCAACTCAAGAGCCTTTGGGGCCGATTGACGGGGAAGGGTTGATCATGGGAATTATCGCTGCAGGTGTCACTGATGTCGGTTGTGTCCGCAAACACAACGAGGACAGCCTGCTGTCTGACCCCGCCCTGGGGCTCTTCGTGGTGGCCGATGGACTCGGTGGCCATGCCGCGGGAGAGGTGGCAAGCCAGATCGTCGTGGAGACCGTCGGGCGGTTTGTGGGCGAGACGCTCGAGAAGGACCGGACCTGGCCCGTGGAATACGATCCCTCCCTGACCTACGATGGGAACCGGCTCAAGGTCTCTTTCCTGCTCTCCGATCAGGCCATCGCCGAGGACATCCGGCGCAACCCCGAGCGGGAGACCATGGGATCAACGGTCGTTGCGGGTCTTCTTCACGGCGCCCGGGTGACTCTCGCCCATGTGGGGGACAGCCGTGCCTACATCCTCGGGCCCGAGGGCATCCGGCAGGTGACCCGGGATCACAGCTGGGTCGCGGAGCAGGTGGCCAACGGGATCCTCACGCCTGCGGAGGCCCGGGTCCACCCTTTCCGAAACGTCATCACCCAGGCCCTCGGCAACGGCGGCGACCTGGATGTGGAGGTCCAGGAGTTCGAGCTCTCCGGTTCGGAGCGACTCTTGCTTTGCTCGGACGGGCTGTCGGGAATGATCGCCGATAAGCAGATCTGGGAGATCGTCAGGACCTCGAAGGACCTTCAAAGTGCTGTAGAATCATTGATATTGGTAGCCAGAGAGCATGGGGGCGATGACAATATCACCGTGATTCTTGTAGGGCTTGATCCTGAGGAAGTGTGATCTATTAACAACAGTTAGCCTTGACCTAGTTCATTCCGACGCTACCCTTCCCTTATAGTTTATTTCTCCTAGTGAGGCATACGGTGGGCCTTTTCGGTAGCAAAACCAAGAGCCTTGTCGGCTTGGATATTGGATCAAGTTCGGTCAAGGTCTGCGAGCTCCAACTGGTCGGCAAGGGCGCCAATGCCCGCTACCGGCTTCAGAAATTGGGCCTGGCACCCCTTCCACCTGATGCCATCGTGGACGGCGACATCATGGACAGCAACGCAGTGGCGTCGGCTATCCGTCAGGTGCTTGTGGAACAGAAGATCAAGGCCAAAGAGGTCGCCATCTCCGTCTCAGGCCAGCAGGTGATGGTGAAAAAGGTTACCTTTCCGCTCATGAGCCAGGCTGAGCTGGCCGAGTCCGTCCGCTGGGAAGCAGAAAGCTTTTTCCCCGCCGGACAGGGGCTGGACTCCTACGCGCTCGATTACTACCTGATCGAGGAGCGTGCGGCTGAAGGCAACATGGATGTGGTCCTGGTGGCCTGCCGGAAGGACAAGCTCGAGGCTTACGTCAGTTGTGTGGCCCAGGCCGGTTGTGTGCCCAAGGTCGTGGACGTCGATGTCTTTGCCATTCAGAATTCCTATGAAATCAACAACTCGGGTGAGAACCGGGATGAGGTGGTGGCCCTGGTGAACATGGGGGCGACCTTCACCAACCTGACCATGATGGTGGGTGGGAAGTCGGTCTTCTGGCGGGACATGGCCTGGGGCAGCAGCCGCTACTCAGAGAAGCTCATGGAGGACTGGGGGGTGAGCCGGGAAGCGGCCGAGCTCCTGAAGCGAAATCAGGCCGCCGAAGGGCGCGAGCCGGAGGAGGTCCATCCTTCCATCAACGCCGTCTCTGATGCCTTTGCGGACGAACTGACCCGGACCCTCGACTTCTTCAAGAGCAGCTTCAAGGTGGACCGCCTGGACAGGGTCATGGTCAGTGGCGGGGGTTCCATGTCCTATGGGCTGCTGGAGATCCTCGGTGACCGGTTGCGCGTGGCGGTGGAACGGTTCAATCCCTTCGCGCTGATCGAGGTTGATGGACGGACCGAGGATCCCGTGACGGTCCGAGACATCGGCGGCGCGGCGGCGGTCGTTGTCGGGCTGGCCATGCGCCAAGTGGGGGACCGATGATCAAGATCAACCTGCTCGGTGACGCGCTGGCCCAGTCCGGGGCAAAGAAAGGCAGTGACAAGGGCGCGGCGGAGCCGGCCCAGATCTACACCGGTGAAGGCAGCAGCCGCTCCAGCCTGCCCATCGCTGGCGTGGTGGTGGGGCTGGCCTTTACCGCCCTGGGTGGCATCTACTTCCTCTGGCTGAACAACGAGGTCACCAAGGCGGAGCGGAAGAAGGCCGAGCTGGAAATTGACCGCAAGCAGTACGAGCCCTATATCGCCCTCGAAAAGAAGTTCAGGGACAAGAAGGAAGGCCTTCAGAAGAAGGAAGAGGTGATGACCACCCTGAAGCGTCAGCAATACCTCCCGGTGCACTTCCTTGAGGAGCTGGCCAACAGCCTGCCGGATGATGTGTGGTTCAAGCGGGTCGCCCAGAAGGGTTCGCTCGTCACCATCGAAGGGGAAGGCCGCAACTTCGAGGCCATCAATGCCTTCTATGGCAACCTGCAGTCCCGGACCCGCTGGTTCAAGAAGATCGCCTACCCGGGCGCGAAACGGGGGGCCAACGGCGCCTTCGAATTCACCATCTCCTTCGAACTCCAGAACGCCGTCTGAGGTAGGCCATGAATCCCCAACTTCAGAAACAGATTGGTCTGGGCGCACTGGCAGGCATCATTCTGGCCGGCTTGGTCTATTTCTATCTCGGCGGGAAGCGGACTGACCTCGAGGCCCTCCATGCCGAGAACAGCAGCCTCCAGGCCCAGGTGGACAAGGGCAAGCTCCTGAAGGCGAGCTATGAAAAGCTGCGGGAAGAGGTGGCCAAGCAGGACAAGCGGATCGAGGAGCTGATCAAGATCATGCCGTCCGACACGGACTACGGCGAGATCCCCTACCGCATCAAGAAACTCGCCGACGATGCGGGTATCGACCAGGTCGCCTTCTCCCTGAAGCCTGAGCGCAAGGACGCCTACTACACCGAGAAGCCGGTGGAGTTCGAGTTCCGGGTGGGTTATCACTCGTTCGGTCAGTTTGCCTCTCTGATCTCGGGCTATGACAAGATCATCAACGTCTCCAACATCGAGTTCCTCCGGAAGACCGACAACCGCACGCTCTATCCAGCCACGGTGAAGTGCACCATCAGTGCATTCGTCTACAATCCGGAACCTCCCCCGGTAGAACCTGCCAAGAAGCCCGCAGCGGCCCCGGCCCCTGCTGGCAAGAAGGAGGACTGAGGCCGCCTATGACTCGACGAACCCTCCCCCTCACCCTGCTCTTTTGCTCCGTCCTGCTTGCCCAGGCTCCTGGGGGACCCGTGCCGGTTCCCGCCCCTGCTGCGGCACCTGTCGAGGATGTGGGCATCATCAAGGCCACGCCCTACAAGCCCACCATGCTGCGGGACCCCTTTTCTGCTCCGCGAGATGATCGGCCCGTTGATGCCCAGGACATCCTGGACGACGTGGCAGTCAAGGGCATGATCCGCAAGGACGGCAAGAGCTTCGCGATCATCTCGGACAGCCGTGGCAACGTCCGCTGGCTGCCTGTCGGTCACCGGTTCCGGGATGCCGAGATTACCGCCATCACTGACAAGTCAATCAGCTTCCATCAGTGGGAATTGAATACGACCAACCGTTCGGTCTTCCGTACGGTCACGAAGACGTTCAAGCGTGAGGAGGGTAAACGATGAATGCTCGCCTGAGTTCCTTGCTGGTGGCAGGGGGCGTGGTCCTGGCGGGGATCCACCCGGGATCCCTCCATGCATCGCCCGCCCTGGAGACGGCCGTCCGCAAGGCCACCCTGATGTCCGCTGCACTTGAGGCCGACCGGGACGGGGCCAGGGTCCTGCTCCGCGTGGCCGGCCTGATCGCCAAGCCCGGCGTCCAGGTGCTGCCGAACCCGGCCCGGGTGGTGGTCGACCTGCCCGGTGTCGACCGGGGCACCGCAGTGACCCGGCAGGATCTGAACCTGCTGACGCACCCCCTGATCCATAAGGTGCGGCTCGCTCAGTTCACACCGGAACCGAAGCCGGTGACCCGGATGGTCCTCGAGGTCGCTCCCGGCACCCAGGTTGTCGTGGAACTCACGGCCGATGGCGTCCAGCTGCTCCTGACCCCCGGTGAAGGCCGCGTGCAGGCCCGCTTTGAGCCCACCAGCCGTCCCCAGGCTCCTGTGTCAGCCCCGACCGCCTCCGAGGTGGTCTCGCTGCTGGCATCCTTTGAGGCGGCTCCAGCACCCGCCCCTGCTCCTGTGGTCTTGCCCAAGCCTGCCCCCGTTGAAGTTGCCGAAGTCGCGCCGCCGATCGTGACCGTGCCGGTGGCTCCTGTCGTCGCCGAGCCGAAGGTGGTTGCCCTGAAGCCCCTGGCGCCACTCCCCTCCGTCGGCGGAGCCTTCCAGCTGCTGCCTCAGGTGGCCGCGGTCACGGCCCTGCCGGTCGCTACTCCGGACGCGGTGCAGGTCCCCGAGCCGGAGAAGCCCCGAGCTGCCGCCCCGAGTCGGTCCTCGAGCCGCACCCTGGGTGAGAGCCAGACCAAGTATTCCGGGTCCAAGATCACCATCGATCTGCAGAACACCGAGATCCGCGATTTCATTCGGATCCTCGCGGACACCGGCAAGCTCAACCTGGTCATGGACCCTGAGGTGCAGGGCAGCGCCGGCTTCAAGTTCACGGACACCCCCTGGGACCAGGTGCTTGATGTCGTCCTCAAGAACTCGGGTCTGGGCAAGGAGATCCAGAATGGCGTGCTCCGCGTCGCCAAGGTGGACAAGCTTCAGCGGGAAGAGGAAGAGCGCAAGAAGCTGGACGAGATCAAGGCCCTGGCCGGTGAGCTGCAGACCGTCACCCGACCCCTGTCCTACGCGAAGGTTGGCGATGTCCAGAGGATTCTCAAGGACATGCTCTCCAAGCGCGGCTCCGCCATCCTGGATGAGCGCACCAACACCCTGATCATCACCGACCTGCCCCAGCGGCTGCCAGTCATCGAAGACCTCATCCAGACTCTCGACGTGCAGATCCAGCAGGTGCAGATCGAAGCCCGGGTGGTCGAGGCCAACAAGGACTGGCAGCGCCAGTTTGGCGTCAAGTGGCCCACCTCCAACAATGGTGATGTGGCCCTGAGCGGTGGCACCTCCAGCAGTGGCTCCTCCAGCACCGCTCCCTGGGTGGGCACCACGGCTCCCTTCTGGAATGGCACCACGGGCCTCAGCAGGCCGGCCTCCGGCCAGCAAGGTGCCGTTGGCTGGGCTCCGGGCATGGACGGGGTGACCTCCCTCGCTGCTCCCGCCGGTCAGCTCTGGCTCTCCTTCCTCAGCAACCGCTTCAGCATCAACGCGGTCCTGCAGGCCCTGGAGAGCGAAGGCACCGTGAAGATCGTGTCCTCACCCAAGATCGTGACCCAGAACAACAAGAAGGCCACCATCCTGAGCGGCGAGAAGATCCCCTATCCGACCCAGCAGGGCGGAGCCCAGGGCGGCGCCATCACCGTGTCGTTCATCGATGCGAACCTGCAGCTGGATGTCACGCCCCAGATCACCAACGAGGGCACCATCATCATGGACATCAAGCTGGAGAAGGCCGAGGCCGACTTCAGCCGCACCGTAAACGGCACCCCCACCATCCTCCGGAAGGCTCTGGAGACGCAGATGTTGGTCCGGGACGGCGGAACGGCCGTGCTGGGTGGCGTCTACATCACCAACTCCACCGTAGGTACTGCCGGTGTGCCCTTCCTGGCAAAGCTGCCGATCATCGGCTTCCTCTTCCGCAAGGACACGAAGCAAGAGAAGAACGCGGAGCTGCTGATCTTCATCACTCCTCGGATTCTCCGCCAGTAGGCGGGATCCCACCCATAAAAACGGCCCCGAATCGGGGCCGTTTTTATGGGTGGGAAAAGGGAAACTACTTGGCGATGGGCAGGGTGCGCACCAGGCGCTTGCAGCTGTTACAGAGCAGGGTGAAGTTGTCGGACTGCTCCATGTGGTACTTGAAGCCCGGATCCTCGTCCACCTTCTCCATGTGTCCAAAGTGGTACTCGGCGATGCGCACGCTCTGGGGGGCGGTCAGATCGGCGCCGCAGTGGGTGCAGGAGATGGCGGCCATGCTTGCTCCTCGAGAAGGCTGGGGTCAGGACAGGAAGAATTTCCAGAGCACCCAGCTTAACAGAGCCAGGGCGGCGAGGCCGACGAAGACCCGCAGCAGCACCTTTCCGAGCTGATATGCGACATAGATCACGAAGAGGGTCACGGCGGCTGCGAGGACCAGCTGGAGGTTGGTCATGCGCGCCTCCCCTGGGCATCCCACGGGAAGAAGCCGCCGCCGCGCTTGAGTCCGAGCGAGCCTTCTGCGGCCTTGGACACCAGGATCCCGGGGGGCCGGAAGCGCTCCTCGCCCGACTCTGCCAGCCCCTCGGCGATCCGCAGGCGGAGGTCCAGTCCGATCCGGTCCGACAGCTCCAGGGGACCCACGGGATGGCCGTAGCCGAGCGTCATAAGGGCGTCCAGGTCCTCCGCCGAGGCCACGCCATCCTCCAGCAGCCGCATGGCCTCGAGGCCCTGGGCAAGGGCCATGCGTGCCGCTGCGAAGCCCGGCTGGTCCCGGACCTGCACGACCCGCTTGCGGAGGGCGTGGCCCAGGGCGCGGGTCCGCGCCACCAGCCGCTCCGGGGTGCCGGGCGCCACGCCCATCTCCACGACGGCCATCCGGGGCACGGGCACGAAGAGGTGGAAGCCCACGAGGCGGTCCGGCAGCCCCGCGGCCAGGGCCAGGCTGGAAATCCGCAGGGAGGAGGTCCCGGAGAGCAGCAGGAGCTCCGGGGCCGCCCAGCCGGCGGCGCGGGCCAGGGCAGGGCCCTTGAGGCCTGGGTCCTCGGGAAGGGCCTCCAGGAAGGCGCTGACACCCTCCAGGGCCTCCGGGGCAAAGGGGTGGGCCGAGAGGCGGTCTTCCGCGTCCCGGCGCGCCTCAGGGCTCAGGCGCCCCTTGGCGGCAGCCTGGTCCCAGCGGCGCTGGATCGCCAGGCGTCCCGCCTCGGCGTGCCGGTGATCCCGACCCAGCAGGCGGGTCTCCAGGCCACACTCCGCGGCCCACTGGGCCAGGGAGAGTCCCAGGGTGCCGGGTCCGAGAATCGCGAGGGGGCCTTCGGTCATGGATTTGAGTCTCCTCCCGCTATGATGAACGGAAAGGGCCTCCTTGACGTCCCCCCAACCAGCCCAATCCCCGGGGCCTTCCTGCGCCATGCTCATCGACTACGCCGCCATCACGCATCCGGGCAAGGTCCGGAAGAACAACGAGGACGCTTACCTGGTGAGCGCGCTGGATGGCGATGAGCCCATCCTCAATGGCCCCGTCCGCCCCCTGAAGGTGGGCGAGCCGGGCCTGCTCGTGGCGGTGGCGGATGGCATGGGCGGCGCTGCGGCGGGCGAGGTAGCCAGCCATGAAGGCCTGGCTGCGGTCTCGCTCTTTCTCTTCGGCCACTGGGGTCAGCTGGGAGTTGGTGGCCGACAGGAACTGCAGCTGATCCATGCCCTCCGGACGGCTGTCACGCAGGCCAGTGCTGCGGTGCTGCGCTACTCCGACGACGACCGCACCGTGCGGGGCATGGGCTCGACCCTCACGGCCGCTGTGCTCTGGAACGGCTGCGCCTACCTCGCCCAGGTCGGCGACTCCCGGGCCTACCTCGTGCGGGGAGGCCAGCTGCATCAGCTCACCGAAGACCAGACTCTGGTCAACGACCTCGTGGCCCAGGGCACCCTCACGCTCGAGCAGGCTCGTGTCCATCCCCAGCGCAACATGATCACCCAGGCCCTGGGCTCGCCCCAGGCGCTGCGGGTGGGGGTGGCCCGGCTGCCCCTGCGCCGCGGGGATCAGCTGCTCCTCTGCTCCGACGGCCTCCATGGTGAGGTGCCCAACCACCAGCTGCTCGCCCTGCTGAGCCGGGGCGCAACGCCCCAGCGGGGCCTCGAGCTGCTGGTGGAGGCGGCCCTTGATTCGGGTGGCCGGGACAACATCACGGGCGTTCTGCTCTTGTTCCAGGATCCGGCTCTGCCGCTTCCGAAACCGGGCGAGCCCACAGGCCTCAAGCCCCTGGATCCCGACCGGGTCGAGCGCGGGTTCTGGGACCGGTTCCGTGCATTTTTCAAGGGCGGTGCATCATGAGCATCCTGCAGGGGACGGTGTCCCTTAAACGCTTTCTGGTCATGGGGCCGGTGCCGGATGAGAAGGACCTGCAGGCCGGCCTGGAGCAGGACCAGTTCCGCCCCTTCATGGACGGGCTCGAGGAAGAGCGCGTGGGCTGGTGCGACTGGCGGAATCCGCTGATCACGCCCCCGGATGAGAACTGGGTCAGCCAGGAGCGGTTCGCGGTCTTCGCCCTGCGCATCGACACGCGGCGCGTGCCGTCCATGCTGCTGAAGGCCCATGTGGACCTGCGGCTCCAGGCTCTGCAGAAGGAGCGCGACCTCACCTTCGTCGGCAAGGAGGCCCGGATCTCCCTCGCGGATGAAGTGAAGGTCGAGCTGCTGCGCAAGGTCCTGCCCACCCCCAAGGTCATCGAGGTGGCCTGGGACCTGAAGGGCGGCATCCTCTGGACCACCGCGTCCTCCGCGAAGGCGCAGGGCGTGCTGTCGAGCCTGTTCATCAAGTCCTTCGGCTGCGAGATCCATCCCCTGGCGCCCCTGGTGCTGTCGGGCCGGCTCTGTCCGGACCTGTCCGTGGAAGCGTTGATGGCCCTGGATCCGCTGGATCTCGAACTCGAGGAGGCCTGAGGTGAAGCCTCTAGAGCTATTGGAACAGGGCCGCTTCCTGGGGGAGGAATTCCTCCTCTGGCTGTGGATGCGCAGCATGACCGAAGGCGGCGCCAGCGGCGAGGATGGCGACGGCTCCGGCTGCTTCGTGGATGACGCCATCCAGCTGGCCTCCGAGCGCGGCGAGGTGAAAGAGATCTCCCTGCGCAAGGGCAATCCTTCCGAGAGCCGCGAGGCCTTCGAAGCCCTCAGCCGTGGCATGCGCCCGGCGAAGATGAAGCTCCGGATCCTCTCGGGAGACCTGGAGTGGGTGTTCACCATCAACGCGGCCACCCTCGACATGGGCACGCTGAAGCTGCCCGCCAGCACCGGCAAGGCCCCCCACGAGCGGCTCCACGACCGGCTCTTCCTCTTGGAGGAGGGCGCCGGCCACCTGGAGCGCCGCCTGAAGCTGTTCCTCCGGGAGCGCTCCGGGGACCCCGCCGCCCTGCAGGAACAGCTGCGGGCCTGGGTCCTGGCCGGACGCTCTGGGGAAGCCCTGGCTGCGGACGAGGCCGGAAGCGACGCGCCGTGGGAGGCCTGAGCCTCCTGTTCCTGCCCGCCCTGTTCGCCGCTCCCGCGGTGCAGGAACCCCCGCCCGTGCTGGCCCAGGCCCGCACCCCCGAGGGCCGCCCCATCCTCCTGCGGCTCCAGTTCCGCCGGGGCCTGAGTGTCGAAGGCAAGGCACTGCCCCGGGCCTTCCTGGCGAAGGGCGCGGACGCCAGCGGCTGGGTCGCCTTCGAGGCCCTGAGTCCCGAGGGCAAGCGGTGGTCCCTGGCGGCCCTGTTCCCCCAGGACCAGTGGCGCCAGGACGAGGTCCGGCACCGGGTCAGTCACCCCGAGGTCGAGTCCGTGTGGACCCTCGCAGCCCTCTTCACCGGGCACGGCCAGAACTACGACCGGCTCATGGCGGAGAACCCCGAACTGCCCGAGAAGCTGCGGGAGGGGGACCTCTGGCGCATCCCGCGGAGCCTGCTCTCGGCGGATCTTGGCGGCCCCGGCCGGACCCCGGACCGCTCCCAGCCCGAGGACGCCCTCGACGACGAGGCCCGTGTGGCGGCCTACCGTGCGCTGCTCTCCTTCGGTGAGGATGGTCTCGGGAAGTACGCGGCCTACCGCCTCCGCAAGGGCGAGGCTCTCTATTCGAGCGTGGTCATCCGCTACACCGACCGCGTGGACCCCAAGGGCGTGAGCGAGCTGGCGGACCTCATCGCCCGCCGCAGCGGCATCGAGGACGTCCGCAGCATCCAGCCCGGCCAGCTCATCAAGATCCCGCTCGCCTACCTGGCTGACCCCTTCCAGTCCGAGGGCAGCTCCGAGCTCGCCGAGGAGCGGGAGGTCCGCGCCGAGGTGCGGCGCACGGTCCGCGTGGACGCGGGGCCCAAGCTCAAGGGCGTCTGCATCGTCCTCGACGCGGGCCACGGCGGCGTGGATCCCGGCGCCCGGGCCAACGGCATCTGGGAATCCGACTTCGTCTACGACATCTCCATGCGGGTGCGTCGCCTCCTGGAGCAGGAGACGGATGCCCAGGTGAGCAGCACCATCCGCTACCCGGGGCTTGGCTTCCGCAACCGCGAAGAGATCCGCACCCCCAGCCGCGCGGCGGAGATCCTCACCACGCCGCCCTTCGCAGTGGACGGGGAGAGCCCCTCGGCGGTGAGCGTCCACCTGCGCTGGGTGCTGTCCAATGACCGCTTCGCCAGCTTCCGGAAGGCCAACGGCGATGCCCAGAAGACCCTCTTCCTGAGCTTCCACGCCGACAGCCTGCACCCCTCAGCCCGGGGCACGATGATCTACGTGCCCGGCGCGGCCCTGGTGCCCTCCAGCTTCGGGCTGGGCGGCCGTTCGACCGGGAACGTGGCCGAAGGCAAGCGCTCAGGCCGGGTCACCTTCTCGGGCAAGGAGAAGCTGCAGGGCGAGGCGCGCAGCCGCCAGTTCTCCGAGGCCCTGCTGAAGGCCCTGGAGCAGGACCGCATCCCCATCCACGCCAATCGCCCCATCCGGAACGTCATCCACCGGAGCGGCGGGAAGTGGGTGCCGGCGGTCATCCGCTACAGCACCGGCGCCACCAAGGTGCTCATCGAAGTGGCAAACCTCACCAACGAAGAGGACGCCGCCAACCTGAGGGACCCCGGGTTCCGGGAGCGCTACGCGGGGGCCGTGGTGGACGCGATCCGGGCCTACTACCGGAAATAGCGCTCCCCCTGGAACGCACCTTTCGCGTGCCTGAAAAGACACCAGAATGAAAGGCGGAGGATCCGATGCGGTGGCTCCTGGTGGTGTTCCTTCTGCTGGCGGGCCTCGGCTGCCGGAAACCCGAACCGATCGTTCCACCCCAGGCGCGGCTGGTGGTGCGCTTCCTGGACCGTGACGCGGTGCTGGACCTGGCCGCGCTCCCCGCCGAGGGCTCCTGGCGCGTGATGAACGCCGGCCAGTGGGAGCCGCTGGAGGTGCGCTGGAAGGCAGGCGCCCCGCGCATCGGGGCCGCGGTGGTGGGCCGCACGGCCCCGGACTGGGTGCTTCTGGAGGATCCCGCCCGGGAGACGCACCGGGTGGTGATGCGGGGCCCCGGCCCGGAAGAGCTGTCCCAGCGGAACCAGCGCATGGACCCCGACGAGCGCGACGCCATGGCGCTCCTTGGCGTGCTCTGGGTCCTGGCCTGGGTCCGCCGCTGAGCTCGGGGGCCTAGACAAAGGTTCATCCGGGATTTCAGGGAAGGCACCAAGACACGCCAACCCCACCCCCTGGGTGTTCTCGGCACGCTCAGGGGAAAGCAACCACTCTCGCAGAGAAAGGACGAGGGGAGCGGAGGAGCGCTGAGGGTTGCGGGTTACCCGCTGTGCTCTGCGAACCTCAGCCCTCTCCGCGCCCTCTGCGAGAGGGGTTGGTCTTCCCCCACGAGCTGGATGAATCCGCGGAGAGATGGCCTTCCCCGAAATCCCAGAAGAGCCAAAAAGTCAGTTCAGCCGGCCTGCTTGACGAGGGCGGCAAACTTATGGGGGTCGAGGCTGGCGCCGCCGACGAGGCCGCCGGCCACCTCGGGGATGTTCAGCAGCTCGGGGAAGCTCTCGGGGGTCACGCTGCCACCGTAGAGGATGGGCACCTCGTAGTCGGTGCAGGCCCCGTGCCGGGCGAGCTCGGCGCGGATGAAGCCGTGGGCCTCGAGGACCTGGGGGGCCTCGGCCCGGCGGCCGGTGCCGATGGCCCAGACGGGCTCGTAGGCCACCCAGAGGGGGCCGGGGCCCGTCTGGCTGAGGATTGACAGCTGCTGGCCAAGTACGGCCAGGGTCTCGCCGGCATCGCGCTGGGCCAGGGTCTCGCCGATGCAGAGCAGGGGCAGCAGGTCCCACTGCCAGGCGGCCTTGATCTTCTTGGCCAGGGCCGCGTCGGTCTCGCCGAAGAACTGGCGGCGCTCGCTGTGGCCCAGCAGCACGCCCGAGCAGCCCACGTCCCGCAGCTGGGGCATGGAGATCTCACCCGTGAAGGCGCCCTTGTCCTCGGCGTGGCCGTTCTGCCCGAACACGTGCAGGCCCTTGGGCCGCACGAGGCCACTGACCAGGGAGAGCAGCGTGAAGGGGGGCGCGATGCCGACCTCGGCCTGGGGCTCCGGGGCGATGTGCAGGAGCAGATCCTCGCAGAAGGCCTGGGCCTCCTCGGACTGCAGGTTCATCTTCCAGTTGGCGACGACGCAGCGCATGGCAGACCTCACTTGGAAAGGGCGGCGACGCCCGGAAGCTCGAGACCGCTCAGGAACTCCAGGCTGGCGCCGCCGCCGGTGGAGACATGGGACATCCGGGCCGCAACGCCGGCCTTGTTCACCGCGGCCACACTGTCACCGCCGCCCACCAGCACGAAGGCGCCCCTGTCAGCAGCCTCGGCCAGTTCTTCCGCCATGGTCAGGGTGCCGCTGGCGAAAGGGGCCATCTCGAAGACGCCCATGGGGCCATTCCACAGCAGGGTCCGCGCGGCGCGGATCTCCGCCGCATAGAGCGCCACGGTCTCGGGGCCGATGTCCAGGGCCAGGCGCTCCGCCGGGATGTTCTGGTCCAGGGTGATGCCGCAGTCCGCGTCCTCCTTGAAGGCGTCCGCGGCCACGTGGTCCAGGGGCAGCAGCAGCCGCGTGCCCTTGGCCTGGGCCTGCTTCAGCAGCTCCAGGGACATCTCCAGCTTGTCCTCCTCGCAGAGACTCTTGCCTATCTCGTAGCCCTGGGCCTTGAGGAAGGTGTAGCTCATGGCGCCGCCGATGAGGATGGCGTCGGCCTTGCCCAGGAAGTTCTGGATGAGCTCGATCTTGTCGCTCACCTTGGCGCCGCCGAAGATCACCACCAGGGGCTTGTCGGGGCTCTCGGTGACCTTGGTCAGGGCCTTGAGCTCCTTCTCCATGAGGAAGCCCGCAGCCACACGGTCCTTGGGGAAGCGGGCCACCATGCCGCTCACGGAGGCATGGGCGCGGTGGGCAGAGCCGAAGGCGTCGTTCACGTAGGTGTCTGCCAGGCGGGCCAGGCTGTCGGCAAACTCCTCTTTGTTCTTGGTCTCACCCTTCTCGAAGCGGAGATTTTCCAGCAGCAGGATCTGGCCGGGCTTCAGCGCGGCGGCCTCGGCCTCCACGGCCTCGCCGTTCACATAGCTGGCCAGGCGGCAGTCGAAGCCCTGCTCGCACAGCCAGGCGGCCACCGGCGCGGCGCTGTAGGCGGCCTCGAAGCCCTTGCCCTCGGGTCGGCCCAGGTGCGAGGCCAGCACCACGGAAGCGCCCCCATCCAGCAGGCACTTCAGCGTGGGCAGGGTCTCCTTGACGCGGGTGGCGTCCGTGATCCTGCCTTCCTTCAGCGGCACGTTCAGGTCCGCCCGCAGGAAGACCCGGCTGCCCTTGACGTTGAGATCGCGCACCGACTGGAAGGCCATGGCTGCTCCTTGTGCTTGCAGTCTTTCAGTTTGACTCAAGAAGATCGGCAGTGCCATGCCGCTGGAAAACACCGATCCAGCGGGGGCTGTCGCTCGTGAAGGACTCGCCGGTGTAGTTGCCCAGGATGGTCCGGACCCGCAGCCCCGCAGCGCGGGCCAGCTCCTGTAGCTCCGCGGGGTGGTAGAGCTGGACACTCTCCAGAGCCTCGCGGACCTCGCCGGTGGCCAAACGCGTGAGGGTCAGGCGCTTCATGAGGCGGTTGCCTTCGATGCTCCGGCAGCTCCGGATGCGGGTGCCCTTGCGCTCGGCGGTGTCCTCGGGGACCAGGGTCCGCTCCACCAGATCCGCGTTCAGATAGTCCAGCAGCAAGACGCCGCCGGGGCGCAGCAGGCCCGCGAGGTGCTGCAGCAGGGACCGGTTCTCCTGATCCCCGAAGTAGCCGAAGGGCGTGAACCAGAGGCAGATGCCGCTGAGGACGCCGGGCTGGAGGGGCAGGGCCCGCATGTCCCCACGCAGCAGCCAGGGGCGCAGCTCGGCGGGGGCCAGGCCCAGCAGGGCCCTGGAGAGATCCATGCCGAAGGCCTGCGGGTTCACCCCGCGCAGCACCTCCAGGTGCCGGCCCGAGCCGCAGCCCAGGTCCACCACGGGGCCCGCGGCCAGCTCCGGCGCGACCCGCAGGGCCAGCTCCACCGCCCGGCGGGCTTCCGTGGTGTCCCGGTGGGCATAGAGCTCGGCATAGTCCTCGTCAAACCACTCCTCGAACCAGTCGGCCAATGGACATCCCTGAAAACCCCAGAGTATCCAGGGCAGGGGCCTACCGCGGCATCCGAAAGTGCGGCGGTTGGCTCGGCTACAATAGAAACTCCAAAGGAAACCCATGCTGCGCCCTGAACACCTTGAAGACCAAGTCCACTTCCTGTTGTCGAACCTGATCCAGCGTGAGCTTCGCGACCCGGAGCTGGGCTTCCTCACCGTCACGGCCGTGCGCCTGACGGCGGACCGCAGCATCGCCCGGGTCTATTTCACGGTGCTGCCCCCCAACGGCGGTGACCAGGAGGCCCAGAACGGCCTCACCCGCAAGGCCCTGGGCCGGGCGGCGGGGTTCCTCCGCACCCAGCTGGCTGCGCGCCTGAAGATGAAGCGGGTGCCTGAACTACGGTTCTTCCCCGATGGCACGCTGGAGGAGGGCAACCACCTGGAGACCATCCTGGCGGAGCTCGAGAAGGAGCGCGCCGCGCGGCCTCCAGAGCCCGAGGAACCCGAGGATCCCGAGGCCGCCGGAAAGCCGGACGCCTGAATGGTCGAGTCGGGCATCCACCTCGTCCACAAGGCCGTGGGCCGCAGCAGCTTTGACGCGGTGCGGGACTTCAAGCGGCGGGCCTTCGAGGCCGGCCAGAAGAAGCTGGCCCTGGGCCACGGCGGCACCCTGGATCCCTTCGCCGAGGGCCTCCTGCTGGTGCTCGCGGGCCAGGCGACGCGCCTCATGGACCTCATGCATCCCCTGCCGAAGACCTACCTCGCCGAGGTCCACTGGGGCTTGGAGACGGACACCTGCGACCTCCAGGGCCTCCCCGTGCTGACCGGCGATGCCTCGCACCTCACGCCGGAGCAGCTGGATGCGGCCCTGGCGCCGCTCCTGGGCTGGACCGAGCAGGTGCCGCCCACCACCAGCGCCAAGAAGATCGACGGCGAGGCGGCCTACAAGAAGGCCCACCGGGGCGAGGAAGTGATCATGAAGCCCTGCCGGGTCTTCCTGCTCTCGGCCCGCTGGCTGGCCCATGACCTGCCCCGCTCCAGCACCCTGGAGCTCACCTGCCGGGGCGGCTATTACGTGCGCAGCCTCGCCCGGGACCTGGGCCGGACCCTTGGCTGTGGCGCCCACCTGGCGGCCCTGCGGCGCACCGCCATCGGACCCTGGACCGACCCCGGCGAGGGCCAGGAGCGCCTCCTCACGGGTGCGGACCTGGTGCCCTGGTGCCCCGTGCGGGAGCTCAGCGACGCCGAGGCCGAGCACCTGGCCCACGGCCGCGCCATTCCCCTGGGCGAGTTCCTGCCGCCCACCTGGATCCTCCCCGAGGGCTTCCCGGATCCCGGCGCCCCCCTCCGCGCCCTGCACCAGGGCCGCCTCGTGGCCCTGCTCCGGACCACCGAAGAAGGCCTGCGCACCTTCGCCAACCTGCGCGGCGGGCTGTAGGGTCATGGCTTGAAGAGTCAGGGCAAAAAAACAGATCACGCTGAGGAAGGCCGAGGCGCGGAGGAAAGCGGAGAACTGCAATAGAAGGTTTTTCCAGCTCTCCTCCGCTCCTCGGTAGTCCTCTGCGTTCAGCTCTTCTTTTTGATGCCTCGATGCTGGCCGCCTGTTGCTGGGGTTGCTACCATCAGCGGCGAGCCGGACGGGGTTGCCGCTGTCGGCCTTTGGGGGTGTCCATGTTCAAGACCCTGCGATTCCTTCCCCTGGCGGCGTGCCTGGTGGCCCTGGCACCTATGGCTCATGCCGATGATGCGGCCACCGCCGCCAAACTGGTCGGCACCTGGGAAGGCAGGTGGAGCTATGCCGACATGGGCGGCAAGCTGGTCGTGAAGGTCGAGGCCGCCACTGGCAACGTCCTCAAGGGCAGCTCTGTCTGGTTCGGAACGGCCGTGGGGGACTTCAAGGACACCTTCACCAAGGCCAAGGTGAAGGGTCAGAAGATCGAGTTCCCGGAACCCACCATGGACTTCGAGGCCACCCTCTCCGAGGACGGAACAGCCATGGAGGGCAACTGGACCTCCCCTCTCGCCAGCGGCGGCCTGAAGCTCACGCGCAAGGCGGATTGATCAGGACCGGAGCGTCTCCACGGACTTGATGCCCCAGGCGAAGGCTTCCTCGTTCAGGGGGATCAGGGCGCACTTGTCCTTCAGGGCCACGCGGATCGCGTCCAGGAAGGTCTCCTTGGGGAAGATGCCCGTGGCGGCCTGCAGCGCGCCCAGGGCCACGATGTTCTTCACCACCGCCTTGCCCAGGTCTGTGGCGATGCCCGTGAAGGGCACCGGGAAGACCTTGATGCTGGGATCGAGCAGCGGGGCGTCGGAGACCACAGAGCAGTCGTAGATGACGGTTCCACCCTTGCGGACCGTGGGGCCGAACTTGGCCAGGCTGGGGGCGTTGAAGGCGATGAGGATCTGCGGATCCGGGGACCCCGGGTTCAGCACCTCCTCCTCGGCCACGTGGACATCGGCGTAGGACGTCCCGCCGCGGCTCTCGGGACCGTAGCTGGGGATGTGGGTGGCGTCGAAGCCTTCGTTGATGCCGGAGCGGGCGATGAGCATGGCGGCGGTCTGGGCGCCGTCACCGCCGGAGCCCGCCAGCTTCAGCGAGATGTCAGCAGGGGCGAGGTGCGTGGGGAAGCCGTCGCTGTGCCGGACGGGGTGTGCGTAGGAGGCGCCGGCGAGCTGGAGGATCTTCTCGCCGTCGAAGCTGGGCGGGTTCCGGTGGAACCAGGGCTCCGTGGCCACGTCCTTCTTTACGCCCAGCGGATAGACCGGCTCCATGAAGTCTTTGACCCAGATCTCAGTCTCCTCGGGGCTCATCTTGAGGTGGGTGGGGCACTCGGCCAGGACCTCGATGAACGAGTAGCCACGGCCTTCCACCTGGTTGCGGAGCGCCTTGCGGATGGCCTTCTTGGCCTTGATGCGCTGCTTGGCGTCGAAGAGGGCCACGCGCTCGACGTAGATGGGACCGTCGAGGCCCGCGATGATCTCGGCCATCTTCATGGGCTGGCCGTTGTACTGGCTCCGGCCTGTGGGGCAGGTGGTGGCGGTCTGGCCCATGAGCGTGGTCGGCGCCATCTGGCCGCCGGTCATGCCGTAGATGGCGTTGTTGATGAAGATGACCGTGATGGGGGCGCCCAGCTGGGCCGTGGCGATGGTCTCGGCGAGGCCGATGGAGGCCAGGTCGCCGTCGCCCTGGTAGCTGATGACCACGCTGTCAGGGTTGGCGAACTTGTGGCCCAGGGCCACCACGGAGGCGCGCCCGTGGGCGGCCTGGCTGTTGCCCACATCGAAGTAGTAGTAGAGGAACACCGAGCAGCCCACGGGGCTGATGGCTACCGTGCGGTCCTGCACGCCCAGCTCGTCGATGGCCTCGGCCAGGAACTTATGGGCCAGCCCATGGCCGCAGCCGGGGCAGTAGTGGGTGGCGTGGCCCTTGAGGCCCTGAGCGTGGGAGTGGCGGTCGAACTTGTCGTAGATGACGCTGGCCTTGCTCATGCGAGCACCTCTTTCCTGCCCAGCACCCGGGCCAGGATTTCGTCCTGCTGGGGCAGGATGCCGCCCATGCGGCGCACGGATTCAATCTCCGGGTAGTCCCGGACCCCGGCCTTGCTGAGGGCCAGGCGGACTTCGTTCTCCAGCTGGCCGGCGCTGGCCTCGACCACGATCAGGCGCTCGGCGCCTTGGAGAGCCGCCTTCAGAGCCTCGATAGGGAAGGGCCAGAGCGTGATGGGCCGGAACAGGCCCGCCTTGATGCCCTGGTGGCGAAGCTCCTGCACGGCGCCCTTGGCGGTGCGGGCCGGGGTGTTGCAGGCGATCAGGATCACGTCGGCGTCCTCGCAGCGGAAGGACTCGGAGCGGACCTCCGCCTTCATGGCCTCGTACTTGGCATTCAGGTGGACGTTGTGGGCCTCGAGGTCGGTCTCCGTGAGGAAGATCGAGGAGATGAGGTTCTTGCGGTGCAGGGCGTCGCCGTAGACCGCCCACTGGGGCACGCCAGGCTTCAGCAGGGTCTCCGGCAGCTGCACCTTGCCGGTCATCTGGCCCAGGTAGCCGTCGCTCAGGATGACCACCGGGTTGCGGTATTTGAAGCTCAGCTCGAAGGCCAGGATCGTGAGGTCCAGCATCTCCTGGGGCGTGGAGGGCGCCAGCACCAGGGCCTGGGTGTTGCCGTGGCCCAGGCCGTGGCAGGCCAGCTTGATGTCCGACTGCTCGGGGGCGATGTTGCCCAGGCCCGGCCCGCCACGCATGACGTCCACGAAGACGCCGGGCAGCTCCGAGCCGATCATGTAGGACACGCCTTCCAGCATCAGGCTGAAGCCCGGCGAGGAGGTGAAGGTCATGGTGGGCAGGCCCGCGCCGGCGGTGCCGTACATCATGTTCACGGCGGCGACTTCGCTGACCGCCTGGAGGAAGGTGCCGTCCAGCTTGGGCAGGAACTTCGCCATGAGCTCGGCGCCCTCGGTGGACGGGGTGATGGGGTAGCCGTAGACGTGGCGGCAGCCGGCGAGGATGGCGCCGATGGCCGAGGCGTAGGTGCCCTTGATGACCAGGGGCTCGGTGCGCGGCAGGGGCAGCACCACCGAGGGGACATCCTGGGGCTCGGGGGCGTCGCTGGGCTTCACGCCGTAGAGCTTGGCGGGATCCTCCAGCTCGAACTTCGGAATGGGACCCTCGTGGGCGGGCCGCAGGCCGTAGGGCTCGGGGCAGGCGTCCATGCAGAGACCGCAGGCGTTGCAGTTGGTCAGATCAAGCTCGACAGGAACCAGACCCGTGAGGGGGTTGATCTGGTGGCCGGCGGTGATGCAGTCCTTGGCGCAGGCGTCGATGCAGCGGCCGCAGCCCTTGCAATACTCCGGCAACAGGAAGGGTTTGGGTCGTTCTTTGAGGGCCATGGGGCCTCCGCGGCGGGACTTTGGTCCCTCTTGCGCTGAAGTGTCGAGCCCGTTCCGTGTGTCTGGGATCACAAGCGGCCATCGACGCAGACCACCGCCGACCGATGGGCGCAGAACCCACCCCAGGCGGGGCGGTCTGTGCCTGTCTTCGGCTTGACCTGCGGAGGGGGCCCCCTGAGTCGCCCAGGTCCTACCGGTCGCCCCAGTGCAGCTTCTGCTGGAGGAGGGCGAAGAAGTCCAGGCCGGGCTGCTGGAGGAGGGTGATGCGGCTGTCGGCCTGGTAGAGCCGCACCTCGTCGCCGGGCAGCACTCGGTGGCCCACCTGGCCGTCCAGGGTGAGGTGCGCGTCCTCGGCGTCCATGAGGGTGATGCTGATGGGCCACCGGGCCGGCACCACCGAGGGGCGCAGGGTCAGGGTGTGCGGACAGATGGGGGCGATGACGAAGGCCTCCAGGCTGGGGTGCATGATGGGCCCGCCCGCGGACAGGGCATAGGCCGTGGACCCCGTCGGCGTGGCGACGATGAGGCCGTCGGCCTTCATGGGGCCCGCATCCTGGTCGCCCACCCGCAGGCGCATGTCCATGATCCGGGCCAGGGCGCCCTTGGCCAGCACGGCGTCGTTGAGCACGGGCTGGCGGGCCAGGCGGGAGCCGTTCCGCCAGAGCTCGGCCTCCAGCATGGGGCGCACATCGGGTACGAGGCGGCCCGCCAGGAAGGCCTCCACGGCCTCCACAGCGCCGGATACGGGGTGGGCGGTGAGGAAGCCCAGGGAGCCGAGGTTGATGCCCAGGATGGGGGTGCCGCGCAGGCCCACCCGGCGGGCCGCGTAGAGCAGCGTGCCGTCGCCGCCGAGGACCAGGCAGAGGTCCGCCGGGGGCTGGCCGGAGCCCAGGTCTGGGTCTACGCGCAGCCGGGACGGTTCCAGGCCTGCGAGGGACCAGGCCTCCTCGATGCCGGGCTCGCCGACGATCTCCCAGCCGGCCTGCAGGAACTTCGGCAGGGCGTCCCTCAGGGTGGAGGCCAGGTGCGGGGATTTGACCTTGGCCACGAGAATCAGTCGCTGGAGCATGCCCACACTCTAGCCGCATCCAACGCTATCCTTGATCACATGGTCTCAAAATTGGCATCCCTCTCTCAGCCGGCCCGACGCTGGCTCCGCCGCGGTCTCCTGCTCCTGGTCGCCCTCTCGGCCTTGGGTGCCCTCGGTCTGGCGGTGTCCTGGTCCGTGCTGTCCCGCGATGCCGACAGCTTCCTGACCCTGTTCGCCCTGCGGGTGCCGAAGACCATCACCAAGGTCCTCGATCAGAGCGGCAACGTGATCGGGATCTTCGCCGAGGAGCACCGGGTGGTGATCCCCTACGGCGACATCCCCAAGGCCTTCGTCAATGCGCTGGTGGCGACAGAGGATACGGACTTCTGGGACCACAGCGGTATCTCACCCCGGGGCTTCGCACGCTCCGGCTGGAATTTCGTCACCAGCTTCGGCCGGCGGCGGGAGGGGGCCTCCACCCTCACCATGCAGCTGATCCGCACCGTGACCGCCAAGCGGCAGAAGCGACTGGACCGCAAGCTGAAAGAGATCATCCTGGCCCGCAAGCTGGAGAAGGCCTACTCCAAGAAGCAGATCATGGAGATGTACGCCAACGAGGTCTACTTCGGCGGCGGCCGCTATGGCATCGAGGCCGCGGCGGAGTTCTACTTCGGCAAGAGCGCCCCGCAGCTCAATGTGGAAGAGTGCGCCCTGCTGGCGGGCTTGGTCCAGAATCCCAACTGGTACAACCCCTACAATCCGGATCCCAAGGCCCGGGCCGCAGCCAAGTCCCGCCGGAACCACGTGCTGATCCGCATGGTCAAGGAGGACTACCTCAAGGCCGCCGAGGCCGGGCCCCTCATCGAGAAGCCCATCCGCCTCGCCCGCGAGAACGCCCGGGAAGAAGCGATCGCGCCCTACGTGGTGGAGGAGGTCCGCAAGTACCTCTACGAGAAATACGGCCGTGATCAGGCCCTGAACGGCGGCCTGGAGGTCACGACCACCGTGAACAGCCTGTGGCAGGAGACCGCCAACGAGGCTGTCCGGGTGGGCCTCAAGGCCGTCGACCGCCGCCGGGGCTTCCGCAAGGAGGCCGTGCAGTTCGTGGGCGATCCCGAGACGACCCAGCTGAACGGCTGGAAGCGCTACTTCGAGAACGGCGACAGCGTGCGCGGAGTGATCCTCGGCTGGAAGGGCGGCAAGGCCCTGGTGCGCATCGGCAAGACGGAGCTCGAAGTGCCCGAGGCTGCCTTCGCCTGGGCCGGCAAGGACATCCAGAAGCTGCTGCCCCGGGGCGCAGCGCCGCAGTTCAGCATCAAGACCGCCCAGGACGGGACGCCGAAAAGCCTCGAGCTGGATCAGGATCCCCAGGTGGAAGGCGCCCTCATGGCGGTGGATCCCCTCACCGGCGAGATCCGCGCCATGGTGGGCGGCTACGACTTCAACCGCTCCAAGTTCAACCGCTCCACCCAGGCCCTCCGGCAGGTGGGCTCGACCATGAAGGCCTACGTCTACGGCGCGGCCCTCACTGCCGGCAAAACCCCCGCCACCATGCTCCAGGATGTGCCCACGCGCTTCCTGGACACCGTGGACTTCCTCACGGTGACCCACCCGGACGGCAGCTCGGAGTTCAAGCCGCTGCGGGCCGGCGTGAAGCCCTACGAGCCGCGCAACTACGAGCGCGACTTCTGGGGGCCGATCATCCTGTGGGAGGCCCTGCGGGACTCGCGCAACGTCCCGGCGGTGCGCACCCTCGAGGAGACGGGCGTCCTCAACGTCATCGACTTCGCCCGGAAGTGCGGCCTCACCGGCACCATCCCGCCCTATCCCAGCATGGCTCTGGGTTCCGCGGACCTGACCCTGCGGGAAATGGTGCGCGGCTACGCCACCATTGCCAACGGCGGCCTGCAGTCGCCCGCCCCCTTCTTCATCAAGAAGGTCACGGACCGCACCGGCAAGGTGCTGGAGAGCCACGGCAGCACCGCCTCCGAGCAGGTGCTGGATCCCCAGAGCACCTTCCAGCTCATCCAGTGCCTCCAGGGCGTTGCCAATGCGGGCACCGGCGCCCGCGCCGGCGCCGAGCTGCAGTGGCCCGTCGCCGGCAAGACCGGCACCACGGACGAGCACACGGACGGCTGGTTCATCGGCTTCTCCACCAAGGTCGTTTGCGGCGTCTGGGTGGGGCTCGATGAGAAGAAGATGATCTTCAAGGGTGCGGACGGCGCCAAGGTGGCGCTGCCCATCTGGATCGACTTCATGAAGGTGGCGCTGCCCACCACCGAGCGGGAAGACTTCAAGGCGCCCGAAGGCATGGAGTGGGCGGACATCGACCGCTACACGGGCCTGCTGGCCTCCTCCTCCACCAGCGACCGGGTGATCCGCCTCGCCTTCAAGCCAGGTACCGTGCCCCGCTCCGGTAGCGACGCGGACACCATCCGCCAGATCCGAGAGGCCCGGGACAAGGCCAACAGCCTGCCCTCGGAGAACCGCATCTGGGGCCGGCCTCCAGCGGTCCCGGAGGCGAAGCCCCTGGATCTGAATGCGGCGGATCCGAATGGGTGAGCTTCCAAGCCAAGGGCGCCGAATGGCGCCCTTGGCTTTTTCTAAGCCGTCACGCGGTGGCTTATGGCCATCGATGTGAGGACCAGTCGGTGATGCAGTCATCGACGGTAACGCTGACCCCTTTTGTCCAGAATTTAAATCCGGCCGGGTCCCCCTTCTCGTCCATATTTAGAGTTAGGCAGTGGGAAGGGAGCGTCGGTAGCAAGGCTCCTGTAAACCCTGAGCAAAGGAACCTTTGGGCGCCTCGTTACCTGGAAATGGGTAATAAATAAAACGTAAGTGAACTAATCGGAGATGTTATTCGATGATATCGGTGAAAGGAGCCACCATGCTCTTCCAGCCTCAAGACAGCATCTACCTCTACCCTGCCTGTCTCGTGGTGCCTCCCGTGGGTCCTCTGAGGATCATGGATCTGAACCATCGGCTCTATGCCCCGGCTGAGGTGGACTTCATCATTCCGGTCGATGAAGGCCTGGCCCGTAAGCTGAAGTCTGCCGGGTTCAATGCCCAGGCGAGCCGCTGAGCGGTCCGTTGCTCTGAGGTATTTCCAAGACAAAGGGCGCCGAAGGGCGCCCTTTGTTTTGGAAATAGAAACGGCTACTTCTTCTTCCACACCTTCACGGGCCGGTCGTCAGCAAACTTGCTGGCGGGCTTCGCGGTGGGCTTCTTCCAGGGGCGGGGGGTGTCCGAGGCGGCGGTCTTGGGGGCGGTGCGGTCCTCCCAGACCTTGCGCGGCGGCTTGTCCCCGCCCTCGGTCTTGGGCTTGGCGTAGGGCGCGCGGGGCTTCGCGTCGAGCTCGGTGCGGGGCTTGAAGCTGCCGTCGGGCCGGGTCTTGGAGGGCGGCCCGTCGGTGCGCGGGGCGGCGGTGCGCTCGGCATAGGTGCGCTGGGGGCGGGGACTGCCCTCCTTGCGCTCGCGGGGGTTGTCGAAGCGGGCCTTGGGCTTGCGGTCGGCCTCGACAGCCAGCTCGAAGCCCGCGGACTGGTCGGCCAGGACCAGGCCCAGCAGGCCGGCGACCAGATGCTCGGGATCCGTGTCCTTGAGCAGCTGGCGGGCCTGGGCCAGGGTGGCGGCACTGGCCGATCCGGTGATGCCCTCGATCAGGCGGGCGGCCTGGGTCTCGCGGATCTCGGCCGTGGTGGGAATGGCGCGCCAGTCCAGCTTGAGGCCGCCGCGGCGGCTCCAGGCCATCAGGATGCGGCTCTCCTTGAGGTTGACCAGAGCGAGGCTGCTGCCCTTGGCCCCGGCGCGGCCCGTGCGGCCGCTACGGTGGATGTAGCTCTCCAGCTGCGTGGGGATGCCCATGTGCACGACGAGGGGCAGACCGCCGATGTCGAGGCCCCGGGCCGCCACGTCCGTGGCCACGAGGTAGCGCAGCTTCCCTTCCTTGAACTGGCCCAGGATGCGGGTGCGGGTGGCCTGGGCGAGGTCGCCGTGGAGGAAGGCCGCGGGCAGGCCGGAGACGGTCAGCTCCTCGGCGACTTCCTCGCTCTGAGCCTTGGTCTTGGTGAAGATCAGCGCCGCGCTGGGCTCGTCTTTCAGCAGCAGGTTCACGAGGGCGCGCACATGCTGGTGGTCCGGCACCTGCACGGGGGTGTGGGCGATGTCGGCGTGCATGGCGTGCTCACCGGCCTCGGCCAGCTGGATCTGCACGGGATCCTTCAGGAAGCGCTTCGCCAGCTTGGCGATGGGGGCGGGCAGGGTGGCCGAGAACAGGTAGGTCTGCGGTCCCGCGGGCACCTTGGCCAGGATGGTCTCCACGTCTTCGAGAAAGCCCATGTTCAGCATCTCGTCGCACTCATCCAGGACGATCATGCTGACGCGGCTGAGGTCCAGGGTGCCGCGCTGGAGATGATCCATGACACGGCCGGGGGTGCCCACAACCACCTGGGCGCCGAGGCTCAGGGAGCGCAGCTGCGGGGGGTAGCTCACGCCACCGACCAGCAGGGCGATGGGCAGCTTGGGGACCAGGGTGTGCAACTCGGCGGCGACCTGCTGGGCCAGCTCGCGGGTGGGCAGGAGGACCAGGGCCTGGGTATGCCGTTCGTCGGAGAGGCGCTGCAGCAGGGGCAGGCCGTAGGCCAGGGTCTTGCCGGAGCCCGTGCGGCTCTGCACCAGCAGGTCGCGGCCTTCGATGCCGGGGCGGATGGTCTGGGCCTGGACGGCCATGGGGGTTTCGAAACCGCGCTTGGCCAGGGCGGCCAGCAGCGCTTCGCTGCAGCCTAGGGCTGCAAAAGTCAGGTCGTTCAAGGTAGCTCCCGGGGCTTTCCCTGCGCGAGTGTGCCGAATGGCAGTCTCAATTTGGCGAAAAGCGCCAGCCGGGAGGGGCCCAAACAGCTATCATCCCCCGAAAAGCCTTGAAATACAAGGATAAATCGCGAATGCCGTCCGCGGATGGGGGTTGTGGCTGTCCGTGCGTCTGTGAGTTGTGAACGCGGAGGTGGCAGAGGGGCGGAGGAAAGCGGCGAAAGAAATCCCCCTGCTTTTCTCCGCTTCCCTCCGCTCCTCGGCAGTCCTCTGCGGTCAGATTCTTATCTGCATTTCCATCAATCCGCAGCGCCCAGCGCTCGGAGCAGAGCTGCGGGCTCGGGGGCAGTGAGGGGACGGGCTCCTGGGGTCGCCAGCAGGTCGCGGAGGCGCTGGTCGCGCTTCCCGAGGGGCAGAGCGCCCAGCTCCGCGTGGGGAACCCACAGCAGGCCCTTGGGGGCCGGGAAGGACGGCTCCCGCTGAAAGTGCAGGGGGCTGACCGCCTCGCGGCGGTGGGTGTAGACCTGGGTCCAGCCGGGCCAGGCCCGCAGCGTTGACGCGGGGCCTGCGGTCCCGGGCAGGGCGGTGGCGTCCAGGGTGGGCCAGCGCCAGAGACCCGCCAGGAGGCCCTTGGCTGCGGGCGGGTGGAGCAGGAAGCGCCCCTCGGCCTCCAGGGCCAGCAGCCAGAGCTCGGCCGTATGCTGCTGGGCCCGCTTGGCCACCGGCGGGATCTCGCGGGTGCGGTCCTGCCGGAGAGCTGCGCAGCGGTCCGCCAGGGGGCAGCGGCCGCAGGCCGGCGTGGCTTGGCAGGTGGTGGCGCCCAGCTCCATGAGGGACTGGGTCAGGCGGGAGGGGCCGTGGGCGCGCAGGGCTGGGGGAAGCCACTCCCGCAGCTCCGCGGCCCGCTCACGGGGCTCGCCCTCGATCAGCAGCAGCCGGGCGAGGACGCGGAAGGCGTTGCCGTCCAGGGCGGGCGTGGGCCACTGGAAGGCGAGGGCGCCCACCGCCGCAGCGGTGTAGGGACCGAGGCCCGGCAGGTCCGCCAGACCCGCCAGGTCCTTGGGCCAGCCCTGGGCGGCCACCACCGTTGCCGCCGCCTTCAGGAAGCGGGCCCGCCGATAATAGCCCAGGCCCTCCCAGGCCTTGTGGACCGAGTCCTCGTCCGCCGCCGCCAGGGCCTGGGGCGTGGGAAAGCGGTCCAGCCAGCGGAGGAAGTAGGGCACCACCGTGGCCACCTGCGTCTGCTGCAGCATCAGCTCCGAGACCAGCACGGCGTAGGGGTCCGCGTGCGGCGCATCCAGGTCCTGCGCCCGCCAGGGCAGATCCCGCCGAACCCCGTCGAACCAGGGCGCGAGGGGCGCGAGAAAGTCCACTGCGGCAGGCAAGGGCATGGGGGAGAAGCTATCAGCTATCGGCTGTCAGCTGTCGGCCAAAGCAGGCCCTGGATCACCTCGGCGCCCGGAGGGGATCCTTCGCTGACAGCCGACAGCCGCCAGTCATCGCGCGCCCCGGACAACCCCGGCGCCAGAAGCTGATCCTTCTCTGACAGCTGACAGCTGATCGCCGACAGCCCAAAGAAAAAGCGCCGTTTCCGGCGCTCTTTTTCTTTGGTGCCCGCGAGCAGACTCGAACTGCTACGGCTTGTGGCCACCACCCCCTCAAGATGGCGTGTCTACCAATTTCACCACGCGGGCAACGAGGAACGCCTAGTGTCTCGCAAAGGTCGGACGCGGTCAATGACCGGTCTTGCGGGACTACTTCTTTGAGGGCGTGTGGGTGGGAGCAGGCACCGGAACCGGGGCCGATACCGGCACTGCGGGAGCCGGGGCGGTGACGGGGGCCTTGTCGGTGGTCTTGTCGAGGACGGAGCGGCTCTGGCGGATGATCAGGACTTCGATGAAGAGGGTGGTGCCAAGGAAGCCCGCGGCCAACCAGTAGGTGGCCTTGGAGAGGAAGGGCGTGGCGCCCTGCGCACCGAAGGCGGAGTTGGCGCCGCCGCCGCCGAAGGAGGCGCCGAGGCCGCCCTTGGTGCCGGGCTGAAGCAGGATGCCGCCGATTAGGAGGGCACCGAACAGGATCAAGAGGGCGAGGGCAAGGCCATTCATGGAAACTCCGAACCACCTAGTCTGCCACGAAAAGGCCCCTTCGGGGTAACCCAGATTGGCCTACAGCCGGAGGCCGGCGGGGGTCGGGGCCTGGATCACCCGGTGCAGGGCCCGGGCCTGCTCCACCAGCCGGAGGTAGTCCGAGGGCAGCAGGGCCTGGGGGCCGTCGCTGAGGGCCTTCTCCGGGTGGCAGTGGGTCTCGACCAGCAGGCCGTCGGCGCCCGCGGCCACACCGGCGAGTCCACAGGGGATCACCAGGTCCCGGCGGCCCGTGGCGTGGCTGGGGTCTACCATCACGGGCAGGTGCGTGAGGGCCTTCGCCGCGGGCACCACGCTGACGTCGAGCGTGTTGCGGGCATGGTCCGACCAGGTGCGGATGCCCCGCTCGCAGAGCACCACGTTCCGGTTGCCCTCGCCCAGCACGTATTCTGCGGCGTAGAGCCACTCCTCCAGGGTCGCGGAGGGGCCCCGCTTGAGCAGGACGGGCTTGCCGCAGCGGCCGGCGCGGCGCAGGAGGGCGAAGTTCTGCATGTTGCGAGCGCCGATCTGCACCATGTCCGCACAGCGCTCCACGGCGTCGAAGGTCTCCACCTCCGTGGCCTCGGTGACGATGCCCAGGTCGAACTCCGCGCGCACCGCTGCCAGCAGGTCCAGTCCCTCGAGTCCCAGGCCCTGGAAAGCGTAGGGGCTGGTGCGGGGCTTGTAGGCGCCGGCCCGCAGGAGCCCCCCCCCGGCGTCGGCGATGTAGCGGGCCACCGCGAAGAGCTGCTCACGGCTTTCCACGCCGCAGGGACCGCCCACAATGGCCAGCTCTGGTCCGCCGATGCCGACCCCGCGCACGTCCACCACCGTGCGTCCGGCCACGGCGTCCGCGCTGGCCAGCTTGTAGGGGCTGGTGATGGGCACCACCCGGCGCACACCGGCCATGGGCTCGATGCGATCCGGCTTCAGGGCCTTGGAGGCGTTGGGCGCGACGATGCTCAGGGCTTCCGGCGTCTGGTTGACCTGGCAGCGGATGCCGGTGGCCTCCAGGAGGGACAATACTTCCCCGACCTGATCCTGGGTGGCGCCGGATTCCATGAGGATGAGCATGAGGGCCTCGGGGGAGCGCCTATTCTACCGGGAGCCTGGACAGGGTCCCGGTACGGGCACCACACTGTGCCCGGAAGCACTCATGCTCCTGGAGGTTTCCCATGCGTCGCCCACTCTGGTTCCTTGTCGCCCCCATCCTGCTGGTCCTGGGGTGCACCCGGCCCGAGGTCGAAGCCTTCCGGCAGCGGCCCACCCCCGTGAGAGTCAGCGTGAGCCTGCCGGCCTCCATCTCTGACCGCGATGGCTTCCAGTCGGAATATGCCTCGGCCCTGCGGGCCCGGCTGGCCACCCGGCTGGTGGTGGTGCCCGAGGGCGTGACGCCTCCACCGGGCGCCGCCAACCTCCAGGTGGACATCCGCATCACGGCGGCACCGGGTCAGCCCAGCCCCGCTGCCATCGGCGTGGCCACGGGCGTGGCCATCGGAGCGCTCAGCGCCGCCTCAGGCAACCGTGGCTGGGGCATGATGGACGGCCTCTTCTGGGGCCTGTGGGCCGGCACCCATGCCGCCGCCCACCAGGACCGCACCCAGTATCGGCTGGGCTACCGCCCGCAGGCCGTGAGCGCCCAGGTGCGCCTCATGCAGCCAGGGAACCCCGAACCCCTGTGGACGGAATCCATCGATCCCTCTGAGGTGGTGGAGGCCATGGATCCCCTGCCGTGGGGCTCCCGCGACGATGATGGTCGAATTCGTGAGGAGGAGGCCAAGGGCTTCGCCCGGGTGGTGGTCCAGAAGCTGTCTGCCTACTTCCACCTGCTCCGGGGCACTGATCAGCGCTTCTACGGAGCCGCCTCCCCGGCGGGTGAGTCCGGGTCCCGGTCCGCAGAGCCGCCCACCCCGGCGCCCACGGCCCCGCCGCCACCCCCGCCCGCCGTGATCCCCCCCCCGCCAGCTCCCGGCTCCGTGCCTGAGCCCAAGCCGAACTGATGGAGGCCCGGGTCATCCGCTGCTCGGGCTGTAGCGCTTCCGTGTCTCAGGAGGCCCCGCAGTGCCCTTACTGCCACGCCCAGCTGGCCTCGGTGGCCTGCCCGGCCTGCTTTGCCCTGGCACCTCTCTCCGCCACCCACTGCCCAGCCTGCGGCACGGCGCTGGTGGCGCGCGCGGCCGCCACGCTGGATGGAGCCCCCTGTCCCGCCTGCGCCAGCGCCCTCTCGGCGGCCCGGGTTGGCGAGCTGGAGGCCCAGGCCTGCAGCGCGTGCGGCGGGCTTTGGCTGGACCGGGCCATGTTCGAGCAGCTGGGCGCCAGCCGCGAGCGCCAGGGCGCCGTGCTGGGCATGCTGCCCGCTCCGGCCACGCCGCCCACAACCGGGATGGAGGCCGTGAAGTATCGGCCCTGTCCCGTCTGCCGCCAGTTCATGAACCGGGTGAACTACGCGAAGCGCTCCGGCGTGATCCTCGACGTCTGCAAGGGCCACGGGCTCTGGTTTGACCAGGACGAGCTCCGCCGCATCCTGGCCTTCATCGCCGGCGGCGGACTGGACCGCGCCCGGGAGCGGGAGCTCGAGGACCTGAAGGAGGCTCGGCGGGCCGCCGTGCCGACCTCCGAGCATCCCGCCTCGTCCTATGAGTTCAGCCAGCGGCTGCAGACCACCGGCCACTGGCTCACCGCCGCCGGCCTCGTGGGCCTCGTCGCCGAAGTCGCCGATGCCTTCACTGGGTGGGACTCCTAGAACGCTCATTCCGTGAAGGCGGCGGCGCGTGGTCTGGAATAAAAAAAGCTGAATAACCCGTGAGGAACGGTGAGGGCCGGTGAGAACGAACCGTTCTTCCGGGGTTTCAGGGAATGCCCGCTCTTCATGGATTCATCCAGCTCGTGGTTGCTATTGCCAGAACGTGCGGAGAAAACCCAGGGGTGGGGTTGGCGTGTCGTGGTTCTTCCCTGAAATTCCGGATGAGCCGAAAGAGCTGTCAGCTTGTGGCAGGCTCACCGTTCCTCACTGTTACTCACCGGTCTATTTTGTTTCTGGCCCTTGCCTCTGGAGCGGGGTCCCTGTCTTCGAGGCCCGGGCAAAGGAGGACGAGAACGGGGTGCCTTGGCCCCAATCCCCACGCCAAATCGCGCTGAACCTCGTTTTCCGCTTCAGAACGCTGGCCTGCAACCTCAGCCCTTCAGGGCCTCTCGGGCCGCGAGGACCTTCGTCAGGGCGGCTTCGGGGGTATCGGCCAGGGCGGTGAGGTGGCCCATCTTGCGCCCGGGGCGGGCTTCGAGCTTGCCGTAGAGGTGCAGCTTCACATCCCGGTGGGCGAGGATCCGCTCCCAGGGCGGCTCGCCGGTGGCGGGCCAGAGGTCCCCCAGCAGGTTGGCCATGGCCGCGGGCCGCAGCAGGGACGTATCACCCAGGGGCAGGCCGCAGACGGCGCGCACCTGCTGCTCGAACTGGCTGGTGACGCAGGCGTCGATGGTGGCGTGGCCGCTGTTGTGGGGGCGCGGCGCCAGCTCATTGACCAGCAGCTCGCCGCCAGGCTTCAGGAAGAACTCCACCGTGAGCATGCCAACCACGCCCAGGGCCGCGGCGATCTCCAGGGCCATGGCCTGGGCCTGCGCCGCCACGGCATCCGGAATCCGGGCTGGGAAGACGGTGGTGTCCAGGATGTGGTTCCGGTGGGCGTTCTCGGCCACGGGCCAGACGCAGGACTCCCCGGCGGCGGAGCGGGCGCAGATGACGCTGCACTCCAGCTCGAAGGGCACCCAGGCCTCCAGGATGCCCTGCTGCGCACCGAGGGCCGCGATGGCCGGGGCCAGGTCCGCGGGAGTGGTGAGCTTCTGCTGCCCCTTGCCGTCATAGCCGAAGCTGGCGGTCTTGAGCACGGCGGGCAGGCCCAGGTCGGCCGCGGCGGCCCGGAGGTCCGTCAGGCTGTCGATGGAGCGGAAGGGGGTCACGGGGAAGCCATGCTCTGCCAGAAAGGTCTTTTCTCGCAGGCGGTGCTGCACCGTGTGGAGCACGCTCGCCGCCGGGTGCATGGGGCGCAGGCCCGCCACCGCCGCCAGGGTCTCCGCGGGAATGTTCTCGAACTCGACGGTGACCACGTCCACGCCCCGGGCCAGCGCCTTGGCGGCATAGACATCGTTGTAGGCGGCCCGGATCTCCAGATCCGCCACCTGCCCCGCGGGGCAGTCGTGGCCCGGGTCCAGGGCGTGGACGCGGAAGCCCAGGTTGCGGGCGGCCAGGGTGAACATGCGGCCCAGCTGGCCGCCGCCGAGCAGGCCCAGGGCGGCACCGGGGCGGATGGGGGTGGACTTCGGGGCATCGGCCATGAATCATTGTGGCATTCTCGGAACAGAACGACGAACGGAGGCCTCTGCATGGAGCACGTGCACCTGATCACCCTGTCCGACCGGGCCTCCCGTGGCGACTACCAGGACCAGTCCACGCCCCTGCTGGCGGAGTGGCTCAAGGGGCAGGGGGTCCAGACCGTGACCGCGGTGCTGCTGCCCGACGAGCCGGATCAGCTGGAGCAGGACCTGCGCCGCCAGGTGGCGGCGGGCACTCCGCTGGTGCTCACCTGCGGCGGCACGGGGTTCGGCACCCGGGACACCACCCCGGAGGCCACCCGGGGTGTCATCGAGCGCGAGGCTCCCGGCATCTGCGAGCTCATCCGGGCTCGGGGCGGCCACCCCCTTGCCTTCGCCAGCCGGGCCGTCTGCGGCATCGCCGGCCACACGGTGATCCTGAACCTGTCCGGGCGGCCCGCGGCGGCCCTGGAGCAGATCCAGCTGGCCTGGCCCCTGCTGGCCCACGCCGTGGGGGTTCTGCGCAAGGAGAGCAACGCCGGGGGGCCCTGCACGTGAGGGTCTGGGCGCGCGTCAACCACGTGGGCTGGGTGCACCTCTGGCGCAGCCGGCAGGCCTTCGACGAGGCCGAGGCCTCGGCCCACTTCTTCAATGGCCGCAGCGACCCGCGCTGGCAGGAGGTTGCCCTGAGCGCCGACCAGCAGCAGCGCCTGGCCACCGGCGAGCTGGTGGAGCTCGACGATCCTGGCTACTTCCTGGACGAAGACTGATCCCGATCCGCTATCAAAGAGGAAAGATCACCACCAAGACACCAAGAACTGCCAAGAAGGGTCTGCTGCCTTTCTTGGTGCCTTGATGGCAAAGCTTTTTGCCCTCTCTTAATTGCACTTTGAGATCAGGCCAAGGAGCTGTCACGGCCGTTGGAATGACTCAGCTCGGCGCGGCCACCAGGGCTTCGAGGCGGTGGTAGAGCGCCAGCAGGGAGCAGCTGATCCAGAGGTTGAGTAGGCCTCCCAGGAAGTTGAAGAACCAGAAGGCCGGGTGCTTCAGACGCAGCAGGGCGCCGGGCCCGAGTTCAGGATCCATGGCGGGCAGCAGGCGGTCCATGGCCCAGCTCGCGGCCATCTGGTAGGTCAGGGCCACGAGGAGCAGCGCCAGCACCGCCTGGACGATGCGGGGCCAGTTGCGGGTCATGGCGGCCTGGCTCCCCTTGAGGGCCGCCACAAGGCCTTCCCCGCGGAGCAGCATGCGCATGGGCGCCCAGCCGAAGAGGGTCAGGACCACGATGCCGGGGATGATGAACAGCAGCAGGCCGAGCCCCACGGCCACACTCACGCCCAGGCGGGTGAGGAAGGTCATTACCCAGCGCTGGTCGAACAGGCCCTGCCAGCCCGCGGCGGGGTTCCCGGGCAGGTTGAGCACCTCGGCATCCAGCTGGGCCTGAAGGCGGGGGATGAAATACATCTCCAGGGGCAGCAGGGCGGTGAAGCCGAAGATCGGCTGGAAGATCAGGCTGGGGCCCACGCCTGCGGCGAGTTCCAGGGCGGGTGCGAGCTGGGCCAGGACCATGGCCAGCAGGGCCAGGCCCAGCGCCATGGCTGGGTGGCGGCGCAGGAGTTTATACCCTTCGAGAAGGGCACCCAGGTGGGAGGGGGGGGGTGTGCGCATCCCTCCAGCCTAGCGGGTGTGGTGGGCTATCATCATCGGCATCATGTCGTACGAAGCCCCCTGCCTCCTCGTGGCCAGCCCCTCGCTGCTGGACCCCAACTTCCTCCACACGGTCATCCTGGTGGTGGAGCACGATGAGGATGGCGCCCTGGGCATCATCCTGAACCGCCCGCTGCCCCTGACACTGGAGCAGGTCTCGAACGAGGGCGACATGGCCTACCGGGGGGCCGACGAGGCCATCGCCTGGCGCGGGGGGCCTGTGGACCCCCAGCGGGGCATCCTGATGGTGCAGGGCGGCCTGCCCGAAGATGAGGACACGGTGGTGGACCTCACCCACTTCGTGAGCCACCGCAAGGACCTGCTGGAGGCCCTCCTGGGCGATCCCCTGGCCCGCTACCGCCTGTATCTGGGTTATGCCGGCTGGAGCGCCGGACAGCTGGACCAGGAGCTGGAGATGGGCGCCTGGACCCGAAGGCCTGTGGTCTCCGACTGGCTGCTCCACCCGGATCCGTCCACCCTCTGGCGGCTGGCCCTGGTCAGCGGCGACGAGGACTGAAAATCGGCCTCAGATCGCCTGGCCGCCGCGCTCGCCGGTGCGGATGCGGATGCAGTCCTGGAGGTCCTGGACGAAGATCTTGCCGTCACCCACCTGACCCTCGCCGTGCCGGGCGGTGCGGATGATGGTGTCCACTGTGATGTCCTCGAAGGCGTCGTTGCAGGCGATGGTGATCTGGACCTTGGGGATGAGGTTGGGCACGACCTTCTTGCCGCGCTGGATCGTGATCTCCTGCTGCCGGCCGTGGCCGCTCACGCGCAGCACGGTGATGCGCTCGATCTCGGCGTCGATGAGGGCCTCGCGGACCTCGTCCAGCTTCTCTTCAGGGATGATGGCGGTGATGAGTTTCATGGGGATCCCAGATCAGTTCAGGTTGTTCAGGCCGTAGGCCCGTTCGCCGTGGAGCTCGTGGTCGAGGCCCGTCTTCTCGACGGCCTCCGAGACCCGGAAGCCGATGAGCTTCTGCACCAGGGCAGCGATGATCAGCGTCATCACCACGGAGAACCCGATCGTGCAGAGCACGGCAAAGCCCTGCACGCGGAGCTGGGAGAGGATGCCCCAGCCCGGCACCTTGGCGCCCGCCTCCACCCACCAGGCGTCGCGGATGAAGAAGGTGAGGCCCAGGGCGCCCACGATGCCGCCGGTGCCGTGGATGCCGAAGGCGTCCAGGGAGTCGTCGTAGCCCAGGCGGTTCTTGAGCAGGATCATGCCGTAGCAGCAGCAGGCGGCGATGGCGCCCAGGGCGATGGCCCCGCCCACCTGGACCACGCCCGCGGCGGGGGTGATCACGACCAGGCCTGCCAGGATGCCCGAGGCCATGCCCAGGCTCGTGGCCTTGTCGTCGCGGATGGTCTCGATGAGGATCCAGGTGAGGGCGCCGGTGGCCGCGGCCACCTGGGTGACCGTGAGGGCTCGGGCAGTCTCGAGGTTCGAGGCCACGGAAGAGCCGGCGTTGAAGCCGAACCAGCCCACCCACAGCAGGCCCGCGCCCAGCAGGGTGAAGGTCAGGTTGTTGGGCGCCATGGCAGTCTTGGGGTAGCCGTGGCGCGCGCCGAGGAACAGGGCCAGGGCCAGGCCACCCGCGCCAGAGGAGATGTGCACCACTGTGCCGCCGGCGAAGTCGATGGCGCCCTTGGCCCCCAGATTGAAGAAGTAGCCGTCGGGCGCCCACACCCAGTGACAGAGCGGGCAGTAAACGAAGAGGACCCACAGCGTGATGAAGGCCAGCCAGCCCCGGAAGGAGATGCGCTCCGCCACGGCCCCGGCGATGAGCGCGGGCGTGATGATGGCGAACTTGCCCTGGAACATGGCGAAGGCGTATTCCGGAATTCCGGCGGGCAGGATGGTGTGGTCGATGCCGCGCAGGAGGAAGAGCTTCGAGTCCCAGCCGATGAGGCCGCCCAGGGCGTTGGGGCCGAAGCTGAGCGCGTAGCCCACCACCGCCCAGAGCACGCCCACCACGGCCATGGCCGCGTAGGAGTGCATCATGGTGCCGAGGACGTTCTTGGTGCGCACCAGGCCGCCGTAGAACATCGCCAGGCCCGGTACCATGAGCAGCACCAGGGTCGTGGAGGTGAGCATCCAGGCGGTGGCGCCGGAGTCGTTGACCGGGGCGGCGGTGCCCTGTGCCAGGAGGGGGTGCGCCACGGCGCAGGCGGCCGCGAGGCCCAGGCAACGCTTCCAGGTCATTTCAGTCTCCGTGGTGCTGGAACGGAAAGGGTTGGAAAGGGATATTGTCGCACGCAACCAACGATTTTCCAAGTCCGCGTCGGGACAGGTTTATCGGCGTCCGCGCCGCGCTAATCTCGAGCCATGCGCTCATTGGTGTGGTTTCGCGGCAAGGACCTGAGGGTGGCGGATCACGGGCCACTGGCCGAGGCTGCGGTCGCGGGCGAGGTGCTCCCGCTGTTTGTGCTGGACCCCTACTTCTTCGACCCCGCCCGGGCCCGGGAGCTGCCCCACCGCTTGCAGTTCCTGCGGGAATCGCTGGTGGCTCTGGAGGCCAACCTCGCCCACCTGGGCTCGCGCCTGCAGGTGGTCCCCGGGCGCAGTGTCGAGGTCGTCGCCCGGCTGGCTGCGCTGTGGAAGGTGGACCAGGTGCTGGCCCACCGCTGGGTGGAGCCCTTCGCCGAGGAGCGGGACCGTCGTATCGCCGCTGCGCTGGCGCGGGAGGGCATCGCCTTCCGGCTCTTCGAGGGCACGACGCTGCTGCCGCCGGGCAGCGTGCGGAACGGGCAGGGTGCCATGTTCCGGGTGTTCACGCCCTTCAGCCGGGCCTGCACCATGCGGCTGGAGCCAGGTCCCGCCCGGCCCGCCCCCCGTGTGCTGCCGCCCTGGCCCGCGGATCTGCCCCAGGTGGGGGTCCCGGTGCCCTCGCTGCAGGAGCTGGGTCTCGACCACAATCCGATGGTGCAGGCCGGCGGGGAGAAGGCCGCCCGGGCGCGGCTGAAGGCCTTTGTCCAGGGGCCTCTCGCGGGCTACGGCGGCGACCGTGACCGCATGGACCGGCCGGGCACCTCGCGCCTGGGCGCCGACCTCAAGTTCGGGACGCTGTCCGTGCGCACGGTCTGGCAGGCCGCTGCCGCAGCCAGCGATGTGGCCCGCCCCTTCCTCAATGAGCTCCTGTGGCGGGAGTTCAGCCACCACCTGCTGGCGGAGTGGCCGGAGCTGCTGGAGCGCCCCTTCCGGGCGGGCTTCACGGGCTTCCCCTGGCGGGAGGACGAAGCCACCTGGCGGGCCTGGACCGAAGGCCGCACCGGCTACCCGGTGGTGGACGCCGCGGCTCGGCAGCTGCTGGCGGAGGGCTTCGTGCACAACCGGGCCCGCATGGTGGCCGCCAGCTTCCTGACCAAGCACCTGCTGCTCGACTACCGGCGGGGCGAGGCTCACTACCTGCGCTGGCTCACGGATGGCGACTGGGCCCCGAACAACGCCGGCTGGCAGTGGAGCGCGGGCTGCGGCTGCGATGCCCAGCCCTGGTTCCGCATCTTCAACCCCGTGGCCCAGGGGCTGAAGTTCGATCCCGAGGGTGCCTACGTGAAGCGCTGGGTGCCGGAGCTGGCGGCGCTGCCGGCCAGCCTGGTCCACGAGCCCTGGAAGGTGCCGGAGGCCCTGCGGCGGTGCCTCGACTACCCTGGCCCCATCGTGGACCACGCCTTGGCCAGGGCCCGGTTCCTGGCCACAGCAAAAGACCATCTGGCGCGCCCGGAGGCCTGATACAGTTGGAGATCGGAAGTTCCTGTCCCTTCTGCTTTTATGACTTACAGGTAGTTCATGATCAGCGTCCGCTTTGAAGGCAAGACCCCCGGCACTGCCGAATGCGAGCGGGAGACCGCCCTGCTGGCCGCCAGCGCCAGTGCTGGTGTGCAACTCAACCACCGCTGCGGCGGCCACGCCCGCTGCGGCACCTGTCTGGTCACCGTGGTCGAAGGCGCCGAGCACCTCAGTGAAAAGGGCGCCGCCGAAGCCCGCGTCCTGCAAGCCCTCCGCGCCACCCCCGACCAGCGCCTTGCCTGCCAGACCTGGGCCAACGGCGACGTCAGCGTGCGGTACTGAGGAACGGGCTATAAAAAAACTCTCGCAGAGAAAAGACGAGAAAGCAGAGGTTCGCAGAGGAAGGATCCTTTTCTCTGCAACCCCCGCAATCTCTGCGCCCCTCCGCGAGAGTTGTTTCTGCTCTCACCCCGCCCTCAGACCAGCCGGCGGCCTTCCATGGCGCGGTCGAGGGTGAGCTCGTCGGCGTATTCGAGGTCGCTGCCGATGGGCAGGCCCAGGCCGATGCGGGTGACGCGCAGGCCGATGGGCTCCAGCATGCGGGCCAGCCAGCTGGCGGTGGCCTCACCGTCCACGGTGGGGTTGGTGGCCAGGATCACTTCCTTGATGGCGCCGTCCTCCAGGCGCTTGAGCAGCTCGCGGATGCGGAGCTGGTCAGGGCCTACGCCGCGCAGGGGCGAGATGAGCCCGCCCAGCACGTGATAGCGGCCCCGGAAGTGGCCGCTGCGCTCGAAGCTGAGCACGTTGGAGGCCTCGGCCACGATGACGAGGCTGACGGGATCCCGGCGGGGATCCTGGCAGATGGGGCAGATCGGCTGGTCTGTGAAGGCGCCGCAGACCTGGCAGAAGCCCACCTTCTCGGCGGCCTGCTGCAGCAGGTGCGCCATGTGGGCCATGGCCTCGGGCCCCTCCTTGAGCAGGTGCAGGGCCATGCGCTGGGCAGACTTCGAGCCCACCCCCGGCAGCTTCTGGAGGCTCTCCACCACGGCCTCCAGGGGCGGCGGCAGCCTCATGCGGAGTGCTCCTGCGCAGTCACCTAGAGCCCCAGGCCCGGCAGGTTGAGGCCGGCGCCCATGCCGCCCATCTGCTTCTTCATGGTCTCGTCCACCTTGGTCCCTGCATCGCGGAAGGCCGCCAGCAGCAGGTCCTCCAGCATGGAGGGATCCTCCGGGTCCATGGCGTCCTTGGCGATGGAGACCCCCATCAGCTCCTTGGAGCCGTTCAGGGTGACCTTGACCAATTCACCGCCGGCGGTGCCCTCCACGCGCAGGTTGGCCTGGGCCTCGGCGAGCTTCGCCTGCATCTGCTGGGCCTGTTTCATGAGGAAGCGCATGTCCATGGCATCAGTCTCCGGAAGGGGGGTCGTGGGGGTGCGGGAGGGGGTGGTGGAGGTGCGGCCAGTGGATGCGTCGCAGGCGCCTCGCCAGCCACAGCATGAAGAAGTATCCGACAGGCAGGGCCAGAAGGGTGCACAGGGTTCCGCCGATCAGGTAGGACTTCAGGACGGGCCTGAGCATGGTGGTCATGGCCTCGAAGCCTGACCACGTGACGAAGCTGCGCCAGCCGATCTGGTGCCACTCGATCCGGGCCAGGTTGCCGCTGTCAAAGCGCCCCCGCACCAGGTTGCCGATCCAGACGCTGGCGGTGGCCATGGGGACCAGGGTCCAGGGGTTGTTGACCAGCATGGCCATGATCAGGAGGGGCCGGTGCAGGCGCCGGAAGATGAGGCAGAACGCGAACATCAGAGCCGTGTGCAGCCCCAGCAGGGGGTTCCAGGCGATGGAAAGGCCCAGGGCGAAGCTCCAGGCCACCTGCTCGGGGCTCAGCTCCGGGTGCAGGATGTGGGCCTTCAGGCGTCCCCAGAGCCCCGAGGGAGCTGGCACCGCGGGGCTGGGATTCTCGAGGGGGGTCGTCATGGGTGGAAGTGATCGAAGCTGAGGTCCGGCAGGGGCCGGAGCAAACCTCCATCATAGGCCAGCAGCGGCGCTTCCCCGCGGGGCAGGGCTGAGCCCACGGCCACCAGGGCCATCCCCAGCCGCTGCTCCAGGTCCGCCTGGGGCAGGGAGCTGCCGAAGCAGCGGGCGTAGTCCTCCCCGCCGCGCAGGGCGTCCTCATCCAGGTCGCCTGCCACCAGGATGCTGAGGCCCGAGGCCTCGGCCAGGTTCCGGAGGTCCCGGCTGAGCCCATCGGAGAGGTCGAGGCAGGCGTGCACCTCGGGCAAGGCGGCCAGCTGGAGCCCGAGGCCCAGATGCGGCCGGGGAGCCAGGTGGGCCGCCAGGTCCGGGTCGGGCTGTGCCGGATCCCAGCGCTGGCCCGCCTGCAGCTTGCGCAGGCCCCGCAGGCTGGCGCCGGGCCGCTGGTCCACGTACAGGCGGTCACCGGCCTGGAGGCCGTCGCGCCGCAGCCACCGGGTCGCGAAGCCGAAGGCCGTGAGGCCCAGGCCCAGGCCCGAGGGACGACCCACGGTGTCTCCGCCTAAAACCTGGACAGCGGCTTCCCGGCTGGCCTCGGCCAGGCCTTCCAGGAAGGTGTCAAGCCAGGCCTCGGTGAGCTCCGGCCCCAGGGCCAGGGTGAGGGTGTAGCCGAAGGGGCGGGCGCCGGAGGCGTCGAGGTCCGAGAGGTTCACCGCGAGCAGTTTCCGGGCCAGCAGGTCCGCGGGGTGCCAGTCGAGCCGGAAATGCTGACCGGACTCCATGAGGTCCGTGGTGACCAGCAGGGTCTGCCCGGGCGGGGGCGGGGGCAGGGCCCCGCAGTCGTCCAGGAGGCTGCCGCCGCCGGGCAGCCTGGTCCTGATCCGGGCCAGGATTCCCGTTTCCTGCAGGCTCATGGGCGGACCTCCGTCACAACTCCAGTCTCCCACGGCCGGGGAGGCGAGGCGATGCTTGGTCCGGACGGGGGGCGATGCTAGCTTAGAGAATCCGCCCGAAGCAGGGCCCCCCATGCATCTCTAGGAGACCATCATGGCCATCACCAAAGTCTGGATCGAAGAAGGCTGCATCGTGTGCAACGCCTGCGAGGCCGAGTGCCCCGACGTGTTCCACGTCACCGACAGCAGCTGCAACGTCAACGGCTCCGTGCGCGAGGACGGCGTGGACTCCGAGAACCGCGACGAGCAGAGCGCCCTGTCCGGCAGCTACGGCACGGACCTGGAGGCCGCCATCGAGGCCGCCGCCGCCAGCTGCCCCGTGGAAGTGATCAAGTTCGACAAGGCCTGAGCCCACTCAGACCTTTCGCAAAGGACGGGGCACCCTTGGGTGCCCCGTCCTTTGCGTTTGGAGTGGCAGGCTCGGCTCCGAAAGTCCGAGGCTGGAACCAACCGCCTATCCGAAAATTGCTTCAAGCCGATAGCTGACAGCCGACAGCCGATAGCTTTCAGCAAAGCCCTAGGTCTTCAGGCCCACGTTCACTTCGAACTCGCCGAACTTGGTGGTGAATGGGATGGCGATGCAGGGGATATCACCCGTTCGGCTGATGCGGTAGCCCTCACCCACCACCACCGTGGGGACGGTGATGGAGAGGCTGAACCCGTCCTGGATGAGCAGACGGCGGGCATCACCCACCACGATGTTTCCGATCTCGCCGATGGCGTCTTCGACGCTCTGGTTCAGCTCGGTGATCTCTTCCATGAGCATGTTGCTGGCGATGCGGCAGGCCAGACCCACGGGGAAGCTCAGGATGATGGAGCCGGAGGTGTCGCCGGTGATGCCGATGATGGCTGACAGGTCGAAGGTGGTGATCAGGTCTTCCTTCACGGCCAGACCGGACCGCTCGGCTTCAATGCCCGCCATCATCTCCAGGCTGCGGAGGGTGGCCTCGATGAAGGGGTTGATAAAGGCGACGTTCATGGGGGCCCCGGGCAGTTTGGTTCGAACCTGTTTCGGTCGGAATCTCCCGGATCATGATTTTTAGCATTGAGGAAGCACGACTTAAAGGTCACCATGAGGGGTTCTGATCGGAGAATTCCATGCTCAATCGTCTGCAATCTGAACTTAAGACCTCGATGCTGGCCCGGGATGCTGCCCGGACCGGAGTGCTACGCATGGCCCTGGCCGCCTACAAGAACGAGGCCGTGGCCAAGGGCCTGGGACCGCAGGGGACCCTGACGGAAGCCGATGGGCTGGCGGTGATCAAGCGCCTGGTGAAGTCCCGGGAGGACAGCGTCTCCCAGTTCGAGAAGGTGGGCCAGATCGAGCGGGCCAACCAGGAGCGGGCGGAGCTTGAATACCTGAAGCCTTACCTGCCGGCGATGCTGGAGGGCGCCGAGCTGGAGGCCGCGGTGAAGGCCGCTATCGCCCAGACTGGGGCTGCCACGAAGAAGGACCTGGGGCTGGTGATGAAGTCCCTCCAGGCGGCCCATGGCGGCGCCTACGACGGCAAGCTCGCGAGCGGGCTGGTGCAGAGCCTGCTCGGCTGATTCCGGCCTCCTGGGCTAGACTTGAAGGTTCGAGGCCCCCATGAAGCAGTCCAAGCTCCTGATCCAGACCCTCCGCGAGACGCCGCGCGATGCCGATGTGGTGAGCCAACAGCTCATGATGCGGGCCGGCATGATCCAGAAGGTGGCCGCCGGCATCTACAGCTACCTGCCTCTGGCCTTCCGCAGCATCCGGAAGTTCGAGGAGATCGTCCGCGAGGAGCTGGCCAAGGACGGCTGCCAGGAGCTGCTCATGCCTGCCGTGCTGCCCGCGGAGCTGTGGCAGGAGAGCGGGCGCTGGAAGTTCTACGGCGATGAGCTGCTGCGCTTCTGCGACCGCAAGGCCAAGGCCGAGCTGGCCGAGCGCCGCGCGCGGGGCGAGCAGCCGGACGAGCGCGACTTCTTCAACTTCTGCCTCGGCCCCACCCACGAGGAAGTGATCACCGACATCGTCCGCAGGAACGTGCGCAGCTACAAGCAGCTGCCCATGAACCTGTTCCAGATCCAGACCAAGTTCCGGGACGAGCGGCGCCCCCGCTTCGGCCTGATGCGGGGCCGCGAGTTCACGATGAAGGACGGCTACTCCTTCCACGTGGATGACGCCTGCGCCGACCGTGAATACTGGGCCATGTTCAACGCCTACAAGCGCATCTTCGGCCGCCTGGGCGTGAAGTTCCGGCCCGTCGAGGCGGACAGCGGCGCCATTGGCGGCAGCTTCACCCACGAGTTCCACGTGCTGGCGGGCAGCGGCGAGGACGCCATCCTCAGCTGCGACGGGTGTGACTACACCAGCAACATCGAGAAGACCGAGGCTCCGAAATTGCCTGTCGGCAATTTCGGAGATAGCAAAGAGCTTCAAAAAGATCACTTCTGTACTCCTGGCGTCGTTGGCCAGGTGGAGCAGGCGGCGGGGATGAAGGATGGGGAGCATGACGGGATGCCGCTCGCGCAGACCAGCAAGTTCTTCCTCTACCGCGTGACCTACCCCAATGGCGCCGCGAAGCTGGTGGGCGCCGTGCTGCGGGGCGACCACGAGGTCAATCCCGTGAAGGTCAAGAACTTCGTGGCCGCCGCGGAGCTTGAGCTGCTGCCCCTGGATGAGGCCGAGGCCCTCACCGGCGCGAAGACCGGCTTCATGGGTCCCGTGGGGCTGGCGGGTGTCCGCCTGCTGGTGGACCGCAGCCTCGAGGGCGCGGTCAACCTCACCTGCGGCGCGAACCGCACTGACTACCACCACTTCGGCCTGGACCCGGCCCGGGACCTGCCGGGCTGCACCTTCGTGGACCTGCGCATGGCCGCCGAAGGCGACGCCTGCACCCGCTGCGGCAAGGGGCACTACCAGGCCTTCCGTGGCATCGAGGTGGGGCAGGTCTTCAAGCTCGGCATCAAGTATTCGAAGGCCATGTCCTGCACGTTCCTCGACGAGCAGGGCAAGGAGAACCCCATGGTCATGGGCTGCTACGGCATCGGCATCACCCGCACCGTGGCCGCGGCCATCGAGCAGAACTACGATGCCGACGGCATCATCTGGCCCTGGCCCATCGCGCCCTACCAGGTGCAGATCGTCTGCCTGGACCCCGCCAGCCCCGAGGTCGCGGGCGTGGCCAACCAGGTGGAGCAGGAGCTGGAGGACGCGGGCTTCGAGGTGCTGCATGACGACCGCGAGGGCCTCAGCCCCGGCGCCAAGTTCAAGGACGCGGACCTGCTGGGCATCCCCTTGCGCCTGACCGTCGGCGCCAAGGGCCTGAAGGACGGCATCATCGAGCTGCGCGACCGGCGCACCAAGGTCGTCGTGAAGTTCAAGCCCGAGGCCGCCGTGGGCGAAGTCTGCGTGGCCCGGGACCGCCTCCTGCTGGAGCTGGAAACCGCAGGAGGGCGCTGATGGCTCACCTCCAATTGGAAGGGAGGTCCTAGTGGCCGAGGGCCGGGTCCACCTGACGACCTTCATCGAAGGGATCCTGGTCCATGGCCGGCAGACGCCCTTTGTGCTGCTGGTGCCCTCGCCCCACAGTCCCCACCGTGGTCTGCTGATGCCCGCCCAGATCCCCTGGTCCCCGGGCTTCCTTCCCACGGCCTTGCTGAACGCCCAGATCGAGGCGGCCTGGGGCATGCCCTTCCGCTTCGTGGACAACTCGAGGCTGCCCGTGGTCTTCGACGAGCGCACCAGCCGCCTGCCGACTCCCTGGCTGCTGCGGCTCGAAGGCCTCGAAGGCCAGCAGCGCCTCTACCTCAGCCACCTGCTCCACACCAAGGCCCCCGAGGACCTGCTGCCGCCCCCGCCACCCGGCGGCCAGTGGCTCAGCGAGAAGGGCCTGGAGAACGCCGACCTGCTGCCCGGCATCCGCCGCCTCTGCCAGGCTGCCCTCGAGGCCGTGAGCGAAGCCTAGCCACCGGCTTTCCGCCCCTGGCCAGCGGCCTCCTCCGGGTCTGGCTGGTGGGCTTGGACGGCCGAGGCGAGGTTCGGCCAAAACCCAGGTTCCGGCTCGGCGAATGTGCGCCTCTGTCCTTTCCGCTGCGGGTGTGGCGTGTGAAATTGTGTCAAATTTGCAAACTATATTTAATAATGTGAAAAATAACATAAATTTATATAAAACAACATTTGAACAAAAATTAATCTAGACGATATCTTCATCAGGAACCTCCTGAGGCAAGGGCCGAAGGGGGTTGTTCGGGGTGGTCCCCTGAATTTCCTGCTGAGGATTCCATGCGCTCTTTGACCCCGCCCACCCTGGCGCCTCCAGGGGCATGACGATGACCATCCCCGGCTTCGGCCTCTCTGCGCGCCTCCTCGTGGCCGCCGCTACCGCCGCTCTGCTGCTGGCCGGCCTGGGCTGCCGCGGCGGCAGTGACGGTGCCCAGGTGCCCACCGTCAATCTGGTGCTGGCCATCACGCCGAGCGTGGCCTCGGTGGCGCCGGGCCAGACCCTGCAGTTCTCCGCCAACTCGCCCTCGGGCACCGGGATCACCTGGTCCGTGCAGCCAACCACGGGCGGCAGCATCACCCCGGCGGGCCTGTTCACAGCCGCCACGACGCAGGGCCAGTGCCAGGTCGTGGCCCTCTGGAACAACGATGCGCGCTACACCGCCAGCGCCACGGTGACGATCCTGCCGCCGCCGCCGGTGGCCGTGATCACGCCCACCCTGGTGCAGGCCTCGGGTGTGCAGCAGACCGTGCCGGGCACGGGCATCGCCCACGCCGC
>CAIZZF010000028.1 GCA_903937385.1 uncultured Holophagaceae bacterium | reverse complement strand
TGTCCGCCAGCGTCACGATCGCCCGCAGCTCCTCCTCAGGGTGCTGCCACGTCAGCAGGAAATCCTTCTGGTAGAGGTCGGTCTTGAGGGCCTGGAAGGCTTTCAGGTTCTCGGCGAGGGTCGGCATTTGGGGCTCCTTGAATGGGTGAGAAGGGGTGTGAGGGTTGGGTGCGGGTTGAAGGTCAGGCTTCGCTGCTTGCAGAGGCGGTCGCGGACTCGGTCCCGGCCTCTTCCAGGGACTTGATCTGGTTGAAGAACAGGTTCAGCAGGACCGCCACGATGGAGGCCAGCAGGATGCCGCTGTGGAGCAGGGGGGACAGGGGCTTGGGCATCTGGGCGAAGAACTTCTCGGCCACGATGGGGATCATGCCGAAACCGATGCTGATGGCCACGATGATGAGGTTGAAGCGGTTGTTCTGGAAGTCGACGCCGCCGAGAATCCGGATGCCGGTCGCGCAGACCATGCCGAACATCACGATGCCCGCGCCGCCGAGGACGAAGGAGGGCACCGAAGCCACGACCACCGCCAGCTTGGGCAGGAGGCCCAGCAGCATGAGGATCACACCGCCGGCGACGCAGACGTAGCGGCTGCGGACACCCGTCACGCCCACCAGGCCCACGTTCTGGCTGAAGGAGGTGTAGGGGAAGGTGTTGAAGATGCCGCCAATCAACGTGCCCAGGCCATCCACGCGGAGGCCATCCGAGAGATCCCGCTGGCTGATGGTGCGGCCCGTGATGTTGCCCAGGGCCAGAAACATGCCCAGGGACTCGACCATGACCACGATCATCACGATGCACATGGTGAGGGTGGCCACGAGGTTGAACTTGGGGAAGCCGAACTGGAAGGGGCGCACGATGGCCACCCAGGAGGCCTCGTGGATGCCGACAAAGCTCACCTTGCCCAGGGCCATGGCGACCATCGTCCCCACGATGATGCCGGCGAGCACGGCCACATTGGCCAGGAAGCCCTTCACGAACTTGGTGATGAGCAGGATGAAGATCAGCACGAAGGCGGCGATGGCGAGGTGGATGGGCGCGCCGTAGGCCGGGTTGGCGATGGGGCCCGTGGGGCTGGGGATCGTCGGGTTGCCGCCCGCGGCCCAGTTCACGCCGACGCGCATGAGGGAGACACCGATGACCGTGATGATGGTGCCTGTCACCACCGGTGGGAAGAGCGGCAGCATGCGGCTGATCAGCGGGGCGACCAGAATGCCGAAGACGCCGGCGCCGATGACCGCACCGTAGATGCCCAGCAGGCCGAGCTCAGGATTGCCGGCCATGACCACCATGGGACCCACGGCGGCGAAGGTGACGCCCATCATCACCGGGAGCTTGATGCCGAAGCGCCAGAAACCGAGGGCCTGGATCAGGGTGACGACGCCGCAGGCGAAGAGGTCGGCGTTGATGAGCTGCGCCATCTGCTCCTTGGGGAGCTTGAGGGCGCCACCGATGATGAGCGGCACCGCCACGGCACCGGCATACATGACCAGCACGTGCTGGATCCCGAGCAGGGTCAGCCGGCCTGCGGGGAGGACTTCATCAACGGGATGCACGTTAGACGGGCGGGTCATGGCGGCCTTCTTTGGGGAGAGGTTTGGAGGAATGGAGGAGGGATGGAAGATCGGATAGATAGCGGATGGCCTGGGTAAGAATTTAAGGAAGGAAGAGAAAATGTGCAATATTTTTTTATCATGAGTGAAAAATTTTTCTCTATCTTGAGAATCAGTCTAAGCTTTGCCCCAACTGAGACCCCCCGATAGGATTGAAACATCTTTGATTCATGCACTTATCGCGTGCATGATGAGGGATACGCCATGACCGACCTCCTCCTGGAACTCCGCCATGTCACCGTCCGGCGCGGTGAGAAGGACGGTCTGCGCGGGCTGGACCTGGACATCCGCCGCGGCGAGCACCTCGCGATCATCGGCCCCAACGGCTCCGGCAAGTCCACGCTCATCAAGGTGATCACCAGGGAGCTCTACCCTTTGGCCACCGAAGGCACCGTCTGCCGCTGCTTCGGCGAGGAGGTCTGGGATGTCTTCGACCTCCGCAGCCGCTTCGGCCTGGTCTCCAACGAGCTGCAGGCCACCTACGCCCGGCCCATCACCGCCTTCGAGGCCATCCTCTCCGGCTTCTTCAGCAGCATCGGCCTCTGGCCCGCCCACCAGGTCACCCCGGCCATGGAGGCCAAGGCCAGGGCGGTGCTGGAGCTGCTGGAGGTGGCCCACCTGGCGGACCGGCCCATCCGGGAGATGTCCTCGGGCGAGGCCCGGCGCCTGCTCATCGGCCGGGCGCTGGTCCACGACCCGGTGGCGCTGCTGCTGGACGAGCCCACCAACAGCCTGGACTTCCGGGCGGCCCACGAGTTCCGCGAGATCGTCCGCAAGCTGGCCCGGGAGGGCCGCACCATCGTCATGGTCACCCACACCATCGCAGACGTGATTCCCGAGATCACCCGGGCGGTGCTGCTCAAGGACGGCCGCGTCCACCGGGACGGGCCCGTCGAGGAGATGCTCTCGGCCCCGGTGCTATCGAAGCTGTTTGGGATGCCCCTGCGGGTCGAGCGGGAGGACGGCCGCTACGGTCTCTGGTGAGGGCGGCTCAGGCCTTGGGCTTCGCCATCAGCACCATCTGGGTGCAGCGGAAGAGGGCCAGGGTCTTGCCCGTCTCGCGGTGGCTGACCACCGCGTCCCAGACCTGGGTGGTCTTGCCGAGATGCACGGCCTTGGCCACGCAATCGAGGGTGCCCTCCCGGGCGGTGCCCAGGTGGTTGGACTTCAGCTCGATGGTCGTGAAGCCCGCCGCGCCCTCGGGCAGGCTGGCGATGCAGCCGTAGCCCGCGGCCGTGTCCGCCAGGGCCACCACGCTGCCCGCGTGCAGGAAGCCGTTGGGCGCCATGAGCTTCCGGGTGACCGGCAGCTCAATGCGCAGCTCGCCCTTGGCCACGTGGGTAATGACCATGCCGAGCTGACCCGGGAGACAGTCCGCTCCGCGTTGGTTGAAGCTGTCTGGCGTGAGCATGGGAACCTCGAAGGGATCAGCGATGGCAAGGGCAGAGGTGGCTTCCGATCCTCAGGGTTCGGCCAGCCGTGCGCCCCGTTCAAGCAGGAGGGCGCGCAGCACGGACCGGTGGCAGTGGGCCTCGTCCTCACAGTAGCAGCCCACCGAGAAGTCGCTCCGGTGGGACAAGGCGGCCAGCAGCTCAAGCAGGTGGCCTTGCTCGGGCGTGGCCAGCTCGGCGCGGAATTGTCTCGTAAAGGCCGCCCACTGGGCGGGCGTTTCCGCGACCTGGCCCAGCTTCATGGTCTCGGCGCTCGGCGCCAAGTTCGGCAGCCAGACGTCGTAGAAGTCCCGCGTGGCGAACTCGGCCTTGGGCACGCCCCGGGGGGGACGGCGCACCGTGCCAATGCGGAGACCCTCTCCAGCAACCCGCGGTGTGCCCAGCCTGACGATGCGCATGACCACGGGGGACCTCCTCAGAAGACCGAGAAGAAGAGCAGCTTGTTCATGGCAGACCTCGGCAGGAGGGCGGGACTCAAGAGGAGGGGTGTCCCTCGGCGGCGGTCAGAGCGCCCGATTTCGATGTGGTAACCCTTTTCCATGTGGCAGACACGGGACAGGAAAGACACAAGCACGTTACACCCGCCACCGATACTTCAGGCAAGGAGGGGTCCATGTCACACATCCAGTACCTCATGGTCGAGATCCCCCTGAATTCAGCCAAGCCCCTGCCCGAGCAGATCGAGTCGGGCCTCAACCACCTGGGTCAGCTCGGCTGGCGGATCAACAGCCTGGAGGTCATGCCCCGACGGTCCTTCGAAGCCTCCCGGGTCCGGGTGATGGTCGAGCACGTCGAGGACGAAGCCGAGCTCGAGCCCGTCGCCTAAGAAGTGGCAAAAAGAGCCAGCGTGCCCGCAACGAGGCCAGGCGGGGGCGGCGGACTTCGCGACGCATCGCTGTGCCCGGGTCGCGCACTGCCCGGCACGCCTCCCTCGCCCGGGGTCTCAGTCAAGGTTCCGCAAGGCCGCTTCAAGGTCCAGAAATCCATAGGGCTTGGGCAGCAGAGTCACCGCCGGCATGGCCACGAGGTGCTCTGATCGCTCAGGGTCCGTCTCTCCCGAGCCGATGATGACGGGGAGTCTGGGGTGGGCCTCGCGGAGGCGCTGCAGCGTCTCTTCCCCGGTCATGCCAGGCATGTTCAGGTCAAGAATCACGCAGTCGACGGCAGCCCCTGTCGCAAGGCGCCGGAGGGCCTCCGCGCCCCCGGAAGCCACCTCGATCTGGTGGCCCATGGACTCCACGAGGATGGAAATGCTCTCCCGCACGAGGGCGTCGTCATCGACGAGGAGGACCCTGCGGATCTTCGCGGGAGCCGCCGCTGAAGGAACCGTCATCCCAGGGGGGGCCAAGTCTGGCTCTGGCGCAGCAGGGAAGGCCAGGAGGACCCGCGTGCCCACGCCAGGGAGACTCTCGATCTCGATCGTCCCCCCATGGGCCTGGACCAGCCCGAACACCATCGACAACCCGAGGCCTGAACCCTTGCCGAAGGGCTTGGTGGTGAAAAAGGGCTCCAGCGCCCGGAGCCGGACCTGCTCGGTCATGCCCTGGCCGGTGTCTTCGACGCAGAGCTGCACAGCTCCTGCGGAGGTCTTCAGTGTCCGCAGGGTGAGCGTGCCACCCTCGGGCATGGCATCGACCGCGTTCAGACACAGGTTCAGGACGGCGCTGGAGAGCTCGGGAGCTTCCGCAAGAATCCGGGGCAGGCCCTCCTCGAAGACCTCCTCGATCCGGAACCTCTGGCGGGTGGTGCTGGAGAGCAGCTTCGCCTGACTCCGCACCACCTCGTTGAGGTCCAGCAGGGCGGGGACCGTCAGGTTCTTCCGGCTGAAATCAAGGAGGGCTTTCACGATGTCCCGGCCGTGGCGCGTCGATTTGAGGATGATCTCGGCGAGGGGGACCGCTTCGCCCCCCCTCATCGACAGCACCTCGGCCGCCGCCATGATGGAGGCGAGGACGTTGTTGATTTCATGGGCCACGCCCCCGGCGAGCTGTCCCAGGCTCTCGAGGCGCTGGAGGTGCGCCACCTCGGCCTGCAGCTGCTTCTGCTCCGCCTCCGCCTGCTTGCGAACGGTGATGTCCCGCGACACGCCCACAATCCCGGCGACCTTGCCATCGGGTCCACAGAAGGGCGTCTTGACCGACTCCAGCAGCACCTTCGTGCCGTCCGGGTAGGTGACCCACTCCTCCACCCGCTGTTCCTGGCCGGTGGCCATGATCGCGCGGTCCTCGGCCAGCACCGCCTGGGCGAACTCCGGGGGAAAGAAGTCGCGGTCCGTCTTCCCGATCTGCTCGGCCTCCGGCAGACCCACCAGACGCTCAGAAGCTGCGTTGCAGGCCAGGTAGTGGCCATCCCCATCCTTGGCGTAGATCAGGTCGTGCGTGGCGTCGAGCATCGACCTGAGCGGCTCAGGCTGGAGCACCCGCCTAGGCGCGGTTCCTCCGTCCTTCATTGCCTGGTTGCTGCCCTGTCCCGGTTCCATGGACCGCCTCGGTTCCTTGGCACCTTATCAGGCCGAAAGCCGGTTTGCTTTACCTTGATACCGCTATTTCAAAATCCTTGCATGGAACTTGAAATCCACGGCTCCATTGGTTTGGGATCAGAAAAAACCAAGACTTCCCACAACCCGCCCAGCGCGACACCTCGCGCGGTCCCACTCGGCTGGGGTGACCGCTCTCCGCACTCCGCGCCGCCCCACCCCTGCAAGGCGATGGACCCGCCGACTAGACTTGAGGCGTGGCGACCCGGCGCTTAAGCCGGGCTTGCGGACTTCGGGGAGGTCGGCCATGCCCTTTGACCACGTGAGCGGTATCAAGCTCTACTACGAACTGGAAGGCTCCGGCGAGCCCCTGGTCTTCGTGCCGGGTCTGGGTGGCGCCACGCTGCTCTGGGCCCTGCAGACCGCCCACTTCAGGACCGGCTATCGCTGCCTCTCCCTCGACAACCGGGGCGCCGGGCGCAGCGACAAGCCGCCGGGACCCTACGCCATGGACCTGTTCGCCAGGGATCTCCATGAGCTGCTGGAGCACCTGGGCATCCACGAACCCATCAACCTGGTGGGGGCGTCCATGGGCGGGATCATCGCCCAGGCCTTCATCCACGCGTACCCCCACCGGGTGAAGCGCCTGGTGCTCGCCTGCACCGGCGTTCCGGCCGGGGATCCTCACTACACCCCCGCCTCCTCCGCCATCGTGGCCAAGCTCCGGAACCCGGGCCAGACCCTTGAAGAAAAGGTCGACACCTTCATTCAGATCTTCTACCACCCCGACTTCGTGGCCCAGCATCCCGAGCTGCGGGCGCTCTACCTGAGCCAGGACTTCGACCCCCAACCGCCCCATGCCTATGCAGCCCAGCTCGCGGCCTGCTTCGACGCCCGGCCCTACTACGACTGGCTGGCCGAGATCCAGGTGCCCACCCTGGTCATCCACGGCCGCGAGGACCAGGTCTGGCCGCTGCAGAACGCCGAAACCCTACTGGCAGGGCTGGGCGACTGGGGCTGCAGGTGCGTGATAGAGCACTCAGGGCACATCGTGATGCAGGAGCAGGCCCAAGCCTTCAATGAGGCCCTGAGCGGCTTCCTGAAGCGGAACACGGCAGGGCACTCCTGAACCGGCTGGTCTTTTTCGTCTCAGTTTGCCTTGGATTTGTAGGTGCCACAGAACAGGACCACCCCCTCCGCCTCCAGGCAGTAGGAGGTCTTCTCCTCCATCTTGCGGGTGTCCGGATTCAGGCGCTTGAAGTCCACCCAGCCGCCGCCCTTTTTCTGGCCTGCGGCGATCTGCAGCTTGATGTACTGGACCCCGTCCGGGTCCTTCACATTCAGACGGTTGAGCCCAAGCAGGGCCGCATCAGCGCCGTGCGCCAGGACAGTGCCGTTCACGTCATAGGCCGCCAGATAGAGCGTGCTCCCGGGCTTCACATGGAAGCGGCCAGACCCCTTCTGGATCTCCATCAGGAGCTTGTCCTTGCCGTTGGCCTTCAGGAAGGCGACCCCTTCCTTCACGAGGGCCTGGGCCTGGGCCTTACCCTCCTGGGCGCAGAGGGCCACCGATACAAAGCCAGCCAGGACGGGGATGAGAAACGAGCGCATGAGACCTCCGTGACATTCCGTTGTGGACCAAGCAACGTGGGACGGCCCAGCAGGGACAGCTTTGAACAACACCGGCGCGGCCGATGGCTGCCAGGGAGAGTTACCCACACGCTCCGCCGGGGAAAGCAGACGATAAAACCCAAATCGGCACCTAATCCCAGCCGCATGAGTCCTCACGAATAGATGCCAGGGGGCCGGATGCCTACAGTTTGCTTTTTAGCGCGAGGACCCGATGAAAGGATTCATCGATCCTCTGTTGAGGAACGCGCCCGGTCTCAACCAGGTGAAGCAGGGCCTTCACAGCCTTGGCCCCGATCTCTGGATCGAAACCAACGGTGTTGTTGTTCGAAAAGATGAGAATATCTACGCCGGCGTTGACGGAGGCCTCGATGGCCGTTTCGAGATTCCACTGGTCCGTGATGGCACCCATCATCATGTCATCGGAGATCACGACGCCCTGCCATCCCAGACGCTCTCTAAGCAACCCCTGAATGATGCTGCGGGACAGGGTGGCCGGATAGGTGGAGTCCAGGCGTGCGTTGAAAATGTGGGCCGTCATGATCAGGTCGCAGTTGCCCTGTGCCATGAGGCGACGATAGGGCTCGAGTTCCACCTCGGACCACGTGTTGGTGACATCGGTGAAGCCGAGATGCGAATCCGTTGTGGAACTGCCGTGTCCAGGGAAGTGCTTGAGGCACCCCAGGATCCCTTGGCTTCGGAATCGATCCAGGGTCACACCTGCGTGTTTCACCACCAGTGAAGGTTCCAGACCGTAGCTCCGGCCGAGCCTGCCGATGACGGGACAATCCGGGTTAACGTTCAGGTCGACCACCGGAGCGAAATTGAGGTTGATCCCCATGTCTTTCAGCGTTGCGGCGGTCTGGTCCGCCCAGCGGGCCGTGGTGGTGACATCGTCGAGGATCCCCAGGCTCTGGGCCGAGGGCGGGGGCGCCGGGAAGCCGTACTTCTCCTTCAGGCGTGACACCAGTCCGCCCTCCTGGTCGATGGAAATCAGCAGGGGCTCCGGGCCGGGGTTGGCGTCCTTCAAGGCGCGCACCAGGGAGCTGAGCTGCGGCGGGCTGGAGATGTTCCGGTTGAAGGTGCCGCTCGGCACATCCCGATCGTAGAGCACGATGCCGCCGATCTCCTGCTCCCGGATATCTGCGATCACAGGGTTGGTGGGCTCCAGCACGGTGCCCCTGAAGCCAACCATCATCATCTGCCCCACCTTGTGCTTCAGGGTGGCCTCACTCGGTCGAGCACCTCCGCAGGCCAATAGCAGGCCAGCCAGGCTTAGGACGATCGGGTAATAAAGATGCTGGCTGCTGGTTTTCATGGGCGGTTTCAAGATCGAAGGGGGCATGGCCGCGTCATCGCGCAGTGCCTACAAGGGGCGGCGGAGTCCCCGAGCGTTGCTCCGAGAACTGGGCCAGTTGCTCAGGAAGCAGGGGGCGGTGTTGAACAAGTAGCCAAAGGTGCCTTCTCCGTGCCCTTGAGGTAGGCAATCGCCGAAGCTTCATCCGTAAAGATGGAGTCCTTGCTGTATCGGTGTGCAAAGGCTTGGTATTGCCTTGAAACGCCCCACTGCACCAAGTCCTTTTCCTTCACCACAATTGCAGTGGTCCAACCCAAGTCTTTTAATATGGGCATAACGAAAGTGCGGATAAGGCTCTCGAACTCTTCTCCCGTGAACAAGAGGTTTGCCTCCTGGACGTTCGTGACGTCCCTTCGAATTCTCAGGGCTGCTTTGTCGTTGAGCACCAAACGGTGGTAGTCACCCAAGACATCTGCCGTGATTTCACCGGTCCAGGTAGCGAAGACAATCCCAGCCTCTTCATCAACGCGGTAGACGATACCCATACAGCCACCTCGATTCGAAATGGTTTGAATCGTTCAAGAGTCAGCTAGGCTACCCGACTATCCCCCGATTTGCAGTCAAAAGTCAGCACGATACGGTGCGCCCAGTTACTTTGTGGAACGACTGGACAAGCTATCCGAGGAATGAATTGGCCCAGGAGGCCGCTCTCTTCCTGGCTCACCATGATGGGAGCTCCGCCGCCTCCCGGGCCCTGCAGAGGGCATGGAAGCAGACTCTTGCGCTTGCCTCGCACGAGCTCAAGGCAGGAAGGGCAAAACAGGGGCATCCAGGTGAACCCATGACCCAGGACCCTACCCGCCGTCATGTTCTCACCGTCTGGATAGGTGCCGTGGTGGTCACTATCCTGGCCACCTGGATGAGTGACCGGATCGCCGGGAGGGAGTGGTCCACGCAGGGAGTCACGCAATGCGTGAGGCATGAAACTGAGGCCTGGCCGCAGAGAGTCACGAGCACCCCCAGAAGCACCTCGCGGTTGACTGGCGGTTGAATGGAGCACATTCAAACAAAGAGGGCTGCGAAGCCGCAACCCTAAGTGCTTGATTCTATTTGGTCGGGGCGAGAGGATTCGAACCTCCGACCCTCTGCTCCCAAAGCAGATGCGCTACCAGGCTGCGCCACGCCCCGACGGTGCTTTCCAGTCTATCTGACCCTCGACTGATAACCCGGTGATAACCGGACCTGCTCCTGGGACCCCTGCGTGGGATGCCTGACCCCCAAGAACTGCCCTTCGCCCAACCCAGGGAGAAGGTCATGGCGAAGTTCAGGAACGGTCTCGGTCGTGTCGGGCGGTATTGGCACTACTGCTTCAAGGTGGAGGGCAAGGTCTTTCGGGGCAGCACCCATGTCACGGACCATGCGACCGCCGAGAAGCTACTGGCAGACAAGCGGCGGGAGGTTGCCCTGTCCCTGCGGGGAATGTTCCACCGCATGCCCACGGTCAGAGAACTGCTGACGCAATGGTTGGAAGTCCGCCGCACCGTATTCAGCACCAAGCACCTAGTCAGCGTGGAAGGCTGCATGCGCCTCTGGGTGGTGCCCTCCCTCGGGGATCGGCGGATAGATATGGTCAACACCCAGGACATGCTGGATGCCCGTCAAGGAATTCTGGACGCTGGACGGTCCCCGGTGACTGCCAACCTGATGGTCCGCACCGTCCGCCTCCTCTGGGGGTTCGCCATCAAGCTGGGATACCTGGAGTCCCGCCCCTTCCAGTTCAGTCAGATCAAGGTCCAACGCAAACCACGCCCAACAGTCCCCGCCTCTGTCCTGCCTGACTACCTGGCGGAGATGGACCGCAGCCGCAACCCCCATGTCCCCGTCATGATCCGGGTCATCATCGGTCTCGGGTTGCGGGAGTCTGAGGTTTTGGGCATGCGCTGGGAGTGGTTCGACCCCGTCCAGCAGACCTACTGCGTGGGCAAGTCAAAGACGAAAACCTCGCGTACCCTCCCGGTCCCTCAGTGGTTGTGGGAGTCCATCAATCAGATGCCGAGAACCCTGAGTCCCTGGGTGTTCCCCGCCGAGGATGGTGCCCCGCATCGCCCCGCCTTCCTCCGCAAACCCCTGGCGCGGGCAGCGGGCAAGCTGGGATTGGGTCGAGTCAGTGCCCACCGACTCCGGGCGACCTTCGCGTCACTCCATGCCGAGTTCGGGACACCCATCACCGAGATACAGGGCATGCTCGGGCACCTAAGCATCACCACGACCATGATCTATGTGGAGCAGTCGCTGGAGAACAAGCGGCGGGCACAGGACTCCATGGGGCGCAGGTTGGGACTCATGGTCGATCCACCTAGCGCAGCTGCCGCAGCCGTATAAGCGCCTTACACGCCTCATTGGACTCTGGTGGGGTTCTGCCCCGCCTGAGTCCCTGGAGCGCCCCTAGGGGCATCCAGCGTTGTCCCTTGGCAACCCAACAGCGTTATAGAAATGAACTCGGCGGGCGCTGTGAAGTGGCGTTTGACGGGTTCTCGGATTCACCCCGCCAACTATGGGCAATTGGCATAAATCAACCTCATAGTCCCTAATCCCGAAAACAGAGCATGAGTTACACCTCGTCAGGATCGGCTCCCAATTCGCGGCATCAGGATCAGCGCCTTGAGTGGTTCCTGTTGATCCTGCTTCTTCTGAGGTTCAGTCTAATTTATGAACCACTAAATCACATTCACCCAAGAATCCATGTGTTTTGGGTGTACGTAATATTAACTTATATATTTACCTATTTTACAATCAAACATATTAAATACAATCGATCTGATTATCATCTTGATATACCATCTAAAAAGGATGTATGGGTATGGGGATTTGGACTTGGACTGGTTGCTGCAGCAGTTAATATTTTTATTCGTTGCTATTTTCACAATAGATCACTTAACTTTAGCGATGTTTGGTATTTTCATATTTTCGCATTACCTATTGTTCAATTTTGTGTGGCAGCTACCGTTGAAGAACCACTATTCCGTGGATTGTTATGGGGTTATCTAAAGCGCCTCGGACGCCCAGATTGGGCAATTCTTATAATTCAAGCATTGCTGTTTTTTGCAGGGCACGTTTACTATGCCACACCAGGGATGTATAGCAATTGGTTCAGCACCCTTCTTATGGGTTTTATGTTTGGCATCTCTGCCTGGAAAACTCGCTCAATTCTTCCAAGCATGGTCGCCCATGCGCTTGTGAATGGTTTATCCCAGACCTTCCTCTGAATGCATTCTGGTCAGGCGGGTGGGATTGCTATAATATTGGAAAGTGCAACATATCAACAATTTGCATTATTGATGATATTAGGGTTTAGTAACCTGAACTGAGCGCAACCTTGACTCTGTGTCTCTGCGCATTGGGTCGGTTTCAAAGCAGCACTCTTAAAGGAGACAACCCATGAAATCTTGCTCCTTAATGGCGTCTGTGAGTTTAGTCGCACTGCTTTGTGTCGCCACTGGTTGCAAACCTGTCTGCAGGGTTGAGATACCAAACAAAGATTCCTACAAATCTTCTTGGTATGGTCCTGAGGTAAAGGTCAAGCGTGTTGGATCGTGGACCAGAGTCGAGAATTACGCTGGAAAGTCTGTTTATCTTGAAGACATAGACCTCGATATCCTTAAGGACTGCCAACCATGCGAATCAATTCAGGCAAACATGAGAGGTCAATACAACAAATCCAAGGATAGCATTTTCAATAAAAATATAAAAACACTGAATATAACTCAAGATAGAAACAATGCAGATATCATCGGATACTTTAAAATTGGGACAGTACATCAACCATCCTCATTTATTAAATTCATAGGGCATATAGCAATATTTGGACCACCGGCTGATACTTACAAATTAATGTTCAAGCTTGTGGACAAAACATCGAATAAAACGGTATTTGGATATTGTCACACTGGGATGTATGATCCATCCGGCAATTTTGACAATGATATGAAGGCACTTATCTATGCTATCGATAATTTTAATAAAACTGGATCTGATGGATTCTGGTTCATGGATTGTCCATAGCATTAGGAGGATAGATGCCCACCAATCCAACCAACTGGTACTGCGATGTCTGTGGTGATCAGATCGCCACTGCTGAAGACGGGTATGTCATATGGAAGGTTGATGAGCAGCACCTTGACCACGGCTTCCTGGTTGTTCACAACGGCAAGTGCGACAACGGTCAGTACCCATCCTCAATCGCCCTGCCTGAACTAGTCGGTCCTGACGGCTTGTCGCACTTGATGGCGTTCCTGTCACATGGACCCCTACGCGCCAATCCTGACCACCCTACAAAGCCGCGAGTCGCCAACATTGACCAGTTTGTCGACCTCGTGCGAAGGCTTCATGTCCCGCACTACGAGGAGGCACGGGGTCACTTTGGCAACGGTGGGGTTCGGGACGCCATGTCGGACGCTAATGAGTACTACCCTTACATAGGCAAGGTCATGCAGAAGATTGCAGTTGGCGAGTACGACGACTGACTGTGATTGGTGGGAATTAGGCAGCTGCGTAGCTTCTCAATCGCCACACCTCACCCTGGAGGTCACTTAATGAACCTGTTTCGAACCGGTGGCATTTTAGGCATCCCGATCCTCCTGCTGGCATGTGCCCCTGCGGTATACACCCATTCGACTCCACGAGGGTTGAGTGTGTCTGGAGACACCATCAAGTATGGGGAGCCAGAAACGACACTCGTCACCCTGAGTGTCAAGCGGCAGGAAGGCGGATCGTCATGGAAAGCAAGTTTCACGGACGGCACTGCCTCGGAAATCGTCGCGGAGGATATTTCCGGCTTGACCATCCTTAAATGGAAGGTCGAAAAGGATCGTCTGAAGACACTGACGAAGGAACCCTTTAAGCTAACCATCAAGAACGGCGATATTTCATACGATGTGACCGTTTCATTTACCTCTGCCGGGAGGAACTTCACTGGGCAGCTTGTGGTTCAAGTGATTGCTCGCCTAATCGCTGGGCGATGATACAGCCACTGAGGAGCCAAGTGGTCATATGCGGTAGCGGTATATCGTTTCAACCTTGGTTGATTAGTACGGGTCAACCAGCTGTTAGTTCAAGCCGCCACTCAACGACCATCAGTAGCAAAGGGGTGTTATGAACTTAGTACGAACCACCATCACGGCTGCTGCGGTCCTGGCGTTGACTGGATGCGCTTATGTACACACTGAAGTAGTACCGTTAAGTTCTAAGTCATATGACGCCAAGTCAAAGGACTGCACAATCCTCGTCCTGACTCAGATGCCTACTGACCGGAAGTACGAGGAACTTAGCATCTTGAATGTGGCGGCTACCGTGTCTCTTGATGGGATGCTGCCGAGCATCAAGGAGAAGGCGTGTGCGGTGGGCGCTGATGCCGTGGTGATTAAGAGTTCTACGCTGCCGACTCAGAAGCAGCCTGCACAGGCGTATGTGGTAGCGATCAAGTTCCTGTGACCGCTGCCCTATATCGTTAACCCTGAACCTGTCTCTAGAATCCGATGGTCATGCCGCCTTGACCATGTGACGGGTAGTATTCGTTAACCCCGAACCTGTCTCTAGAATCTGGAAGCCGCGATAGACCCGCTTGCCAAACGGGGTAGTGGTCTTGATCCCCTTGGCAGCGAATACGGCTCGACCAAAGGCTGTAGCGTTCACATCAACGCCACCACGGTAGGCAATGAAGGCGTGTCGAAGGTCGGTAGGGTTGCAGCAGCCGCCAGTCGTGGTGCGCTTGCGTAGAAACCTCCTGACTTCCTTCTCCAGCTTCTCCACGGCTGTTTTCTGGGTTGCCTTGGGATCGCTGACGCCGAGGGTCGGATACATACCCCTGTCGCCTGCTCGCGAGTACTTGGTGCGGACTTCATCGGTAGTCCAAGGATTCGGGTTCCCAGACTGATCCAGGCAGCGTGGGTTGTAGTACTCCATGACCAAAACCACGGCGAGTTCGATGGGCAGCTGGAGGTAGAGCCGCAGGTTGCACATCACGATCAACAGGCTGTTGTTGCGCTCCAGAGGGTTGGTTGGCACCCATGCAACCTTCCCCAGGTAGTGCCGTGCCTTCTTGATGCGCGTCTGGCGGCTCCCGGTTGCCGTAACCCACCTAGGCGGCTTGCTGCGCTTCCGGGGCAGGGCGGAGAGTGTGGTTTCAGTGCTGATCTGCAGGTTCATGGGTATTCCTCGGGATAGGGCGATCCACCCTCCACCGCACTCTGACGGGGTGCCAAGGAAGGACCGGGTGTGGTTGGTTGCCGCTGCCCTGGTCACCGATGGCGCCGGGGCGTTCAGCAGGGTTACCCAGAGGGCAGCGGGCGCAAAGTGGTCTAAAGGGCTTATGCCGATTGGGTTTGTATCTATGTCCCCTGCCAGGAACCGCGTCTCCTTGACCGTGAGAGCGGCAAATCAGGCAGTACAAACACTAGGCAATATATAGACACACGGGTCCCAAAAGACCCGGGTGGGCACGGATTGCATTCCGTGAAGAATGCTGCTTCCGGCTGTGCCCGGGATGGGTCGTATGGACTCCACCCCAGGCGTCCGGTTATCTAACTCGGCTCCACCCATTCCCAAGTCGGGTTCATGGGGTTCCCGTAGGTTCCAAGAGTCGTGAACCCTAGATTGAGGAGTGCCTCGTTGAGGTACTCGGTGATCTCCCGGGACCGTTCACCATATGGGTCGACATGCCGAAACAGGGCGGAATAGACCTCCCGGCTTGTTCGGAGCGAATGTGTCAACCAGTCGAAATTATTGTTGAGTAGGCTTCGCAGGGAGTCGCGAGTCAGGTAGTCGTCCAGAGTCCATCCGTTATCGAAGATTTCAGGGTCGACAGGGATGGGGCGGGGCACCTGGTAGGGGTTAGACATGGGCGACCTCCCTGTTCACGGACACCAGGAAGGCGTCCAAGTCCTCGTGCCGGACGGTGCCCCAGGTTTGAGCGCCAACCTTCAGGGCAGGCAGCTTTCTCCGGGTGACCAAGTACCGGACATGATCCGGGGTGCAGCCGAGGATGGCGGCAACCTGCTCCAGGGTGTAGCGGGCAGCCGGAGCGACGCCGCTATCAGTAAGTGCTTGGTTAAGCATGTTTTTAACTCCTTGTTGGAGAGGGATATCTCTCAGCGAGGCTCTCCACCAACTAATTACCACCCGTCATCTGAGTACGACTTTGACGCGGAGAACGGGGTTGCAGAGGACGGGTGGTAGTTACCCGGTATGGGGTCGATTACGCCCCGTCCAGGTACCTCCACGCCTCGGCAAACGCCTTTCTCACTCCGTCAATGAGGTTCCAGTTCTATGCAGACTTCCGCCCGCCGCGCCTATTTTGAACCCTTGATGTCCTACGGCTTCGGTCTGCTCCGACTGCACAAGGTGGACGCCAATGGGGTGTGCCTCTGTCGTGAGGGTAAAAACTGCCGCAACCCCGGTAAACATATCGCAACCCGTTATGGGTGGCAGAGCGTCATCACCAACTTGGACGACCTTGAGCAGCACCTGGACGATGGCGGCTCGGTAGGACTGTCCCTCTGGTACCAGGATCAGCGCATCCCGCAGTCACCCGGGCGGCTGGTGGTGTTCGACTGTGACGACCAATACGGTGAGGCGTGGTTGCGCTCCAAGGGTATTACCAGCCCTCTGACGGTCACCGGGAAGCGGGGCGTACACATCATCTGCCGGATGCCTGCCCATGTGCCGGAACTGAAGACGGACACCCAGACGCTCCAGTCACCCAGAATCGATATCAAGGTCTCTGGACTCGTGGTGATGCCCTGGAGTCCCGACAAGCGGCTGCACATCAATGGTCGGGATGTGTCGGACGACCCGGCTACTGTCGCTGCTTTCTTCGGGGACTTCACCACCTTGATGGCATCCCTGCCCGAGGTTGACCCACGGGTACTGGTGCCAGACATGACTGAGCGATACCCGGCTGTGACAGTCACAACGGCTGCCCCTGGACCGACTACTGCCACGCCTGCCGCCCCGCCAGCACCCAGGAAGCGGGTTCGGTTCACCAGCACCCGCCCCGCGACCTTTTACCCGGGTTATGCCGGGATTCCCTACCATGTTAGGAAGAACAACGCCCGAACCCATGCCGAGAGGCTCGACCCGTCAGTGGTAGGCAAGCAGCCCCGCAAAAAGCTGCTGAAGGTGGCGGCGGACTGCATCATCCACTACGGCATGAGTGATGAGGACACCTGGCAGATCATCCAGGACAAGTTCAACCCGCGCTGCCGGGACCGCAGTGGTGGACGGTACCCCTGGCGCAAGCACGAGGTGGCGTGGGCGATTGAGATTGCCCATCAGCCTGGTAGCTACTCGACTATGGATGCCATCAGGGGCGAGGTGGACATCACCAAGGCACTCGCCAACGAGGAGAGGCGCAACCAGCGATCCAATGCCCGGAAGATGGCTGCTCTGGAGAAGGACAGAGAACTGGACTACGCCAACATCCGACTGTTCCTGTGGACCTACTACGAGGAGGACGATTCAGCTGCCCTGCCATTCGCTGAACTCCTGGATGCGTTGAACCGTGCCCTTGTGTTCCAGGAATCATCCCCAGTGTCGAGGCAGCGACTGGGAAAGCTGCTCAAGAAGGACGGCATTACATCAGAGGATGGTGTGGTTCGTGGACTGAGGGTGCGGCTGTGTGACGACCCTAGTAGCTGCTCTTACACGGATAGGTATAGGATCTGCCCCGCCTCCCCATGTTCGCTAAGTTACCTAGGGGGGGTATAAATCGATTCAAGGGTCTTTCCTGGCAGCGACACGAACCCCGGGGCGGATAGTCAGGGGCAGCCGGGAGGGTTCGGTTAGTAGGTCGGGCACCCGTGGTCATATCTGGATCGAGGCGGCGGTGCTAGGAAAACCCCTCCCGGGGTAACTGCTGACGGAAAGTCGGTATGAAGGTTGACCACCCCGTGCCTTTCCCGTGCCGCTGACCACGCTCCGGGAAATACCTACCCGGGTAGTGGTGACACGCTCTGAATGCTTGATGGGGCAACGATCTACGGACCTCCGGTTACTGATAACCGGGTGATAACCGGGACCATCGGCGGTATCATGTAATCAGCACTTAACTGCGAAGTGCGGTTCTTCGGACAACTCGCGTTCATCACGCAATAGACTGTGCCCGTTAGTGATATTGGTCGGGGCGAGAGGATTCGAACCTCCGACCCTCTGCTCCCAAAGCAGATGCGCTACCAGGCTGCGCCACGCCCCGACGGTGCGTGAAGTATAGCAAACAGGGCGGGGTTGACCTTCTGGCTACTTGCCACTGGCGACGCTGCGCATGAGAAAAGCAACCCTATCGCAACCCGCCTTCACGGCGCCGCGCATTAAACCCATGCAAGCCAGATTTTCTAGCCCCCTCTCTTCGCTCCTCTCTTCAACCGGACGCGAGGCGATCCCCCGTGACGGCCAATCTCATTATCAGGAGTGCACGGCTGCTCTGGCGATAGGCGAGGCGCCTTGGTGTGGAGAGCAGCCCGGGTCTAGGGGCCTTCTTCTGGCTGGCCCTGCCAAAGGCCTAAGTCGAGGACTCCTTCAGGAAGTCCCGGAAGCGCTCCATGGCCTCCATCATGCGGGGAAAGCCTGCTGTTGGAGCGATGAGCAGGAGGGTGTGCTCGATCTCGTCCGGCGTGCAGCCCGCCTCCCGGGCCTTGATCATGTGGGTGAGCTGGGCCTTGGCGATGCCCACCGTGGCCGACACGGCCACTTTCACGAGCCAGCGGGTCTTCTCGTCCAGGGGCCCACCCTGGTCGTGGACCGCCTTCCCAAACCGGGCGTAGGCCTCGCAGATCTCCGGGTGCTTTGCGATCAGGGCGTCAAGGTTCTGCCTTGGCTTCATGGGAGCCTCCTGGTACCCAAGAACCATAAACCCCCTGCGGTGGAATGGGGTGAAGTCCACCAACAGGGGGTCCAGCAGTCTGCTTCTCTACGCCTTTGGCGGGGTGCTTTCAGCGTTTGATAAAATCACATCAATTTGGACCAAGGCATCTTCAAGTATGGCTGCTACGCCAACGGTTCTGCGGGCAGGAACACCGTCCGGGAAGAAGGTTGTGTAGACTTCGTCGACAGCATCTATATCTGCGATGTTTTTAAGGAAGATATTCACTTTGACCACGTCATCCATGCGGTGGTCGATGCTTCCCACGATGGCCTTGATGTTTTTCAGGCACTGTCTTGCCTGCTCTTTTACGCCACCGGCGACCACTTTACCCGTTTTCGGATCCAAGGGTAATTGGGCGGAAAGATGGTTGTAATGAGAAAAAGCCACCGTTTGTGTAGAGAGAGAACAGTTCGGTGCATTTTTCGTGTTGTTTGGTTCCATGACCAGCCGATGCCTGTCTTCAAGGACTTGCGGGGGTGTGCCATCTCCGTGGGACACCACGGCTTCGATTTGCACCAAAGCATCCATCGGTAAACCTGAAGCGGCAATGGTTGTCCGCGCAGGAACATAGCCTGCGGCCCTGGCAATGGCCGAGTCCGGGAAAAAGGTTGTATATACTTCGTTTATCGTTTCAATATCCGAGAAATTTTTAAGAAATATGTTAATTTTAACAATATCATCAATAGGAACGTCGATACTTTCTAAAATGGCCTTGATATTCTTTAAGCATTGTCCAGCCTGTTCTTTTGCACCACCAGCGACCACTCTACCGGATTTTGGATCGATAGGTAATTGAGCTGAGAGATTGTTGTAATGAGAAAAGGCTACCGCCTGTGTAGATAGCGTGCTTATCGGTGCATTTGCCGTGTTGTTTGTGAGCTTGATGAGATCGCCTGCCTGGGGTGCGTTTGGAATGGTGCCGACACCGTTTGAGACAAGAGCTTCGATCTGCACCAAAGCGTTCATGGGCAATGCTGCAACAGCGACCACCGTACGGGTGGGGACATAGCAGGGAAAGAAGGTTCTATAAACTTCATCAACGGCTTCTACATCTTTGATGTTTTTTACGAAAACACTGATCCTGACCACGTCGCTCATAGCCTGGTTGATGCTCTCCAGAATTGCCTTAATATTTTTAAAACACTGCCCAGCCTGTTCCTTGATACCACCGGCCACCTTTTTGCCGGTTTTTGGATCGATCGGCAATTGAGCGGAGAGATTATTGTAATGAGAGAAAGCTACCGTTTGAGAATAGGGACCAATTCCCCTGGGAGCTTTTCCCGTATTTCTGGCGAGTACTGCGTTATAGCCACTCATGTAAGATTTTCCTTCGTTAGTTCGAAGTTAATGGAAAAAAATAAAGAATAAAAATGCTGAGATGCAAGTGCTGGGGATCAGGACCCGTATGTCCTAGCGGGATTAGCTCATGGGGACCTGTGGGTGGGGGGGGGGCGGGAAAGGGTGCGTGTCTAAAATTTTTTGTCGTAGACAAAAAATTATCACACCTTTCACCGATGGCAACCCCAACTTCACCGTCGCCTCCCGCTACCGCCTTGCGGTCAGGCTGAAACCCTCAGCCCAGGAGCAACACGGCCTTCACCCCAGGATCCAGACGCGGCGCCATGGTGGACATCAACCTGACCCCGCTCATCGGCGGCGCCAGGATCTCCAGGCCTACCTCCGCAGCCGGACCCACCCATCCCTGAGTAGATGGCTACCAGGAAGCGCCACGCCCAGACAGTCCTGAGAGGCAGCGCAGGCGGCAGGGTTGGAGGGCAGCAGGGGGCCGGGCAATCACCCTGTGTAGTCCCTCCGCTTGAGCGGCTTGCCCGCCCGGTGGGCCAGCACGATGGGCAGGGCTGCTCTGCTTTTCTCCTTCGGGTGGTCCAAGGCCCGCCGCTTGCTTTCGCGCTGCCTATCCGTCGGCCCTGCCAGAACCGACCTTGCCTTGGCGTAGGCGTCGTATTCCGGCGCACAGGCGTTCGTGAGGGCCAAGGCAAGGCTGGGTGCATCCGAAACCCGGTCATCCAGGTTCGCGACAAGCTCGCTGGCCCGGTCAAAAAAGGCGTGCCGGGTGCGGCGCACCTCGGCCTCGGCCTCGACTACCCAGGGCGGGGGAGGAGAGAAAAGGAGCAGCGTCCGACAGGAGAAGGAGCCACCGAGGGCGGCAGAAACGACGAGAGCTCTTCGCCACATGACGCCCCCTTTCGCCGGGGCAGGGCCTTCGGGTTACTTGCCGATGACGACGCTGCGCACGTTCAGGCCGGCGCGCTGGAGGTCGAAGATCTTGGCGGCGAGGCCCAGGACCAGCTGGGTCTCCATGTCCTCGCGACCGCGCTTGGTGGCGCCGGCGGGGGGAACGGCGGCGAGCTCGCTGGCGCTGCGGGTCTTGGACCAGGCGAGGTCCATGGCGAAGGACACGCGCTTGCCCGAGCCCGGGCTCAGCTCACCGGCGACGTTGGACATGCGGCCATCGCCGCCGTAGCCGATGCGCAGCCAGCCCGGTCCCTCGAAGCCCCGGCTGGAGTTGCTGATGTTGACGGCCTGGAGGCGGCCCTTCTCGCCATAGCTGAAGTCCATGCGGGTGTGCACGCCCTGGTCGTCGTTGCGGAACTCGAGGCGCACAGGCAGCTTGGTGGTCTTGTCGACGGCCACCTCAAGCTTCCCGCGCTTCCAGAAGCCCAGGCTCTGGGCCAGGGTCTGCTCCCGCTTCTTGGCATCCCAGGCTGCGGTGGGGGCCGTGAAGACCAGGCGCTGCAGGGAGCGGCCCTCGACGGTCTCCTCGGCGGCCAGGCTGGGCTTGAAGGTGGAGGCATCGATGTAGACCGCCTTGATGTCATTCAGGGTCTGGCGGAACCAGGACATGTAGGTCAGCGGTGCATCGGGGGGGGGGAGGTCCACCCGGGTGGTGTAGGCGTTCTGTTCCTTGCTGTAGAGGAAGCCACGGTTGCCGCGCCGGGTGAAGAGGATGGTCCCGAAGTCGCCCGCGAGGTCCGTCTTGAAATCGCCATTGGCGAAGTAGACGCTCTTGACCCGGAGGTTCGTCTGGCCGCCCTGGCTGTTGCCCTGCACGAGGCCCTGGCTGAGGCTGTCGACCTTCTGGTTCACGGCGGCTCCGCTGAGGGCGATGCCCAGGGTGCCCTGGAGCTCCACCGAGGTGACCCCCTGGTAGGCCTGGCCGAACCAGGCGGCGTCGATGGCGTCGAGGGTCTCCCGCAGGGCGCGGCGGGCGGTCTCAGCCTCGGGGGTCGGCTTGGTGGGGGCAGCCTTGGCAGCCGCAGGCTTGGCAGGCGCCTTGGGGGCAGCCTTGGTCGGGGCCTGGGCAGGCAGGAAGGTGGCGACGAGCAGGAGGGGCAAAAGGCGCAGGCGCATGGAAACCTCGGAGCTATCGATGAGGGTGTCGGGGAGCGGGCTTTTGTTCCGGGCGCGCCTTGGCGAAGCAGGCTCGGCAGAGGGCCTTGGCTGGGTCCTCGGGGATGAAGGGCAGGTACTCCGTGGCCCCACAGCTGGCGCAGGTGATGTGGGTCAGGATGCGGGCCGTCTCCTGGCCGCCCTTGCGCTTGTAGACGAAGGACCGCCGGTAGCAGTCCGGGCAGAGGTAGAACTTCTGGCCCTGCTCGACGCGGAAGTGCACGCCGCACTCGGAGCAGATCTTCTCCCGGGGGGCAGCGGGGTCCGGCGGCGCGACCGCGACGCGCTTCGTGAGAAGCACGGGTGCAGGCTTTGGGGCCGCAGCGGGAGCCGAATCCCCAGCCGCGGGATCGCTCATGGAAAGAGGCCCTTTTTTCATGGTGTTGGTTCCAGTCCGGCCTGTGCCGAGAGGCTAGGGTACCCCAACCCGACCCGGGGCGCGAGTTCCGCTCCGACCCAGGGGCCTTGTCTGGCATCCTGGGCGCATGTCTCCCAGTGCCGAACTCCTCGAACCCCTGCGCCGCGGCGAGGCCCGAGCCCTGGGCCGGGCCATCTCCTGGATGGAGAACGGCCACCCCGGCGCCCGGGAGCTCATGTCCGCCCTCTGGCCGCACCTGGGGCGGGCCGCCGTGGTCGGCATCACGGGTTCCCCCGGGGCCGGCAAGAGCACCCTGACGGACCAGCTGGCCCGGGCGCTGCGGGCCGAAGGCCAGAAGGTGGGGATCCTGGCCGTGGATCCCACCTCCCCCTTCAGTGGCGGGGCCATCCTGGGCGATCGCATCCGCATGGGCCGGTGCGCGGCGGATCCGGGCATCTTCATCCGCAGCATGGCCACCCGGGGCGCCCTCGGCGGCCTGGCGCGGGCCACCCAGGACGCCATCGACCTGCTGGATGCCGCAGGCTACGACACCATCCTGGTCGAGACCGTGGGCGTGGGGCAGGACGAGGTGGACGTGGTGAGCTGCGTCCAGACCTGCTGCGTGGTCCTGGTCCCGGGCATGGGCGACGAGATCCAGGCCATCAAGGCCGGCATCATGGAAGTGGCTGACCTGTTCGTGATCAACAAGGCGGACCGGGACGGGGCCGATCAGGTGGAGCAGGGCATCGAGGCCATGAAGTCCCTGTCTTGTGTCCGGCCCTGGGATCCCCCGGTGCTGCGCACGGTGGCTCAGCAGGGCCAGGGCATCCCGGAGCTCATCGCCCGGATCCGGGAACACGGCCTGTGGCTCCGGGCGCACGGCGGACTGGAGCGCAAGGCCCGGGAGCGGGCCCGGTTGCGCTTTGAGTCCCTCCTGGCCGAGGCCGCCTCGCGTCGGGCCAAGGCCCGCGTGGGCGCCCCCTGGGTGGAGGCGGGCATCCAGGCCATCGCCGACCGGGTCCGGGACCCCTACTCGGTCGTGGCGGAGCTCCTCGACAAACTATAGTTCCAGGGGCTTTGCCCGATGAAGCGGCCATGGGCACCACGAGCCTCAACAAGGACCAGCACGAGGCCATCCGCATGGTCTTCCAGCGGCTGTGTGAGGACGAGGGGACGGTCAGCCTGATCTTCGGCCACTTCCGCGGGGACTTCCGGGTGCTGGCCGAGGCTTCCGACCGGGTGGTCCTCGGCATCTCCGACCTGGGCCGGGGGCAGTGGGGCCTGAAGCCGGGCTCCCGGGTCACCCTGCACCTGCTGGACCGGGGCCTGCCCTACGAGGCTGTGGTGGACCTGCAGGGTCACGGCAAGTTCCACGGCACCGAGGCCTGCCACGTCGCCATGCCGCGCCTCCTCCGGGCCCTGGACACGCACCGGCTGGCGGAATACGCCCCCGACCGACCTGTGCCCTGCCCCTTCGCGGACCAGCAGAACAACGTGCAAGATGGCTTCGCCCTGGCCTTTGGGGAGGACGGCCTGGAGCTGGCGCCGCCCGAGGCCACCCGGATCCTCGGCGACATGCTGAGGCTGAACGCGACCACCTCCGTGGAGCTGCGGGCGGCCATCGGCGAGAACCTGGCCCTGCCCATGCGGGTGGCCTACTTCGGCGATCGGGTCTGGGGCTTGCGCATCACCGAGTCCGCCGACAAGAAGCGGCTGAGCCGCTACCGGCAGTGGCTCATGGAGGCCAAGCACCACCAAGCCCAGCGTGACCTGTCCCGTTTCGTCCCGGGAGGCATGGAGTCGGCCCGCCTGGTCCCCCGCCGGGAGACCGCCCCTCCGGCGGCCCTGCCGAAGATCCTCGTGGACCGGGACCCGATGCTGCTGGTCCTGGCGGGCGAGGAGGCCTTCCCAGCGCGGCTGGCGGAGGCCGTCGGGCGGAAGTTCGGCGTCACCGCCCTGGACCTCATGAAGGGACCCGTGCTGCCCTCGCTGGCGGCGCTGGGCGCCGGGGAGGGCGAGTGGGGTCGCATCAAGCTGGTGCTGATCCACCATCGCCAGCGCGCCGGCACCTCGCTGGAGCGCTGCGGGCGCCTGATCCAGCAGGAGAAGTGTCCCCTCCCCATCCTGCTGGCGGGCACCGACGAGGGGTTCGACCTCAAGCGGAACCGGGCCATGGCCGCCGGCGCCGTGGACTACCTGGTCGTCGAGCCTTTCCATATCCTCAGCGTGATCCGGATTCTGGACGACACCCTGAAGCTGCTGGGCTGATTATCAGGTAACCCCCCTTGAGATCCGATGAAAGAGTGGGCCTGGTTCGAGGTCCCTCCGGGAGCCCCCATGTCTCTGTCCAGTCGCCTGAGCGTGCGCGGGAAGCTCCTGCTGATGATCCTGCCCCCGGTGCTGGGCTACGCCTGCTTCAACATCCACGAGACCTGGACCCTCTATGGCCAGCTGCGGGAGCAGGGGCTGCTGCAGGGCGGGATCGACCTCGCCAAGGGCCCCTGGCGGGCCTTCCTCTTCGACTTCCTGATCTCTTTCGTGCTCTGGATGCTCACTTTCACCGTGGTCTACCGGGTGAGCCTCTGGATCACCCGGCCCCTGCAGGCCCTCGCCGAGGGGCTGAGCCGAAGCGACCTGACCCTGCAGCTTCCGGTCGACAGCCAGGACGAGATCGGCGCGGTCGCTTCGGCCTTCAACAGCTACAACGCGCGGATCCGGAGCATCTTCCAGAGCCTGATCAGCACCTCGGGCTCCGTGGCCAGTGGCGCGACCGAGCTCTCCGCCTCCAGCGAGCAGATGGCCGCCACCAGCGCGAGCCTGGCCGGCAACTCCGAGGCCCAGCGGGCCGCCTTCGAGCGGGTCGCCGCGGCGGTCACGGAGCTTTCCGCCTCCATCGAGCAGGTCTCGGAAAACCTCCAGCGCTCCCGGCAGGAATCCGCGTCCGCCGTGGCTGCGGTGCAGCAGGGCGCCCAGGCCGGAGCCGCCAGCGCCCAGGCCATGGAGGACATCCGCCTCGCCACCTCCAGCATGGTGGCGGCCGTGCGGCTGATCCAGGACATCGCCCGACAGACGAACCTGCTGTCTCTGAACGCCGCCATCGAGGCCGCCAAGGCCGGCGCCATGGGCAAGGGCTTCGCGGTGGTGGCCGAGGAGGTCCGGAAGCTGGCCGAGCGCAGCGGCGCCGCGGCCCGCGAGATCGGAGAGCTCATCGAGCGCAGCAACACCTCCGTGACCCAGGGCGCCGAGATGGTCGCCGCCACGGTCACCGCCCTGGGCACCATCGAGTCCAGCATCCAGGGCCTGGCCTCGGTACTGCTCGAGGTGGGCGCCGCCGCGGATGAGCAGGCCCGCACCAGCGCCGAGGTGGCTGAGCAGGTGGATGTGAACCTGGACCGGGTGGCCCACAACGCCGCGGCCACCGGCCAGATGGCCCAGACCGTGGCCGAGGTCGCCCGCACCGCCGCCGAGCTGGCCCGGGTCGCCGAGGACCAGAACCAGCAGGTGGGGCAGTTCCGGGTCTAGCCGACTACCGCTCGGCCAGGATGCCGTAGAGGTCCGGCCGGCGGTCCCGGAAGAAGCCGAAGGAGGCGCGGTTGCGGCGGATCTCCTCCAGGTCCAGGTCTGCGAGGATGACCCCCGTGTCGGTGCGGCCCAGCTCCGCCACCAGTTCACCGCGGTGGCTGGCGATGAAGGAGTGGCCATAGAAGGTCTGGTCGCCTTCAGTCCCGATGCGGTTGGAGGCCACGACGGGCACCACGTTCGACACCGCGTGGCCGATCATGGCCCGCTGCCACAGGTCCTTGGTATCCAGCTCCGGGGTCTCGGGCTCGGTGCCGATGGCCGTGGGGTAGAGGAGGATCTCGGCGCCCAGCAGCATCATCGCCCGGGCGCACTCGGGGTACCACTGGTCCCAGCAGATGCCCACCCCCAGGCGGCCGAAGCGCGTGGGCCAGACCTTGAAGCCGGTGTTGCCAGGACGGAAGTAGAACTTCTCCTCGTAGCCGGGACCGTCCGGGATGTGGCTCTTGCGGTAGACGCCGAGCAGGGCGCCGTCCGCGTCCACCATGGCCAGGCTGTTGTAGTGGGCATGGCCGTCGCGCTCGAAGAAGGACACGGGAATCACCACCCCCAGCTCCCGGGCCAGGGCCTGGAAGCGGGCGAGGGTGGGGTGGCCCTCGACGGGACGGGCGAGGTCGAAGAACTCGTCCTTCTCCTCACGGCAGAAGTAGGGGCCCTCGAACAGCTCCGAGGGCAGGATCACCTGGGCGCCCTGGGCCGCGGCCCGGCGCACGAGGCCCTCCACCCGGGCCACGTTCTCCTCGAGGCTGGCGGTGAAGGCGCACTGGGTGGCGGCGACGCGGACGGTGCTCGACGGGCTCATGGGACCTCCGGCTGCTGCTGGGTGATGCAGTGGAAGGCACCGCCCCCGCTCAGGATGGCACGGGCCGAGCGGCCCACCACCCGGCGCCCTGGGAACAGCGGAGCCAGGGCGGCCAGGGCCGCCTCGTCGTAGGGCGTGCCGTAGGTCGGCACCACCACGCTGCGGTTACCCAGGTAGAAGTTCACGTAGCTGGCCGGCATCGGCTCGCCCTCGTCGTCCAGCAGCACCCCGGGCGAGGGGATGCGCAGCACCCGCAGGCGGCGGCCCCGGGCGTCGGTGCAGGCGGCCAAGTCCGCTGCCAGCCGGTCCAGGGTGGCGGCGTTGGGATCGTCCGCCTCGCGGGCCTCCATGCAGACCACCACGCCCGGCGCCACGAACCGGGCCAGGGTGTCGATGTGACCGTCGGTGTGATCGTTGAGCAGGCCCTCGTCCAGCCAGAGCACCTTCTCCGCGCCCAGGTCCGTGCGCAGCGCCGCCTCGATCCCAGCCTCGTCCAGACCCGGGTTGCGGTTGGGGTTGAGCAGGCACTGGCGCGTGGTGAGCAGGGTGCCCTCGCCATCGGCCTCGATGGAGCCGCCCTCCAGGATCCAGTCGTGGACCCGCGCCGGAACGCCGCTCAGGGCGGCCACGCGGCCTGCGACCTGGTCATCGCCGGGCAGGACATACTTCCCACCCCAGCCGTTGAAGCGGAAGCAGGCGGCCCCCAGGGCGCCGGACCCCTCCCGCACGAAGATCGGCGCCGTGTCCCGCAGCCAGATGTCGCCCACGGGCACCTGATGGAACCGCACCTTCTCCAGCACGGGAGCCAGAGCCGCGCGGGCCTGGGCCTCGGCGGCGGCATCCTGCACCAGCAGCTCCAGGGCTTCGCCGCCCTGCTCGGCGATGGCCAGGCAGAGACCCGTGAACTCGGCCTGGGCCGGAGCCAGGTTCTCCTGCCAGAGGTGGCCGTGGCTGGGCCAGGCCAGCCAGCAGGCGCTGTGACGTTCCCATTCGGCGGGCTGCTGCACGGTGGCTTGAGTCATGGGAGGTGGTTCCTGGCGCGGCGCCCCGACGCGGGACGCACCCTCCAGTTCAGCAAAAGCCGGGCGCCCCGTCGAGCGGAATGGGGGTCGGCGCCCCCGTCAAGCCCACCGCGGAGCAAAATACCGCGTAACATGAGGCCCAATCCCCGGGGGTCCTGATGCCGCTCCGCGTCCTGCGCGCTGCTGTCCTGCTGTTGCTGCTGCTGGGCGGACTCCCGCCTGTTCTGCACGCCCGGCAGGCGGTCCCGGTCGCGGCCACAGCCCCACTCCGCGACCGCTACAGCAAGCGCGAAGTGCTGATCCCCATGCGGGACGGCGTGAAGCTCTTCACGGCCATCTACACCCCGAAGGACCTGACGCACAGCTACCCCTTCCTCCTGCAGCGCACCCCCTACGGCGTGGGGCCCTACGGCGCCGAGGCCTTCCCCGCGCAGCTGGGGCCTTCACCCCGCTTCCAGCAGGAGGGCTTCATCTTCGTCTACCAGGACGTGCGCGGCCGCCAGATGTCCGAGGGCGACTTCGTGAACTTGCGCCCCCAGCGCAAGGTGACCGGCGCCGCCGTGGACGAGAGCACCGACACCAGCGACACCCTCGACTGGCTGCTGCGGAACACCGAGCGCCACAACGGCAAGGTGGGCCAGTGGGGCATCAGCTACCCAGCCTTCTACGCCGCTGTGGGCATGCTCTCGGGCCACCCGGCCCTCAAGGCTGTCTCGCCCCAGGCGCCCATCATGGACTGGTTCCAGGGCGACGACTTCCACCGCAACGGTGCCCTCTGGCTGCCCCATGCGTTCAACTTCATGGTGAACTTCGGCAAGCCCCGCCAAGGCCCCAGCCCGAGCTGGCCGACCCCCTTCCGGCACGGCACCTCCGATGGCTATGCCTGGTTCCTGCGCCTGGGCAGCACGGCCGCCACCCGCCAGTTCACGGCGGACGTGGCCTTCTGGAACGAGATGCTGGACCACCCCGACTACGATGCCTTCTGGCAGGGCCGCAACCTGCGACCGCAGATGAAAGGCGTCAAGCCCGCGGTGCTCACCGTGGGCGGCTGGTTCGACGCCGAGAACCTCTTTGGCTCGCTCCAGCTGGCCAAGACCCTGGACCGCCAGAGCCCCGGCACCGACAGTCACCTGGTCATGGGGCCCTGGTTCCACGGCGGCTGGGAGCGCGGCAGGGGCGACCACCTGGGCCCAGTGCAGTTCGGCGCGGCCACCTCCGACTGGTTCCAGGCCGAGGTGCTGTTCCCTTTCTTCATGCACCACCTGAAGGGCACTCCGGACCCCGCGCTGACCAAGGCCACGGTCTTCGAGACCGGCGCCAATCACTGGCATCGCCTGGAGAGCTGGCCCCCCAGGACCGTCCGCGCCGCCCGGCTCTTCCTCCAACCGAAGGGGCTGCTGGCCTTCGAGCCGCCCCCCACTGACGGCGGCGCCGACAGCTTTCTCTCGGACCCCGCCAAGCCCGTGCCCTTCACCGAGCAGCTGGCCATCGGCATGCCCCGGGAGTACATGACCGCCGACCAGCGCTTCGCCGGGCGCCGCCGGGACGTGCTGGTGTTCCAGACGGGCCCCCTGACCGAGGACCTCACCTTCGCCGGCCCCCTGCGGCCGGAGCTCTTCGTGGCCACGACTGGCACTGACGCGGACTGGGTGGTGAAGCTCATCGACGTGCACCCGGACGCCTACCGGAACCCGGACTTCAAGGAGGGCGGGTCGCTATGGGAGCGCACGCCCAACCCCATGGGCGGCTACGAGCAGCTGGTCCGCGGCGAGGTCATGCGGGGCAAGTACCGCGACAGCCTGGAGCACCCCCAGCCCTTCGTCCCCGGGCGGCCTACCCGCGTGGCCTGGTCCATGAACGACATCTGCCACACCTTCCGCAAGGGGCACCGGATCATGCTGCAGCTCCAGAGCAGCTGGTTCCCCCTCATGGACCGCAATCCTCAGGTCTTCACTGACATCAACAAGGCGAAGCCCGGCGACTATCAGGCCGCCACCCACACGGTCTTCCACGATGCCGCGCGGCCCAGCGCCCTGGAGGTCGGCGTCTGGCCCCGGCCCTGAACAAGAGGGCGGGGGTCAGCCGGCGGGGTGAACCGACTGCCTGTTTCCGATCAACCCTGAGCTTTCCAGCCCTCGAGCACGCGGAACCGGCTGCCCATCATGTTGGGCAGGGTGAGCTGCAGGAGGTTCTCGGTGCGCCGCATGCGCTCGGGGGTGGGCAGGGCGAGCCACCCGGCGCCCCACTCGTCCAGGGGAGCGTGGGCCCGGATCCAGCGGCTGAGCTCCACGTGAGAGAGCTCCGTCAGACCCTGGCCCTCCAGCAGGGAGGCCAGCCGGGTGAAGTCGACATCCGCTGTCAGGTCCGCCTCGCCTAGGTTCTCGTGCCACTTGCCGTCCACGCTGTGGGCCATGAAGCGCCGCAGGTCCGCGCCCTTGGCCAGCAGCCGGTCCGCAGCCTCGCCGTAGTCGACCGCCAGGAACAGGCCCGCCTCCAGGGGCGCCGCCAGTTCGCGCACCACGCCGGGCAGGGCCTCGCACCAGATGCTGCCGTCCCGGAGCTCGAGCCCGTCGGTGTGGGCCGCGAACCAGGCCCCGGCCTCGCCGGGATCGGCCGCCTGCCACTCCTGGCCGACCGTCGTCAGCACCTCCCGCGTCCACTGGCTGCCGTCCCAGCGCCAGGGCTGCGCGGGCAGGGCGTCGAACAGCTCGTTGCTGAAGACCGCGCCCACGAACGGCTCCAGCGCTTCGGCTTCGGCGACAAATCGCGCGCGATTTGCGGATAGGAAGGGCGCCAGGGCCGCTTCCGCGGCCTGCCTTGCCGCGGGGTTGTCGTCGCGGTGGACGTAGACCAGGGCCTCGGCGAAGGGGCCCGAGACCGCAGTCAGCAGATCCCGGCCCAGCCAGCCGCGTCCGGCGCCGGGCTCCAGGGCGGTGAAGCGTGCCGGCCGGTCCAGGCGCTCCCAGGCGGCCTCGAGGCGCACGGCCAGCGTCTGGCCTAGCAGCGGCCCCAGGTCCAGGGCCGTGTAGTAGTCCTTGCCCTCGAAGCCCCAGGGACCTTCCGCGCGCCGGTAGTAGCCGTGCTCCCGGTGGTAGAGACCCAGGGCCATGACCTCCGAGGCGGGGACAGGGCCTTCCGCGAGGCGGGCCTGGAGGATGTCGTTCAGTGGATTCATTTCCGCTCCAGGGGCCACTTCTCCAGCAGCACGGGCAGCAGCCACTGGGTGAGCAGGAGGGCAAGGGCCACGCCACCCAGGCAGGCGAGGCCGAGGCCGCGCAGGCCGCGGTAGCCACTGAACACCATCCCGCCGAAGCCCGCGAGGGTGGTGCCGGCGCACACGGCATTCACCCGGGCCACCCGCTGGGGCGCGTCGGCCTCGCCCCGGGCGCGGTGCAGCAGGTTGAAGGCGGTGTCCACACTCACGCCCAGCGCGATGGGGATGGCCATGAGCGACAGGAAAGTGAGGGGCTCCCCGCCCCAGCCCAGGGCACCGAAGACCCCGGCCTGGCTGGCCACCAGGGGCACCAGCGCAAAGACCGCGAACCGCAAGCTGCGGCCGAAGAAGGCGATGATCGCGAAGATCCCGGCCAGGGCCAGCAGCACCGCCTGCTGCACGGCCTCCTTGGCGATGCCCTTCACCACTCGGAAGAGCGGCTGCGTGCCGACGAAGCGCCCCCCGGCGGCTTCCACCTGAGGCGTGAGGCGCGCCAGGGAGGCCTCGTCCAGCCGCAGCGGCACGATCAGGGCTGGGTCCAGGGGCGCGAGCTTCCGGCCGCGCCGGAAACCGTCCCACAGGTTCCAGGGATGGTGGGCCTCCGGCGGGGTGCTCCGGGGCAGCAGGGACTGCAGGGCGCGCACCGGCTGGGCTGGGTCCGCGGCGGCGGCGGCCAGGGCCGAGAGGGGCCCTTCCAGGGCGGCGGGATCCAGCCCGGCCTTGGCCGCCGCTTCGAGCACCTGATGCCGCCAAGTCTCGGAACCCAGCACGTGCCGCAGCTCGGGATCCAGGCTCTGCCAGTCGGGCACAGGCAGACCGGCCTCGCGGAGGATGGGACTCAGCTTGTTCCAGCGGGCGGGCAGGCGGTCGACATCCTCCAGGGGGATCTGCAGGGCCAGGGGCTGGAGGCTGGCGCCGAGGGTCTTCGTCAGCCGCTCCTGCAGGGTCAGGGCGGGATTGCCCTGGGCACGGAAGCGCCGCAGGTCCTCCTCCCAGCGGGTGCGGGGAGCCCCGATCAGGGCCAGCCCCAGCACGGCGAGGGCCACCCAGGGCGCCCAGCGGCGCCGAGGCGCCAGCGCCTGGGGTGGGCCTGGAGCGAAGGTGCCTGAGCCATGATCCAGACCCAGCAGCAGCGCAGGCAGCACCAGGAAGGTGGCCACGAGGCAGGCCAGCAAGCCCAGGCCCGTGGTGATGCCCAGGTCCCGGATACCCGGGAAGGGCGCGAAGGCCAGCGCCAGGAAAGCCAGGGCCGTGGCCAGGGCACCCGCCACAACCCCAGGGCCCGTGCCGAGCAGAGCCGCCTGGAGCGCCCGCTCCTTGGGTTGGCCGGCCCGGCGCTCGTCCCGGTAGCGGCTGAAGAGCAGGATGCCCACGTCGTCGCCCACGCCCAGCAGGACGGCGCCGAAGCCCGCGGCCATGAGGTTCACCCGGCCCAGCACCCAGCCGGTGAGGCCCAGGGCCCAGAATATGCCGATCAGGAGCGGCACCATGACGAAGCCGTAGCCCGCCAGAGTCCGGAACCCCAGCCAGTAGACCAGGCCGATGAGGACGAAGCTGAAGCCCAGGCTGAGCAGCACTTCCACTGTGAGGCGGTGGGACTCCCAGGCGGTGATGGCGTGGGCTCCGGTGACCTGCAGCGGGAAGGCCCGGTCCGCCGTGGGGGCGAGGGCAGCCTCGACCTCCCGGAGGCTGGCGCTCGGCGGCAGGGGACCGACCGCGCCGCGCCCCAGCCAGGCCATGGCCCGAGTGGTGGCCTTGGCATCCGAGGCCGGGAACCCGGCCACCAGCGGCAGCAGCACGAAGCGCCCATCCTTGGTCTCGAAGTAGCCCGTGCGGACCCGCAGGGTGAAGGCCCGGCCCAGGGCCGTGGCCTTGGTCATGCCCTCGCCCTCCTGGGGGGCCAGGTCGCGGAGGCCCAGCGGATCGAGCCGAGCCAGGGCCGCGTGCAGGGGCTCGGGCGAGGCCAGGGCCTTGGCGGTGGCCTGCAGCCGGAGACGCAGCGCGGCGGGGTCCAGCAGTGGCTGGAGGCGGTCGCCCAGCCAGGCCGGGGCGAGCGTGTAGAGGGTCTCCGTGGTGAGGCGGCCCACGGCGGCGTCACCTTCGGCAATGGCACCCACCGCGAGGAGCGCCGGCCAGGGACTCAAGCCGCCGGGTCCCGGCACCGGCACGGGCTCGGTCAGGCGGCCCTCCGCGGCCAGGCCGTTCAGCGGCAGGTTGCCCTCGGTGAGCAGCCGGTCCACCAGGCCCTCGGCCCAGGTGCGGCGGGCCTCCAGGTCGGCCTCGCCGCCCTCGGCCACGAGCCAGAGCAGCTCCTGTTGGCCGACGCCGGCCTCCAGGTTGGCCCGCACGGCCGGGTGCTCCGCGGGCAGAAGGCTCATGAGGTCCAGGGCGCGCTCGACACGGAGGGTGCCCCAGCCCAGGACCAGCGTCAGGCCGATCCCCAGGAACCAGAGCCCCCTGGCGCGGGCGAGATGCAGGCGGAGCAGCGCAGCGAGCAGTGCTCTCATCGCTCGACGCGGTCGAACCAGGGCTTCAGGGCCGGCACCATCTCCACCCGCTCGGCGCCCCGCAGGCGCTCCAGCAGGCTGCTGTCATCCAGGCGGGCCAGGGGATGGTTCTCCCGGCGGTCGATGGCCTCGGGCGGCCCGGCGGCCGTGAGGATGGTGGGCAGCTCGGCGCTGTAGCGGTGGTCCAGCAGTTGAGCCAGGGCCGCGGCGACGCGAAGATCCGAGTCCATGCGATCCCAGTCGTCCAGCACCAGCAGGGCCGGCTCCTGCAGGGGCTCGATGAGATCGCGGACGCTCTGGAAGGACTGGTTCTGGAAGCTACGCACGTCGTAGTAGGAATCCTTGATGGCCTGACTGAGGGTGCGCACGGACACGAAGCGCCCGCCCCGACCTGTGCGCTCGGTCCAGGCCCGCAGCGCGGCGGCGGCCAGGGTGCTGCGGCCACTCTGGGCGGGGCCGTGGATCCACCACAGCTCCCAGCCATGCCGGAACTTGTGCTTGCCGGCCGTGGCCCACTGGGACAGGCTCTCGGCGCCCGCGGGGCGGATGCCGTGCTCGGGCCGCTTGCGGAGGGCGGCGAGCAGCTTCACCAGGTCATCCCTACCCTCCAGCTCCCCCACTTCCTCGGGGGGACGGGCCAGCAGGTCCTCCAGCTCGCCGACGCGGTTGAGCAGGGTCCGGGCAGTGCTCGCCTGGACGTTGTTCCACCACTTCCAGAAGCGGGCGAAGTCCGCTTCTCGGTAGCGGGCGGGCAGGCCCAGGGTCTCGGCATCCGGCGCCAGGTCCGCGGTGCAGCCGCAGACCCGCACGGGCTTCAGGGGATCCGGATCGAAGACCAGGCCCTGCCCCTGACAGCGGGGGCAGTCGGGGCGACCCTTCATGGTCCATCCCCGCCGCGCAGGAAGCCGCCGAGCACCTCGCGCCGGCGCTCGCGGATGCGGGCCAGGGCCCGCTCCTCCAGCTGGCGCACCCGCTCCCGGGAGATGGGCGGCGTGAACTGCTTGCCGATCTGCTCGAGGGTCAGGGGGTCCTCGCCGCCGAGGCCGAAGTGCAGCGCGATGATCCGGCGCTCCTTTTCGGTCAGGGACTGCAGGCTCGCCTCGATCTGCTCGAGGAAGGCCTCCTGGTCCAGGGTGTGCATGGCGGAGGGCTCCACCTCCTGCTCCAGGCTGTCGCCCACGGTGAGGTCCGAATCCCCGAGCCCCTGCTCTGTGGACACCGTCGAGGTGGTCTGCTGGAGCAGTTGAAGCCGCTCGACCTCTTCGACGCTCAGCCCGATGGCATCAGCGATCTCCTGCAGCAGGGGTACGCGGCCGAGGTTCTGGCTCAGCTTCTGGGTGGCCCGGTTCAGCTGCACCAGGTGCCCCGCCACCTTCTGGGGCAGGCGGATCTTGTTGCCGTGCTCGGCCAGCGCGTGGAAGATGGCCTGCCGCACCCACCAGGAGCCGTAGGTGAGGAACTTGTTCTGCCGCTCGGGGTCAAAGCGCTTGGCCGCCTCGATGAGGCCCAGGTTGCCCTCGCTGATCAGGTCCAGCAGGTCCAGGCCCATGCCCTCGAACTTCCGCGCCTCCTTGACCACGAAGCGGAGGTTCCCCTCCACCAGGCGCCGCAAGCCTTCCGGGTTGCGGTCGTTCTGCCACAAGCGACCGTTGATCCGCTCTTCCTCTGCCGTAAGCAGAGGCAGGTGCCGGATGGAGTCGAAGTATTTATCGAGCGAGCGCTCTTCGAGATGCCGGAGGGGCACGGTGCTCCTTGGGGGGAAGGATCAGCATACCAAGCGTTCGGCACCCTTTGGCATCTGTCCAGGTAATTGACTCGACAGACCTTCGCGCCTTGGAAAAAGGCTCGCGTGGGGCCAAAGTGTCAACGCTTCCGCAAGCCGTGAGTGGTCAGCTTCACCAGGCCTGTGGACGAGGTGGGCTGCGGCACATCCTTGAGTCCCGCCGCCTCCAGGACCTGGGCAAGCCGCTCCAGGTCCTCCTGCATGTGGTGAAGGCGGTCCCGCAGGCCCAGCACCACCTCTACCCCCGCGAGGTTCACGCCGAGATCCCGGGTGAGGTTCAGGATGAACTCCAGGCGCTCCAGGTCTTCGTCGCTGTAGAGGCGAGTCTTCCCTTCGGTGCGGCTGGGGGCGAGCAGTCCTTCCCGTTCGTAGAGGCGCAGGGTCTGGGGGTGCACGCCGTAGCGCATCGACACCACCCCGATCATGTAGGCGCCCATGCGGGGATCCTTAGCCATGGTCGGCACCTCGCTGCTTCAGAAGCTCGGCATCATTCAGCTCGGCCAGCTCCCGGAGGAGATCCTTGCTCTTCTCATCCTGGATGTGGGGGGTCACCACGATCACCTCGGCGATGAGGTCACCCCGCTGGGCACCCCGCGGGATGGGCATGCCCTGGCCCTTGAGCCGGAGCTTGGCCCCGGTCTGGGTGCCCGGCGGGACCTTGATGGTCTGGTGGCTCTCGG
>CAIZZF010000027.1 GCA_903937385.1 uncultured Holophagaceae bacterium | reverse complement strand
TTGGTCACCCCGAAAGGCACCCAAGGCTCGGTCTAGAAGACCGACATATCCTGTCCAATCCCCTCAAACCACTGTCGAATGGTTAGTTGAACCCACACCCACCTTGAAAGTTGAGGCTGAGGATGGTTGGTAATCAAGTAACCATTTTCCCATGGCAAAAAATAGAAACGTATTTAGCAACGATGTATTAATGATAAATCGCAAGGATTGGAGCGGCCAGTCGTTGGAGAAATGTCGGAATAGGCCTTGGACAAGGCCCTGAATGCAAACCAGCCCTAAGAGATATGTGATGTATATGGACAGCTTGTTTCCAGTCATGTCGTGCCTCGAAATTGCGGCCTAACGGATGGAGCTAACCGGCCCAACCGAGGGCCGAAGGTAGCGGAGAGAAGGAACGATGGTCACGATTGGGTCCGGTTGAGCGCCGGTTTGGTGCCGATATGCCATGCCCAGGTAGCTGCGGCAAGTGCTATGAGGCCAAGCACGAATGGTACGATGCTGCCCTTCTTTGCTTTGTCTCGAAACCGAATAAACAGCACGATGCATAGAGCGATTAACTGCAAAATCACTGGCAGTGGGCCAGGCCTAATGGAGATGAATAGAAGCGGGAAGATTGCGATGTAGACAGCCCAGAGTTGAAGCGAGGGCTTGGTTACGGTTTGGGGTTGAGCGTTCATGTGTGCGCCTAACTAGGACTTCTGCGACAAGGAGGTTTGTGTAATCAACGGACACGGGGGTAATGACTGCATGCTAATTTCCACCAACGCTGACCTTGCTTCGTCATGGTCCCGTTATCTAAACGTAAGACTTGTCGGATTCGAGGCCATCTAGCGGGAAATTCCATACCTTTGGATTGGGTTCAATTCTTTCACGACTTACAAAGCGTGCTCAGGCGTGTCCAGATTAATTCTCGCTTTCCATCGGGGTGGGGTTGACGTCGATTCAGCCTTCTTCGAAGGCCTTGGGTGGTGGCAGCACCCGGCCTGGCTCGGACCTCCGGCCCTCACCCCTCCGGGGCGGCAATCCGCTGCGCGGATTCCGTCCTATCCTCCCTACGCTGCGCTGCGGTCGGATGGTGACTCGGCCCCTCCTGGGCCTCGCCCTTCGGGTCATCGCGCTGCGCGCGACGGTCGGACTCCGCTCCTGCTTCGTCCTCATGGCCTCCGGCCATTCAGCCCCCCAAATGGCAGCGGGCGCCTCTCGGCGCCCGCTTCTGTGGTGGCTTGTTGATTCAACCGGCTACGTAGGCCTTCAGGCCGTCGGCGCTGGGCTTCATGGCCTTCTTGCCCTTGGCCCAGTTGGCGGGGCAGACTTCGCCGTGCTCTTCGCTGAAGTCGACGGCGTCCAGGACGCGGAGGACTTCCTCGACGTTGCGGCCCAGGTCGTTGTGGTTCACGGTGATGTGCTTCAGGATGCCGTCCTTGTTGATGATGAACAGGCCGCGCAGGCTGATGCCGATGGGCAGCAGCACGCCGTAGTCAGCGGCGATGGTCTTGTTCAGGTCGGACACCAGGGGGAAGGTCACGCCGTGGATGCCGCCTTCCTTGCGGGGGGTGTTGACCCAGGCGAGGTGGCTGAACTTGGAGTCTACGCTGACGCCGATCACCTGGGTGTTGCGGGCCTCGAACTCCTTGGCGGCGTCGGCAAAGGCCAGGATCTCGGTGGGGCAGACGAAGGTGAAGTCGAGGGGGTAGAAGAACAGCACCACCTTCTTGCCCTTGTAGTCGGACAGGGAGATCTGCTTGAACTGGCCGTCGACGAGGGCGTCGGCCTTGAAATCGGGTGCGGGCTGAGTGACGAATGCGGCCATGGTTGCCTCCATTTGCGGGGGATCGCCCCGGGGGTTCTCTGTGAAGATCCAGGCTAAGACGACTAATGGGTGCATTCAAGGGAAATATCCGACTAAATCAGTAAACAATATCAAACCGCAAGGTCAACAGCGGGACGCAGAGGCAGGCTGGGTGCGGGTTTCGTGCTAACCTCCCCGCGTTCGTGCCCGAGGTCCCATGCAACCCATCCAGCTGTCGGTCTTCTCTGAAACCGCCCGTCTCCGGCAGGTGGTGGTCCACGATCCGGGCCCCGAGATCGACCAGATGGTGCCGGGGATGATGGAGAAGCTGCTCTTCGACGACATCCTCCACGGCGACCTGGCCCGGCGGGAGCACGCCCAGTTCCGGCAGGTGCTGGCGAAGGTGGCCGACGAGGTGCTGGACATCCAGGACCTCTTCATCGAGGCGCTGAAGGTGGAGGGCGTGCAGGCGGCCTTCTTCACGGACTTGCGGCGCCTGACGGGGCTGCCGGAGGCGACCTGCGACTTTCTCCGGGAGCTGCCCCCGATCCAGGCCGCCCAGGCGGTCATTGGCGGGCTGCCCTGGGAGGACGCGCCGGCGCACACGCACTGGGAGCAGGAGTTCGACTACCGCGTGCGGCCCATCCCCAACCTGCTGTTCATGCGGGATCCCGCCTCGGTCATCGGCGCCGGCTGCACTGTGAACTCCATGGCCACCTGGGCCCGGGAGCGGGAGCCGCTCATCCTGAGCTACGTCTTCCGGCACCACCCGCGCCTGCGGCAGCACACAGATCGCGAGCGGTGGTTCGATCAGGTGACGCCCCTGGTCCGTGGGGAGATCAAGGCCCCCGTGAGCCTGGAGGGCGGTGACATCCTGGTGCTCAACCAGCGGGTGCTGGCCGTGGGCTGCAGCGAGCGCACCCAGGCGGACGCGATTCACCTGTTGGCGGAGCGCCTGCGAGCCCACCGCGCGGGAGATCCGGCCAGCTTCGACCACCTGCTGATGGTGCTCATGCCCAAGAAGCGCAGCGCCATGCACCTGGACACGATCTTCACCCGCATCAGCGAGGGGGAGTGCCTGGTCTATCCCCCCTACTTCCTCAAGGGCAGCCGGGAGCTGCTGAATGTCACCCACATCGACCTGCGCCACCCGGAGCTGCGCATGAGCACTCAGCCGGGCCTGCTGCAGGTGCTCCAGGGCCTGGGCATCGACCTGGAGCCGATCTTCTGCGGCGGGAACGACCTGATCATGCAGCAGCGGGAGCAGTGGACGGACGGGGCCAACGCCTTCTGCCTGGCCCCGGGCGTCATCACCAGCTACGGCCGCAACATCGCCACGGCCGAGGCCCTGGCGCGAGCTGGCTACGAGGTCCGCAGCGCTGCAGACGTGCTGGCGGCGCCAGGGCTCGACCTGCTGGACGGCCGCAAGGTGCTCATCCAGCTCGAGGCGGGGGAGCTGAGCCGGGCCCGAGGTGGCCCCCGCTGCATGACCATGCCCCTCTCCCGGACGGGCGCCTGACGCAAGTGTTGGCAATGAAGGGCCAGGCCAGGAGTTGAGGTTCCTGCTAAGATTTTCTTTCGCGCCTCGTTCCCCGAGGCGCCCCTTTTTTTAGGGCCCTCATGACCTCCTCCACCACTCCGAGCTTTCGGCACCGCCTGGAATACGGGCTGTTCCGGCTGCTGGATGGCATCCTGGGTCGGCTGCCCTGGGCCACGGTGCAGGCGCTGGGCGAGGCTGCGGGCTCTCTGTTCTACCTCCTGGACCCCCGGCACCGGCGGGTGGTGCGGGACAACATGCGCTTTGCGGAGCTGGGCCTCAGCGAGGCGGAGACCCGGGCCATGGCCCGCGCCTGCTTCCAGCACTTCGGATCCTTGTTCATCAGCCTGCTGCGCCTGCGCCACGCGACTCCCGAAGAGGTCGACCGCTGGATCAAGGTGGAAGGGCTGGAGCACTTCGACGCCGCCCAGGCCGGCGGCAAGGGCTTCATCCAGCTCACCGGGCACTACGGCAACTGGGAAGCCATCGCCCTGGGCCAGAGCCGCCACGGCCGCACCCTGGACGCCATCGGCCGGGAGCTGGACAATCCGCTGCTAGAGCCCATCTCCCTGGCCTTCCGGACCCGCTTCGGGAACCGGGTGATCCTCAAGGCCGGGGCCATGCGCGACACCCTGAAGGCCCTGAAGGCCGGGCGGGGCGTGGGCTTCCTGCTGGATCAGGACGCCCTGACCACCGGCGTCTGGGTGAAGTTCCTTGGCCAGTGGGCCTCCACCTTCGGCACCGCCGGGAGCCTGGCCGCCCGCTACGGCCTGCCGGTCCTGCCCGTCTTCAGCTGGCCCAATCCCGACGGCACCATCACGGTGCGCTTCGAGCCACCCTTCCAGGTGCCTGTCACCGGCGACCCCGCCCGGGACGCCTGGGTGGCCACCCAGCTCATGACCGCCCGCATCGAGGCCCAGATCCGCAAGGATCCCCGCTGGTGGTTCTGGATGCACCGGCGTTTCAAGACCCGGCCCGGCGAGGGCAATCCCCTTCCGGCCCCGCTTCCGCCCCCGGAGTGGGTAGAATCGATCCAATCCTCCCCTGCATGACCGGGCCCCATCGGCCCGACTTTTTTTGACCCTCCTTCTCCGGAAACCCCCATGCCAAAGCACGTGCTCGTGAAGCTCGAACAGGAACTCAGGGCCATCAAGCAGGCCCTCCTGGTGGAAATCCCCCTGGAGATCGCTCGGGCCGCCGGTCAGGGCGATCTGTCCGAGAACGCCGAATACGAGCAGGCCCTGGCCAAGCGGGACATGTTCCAGAACAAGCTGGTGACCCTCGAGAAGCGCATCGCCGAGGTGGCCAGCCTGGACATCAGCCGGTTGCCCAAGTCCCGTGTGGCCTACGGTTCCAAAATCACGATCCTGGATCTGGACTCCGAAGAGGAATTTACGTACACCCTGGTCCTCCCGGAGGAACTGGATGGCCACCCCCAGCATCTCAGCATCAGTTCCCCCATCGGCATGGCGCTGGTGGGTCAGGAAGAGGGCAGTGAAGTGCGGGTCCTGATTCCCGCGGGGGTTCGCCGCTTCGAGATCCTGGCCCTCAAGACCATCCACGATGTAGCCTAGAGCGTCCCCAGGAGGGGAATTACTGATGAACAAATACAAGCGCGAACAGAAATGCTCTTTCTGCGGCAAGGAACCCCACGAGGTGGAACAGCTCCTCGCGGGGCCGGAAGCCTTCATCTGCAACGAGTGCCTCGAGGCCGGGCAGCTGCAGCTGCGCATGAGCCGCCAGGGCAAGCCCCTGGGCAAGCATGAGGCCCGCCTCAGCCGACCCAAGGAGATCAAGACCTTCCTCGACGACTACGTCATCGGCCAGGAGGCCGCCAAGAAGCGCCTGAGTGTGGCGGTCTACAACCACTACAAGCGCATCCTGACCCCCCGGAAGGCCCTGGGCGCCACGGAAGTCGAGCTGTCCAAGAGCAACATCCTGCTGCTGGGCCCCACGGGCACCGGCAAGACCCTGCTGGCCCAGACCCTGGCGCGGTTCCTGGATGTGCCCCTGGCCATGGCCGATGCCACCACCCTCACCGAGGCCGGCTACGTGGGCGAGGACGTGGAGAACATCCTCACCAAGCTGCTGCAGGCCGCCAACTACGACGTGGAGCGGGCCCAGCGCGGCATCGTCTTCATCGACGAGATCGACAAGGTCGGCCGCAAGAGCGAGAACCCCAGCATCACCCGCGACGTCAGCGGCGAGGGCGTGCAGCAGGCCCTGCTCAAGCTCGTCGAGGGCACCGTGGCCAACGTGCCGCCTCAGGGCGGCCGGAAGCACCCCCACCAGGAGTTCATCCAGCTGGACACGAGCAACATCCTGTTCATCTGCGGCGGCGCCTTCGTGGGCATCGAGGACATCATCAAGCAGCGCATCCGGGCCAAGGCCGTGGGCTTCGGCTCCACGCCCTCCTCCAAGGAGGACAAGGAGGGCATGCTGGCCCTGGTGGAGCCCGAGGACATCATCCGCTTCGGCCTGATCCCCGAGCTGGTGGGCCGCCTGCCCGTGGTGGCGGGCCTCACGCCTCTGGACCGGGAGGCCCTGGTGGCCATCCTCACCCAGCCCAAGAACGCCATTACCAAGCAGTTCGTGAAGCTGTTCGACATGGATGACGTGGACCTGAGCTTCGATGAGGGCGCCATCGCCGCCATCGCGGAGCAGGCCCTGACGCGCAAGCTGGGCGCCCGCGGGCTCCGCAGCCTGGTGGAGCAGATCCTGCTGGAGCCCATGTATGAGCTGCCCTCGGACAAGCGCACCACCCGCGAGACCCTGCGCATCACCCGCCAGAAGGTCGAAGAGGTGATGGGTCTGCCCTCCCACCCCATCTCCGCTGCAGGCTAGGCCAGGCTCATGGCTCTTCCCAAGACCCTCACGCTGCCGGCCATTCCCATCCGGGACATGGTGCTGTTCCCGGGCGCGCGGGTGCCGTTCGTGGTGGGGCGCTCCGCCTCCGTGAAGACCCTCGAGCTGGCCATCAAGGCCGGCGATCACCTGCTGATGCTCACGCAGAGGGATCCCAAGGTGGAGGTGCCGGGCCAAGCCGACCTCTTTTCTGTCGGGACCCTGGCCCTGGTGGAATCCGTCATCGCCCTGCCCAAGGACTTCTACAAGGTGGGCGTCAAGGGCGTGGCCCGGGTGAGCCTGCAGAAGTATGACGACAGCGGCGAGGTCATCCAGGCCGAGGCCTGCCTTCTGCCAGAACCCGCCTTCGTGCCCACCGAGTCCCTGGCCCCTTTCCACCAGGCCGTGGAGGCCTTCCTGGGCCGCAACCCGGACGCCTCGCGCCTCCTGAGCCTGGACCAGATCCGGGAGCTGCCCCTGGGCAAGGCCATCGACACGGTCGCGGGCCTGGTGCCCGCCGACGTGAAGCAGAAGCAGACCATCCTCGAGTGGCTCGAGATCCAACCGCGCCTGGACGCCCTGCTGAAGCTGCTGGAGATGGACACCGCCCGCAGCGAGGTGGACCGCACCCTGGACGAGAAGACGCGCCAGCGCCTCGACCAGGACCACAAGCAGTACGTGCTGAACGAGAAGATGCGGGTCATCCAGCAGGAGCTGGGCAAGAAGGACGAGAAGGACGAGACGGCCCGCCTGCGGGGCCAGATCGAGGCCGCGGGCATGAGCGCCGAGGCCAAGGCCAAGGCCCTGGAGGAGGTCGAGCGCCTGGAGGCCATGCCGCCCCAGAGCGCCGAAGCCACCGTGAGCCGGACCTACCTGGACTGGCTGCTGGCCCTGCCCTGGCAGGCCATGGCCGAGGAGCGCCTGGACCTGCTGGAGGCCGAGCAGGTGCTGGACGACGACCACTCCGGGCTGGACAAGATCAAGGCCCGCATCCTGGAGCATCTGGCCGTCATGGCGCGGCTTCGCAGCCTGGGCGGCGCGGCCACCCCGGGCGACACTGACGCCTCCAACTCGGCGCCCCTGCGCGGTCCCATCCTCTGCCTGGTGGGGCCTCCCGGCGTGGGCAAGACCTCGCTGGCCCGCAGCATCGCCCGCGCGCTGAATCGGCCCTTTGTGCGCCTGTCCCTGGGCGGCGTGCGCGACGAGGCGGAGATCCGCGGCCACCGCCGCACCTACATCGGCTCCATGCCCGGCCGCATCATCTCGCTGATGAAGAAGGCCAAGGTCCGCAACCCGCTCATGCTGCTGGACGAGATCGACAAGATGGCCTCGGACTTCCGCGGCGACCCCAGCAGCGCCCTGCTGGAGGTGCTGGACCCCGAGCAGAACGCCAACTTCCAGGACCACTACCTGGACGTGGGCTTTGACCTCAGCCAGGTGCTCTTCCTGGCCACCGCCAACGTGCGGCACCACATTCCCGAACCCCTGGAAGACCGCCTCGAGATCCTGGAGCTGAGCAGCTACACCACCAAGGAGAAGCTGGCCATCGCCGAGAAGCACCTGCTGCCGCGCGCCCTCGAGGGCCAGGGCATGAAGGACCTGGGCGTTCACTTCGAGCGGGAGGCGCTGGAGAAGCTGGTGCAGTCCTACACCCGCGAGGCGGGGGTGCGGCAGCTCGAGCGGGAGATCGCCAACATCCTCCGCAAGCTCGCGCGCCACACGCTGCAGCCGGATCGGGGCGAGGCCTTCGACCCCCTCATCACCGCCGAGCGCCTGCCGCGGCTGCTGGGCCCCGAGAAGTTCCTGGAAGCCCGGCCCGAAGACACCGCCCCGCCGGGCCTGGTGAATGGCCTGGCCTGGACGCCCACGGGCGGCGAGCTGCTGACCATCGAGGCCGCCGTGCTGCCGGGCAAGGGCAACCTCAAGCTCACGGGCAAGCTGGGCGAGGTCATGCAGGAGAGCGCCAACCTGGCCCTCAGCTATGTCCGGGCGCGCACCGAGCGCCTGGGCCTGAAGGCGAACTTCCTCGAGACCATCGACCTCCATGTCCACGTCCCCGAGGGCGGCATCCCCAAGGACGGCCCCAGCGCTGGCATCACCCTGGCCACGGCGCTGATCTCCGTGCTCACGGGCATTCCCGCCCGGGCCGACCTGGCCATGACCGGCGAGCTGACCCTGCGGGGTCGCGTGCTGCCCATCGGCGGGCTCAAGGAGAAGCTGCTGGCGGCCCACCGCCATGGCCGCAAGGCCGTGCTCATCCCCGCCGAGAACGCCCGGCACCTGGAGGACGTGCCCGCCGAGGTCCGCGAGCAGCTGAGCATCCACCTGGTCAGCCACATGGACGAGGTCATCCAGCTGGCCCTGACCCGCATGCCCGAGCCCCTGGGCCCCGAGCCCGCCCCGCCCCAGTCCGCCCCGCCCCCCCGCGAGAATCCCGCCACGGCGCAGTAGTTTGTTTAGCTGTCGGCTATCAGCTATCAGCTGTCAGCTGTCGGCTGTCGGCTGTCAGCTGTCGGTCAAGAAGGGCCCGACCCAGGCAAAGGGGCGGGCGATAGCCGTTGAAAAAGGGCGGTGTGCCACAGAACGCCGTACCAAACAGCTGGCAGCTCTCGGCTATCAGCTCAAGAAAGCGCCGCAGGCCTGATGGGGTGGGGCGGGTCCTGTTCTTAGCCGACAGCTGATAGCTGACAGCTGACAGCTGATAACATGGCCCCATGCGTTTCCTGTCGAGCCATGTCCTCCACTTCATCCTCATGGGGATGGGCATCTCCCTGGTGCTGGGGCTGCTGCATCCGACCACGCGGCCCGAGCGCACCTGGGCGTCGGTCGGGAAGCATGCGGCCGGTCTCATTGGCATCGGGCTCGTCCTGGCCTGGGTGATGTACCTGCTGCCCCGGCATCCCGTCCGGTTCTAGGATGCTGGAACGCCTGCAGGGCCATTTGGCCAGCCTGAAGGCGGGCGGAGAGCGGGCCTGGGCAGCGGCGGGCGGGCTCTGGCAGCAGCTGGCCCGGGCAGTACCGCCGCTGGGCCGGGTGGGCAGGTTTGTGGCCGAGGTGCTGGGCAAGTACTACAAGGACGACTGTCTGAGCTACGCGGCGGGCCTGAGCTTCTGGCTCATCGTCAGCCTGGTGCCCCTGTCCACGCTGCTCTTCAAGCTGCTCGGCGCCATCCTCGGCAGCCGGGCCTACGACCCCCGCACGCTGAGGACCCTGCAGGACCTCGTGCCCTACCTGCCGCGGGAGCTCATGGTGGACGCGGTGGTGAACAGCCAGAAGATCGGCGGGATGGGCCTATCGTGGTTCGTGCTGCTGTTTGGCAGCTACTGGGGCATCAGCCAGCTGGACACCAGCCTGGCCCACGTCTTCGGCCTCCGGATCAAGAAGTACCGCCAGACCCGCAAGAACCACCTGCTGCGGCAGGTCATCTTCCTGGTGGGCGGGCTGCTGGCCGCGGTGCTGTTCCTGGCCCTGCTGGTGGGGGGCGCGCTGCGCAAGGTCATGCCCGGCCGGCAGTCGGACCTGCTGCACAACCTGGCGCCCCTGCTGGGGGTGGTGGTGGTCACCGTGGTGCTGCAGCACCTGCCCCGGCTGCACGTGAAGTTCCGCCACGCCTTCCTGGGTGCGGCCGTCTCCACGGCCCTCTGGTGGCTGGCGAAGTGGGGCTTCGGCGTCTACCTGCGGCACACCATGACCTGGGGCATCATGTACGGCTCGCTGCTGGGCATCGTGGCCGGCCTGACGTTCCTCTACTACAGCTGCGCCATCCTGCTGCTGGGCGCCGAGATCACCGCCGCCTTCTACCGCCACGAGACTGGCACAAGCACCGTGCCGCCCTGGCTGCGCATCAGGGTCGGCGAGCCGAAGCGACCGGGCTAGGGCGCCGATGTTTCGTATCGCAGTGTCATCGAGGCCGGCCCGGGGTTTCTGGTTCGCCGCGGAATAGCGTGGAGGTTGCGGCCCAGGCTCTCGTCATCTTCGCCGTCGCCCAGGCCCCGCTGCCAAGACCCCCGCTCCCGATGCCGGGACTAGAAAATCAAAAGAAACAAAGCAAACCGGTGAGTAACAGAGAGGAACGGTGAGACTGCCACGGGGTGCGATTCTTTCTCACCGGCCCTCACCGTTCCTCACGGGTTCATCAGCTTTTTTCAGGCCCAGGCGCCCCTAGAGGAGGGCACCCAAGCCAGGGGTAATCGGATTTGGTATGCGATTCCCAGGAGGCAGCTGACATTCATCAGGGCCCTCACTCTGGCTCACGCTCTCCCGCTCGGGTTAACCAGCTTTTTATCTCTGGCTGCCAGGTTTCACTCGTCGTCGCGGCCGCGCAGGCTGGTGGGGATGGCGTAGCCGTCCGCCTTGTACTCGTTGATCTTGTTACGCACGGTGCGCAGCGCGATGTCCAGCTTGTCGGCGCAGTGGGTGCGGTTCCCCTTGAGGGCGCTCAGGGAGGAGAGCAGCCAGAAGCGCTCCAGCTCCGGCAGGCTGAGGCCGAGGGGCAGCACTACGGGAGTGCCCATGGGCAGGCCGATCAGGGGCTTCCGGGGATCGGCCACCACGGCCCCGGGGGGCAGGGAGCTGGCCTCCGGGCGCAGGGCCTCGGCCGGTATTTCCTGGGGACTCCAGCTCTCGGTGCGATGGCTTTCCGGGGGATCCTCGGGCATGCCCTCGAAGGCTTCGGCGGGGAGTAGCCAGTGGAGGTCATGGTGGCTGAGGCGGCGCCTCTGGCTGAGCACCACGCAGCGCTGGATCACGTTCTCCAGCTCCCGGATGTTGCCGGCCCAGGGATGGCGGGTCAGGGCCGCGAAGAAGCTGGGCACCAGCTCCGGCACGGGCCGGTCATTCTCGCGGGCATAGCGCTCAGCAAAGTGCGCGGCCAGCAGGCTGAGGTCCGCGGGCCGGTCGCGGAGGGGCGGCAGGTCCAGGGGGATGACGTTCAGGCGGTAGTAGAGATCCTCGCGGAACCGGCCGGCCTTCACTTCCGCCTGGAGGTCGCGGTTGGTCAGGGCGATGAGGCGCACGTCCACCGGGATGGGGCGGTTGCCGCCCAGGCGATCCACGGTGCGCTCCTGCAGGACGCGGAGCAGCTTGCCCTGGAGGGAAAGGGGCAGCTCGCCCACCTCGTCGAGCACCAGGGTGCCGCCGTCGGCCTGCTCGAAGCGGCCGGGCTTGAGGCCGTTGGCGCCCGTGAAGGCGCCCTTCTCGTAGCCGAACAGCTCGGACTCCAGCAGGTTCTCGGGGATCGCGGCGCAGTTGATGGCCACGAAGGCGCCGTTGCGGCGGGGGCTCGAGCCGTGGATGAGCTTGGCCAGCAGCTCCTTACCCGTGCCGCTCTCGGCCTGGATGAGGATGGTGGCCCGGCTGTCCGCAGCGCGGCGGGCCAGGGCCAGGGTCTCGACCAGGACGGGGTCCTGGGTGAGGATCACGGGCGCCTCGGCGGGCTCTTCGGCCTTCAGGTGACCTTCGGATTTCAGAGCCTTGTTGAGGGCGGTGGTGAGCTCTTCGGGGCTGAAGGGCTTGGAGAGGAAATCGAAGGCGCCGAGGCGCATGGCCTCCCGGGCGGACTCCAGGCTGCCAAAGGCGGTGATGAGCAGCACGGGCAGCGCCGGATCCACGGCCTTCAGCCGGGCGGTGAGCTGCAGGCCGTCCATGCCGGGCATGCGGAGATCGGTCACGACGGCATCGTAGGCACCGGGACGCACCATGCGCAGGGCCTCTTCGCCGCCGCGGGCCTGTTCCGCGAAAAAGCCGGAGCGCTTGAGGCTCATGGCCATGCCGTCCCGCATTCCGGGATCGTCGTCCACTACCAGCACCCGAAGAGGAGTCGCCATATCTGAGCACCCTGGCGACCACCTTGGCCGCTTTTTTCGTTATCGGGTGTTGGGGTCCGGACTGGAGTTTTGCGCAGTGCGGCGCTTGAGGATGCGATGGGGGAGCTCGCCGGAGGCCGCCTCGCCGCGGACGGGATCCCCGTGTCGGCTGATGAGCAGATACACCTGCCGGCGGCTCACGCCGAGGCGCTGAGCGGTCTCCACGCGGTTGCCGTAGGCGCGCCGGAGGGCCCGGTGCAGGAGGTAGCGCTCCAGCTCGTGCAGGTTGGTGGCGAGGTCCTCGGCTTCGAAGCGGGGCGGCCCGGCTGCTTCGGCGAGCGGCAGCTGACCCAGCAGCTTCCAGCGCAGCATGCGGTTGCGCAGCTCGCGCAGGTTGCCGGGGCAGGGCAGGGCCGAGAGGGCCGCGGGCAGCGGCAGTGCCACGCCCTCCTCCTGGGCCAGGTGGGCCAGCAGCGCCGGGAGGGCCTCCGGGTGCTCCTCGACGGAGGGCAGGCGCAGGGCCAGACAGGGGGCCGTGGGCGGAGCGGCTTCCGGGGCAGCGACGATGCCCCGGGGATGCCCCCCTAGCCAGTCCAGAGCCGCGGCGGCGCTGGTCGCGTCGAGGGCGTCCACGCCGCGTCGCTCTGCCAGCTCGGCGGCCAGTGACGTCCTGCCGGTGCCGGGCGCGCCATAGATCCACAGCGCCTCTGGCCGGGCCAGCAGCTCGCCCAGGTGGGCACCCCACAGGGCGCTGCCCGGCAGGAGCGCCAGGGGGATCACGGCCCGATCCTCCCGGGAATCACGTGGAAGAGCACGGCGAACACATGGCAGGCGCTGCCGCCGACCACGAACAGGTGCCAGAGGGCATGGTGGTAGCGCACCCTCTCCAGGCTGTAGACAGCGGCACCCAGGCTGTAGAACAGCCCGCCGCCGAAGAGCCAGTAGAGGCCGCGGGTGGGGAGGATCTCCCCCACCGGCACCCCGCCCGCAAAGCCCGCCAGGATGGGGACCACGATGAGCCAGCCCATGGCCAGGTAGATGAGCGTGGAGATCCAGCCCATGCGTCTCACGAAGACGGGATTCGCGGGCGTGACGATCGGGGGGTGCAGGTGGTCCAGGGGCGGCGGGCGGAGGGCCGACTTGGCGATCCTGCCGTAGAAGATGCCCTTGAAGGTGATGCCAAGGACCGCCAGGCCCCACACGAGCCCGAAGATGGTCCAGCCCCAGGAGGGTCGCGTGCGGCCCAGGGAAGACAGGCAGAAGGGCGTGTAGGTGCCGGCGATCAGCAGGAAGATGGCCGAGTGATCGAACACCTTGAACACCAGCTTGACCCGGGGGCCACGGAAGGCGTGATACAGCGTGGACATGAGGTAGAGCAGGATCAGCGTGGACCCGAAGATGGCCGCGCCCACCACATCCCGGGCCGTGCCGTGCCGGGCGGCTGCGACCACCATCACCACCAGTCCCGCGATGGACAGGCCCACGCCGAGGCCGTGGGTGAGGCTGTTGGCCAGTTCTTCCCCAGAAGTCTGGGCGGGGGGGGCTGGGTGTCCGGCAGCGTGGGGCATGGCCTCAAGGATGACAGACTCCCAGGGACGGTTTCGCCCCTACCCTACTTCAGGTGCTTGTCGAACCAGCTGAGCATCTCCCAGAGGGTGTGCTCGATGGACTCCCGGGCCACGTAGCCGTGGGACTCCAGGGGCAGAGTCACGTAGCGGACTGTCCGGCCGTTGCCCTTGAGGGCCATGTAGAGCCGCTCGCTCTGGATGGGGAAGGTGCCGCTGTTGTTGTCGGCCTCGCCATGGATGAGCAGGATCGGCGCGCTGAACTTATTCGCGGCCATGAAGGGCGATACCTTCAGGTACATGTCCGGCGCCTCCCAGAGGGTCCGCCGCTCGCTCTGGAAGCCGAAGGGCGTGAGCGTGCGGTTGTAGGCACCGCTGCGGGCGATGCCGGCCCTGAAGAGGCTGGAGTGGGCCAGCAGGTTGGCGGTCATGAAGGCGCCGTAGCTGTGTCCGCCCACGCCTACGCGCTTGGGATCAATGACACCCAGCTCGTCGGCCTTGTCGATGGCAGCCTTGGCGCTGGCCACGACCTGGTCCAGGAAGGTGTCATTCACGGTCTTGGGATCGCCCACCACGGGCATGGTGGCGGCGTCGAGGACCACGTAGCCCGACAGCAGGAAGAACAGGTGCGACATGCCCCCGATGGTGGTGAAGCGGTTGGCGGAGCCGCTCACCTGGCCGGCGGTGCCCGCGTCCGTGAACTCCATGGGGTAGGCCCAGACCACGGCCGGGCGGCGCTCTCCATCCTTGTAGTCCGGCGGCAGGTACAGCGTGAAGCTGAGGGCCACGCCGTCAGGCCGGGTGTACTTCACCAGCCGCTTCTGGATCTTCCGCAGCTGGGGGAGGGGATCCTGGAAGGCGGTGAGGGCGCGGGTCTCCTGGCTGTGCAGCAGGTAGTTGGGCGGCTCCGTGGGGCTCTCCCGGCGGGTGATGAAGCGACCGTCCGGCAGCAGGGCCACGGTGGGCTCGAAGGCGTCCTTGGCGCAGCGGAAGCGGCGCTCGGTCTTCAGGGTCGCGGGGTCAAAGCTGTCCAGGAAGGGCCGGTCGCCCTCCGCCGTGGCGCCGGCACCCGTGAGGAAGAGCAGGCCGTCCTTCTGGCGCAGGGCGCTGTGGCCGTTGGGCAGAACTCTCGACTGGAAGGCGCCGGGATCGCGGTAGCGGTCGTTGCTGCTGAGGTCGAAGGCCAGGCGGGCCCCGCCGGGCTTTGCCGGGTCCACCAGCCAGGTGCGGACCCAGCGGCGGTCGCGGTCGAACTCCCGCACCACGGCCAGGTCGCCGCGCTCGCCCCACTCGAGGCCCATGAGCCGGGCCTTCACGCGGATCAGCTCTGTGGGCGCGGCCTTGAAGGGCGCGGCCAGCAGCAGGGCGCGGTCCCGGAACTCGGCCTTGCTGCGGGGATCGCCGCCGTCCAGGGCCTCCACCCAGGCCAGGGTCGCCGGTTCCGTGGGCCGCCAGTGCAGGCGCCGGGGGCCCGTGCGCACGCCCTCGATGGGGATGTTCTCGGCCAGGGGCTGGTCCGCCGCCACATGCACCAGGGTGCCGCTGCGGTCCCAGACCTCTTCCCGGACGGGGAACTGGGCCGTGGGCACCAGGTAGGAGAAGGGGCGCTGGAGGCGGGCCACGAGGATGAGCCGGCCATCGGGCGAGGGGTCGACACTGGCATAGAGGCCGGGCTTGCCGAGGGGCGTCAGGGTGCCGGTGGCAAGGTCCACGCGCACCAGCTGGGACTGGGCCAGGAACTCGAAGCGGGTCTCGTCCTGGGCGTTCTGGAGCAGGTCCTGGTGGGTGGACACCGGCGCGGCCTTGCCCTCGTTCTCCTGGATGCGGGGGCCCAGCGGCACCTCGGGCGCCGCGGGCTCCGGGCCCTGGCTGGCGGGCCAGGCCTTGCAGAGCAGGCTGCCGTCCGGGAGCCAGTCCAGGGGGCTGCCCAGGATGGCGTTCAGCTTCAGTCCTGGGATTTTCCTCAGCTTGCCCGTGGCGGGGTCGCCCACCCAGAGCTCGGTGGCCGTGGTCGTGGCGCCGGTCAGCACGAACCGCTTGCCGTCCGGTGACCAGCGGGGCTGGCCCAGGGTCACGCCCGGCGGCAGGGCGAGGGGCTTTGCGGGCCCGCCCACCAGGGGCTGCAGGGCCAGGGTCTTCAGGTGCGGCGGGTTGTGCGGCCCGCGGGTGCGGGGATTGAACCGGTGGCCCGCCAGCCGCGCCATGGGCTGGGCCAGCTCACGGATGGAGGGGTGGCGCTCGAACTCAGCCAGAAGGAAGCGGTCCCCGGCCGGGCTGGCGATGAGCGAGGGCGTCCCTGGCGCGTCCAGCACCGCCTGGATGGCCTTGGGCGCCTTCTGGTAAGGCGTGGGCTGGGCCAACAGGGCCAGGCTCAGGAACGGCGCGAGGGAACGCAGCATGGGGACTCCGGGCAACGTCCGCCATGATGCCACGAAACACGAGGCATAGGCCTGAACGCAACGAAGCCCCCTTGCGGGGGCCCCGTCTCAGGGTGGGGGGGGGGCCTAGGACTCGCGCTCCGCCCGGTTGAAAGCGTCAGCCAGGGTCGCCTTTTTGAACTCGGGCTGGCGGGCCTTGGCGGCATCCAGGTCACCGCGCTCGAGATCCTGCTCCAGCTGCTTGACGGAGAGGCCGATGCGGCGCTCGGTGGGATCGAGCTTGACGATCTTCATGGAGAGCTCCTGACCGGCGGCGAACTCCTTCTGGATGTCCTCCACACGGCGGCGGCTCAGCTCGGAGACATGCACCAGACCTTCGATGCCGTCGCCCAGGTCCACGAAGGCGCCAAAGTCGGTCAGCCGGGCGATCTTGCCGGTGATGACGGTGCCCACGTTGTGGTTCTCGAAGAAGATCTCCCAGACGTTGGGCTCCATCTGCTTCACGCCGAGGCTCATGCGCTGGGCCAGGGGGTCCAGGTTGAGGACCTTGGCGGTGACGCTGTCGCCCTTCTTCACGATCTCGCCGGGGTGCTTGATCTTCTTGGTCCAGCTGAAGTCGGACACGTGGATCAGGCCGTCGATGCCCTCTTCCAGCTCGACGAAGGCGCCGAACTCCGTGATGTTGCGCACGGTGCCCGTGACGATCATGCCGGGCTGGTACTTCTCGGCGATGGCCATCCAGGGGTTGGGGGTGATCTGCTTCATGCCGAGGCTGATGCGGCGGTTCTCGGAATCCACCTGCAGGATCAGGGCCTCGACCTGGTCGCCCAGGTTGACCATGCCCTTGGCGGACTTGACCTTCTTCGTCCAGCTCATCTCGGAGACGTGGACCAGGCCTTCGATGCCGGGCTCCAGCTCCACGAATGCGCCGTAGTCAGTGATCGAGACGACCTTGCCCTTGACGGTGGCCTGGATGGGATAGCGCTCCTCGACGGAGAGCCAGGGATCCGGGAACTTCTGCTTGTAGCCGAGGGAGACGCGCTCGGTCTCCTTGTCGTACTTGAGCACGGCCACTTCGACCTTGTCGCCCACCTGGAACATCTCGCTGGGGTGGTTGAGCCGGCCCCAGGACATGTCGGTGATGTGCAGCAGGCCGTCCACACCGCCGAGGTCGACGAAGGCGCCGTACTCGGTGATGTTCTTGATCGCGCCCTCGACCAGCTTGCCCTCTTCGAGGCCCGCGAGGGTCTCTTCCTTCAGGCTCGCGTTGATGGTCTCGAGGAACAGCTTGCGGGACAGCACGATGTTGCCGCGGCGGCGGTTGACCTTGATGACCTTCATGTCGAAGGACTTGCCGAGGTAGGGATCCAGGTTGCGGACGGGCTTCATGTCCACCTGGCTGCCGGGCAGGAACGCGCGGATGCCGATGTCCACGGCCAGGCCGCCCTTGACCTTCTCGAGCACGGTGCCGTGCACGGTCATGTTGGAGCGGAAGGCCTTCTCGACCTCGTCCCAGATCTTCATCTTCTCGGCGCGCTCACGGGAGAGGCGCACATTGCCGTTGGCGTCCTCGAGCATCTCGAGGAGCACTTCCACGACATCGCCCACCTGCACGCCCTGCGTGCCGTCAGGGTTGTTGAACTCGTCAAGGTTGACGGTGCCCGAACCCTTGTAGCCGATGTCCACGATGACGTCCTTGCCGCGGATTTCCACGACGGCGCCTCGCACCACTTCTTCCTCACGGAGCCCACGAGTCTCGCCCTGCAGGGCGGCCATGAACTCCATACCGTCTGCGGAATCGTCCTCCTCGAACGCCGCGTCCAGCACGGTGATGCGGCCCATCTGCTTAGGGCCCTTCCCCTTGATGATTGCTTCTAACTTGGACATGTAGTCCACCTCTTCTTTTTGCGCCCACGCTCTGGTGGTGCGCTGGAATCCCGGCACACGAAGTCCGGCAGAACCGACAGCCTACCGTGGAAAACCCGACCTGACCAGCAAAGGAATCGGCACCCAGGCACAATGGCGCCATGTGCGTCGTCGGCTTCCAGTGGCACCCGGGCTCCCAGGAGCCGCTTCTCCTGGTGGGGAACCGGGACGAATACTACGAGCGGCCCACGGCCCCGGTGGCCTGGTGGGAGGGCGGCCGCATCCTGGCGGGCCGCGACCTCCAGGCCGGCGGCACCTGGCTGGGCGTCACCCGCACGGGGCGGGTCGCGGTCCTCACCAACTTCCGGGACCCGACCCTGGCCCGGCCCGACGGACCCTCCCGGGGCCACCTCCCCGTGCGCTTCCTGGAGGGCGATGCCTCGGCAGCGGCTTTCTTGGAGGGCCTTCGTCCGGAGGCGGCGTCCTACAGCCCCTTCAACCTGCTGCTCTATGACGGGGAGGACCTCCTGGGCTACGAGAGCCGCGGCGACCGGGTGGTGCGCTTCGAGCCCGGGATCCACGCCGTGTCCAACGGGGCCTTCGACGAGCCCTGGCCGAAGGTCGAGCGCCTGAAGGAGCAACTGGCCCAGGCCTGGAAGGACCTGGGGGTGCTGCTGGGGGTCCTCCAGGACGACCGCCCATTCCCTGATGCATGCCTGCCGCACACCGGCATCTCCCTGGACTGGGAGCGGGCCCTGTCGCCCCTCTTCATCCACACCCCCACCTACGGCACCCGCGCCGCCACGATCCTGCGGCTGGGCCCCGGCGAGGTGACCGTCCTCGAGCGCACCTTCACCGCAGGGGGCCGGGAGGGCGAGCGCAGGTTTGAGTTCATTCCCGCCCCGGAGAGCCAGGGGAATACCTCAAAAAACAATTAACCACAAAGAACACAAAGGGTACAAAAAGGGAAAAAACCAAACCCTGATCTTCTCTGTGGTGTTTGTGGTCAATTCATCCGTTGGTCTTATCTTTAGTAGCCACATATCTGCGGTTCATGCCACTACGCAGTCATCCCCGTTCATCCCACTTATCCCCATCCAAAGGCTCTTCTCACTTCAGACACTGATAACCACAATCTCGGGGTCGACTTCTTTCTGGAGCATGCCTTCGATTGCGACCAGGGTGCCGGTGAGACTGGCGGGGCAGCTGCCGCAGGCGCCGACGTAGCGGATCATCACCTGCTTCTCGTGGCGGCCCACCAGCTCGAGGCCGCCGCCGTCCGCGGCGAGGGCCGGGAGGATGGAGCTCTCCAGCACCATGCGGATGTCGCGCAGCAGGGGGTCGTTCTCGTCCTCGATCTTGGTGAAGACCCTCGGTGCCACCGGTTCACCACTCTGGGCGCCCAGGCCCGCAGCGGCCCGGATGGGCGCGGCCAGCAGGGGCAGCATCTCCGGCCAGCCCTTGTCGTCGGTCTTGGTGACCGTGAGGAACTTGTCCTGCATGAAGACCGAGGTGACATGCCCCACGGCGAACAGGGCCTTGGCCAGCTCGTCATGCTCGGCGGTCTCGGCGTTGGGGAAGGACTTGGGGAAGCCCACGGCCACGGCATCCTTCAGCACGAACTTCACGGCGTTGGGATTGGGCGTGTATTCGATTTCGGCAATTTTTGGCATGGCTACTCCGTGCTCGCTTCTTCCTCGCCTTTGAGGGCGGCGTGGAGGGTGGCCCAGGGGAGGATGGCGCATTTGACTCGGCTGGGCAGGTCCTTGACGCCGCTGAAGAGGGTGAGCTTCCCCAGCAGAGGGGCTTCGGTGGCGGGGTCCAGCTCGCCGCGCACCATGCCCCGGAACTGCGCGACCATGGCCTCAGCCTCGGCCACGGACTTGCCCTTGACGAGGCCGGTCATGAGGCTGGCGCTGGCCACATCGATGGCGCAGCCACTGCCCGTGAACTTGATGTCTTGCACCAGGCCGTTCTCGATGACCAGCGTCACCTCCAGCTGATCCCCGCAGAGGGGGTTGTGGCCCTCCGCGTGGTGTGTGAAGGGATCCAGTTTTCCGAAGTTCCGGGGCTTCTTGTTGTGCTCCAGGATCACCTGCTGGTACAGCTCACGCGGATCAGTCATTTGAACAACTCGATGGCCTTGAGGACGGCGGAGACGAGGACATCGATGTCTTCGCGGGTGTTGAAGTAGGCGAAGGAGGCGCGGGTGGTGGCGGGGACGCTGTAGCGGGCCATGAGGGGCTGGGCGCAGTGGTGGCCGGCGCGGATCACGACGCCCTCGCCGTCCAGCAGGCTGCCCATGTCGTGGGGGTGGATGCCCTCCACCACGAAGGAGATGACACTAGCCTTGTCGCGGGCCTTGCCGAGGATGCGCAGGCCCGGGATGCGCTCCAGGCGCTCTGTGGCGTAGACGAGCAAGTCATGCTCCTGGGCGGCGATGCGGTCCAGGCCCAGGCCCGTGAGGTAGTCGAGGGCCGCGCCGAGGCCGATGGCCGCGGCGATAGGCGGGGTGCCCGCCTCGAACTTGCCCGGGGCGGCCATGTAGGTGGTCTTCTCCCAGGTGACGGAGCGGATCATGTTGCCGCCGCCGTGCCAGGGCGGCATGGCCTCCAGGTGGGCCAGCTTGCCGTAGAGGGCGCCGATGCCCGTGGGCCCCGAGAGTTTGTGGCCGCTGAAGACGTAGAAGTCCGCGTCCAGGTCCTGCACGTCCACCTTGAGGTGCGGCACCGCCTGGGCGCCATCCACCAGCACGGGGACGCCCTTGGCGTGGGCTCGGGCGATGATCTCCTTCACGGGGTTCACGGTGCCCAGCACGTTGCTGACATGGGTCACGGCCAGCAGCTTCGTGCGCTCGGTGAGCAGCTCGTCGAGCGAATCCAGAATCAGCTCGCCGTCATCGGTGATGGGGATGACCTTGAGGGTGGCGCCCTTCTCCTGGGCGAGCATCTGCCAGGGCACGATGTTGGCGTGGTGCTCCATGGCGGATAGCAGGATCTCGTCGCCGGCCTGAACGACCCTGCGGCCGAAGGTCTGGGCCACCAGGTTGATGGCTTCGGTGGTGCCGCGGGTCCAGACGATCTCGCGCACGGACGCGGCGCCCAGGAAGCGGCGCACCTTCTCCCGGGCAGCCTCGTAGAAGTCCGTGGCCTCCTGGCTGAGGGTGCTGACGCCCCGGTGGACATTGGTGTGCTCGTCCCGCTCGTACTTGGCCATGCGCTCGATCACGCAGAGTGGCATCTGGCCGCTCACAGCGCTGTCGAGGTAGATGACGGGCTTGCCGTTCAGGATCCTTGAGAGCAGGGGGAAGTCACGGCGGATGGCGGTGACGTCGAGGGGCTGCAGGGTCGCGCTCATGCCAGCACTCCCAGCGAGGCAGCCTGGGTGCGGGCCATGACCAGCTGGCGCAGGGCCCGGCGGACGCTGGCGACCGGCACGCGCTGCAACACGTCCGCCGCAAAGCCGTAGGTGAGCAGGTTGCGGGCGTCGTCGGCGTTCAGGCCTCGGCTCTCCAGGTAGAACAGCTCCTCGGGATCGAGCTGGCCCACGGCGGCGCCGTGGCTGCACTTCACGTCGTCGGCGTAGATCTCCAGCTGGGGCTTGGTGTCCACCCGGGCGGTCTCGGAGAGCAGCAGGTTGCGGCTCTGCTGCTTGGCGTCCGTGCCCTGGGCCCCGGGGGCCACGCGGACCTGGCCGTTGAAGATGGCGCGGGCCTTTCCATCCACGATGCACTTGTGCAGCTGGTGGCTGAGGGCGTTGGGCTCGGCGTGGTGCATGAAGCTATGGGTGTCCGCCACCTGCTGTCCGTCCAGGAGGGCCAGGCCGTCCAGGGTGCCCTCGGCGCCCTCGGCGAGGCGCACCCAGGGGTGCTGCCGCGAGAAGCGGGCGCCGAAGCTGAGGGTGCGGGAGTGGTACTGGGCGTGCCGAGCTACCTCGGCCTTGAGGGTGCCGATGTGGAAGGCTTCCGGGGCCTCCCGCTGGACGCGCTCGTGGCGCAGGATGGCGCCTTCGCCGACGCGGACCTCGACCACGGGACAGCTCAGGTAGGTGCCTTCGCCGTGATGCTCCTCCACCAGCTCCAGCTCGGCTCCGGGTTCCAGCACCACCAGCACGCGCGGGAAGACCGCGATGGGGGCATCGGCCTTGGTGAGGAATAGCAGGTGCAGGGGCAGGGCCACCTTCAGGTTCTTCGGCACCAGGATCACGGCGCCATCCTCGAAGCGGGCGCTGTTCAGGTCCTCGAACAGCTCCGGGGTCACGCCGTTCTTGACGGTACCCAGGGCATGGCAGGCCTCGCTGGCGGTGCTCAGGGGCAGGAACCGTACGCCAGCGGGAACCGCCGAGGCGCAGCTGGCGTGGGGTGCGTGGTGCCCGTTCACGAACACCTGGCGCGTGCCCACCATCTCCGGCAGCAGGTAGGCGCTGATGTCCACGGTGGCCTGGGGCGCGGGGCCGAAGGAGATCGCGGCCAGGGCCTTCAGATCGGTGTATTTCCAGGCCTCCTCTTGGGTCGTCGGCAGGTCCCGCCCCGCCAGCCGCAGCTCAGCGGCTTCGCGCAGTGAATCCCACTCAGCGGGACGCGGCCCACTGAGCAGATCCACCAGAAGGTTGGACCCAGCGGCCATCGTGGTCATCGAGCGCCCCCGGCAGCGGAGGCCTCGAGCACCCAGTCGTAGCCGCGCTCCTCGAGCTCCAGGGCCAGCTCCTTGCCGGCGCTCTTCAGGATGCGGCCACCGGAGAGCACGTGGACGTAGTCGGGCTGGATGGTCTCCAGGATGCGGGGAAAGTGCGTGATGATCAGCAGGGCCCGGTCGGCCCGCTGCAGGCGGTTCACGGCGTCGCCCAGCACCCGCAGGGCGTCGATGTCGAGGCCGCTGTCCAGCTCATCGAGGATGGCCAGCTTGGGCTCCAGCACCGCCATCTGGAGGATCTCGTTGCGCTTCTTCTCGCCGCCGGAGAAGCCCTCGTTGAGGCTACGGTCCAGGAACTCCTCGCGCATGGCCACCAGCTTGATCTTCTCGTGGATGAAGTCGTCGAACTCCAGGGGATCCAGCTCATCGCGGCCCTCGGCCTCGGCCTTCTTGTTGTAGGCCAGGCGCAGGAAGGAGGCGTTGCTCACGCCCGGCACCTCGATGGGGTGCTGGAAGCCCATGAACAGCCCGGCCCGGGCCCGCTCATCCGCAGCCATCCTGAACAGGTCGCGGCCCTCGAAGAGCACCTCGCCGCCGGTCACCTCGTAGGCGGGATGCCCCGCCAGCACCTTGCCCAGCGTGGACTTGCCCGAGCCGTTGGGCCCCATGATCGCGTGGATCTCGCCCGCCTTGATGTCAAGGTCGATCCCCTTCAGCACCGGCGTGCCGTTGATCGAAGCCGTCAGGTTTTTGATGGATAGCATGGGCTACTCCGGACTACTGAAGAAAAACACTCGCTGAGAAAGGACGAGAAGGCGGAGATTCGCAGAGGAAAGAAGGAGGGCAGGGTAAGGCATCGCAGTTCTCTGCGTCCCTCTGCTTTCTCTGCGCTCTCTGCGAGAGTTTTTCATCCCACACTTCCTTCGAGTTTCAGGCTCAGCAGCTTGGTGGCTTCGACGGCGAACTCCATGGGCAGCTCGCGGAAGACGTCTTTGCAGAAGCCGTTGATGATCATGCTGATGGCTTCCTCGGCGGGAATGCCGCGCTGCTGGAAGTAGAAGAGCTGCTCTTCGCCGATCTTGCTGGTGGTGGCCTCATGCTCCACCCGGGCGCTGCGGTTCTGCACCTCGATGTAGGGGAAGGTGCTGGCGCTGCAGGTATGGCCGATGAGCATGGAGTCGCACTGGCTGAAATTGCGGGCGCCCTCGGCCCTGGGCTGCACCTTCACCAGGCCGCGGTAGCTGTTGGAGCTGTCGCCGGCGCTGATGCCCTTGCTGATGATGGTGCTCTTGGTGTTCTTGCCGATGTGCACCATCTTGGTGCCCGTGTCCGCCTGCTGCTTGTGGTTGGTGAGGGCCACGCTGTAGAACTCGCCGATGCTCTCGTCGCCCAGCAGGATGCAGCTGGGGTACTTCCAGGTGATGGCGCTGCCGGTCTCCACCTGGGTCCAGCTGATGCGGGAGGCTTTGCCCTTGCAGAGACCGCGCTTGGTTACGAAGTTGAAGATGCCGCCCACGCCGTTCTTGTCCCCGGCGTACCAGTTCTGCACGGTGCTGTATTTGATCGAAGCCTGGTCCAGGGCCACCAGCTCCACCACCGCCGCATGCAGCTGGTTGGTGTCGAACTGGGGGGCGGTGCAACCTTCCAGGTAGCTGACGCTGGCGCCTTCCTCGGCCACGATGAGGGTGCGCTCAAACTGGCCCGAGTCCTTGTTGTTGATGCGGAAGTAGGTGCTCAGGTCCATGGGGCAGGTGACGCCCTTGGGGATGAAGACGAAGCTGCCATCTGTGAATACCGCGCTGTTAAGGGCGGCGTAGAAGTTGTCCGCGGGGGGCACGACGCTGCCCAGGTACTTGCGGATCAGCTCCGGGTGCTCTTTCACGGCCTCGCTGAAGCTGCAGAAGATGATGCCGAAGGTTTTCAGCTTTTCCTTGTAGGTGGTGGTGACGCTCACTGAGTCGAAGACCACATCCACGGCCACGCCGGCCAGGCTTGCCTGCTCGTTGATGGGCACGCCCAGCTTCTCGAAGGTGCGCAACAGCTCTGGGTCCACCTCGTCCATGGAGGCGTACTTGGGTGTCTTGGCCTTGGGGGCGCTGTAGTAGACGATCTTCTGGAAGTCGGGCCGGGGGTAGTGGACGTTGGCCCAGTCGGGCTCCGCCAGGGTCAGCCAGTGCCGGTAGGCCTTGAGACGGAATTCCAGAAGCCAGTCCGGCTCGCCCTTCTTGGCCGAGATGAAGCGGATCACTTCCTCGTTAAGGCCAGCCGCAACGCTGTCGGCCTCGATATCCGTCACGAAGCCGTACTTGTAGTCCTGGCTCGTGACCACGTTCAAGGTGGTGCTCATCGCCGTCTCCCGATTCCCCCTATTGTGGAATCTCGACTAAATTTGTCAACTTAATACCCTGGGGTGGGGATCACTTGTGGAAAAAGACAATTGATCCAACACGAAGGCGCGAAGACACAAAGAAAAGAAAAATTACTATAAGTTATTTATTTGTTGTTTTTATTTCGTGTCTTCGAGTCTTCGTGGTGGATCATTCAATCCTTTTGCTCCAGCTCCTGGAGCAGCCCTGCAATCTGCTGTTTGACGCCTTTGGCCTGGGAATCGTTGAGATCCGCGGGGTCGGAGTCTAGGCCAGCCCGGAGGAGAACCCGGGCCTGCTCCCGCTCGCCCAGGCCTGCCAGGGCGGCGCCCAGCTGGAAGTGGTTGATGAGGGTGGGTTCCTTCTCGATGAGGGGATCCAGCAGGTTCAGCACATCCTGGTGGTGTTTGAGGGCCAGAAGGTACTGCCCCAGTAGGGTGCGGGCCCGGGGTTCCAGGCCCGGCAGGGGGTGGGCGTGCAGGCGCCGAACCTCTGCGAGGTCCTGCTCCGTGACCTGGCCGTTCATGAGCTTGTAGGCCTGGCGCATGAGGGCCGCCTCCCAGGCGCCGGTGCTCTTGGGATGGCGGGTGAGGAAGGCGTCGAGGATGCGGGAGATCTCCGGCTCGCGCTTCTGCTCCATGAGGTGTTCAAGAGCCAGGCGCAGGGCGAGGAAACAGAGCCGTGGGTGGCGGTCTGAGCAGGCGAAGTCCAGGGCGGCCTTGAGCTGCTTCTCGGGCTC
>CAIZZF010000026.1 GCA_903937385.1 uncultured Holophagaceae bacterium | reverse complement strand
GTGCTGGTGGCGGGCGAGATCACCACCCAGACCTACATCCCCGTCGCCCAGCTGGTGAGGGAGGTGGTCAAGGACATCGGCTACGACCACCACATCAAGGGCTTCGACTACAACACCTGCGCGGTCATGGTCACCATCGACCAGCAGAGCCCGGACATCGCCATGGGCGTGGACACCGGCGGCGCCGGTGACCAGGGGCTGATGTTCGGCTATGCCTGCGACGACACGCCGGAGCTGATGCCCGCTCCCATCCACTACGCCCACCTGCTCACCCGGCGCCTGGCGGAGGTTCGCAAGAATGGCCAGCTGCCCTGGCTGCGGCCCGACGGCAAGAGCCAGGTCACCATGGAGTTTGATGGCGACAAGGTGAGGCGCATCCACACGGTGGTCATCTCCACCCAGCATGACGAGCATGTCCTGCAGAACGCCATCCGCGACAGCATCCTCCTGGATGTGATCCGGGCGGTCCTGCCCGCGGACCTGCTGGATGCGGACACGGTCTACCACGTGAACCCCACCGGGCGCTTCGTGGTGGGTGGTCCCATGGGCGACACGGGCCTGACGGGCCGCAAGATCATTGTGGACACCTACGGCGGCACGGGCCACCACGGCGGCGGCGCCTTCTCCGGCAAGGACCCCAGCAAGGTGGATCGCAGCGCCGCCTACATGGGCCGCTACATTGCCAAGAACATCGTGGCCGCCGGTCTGGCGCGCCGCTGTGAGATCCAGCTGGCCTACGCCATCGGTGTGGCTGAGCCGGTGTCCATCGCCGTGGACACCTTCGGCACCGGCCAGGTCTCTGACGAGGCCATCGTCCGCGCCGTGCGGGAGGTCTTCAGCTGCACCCCCAAGGCCATGATCGAGAGCCTGGACCTGCGCCGGCCCATCTACCGCGCCACGGCGGCGTATGGCCACTTTGGGCGGCCCGAGTTCAGCTGGGAGAAGACCGACAAGATCGAGGCTCTGCGGAAGGCCGCCCGGTAGTCCAGGTCAGCCCGCCACTTCCACCCGGTTGCGTCCGCTCTGCTTGGCCCGGTAGAGGGCCTCGTCGGCGTGCTTGAGGAGTTCCTCCGCGCTGGGAACCTCGGTCTGGCCGTCCCGGGTCGCCACGCCCATGCTGGCGGTCTTGCTCAGGCTGATGCCGTCCAGGTGATGCTCCAGCTCCGCGAACTTCTGCCGCAGCGCCTCGGCCACCTGGAACGCCCCCGGGGCGTCCGTGTGCGGGAGGATCAGGGTCAGCTCCTCGCCGCCGTAGCGGGCGGCCAGGTCCGTGGCCCGGACGCCGGCCTTGAGCAGGGCGCCGATGTTGCGCAGCACTTCGTCGCCCATGGCGTGACCGTGGGTGTCGTTCACCTGCTTGAAGTGGTCGATGTCGATCATCACCACCGAGAGTGGCGTCCGGAAGCGACGCGCCCGCTGGACCTCCTCCTCCAGCCGGGTCATGAGCCGGCGCCGGTTGGCCAGACCCGTGAGCGCGTCCGTCACGGAGAGGTCCTCCAGCTGGGCGTTCTTCTCCCTCAGCTCGTCCTGGAGCAGCTTCAGCTTGGTGTGGATGCGCACCCGGGCCAGCAGCTCCTTCTCGTGAAAGGGCTTGGTCACGTAGTCGGAGGCCCCGCGCTCGAGTATCTCGGCCTTGCGGTCGAGGTCGTCCTCGGCGGTGAGGATGATGACGGGGATCTGCTCCAGCTCCTTGCGGCTGGCCTTGAGGCCCAGGAATTTCAGGCCGTCGAAGCCGGGCATGACCAGGTCGCAGAGCACCAGGTCTGGGGGGTTGTCCATGATGGTCTTGAAGGCGGTCAGGCCGTCCGCGGCCTCCAGGAAGTGCGTGAAGGCGCCGTCCTTCATGAGGACTGCCTTGATCTCGCTGCGGATCATGGCGTTGTCATCCACGATGAGGATGCGGCCACCCATCAGGACCCCGCCGCGGCGGGGGCGGAGTTCCCGGACTCGCTCAACAGGCAGTGGCAGGGGTTGGGCACGACCTCACCTCACCCGCAGGAGGAGTTCCAGGTGCCGGGCCAGCAGCCGGAAGCCGGGATCCAGGTCGTTGAAGGAGGAGCGCTCCTCGTAGCCCAGGTAGAGCCAGCCGGCGTTGCCCAGGGGCAGCAGGTGCTCCTCGGGGAAGCCGAGCCCTGGCGCCGCGAGGGGCCCGGGCTGGGGTCGCTCCAGCTGCGCGGGGAGGGGGCGTTTCCCCCGGGCGGCGAGCAGGTGCAGGCACCCATCGCCGTCGTGGCGGTAGCAGGCCAGGCCGTCCGGCGCCCAGCGGGCGGCCAGACGGTCCAGCAGGACATCGAGCGCATCAGCCAGGGTGGGACGATCCAGGGCCAGCAGGCTGAGGTCGCAGAGCTCCAGAGCGGCCTTCTGGGCCTCCTGCACCTCCCGGCCCCGGCTCAGGACCCGGTCCTCCAGCTCGCCCTGGTAGGCTCGCAGCTTCTGCTGCAGGCTGGCGTGGTCCAGGGCCCGGTTGAGGACCACTTCCATCTCGGCGAGGCGGAAGGGCTTCTGGACAAGGTCGTAGACGCCCCGCTTCAGGGCCGCGACGCTGGTCTCCAGGGAGGCGAAGGCGGTCATCAGCACGCAGAGCGTTTCGGGATGCTTGTGCCGGATGGTGCCGACGAGCTCCAGCCCCGACTGCCCGCCGGGCATATGGAGGTCCGTGAGTACCACGGGAAACGTCCGCTCGGCCATGCGGGCCAGGGCCGCCTCGCCGCTGGCCACCGCCTCGACGGAGTAGCCCCGGTAGGCCAGGGCTTCCAGCAGGGTCATGCGGACTTCGGCATCGTCATCCACGATGAGGATGGGCTCCTGGATCATCGGGGGCTCCTGCTCTGACCCGTGGTGCGGTCGTAGATGCGCGCTTCCAGGAAGATGCGGAGCACCTCGGTGTCCAGCAGGTTCACCTTGGCCTCCTGCTCCAGGATCTCCAGGCTGCGCTCCACGCTCACGGCGGCCTTGTAGGGGCGATCCGCGGCGGTCAGGGCGTCGTAGACATCCGCGACAGCCATGAGCTTGCTCTGCACGGGGATGTCCGGTTCCTTGAGCTGCCGGGGGTAGCCCTTCCCGTTGAGCCGCTCATGGTGGGCCCAGGCGATGTCGGGAACGCCCGCCAGCTCCGAGGTCCACGGAATCTGGCTCAGGAACTTGTAGGTATAGCTCACGTGGTTCTGGATCTCGTCGCGCTCGTCGTCGGAGAGGCTCCCCTTGGCGATCCTCAGGAGGCTGATGTCGTGGGAATCGATGAGTGTCCGGTGGTCCCCGGACCAGTGCTGATAGGTGAGATCCTCCAGCAGGTTCAGCTCCAGCAGGACCTCCTGGGGCAGCACCGTCGGCTCGTTGCTGCGCCGCACCAGCTCCATGAGCCGCCGGGCCTCCTCGTCCTGTCCCCGGAGGAGGGCGCCCACCGTGTCGTGGTCGAAGGTCCTGCCCTTGCTCCAGGCTTCCAGCAGGCCGTCCCGCATGGCCTCGAGGGTCCGCTGGTGCAGCCGCTGGTAGATGCTCTCCAGGCGCTCGCCCTCGATCTTCTTGGCCTTCACCAGCACCTGCTCCCGGACGCCCACTTTGCCGAAATCGTGGAGCAGGCTGGCGTACCGGATCTCGCGGATCTGGAGGGGGTTGAAGTGGAGGGCGCCATAGCGTCCGTTGGGGGTGCTGTTCACGGCCTCGGCCAGGCCCACGGTGAGGTCCGCCACGCGGCTGGAGTGGCCGGAGGTGCTGGGGTCTCGGGCCTCGATGGCCGTCACGGAGGCGTTCACGAAGCCCTCGAAGAGCCGCTCGATGTCGTTCTTCAGCCCCAGGATCTCCTGGGTGCGAGCCTCCACCATGCGCTCCAGGTTCTGCTGGTATTCCTCGTTTTCGCGGACGAGCCGGTAGTGCTCCAGGGCCCGCTCGAGGCCGGCCTCGATCTCCGCCAGCTTGAAGGGCTTCTGGATGAAGTCGTAGGCGCCGCGCTTGAGGGCCTGGATCGCGGATTCCGTGGTGGCGTAGCCCGTCATCAGGATGCCCATGCTGCGCGGGTCCACCTCGTGGACCGCCCGCAGCAGCTCCAGGCCGGACAGCCCACCGGGCATGTTCAGGTCCGTGAAGATCACGGGGAAGTGCTGCTTCTGCACCAGGGCCAGGGCCTGGGAGCCACCCTCGGCACCCACGGCGGCGTAGCCCTGGTCCTGGAGGGCCTCCACCAGGAGGTCCCGCAGGTCGGCTTCGTCATCCACGATCAGGATGGGGATGGGTGGGGAAAGGGGCACGCCGACTCCAGCTACCCCGATCTCATCGGATGGGCGGGTGAGGTGGGAAAGTTTCGGCGGGGAGAGGCCGCCTACTGGACGGCCTCGACCTCGACGAAGAGCTGGCCGTCGCGGACCGCGAGCCGGGCGATGTCCCCGGGTTGGAGGAGACCCTGGAGGACCTGGCGGGACAGGGGGTTCACCACCACCTGCTGGATGAGCCGCTTGAGGGGGCGGGCGCCGAAGTGAGGGTCGAAGCCCTCCTCCGCCAGCCAGTCCAGGGCCGCCTCGGGCACTTCCAGGCCCAGGCGCTGGGCCTGGAGGAGCCCCTCCACCCGCCGGAGCTGGATCCGGGCCACGGCCTTCATGTCCTGCTTGGACAGGGAGCGGAACAGCACCACCTCGTCCAGGCGATTGAGGAACTCCGGGCGGAAGTGCCCGTGGAGGGCGGCCTGGATCTCCTCTTCGGCCTTGGAGGGATCGCCGCCGGCGTCGAAGATGGCCTGGCTGCCGAGGTTGGTGGTCATGAGCACCACGCTGTTGCGGAAGTTCACGGTGCGGCCCTGGCCATCCGTGAGGCGGCCGTCCTCCAGCACCTGCAGGAAGAGGTCGAAGATCCGGGGGTGGGCCTTCTCCATCTCGTCGAGGAGGATGACGGCGTAGGGGCGGCGGCGGATGGCCTCCGTGAGGCGGCCGCCCTCCTCATAGCCGATGTAGCCAGGCGCGGCGCCGATGAGGCGGGTGGCGTCGGCCTCATGGGTGAACTCGCTCATGTCGATGCGGACCAGGGCGTTCTCGTCGTCGAAGAGGAACTCTGCCAGGGCCCGGGCCACCTCGGTCTTGCCCACGCCCGTGGGGCCCAGGAAGAGGAAGCTGCCGATGGGACGCTTAGGGTCGCTGAGGCCCGCCCGGTTGCGCCGGAGGGCGTCGGAGATGGCCGTCAGGGCTGGATCCTGGCCCACGACCCGCTCTCGGAGCCGCGTCTCCATGCGCAACAGCTTCTCCACCTCGCCCTCGAGAATCCGGCTCACGGGGACGCCGGTCCAGCGGCTGACGATGGCGGCGATGTCGGCCTCACCCACCTCCAGGCGGAGCATGGCGCTCTCCCGTGGGGAGGCCGCTGCCAGCTGCTTCTCCAGGCTGGGGATCTCCCCGTATTCCAGCCGCGAGGCGCGCTCGTAGTCGCCCTTCGCCTTGGCCTGTTCGTGCTCGCTGCGCAGGTCGTCCAGCTTCTTCTGGAGGCTCCGGGCGCCTTCGATGTCCTTCTTCTCGTTCTCCCACTGCGCGCGCAGGCCGCCCAGCTCTTCATTCAGCTCCGCCAGCTCCTTGTCGAGCTCCGCGAGGCGGGCACGGCTGGCCGAGTCCTTCTCCTTGGTCAGGGAGTGCCGCTCCATCTGCAGCTGCATCTCCCGGCGCTCTCGCGCGTCGATGGACTCGGGGCGGCTGTCCAGCTGGATGCGCACAGCACTGGCAGCCTCGTCCATGAGGTCCACAGCCTTGTCCGGCAGGAAGCGATCCGGGATGTAGCGGTGGCTCAGCTGGGCGGCGGCCACCAGGGCCGAGTCCTGGATGCGCACGCCGTGGTGCAGTTCGTAGCGCTCCTTGAGGCCGCGCAGGATGGAGATGGCGTCCTCCACGTCCGGCTCCTCCACGAACACGGGCTGGAAGCGGCGCTCCAGGGCCGCGTCCTTCTCGATGTACTTCCGGTACTCGTCCAGGGTGGTGGCGCCGATGCAGCGCAGCTCGCCCCGGGCCAGGGCAGGCTTGAGCAGGTTGGCCGCGTCCATGCCGCCCTGGACCGCGCCGGCGCCCACCAGCAGGTGCAGCTCGTCGATGAAGAGCACGATCTGGCCTGCGGCCTTCTCGATCTCCTGGATGACGCCCTTCAGTCGCTCCTCGAACTGGCCGCGATACTGGGTGCCGGCCACCAGGGCGCCCATGTCCAGGCCCATGACTCGAAGGCCCTTGAGGCTCTCGGGGACGTCGTTTTTATAGATGCGCTGGGCCAGACCCTCCACGATGGCGGTCTTGCCGACCCCGGGCTCGCCGATGAGCACGGGGTTGTTCTTGGTGCGCCGGGAGAGTACCTGGAGGATGCGGCGGACTTCGTCTTCCCGGCCGATGACCGGGTCGAGCTTGCCCGAGGCGGCCAGGGCCGAGTAATCCTTGGCGTACTTCTCCAGAGCGGCGAACTTCTCCTCGGCCTTCTCGTCCTCCACCCGCGAGCCCTTGCGGACCTCGCGGATGGCGGCCTCCAGCGTCTTGCGGTCCAGGCCGAAGCGCTCCAGGGCCTGCTTGGCGTCCGTGTGGGCGTTGGCCAGGGCCAGCAGGAGGGCGTCCGTGGCCAGGAAGCGGTCGCCAAGACCCCGACCGGTATCGCTGGCCACCTCCAGGAAGTGCCGGAAGGCGGGACCCACCTGGGGCTCGGCGCCCCCGACCGCCCGGGGCAGCCGGGCGACCAACTCCTCGGCCGCGTCCGCCAGGCCCTGGAGGGACTCCGGGCTCAGGCCAGCCCGCTCCAGCAGCGGCCGCAGGCCTGCCTCAGGGGCGAGCAGGGCGTTGAACAGGTGCTGAGGAACGAGCTCCGGGTGCTGGTCCTGGACGGCCCGCTGCCGCGCCGCCACCAGCGCGTCGTTGGCTTTCTGGGTGAAGGGAAGGAGGGACATGGAACACCTCGGCTTCAGGATGGGGCAAATATGACTTGAATGCACTAAAATTTTCTTCGAACTTATGATCTAACAAACTCAAAGCGCTAATCATTTATAGATTCCAATAATTGTCCAACAAACGTTTTTTTCAAATAATTGTTGGACATCCATTGACATTCGTAAGGCATAGGCTAGCTTAGTGCCATTCGATCCAGCCCCTCGACGATCGAGCCCCCGGAGGCAACCATGCCCGACTCATCCAACCCCCATCGCATCGGGCTGATCCCCGAACATCCCTCCAAGCACGGGGGTCGGCTAGGGCGACACCTGCACTTTGACGAGCGCAGCCGGGCCTTTCCCGTGCCCTTGGCCAAGGGGGCGAAGATCGTGACCCGGACCTGGGAGCGCACCCTGGCGGCCTTCGATCAGGGCGAGCTCGGCTCCTGCACCGGCAACGGCGCCGTGGGGGTGATCTGCACCGCCCCCTACAAGCAGAAGGGAGCCCGCTATACCGAAGCCATGGCGCGGAAGGTCTACAGCCAGGCCACCCGCGATGATGTCATCACGGGGGCCTGGCCACCCAAGGACACGGGCTCCACGGTGCTCGGCGCCATGAAGGCGCTTCGGGACCTGGGCTACGCCACGGGCTACCACTGGTGCTTCGGACTCGACGATGTCCTGAAGACCCTGTCCACCCTGGGCCCCGTGGAAGTGGGGGTCAACTGGTACGAGGGGTTTGATAAGCCGGACGCCATGGGCTTCGTGAAACTGACCGGCCAGCCTCGTGGGGGTCACGCCTTCGAGCTGCTGGGGGTGGATGCCGAGCTCAAGCGCGTCTGGGCCATCAACTCCTGGGGTAAGGACTGGGGCCACCAGGGGCGCTTCTCTCTCAGCTGGAAGGACCTCGACCGGCTCCTGCACGAAGACGGCGAGGCCTCAACGATTACCCGGTAACCACAAGAAACAAATATCGTTAACCACAAAGAGCACAAAGGGCACAAAGGTAGAACCTGGTGCTCTTTGTGGTCATATTCCTTTTTTGAGTCGGTCCCCGCCTGACAACTCATGCACGGAGCTGGATCTAGCAGACTCTGGGGTCTGGCTTCAGAGCGCGGTTCGGGGATGCACGGCGACCTGGGCCAGCAGCAGGCCCATGAGCAGGGCGATGGCCACGAAGAGGGCCTGGAAGGCGGTGTCGAGCCCCAGCACCAGCTGCTTCTGGATGATGAACTCGAGGCCCTTGAAGCCGAGGCCGCCGGGCACCAGCACCACCAGTCCTGGCAGCAGGGTCACCGCGGAAGGCTGGCGTCGGATGCGGGTGAAGAGGTTGCTGGCCAGGCCCAGGGCGAAGGCGCCCAGCCCCACGCCGAACTGGGGCCCCAGCAGGGTGGCACCCAGCCGGGAGCCGTAGAAGGCCAGGGCGCAGGCGGCGAAGATCCAGGGCAGGTCCGTGGGCCGGGCCTTGAAGATCACCATGAAGGCCACGGCCGCGAGCAGCAGGGTCGGCAGCAGGATCCAGCCGGGCAGGGGCAGAGGTGCGCCCAGCAGGGCCCGGTCCAGCAGGGGCGCCGCCAGGCGCTGACCCAGGGCCACGCCAAAGCCCAGCGAGAGGAAGGTCATGGCCGCGTCCACCAGGCGGGCCGTGCCCGCCACCAGGTTGCCCGTGGCCAGCTCATTCATGGACACCACCAGCCGCAGGCCCGGGATCAGGACGATGAGGCCACCCAGGGTCAGCACCTGCGGGGAGACATGGGGGAACCGGTAGGCCGCGGCCAGCGCCAGGAAACCCACAAGGGTGCCCGCCAGGGGATAGAGCAGCTGTGTCGGCCCGGCGCGCCGTCCCAGCAGGACGGCCACGGTGCCTACCAGGCTGCCGAGCACGGCCGTCAGCACCAGCTCCCGCCACCCGCCCCCGAAGAACACCGCAGCGGGCGCCGAGCCCAGGCCAAAACAGAGCACCGTCAGGAGGGCACCCCAGCGGTCCGGTCCGGCGAGGATCTCCCGCACGCGATCGCGAGCCTCGCTGGTGGACAGGTTGCCGGCGATGAGGGCGTCGGTGGTGTCCTGCAGGTCCGAGAGCTTGGCCAGGTTGACGTCTCCCGAGGGGCTGCGCTGGATGAAGGTCCAGCTCTGCCCGCCCTTCCCAAGCGTGGCGAAGAAGGCCGTGGGCAGCGCGAGGAACTGGCCATGCAGGCCCAGGCGCTGCGCGATGCGACCCAGGGCGTCCTCGAAGCGGTGGGCGGGGATGCCGTAGGCCTGGTAGGCCCGGCCCAGCTCCAGGCAGAGGGCGATCTCCGGAGGCTCGGTGGGCTGGGCAGGGGCAGGCTGGGGGGCATCCATGCCCCAGGGTAGCCCCTTCAGCCCGCCACCTCCTCCGCCAGGGCGAGGCAGGCGGTGAGGCCCGGGCTCTCGATGCCGAAGAGGTTCACCAGCCCGGGCAGGCCGTGGGCATCCTCCCGCTGGAGGACAAAGTCCGGCGTGGGCTCTCCGGGACCGTGAATCTTGGGCCGGATGCCGGCGTAGGCGGGCTGGAGCGCCCCATCCGGCAAGCCGGGCCAGTAGCGGCGGATCTCGGCGTAGAAGCCGTTGGCCCGGCGCGGGTCCACGTCGTAGTCCTCCCGATCGACCCACTCCACGTCGGGTCCGAACCGGGCCTGCCCGCCCAGGTCCAGGGTAAGGTGCACGCCCAGGCCGCCCTGGGAGGGAATGGGGTAGACCAGCCGGGAGAATGGCGCCGCCCCCGCCAGGCTGTAGTAGTTGCCCTTGGCCAGGTGCAGGGCCGGGACGCTGCCGGGGCGGAGGCCCTCGAAGCCCTGCGCCACGCGCTGGGCGCCGAGGCCCGCGGCGTTGAAGACCTGAGCCGCCAGGAGCGTCATGGGCTCGTCTCCACCGACACGGACCTCGAGCCCGTCGGAGGTCGGATGGCCACCCAGGACCGGGCTCTTCAGAACCACGGCGGCACCGTGGGTCTCGGCGTCCAGCCGCAGGGCGCGCATGAGGCCGTGGCTATCGATGATGCCCGTGCCCTCGGAGTGCAGGGCTGCCGCACAGCGAAGGCGGGGCTCCAAGGCCAGGGCCTCGGCCGCGCTCAGCCACCGGAGGTCGGGCACGCCGTTGGCTTCGGCCTGGGCGCGAATGCGCGCCAGGGCGGGCAGGTCGCTCTCGGCCGCGGCCACGATCAGCTTGCCGCAGCGCCGGTGGGCCACGCCATGCGCCGCGCAGAAGGCGTAGAGGGCCCGGTTGCCCGCCACGCAGAGCTGGGCCCTGAGTGAACCCGTCGGATAGTAGATGCCGGCGTGGATGACCTCGCTGTTGCGGGAGCTGATCCCCGTGCCGATGTGGTCCTCCGCCTCGAGCACCACCACCTCGCGACCCCGCAGCGCCAGCTCCCGCGCCAGGGCCAGCCCCACCACCCCGGCACCGATGACGACACACTCCACGCGTTCCATGGGAACCATCCTAGCGTCAGCGGGTTCCCGCCGAATGTGGGAAGATCGGTGTTCCCACGGTTCCCCAGGCTCCCCATGTCCACCCCGATGATGCAGCAGATCGCGGGCCTCAAGCGCGAGGCGGGCGACGCCATCCTGCTGACGCGCATGGGGGACTTCTACGAGCTCATCGGGGAGGACGCGGTGCGGGCCGCGCCGGTCATGGAGATCGCCCTCACCCAGCGCGGCAAGGGCACCGAGGGCGAGACCCCCATGTGCGGGGTGCCCCACTTCGCTCTGGAGTCCTACCTGCCCAAGCTGCTGGCCGCAGGCTTCTCCGCCGCCATCGCCGAGCCCACGGCCAAGGCCGAGGACGTGAAGGGCCTGCTGCCCCGCGCCATCAAGCGCATCATCACCCCCGGAACCTGGCTGGACGACGACGCCCGGTGGCTCTGCGCCCTGCATCGCGTGGGTCCGGCCTGGGGGCTGGCCCTGCTGCAGCTGGCCTCGGGGGCCCTGCGGGTGATCCCGGGCGAGGGCGACGAGGCCCTCCACGCCACCCTGGAGCGGCTCGCCCCGCAGGAGCTGATCCTGGCCGAGGGTTCCCCGGAGCTGGCGGACCTGGAGGCGGCCCGCACCCGGCTGCCCGCCTGGCGCTTCGAGGCCTCCCGGGCCAAACAGCAGGTGCTCGCCTTCTTCGGCTGGCAGCACCTGGAGGGCGTGGGTCTGGATCCCTATCCCGCGGCCCTGGGCGCGCTGGCGGCGCTGCTCGACCACGTGGAGGCCACCCAGAAGGGCAGGCCTGCGCACCTGCAGGGCGTGAGCCTGGAGCTGGGCGCCGCGGGGCCCCTGCTGGATGCCACCAGCGCCCGGCACCTGGAGGTGCTGGCCAACGGCATGGATGGCGGCCGCGCCGGGTCATTGATGGCGCTGCTGGACCAGTGCCGCACCCGCATGGGCTCGCGTCTGCTCAAGGGCTGGCTCGAACAACCGCTGCGGGATCGCGGCACCCTGGAGCGGCGCTGGTCCCAGGTGGCCTGGCTCACGGAGGACCGCCGCCGGGGGCCCATCCAGACGCTGCTCTCCCAGGTGCCGGACCTGGATCGCCTGCTGGGCCGCGTGGCCCTGGGCCTCGCCTCGCCACCCGAGCTGGGCCAGCTGCGCGAGGGCCTTGCGGTGCTTCAGAAGCTGCCCGCCCGCCTGCAGGACGAGGGCTGGGCTTCGGAGGTGGCCGAGCTCGGGCTCTGGCCCGGGGAGACGCCGCTCTGTGGAGAGCTGCTCCTGGACCTTCAGCGCAGCCTCGCCGAAGCGCCCCCCCTGGACCTGGAGAAGGGCGGCGTCATCCGCGAGGGTGTCGATCCCGAGCTGGACGCAGTGCGCCGCCTTGCCCGGGACGCGCGCCAGGTGATGCTCGAGCTGGAGGAGGAAGAGCGCCGGCTGAGTGGAATCCAGAGCCTGAAGATCAAGTACAACCGGGTCTTCGGCTACTACTTCGAGATCACGAAGTCGAACCTGGGCGCGGTGCCCGCGCACTTCCTCCGCAAGCAGACCCTGGCCAACGCCGAGCGGTTCACCACCGAGAAGCTGGTGGCCTTCGAGCAGCGGCTGCTGAGCGCCGAGAGCGACCAGGCCCGCCTGGAGGCCGTCCAGTTCCAGCGCCTGCTGGCCCTGGTGCTGGAACACCGCGCGGACCTGACCGGCCTAGCCCGCGCCGTGGCCACCCTGGATGTGCTGGCGGCCCTGGCCGAGCGGGCGCGGCTCTCGGGCTGGAGCCGACCTGAGCTGGGCGAGGAGCGGGAGCTGACCCTGGTCTCGGCCCGCCACCCCATGCTTGAATTCCGCCTGGGGCGCGAGTGCATTCCCAACGACCTGCAGTTCAGCGCCGCCCAGCCCATGGCCGTGGTGACGGGCCCCAACATGGGCGGCAAGTCCACCTTCCTGCGGACCTCGGCCCTGCTGGTGGTGCTGGCCCAGAGTGGCTCCTTCGTGCCCGCCGAGCTCATGCGGTTCGGTCTCGTGGACCGCATCTTCACCCGCATCGGCGCGTCGGACCAGCTCGCCAAGGGGCAGTCCACCTTCATGGTCGAGATGACCGAGACGGCTCGGATCCTCAACCAGGCCACCGCCGCGAGCCTGGTGATCCTCGACGAGATCGGCCGCGGCACCAGCACCCGGGACGGTCTGGCCCTGGCCGAGGCCATCGCGCTGTTCCTGCGGGACCTGAAGGGCGGTGCGCCGCGCACCCTGTTCGCCACGCACTACTTCGAGATGACGAAGCTCGCGGAGGACTCGCGGATCCAGAACCTCCACGTGGAGGTCCAGGAGTGGGAGGAGCAGCTGCACTTCCTCCACCGCGTGGCGCCGGGGCCCGCGGACCGCAGCTACGGCATCCAGGTGGCGCGGCTCGCGGGGCTGCCCAAGTCCGTCATCCAGAAGGCCCAGCGCCTGCTGGCCCAGGCCCCGGAGGCGCCGCCTCGGCCCCCCATGGCTTCGCAGCCGGCCCTGCCGATGTTCGAGGTGGAACCCGACAGCCTCCGCACCGAGCTGGAGGCCCTGGACCTGAACCGCATGACGCCCCTGGAGGCGCTGAACTGGATTGCCGGGAAGCGGTCATGAGCGCGCCCAACCTCCCCGTGCGGCGTTGCGAGCGGGAGCTAACTTCGGCGGAGGCCTGGGCCCTCCTGGCCCAGGCGGAGTTCGGCGTGCTCGCCACCGTGGGCTGGGACGGCTGGCCCTACGCGGTGCCCGTGAACCATGTCCTGGTGGACGGCGCGCTGTTCCTCCACTCGGCCACCGAGGGCCACAAGCTCGACAACCTGGCGGGCGATGCCCGGGTCTCCTACTGCGTGGTCACCCAGGCGGAGGTGCTGCCGGCGGAGCTCTCCACCCGCTACCAGAGCGCCATCGTCTTCGGCCGGGCGGTCCAGGTCCACGACGCGGCGGCCCGGGTCGCCGCCCTCCAGGCCATCGGCCAGCGCTTCGCGGCGCAGCACCCGGAGCAGGTGCGGGAGGGGATCGAGAAGAACCTGGCCCGCGTCACGGTCTTCCGCATCGAGATCGAGCGCGTCACCGGCAAGGCCCGGCGCTAGGCCAGCAGCCCCAGGCCGCCCAGCAGGGCCGCCCCGGCCAGCCACCAGAGGGGATTGCGGCCAGAGCGGTAGGAGAGCCCGGCGCTGGCGGCGGCGACGAGGCCAAGCTGCCAGTGGGTGCTGGTGGCCTTGGCCAGCAGGCAGCCGCTGCCAAGCACCAGGCCGATGGTGAGGGGGGCCAGGCCGCGCTCGATGGCCTTGCGCCAGGGCGAGTGCTGGAAGCGGTCCCAGATCCGGCCCACGGCGAAGGCGAGGACGGCGGCGGGGAGGCACATGCCGAGGGTGCACACGAGGGCCCCCGGGATGCCGGCCAGCCTCCACCCGATGAGGCTCACGAAGATCACGTTGGGGCCGGGGGCCGCCTGGGCGATGGCGAAGAGGGCCGTGAAGTCCGCGGTGCTCATCCAGCCATGGAGGTCCACAACCTGGCGGTGCATCTCGGGGATGAGGGCCGTGGCGCCGCCCACGGCCATGAGCGAGAACAGGCTGAAGCGCAGGAAGAGTGCGGTCAGAGACGGCGTGGTCACGGGCGCCCTCCGTTCTGCCCGGCCAGGCCTTCGCGCCGGAGGCTGTGCCAGCCGAGGCCGATGCTGATGGGCGCCAGCACCACCAGCATGCCCAGGAGGGGCAGGCGCAGCCAGAAGACCGCGAGGAAGGCGGCCAGGACCATCAGGAGGGAACCTGCATCGCGGTCCAGCTTGGTGGCCAGGCGGCCACCCGTGGCGAGGACCAGCCCGGCCGCCGCTGCGGCGATCCCGGCCAGCACCTGGGCGAGGCGGGCCGAGTGGGCGAAATGGCCATAGAGGCTGGCCAGGGACAGGACGATGACCAGGGGTGCGGCCATGAGCCCGAGGCCCGCGAGCACGGAACCCTGCCAGCCATGGCAGCGGGCGCCGATGACCACGGCCATGTTGAGGACGTTGGGACCGGGCAGGGTCTGGCCGAGCCCCAGGAGCTCCGTGAACTGCCGGTCCGTGAGCCAGCGGCGGTCATCCACCAGCAGGCGCCGGGCGTGGGGCAGCACACCGCCAAAGCCCGAGAGGCCGATCTTGAAGAAGCCCAGGAAGAGCTCGGCCCGGGTGGGCCGCACCCCGTCCTGCAGGCCATCCGAAGGGGGCGGGGGCGCCGGGATCAGAACGCCACCTTCAGCTGGCGCAGCTGGGCCATGAGGGCCACGGGTGTGGTGTAGGTGAGGCCGGTCAGCCCCAGCTTCGTGGCCGCCTCGGCGAAGGGCGGCAGGTCGTCGATGTAGACGCAGGCCTCCGGTGGCAGGGCCAGCTTGGTCAGGGCGTCCTGGTAGATGCGGGGATCCGGCTTGCTGGCCCCCACCTCGTAGGAGAGGGTGACGGCATCAAAGAGAGGGAAGATCGGGCTGGTCCGGATGGCATGCTCAAAGTGCCAGGGGCTGGTGTTCGACAGCAGGCCGATGCGGTAGGCGGGCTTCAGCTTCCGGATCAGCTCCAGGGTGCTGTTGATGGGCGTAAAGATGTCCGTGAAGACCGGGAGGAACTCCGCCTCCGTCAGCTCCCGGCCACACCGGGCGGACACGCCGGCGAGAAAAGTCGGAGAGTCGATGCGCCCGGCTTCGTAGTCCAGACTCAGGGAAGAATCATCGTAGATCGCCCGCTTCAGCTCCTCGGTGGAACGGCCGCAGAGCCGGGACAGGCCTGCCAGGAAGCGGCTGTTGTCAAAGCGGTACTGCACGTTGCCGAAGTCGAAGATGAGGGCCTGGAGAGGGCTCTCGGGCGGGTGACGCTGCAGGAAGGGCGCATAGTCCTGGTCTGCCTTCGTGATGTGCTCCAGATACCAGTGCTTGAGGAAGTCCGAGGTCTCCGTGAGCAGGCGGGGATCCGTGGGGTCGAAGCCGCGGTTCAGCTCCAGCAGCTTGTCCACGAACCGGGCATGCAGGTCCCGGTGGTCCGCCAGTCGTGGATAGGCACAGGCCTCGAGCAGTCTCTCCTCGGTGCTGAAGTGGAGCCGGACGTAGTCACAGAGGCGGCTGAAGACGGCTCCGACCACCGCTGGATCCTGGCGCTCGCCGATGAGGCCGCTCAGTTCGTTGAGCAGGTCCAGCAGGCTCCGGTGCTGAGCATCGATCTCGCCGTAGCCGATGTTGTAGCGGTCTTTCCATTTGATCTGGATCATCACGTTCCCGTGGATGGAGTGTCCACCGGAGGAGCCGGACTGGCGAGTAAATCCTGTAGACTGCCGTCATGTCGAACGCCAAGCCGCCCCTCAGCCGGGCCCGCATCCGCCTGGCCTGGGCCATCGCGCTCAGTGTCGACGCCATCCAGATTCCCGCCGAGGCCGCGGGTCCCGTGGGATGGTTCGTGGGGGCCGGGCTGGACTGCGTCGCCATGGGTGCGCTCTGGGCGTTGGTGGGCTTCCACTGGGCCTTCCTGCCCTCCTTCCTGACGGAGTGGATTCCCTACCTCAACATGGCGCCCCTCTGGACCCTGGCTGTGGCTCTGGCCACCAAGGGCCGCGGCGAGCCCGACCCGGCCTTGCCGCCGGGGCCGGTGGCCTGAGCCAGCTAGATGCGCGAAGGCAGAGGCATCGGTGCCGGGGGCGGGGGTGGCGCCGTGGGCTGCGACGGGGGATGGCCGGGCCATCTGTCCTGCTGCCGACCCCACGCTTCCCCGGTCCGCCAGTGGACAGCCCCGTCCCTATCCACCAGGGCTTCCACGGTTCGGAAGGGTAGGTAAGGATTCAGGGTGTTCGTGGGCTTGGCCTGGAAGGTGATCAGCCACCCTTCCAGGGTTGCGCCCGCAGGCCTGGACCGCGGCCACTGGTCCGTCAGGTGGCGATACCAGCGGGTCTTGGCCCCGACGGTCACGTCCTTGATCTCGGTGTTGGGCCCCCAAAGGGTCCTCTCAGCCACCACCCTCACCCGGCGTTTCGCCTCTTCGAGGCTGGGCTGGGGGCCGCAGTCCACCGAAGCGATGGGCACGGTAGGGGCGGGGGTGCAGGCCATGAGGACGACCAGCAGGGCTGCACTCAGGGTGAGGTTTCCAGGCATGGGGTTCTTCCGGTGCTTTGAAGGTCGTGGGGCTGGAGCCAGAGACGCCTGAGACGGACGGCCTCAGTCCACCGCCGCACCGCGGAACTCGGCCTGGTTGTGCCGGCTCTGCTCTTCCATGAGCAGCTGGCTCAAGTCCTTTTTCAGGGTGTTGAAGGCGGGGCTGGCCACGTCCCGGGGCCGGGGGAGGTCCACGGCGATGTCGCACTTGACGGTGCCCGGGCGGTAGGTCATCACCACGGTGCGGTCCGCCAGGTAGAGGGCCTCCTCGATGCTGTGGGTGACGAAGAGAATGGTCTTCTTCAGCTCAGTCCAGATCCGCAGCAGCTCGTCCTGCAGGTTGCGGCGGGTGAGGGCGTCCAGGGCGCCGAAGGGCTCGTCCATGAGCATGATCGGCGAGTCCAGGGCCAGCACCCGGGCGATGGCCACGCGCTGCCGCATGCCGCCGCTCAGGTCCTTGGGGAAGCGCTTCCTGAAGTCCGTGAGGTTGAGCATGGCCAGCAGCTCGGCCACCTTGGCCTCGATGGCGGCCTTGTCCACTCCCTTGATCTCCAGTCCGAAGGCCACGTTCTGCTCCACGGTCATCCAGGGGAACAGCGCGTACTCCTGGAACACCATGCCGCGGTCGGGGCCGGGCTCGGTGATGACGGCACCCTCGACGGTGATGACGCCAGCGGTGGGCAGGCTGAAGCCGGCCACGGCGTTCAGCAGTGTGGACTTGCCACAGCCCGAGGGGCCCAGCAGGCAGACGAACTGGCCCTGGGGGATCTCCAGGTTGATGGCCTTCAGGGCGTGCACTTCCTGGCCACCGCTTTCGAAGACCTTGGAGACGTCCTGGACGGAGATGTGGGAGGTCTCGGTCATCCCTGCTCCAGGCCGCGGTGCCACTTCAGCAGGTGCGAGCTGAGGCGGCTCATGAGGGTGTCGATGCCCAGGCCCAACAGGCCAATGGTGAACATGCCGGCGATGATCTTGTCCGACCAGAGATACTCGCGGGCCTCCAGGATGCGGTAGCCCAGGCCGTTGTTCACGGCGATCATCTCGGACACGATGACCACGATGAAGGCGGTCCCCATGCCGATGCGCGCGCCGGTGAAGATGTAGGGCGTGGCGGCGGGCAGGATGATGCGGGTGAACTGGGTGAGCCGGCTGGCGCCCAGGTTGCGGCCCACGCGGAGGTAGATGCTGTCCACGTTCTGGACACCCGTGACGGTGTTCATGAGCATCGGGAAGAAGGCGCCGATGCTGATGAGGAACACGGCGGGCGGATTGCCCAGGCCGAACCAGAGGATCGACAGGGGAATGTAGGCGATGGGCGGGATGGGGCGGAGTACCTGGACCAGGGGATTGAACAGTGCGTAGGCCACCTTGCTGTAGCCCATGATCAGCCCCAGGGGCAGGGCCAGGCCGCTGCCGATGGCGAAGCCGAGGAGCACCCGGTAGAGGCTCCCCATGGCGTCATGGATGAGCTCGCCCGAGAAACACCACTGGAGGTAGGAGCCCTGGGCCGGATCGAAGACCTCCAGGGGCCGCAGGTAGGCCCACCACTTCACCAGCACGGCCAGGGGCGAGGGCAGGATGGTGGCGTTCACCCAGCCCATGCTGGAGAGCAGCTGCCAAAAGCCGATGGCCGCCAGGGGGACGAGGACGCCGGAAGCTGCGTGGCGGTAGCGCTTCATCCCTTCTTCGCCTTCGCGGGCTTGGCCGGCTTGGCGGGAGCGGCCTTGGGGGCTTCGATCTTCAGCTGCTTCTTGGCCTCGGCCAGGAGGTCCAGCCTGACCCAGTCACCGGCCTTGGGCGGGTTGGCCATCTTGCCCACGCCGTACTGGACCATGAGGTCCGTGGTCACCTGCACGTGGTCCAGGGAGATGTCGTAGCAGAAGGGGGAGTTGCCGATGGCGTCCTGGTAGTCCTCGGTGCTGATCTGGTTCTTGAACATGGACTCCCGCACGAACTTCTCAGCGGTCTTGGGGTCGTCGATGAACTTCTTGGTGGCCTCCACGAAGCAGAGCAGGAAGCGCTGGGCCACATCACGGCGCTCCTTGTACAGCTTCTCGGTGATGACCAGGGCCCGGATGGGCTCGCCCAGAGGTGTGTCGTAAGGCTTCATCAGCTCCACGCCGAACTTCTTGTTGATGGCCTGGGAGCTGTAGGGCTCGCTCTGGCACATGGCGTCGATGTTCTTCGCCATCAGGGTCTGGTTGAGGTCCGCGAAGGGGAGGTAGAGCACCAGCACGTCCTTGCCGGGCTTGTCGCCCCAGGTCAGGCCGGCCTTGCCCAGCTCGGCCAGCAGCAGCAGCTCCTGGGCGCCGCCCCGGGCCACGCCCACCTTCTTGCCCTTCAGGTCCTTGAGGGACTTGATGCCGGAGTTCACGCCCACCACGATCCGGGCGCCGCCCTTGGCGAAGCCTGCCACCACGTAGATCGGCACGCCCGCCGCCCGGCCCGCGATGGCGGCGTCCAGGGCCGCGGCGCTGGCGTCGATCTCGCCCGCCACGATGGCCGGGTTGATGTCGATGCCCTTGGGGAAGACCCGCTCTTCGATCTTGAGCTTGTACTTGGGGGCGAGCTCCTTCATGTAGGACACGGCGCCGTAGTGGGCGAACTTCAGGTTCCCCAGGCGGACAAGGTCCTGGGCCGACAGGCTGAGGGACGTCAGCAGGAGCGCGGAGAGCAGGGCCTTCAGACGCATGGGGACTCCAGGATGGGGACGGTTGCATCCATTCTAGGCCACGGCCCCGGCCCGAGGGGTCGGAAAGCGTGCCGCCCTCCTTCCGGCATCCGGCCTAGGGTCCGTTGAAAAACAACATAGACAACCTTAAGGCTGGACAGAGCCTTCGCGGCGGCGGGCCACCAGCAGGTACTCGCGGCCCGCGCGGCGGGGGTGGCTCTGCTGGGCCTCGGCCAGGTGCAGCACCTCGAACCGGGCCTCCGCCAGGTGGCGCATCTCCAGCATGGGGATCTCGTGGGGCGGCGCCGGGCGGCCCTGGACATCATGGAACGCCGCCACCAGCCAGAACCCCCCGGGGCGGAGATGCTCCGCGCAGGCGTCCACGTAGGCCGAGCGCAGGGCCGGGTCCATGGCCACGAAGCAGGTGTGGTCGAAGATGCCGTCCCAGGGCCCCAGGTGGGTGGTGAACCAGTCCGCCTGGGACCAGATGACGCGGTCCCCGTAGCGGTGCATGGCGCCCTGGATGGCGAGGGGGGCGAAGTCCAGGCCCGTGACCGAGAAGCCCCGCGCCTCCAGCTCGACGGCGTCATGGCCGTACCCGCAGCCGGGCACCACCAACTCGCAGCCCGGGCGGAGGCCCAGGGGCAGGGCCAGCTCCAGGACCTCGGACACCAGCGGCGTGGCCCGGGCCATGTCCCAGACGGGTCGGGCCTCGTCCTCGTAGATGCGGTTCCAGTAGTCCGGATCGGTGGTCATGGCTCCAGGATAAGGCCCCGGGGCCACCCCGGTGAGCTGATTGAAATACTTTGCAGGATGGCGCTGGATGAAACAAAATTGCGCAGCACCACCTTTCTTGCAGGAGGTCACCATGCCCGGGACGCCCCGAGTCCATCGAGTCCTGGCCATGGCAGCGCTGCTGTGCGGACTGCCCGCCCTCGCCCAGGCCAAGCCGGAGTCCGCCAAGGACGATCCCCGCTCGGTCTACCGGCACCTTGTCCAGCCCCCGGAGAAGCCCGAGCGCATCGACTGGGCGGGCCGCCTCGGCGAGCTGCTCAAGGAGGAGTCGGGCGACCTCGTCATCACGGCGGTGGGCGACATGATCTTCAACGAGAAAATCAGCCACCTGGAAGCCCCCGAGCGAGCGGGCCTGTTGCGCCTCATGCAGGAGGCCGACATCGCCTATGGCAACATGGAGTTCTCGCTGAACGACCGGCCGGACCTCCAGCGGCCCTTCTACAACTTCCGGGCGCCCCGGGACTTCCGCTGGGAGCTGGCGCGGACGGGCATCAACCTGGTGAGCCTGGCCAACAACCATGCCCTGGACTTCGGCCCCGAGGGGCTCAAGGAGTGCCTGAAGGCCCTGGATCATTCGAACATCACCTATGCCGGCGCCGGCGCCACCCTGGCCGAGGCGCGAGCCCCGGGCACCCTGGAGCTGGCCGGTTTCAAGACCCGGGTCTCCCTGCTCTCTTACATGCGCTACTGGACCGCCAAGTACCGCAGCAAGGACCCCTCCGCACCGTCCCTGGCGACCATCGACCCCGCCGTCATCCTCGCGGTGCGGGACGGCAAGGTGGAGAAGGTGGAAGGCCCCCTGGAGTCCGACGTGAAGGCGATGGAGGATGACATCGTCCTGGCTCGGCGCCATGCGGACCTGCTGCTGGTCACCCTGCACAACCACGACGTGACCCACCACCGCGCGTACGGCATCCAGGACACCACCCCGCCCAACGACCAGATCATGTTCCGCCGGGCCATCGAGGCCGGGGCGGACATGGTGATCGGCACCGGCCCCCACGTCCTGCGCGGCATCGAGCTCTACCAGGGGCGGCCCATCTTCTACAGCCTCGGCGACTTCATCTACCAGTACCGCACCCCGGAGCGGATCCCCGCGGATGTCATCCACCAGCGCGACATCGAGATGCCCCGCCCCGCCAACGTCTCGGTGTTCGACCGCCGCGAGTCCCGCGAAGTGCTGGAGACCGTGATGGTCCGCATGACGATGAACCAGGGAAAGCTGAAGCGGATCCAGCTGTTGCCTGTGACCATCGACGACGAAGGCCCCCTCTACGGCGTGCCCCGCCTGGCCAGCACCAAGCGGGGCGGCGAGATCATCGCCCTCCTGCAGAGGCTGTCCGCCCCCTACGGCACCAAGATCAGCCTCAAGGGTTGGTACGGCGAGGTCCAGCTTCCCTGATCCTGCGATGCTGAAGGATCTTTCTCGAGGTCCCCATGGGCTGCCGCATCCTGATGATCTGCCTTGCGGCCCTGTGCCTCCAGGCGACCCCGCCGCCCTTCACCAAGGTTGGCAAGGGGCCTGGCATCCTGCTGATCCACGGGTTCGGTGGCAACAAGGAGGTCTGGGCTGAGGTGGCTGCCGAACTCGCGCGGGACCACATGGTCCTGAGCGTGGACCTGCCCGGCAGTGGCGGGAGCCCTGGGCCCGCTGAAGTGGATGGGCGGGCGGAATTCGGCGCCGTGGCCAAGGGCCTCGCCGGGTTGGTGCGCCAGGAAGGGCTGGCTCCCTGCCTGGTGGTCGGCCACTCCATGGGTGGCCCCCTCGGCGCCAGGGCCATCCTGGAAGATCCCACGGCCTTTCGGGGGCTGCTCCTGGTGGACAGCTTCCTGAGTGCCCTGCCGACGGCCTACATGGAGCCCACCGCCGTGAGCATGGGCCAGGATCCAGGCATGGCCCTGGGGATCTTCCTGGGCCTGATGACCAGCTCCCAGGAGCAGACCAAGCGGGTGGTGGCCGAGGCCCTGCGGGTGCCGCCGAAGGCGCTGCAGGCCTACCTGCGGGGCCTGTGTCTGGATCCCCTGGGTGGTCGCCACGCCCAGCTGCGGCTGCCGGTGCTGGACCTGTCCTCGGCGCCTGAGGACCCCGATCCGGCCCAGAAGGCCGCCTTCCTGGCCCAGCACGGGTTCAAGGACCTGTCCAAGTTCCAGGTCATCCACGTCCCCGGCACCCGGCACTGGGTGATGTGGGATGCACCAGCCGCGCTCCTCAAGGCCCTGCGGACCTTCGAGGCAGGCCTGGGACGCTGACCGTTTCTGGGGCTGGGCTCATCCTGCAGATCCGGGCTTACCGATCGGCCAGCAGCCAGGCGGTGGCGAGGGCGAGGCGGGCCATGCGGCGCACCTGTTCGGGGTCCAGCTGGTCGAGGGTGTCCCCGGGCTTGTGGTAGCCCGGGAAGTAGTCGCCAAAGAAGCGCACGAAGGGCACCTCGCGCCGGGCGAAGTCCCGGTAGTCGCTGCCGCCGTTCTTGCCGTCGGTCCAGTCCAGGTGCAGGGACATGCCGGTGCCACGACCGGCCAGCGCGAGGACGGGGCCGAGCTCGCGGTGACTGGTGCTGAGGCCCGGCTCCGCGAAGTGGGCGGGCGCAAGTCCGTCGAGGAAGGCCTCCGGCTGCTTCAGGCCCGCTTCCGCCACCAGGGTCCGGAGTGCCTCTTGGGGCCAGGGATGGCCGATCATGTCGAGGTTCAGGTAGGCACTCGTGGTGGCCAGGGGCCAGCGGGGCTGGCGGGTGTAGTGGCCGGAACCGAACTTGCCCTCTTCCTCGCCGGTCCAGAAGGCGAAGAGCACCGTGCGGCGGGGATGGATGGGACTGGCGGCCAGGGATCGCAGGATCTCCAGCAGCGCCGCCACGCCCGAGGCGTTGTCATCGGCGCCGGGATGCAGGACACCCGCGGGCATGCCGAGGTGGTCCATGTGGGCGCCGAGCAGGATGGCCTCCCGGCGCAGGGCAGGATCCGAGCCTTCCAGGCGGGCGAGCAGGTTCTGGCCCTGGAGCGCCCGCACCCGGCCTCGGATGACGAGGTTGGCCGTGCCTTCCCGGGGCCCTTGCAGCAGGGTGCGCAGCCCCGGCGTGAGTGCCAGCCGCGCCAGCGGCGGCTCGCCAGAGCTGGGTACGCCGGGTGCTGCCAGAAAGTAGGGCAGGGCCGGTTCCTTGCCCACCCTGATGCGCTGGTCCAGGCCCTCTTCCAGGGCGATGGCCGCCCGGGCGCCGAGCTTTTCGAGCAGGGCCAGGCGGGCATCGTAGCGATCTGCGGGGCGGCTGGAGAGGTATTTTTCGAGCAGCTCGGGCTTCTGCCAGGCGGCGCCGGAGGGGATGCCATCGCGGAAGATCACCACCTTGCCGCGGACGTCCAGGCCCCGGAAGTCATCGTGGCCCAGGCCGGGCTCCTGGATGCCGAATCCGACGAACACGCAGGGACCTTCGAGTCTGCTCGGGGCCACCGTGGGGAGGACGGCGTCCCGGCCCGCGCGGAAGGTGAGGCTGGCAGATCCAAGCGTTAGCCGGACGGTGCCCTGGCCGGGCCGCACCTCTCGCAGCGGCACGGTCTGGAAATAGCCTGGTCCCAGGGGCGGCAGGCCCGCGGCTTTCACCTGCTCTTGGAGGTAGCGCACCGTGGCCTCGAGTCCGCGGCTACCCAGGCCCCGGCCCTCGCGCTTCGGGTCGCTGAGGAAGGCGATGTGCGCTCTGAGCCGTGAGGCTTCCAGGCCGTCCACGAGGGCAGGCAGGGGCGCGGGCAGGGGCTCGGTCCCGGTGACCCGGATGAAGTCCGCAGTGGCATCAGGCGCAGTGCCCTGGGCCAGCGCCCCGCTGGCCAGCAGCGCCAGGAGGGCGAGGGAACGCAGGCTCACGCGGGGCCCCAGTGGAAGAACAGCACGGGCGGGATGAGCAGCAGGAAGCTGAGCAGCACCAGGATCACCAGGAGGGGCAGGAACCAGCGGGCCCACTTGTCCCAGGGGATCTTCGCGGCCCCGAGCACACCCATGGTGACGGCGGAGGTGGGCAGGATGGGATTCACGAACTCGCAGAGCTGAAACGCGTAGACCGCCGTCTGGCGCGTGACGCCGACCAGGTCGGAGAGCGGCGCCATGATTGGCATGGTCAGGGCGGCCTGGGCCGTGCCCGAGTGGATGAGGAAGTTGATCCCCGACTGGATGAGGAACATCACCTGGGCCACGACCACCCGGGGCAGCATGGCCATGGCCTTGGAGGCGGCGAAGAGCATCGTATCCATGATGCGGGCGTCCTGGGCGATGATCAGCAATGCCCGGGCGCAGGCCACGATGAAGACCACGCTCACCATGTCCTTGGCCCCGACCACGAAGACCGCGGCGATGCGGCTGGGGCTGAGGCCGCCCACCACGCCGAGGGCGATGCCCATGCCGAAGAACAGCACGGCGATCTCCTCCATGTACCACTTCCAGCGCAGCACGCCCACCACCAACAGCAGCATGCAGCCGGCGAAGAGGACCAGCGCGGCGACTTTGCGGGCATCCCAGGCGGGGCCAGCGGAAGTCTCGGAGAGGCTGCCCCGCTCGAGGTCCAGGTCATAGACCGGGCTGAGGGTCGGGTCCCGCTTCACACGGTGGGCATAGAGCATCACGTAGGTGATCACCACGGTGGTGCCGATCACCCAGGTGACCAGCCGGTAGGCCAGGCCGGAGTAGAGGGGCAGGCCGGCGATGCTCTGGGCGATGCCGACGGTGAAGGGGTTGAAGAAGGCCGCCGCGAAGCCGGCCGCCGCTCCCAGGAACGGGATGCAGATCCCCACGATGGAGTCGTAGCCCAGGCGCCGGGCCAGGGGGATGAAGATGATGACGAAGGGGATGATCTCCTCGGCCATGCCGAAGATGCCGCCAGCCAGGGAGAACACCGTCATCAGGACCGGGATCACCAGACCTTTCAGGGCGGGCCGCCGGGCCAGGACGTCCGTCAGCCCACAGATGCCGGACTCCACGGCGCCGGTCTCCTGGAACACGGCGAAGGTTCCGCCGATCACCAGCAGGAAGCAGATGAGCAGGGACCCGTCCAGGAAGCCCTTGATGGGGGCCAGCAGCAGGGCCTGCAGGCCCAGGAGGACCTTGGGCACCAGGTGGAAGGTGCCGGGGATGGTGACCTTCCGGATGCCCTCGCTGGTCTCCACGGCGGTGCGCTGGTACTCGCCCGAGGGGATGAGCCAGGACAGCACCAGCACCAGGACGATCAGGGCCCCGACGATCACCAGGGTGTGGGGCATCTGCCGGGCGGGGGGCGCCGCCGGCGTCGTGGTTTCCGGTGCACTCACTCGAACCTCCCCTTGGTCAGGGGACGCCCGGCCTTCATGAGCAGCTGGCCCTTGGCCACGACGCTGCGGACCTCCAGGTCCTTGCTGAGCAGTACCACGTCCGCGTCCATGCCGGGAGCCAGCTGGCCCTTGCTGCGCAGCTTCAAGATGCGGGCAGGGTTGGCGGTGATCACCCGGAGGGCGGTCTCAAGGGCGAGACCCTCGGCCTGCACCGCCTCGCGCACCGCCGGGAACAGCGAGGTGACCCGGCCTACGGAGATGTCCTGCAGGCGGCCGTTCCGGTCCCAGTCCGGCAGGCTGCCCTGGCCATCGGAGGTGAAGGTGATCTGGCCAGGATCCACGCCCGCTTCCAGCATGCGGCGCAGGGCCTTGGCGCAGGGGATCTCGCCATCCTCGAGGTAGGAGGCCAGGGTCGAGGTGGTGAAGTCCACGAAGCCGCCAGCCTTCGCGTGGGCGATACCCTCCTCGAAGAGGTGCGGGTTGCGGTTGATATGCGTGGGCCACATCTGGGTGAGGGGCAGCTCCGTCTCGGCGGCGATGCGCCGCAGGAAGTCCAGGCCCCGGGCGCCGTCGCCCAGGTGGACGTTGACGATGCCGGCCTTGCCCGAGAGCATCCCGCCGCGCCGGGCCATGGCCACCAGCTGGGCGAAGGCCTCGAAAGTGGGCTGGCTGGAGCGGTGGTCCGAGAGCGCCACTTCCCCAGCTCCGATCACCTTATCGATGAAGAGGAGATCCTCCTCGAGGCTGGGCATGAGGGTGCGCAGGGGCAGCCCGTAGGAGCCGGAGTAGATGAAGGTGCTGAGGCCTTCTTCCTCGAGGCCCTTGGCCTTGGCGAGGAGGCCGGCCATGTGCCGCGTGTAGCCGTCGGTGCCCAGGCAGCCCACCACGGTGGTCACGCCGCCCAGGATGGCATCCGTGAGGGGCAGGCCCGGCGTGCGGGTGGCAAAGCCGCCCTCGCCGCCGCCGCCCATGATGTGTACGTGACCGTCGATGAAGCCCGGCACGGCCTTGTGGTTCCGGCCGTCGATGACCTCGCAGTACTTGCGGGGGATGCGGATGTCCGCTTCCATGCGCAGGATCTTCCCGCCGCCGATCAGCAGGTCGCAGGTGCCTCCGGGGTCGGGTGCGTAGACTTCCACGTTTTTGATGAGCAGCAGCATGGGAACTCCAGCCGGATGCGATCCGGAGCGGGTTCAGAAGAGACGGGACACAGGCAGGAAGGCGCCGGGCTTCGCCGACTCACGGAAGCCAGGGTAGCCGTAGAGGCCATAGAGCAGGCAGGGTTCCAGCACCTGGATGGCCCGGCGGGCCAGGTCCTGGTCAAGAGGCACGACGAGGGTACCCACGGGCAGGTCCAGGTCGGCCGGGGCCTGGCGCTCGACGATCTGCCGGTCCTTGTAGCGCTGGTAGAGCTCGTCGTAGGGCTCTTCGAGGCGGAGCAGGCGGACCCGCTCGACCCGCGCCCGCCGGGGGGCGCTGAGGGCCTCGAAGCGCAGGCCCTGGGCTTCCAGGACGGGCAGGAAGCGCGCGGCGAGGGCGGGCTCGATGGCATAGGCCCGGGGGGTGGGGACGCTGCCCTTCACCACCAGGTCGGTCATGGCGTTGGCGGTGGGTACCTCGAGTACCCGGCCCGTGGCGGTCTCCAGCACCTTCACCGAGGTGACCTTGCCGCCTAGATTGGCCCAGAAGACGTTGGTGGCGATGAAGGGCGGCAGGGGCTCGCGGCGGGCCCGCTCGGCAAGCTTGTAGACCCGGTCGCGCCAGACGCGGTCGCCGAGCAGGTGGCGGTAGAGGATGCGGTAGCCGTCCACCCGCGCGCCCAGGTCCGCCTGGGGCTCCTTGGCCTGGTGCCGGACGCCGGCCTCGATGATGAAGGACAGGGCGCCCAGGGTGCCCATGCCGTTGCGCCCGTCATCGACTTCAGGTGTGGAGGGCCGAATTTCCTCGTCCGGCGGCGGACCGCCCACGCTGTAGCGAGCGTAGGTGTGGCCGGCCTTCTTCTGCAGGGGCGCGGCGGCGGCTACGGCCTCCAGCCCCGCGGTCTTGAGATAGTCAGGAATGAGGGGATGGTTGGCGGCGTCCATGGTGATGAGGGGCCAGGCCTCCCAGCCCCGGTCGGTGTAGTCCTTCCCATCCCGCCCGAACTCGTGGCTGTCCACCGCCAGGTGGGGCCGGATGCGCCGGGCCACGCGGTGCAGGGCCTGGGTCTCGGGCTGGGCCAGCAGGAGGTGGTCCCGGTTCAGGTCCTCGCCCGCGCCGTTCAGGCGGCGGTGGGCCTCCGCGCCATCAGGATTCAGCATGGGCATGAGGTAGAGGTCCACGTCCTCCGGCAGCAGCTCCGGATGCTGGGCGATGTCCCGGATCAGGGTCAGGAGCGCGTCCTTGCCCGCCACCTCGTTGCCGTGCTGCTGGGCGTAGTACAGCACCCGGAAGCGGGCCTTGGTGCCACCCCGATTCAGGCGCACCAGCAGCACCTGGCGGCCCTGGTGCGTGCGGCCCTCCTCGGTGACCGTGATCAAGCCCGGTCGAGCGACCGCTGTCAGGAAGGCGGTCATCTCCGCGTAGGAGACAGTCTTGGTCATGGTGCGGTGATCGGCTGGGAAGGGTGCCGGCGCGGCCGCAGTGAGACTGACTACCGCAAGCAGGAAGACGAGGATCATCCGCCCCTTTGTGGTCAATTCTTCTCCTTGCGGTTGAGGTTTATCGCCTCTGGTGGCTGACTCACCTTGCGGGTGGCCAGATCGATGGACTGACCGGGGCGCAGCACGTGGATGCGGAGGTCGCGGAAGGACTCGCCCTGGACGGTCATGCCTGAAGGGTCGAAGACCATGACCGAGCGGTTCCCGAGGACCTTGGCCTGGCCATCCTTGACCACCAGGGCCGTGGCCTCGTCGATGCCGAGGCCCAGCAGGTCGGGTCGCCCCATGACCACGCTGAAGAGGCGGTTCTCGCGACTGCGCCGGAGGAAGTGCTGGTCCACGATGACGCCTTCCGGCAGGAAGCCCATGCCTTCGCGGGTCTGGTAGGCGCCGGGTCCGAACTCGGAGAGGGCCTCCTTGCCGTGGCGGTCATCGCCCGTGAGCATGACCTTGGACATGATGGCGGCTCCGGCGCTGGTGCCGCCGATGCAGGCGCCGGCCTCGTAACGGTCGCGGACAACCTTCTGCAGCGGGGTGCCGACGATCTTGTCACCCACGCGGTTCTGGTCGCCTCCTGAGAACCAGAAGCCCGTGCAGGTTCGGGCGCGGGCCAACAGCTCGGGGTCGGAGGCCTGCTCCCGGCTGCGGACGTCCAGGGAGACCATGGTGAGGCCCGCCTTCTCGAGGTCCTCCTTCCACTCCTTGAGCGCGCCATCGGGGTCGCTGGTGGAGGTGGGGATGATGCCCACGGCGCCGCCCTTCCCGCCGGAGGCGAGGAGGAACGCATCGAGGATCGGCTGGGGCATGCCCCCGCCGCCCACGATGACCAGGGTGCCTTTGGGTGTGCTTGCCCCCAGGAGGCAGGCGCAGCACAGGAGGGCAACCAACCGGGGCATGGGACTCCTTGAGAAGGCGGAAGACAAGTACCGGGCCCGAAGGCCCGGCACTGCCGTTTGTCAGGCGACGGAGCCTAGAACGTCAGGCGAAGGCCCAGCTGGATGCGGCGACCGGCATCCAGAGCAGTCGGATACTTGTAGTCGACATACATGCCCGAGGTGTCAGAGTTGCTCGCGTTCACCCTGGTGTTGTAGGACAAGGGGGCCTGACGGTTCAGTACGTTGAGCACTTCTCCGAAGATCTCCAGGTGGGAGCTCTTGTTGAGGGCGATCTGCTGGGTCACGCGGAGGTCCAGGAGGGTTCGGCTGGGGTAGGTCTCGCTGCCCAGGGCTTCCGTGTTCACAAAGTAGCGCTGGCCGTTGAAATTGCCCCAGTCGCTATTCCCCCAGCCGTTGGGTGTCCGGTAGGTGGGCGTCCAATGGGTGCCACTCAGGTAGGTGAAGGTCCCAGAGAGGCGCATGTGCCAGGGGAACTCGTAGGTGCCCCGGGCCTTGATCTCGTGATCATTGACCCCGGGCAGATTCCCGTAGGAATTGATCATCAGATTCTTGTTGTAGTAGACCTTGTCGTAGCTGTCCGCGCGCTGGATGTTGCCCTTGAGCGTGGCGTGGGTGTAGCTGGCGTTCAGGCTCCAGTTGTTGGCCAGCTTCCGGTCGAGGGAAACGGAAACCGCCTCGTACTTGCGCTTGGCATCGCTCGGGTTGGTGGTCACGTAGCTGTTATGCGGGACGCGGAAAGAAACCCCGGCATCACTGTAGATTCCTGGCTCGTAGAGGCTGATGGGCCGGTTGTGCAGAGGGTCCACGTAGTCGGACCAGGCACCCCTTGGATCTGCGGCCGTGTCCACCCGGGCCAGGCTGTCCTTCCAGTCGCGGGAGATGTAGGAGACGCTGCCGCCCCAGGTGGCATTGAACTGGTGGTCCAGGGAGAGGGTGGTCTCCACAACATAGGGCTGCCGGGCATTGGGATCCACGGCCGTGATGTCGTTGACGCGCCGGTAGGCGTAGTTGTCCGCGGTGCCTGGGGTGTGATCGGGCCAGGTGGAGGGGTCCAGGACATTCGGGATGATGGGGTAATCGCCCCAGCTGTAGTAGTTCTTGACGGGGATCGCGCTCTGGATGGCGCGGTCGATGAAGTAGGTGGAGTAGCCGGCGTAGTACTTGCCCCAGTGGGCTTTCAGCATGGTCGACTGGCTCTCGGTGAGGGCGTAGCTGATGCCGAAGCGGGGGGCATAGGTGTTCTTGTTCCAGAGGTTCTCGCCGCCGTAGAAGCGGGCCTTGAACTGCTCGAACCGGACGCCGGGTGTGAGCGTGAGCCGGCTGTTGACATGCCAGGTGTCCTGGGCGAAGGCCGCCAGGCGGTCCACGCGCTGGCGGACATTCCAACCACCACCCTCGATGATGTAGTCACCATAGAGCGGCCCATCGAAGTTGTCGTAGGTCGCGTTGAGGTTCAGGTTGCCGGGGAAGCGTTCCAGCTCTTCGTCGGAAGCCTGCTCCCGCTCGATGCCGAAGCGGAAGGCGTGGCTGTCGTTGGCGCTGAACAGGCCGGTCTTGAACCAGTCGAAAGTGGCCTGGATCGTGGCCCGGGAGCGGTAGTTGAAGTCCTCGTAGGTGGAGTTGTTGAAGTACTCCCGCGCCGGCTTCTTGGGGTCGTACTGGTAGAGGTCCGCAGTGTCCAGGGACAGGGCGTTGCCGCCGTAGCCCGGCATGTCATAGCGTCCCGAGTAGCCGAAGGCTTTCAAGGTGAGGACCTTGTCCTGGTCGATGGTCTGGGTCCAGGTGACGCTCACGGACTTGTTGGGAGCCATCTCCTTCTGCGTGGCGACGGGCATGGTCCACTTGTCGATGTAGCGCCGGTCCCGACCCACATAGTCGTGCTCAGCCAGGAACTCCAAGGTGGAGGAGACACTGGGGGCCCAGGTGATCTTGGCCAAGGCCATGACCTTCTGGTTGCGCTGGGGCAGCTCGGCGCCTGGCGGGGTGTCGTCCTGCTCGATGCGCTCGGCGGAGACGAAATACCAGAGCTTGTCCTTGATGATGGGGCCGCCGACGCTTATGGCCAGATCCCAGTTCTTGGAGGGGAGGATGTTCTTTTCCGAGCTCGGCAGGTCGGGGTGGTTCGCGTTGATCTTGGCCTGCCACTTGGAATCCGCGTAGTAGGCCGTGAGGCTGCCTTCCACGGTGTTGCCGCCGCGCTTAACGAGCCCATTGACGAAGCCGCCCATGTAGCCGCCGAACTCGGCATTGGCGCCCAGACCCGCGACCTGGATCTCAGAGAACCAGTCGATGTTCGGGTAGATCCAGACGGTGCCGCCCGAGGGATCGCTGATGTTCACGCCATCCATCATGTAGGCGTTCTCACCGGAGTAGCCGCCCCAGGCCCGGTTTCCATTGACGCCCGGGGTGAGGTCCATGATGCCGGCGATGGAGCGCTCGACGGGGATGGTGGCCAGGGCCTCGGTGCTGTAGTTCTGGGTGATGGTGACCGAGCTGGATTCGGCATTGGTCGAGGCGGCCACGATCTCCACGGTCGCGCCGGCAACGGCCGGGAACTTCCAGTTGCCGGAAGTGGTCTGGCCCAGGGCAAGGTTCTCGGTCATGGAAAGCGTCTGCTGGCCGGGGGCGGTGACAACGATCTTGTAGCGGCCGGGTGCCAGCGCCGAGAAACGGTAGGCGCCGTTGGCGGCGCTGACCGTGACCCTCTCCCCGCCGATCATGGCGTCGGAGCTGATGCGGACCTTGGCGCCGGCCACGGGGTTGCCCGCGGCATCGCGAACGACGCCCGCCAGCGCGGCGGTGGTGCTGGTCTGAGCGACCAGTGCCGCCGGGGCTGCCACGAGGGCTAGAACGAGTGCACTGAGCCAGGGACTGCTCGCATTTCGAGTCATCGCTCCTCCAGGGAGAAAAGGGTTGGTGACAAAAAAGTAAAGCTTTTGGGATTATCGAGTCAAGTTTATTTTCATCCGTCCCATGACGTCGTTCCCCCGCCTGACAGGGCGAGCTTTGCCTGGCCCCGAGTCGTCAGTCCTTGGCGAATTTCTGCCGGGCCACCCGCTCGACTTCGCGCAGCTTGCTGAGGGTCTGCTGAGGGGTCTGGCTGGCGATGGAGGTGACGATGGCATGGGCCAGGACGCCGAAGGCCGTGACGCTGTGGGAGAAGAGCAGGTTCTCCCCGGGAATGGGCAGGGCCAGGGTGGCGGACTTGGCCAGGGGGGAGTTCAGGCTGTCCGTGAAGGCCAGCACGGGGATGCCCCGCTTCCGGGCATAGGCGGCGGCGTCCAGGGTCTCCTGGGTGTAGGGCGTGATGCTGATGGCCACGAGCAGGTCCTTGGTGTCCAGCAGGCCCACCTGGGTGGCGAAGTCGGCGGGGTTGCCCTCCATGACCGGCAGGCCTGCATTGATCAGCAGGTAGGCGAACTGACGGGCCATCAGGGCGGACACGCCGTCCCCGATGATCAGCCGGATCCGACTGTCCCGCACCTGCTTCACCACGCGCTGGAGCAGGCTCTCGTCCACGGCCTGCACCAGGGTCTCAAGGTTGCGGAGATCCCGGCGGACCACCTCCAGGAGGGTGGCCGAGGCCTGCATGGGCGCCTGCAGGAGCTGCTCACCGCGCCCGTAGTGCTTCTTGGCGGCCCCGACCAGGGCCTTCCGCATCTCCAGGTAGCCGCTGTAGTCCAGCTTCTTGGCGAAGCGGACCACGGTGGCCACGCAGGTCTGGGACTTCGCGGCCAGGTCCTCCACGCCCCAGAGGGCGGCCTCGTTCATGTTGGCGATCAGGCAGTCCGCGATCTGCCGCTGGCTGGGGGAGAGGCCGCGGGCGCTGTGGATTCGGTTCAGCAGGGGGGTCTTGGGGGCTGACATGGGGCCAAGGATAGCCTGTTCAGCCAGAAACGCGGATCTGGTCGGCCCCGGTGAAGGCGGCGAGCCGCTCCAGCGCTGCTTCCAGGCTGCGGCGGCGGGCCTGGGTGGGCTTGATCCCCGGTTCCCACCAGAGCCCCTTGATCACCAGCAGGCCCTGGTCCCGGTGCAGCTTGGGATCCAGGCGCCCCACGAGGCGGTCCCCCTCGAGCAGCGGCAGCACGAAGTAGCCGAACTGCCGCTTCGCCTCGGGCACGAAGGCCTCGAAGCGGTAGTCGAAGCCGAAGCGGCGCAGGGCCCGGGCGCGGTCGCGGAGGACCGGGTCGAAGGGGCAGAGCAGGCGCAGGCCCTCCGGTGGCGCGGGGAGCCGGGCCAGGCGGTCCTCCCAGTCCACCAGCGCGAAGGCCGGCTGCCGTGCGCCGGAGGCCTCCTCCACCTGCACGGGGACAATGCGGCCGCTCCGGGCCGCGGTGGCGCACCAGGTCCGGGCAGCCGGCGCCTCCACGGCGCACCAGTAGTCGGCCAGCTCCTTCGCGGTGAAGACCTGGAGCCGCTCGGCGGCGGTGGTACAGGCCCAGTCCAGGTGGACCTCCGGGGCCGGGCAGGGCAGGGCGTGGGCGTCCGGGAGCACCCGCTCGGTCAGGTCGTAGACTTTCTGGAAGCCCTCCCGCCGGGGGATCATCAGCTCCCCGCTGCGCCAGAGGAAGTCCAGGGCGGCCTTCTGGGGCTTCCAGCCCCACCAGGGGCCGCGCTTCTCCGGGTGCTCGAAGTCCGAGGACTTCAGGGGGCCTTCCGCCGCGATTCGGGCCTTCACGGTCTGCACCACCTGGGCACCCTCGGTGCCGCGGAAGTGGTGCTGCCACCAGGCGTGCGCCTGCAGCCGGGCCCGGTCCCGGTCGAAGCGTGGCTGCCAGTGGGGGAACCAGGTCGTGGGGATGAGCGAGGCGTCGTGGGTCCAGTGCTCGAAGAGGGTCTGCTTGTCTTCCACGAGCCGGCGGAGCTGCTCGGGGCGGTAGCCGTCCAGGCGGCTGAAGAGGGTGAGGTCGTGGGCTCGGGCCACCACGTTGATGGTGTCCACCTGCACGAAGCCCAGGCGCTCGATGAGGGCCTGCAGCGAAGTGACGGTGGCCCGACGGGTGGGATCCTCCAGCAGCCCCTGCGCGCCCAGGAAGAGGCGCCGGGCCGCGGCGGCCGAGAGGGTCGGAAGTGGGTGGGGCACGGAGGTCAGATGCGCGCTGCCAGCTCCGCGCCCTGGCGGATGGCCCGCTGGGCGTCAAGCTCGCCGGCCGTTTCGGCGCCGCCGATCAGGTGGATGCGGCGGCTTCGGGTGGCCAGGTGCACGGCCAGCTCCCGCTCCGAGTCCTGGCCCGCGCAGAGGATGATGCTGTCCACAGCCAGGCACCGCGAGCCTGCGTCCTTGCCGTCCCGGATCCAGAGACCCTCGTCGTCGATGCGCTCATAGTGGACGCCGCCCTGCATCTTCACCTTCAGGGCCTTGAGGGTGGACCGGTGGATCCAGCCCGTGGTCTTGCCGAGGTCCGCGCCCATGCGGTCCACCTTGCGCTGCAGCAGGAAGACGGTGCGCGCCGGCAGCGGGGGCTGGTGCGCGGGCAGGAGGCCGCCCTGGTGGACATGCTCGCTGTCCACGCCCCACTCGCGCAGGAAGGACGCCACCTGGGGGGTGGCCGGCGGCTGGGCCAGGAACTCCGCCACGTCAAAACCGATGCCCCCCGCACCGATAATGGCAACGGTGGCGCCTGCGACCTTCCGGCCCGAGAGCAGCTCTGCGTAAGTAATGACCTTGGGGTGGTCCACGCCCGGGATGTCCGGGCGGCGGGCCCGGATGCCCGTGGCGAGGATCACGTCATCGAAGTCCATGAGCTGCTCGGCGGTGGCCCGCAGGCCCAGACGCAGGGAGACGCCCGCTGCCTCGAGGCGCCGGCGGAAGTAGCGGAGGGTCTCGTGGAACTCCTCCTTGCCCGGCACCTGCTTGGCTAGGTTCAGCTGGCCGCCCAGCTCCGCCTCGGCCTCGAAGAGGGTGACGAGGTGGCCCCGCTCCGCGGCGTAGCTGGCGAAGCTCATGCCGGCGGCGCCACCGCCCACCACCGCCAGGCGCTTGGGCACCAGGGTGGGGTCGAAGACCAGCTCCGTCTCATAGCAGGCCCGGGGGTTCACCAGGCAGGTGGCCCGCTGCTGCTTGAAGACATGGTCGAGGCAAGCCTGGTTGCAGGCGATGCAGGTGTTGATGTCCAGGGCGCGGCCCTCGGCGGCCTTCTTGACGAAGTCCGGGTCCGCCAGCAGGGGCCGGGCCATGCTCACCATCTGCGCGCCGCCGGTGGCCAGGATCTCCTCGGCCACTTCGGGGGTGTTGATGCGGTTGGTGGCGATGAGGGGAATGCCCACGGAGCCCTGGAGTTTCTGGGTCACCCAGGCGTAGGCACCCCGGGGCACCATGGCGCCGATGGTGGGCACCCGGGCCTCGTGCCAGCCGATGCCCGTGTTCAGGAGGGTCGCCCCGGCGGCCTCCACGGCCTGGGCCAGCTTGACGACCTCCTCCCAGGTGCTGCCATCGGGCACCAGGTCCAGCATGGAGAGCCGGAAGATGATGATGAAGGATGGGCCCACAGCTTCCCGGACGGCCTTGACGATCTCTACCGGGAAGCGCATGCGGTTCTCGTAGGAGCCGCCCCAGGCGTCCGTGCGCCGGTTGGTGCGCGCCGCGATGAACTCGTTGATGAGGTAGCCCTCGCTGCCCATGATCTCCACGCCGTCGTAGCCCGCCTGCTTGGCCAGGCTGGCGCAGCGGGCATAGGCGCGGATGGTGGACCGGATGCCGCGCTCACTGAGGGCCCGGGGCTTGAAGGGCGTGATGGGGCTCTTCACGGCCGAGGGCGCGACGCTGAGGGGGTGGTAGCTGTAGCGTCCGCCGTGGAGGATCTGCAGGGCGATCTTCCCGTCTGCGGCATGGACCGCATCGGTCACCAGGCGATGCTTGGCGAGCTGCCAGGGCCAGGAGAGCTGGGCGCCGAAAGGGGTCAGACGGCCCCGCAGGTTCGGCGCGATGCCGCCCGTGACCATGAGCCCTACGCCGCCGCGGGCCCGCTCTGCATAGAAGGCCGCCATCTTGGCGAACCCGTCCCGGGCCTCCTCCAGGTTGGTGTGCATGGATCCCATGAGCACTCGGTTCTTGAGGGTGGTGAAGCCGAGGTCGAGGGGGGCCAGCAGGCTCGGGTAGGGCATGGGGGCTCCTGGGCTTTCCGGCCAGTGTAGGGCCGGCGGGCAAAGGATGGGATCCGGAGGCTTTGCCGATCCGGCATTGGCTTGAGTCATTGTTTCATTAATCTATTTGAATACAATTCAAATGCATTTATTTCTTTAATAATAATTAATGTAACGACAATAATTAGAAAAATGTCAATTTTTGATACATTGAGAGGGTGGTTAACATGAAATGATCCTAGGTTGCATCTTTAATTAAACAAATAATAGATGTTAAAGATAATAAAATTACTCTATAAAATTCAATTAATGGTAAATGTGGTTCAACAGAATCGTGTTAAAGTCTTTAATAACATAATTTCCATATTGTGTCCCTCGTCACAGCCGTCCTACTGGTAAATCGGATTCATTGAAATCTGACCTTAAGATCCTTTAGGATGATCTGCAGCGTTCATCCCGGACCATGGTTCGACACCTCTGCCTCTTTAAGGAACCTTCCATGGAACTGACCTGGATCTCGATCGCAGCCAGTCTGGCGATGGGTTCGGGGGCCGCCTTCCTCTTCATCTATGCGGTCAAGCGGGATTGGATGCGCAACATCGAGGACGCGAAATACCAGGTTTTTTGGTCTGACGAGCAGGACAAACCACGGGTGAAGCCCACTCAGGAGACGGCCGATGGCAGTCAATCTAAAGCGAAGTAGCGGGGAGGATTCCGACGGGGGCAAGACCTCCCGCCGGCGGATGCTCGGTTGGCTGACCGGCGCGGGCCTGGCCGGCTCCGCGGGTCTCAGCGCCGTATCCAACTTCGTCTTCATCAAGCCGAGGGCCACCTACGGCCAGCCCCAGCGCTTCAGCGTGGGCAAGCCCGAAGACTTCCCCTCGGGCACGCGCGCCATCCTCGCCGCGCGGGGCATCTGCATCGTCCGCGAGGGCACGAAGCTGGCGGCCATCTCGATCACCTGCACCCACCTGGGTTGCACCGTGGGCGCGGCGGACACGGGTTTCGCCTGCCCCTGCCATGGATCCCGCTTCGACCAGGATGGCAACGTCACCGGCGGCCCCGCGCCCCGGCCGCTGCCCTGGTTCCAGATCACCCTCGCCCCCAACGGCGAGATCGAAGTGGACAAGGACATTGAAATCGTTCCTGGGAGCTACCTGAGCCTATGAGCCCCGCCACCCCGCCCAAAGCCTCTTTCCTCACCGCGCTGACGGATCTTCCGAAGAACGTCTGGAAGTCCATCTTCCGCAATCCCCTCCCGTCCAACGACCTGGAGCGGTCCTCGACCAGCTTCACGAACTTCTTCCTGCACATCCACCCGGTGAAGGTGCACAAGAACTCGCTGCGGCCGGGCTACACCTTAGGCCTCGGTCTCATCTCGTTCTTCCTGTTCGTGATCCTGATCGTGACGGGCATCCTGCTGATGTTCTACTACGTGCCCTCCACGACCCAGGCCTACGACCGGATGCTCGACCTCCGCGGCTCCGTGGCCTTCGGCACCCTGCTGCGGAACATGCACCGCTGGGGCGCCCACGGCATGGTCGCGGTGGTGTTCATGCACCTGTGCCGGGTGTTCTTCACGGGCTCCTACAAGAAGCCCCGCGAGTTCAACTGGGTGGTGGGCGTCATCCTCTTCCTGCTGACCCTGTTCATGAGCTTCACGGGCTACCTGCTGCCCTGGGATCAGCTGGCCTTCTGGGCCATCACCGTGGGCACCGCCATCGCCGGCTATGCCCCGGTCATCGGCAAGGACATCCAGTTCCTGCTCATGGGCGGCACCAGCGTGGGCCAGGAGGCGCTGCTGCGCTTCTACGTGCTCCACGTCGCCGTGCTGCCTGCGGTCCTCACCCTCGCCATCGCCATCCACTTCTGGCGCATCCGCAAGGACGGCGGTCTCTCCCGCGCCGAGGACGCCGATCCGGTCGTCTCGCTGGAAGCGGTCCCCGCGGACAAGGCCTCTGTGCTTGAGCCCAAGAAGCTCTATGGCTTCCAGGGCCTGGTGCGCGGCCCCCTGCCCAAGGTCGGCCAGATCCCCGACAACACCGTCTTCTCCTGGCCCAACCTCTTCCTGGCCGAGCTCTTCACCTTCGTGGTGACCCTCTCGGCAATCCTGGTGCTCTCGCTGCTCTTCAACGCGCCGCTGGAAGAGCCGGTCAACGCCCTGCATCCCCCCAATCCTGCCAAGGCGCCCTGGTACTTCCTGGGCCTGCAGGAGATGGTCAGCTACTCGGCCTTCTGGGGCGGTATCGGGGTGCCTGGCATCTTCGTGCTGCTGTTGCTGGGAACCCCCTACATGGACCGCTCCACCAAGGGGGTGGGCAAGTGGTTCTCCCGGGACCGGCTCCTCGCGAACACGATCTTCATCACCTTCGTGGTGGCGAACATCATCTTCGTGATCATCGGCACCTTCTTCCGCGGGGCCAACTGGGCCTTCGTGACCCCTTGGTGAGGAGCGCGACATGAGAACGGCACTCGCCATCGGTACCTTCCTGATCCTGGTCATCCACGGGATCGTGTTCTACAACCAGTTCGGTCACCCGTGGGAGCGGAACCAGAACACCTACTTCGACCAGGCGAAGGTGCTGGCCAAGACCGAAACGGAGAAGGCCGCCCTGGCTGCCCGGAAGCCGCGCATCGAACAGATCGTGGTCAGCAACTTCGGCGAGACCCGCGTGGACCGCTGCACCACCTGCCATATCGCCACGGACGACCCGCGCTTCTCCTCCCATGCGGAGCCCGTGAAGACCCACCCCTATTCCCCGACCCTGGGCGACTACCAGAAGGACGGCAAGTGGGAGCGGCGGCACAAGTTCTCCGAGTTCGGCTGCACGGTCTGCCATGACGGTCAGGGCCGGGGCCTCGACGCCGAATACAGTCACGGCAAGGACGAATACTGGCCGGATCCGCTGCTGGGCTACACCACCCAGGACAACTGGCGCAAGGACCACGCCCCCAAGCTCAAGGGCAAGGAATACATGCAGGCCAACTGCGCCCAGTGCCACACGGACACGGCCTTCCCCGGCACGGCCCTGGTCACCCGTGGCCGCCAGATCTTCTTCGCCTCCAACTGCTACGGCTGCCACCGCATCGAAGGCCTCTCCGACGGCACCATCGGTCCCGATCTCTCCGATGTGGGCCGCAAGTGGAAGCTGGACTACCTCTGGGGCCGCGTCACCGATCCCAAGTCCATCCTGGCCACCTCGATCATGCCGAGGTTCAACCTCAAGGAAGAGGACGTCAAGGCACTGGTGGCCTTCCTCAAGAGCCGCAAGGGCCGCAACTTCGCCGAGACGGAGATCCAGCGCTTCAAGGTCAAGCTCACGGGCGGCGCCGAGCTGGTCCAGGCCACCATCAAGCCGGTCAAGATCAATCCGTCCGAGATGGTGAAGCAGGGCGAGAAGCTGGTCCTCGACCGGGCCTGCACGGCCTGCCACAAGCTGGGCGACCGTGACGGCGGCATCGCGCCCGACCTCAGCTTCGAAGGCTCCCTCCGGGACAGCGAGTGGGTCTATGCCCACTTCAAGAACCCCAAGTCCACCATGTCCGACTCGATCATGCCGGCCTTCCGGTTCACCGATGACGAGTTCAAGGCCATGACCGCCTACCTCATGACCCTCAGGGGCCAGGCGACCCCCACCAGCGGCGAGGCCATCTACAAGAACCTCTGCCTCCGCTGCCACGGCGAGAAGGGCGACGGCCACGGTCCCATCGCCGAGCACCTGGATCCCTACCCCCGCGACCTGACCAAGGCGGGCTTCATGAACTCCAAGACCGAAGCCCGGCTGGTCAACTCCGTCCGAAACGGCGTCAACGGCACCTCCATGCCGGCCTGGGGCAAGGCGGTCACCGAGGAGCAGGCCAAGGCGGTCCTGGGCTACATCCAGACCACCTTCACCAAGGAACCCCGCCGCGAGCTCAAGGCCAAGGCCATCCCCGAGACGAACCCCGTGGCCACGAGCCCCGAGTCCATCGTCCGTGGTGAGGCCCTCTTTGTGAACCGCTGCGCCGGCTGCCACGGCCGCAAGGGCGATGGCAAGGGACCCAACTCCCTCGACATCCAGCCCAAGCCCCGGAACCTCCGGAACTCGTTCTTCGTGAACAGCGTCGACGACAAGCGGCTCTTCGAGTCCATCCAGTACGGCGTCCAGGGCACGGCGATGCCCCCCTGGATCGACTACGGACTCACGAACAACGATGTGGGCGACCTCGTCAACTTCATCCGCAGCATCAACCCCAAGTCCAAGGGAGGGCAGCATGCAGCCGCAATTCAGTAAGGCCGAAGCGGCCAACGCGCCGGAAGGGGCCATCATCCACGATGACGCCACGGCCAAGTGGTTCCTGATCAGCTCGGTGGCCTACTTCTTCATCGTGGGCATCATCGCGGTGATCATCGCCGCCAAGTTCGTGTGGCCCGACCTCATGGGCACCATGTCCTGGCTCACCTACGGCCGTCTGCGCCCCCTGCATGTGAACGGCATGCTTTTCGGCTGGCTGCTGGCCGCCGACATGGGGCTGGCCTACTACGTGATCCCCCGCCTCTGCGGCGTCAAGCTGTGGAGTGAGAAGCTCGGTCTCGCCACCGCAGCACTCTGGAACGTCATCATCCTCGGCGCCGTCGTGACCCTGCTCGCCGGCCTGAACCAGGGCTGGGAATACGCGGAGCTGCCCTGGTACCTCGACATCCTGGTCGTGGTCGCCTGGATCATGTTCGGCATCAACATCTTCATGACTGTGGCCAACCGCAAGTACCAGGCCATGTACGTGACCATCTGGTACACGATGGGCTGCATCCTCTGGACCGCCTTTGTCTACCTGACCGGCAACTTCGCGACCCTGTTCGCCACCGGCACCAACCAGGCGAACCTGAACTGGATGTACGTGCACAACGCCGTGGGCCTCATCTTCACGCCCATCGGCCTGGCCATCGCCTACTACTTCATTCCCCGCGCCTCGAACACGCCCCTGCACAGCCACAAGCTGTCCATGGTCGGCTTCTGGTCCCTGGCTTTCGTCTACGTCTGGACCGGCGCCCACCACATGCTGCACGGGCCCATCTCCCAGTGGCTGCAGACCATCGCCATCGCCTTCTCGCTGATGCTGCTGATCCCCGTCTGGGCGGTGGTCTACAACCTCTTCGCGACCATGAAGGGCCAGTGGCACCAGCTCCGCGAGAGCGTGCCCCTCAAGTTCCTCATGTCCGGCGTGGTCTTCTACCTCCTCACCTGCTTCCAGGGCCCCATGCACAGCCTGCGCACGGTGAACGCCATCGTCTCCAAGACAGACTGGATCCCCGGCCATGCCCACATGGCGGTGCTCGGCTGCTTCAGCTTCTTCGCCATCGCCGGCACCTACTACGCCGTGCCCCGGATCTGGAACAAGGCGCTGCATTCCGACTCCCTGGCCAACTGGAGCTACTGGATGCTGATGATCGGCGGCCTGGGCTTCTTCACCACCCTCTGGCTGGGCGGCTTCTGGCAGGGCTGGCAGTGGAACAACGTGAGCATCCCCTTCATCGATACCGTCATTGCCCTCAAGCCCATCTGGATCGTCCGCTTCGTGTCCGGGCTGATGATGTTCACGGGCATCGTGCTCTTCGCCTACAACATTCTGGCCACTGCCCTGGGCAACCCTGAGGAGGCGGCCGTCTAGGCCGCGGAAAGGAGAGCGATCATGTTCAAAAAAGCTGATAACAACGCCCTTTGGGCCATCGGACTTTCCCTTGTCCTGTTCTTCATCGGGGGCATCATCACCACGGTCGTGCCACCCCTGGTGGACACCTCCTGGTCCAAGCCCTTCGAGAACCGCGACGCCGCCAAGGGCCCCACCGGCAAGCTGGTGCCCCTCAACGACCTGCAGAAGAAGGGGCGCGCCATCTACGTCCGGGAAGGCTGCTGGTACTGCCACACCCAGCAGATCCGCACCCTGCTCGCGGACACCAAGCGCTACGGCTGGCGCGGCGTGGATGCCCCCATCTCGACTCCCGATGAGTTCGTCTATGACGATCCCCACATGTTCGGGACCAAGCGCACCGGACCGGACCTCGCCCGTGTCGGCGGCAAGTACGACACCCAGTGGCACCGCACCCACTTCCGGAATCCCCGCGACCTCGTGAAGGGCTCCATCATGCCGGCCTACCCCTGGATCGTGGCCAACCCCGAGGAGTTCAGCGCAATGGTCGCCTACCTGCAGACCCTCGGTCGCAGCAAGGACTGGCGCCCGGCCAACGACTACGAGAAGTAGCGCCATGCCCGCCACGGACTACACCTACCCCAGCGTCTATTTCGCCTACCTGTTCTTCACGCTGTCCTTCCTGCTGGCCATCTATTTCTTCGTCAGGTCGCGGAAGGATGGCTACTGGGGAGAGCAGGGCGAGGACGCGAAGTTCCAGGTATTCCAGGACGACGACAAAATCAGGAGGACGCCATGAGTGAAGAGAAGAAGGGCCAGGAGGAGCTCAAGGAATACGCCGGCGGCTGGATGACGGAGCGCAAGGGCACCGACGCCCCTGGGTTCCTGAAACTCGCCTTCCCGGTCATCGGCCTCGGCTGCGTGGCCTACCTGTTCCTGCAGATCTACGGTGATGTGGACCACGCCACCCGGGGACCCCTGGTCAAGCAGTTCAACATGGTGGCCAAGACCAACCCGATGCTCAGCTACACCGTGGCCACCCTGGCCCTGATCTACGTGGTCACCGTCGTGGTCTTCGCCTTCCGCAAACCCCATCAGGATTGACACCGTGGATAACGCCAGCTGGCAGTACAGGGTTCCCGACGACTCGCAGTACTGGGTCGAGATGGTCAAGTGCCAACACGCCTGCCCCGTCCATACGGACGCCTGCGGGTATGTGACGGCCATTGCCGAGGGTCGGTACGAGGACGCCTACCGCATCGCCCGCTCCACCAACCCCTTCGCCTCCATCTGCGGACGGGTCTGTGGCGCGCCCTGCGAGGCCAACTGCCGGCGCGGCTCCCTGGACGAACCCGTGGCGATCCGCGCCCTCAAGCGCTTCGTCACGGACCAGTACGGCCCCGAGACCGGCGACTACGCCAGCTACCGAGCTGGCAGCAACCAGCGCATGCTCCCCCCCAACCACGGGGACTACGAGAAGGTCGCCGTCATCGGCGCCGGCGTCAGCGGCATGACCGTGGCCCATGACCTGGTCCAGATTGGTTACAAGGTCACGGTGTTCGAGGCCAACCACGAGCCCGGCGGCATGCTGACCGTGGGCGTGCCGGTCTTCCGGCTGCCCCGGGACCTGGTGCGTCACGAGATCCAGGGCATCCTGTCCATGGGCGTGGAGCTCAAGTGCAACATGAAGCTGGGCCGTGACTTCACCCTCGCGGATCTGCGGGCCCAGGGCTACAAGTCCATCTTCCTGGGCGTGGGCCTGCCCAACGGTCGCAAGCTCAGCCTGCCCGGCGGCGAGACCGAAGGCGTCTTCGACGGCATGGAGTTCCTCAAGGCCTTCAACGAGGGCACGCCCCTGCCCATGGGCCGCCGCGTGGTGGTGGTCGGTGGCGGCAACGTGGCCTATGACGTGGCGCGCTCCGCCCTGCGTCCCTTCGAGGCCCTGAACAAGGAAGACGCCCTGCTGGAGATGGGCCACAGCGAGAAGGTGGCCTACGACGTGGCGCGCTCCGCCCTGCGCATGAGCGGCGACAAGGAGATCCACGTGGTCTGCCTGGAGTCCCGCGAGGAGATGCCCGCCGACGATGTGGAAGTCGAGGAAGGCGCCGAGGAGGGCATCCACCTCCACAACCGCGTCGGCCCCAAGGAAATCATCATCGAGAACGGCAAGCTCAAGGGCCTGCGCGTGGTGAAGTGCCTGTCCGTCTTCAACGACGAGCGGCGCTTCGAGCCCAAGTTCGACGAGAACGACCTCACCGACATCCATGCCGACACGGTCATCTTCGCCATCGGCCAGACCTCGGACCTATCCTTCTTGAAGCCCGAGGACGGTGTGGAAGTGAACCGGGGTCTCATCAAGGTCGATCCGCTCACCTACCAGACCACCGCCCCGGACATCTTCGCCTGCGGCGATGTGGCCCACGGCGCGCGCCTGTTCATCGACGCCATCGCCTCGGCGCACACCGCCGCCCGCTCCATGCATGACTACCTGCGCGGCACCCGCACCGACGTGGCGGTGCGCAAGCGCTGGCTGCCCGCCGTCTACACCATGGCGGAGGGTTGGCAACGCGAGGAGCGCCGCAACGCCCCCGTGCTGGAGAGCGAGCTCCGGGCCACCTCGGTGGAGAATGTCGAGCTGAGCTACCCCGAGGCCACGGCCCGGCAGCAGGGCGCCCGCTGCCTGCGCTGCAACATCAACACGATCTTCGACACCGACCACTGCATCGCCTGCAACGGCTGTGTGGACGTCTGCCCCGAGGACCTCATCAAGCTGGTGGGCCTCAGCACCCTGCCCGACGAGGACGCCCACACCCGCCTGGTGGACGCCGGGGCCGACCTCTCCCTGGCGGCGTACCAGGCCATGAGCAAGCAGGACAAGGACGAGCTCGGCGGGATCATGCTGAAGGATGAGAGCACCTGCATCCGCTGCGCGATGTGCGCCTCCCGGTGCCCCACGCACGCCATCCTCATGAAGCGCTTCGAGCACTACACGGAGTGCGTTTCCATTCCCTCGCCGAACCCGAAGATCCTATACAATAACTAAATGAGCATTCAGGCAGAACCCGCCCCTAAACCCAAGGTCGAGCGACTGCCGCCCCTCCCTCCCGCGGAGACCAACTACCGTCGGATCCGGAAGCGGTTCCACCTGGGCTTCTTCCTGGCCTTCGTTGCCGCGCCCTTTTTGAACCTGATGCGCTTCGACATTCCCCGGCAGCGCTTCTATTTCGCCGGCTTCGAGCTCTGGATCAGCGAGTTCGCGATCATCTTCTTCGCGTTGATGCTGCTGATGTTCATCATCGCGGCCTCGGCCATCATCCATGGCCGGATCTACTGCAGCTATGCCTGCCCGCAGATGATCTTCAGCGAGTGGAGCCAGTCCCTGGAGCGCTGGGCGAAGGCCCAGGCCCAGCAGCGGCTGAAGACCGCGGCGCCAGGCACCAGGAAGCTGGTTGCGAACGGGCTGTTCTACGGTCTCCTCGCGGTGGCCTCCGTGTTCCTGGCCTTCGTCTTCACCTCCTACTTCCTGGAGCCCCGCGACCTACTGGGTCGCCTGCTGCACCTGGACCTGATCACCGTGGGCGGCATCACCGGCGCCACGGTGACGATCCTGACCTTCCTGGATCTCACGCTGGTCCGTCAGAAGTTCTGCACCTCGGTCTGCCCCTACGGCTACATCCAGGGGATGCTGCAGGACAAACACACGCTGCTGGTGAGCTACCAGGACGGCAAGGACGAGGCCCGGGACTGCATTGACTGCAAGAAGTGCGTCCGGGTCTGTGAGATGGAGATCGACATTCGGGACTCGCCCTTCCAGATCGAGTGTGTCCACTGCGGCGACTGCATCGACGCCTGCGAGGACATCCTGCGCAAGGTCGGCAAGCCCGGCCTGATCCACTACACCTGGGGCGAGCGGCCCAAGACCGCCGAGCGGGAGGCCTGGTACATGCGCTGGGGCTTCCGGGACGCCAAGCGGGTGGCCATCCTCGTCATCTTGGCCTTCTACCTCGGGGGACTGGCTCTGGCCCTCTCGCTGCGGCGGCCGGTGCTGGTGGAGATCAACCCGGACCGTTCCGTGATGTTCAAGGTGCTGCCAGATGGCCGTATCGCGAACCTGATCCGCCTGAAGCTGGCCAACCGGACGGGGCGCATCACGCAGGTGCAGCTCACGGTGGAAGGGCTGGCCGGTGCCGAGCTGGCCCTGCCGGGGAACCCCGTCGTCCTCAAACCTGGCGAGACCTTCGAGCGGACGGTGGAACTCCGCGCGCCCTTCGTGCAGGATGGACAGGATGTGCACCACATCCGGATCCTGGCCAAGGCCGATGGAGCCCGTTCCGCCGATGCCGAGGAAATGACCTTCATCATGCCCCTGAAGAGGTAGCCACCATGAGTGAGACCAAACGCGGCGGGGGGGCCTACCTGACGATGTTCGGCGTCATCGGCGTGCTCTTCATCACCATCCTTGTGGTGGCCTACCACTACGCCAAGAAGGCGAACCCCGTGATGCTCGACGAGCACGGGCGGGTTCCCCAGTCCCAGCACTCATGAGCACCGGGGGGGCCTGCGATCTGTGCGGCGCCGCCGCCACGAAGAGCCCCCAGCTCCAGAGCTTCCGGGACGTCCCCAAGCGGTTCTGCTGCACCGGCTGCCTGAATGTCTACGCCATCCTCCTGGAGAGTGGCACCCTCGACACCGGCCAGGACCCGCGGGAGACCAGCCTCTTCCAGGAGAGCCTGCGCCTGGGCCTGCTGGGGCAGGCTGAGGCCCCGGCCCCGGCGGTGCCCGAGGGCGCCGAGACCAAGGAGGCCCTCTACCAGATCTCCGGCATGTGGTGCGCGGCCTGCGGCTGGGTGGTGGAGCACGCCCTGCGCCAGGAGGCGGGCATCGTGTCCGCAGAGGTGCTGTTCACCTCGGACCTGCTCAAGGTCACCTACTGCCCCCAGCTGATCCCGCCGGGCACCGTCCCGGACCGCGTGAAGGCCCTGGGCTACCGGGCTGCGGAGTTCGGCTCGGAGCAGGAGGGCGACCGCCGCGAGTGGCAGGACATGGTGCTGCGTCTGGGCATCGCCGGGGCCATGTGGATGAACGTGATGCTGTTCAGCCTCGTGATCTACGCCAGCTACTGGGAGGGCATCGCAGGCTGGGCGCAGCGGGGCGTGCCCTTCATCCTCATGGCCCTGGCGCTGCCGGCGGTCCTCTACTCGGCCTGGCCCATCCACCGCATCGCCTGGTTCGGCCTCAAGACCGGCCACCTCCGCATGGAGGCGCTGATCTCCACGGGCGTGCTGGCGGCCTTCCTCTACAGCAGCGCCCAGGCCTTCCTGGGCGGGCGCCACTTCTACTTCGACACCGCCTGCGCCATCGTCACCCTGGTGCTCACGGGCAAGGCCCTGGAGCGGGGCGCCAAGGACCGCAGTGCCCGCGCCATTGCCATGCTGCACCGCCTGCTGCCCCGGAAGGCCCGCCTCCGCCTGGAGGGACAGGACCACTTCGTGGCCATCGAGGCGCTTGAACCGGGCACGATCCTGCTGGTCAAGCCCGGCGAGCGCATCCCCGCCGACGGGGTCGTGGTGGAGGGGACTTCCGCCGTGGACGAGTCCGTGGTCACGGGCGAGTCGGACCCCCGGCCCAAGGCCGTGGGCGGCGAGGTCATCTGCGGCAGCCTCAACACCACGGGGGTCCTGGCGATCCGCGTCACGCGTTGCGGCGAGGACTCCACCCTGGCCCAGATCGTGAAGTCGGTGCAGGGGGCCCTGGCCAGCAAAAGCCCCCTGGAGCGCACGGTGGACCGGGTCTCCCGGGTCTTCATCCCGGTGGTGCTGGGCCTGGCCGCCCTCACGGTGGCGGTCTGCCTGTTGCGGGACCTCTCCGCCACGGAGGCTCTGCTGCGCGGCATCGCCGTGCTGGTCATCGCCTGCCCCTGTGCCCTGGGCATCGCCACGCCGCTGGCCACCACCGCGGCCATCGGCGCGGCCTCGCGCCAGGGCATCATCATCCGGGACGTCCGGGTGCTGGAGACCTTCCGCCGGGTGGACCTGCTGATCCTGGACAAGACCGGGACCCTCACGGAGGGCGTGTTCCGCGTGCGGCACGCGGCCCTGGAGCACCTGGACCTGGTGGCGGGCCTGGAGTCCTACTCCGAGCATCCCCTGGCCCACGCCCTGGTGCGGCACGCGGAAGGGCAGGGCCTGGGGCGCCTGGATGCCACCGACATCGAGGTGCGCGCCGGCCGGGGCCTCTTGGGTACCGTGGCGGGGCGGCGCGTGATCATGGGCAATCGGACCCTCCTGGCTGAGGAAGGCGTCCTCCTGCCCGCCTCCCTGGCCGCCCAGGCCGAGGGCTGGGAGGCCGAGGGCCTGACCGTGGCCTTCGCCGCCGTGGACGGGAGCTCTGCCGGGGCCATGGCCTTCGGGGATCGCCCCCGCGACGAGGCCGCCGCCGTCATCACCGAGCTGCGCGCCCGGGGCATCCGGACCGTCCTGCTCTCCGGGGACGCCCCGGCCACCACCGAGCGCATCGCCCGGGTCGTGGGCGTGGACGCCTGGGTGGGTGGCGTGTCCCCCGCCGAGAAGGCTGAGGCTGTGCGCGGCTACCAGGCCGAGGGCAAGGTGGTGGCCATGGTGGGCGACGGCGTGAACGACGCCCCGGCCCTGGCCGCGGCGGACCTGGGCATCGCCATGGGGTCGGGCGCGGACCTGGCCACCCACGCGGCGCCGGTGGTGCTGATGCGGGACTCCCTGACACGCATCAGCGGGGTGTTCCGGCTGGCCACCCTCACCCTCCGGGTGCTCAAGCAGAACCTCTTCTGGGCCTTCTTCTACAACACCCTGGGCATCTCGCTGGCCATGACCGGGGTGCTGAATCCCATTCTTGCCGCCGGGGCCATGGTGCTCTCCAGCCTGTCGGTCATCGGCAACTCCATGCGGCTGGGGCGGGACCGGGCCTAAGCTAGGCCTGGACCAGCAGGTGCCTCGCCACCCAGCTCTGGAAGCGGCCCAGGGCCATGCCCAGGTGCAGGGTCAGGGGCAGCAGGAGGGCGCCCACCAGGCCGCAGAGGGCCAGGAACGCGGTGGGGTGGTTGGCCAGCACCTGGAGACCGTCCAGGGATACCGTGCCCGGTGCCGTGAACAGCGCTACCAGGGGGGCCGCCAGCAGGCCGAGGGCCACGATCAGCAGAGCGGCCAGGACGTTGGCATAGGCAATGCCCAGCGGCAGCAGCAGGAGGAAGTAGGCGAGGCTGGACCAGGTGCGGCGGTCAACGACCAGGGTCCGGATGCGGGCGGTCCAGCCCGTGCCCGGGGGGAGCAGGGGGGCGGCTGCCGGGGCCGTGGGGTCCACCAGGGCCCGCAGGAGTCCCGCCTCTGCCACGGCCAGGACGCGGGTCAGGGCCAGGAAGCCCAGGATGAAGGGGATGCCCACGATCAGCACCGCGAGGCCCAGGCTAAGGGATAGTCCTGTCATCGCGAAGGTGAAGGCGAAGATGCCCGTCGCCAGGGAAAGGAGCAGGTAGCCGAGGGTGGCGTAGGCCCGGGGCGAGGCCAGGATGGCGAAGTAGCTGGTGAGGGGAGCAGCGATGGCGGGCATGGAACCTCCTGAGGTGTGCCCAGGCTACGGGCCGCCCTCAGGAGGGTTGCCTGAGGATCGGCCAGTGGACGGTGCCTACCGGCGAGGGCCTCGCTAGCCCTGCGCCTGCAGTCGCAGGAGCATCACGGCCTGCCAGAGGATGTAGCCGCCCATCAGGGCCACCAGGAGGCCGCCCAGGCGCAGCAGGCGGGCCTTCCAGGCCTGGCTGAGGCGGGTGCTGGCCAGACCCACGCCCAGGAGCAAGGGGGCGCTGCCCAGGCCAAAGGCGGCCATGCCCGCCGCACCCAGCTTCCAGTCCCCGCCGTCCAGGGTGCGCAGCAGCATCATGTAGACCAGCCCACAGGGCAGCAGGCCCCAGAGCATGCCCAGGGCGTAGGGCAGGCTGCCCAGGGCCAGGCCCCGGCCCAGCAGCCGCTGCAGGGGCGCCGGTAGGCGGAACTCCATGAGGGTGTCGGCCCGTCGCCCGAGCAGCATCACCAGGCCCATGAGCAGCATCAGCAGCCCGATGCCCAGCTTCACCCAGAGCTGCCAGGGCCAGGCCTGGGCCGCGATGAGCGCCGCCCCCTCGGGCTTGCAGCAGGCGTGCAAGTCCTGGACGGTCTGCAGCCGCGCGAAGCCGCCCAGGAAGCCGATAAGCCCGCCGAGGATGGCATAGGTGGTTACCCGGCCGAGCTGGAACCGCAGGTGGCGCGTCCAGGCGGGGCCAGCCTGCCGGGACTGGGACAAGCCGAAGGCCGCCACGATGGGGCCGCACATGCCCGCGCAGTGGCCCAGGGAGCCGAGCAGACCTGCGATCCCCATCACGAGCAGCCAGGGCGCTGCGTGGGGTTGGCTCAACCAGGTTTCAAGCATGGCCCATGGTCCTCTGAGCGCCGCCACGGGCGCAAGCGACCGGCATCACCGATGGGTGCGGCGTCCTGTCGCAGGCATCAGAGGCCCCGCTTGAGGGCGCGCTCGCCGAAGTGGGAGACGCGGTAGCGGCCGGGCTCCCGCTCGCGCAGGAGGTCGTGCTGCTCCAGGTAGGCCAGGTCCGCGGCCGCGGTGGCGCCGCCCACAGTCAGCAGCTTCTCCCGGTCCAGGCCCGGGTGCTTCGCCACAAGGGCGAGGAGGGCCAGCTGGCGGGGAGTGATGACATCGACCATGGGGACTCCGGGCTAGGGGGAGGTCTGCCGGCGGTAGCTGGGCCGGTGGAGCTCACTGATCTGGACGGTGAGGCTGAACCGCATCCCGGCGCGGGTGCGCGGGAAGCAGGGTGCCAGGGTGGCGAGCAGGGCCTCGCTGAGCTGGGCCTTCACCTCGTCCGTGCGACCGCTCATGATCTGCACGTCCAGGGTGACGAAGGCCTGGTCCGGCGCGCCGTCGCCGATGACGAAGGTCTCGTGCCCCAGTACGCGGCTCTTGATGTCGGCCTCGGTGAAGAGGCCGGTGGCCGTGAGGGTGCGGTTGACCGCCCTCAGCAGGCCGGTCCAGTCCGGCGTGTCGAGGAGGTTGCTGGAGTGCTCGAGGAGGCAGTGGGGCATGGGGACCTCAGCGCCGGAAGTCCGGCTTGCGTGAGACCCCCTTCTTCTTGTCCCAGTAGCCCGTGTGCTCCACGAAGCAGATGTTCTCCAGGTCGGTCACCCGCTCCTGCAGGCAGGCCTGGGCATCGGCGATGGCCTGGTTGTAGATGGCCGGGCCCAGCTCCTTGAGGCAGAAGGTCAGGAAGGTGCCCGCGCCCAGCTCGCCCACGCTCTCGCCGTATTCCTCCGCCACGAAGCGCTGGATGGCGCCGCGCAGCTGCTTCTCGGTGTCGGGGGAGAGCTTGATGTCCATGGCCTATCCGTTCGTGGGCGGGGGTGGGGGAGGCTTCGGCTGGTCTTCCTCGGGCTTGGCGAAGCGCTGCGCCCGGAGGTGGAAGTCGTCGGTGAAGGTGTGCCGGATGGGCGGCGGGGGTTCGGCCTCGGCCGCCACCCGGGCCCGGCGCACCCGCCAGAGTCCGAAGGCGGCAGGCAGCAGCAGCAGCGCCGGGTATTCCAGCAGCAGGCGCAGGGGGGTGAGGCGGAACTCCGTGGGGCGCAGGCCGTCGCTGTACCAGGTGTCGAGGATCCAGACCTCGTCCTCGGGGTGCAGGCTCCGGGCCTCGGCCTTGGGCAGGCTGAGGGTCCGGTCGTCGTCGCCCTCCTTCACGGTCACGTAGTCCGTGAGCTGGCTGTCGGGGTTGGGGTCCACGGTCACCACGGTCAGGTGGGCGATGCCTGGCCGCTTCAGGTGGCAGAAGGGGTTCAGGGCCACGAGGAAGCCCTGCACCGCCGTCAGCCAGAGCACCGTTCCCACCAGCGCCCAGAGCAGGGTGAGGGCGGTCCAGCGGGAGGCGGGGCGGGAGAGGAACGGCATGGTGTGAGTATCCCAGTAATCGCTGGTCGCCGCCCACGGCGTTCTGCCTTGCCGATCAGGAGCGGCTACCCTGGGGGCATGCGAGCCTTGCCCCTCTCCATGGTGGTCCTGGAACAGCCAGGGATCTCGCCGGTACCGCCGCTCCGCTTCGGCTGGGTCGCCTGGGCAGAGCTGCACCTGTGACGGCGCTGGTAGCCCACCTCCGGTCCCTCGGCGCCGACGGTTGCCTCCTCTTCCTGACCCGGGCGGCGCGGATGTTCTCCTACGGCTTCCTCTCCGTGGTGCTGGTGCTCTACCTCGCGGCGCTCGGCTTCAGCGAGGGGCGCATCGGGCTGCTGCTGACCCTGACGCTGGTGGGCGACACCCTCATCTCGCTGGCCATCACGCTCCACGCGGACCGCATCGGCCGCAAGCGGATGCTCATTCTGGGGGCGGCCCTGATGGTCGCGGCCGGGGTGCCCTTCGCCCTCAGCGGGGACTTCACGGTGCTGGTGCTGGCGGCCACCTTCGGGGTGATCAGCCCCTCAGGCAATGAGGTGGGGCCCTTCCTGGCCATTGAGCAGGCGGCTCTCTCCCAGGTGCTGCCCGAGGACCGCCGCACCGGCGTCTTCGCCTGGTATCACCTGACCGGCGCCTTCGCCACCGCCGGCGGCGCCCTGGCCGGGGGCTGGACGGCCCAGGCTCTGCAGAGTGCCGGTGTTGCCCCTGCCGCCAGCTACAGGGTCCTGGTCATCGCCTACGCGGCCGTGGGGCTGCTCCTGGCCGCTCTCTTCCTGCGCATGTCCCGGGCCGTGGAGGCGCCGTCGGCGGCTGCCACGGCGGGGCGGCTGGGGCTCCATGCCTCCAGGCGGGTGGTGTTCAAGCTGTCGGCGCTGTTCTCACTGGATGCGTTCGCCGGGGGGTTCGTCATCCAGAGCCTGGTGGCCTACTGGTTCCAGCAGCGCTATGGGGTCGCCCCGGGGACGCTTGGGTCGATCTTCTTCGCGGCGAACGTCCTGGCGGGGCTCTCAGCCCTCTACGCCGTGCGGCTGGCCAAGCGGATCGGCCTGCTCCGCACCATGGTCTACACCCACATCCCGTCGAACCTGCTGCTGATCCTGGTGCCGTTGATGCCCAACCTGCCCCTGGCCATCGCCATGCTGCTGCTGCGCTTCAGCATCTCCCAGATGGACGTGCCCACCCGGCAGGCCTACACCATGGCCGTGGTGGCCCCGGACGAGCGCTCCGCCGCCGCTGGTGTGACCGGCATCGCTCGCACCACCGGCGCGGCCATCTCCCCCATGCTGGCTGGTCCTCTCCTTGCCGTTCCCGCCCTCTCGGGTGCTCTCTTCTTACTCGCGGGTGGCCTGAAGATTGTCTATGACCTGCTACTCTATCGGAGCTTTCGGGCCTCTGAACATGACTCCGAACAAGCTCCCACCTGAGTGCCCCCGCCCCGGCGGGCCCAGCCCCTTTCCTGGAGGAGGATCTTCCATGAGCAAGCGTGATCTCGTCCGCACGGCCGTCGGTGCCGTCGCCCTGCTGGCGGCCGCCACCCTGTCCGCCGCCCCGCCCCAGGCTCCGGCCAAGGTGGGATTCGTCTATGTGGGACCCGTCGGCGATGCCGGCTGGACCTTCCAGCACGACCTGGGCCGCAAGCAGCTGGAGGCCGCCCTCAAGGGGAAGGTGACCACCCAGTTCGTGGAGAACGTGCCCGAGGGCGCCGACTCCGAGCGGGTCATCCGCGAGATGGCCCAGAGTGGCGCGAAGGTCATCTTCGCCACCTCCTTCGGCTACATGAACCCGGCGCTCAACGTCGCCAAGCAGTTCCCCAACACGGTCTTCATGCACGCCACGGGCTACAAGACCGCCACGAACCTGGGCATCTACAACGGCCGGTTCTACGAGGGCCGCTACCTCAACGGCGTGGTGGCGGGCAGGCTCACGAAATCCAACATCGCCGGGGTCGTGGCGTCCTATCCCATCCCCGAGGTGGTCATGGGCATCAACGCCTTCGCTCGCGGCATGCGCAGCGTGAACCCCAAGGCCGAGGTGCGCGTGGTGTGGGTGAACACCTGGTTCGATCCGGGCAAGGAGCGCGAGGCCGCGCTGACCCTCATCGCCCAGGGCGCCGACATGGTGACCCACGAGACCGACTCCGCCGCCACCAACCAGGCCGCGGAGGAGAAGGGCGTGAAGGTCTTCTGCTACAACAGCGATGAGACCAAGTACGCGCCCAAGGCCCAGCTCGGCGGCACGATCCTCACCTGGGGTGACTACTACACCAAGGTCGTGACCGACGTGCTGGCCGGCACCTGGAAGCCGGGCAGCGTCTGGGGTGGCCTCAAGGACGGCTTCATCAAGATGGCACCCCTGAGCCCCGCGGTACCCAAGGACGTCCAGGACCAGGCCAAGAAGCTGGAGGCCCAGATCGTGGCCGGCAAGTTCCATCCCTTCACAGGCCCCGTGATCGACCAGGACGGTAAGGTCCGCGTGCCTGCGGGCCAGGTCATTTCGGACCAGGACCTGGAGAAGATGGACTACTACGTGCAGGGCGTCGCCTCGAAGCTGCCGGGCAAGTAGCCGCTGCCAAGCTGAAGTATCCAGGAAGGAACTGGCATGGACCTGATGGCCTACATCCGCAGCCTACCCAAGGCCGAGCTGCACCTGCACATCGAGGGCACGCTTGAGCCCGAGATGATGTTCGATCTGGCCCACCGGAACGGCATCACCCTGCCCTACGCCAGCGTCGAGGCGACGCGGGCGGCCTATGCCTTCGCGGACCTGGAGTCCTTCCTGGACCTCTACTACGCCGGGGCCACAGCCCTCCTGCACGAGCGGGACTTCTACGACCTCGCGATGGCCTACTTCGCCCGGGCCGCCGAGGACGGGGTGGTGCATGCGGAGCTCTTCTTCGATCCGCAGACCCACACCGCCCGGGGGGTCCCCTTCGAGACCGTCCTGAACGGACTCGAGCGGGCGGGCCGGGATGCCCGGGTTCAGCTTGGCCTCAGCTCCCGGCTGATCCTCTGTTTCCTGAGGCACCTGTCCGAGGATGACGCCTTCGCCACCCTCGACCAGGCCCGGCCGCACCTCCACCGGATCCATGCGGTGGGCCTCGATTCCTCGGAGGTGGGTCATCCGCCTTCCAAGTTCGAGCGGGTCTTCTCGGTGTGCCGAGACCTGGGCCTCCACGTGGTCGCCCACGCAGGCGAGGAGGGGCCGCCGGCCTACATCTGGGAGGCCCTCGGCCGCCTCCGCGCCGAGCGCATCGACCACGGCGTCCGGGCTCTGGAGGACCCGGCCCTGGTGGCCCGCCTGGCCCGGGACCGCGTGCCGCTCACGGTCTGCCCGCTCTCCAATGTGAAGCTCCGGGTGTTCCCGACCATGGCCCAGCACAACCTCAAGCAGCTGCTCGAGCAGGGCCTGCGCATCACCCTCAACTCGGACGATCCCGCCTACTTCGGCGGCTATCTCGCCCAGAACTTCCTGGCCGCCGCCGAGGCCCTGGCCCTCACCCGGGGCCAGCTGGTGACCCTGGCGAAGAACAGCCTCCTGGCCAGCTTCGTCACAACAGCCGAGCGGGCCCCCTGGCTGGAGCGGCTGGAGCAAGTGGCGGCGCGGGATCCCGTTCTGAATTAATACAAAAACTTGTATTAATGCGATCGGCTATGAATATTCACGCATTAAATTACATTTAAATTTCTATGCGAAGCGGCTAGGCTCGGAGCCGCCCTCCGGAGGTGGGCCCTCATGAACCTGAAGACCTTCTCGCTGCTCTGCTCCCCCCTGATCTTCCTGCTGGCGCCGGCCCTGCTCGCCCAGGGCAGTCCCATGCCGCCGCCACCGCTCATGCAGTTCGTCCGCGAGGAGGTCAAGCCCGGGCATGGGGCGGGCCACGCGGCCACGGAGTCTGCCTGGGGCCGGATCCTCGCCCAGGGCAAGTCCACGGATTACTACTTCGGCATGAACTCCCTGAGCGGCGCCTCCGAGGCCCTGTTCATCATGGGCTACGCCTCCTACGCGGACTACGAGGCCAAGCAGAACGAGTTCGAGCAGAACGCGGCCATGCGGGCCGAGGTGGAGAAAATCTCGCAGCAGGACGGCGAACACCTCAGCGCCATCCGCACAGTCTTGGGCGTCCACCGCAAGGACCTGAGCTTCGGCCCCGATGTGGACATCGCCAAGAAGCGCTACTTCCGCATCCGCACCTTCCGCATCAAGCAGGGCCAGAACAAGGCCTTCGAGGAGGGCGTGAAGGTGGCGCTGGCCGCCTACGCGAAGAGCAAGTATCCAGGCTCCTTCGCCTACTACGAGGTCACCGCAGGTATGGGCTCACCCAGCTTCATCGCGCTGCGGCCCATGGCGTCCCTGGCGGAGATGGACGGCATGGATGCCAGCGACAAGGCCTTCCAGGAGGCTCTGGGTGAGGACGGCCGGAAGGCCATGCAGAAGGTCTTCGCCGACACCGTGAACAGCGTGGAGAACCAGCTCTACGCCTTCAACCCCAAGCTCAGCTTCCCCGGCCCCGGCATGCTCGCCAGCGACCCCGCCTTCTGGACCGTGAAGGCCAACTAGCGGCGGCCTTCCCTGTTTCCGCCGTTCAGGCTCCGATGCGCTTGAGGAAGTCGCGGAGGCCCTGGACGGCGGCTTCGGGGCGGGTCTGCAGGAGCCAGTGGGGGCCCTTCAGGGTCAGGATGTCCAGGGCGGCCAGGTGCTCGCGCAGCCAGCGGGTGGCACTTGCGGGCACCAGGCGGTCGCCGCTGGCGCAGAGGGCCAGGATGGGCACCTGGATCTGCGCCAGCAGGGGCGTGTGGTCCACGGCCACCACGGCCAGGAGGCGGGCCTTCAGGGTGGCCTGGGGGACCTGCGGCAGCATGGTCTGGACCAGGTCGACCAGGGCCTGCGGGGGCTTCCTCCGGCCCAGGATCAGCCACTGCAGCAGCGGCAGGGGCAGGCGCAGCGGGGGCAGGGCGCGGAGGATCGGAGCCGCCCAGGCCCAGCCCGGGCGGGGGTTCCGGGCGAAGGTGACACAGAGCACCAGCCCCACCAAGCCCGCGGGGCGCTCGGCTGCCAGGGCGATGGCCACGGGGCCGGAGAAGGACTCGCCCAGCAGCAGGAAGGGCCGGTCCATGGGCAGCGCCCGCCGGGCCAGGCGGATGCAGTCCTCGTAGCTCGTCAGCTCCGGTGGGTAGCGCACGACCCGGGTCTCGAAGCCCGCCGCCGCCTGCACAAACGGCTCGAACATCAGGCCCGTGCCATCCATGCCCGGAAGCAGGACCAGCAGGGGATTCGGGGAGTCAGGCATGGGCTAAGTATCCCAGGCTATGCTTCCTCATGCGGCGCCCGAAAATGATCCTCTTCGACCTGGATGGAACCCTGCTCGACAGCGCTCCGGACCTGGCCTTCAGCGTGAACGTCATGCTGCTGAAGTTCGGCCTCCCGCCCTGCGGCGAGGCGGACGTCCGGGCCTGGGTGGGCAACGGCACGGCGCGGCTGCTGGGCCGGGCGCTGACGGGCAGCCTCGACGGCGATCCTGGGGCGGCCCGGGTGGCGGAGGCCCTGCCGGTGTTCATGGCGGCCTATGCCGAGAACACCCTGGTGCGTTCGACCCTCTATCCCGGTGTGCGCGAAGCCCTGGCCACCCTGGCGGAGGCGGGCTATCCCCTGGGCTGCGTCACCAACAAGGCCGCGCGGTTCACGATGCCGGTCCTGCAGGGCCTGGGCCTGCTCGACCTGTTCGGCATCGTGCTCAGCGGTGACACCCTGCCGGAGATGAAGCCCCACCCCGCCCCCCTGCTGCACGCGGCGGCGCACTTCAACATCGATCCCGGGGACTCGCTGCTGGTCGGAGACTCCATCACCGACATTCAGGCCGCCCGTGCTGCCGGATTCGCCATCATCTGCACGAGCTACGGCTACAACCACGGCCGGGATATCCGCGAAGCCCAGCCGGACGCAGTCATCGACAGCTTGACCGAGCTGCCGGGCCTGCTGGCAGGGCCTGCGCAGCTCAGTTCTTGATCAAGCTTTTACCTTAGAGGCGTTCGGCAGAACGCCTCACCCCATGGGCTCTTCGTGCTGGCACTTGGGGCAGATGAGGACCTGGATGGGCTCCTTGCCGCGGGGCTTCCGGGTCTTCTCGCCCATGGTGGGGTTCTTGCACGCGGGGCAGGTGACCGGCACGGGCTTGTCCCAGGCGGTGTAGTCGCACTTGGGGTAGTTGGTGCAGCCGTAGAAGATCTTGCCGAAGCGGGTCTTGCGCGGGCTCAGGCCGCCGCCGCACTTGGGGCAGGGCACCGGCAGGATCTCCTTCTTCACGGTCTTGCAGCCCGGGTAGTCCACGCAGCAGACGAACTCGCCGTAGCGGCCGTGGCGCTTGACGAAGCCCTTGCCGCAGTTGGGGCAGATCTCACCGGTGGGCTCGTCCGCGGGGACAGGGATGCCCTTGGGATCGGCCTTCACGATGCCCTTGCACTTGGGATAGGTGGGGCAGGCCCAGAAGGGACCCCACTGGCCCTTGCGCAGGTTCATGGGGGTGGTGCCGCAGAGGGGGCACTCCGGCGCATCCTCCGGCTCCTCCATCTTTTCCACTTCCTCGGTGTGGCTGCACTCGGGGTACTTGGAGCAGCCGAAGAAGAGCCCGTTCTTGCCGATGCGCTTGAGGATGGCGCCGCCGCACTTGGGGCAGACCTTGTCCGTGGCCACGCCGGCCTTGAGGTTCTGCATGTCCGCGCCCGCGGCCTGCAGGGACTGCTCGAAGGGCACGTAGAAATCCGTCATGGCCTTCTTGAAGGTGAGCTTGCCCTCCTCGATGCGGTCGAGGTTGCCCTCCATGCCCGAGGTGTATTTGGGATCCAGCAGCTCCTGGAAACCCTGCAGCAGCAGGTCCGTGACAACCATGCCCAGCTCCGTGGGCTTGAAGCGGCCCTCGTGCTTCTTGACGTAGTCCCGGTCCTGGATGGTGGAGATGATGCTGGCGTAGGTGCTGGGTCGGCCGATGCCGTCCTCTTCCAGCTCTTTCACCAAGGTGGCCTCGTTGAACCGCGCCGGGGGCTTGGTGTGCTGCTGGTCTGCGTCGAGCTGCTCAAGCTTCAGCGCCTCGCCCGTCTTCAGGGCCGGCAGCTGGATGTCGTCGGCATCCTCTTCCTCGTCCACCTTGGTGGCGTCGGCGATGGCTTCGGCGTCTGCCTCGGTCTTGTCGGCGCGATAGACCGCCAGCCAGCCGGGGAAGCGCTCGATCTCGCCCTTGGCCTCGAACAGGGCCGTCTCCTTGCCGAGGTCGGCTTCGGTCTGGACCACCGTCTCGTCGAAGCGCGCGGCCTCCATCTGGGAGGCCATGGTGCGCCGCCAGATGAGGGCGTAGAGGCGGAACTGGTCCGGCTCCAGGTGGCCCCGCAGGCTCTCCGGCGTGCGGGTGATGTCCGTGGGCCGGATGGCCTCGTGGGCGTCCTGGGCGCCGGCCTTCCCGGTGTAAACCCGGGCCTTGGCGGGCAGATACTCCTTGCCGTACTTCTGGGCGATGAACTCCCGGGCGGCCTCCACAGCCTCGGGGGCCATGCGGGGCGAGTCGGTGCGCATGTAGGTGATGAGGCCCGCGAGCCCCTCGCCGAAGTCCACGCCCTCGTAGAGCCGCTGCGCGTTCTGCATGGTGCGGCTGACGCTCATCTTGAGCTTCTGGGCTGACTCCTGCTGCAGCTTGGCCGTGGTGAAGGGCGCGGAGGGGTTCCGCTTCTTCTCCTTGGTCTCGAGGCTGGTGACCTTGTAGTCCGCCTTCTCCAGCTTGGCCTTGAGGTCCTTGGCCTGCTTGGCGTCCGCGATGCGCCGCTTGGTCTCCTTGTTGCCGAGCTGCAAGGCCTGTCCGCCCACCTTCACCAGCTTCATCCAGAAGGAAGGCGGCAGCTTGGCGCCGAACTTCCCCTTGAGGACCCAGTACTCGACGGGGTTGAAGGCGAGGATCTCCCGCTCGCGGTCTACGATGATGCGCACGGCGACGCTCTGCACGCGGCCCGCGCTGAGGCCCCGGCGCACCTTCTCCCAGAGCACCTGGCTGACCTTGTAGCCCACCAGCCGGTCCAGCACCCGCCGGGCCCGCTGGGCGTCCACCAGCTTCTTGTTGATGGTGGTGGGGGCAGCCATGGCCTTCGCGATGCCATTGGGCGTGATCTCGTTGAACAGGACGCGGCTCACGGGCAGGCTCTTGGGCGGCTTGATGGCCTCCAGCAGGTGCCAGCTGATGGCCTCCCCCTCGCGGTCAGGGTCAGTGGCGAGGATCAGCTCGTCGGCGGTCTTGGCAGCGGCTCGCAGCTCCCGCACCACCTTCTCTTTGGTGGGGCTGATCTCGTATTCCTCCTGGAACCCGTTCTCCACATCGACGCCCAGCTTGCGCGGCAGGTCCCGGATATGGCCCACGGACGCCATGACCTTGTACCCCTTGCCGAGGTACTTGGTGATGGTCTTGGCCTTGGACGGGCTTTCCACGATCACGAGCTTGGTCACTGAGAACTCCCCTGGGGGCTAAGGATGGGACCGAAGGGCAGAGGTTTGTCAAGTGACCATCCTTGAACCCAGGTCCTCCAGGAGGTCATCGGGTCGTAGACAAATTCTTGCTGCGCCTTCTCTTAGCAACTCATTTGGGCCTTCTGCAGAAGGATCTTCGGGGGAGCCCGGGCAGACCCAGAGCTCCTTGCCCAGGTCCAGGGCCAGGCGGGCGGTGACCAGGGAACCGGACCGGAGACGGGCCTCCGTGACCAGCACCCCGTCGGTCCAGGCCGCCAGCAGCCAGTTCCGGCGGGGGAAGTGCCACTTGAGGGGCGGCGCCTCGGGGGGGAAGGGCGTGATCACCCCGCCCCCGGCCGCCACGATCTGGTCCATCAGGGGCCGGTGCTCGGGCGGATAGGGATGGTCCAGGCCGGAGCCGAGGATGCCCCAGGTCGCGCCGGCCTCCAGGGCGCCCGCGTGGGCGGCGCCGTCGATGCCCCGGGCCAGGCCCGAGACCACCGCCACGCCGGCCTGGGTGAGGGCCTTGGCCCAGGCGCGGGTGCGGGCCCGGCCCCGGGTGCTGGCCTGACGGCTGCCGACGATGGCCACCCGGGGCCCCTGGGGCGGCAGGGTGCCTCGTACCCACAGGGCCACGGGGTAGGGCAGGGGCGCGAGCAGGGCCTCGACGCCGGGGTCCCCGGGCAGGCAGAGGTGGGCGCCGCGGTCCTCGGCCTCCCGCTGGCGTCGGGGCAGGCTCGCGGCCACCTGGGCCAGGGCCGTCGCCATGGCCGGTGGCAGAGACGGCTCCCCACTGGCCTGCAGGGCCTCCCAGAGGTCCGCCTTCTGGCGTTCCGGCCAGTCGAGCACGGTGAAGGCGAGGGCCCAGACGCGGAGATCCAAGGGGAATCCAGGGGAGGCGAGGTTATCCTGGGTCGGGGAAGGGGCGCCACGCAAGCCCTTTCCCCTTGCTTTTCGACCTTCCTTGGCTAAACTGGTTCTCTTGGCCGTTTGACCATTTTGTTCATGAGGTTCCCATGTCCCGTCAGTGCGAAATCTGTGGCAAGAAGCCCCAGTTCGGGAACAATGTCTCCCACTCCAACAACGTCACCAAGCGCCGGTGGAACCCGAACATCCAGCGCGTCCGCGCCCTGGTGAGCGGCGCCCCCAAGCGCCTGCGGGTCTGCACCTCCTGCATCCAGGCCGGCAAGGTCATCAAGGCCTGCTAGGTTCTTCCCAAACGCAGCGCGGCGGCCATTGGGCCGCCGCGCTGCGTTTGGGGTTAGCTCTCGGCTGTCAGCTGTCAGTAAAAGCACCCATCCCAGCGCTGGGGCTTTTCGGGATGCGCTACGGCTGAGTGCCGATCGCCAAGGTTCAAAGCCTGCCGCTTCGGCCATCCAGGGCCTTCTTGGCCGACAGCTGAGAGCCGACAGCTGACAGCTGAGGGCCCCCTGCCACACTGATCCCATGCTGCTTGCCCTCGATACCACCACGGAGATCCTGCACCTGGCGCTGATCCGGGAGGACCGGGTCTGGGCGAAGCGGGTGGTGTCGGGCGTGGGGCGGGGGCACAGCGAGCGCCTGCTGCCTGCCCTGGACGGCCTCATGGCCGAAGCCGGCGCGGTCCCGGCGGAGCTCTCCGGCGTGGCGGCCTGCCTGGGGCCCGGCGGCTTCACCAGCCTGCGCATCGGGGTCGCCACGGCCGAGGGCTTTGGCGTCACAGGCCTGCCCACCTGGGGTTTCTCAGCCTTCGCCCTGAGGGCCGAGGCGCTGCGCCAGGCCGGGGTGACCGGACCCGCCTGGATCCTGCTGGACGGCCAGCGGGGCGAAGCCTTCCACCAGCGCTGGGAAGTGGCGCCGACGACCCCCGCCGCCAAGCATCCCCTGGCCGAGCTGCCCGCCTGGGTGGGCGCCGAGGCCTGGTGGGCTCCGGAGGCCTTCGCGCCCCGGGTCGATGCGGTCCTGCCGGGCAGCCGGGTGCTCCTGCCCGACGAGGGCGAGGCCACCCTGGCGGGGCTGGTGGCCCTGGCGCGCCGCGTGGCTCTGGGGCCGCCAGAAGCGCCCCTGGTGCCCTTCTACCTGCGGGAGACAGACGCGGAGCTGAACTTTCCCCTGGCTGCCGCCTCGCTGCCCGAGGCCCTGCGCCGCGGCGTGGCCCGATGAAGGAGAGCCTCACCCCCGGCGTCTGGCGCCTGGAAGCAGGTGAGCCGCTGCCGGCCTGGGTGACCCGGCTGGACCGCACGGCCTTCGGTGCGCCCTGGAAGGCGCCGGCTGACCATGAGGTGCTGTGGCTGATCCCGGAGCTGGCCTTCGCCCGCTGGGCCTGCATCCAGGCCGCCGGAGAGGCCGAGCTGCTGCGCATTGCCGTGTCCCCCGAGGCCCGGGGGCAGGGCCTCGGTCGGAAGCTGCTGGAGGCCTGCCAGCACGAGCTGGCGGAAGCGGGCATGCCCCAGCTGTTCCTGGAAGTGCGGGCCGCCAATGCCAAGGCCATCCGCCTCTACTGGGCCTGCGGCTGGAAACCTGTCGGCCTGCGCCCCGGCTACTACCCGGATGGCGAGGACGCGGCCCTCTACCAGCGGGTGGCTCCGGAGGTCCATTGATGACCTTTGGGTTGCCACCTAGTTGACCAATAGCACGGAAGAACTCATATTTGGGCTTCCAGGTGGTCCCCCATGCTCGGCATCTCCCGCCAGACCGATTACGCTGCTCGTGTGGTGCTGCACTTGGCCTGCCTGGCCCCCGGTGCCCGGGTGCCGCTCGCCGATATCGCCAAGCACCGGATGCTGCCCCTGGACTTCGTGCGGCGTATCGTGGGCGACCTGGTGAAGGCGGGCATTCTCATGACCTCCCGGGGCTCCGGGGGCGGCGTGAGCCTGGCCCGGGCCGCAAGTGACATCTCCCTGGGCGAGGTGGTGCAGGCCACGGAAGGCAGCATGGCGCTCAACCACTGCGTGAGCGACCGGCGCGTCTGTCCCCTGGCGGCCGGCTGTCCCGTGCAGTCCGTATGGGTGGACGCCACCCAGGTGCTGAGCGACTTCCTCGCCTCCGTTCGCTTCGACACCCTGGCTCTGCGCAGCGAAGGCCACCAGCCTGCCCACCTCCGCATCCAGGCCACCGGCCGCGTGCGGGGCGCGCAGCGGTGTGCCGTGCCGAAAGACGCCCTGGTCTAGCGCTCGAACAGCACCACGCGATTGCTGTTGGTGCCCTTGTCGTTGTTGCCGACGCCCCAGATGTGGGCGGTCTTGGTGAAGGTCTGGGTGTTCACCAGCACGCCGTGGGCCCGGAAGCCCGCGGCCAGGCCCAGGGGCAGCACCACCTCGTCCAGCCGGAGCTTGCCGCGGCGCACCTCGCCCACCTCGAAGGCCACGAAGCCGCCGGGCCGGGTGACGCGGTGCAGCTCCGCGAAGACCTCCGCCATGGTCTCGGACCAGGCGGCCACGGTGCGGGGCGTGCTGATGCCACGGCCGATGGCGGCGGCATCCAGGCCCGCGAACCAGCAGCGCAGCCAGTTGTCGCCCGCGTAGTCCACCACGTCCAGGAAAGGCGGTGAGGTGACGGTGAGAGCCACGCTGGCATCCGCCAGCCCCGGCGTCCGCCGGGCGTCCCCCGAGAGAAACACCGCGTCCCGGCTGGCCTGGGCCAGGTTTTGTCCCTGCTCGGGCTCCAGGCCCGAGAGCAGCTGCTTCGTCTTCTTCAGGATCAGCGTGTGGGTGTCCCGGTAGGTGGGGCTCTGGTGGCGCTGGGCGTTGATCTGCCGCTGCTTCTCGGCGGTGAGGGCCTGGTTGGGGGGCAGCGTGTAGACCGAGAAGAAGCCGGGGCTGTGGCCCGTCAGGCGGTTGGTGGCCACCATGCGGATCCAGGTGTCGAGGGCGTCGAGGGTGCCTGCGGCGGCGCGGTCCAGGCACCAGTCCCGGAGGCCGCGGATCTCAGCTTCCGTGTCCGGGTGAAAGAACATGGCCAGATCCAGCCCGTCCGCGCGGCCCGTGCGGGGGATCTCCTCCAGGCGCCGGGCCACGGCGGCGAAGGCCGGGGGCTGGAGGCGCGGCTCCGCCAGCATTCGCGACAGGGGATTGACGTCGTTGGCCGCCACCCGGCGCCCCAGCAGGGCGGCCTCAAGGATGGTGGTGCCGCGTCCACTGAAGGGGTCGTAGACCCGTTCTCCCGGCTGCGTCAGGCGCTCGATGAAGTGGCGCGGCAGCTGGGGCTTGTAGCAGGCGCGGTAGCTGATCTCGTGCAGGTTGGCGGCCTGGCGCTGCCGCGAGGTCCAGAACGCCAGCGACAGGCGCGGGTAGGCGCCCTGATCGATTTCGACAGTGTCCCAGGCCGCTTCGGGCGGCGGCGGAGCGCAGCTGGGCAGCCCGCTGCCGGGGATGAAACCCGCCAGGAACTTCCGTCGCACCGCCTCCGCACTTAAGGTCGCCATCCGCTTCCGCCTGCCCATGGGGGCCGTTCCAGGATAGCCTGCTGACCATGGCCTCCCCGCAGCCGAAGCGCCACCCCGAGCTCACGCGCCTCTATGTGGCCGCGGGACTGGTCGTGCTGATCATCATGATCATCCTGCTCTACAAGACCCTGGGGAACCGCATCGCCGAGGGCGGTCTGGACGCGCCGTCCCGCTGGGCCCTGGTGGCCCTGGGCCTGTTCAACGTGCTGGCCATCGGTTCCCTCTGCTTCATCGTGGCCCGCAGCATCGCGAAGCTCTACTTCGAGCGGAAGATGGGCATCCTCGGCTCCCGCCTGCGCACCCGCATGGTGCTGACGCTCTTTGTGGTATGCCTCCTGCCGAGCCTGATCCTCTTCCTGGTGGGTCGGAACTTCATCAACAAGAACGTGGAGCGCTGGTTCAGTCCCGAGACCGAGGTGGCCATTCGGGATGGCCACAAGGCCGCGGGGGATCTGCGGGATGCGGCCAGGGCGCGCCTCACCTTCGGGGTCTCGCGGCTCCAGGCCTCTGCCTCCGCGGAGCCCCAGGTCATCCGCGAGGCTACGGGGCTGGACCTGGTGGCCCTCCTGGGGAAGCGCGGCGAGAACGGCCTCCGGGCCCTGGACCTGGGCGCCGGGCTGCCACCGCCGGACCTGTCGGCCCTGAGTGACGAGTCCCAGCTGGAGAGCCGGGACGGCCTCTGGCTGCTGCGCACCGTGCCGCGGGGCGACGGCGTCTGGGCCGTGGGCGTCTTCATGCCCCGGGACACCCTGGATCGGGTGCTGGCCTTGGAGCAGCGCTTCAAGGAGAGCCAGCAGATCCGCGCCAACCGGGCCACGCTGGAGACCCTCCCTCAGAGCACCTTCCTCTTCCTGACCATGCTCACCCTGTTCTACGCGGTGTGGTCCGGCCTGGCCCTGGCCAAGTCCCTCAGCGAGCCCATCCGCGCCCTGGCCAAGGCCGCCCAGCGTGTGGGCTCCGGCGATCTGGAGGTGCAGCTTCCCGAACTCGGCGAGGACGAGCTGGCCTTCCTGGCCCGCACCTTCAACGCCATGACCCGCGACCTCAAGACCAACCGCGCGGCCATCGAGACCCAGGCCAGCCGCATCGAGCAGCAGCGGGCCTACCTGGACCAGATCCTGGCGGCGCTGCCCGTGGGGGTCATCACCTGGCGGCCGGATGGCGAGCTGCGCACCTTCAATGCCGCCGCCCGCACCTGGCTGGGCTTGGACGGCATCGATCCCACGGAGGTCCGCTGGGCTGCCGTGGCGACCTTGCCGCGCCTGGGTCGGCTGCCGGAGCTGCTCAAGGCCGTGCTTGAGGCCCGACGGGGCGTGCAGGAGGAATTCCGTCTGGGCGGCGAGGGCGAGGGCCGGCCCGTGCGCGCCATCCTCGAGCCCCTGCAGGGCGGCGGCGTGCTGGCGGTGCTGGAGGACCTGTCGCTGCTGGCGCAGGCCGAGAAGCGGGCCGCCTGGCAGGAGGTGGCCCGCCGCATGGCCCACGAGGTGAAGAACCCCCTCACGCCCATCCAGCTCACGGCCCAGCGCCTGCTGCGCCGCCACCGCGACGGTCGGCTCGATGCTGCTGCCGTGCAGGAAGGGGCCGAGACCATCCTGACGGAAGTGGCCAGCCTCTCGCGCCTGGTGGACAGCTTCACCCGCTTCGCACGGCTGCCCGTGCCCCAGTTCGCGCCCTGCGACCCTGCGGAGCTGCTGCGCCAGGTGGCGGCGCTCTACGGGCCGAACCACCCCGAGATCCAGTGGGACCTGCGCCTGCCCGAAGTCCCCGTGGCCGCGGTCTGGGACGGCGACATGGTGAAGCGCGCCCTCATCAACTACGTGGACAACGCCGTGGCGGCGGTGGAGGGCAAGGGCCGGGTAAGTCTCTCTCTGGCCCTCCAGGGCGGCTTCCTGCGCTACGACGTGGAGGACGCGGGCAGCGGCGTGCCCGAGGTGGACCGCGAGCGGCTCTTCGAGCCCTACTTCTCCACCAAGCGCAAGGGTACGGGCCTGGGTCTCGCCATCGTCCGCCGGATCGCCCAGGACCACCACGGCGACACCCGCTACGAGCCCCTGGACCCCGGCAGCCGCTTCAGCCTGCTGTTGCCCTGGAATACCGGCGCGTAGCGGGAAAGAAAACAACTCTCGCGGAGAACTGACGAGAGAGCGCGCTCAAGGCCTGTTCTTCCGCCGCCGCCGCAACCAGAGCCCCAGCGGGCCCAGCACCAGCCAGGCGAGGAGCACGGCCTTCAGCAGGGGTGACATCAGCGGCTGTCCCGTGGGAGGGAAGGTAATCGGCCCAGGCGGGCCCCCCTCACTAGTACCTCAATACGCTGAAGACGGGCAGACCCTCGACCTTTTCGCGGCCGGGCAGGGAGGACAGCTCGATGAAGACCGTGAGGGCCACGGGGTGGGCACCCGTAAGGCGGATGAGGCGCTGGGCCGCGGCGGCGGTGCCGCCGGTGGCCATGACGTCATCCACGATGAGCACCCGGTCGCCAGCCTTGAAGGCGTCCATGTGAATCTCCAGGGCGTCCTCGCCGTATTCCAGGCCGTAGGGTTCCTTGTGCGTGGCCATGGGCAGCTTGCCGGGCTTGCGGGCGGGCACGAAGCCCACGCCCAGTTTCTGCGCCAGGGCGCTGCCGAAGATGAAACCCCGGGACTCCAGGCCCAGCACGTGGGTGGGCTCCAGGATCAGCGCCGGCTCGGCCATGGCCGCCACGGCTTCCCCGAAAACCGCGGCATTGGCCAGCAGTGGCGTGATGTCGCGGAACAGGATGCCGGCCTTGGGGAAGTCGGGGACGTCCCTGACATAGGAGGAGAAGGGGTTGGCGTGGGTCATGGTTACCTGCGGAGCTCGAAGGGAAAGGGAAGCGAGGATCGCACGGCCGGGGTCTCCCAGTCCAGCCGGTCCACGGACCCGTAAGCGGGGCCCCGCGCCAGCTGGCTGCGGAAGGCCGCCAGGGCGTCGGCGGGGCCTTCGGCCTCGCCCGATACCGTGCCCCCCGGGTCGTTGCGCACCCACCCCGCCAGCCCCAGGGCCTGGGCCTCCCGCTCAGCGAAGCGCCGGTAGCCCACACCCTGCACAAAGCCGTGGACGCGGAAGGCGACCTGCGTCCCGCTAGTCGTTGAAGGCGGCATGGAAGTCGGCCTGCCGGGCCAGGGTCTCGGGGCAGCCCAGATCCAAGCGCAGGGGCGTCACGCTGGCGTAGCCCTCGAACACGGCCTCGGCATCGCTGCCGGCGCCCTTCGCGTAGGTGGGGCCCGCGTCGCCACCGATCCAGTAGTAGGGAAGGCTGCGGGGATCGGCCCGGCGCTCCACCAGATCGTGATAGGCCCGGCTGTCCTGGCCCGTGAGGCGGAAGCCCCGGGGCTCACCCTTGGGCAGGTTCACGTTCCAGATGCGGTTGGCGGGCAGCTCCATGGCCTCCCAGCGCTCCAGGAAGCGCCCGATCCAGGGCTCGCCCTCCTCCAGGTTGCCGCCGGGGTGGATGGAGAAGGCCGCGGCCCGGGCGCCCTGCAGGCGACCCTCGAAGGCCGCGCCCACGGTGCCGGAGTAGAACACGTCCTCGCCCAGGTTGAAGCCGTGGTTGATGCCCGAGAGCACCCAGTCCGGGCGGCGGTCCAGGACCTCGCAGACCCCCAGCAGCACGCAGTCCACGGGGGTGCCGTCGCAGGCATAGCGGCCGGGGCCCACTTCGTTCAGGCGGAGGATGTTGTGCAGGCTCAGGGCCGAGGAGATGGCCGAGCGGTTGCGGTCCGGCGCCACGGTCACCACCCGGCCGAAGCGGGAGGCCACCCGGGCCAGGGCCGCAATGCCGGGGGCCCAGAGGCCGTCGTCGTTGGTGAGCAGGATCAGGCGTTCAGACATGCAACCAGTGTAGCCGGTGGGCCGGACCGGCAATCGCTGGCAGGATGGAACCCACCCAGGCCCCCCGTGGACTCCGACCTCCCCCTGAGCACCGCCCCGTCGCTCCCGTCCGTGGAGGAGGAGGCCGTGGCCGCGGACCGGACCGGGATCCTGGCCCGCCTTCGTGAAAGGATCGTCGCCTTCGCGGCATCCCGTTATGCCGGCGCCCATGCGGAGGACCTGGCGCAGGAGGTGCTGGTGGTGATCCACGAGAAATACGGGCACCTGGACCGGCTTGAGGACTTGGTCCCCCTGGCCTTCCAGATCCTGCGCTTCAAGCTGGCCGCCCACCGCCGCAAGGCCTATCGTCACGGCGACTACGATGCCGTGGACGTGGACACCTTTCCGCCGGCCTCGGACGCGCCGGACCCGGCCGCGGTGCTGGAGCGCAAGGAGCTGCTGGCGCGGCTCATGGGTGGCATCGCGCAGATGGGCGAGCGCTGCCGGGAGCTGTTCCGCCTCAAGCTGCAGGGGCGCACCTTCGCGGAGATCCAGCAGACCCTGGGCGCCGCCAGCCTCAACACCGTCTATACCTGGGACCACCGCTGCCGGAAGCAGCTGCTGGAAGCCCTGGGCGGCAGCTGGGACGCTGTCGCCGGAAGGGGGGCACCGTGAACCGCGCTGAAGCCGAGCGCTTGCTGGGGGGCCATGCCACGGGGACGCTCACCGAGGCCGAGCTGAGCCTGCTCTTCGCGGCGGCCCTGGAGCACCAGGAGGTCTTCGACGCCCTGGCCGACCAGGAAGGCCTGCGGGAGCTGCTGGCGGATCCCTTGGCCCGGGCCCAGCTTCTGGCAGCCCTGGCCCCGGCCACACCAAAAGTCGTGCCGTTCTGGTGCCGCCCTGGCCTCCTCGCCGCCGCGGCCAGCCTGCTCGTGGGCACCACCGCTGGACTGGTCTACCTCCGCAGCCCCGAGGCCGGTCGCGTGCCGGCCCTGCAGGAGGCGCCCAAGGCCCCGCCGAAGGCCGTGGAAGCTCCGGCGCCCGTGGCCCCGAAGGCACTCCCGGCCCCGGTGGCAGCCCGACCGAAGGCCGTCCTGGCGCCCAGCCCCGAGGAGGCAGCCCGCCAGAACGTCCAGACGACCACCCAGGTGCAGGAGACCCAGCGGGCCGAGGCTCCCCGGCCGGCCGCGCTGGCCAGCAAGCAGGCCGATGCGCTGCCCAAGGCCGAGGCGGCCCAGGACCGCGCGGCGGCTGTTGCTGGCGGCGTGCCTGGGGGCGCAGTGAATGGCATGGTCGGCGGCGCCCGGGCAGCCGCCCCGTCCGCGCCGCCCCCCGCGAAGGCCAAGCGTGACCTGGCGGAAGCGGCCTCCACCGTCAGCCCGCCCCGCTGGGTCCTGGACTCCCGCCCGGACGGCAGCACCCTGGTGACCGTGACCGGTCGCCGGGGGGCGCACGCGGTGCTCCTCAGGCGGGGCGCCGGGGGCGTCGCGGTGCTGCCGCTGGAAGCCCTCGGGGAGCCCGGTGGCGACCTGGCTCGGTGGCGCTGCCAGTTCCACCTCGAAGTCGGCGACGTGCTGGACCTCTACCTGCTGAACGCCCCCGTGGCCGCTCCCGCGAGCCTGCCGGCGACGGGTCCCGTGGAGGGCTTCCGCGCCCGGATCCATCCCCCGGAGAGGTAGCGCACCTCCGGCCAATGTCCTCGCTCAGGCAGAGCCTCGGCTCCGGGACGCCACCTGCCTGGGTGGCGGCCTGCGGCCCCCTCCATCCAGGAAACCTCCACCAGCCAGGTAGAAATGTTGACCTTAAGTAAAGGTGACCTATAGGTAATCAAGCGTATTGCGGCAGGAGGTGGGTGCTACGCATTCTTTCCTCAATTCATAGGGAGTGGTCTGATCCCGATGCGTCCTTTCCTGTAGATCCATCGCCTCCCTGGCCCCATCGCCCGGAGGCCGCCGCTTGTTCTTGGGTGCCCTACGCCACTCGAGGTGCTCATGCACACCGATTCATCCGCCCGTGCCGTGCTGCCTGCGGTCGTCAAGCTGGCGCTGCTGGCCCTGGCGCTGGGGGGTCCCTTGAAGGCCGAGGGAAGGGAACCGGAAGTTTTGTCACCTGCGCAGTCCGGCGAGACGACTCCGGTGGCCCAGCCACCCGAGGTTTCGCAAACCCCCTCCCACCGCCCGATCCAGCCCGCCTTCGGTGCGCAGCTGGCCTTGGTGAGCCCGACCAATGGCGGCCTGCGGGTCGCGGCGGGGGCTCCCGGCTTGGCCCTGGGTCTCCATGGCACCTGGATCCTCCCCAGGGGGCTGCGCCTTCGGCCGCGCCTGGACTACACCGTGTTCGGCGCCGAGACCCGCACCAGTACCGCGCTGCCGCTACCGCAGTCCCTCGAGACCAAGGTCTCCTGCCTGGCGCTGGGCGTGGACCTGCTTATGCCCTTGGGCGGGCGCTGGGCGCTGGGTGTCGGGGTCTCTGAGGTCCGCTGGTCCGTGGTCAGCACCAACACGGTGACGCCGACGCTGGGCGGCAGCATGACCCAGACAGGGACCTCGCACTGGACGCGCCTGGGTGTGGGACCGGTGCTGACCTTCAAGGTGAACAATCAGCTCGAGCTCGAGGGCAGGGCGCTCAGCAGTCACTACGGCTTCCAGAACCAGCCCGCCATCACGGCCGCTGCTGGCCTCCTCTGGCGCTTCTAGGGGGGATCATGATGCCCAACCGATGGCAGCCTGCCCGTTCCCTGGTCCCTGCCGCGGGGCTTCTGCTCCTCGCCCTCGCCTGCGGTGGCGGCAGCCGCGCCACCGGCGACCAGGTGAACACGGCCAACCAGGTCATGACCGTGAGCCCCACGGCGGCCTCCCTGGCACCGGGGCAGACGGTGCAGTTCACGGCGGTGATTCCCTGGGGAGGCAACGCCACCTGGTCGGTGCAGCCGGCCACAGGAGGCACCTTCAGCGGCAGCGGGCTGTTCACGGCCTCGGCCATCCAGGGCAGCTACCGCATCGTGGCCATGTGGAACAACGACGTGCGCTACACGGCCAGCGCCACGGCGATGATCCTGCCGCCGGCGGCGCCTGCGGAGTCCTCGGTGGACCTGACCTCGGCCTCCGGGGCCCAGCAGACCGGCGCTACCGGAGCGTCGAAGAACAGCGCCGTGGTAGGTGAGGCCATGCCCGCCACCCGCGCCACGGACACCTCCGGGACCCTGGTGCTGCGCCATGGCTTCCGGCCCTCGGGCCACTGAACCCCCTGTCCCTCCTCGCCCGTCCTCTTCCCTCCCAGGTGGCACCCATGCGACATCCCTTCCTGACCCCCACCGTGGCAATGATCATCGCCCTGGGTGTGCTCCCGCTCGCCGCCCAGAGCGTTCCAGCGGCGGCCGTGGTGGCGCCCACGCCGCAGCTGGCCTACCAGGGCCACCTGCTGGAGGCCGGGGTGGCGGCCAACGGGGCCCGGGTCTTCGTGTTCAGCCTGAGGGACGCCACGGGGCTGGAGCTGTGGAGCTCCGGGAACCAGACGGTGACGGTGTCGGACGGCCTGTATTCGGTGGTGCTGGGCTCCACCGGGATGCCCGCCATCTCGCCCCCGGTGCTGGCGCAGTCGGGCCTGAAGCTCCATGTGGTCATCGGCGGCGTGGCCATGGCTCCCGATGTGGAGCTGATCCCGGCCTTCCAGTCCCGGTCCGCCTGGGAGCTGGTGGGGGCCTTCAGCGGCGATGTGACCGGCACCCAGACGCAGTCCATCGTGTCCCACCTCCAGGGCATCCCCGTGGACCTCACCACCGTGAAGCCCACCGCGGGGCAGGGCCTCCTCTTCGACGGCACGAAGTTCGTGCCTAGCACGGTGCTGGGCACGGCGGGCCCCCAGGGGCCGGTCGGTGCCACGGGTCCGCAGGGTGCCAAGGGTGACACCGGAGCCACGGGCGCTCAGGGCCTGCAGGGCGTGCAGGGTGTGCAGGGCTTCGCTGGGGCCACAGGTGCGGCGGGTGCTGCCGGCGCCAACGGGAAGACCCTCCTCAATGGGGCAGGCGCCCCGACCGCCTCCGGCGCGGCGGGCACTGCCGGGGACTTCTACCTCGACACCACCAACAACCTGCTCTTCGGACCGAAGGCAGGTGACAGCTGGGTCGGACTGAAGGGCTTGAGCCTGGTGGGGCCCCAGGGACCCACCGGACCTACTGGACCCACCGGCGCCCAGGGGCCCCAGGGTGTTCAGGGCTTCACGGGTGCCACCGGTGCCCAGGGTGCCCAGGGCTCCGCTGGGGCCAGCCCATTCACCCTTACGGGCAGCGATGCGGTCTACACCGCGGGCCGGGTGGGCATCGGCACGGCGCCGACCTCGGCCTCGGCGCTGCTGGAACTGGGTAGCACGACCCAGGGTCTCCTCGCGCCACGCATGACCGCGGCCCAGCGCACGGCTATCGCTGCGCCAGGCACCCCGGCCACGGGCCTGCTGGTCTTCCAGACGGACAGCACGGCCGGGTTCTACTACTACAACGGCAGCGCCTGGGCCGGCCCCCTCGCCAGCAGCAGCGCGAACGGCACGGTGACCAGCGTGGCCACGGGCACGGGGCTGACCGGCGGCCCCATCACGGGCACCGGCACGGTTGCCTTGGCCAACACCGCCGTGAGTCCGGGTTCCTACGCCCGGGCGAACGTGACGGTGGACCAGCAGGGTCGCCTCACGGCCGCCAGCAGTGGCAGCGCCGTCAATCTGGCAACGGAGGTGACGGGCACCCTGCCGGTCACCAGCGGCGGCACGGGGGCCACCTCGGCATCGGGGGCGCGAAACGCCTTGCTTCCCGCCCAGACGGGCAACGGCGGCCTGTTCTTGACGACAAATGGGTCGGGGGTCTCCTGGGACTCGCCCCTGGGTCTCGTGGGCCTCGACAACTTCCGCAACACCTTCCAAGGCAAGACCGCCTTGACGAGCCCCACCGGCTGGGACAACACCGCCTACGGCTACGGCACCCTCGCGGCGGGAGCAGGCGCCACAGCCAACACCGGCCTGGGGACCTTGGCCTTTTCTGCCGTGGTCTCGGGGAGCTCCAACGTCGGCGTGGGGTCCCGGGCGGGCTACCTTCAACTGGGCTCCGACAACACGGCGGTCGGAGGTTCGGCCCTGTATGGTGCCACCCCCAGCGGTACGAACACCGGCAGTCGCAACTCCGCGTTCGGCCTCGAGTCCCTCTTCAAGAACACCACGGGAGACTCGAACACCGCCCTTGGCGCGCAAGCGCTTTACTCAAACACCACCAGCACCAAAAACATCGCGGTGGGCTACCAGGCGGGCTATAACCTGACGACCGGGAACTACAACATCGCCATCGGCCACCTCGGCGTGGCCGCTGAGGCCAACACCCTGCGTCTTGGCACGGCCGCCAGCGGCACCGGTGCCAGCATGACGGGCCAGAACCGAGCCTTCATCGCGGGCATCCGCGGCGCGACCCTGGGCGGTTCCAGTCCCCAGACGGTGGTCATCGACGAGAACGGGCAGCTCTCCTCCGCCGCCAGCACCTCGGGCACGGTGACCAGCGTCGCAGCGTTGACGCTCACCAGCAGCAGCGGGACCGACCTGTCGTCGACGGTGGCCACCGGGGCCAGCACGCCCGTGATCACGCTGAACGTGCCGACGGCCTCGGCGTCGAACCGGGGCGCCCTGAGTGCCACGGACTGGAGCACCTTCAACGGCAAGGAGAGCGCGCTCACCTTCAGCTCGCCGCTCTCGCGCAGCACCAACACCATCAGCCTGGGCACGGTGGGCGTCGCCAACGGCGGCACGGGCCTGACCGCTGGCGGCGCCAATGGGCAGGTCCTCGCCTGGGCCAGCGGCGCTCCGGCTTGGCAGGAGCGCATCCCCAGCGACGCGGGCGAGAACACCCGGGGGGGGGCCTTGAGCCTGGGTTCCCTGAACGGCGGCGTCTTCAACACCGGCTTCGGCTACCAGTCCCTCGCCGTCCTGACGACGGCAGGTTGGAGCACAGCCGTCGGGCACAACGCCCTGGCCAGCGTCACCACGGGGTCAAACAACACGGCCGTGGGGAAAGGGGCGCTTTTGTCGGTGACCGGCGGTAACGACAACGCGGCCGTGGGGGCCAACGCGCTCTGCGGCTTGATCGGAGGAACCTATAACACTGTCATGGGCAATTACGCCCTCACGCAGGCCACCCAAGTCTCCAACAGCGTCGCCATGGGCGCCTACGCCCTGGCTTACCAGATCGGCGGCTATGAGAACACCGCCGTGGGGTACTCGGCCCTCTCTTCCCTGAACACCGGCTCTGACAACCTGGCGCTGGGCTACCTGGCCGGGCTCGGCGGCACCTACGGGAGCAACAACATCTACCTCGGCGCCAACAGCGCCGCCTCCGCGGCAGGCACCGCCGGATCGTCCATCACCAACGAGATCGTCATCGGCTCCGGTGCCACGGGCAAGGGCAGCAAGACCACCCTCCTCGGCACCCCCGGCACGACAACGAAAACCTTCATCGCGGGCATCAGTGGTGTCACACCCGCAGGTAGCGACACGGCGCAGATGGTCGTCATCAAGACGAGTGGCCAGTTGGGCGCTCAGGACATTCCAGCCGGAAGCGGGACCGTCACCAGCGTTTCCGTGACCTCGGCCAATGGCTTTGGGGGCAGTGTTGCCACCGCTAGTGCGACCCCCGCGATCACCCTCAGCACCAGCGTCAACGGCCTGCTCAAAGGCGATGGGACTGGACTCTCCGCCGCCAGCCCAGTGTCTGATTATCAGGCGCCTCTCACTTTCATCAGCCCCCTAAGCAACGCCGCGAACACCGTTTCACTGGGAACGGTGCCCAGCGCCAACGGCGGCACGGGGTTGAGCACCTATACCAAGGGCGACGTGCTCTATCACGATGGCACTCAGTTCCAGAAGCTGGCCGCAGGTTCCACCAGCGCCATGTTGATCATGGGGCCCGGTGGCGTTCCAGCCTGGAGTGTTACGGGGGCGGGTGCCATCACGGGCAACATCTGGACCATGACCACGGACACAGCTGTGCTCTCAGCCGCGACAGAGACGGCATGGATTGGTTCCGGACTCGGTCAGGGGAGCTTGACCATCCCCGCGGGGGCTTGGACGCCTGGAAAGACCCTGCGCGTGCGCTTGGGCGGGACCGCCGCCAAGTCCGGTACCAGCACCTGCAGGCTGTATCTGCGATTGACTTCGGCAGTCACAGGCACTGTCGTTCAGGTTGCCGATACCGGGGTCGTGGGCACCAGTGCGGGGGGATGGACAGCGGAGTTCACCGTCACCTGCCGAGCCACCACCGGAGCCAACAACTTCGCTTCCATCGCAAACCTCCTCCTGACTCAATCCAGTAGCCTGGGTGGGGCAACGAACGCACTGGTCTCAACCGTGAGCAACTTAAACACCTACAACCAGACCATCGACGTCTCTGGGTTATGTGCCAATACCGACCTGAAGGCGACGATCTGCACCGTGGAAATTCTGAACTGACCCGATGGGGGACCCCCCCGCAACAACCTTTCCAGATCTACGCCACAGGCCAGCCGGCGCCAGACCCCGGACCCGGGATCGGCTCTGTGGACGGGGCCTCCAAGCGCAGCACCAGCCTAGACTTGCCCGCTACCCCAACGGGCGCCACCACCAAGACCGCGATGGATGCGTCCATGGCAGGGGCGGGCCATCCTGCCACCGCCTGCTGACCACGGGAGTGGCCTGCAGGCACCACCGGGAAACCGGCCAGCCCTGGCACCGCCCCGGGAAGGGCGTACCTTCATAGTCATGCTGCGCCAGCTGGGAGTGGCCATGGTGCTGTCCCTCGGGGGAAGTCCCTTGGATCCTCCGCCGGTTCCCCCGGTGGAGGATTCCGCCTTCCCGGCCGCCCGGGCCCGCATGGTGCGCGATCAGCTGGTGAGTCGCGGCATTCGCGACGCCCGGGTGCTGGCGGTCCTGGGCCAGGTGCCCCGGCAGGAGTTTGTGCCCAAGGCGCTGTGGGGCGAGGCCTATGAGGACGGCCCCCTGCCCATCGGCCACGGCCAGACCATCTCCCAGCCCTACGTGGTGGCCTTCATGACCGAGGCCCTGGTGCTGCGGCCCCGGGATCGCGTGCTGGAGATCGGTACGGGCTCGGGCTACCAGGCGGCGGTACTGGCGGGGCTGGTGGCCGAAGTCTTCAGCATCGAGCTGGTGGAGCCCCTCGGCCGCCGGGCCGAGGCCACTCTCCAGCGCCTGGGCTACGCCAACGTCCAGGTGCGCACCGGGGACGGCTACGGAGGCTGGCCCGAGGCCGCGCCCTTCGACGCCATCCTCGTCACCTGCGCCCCGGATGAGGTGCCGGAGGCCCTCGTGCAGCAGCTCAAGGTGGGGGGCCGCATGATCGTGCCCGTGGGCTCCCAGGGGGCCGCCCAGGAACTGATCCTGCTGCGGAAGACGCCCGAACGCCTGGAGCGGCAAGCCGTTCTGCCCGTGCGCTTCGTGCCGATGGTGAAGGGGAACTGAGCGGCCGGTGTCAGCCCGCTTCCAGCACCAGCGGGAACCGGGCGGCCAGGGGCGCCTGGGGCGGCTCGGGGGCGAGTTCCTTCGGGACCGGACTCGCGTCGAGAATCCGCTGCTCGGCGCAGGTCAGGGCGGCCTCGAGGGTCTCGAAACCAGCCTCCAGGCCGCTCCCGGGGAAGCCCGCCGGGACCTGCTGCCAGGAGGCTTCGGCGCCGCAGAGCAGCAGGTGCTTGCCGGCGGTGCGGAACCGGCTCGCCGCCTGTCCAAGGACCCCGAGGGCGGAGCTGTCGATCTCACGGACCTGGCGGCAGTCCAGCACGACCACATCCGCGTCCCGCTCCGCCGTGCGCAGCGTGACCGCCAGGTTCTGGGCATTGCCGAAGAACAGGACGCCGTGGAGCTCGAGGATGGCGACGGTGCCCGGCCAGGCGCCCAGCGTCTGCTCTTCGGCCGGCGAGCGGGGCTGCTGGGGGGGCAGCAGGGTGTGCGCCCGGCGGACAGCCACCTCCGGGCGGCTCATGTCCAGCATGAACAGGATGCAGGAGAGGGCGATGCCCACAGTGACGCCCGCCACGGGCTTCCCCAGCAGCGTGGCCAGGAACACCGCCAGCACGATGGCCGAATCGCGCAGCGCCCGTCGCCGCTTGCCGGGTTCCCGCGCGGTCAGGGCCAGATGCAGCACCTGGAAGCTCCACTTGTCCACCAGGCGGCAGGCCAGGGTGCCGAGGATCGCCGCCAGCACCACCCGGGGGAGCAGGGCGAGCGCCTTGGGAAACACCACCCCGGCCAGCAACAGGACCGCGCAGCTCGCGAGGGTCGAGGTGCGGGTGCGTCCGCCGGCTTTGTGGTTGGCCATGGAGACCGAGAGCGAGGTGGAAATGGCCAGGCCGCCGACCAGGGCCGAGACCACATTGCCGATGCCCTGGCCCAGGACGTCGCGCCGGGGATACACCGGGATGTCCGCGATGAACTGCGCGGTCCGCAGGGCGAAGAACGTGTCCAGGGTCGCCACCAGGGCCAGGGTGAAGGAACCCAGAATCACCCCCTTGAGCAGCTCCGGCGTGTGCAGCACCTGGAGCAGCCCGGCGGGTGAGGGCAGAAACCGGAGGACGTGGCCCGGTGCGGAGCCGATGACGCCGCCGAGGTCCAGGGCAGGCAGGGCCGCATGCAGCAGGTGGAACCCGGCGGTGCCCAGCAGCAGGCCCGCCAGCAGGTTCGGCACCCGGGGAGCGTAGGCTCCGAGGAGGAGCAGGACCACCATCAGGCTGCCACCCAGGAGAGTGGCCCAGGGCCGGGGCAGGAAGGTCCCCAGCCCGCTTGGGGCGGTGGCCGGAAGCCCCAGCAGCACCGTCACCTGGTGCCAGGCGATGAGCACGGCCACGCCGGACACGAAGCCCGCCATCACCGGGTGGGGCACGAAGCGCATGGCGTGGGCGATGCCGGAGTAGGCCAGCAGCACCTGCCAGAGTCCGGCCAAGAGGACACAGGCGGTCATGGCCGCCAGGAGGCCCGGCCGGCCAATGCCGGGCACCGCCGACAGGCCCAGGAGGATGCTGCCCTGGATGACGCAGATCGGGGTGGTGGGGTAGCTGACCACGAAGGACGAGCGCCGGACCAGGGCCGCCGCGGCCCCGCCGGCGATGGCGCAGATGAGCCCCGCCAGGGCTGCCTCAGGCACCGTGTCCGCACCGAGGGGGGCGAAGGCCAGAACCCCCGCGCCCACGCACAGGGGCAGGGTCAGGCAGGCCGAGACAACCCCCGCGCCAGCCTCCCTGAGCGTCTCCTGGCATGCGGTCCTGCCCATGCGTCTCCTTCCCTCGCTAGCTGGCGGCAGGGCCTTCCGGGGTTGAGTGGCTTCAGTCCCGGGACTGCTCAGCGGAGAAGGGATCCTGGACCAGGGTCGTTCGGGGCCCCAGGGCCTTCGCGGAGTGGCCGAGGCGCCGAAGGGCCTGGAGGATGAAGGTCGCCCTGGCGGTCCAGGAGATCCCTTCGGTCGGGAGGGGCAGGGTGGTGGGAAGCTCGGCTGTGAGGCGCATGGGATCTCCCTCCAGGATCCAGGAGGTGCCGGACACCGGCCCGCTGAACCGCTGATGGGCAATCGTGGAACAGGTAGTCTTCCGGCGTCAGAGCATGATCATGCGTTTTTTTTCTAATCCCTCTGCACTAACCAGGCTACCTCAGGAGATCAGTCCCTGACGCAGGGCCTTGCTCACGGCCTCGGACTTGGAGTGGACGTGCAGCTTCTCGTAGATGCTGCGGATGTAGTTCCGGACCGTGTTCTCGCTCACGCCCAGGCGATCTGCGGATTCCTGATAGCCGTGCCCCTCGGCGAGCAGCGCCAGCAGCTGCAGCTCCCGGGGCGTCAGGCGGGTCTCCACCGGGTCGGGCCGCGGCGTGGCGCGGAACAGGGTGACCACCTTGCGGGCCACCTCCGGGGACATGGGGGCACCGCCTTCGGTGGTCTCGCGGATGGCCTCCAGCAGCCGGGCAGGGGAGGTCTTCTTGAGCAGATAGCCTGCGGCCCCGTTGCAGATGGACTCGAACACGCTCTCCTGTTCGCCGTAGACCGAGAGCATGAGGACTTCGACCGCCGGCCAGCGGTCCTTCACGATCCGCACGCCCTCCCGACCGCTCAGGCCCGGCAGGTTGATGTCCATGAGCAGGACGTCCGGCAGGTCCTGGGCCAGCCCGGGCAGGGCCGCCTCGAAGGAGGGATAGGCGCCGATGCAGCGGAAGCCAGGGCTGCCGTGGATGAGCATTCGCAGGCCTTCCCGTGTCGAGTCGTCGTCCTCGACCAGGGCCACGGAGATCACCCGGGGATCGCCCATGCTAGACACCCTCCTGGGTGGCAGCCTTCATCCTAGGCCGCACCCATGGCTCTGGGGATGGCATGTTCATGCTCCCCCCCTGTGCCGCTGGGGCAGTTCCAGGTGGATGAGGGTGCCACTGGCGTCGGAGCTGATCACCAGATGACCACCCATCTCCACGGCCCGGGCCTGCATGTTGACGAGGCCCCGGCCGCGCCGGATGCCTGAGGTCTCGCTCGGTGGCGCCTCGGCTGGCAGCCCCGTGCCGTCATCCCGGACCTGGGCTGTCAGGGCGCGGTGGCTGACCTCCACCTGCAGGTTCAGGGTGCGGCATCCGGAGTGCTTCACGGCGTTGTTGATGGCCTCCTTGAGGATCAGGAACATCCCCCGCCGCTGCTCCGGGCTCAGCTTGATGCTTGCGGGGTCGGCGGGGAGGCTCATGGACCAGCGGATGCCCTTCGCCTGGAGGACACCGGAGGCGAACTGGCCCACCCGGGCCAGCAGCGACTGCAGATCGTCCCGGCGTGGGTCGATGGACCAGACGATGTCGGCCATGGTGTCTACCAGCTCGCGGGAGGACTCCGCGATCTCCGTCAGGAAGCGGAAGCTCTCAGGCTGAGCAGCCGGGGTCTGCCGCTTGACCACCTCGCTGAGGATGGCGATGCGGGAGAGGCTGGCGCCAATGTCATCGTGCAGATCGGCCGCGATGCGGGTGCGGATCCGCTCCACCTCCAGCAGGTGTCGCAGCCGGATGCGGGTGGCCTGCCAGGCCAGGCCCAGGAGGCTGGCTGCGGCCAGGAAGAGGAACCAGCCGCGCCGCCAGACCGGAGCCAGGATGGTGAAGCGGAGCTCTGCAGGGGGCTCGCTGGCCTGTCCTTCGGCACCCACGGCCCGGACCTGGAAGTGGTAGTGGCCGGGGGCCAGGTTGGCCAGGTCCACGCTGCGGGCGCTGCCTGCCGGGGTCCAGTCCTCGGAGACACCCTTGAGGCGATACTGGTAGAGCAGGGCGGTGCCCGCCAGTCCCTCGGGGCTGGTGAAGCCCACCTGGAGGCGGTTCTGGCCAGGGGCGAGCTCGGGCAGCTCCCAGTCCGATGTTCCCGATTCGGGCAGGGGCCTGGGCACCCCTGCGACCCGCAGCCCGGTGAGGAAGATGGGCGGGGCAAGCGCGGGTCGGGGAGGCGCCGGCAGGTAGCGCGAGAGGCCCCCGCTCAGGCCGAACCAGAGGGCGCCCAGCCGGTCCCGGTAGGCCACCCGCGGCACGCCCGGAGCCAGTCCCTGGGCTTCTGAGAAGTGCTGTACGTGCTGCTGTCCGGCGTCAAAGCGGTCAATGCCCGCGCCGGTGCCCACATAGACCCGGCCCCAGGAATCCTCCACCAGGCTCCAGACGGAGTTGCTGGCCAGGCCCTGCGCGGTGGTGAGGCTGCGGAAGCGGGGCTGGTCCTGCTCTGGCTCCTCGATGATGCCGGCGCCACCCAGGGAGCAGGCCAGCCAGATCCGGCCGGAGGCATCCTTCATCATCGAACGGATCCAGCCCTCGGGGACTCCCTGGGCATGGCTGAAGAAGTCGAAGCGCCCGTTCCGGAAGCGGGCCACGCCTGCACCGTTGAAGGCCACCCAGACATTCCCGGCCCGGTCCTCCGTAAAGGCCGTGGGCAGGGAATCGAAGAGGCGGGGGAGGCCGTCCTGCTCGCGGAAACCCTCGATCCGGTCCAGGGACCTTCGCCACCGGCCCAGGCCGTTGGTCACGGGCGAGGCGACGGAAAACCAGATGTCGCCGCGGCTGTCCTCGAACAGGGCGAAGACGCCCTCGGCGCCAGTGGCTTGGCCGACCGGGTAGACCTTCGCGGGGCGGCGGCCGGCCAGCGCGGCTGCGCCGGGAGCCCGGTCGAAGCGGGCGAGCCCCTGGATGGCGGCCAGCCACCAGGCCCCGAGGTGGTCCTGCAGCACCGCCTGGTTCCAGCCCCAGCCCGCGGACACCGCCCCAAGCTCCAGCCGGCTGGGTGCGAAGCGCCGCTGCTGCAGGGTGTGGAGCCAGTAGGCGCGCTTGCCGGCCCGGCCCGCGACCAGCGCCCCTGTCTGGTCCTCGAAGACAGCGTCCACCCGGGCTTCGGCGAGGCCTTCCTCCGGGCTGAAGGTGGTCAGGCCGTCCTGGACCCAGCGCTGGACGCCGCTGTCATTGCCCAGCCAGAGGTCGCCGCTCGCGTTCTCCGCGAGGACGAACACGGGGCCCTTGATGCCGTGCTCCGGCCCGTGGTTGTGGATCGCGCCGGCCTCGAAGATGCTCAGGCCCCCGGCGGTGCCCGCGATCATGCGGCCCGAGGCCGTGCGCAGGAGCACCTGCACATCGGCGTTGGCCATGCCGTTGGCGGCGGAGAACGGCTCCAGCTGCTGCAGCCTGGTCGCGCCAGTGGGGAGGCGGAACCGGGTGATGCCCCTGGAGGTGCCCACCCAGAGAGTGCCATCGGTGTCGGTGGCGAGCGTGCGAATCAGCTGATGGGGGAGGCCATCGGCTTTCGTGAAGCGGAGCACCCGGCCCAGGGGATCCAGGCTGTAGAGGCCGCTGCCGGTGCCGATCCAGAGCCCGCCGCCGGCCCGCTCCGCCAGGGTGGACACGATGGGGTCGTCATAGAGCTTCCGGGGCAGGCCCAGCTCCACCGTCTGCAGGGACACGCCCTCCGGGCGGCGATCGACGCGGAGGAGGCCCGTGGTGGTGCCACACCAGAGCACGCCGGTGGAGTCCTCGAACAGGTGGATGGGGTGGGCGGCGCCGGGCGGGAGGGGCAGGAGCCGCATCCGTCCGGGGTTCCCTCGGCCCGGGGGAAGGCTGGGGTCCAGCCGGCACAGCCCTTTGTCCGTCGCGAACCAGTAGCAGCCATCCCGCGTCTGCAGCAGATCGAGGATGGTTTGGAAGGGCAATCCCCCCTCCTGGTTGAACCGGACAAAGGTCTGCCCATCAAAACGGGCAGCGCCATCCGGGCCGCAGAACCAGAGGAAGCCATGGGCATCCCGCAGGATGCGGCGGATGCCGCCGCCTGGCAGGCCATCCGCCGCCGAGAAAGACTTGAGGGGAAGGCGCTGGCCCCAGAGCGCCACGCCGCTTCCCAGCGCCAGCAGCAGCACGATCCTCCAGAGCAGGCTCGCTCGGGAGCCCGCAGGATGGGGAACAAAAAGGGTTTTGGGCACGGGAAGGAGCCGAACCTCGGGGTGGGCAGAGTGGTGGGGAAAAGCCGATGGTAACCGCACGTCGCACGGATTCTGTCCAGATGTTGGACCAGGGCCCATCTCCCCCGGCCGGGGCTCGCCAGCCGCTGATTCCGACCCCGCCCCAGCCGGAATCCAGGGTATAAAACTCCACCACCCAACTCACCAGTCCCTGCTCTCCCGGCCGCTCTGCAGCCAGGGGAGCTGCTCTCAGGAGTGCCCATGACCACCCCGACCCGGACGAAAGTCGTCAGCGCCGCCGAGGCCGTGGCCCTGATCCGGGACGGGGACACGGTGGCCACCGGGGGCTTCGTGGGCATCGGCTTCGCGGAGAACCTGGCCATCGCCCTGGAGCAGCGCTTCCTGCAGACTGCGGCGCCCCGCAACCTGACCCTGGTCTACGCCGCGGGCCAGGGCGATGGCAAGACCCGGGGCCTGAACCACCTGGGCCACCTTGGCCTGGTGAAGCGGGTCATCGGCGGCCACTGGGGCCTGGCGCCGAAGCTGCAGGCCCTGGCCCTGAGCGGCCAGGTGGAGGCCTACAACCTGCCCCAGGGGGTCATCGCCCACCTCTTCCGGGACATTGCCGCAGGCAAGCCGGGAACGCTCTCGCGCATCGGCCTCGGCACCTTTGTGGATCCGGTCCACGGCGGAGGCAAGCTCAACGACATCACCACCGAGGACCTGGTGGAGCACCTGCCCATCCACGGCGAGGACTTCCTGTTCTACAAGGCCTTCCCCATCCACGTGGGGCTGATCCGCGGCACCACGGCGGACGACGAAGGCAACGTCACCATGGAGAAGGAGGCGCTGACCCTGGAGGCCCAGGCCATCGCCATGGCGGTCCACAACAGTGGCGGCACGGTCATCGTGCAGGTAGAGCGCCTGGCCGAGCGGGGCTCCCTCAACACCCGCCAGGTGAAGATCCCCGGGATCCTGGTGGACCGCATCGTCGTGGCCGAGGAGCCGGGCCACCACATGCAGACCTTCCAGGAGCAATACAACCCCGCCTACAGCGGCGAGATCCGCATCCTGCTCTCGGGCATGGCGCCCATGGAGTTCGACGAGCGGAAGATCATCTCGCGCCGCGCCGCCCTGGAGCTGCGGCCGGGCAGCCTGGTGAACCTGGGCATCGGCATGCCCGAGGGCATCGCCGCCGTGGCCGTGGAAGAGGGCGCCTCGGACCTCATCACGCTGTCCACGGAGCCCGGTGTCTTCGGCGGCGTGCCCGCGGGGGGGCTCAGCTTCGGCGCGGGGTCCAACACCACCTGCATCATCGACCAGCCCTCCATGTTCGACCTCTACGACGGCGGCGGCCTGGACCTGGCCTTCCTGGGGCTGGCCCAGGCGGATCGGGAGGGCAACCTCAACGTCAGCAAGTTCGGCACCCGCCTGGCCGGGGCCGGGGGCTTCATCAACATCTCCCAGTCCGCCAAGACCGTGGTCTTCGTGGGCACCTTCACCGCCGGCGGGCTCCAGGTGGCAACCGAGGACGGCCGCCTGCGGATCCTCCAGGAGGGCGCTACCCGGAAGTTCGTGGAGACCGTCGAGCACCGCACCTTCAGCGGGGAAGTCTCTTTCCGCAAGGGCCAGCGGGTGCTCTACATCACCGAGCGCTGCGTGTTCCGCCTCACGGGCCAGGGGCTGGAGCTCATCGAGATTGCGCCGGGCATTGATCTCGAGCGGGACATCCTGGCCCACATGGCCTTCCGGCCCGCCATCGCCCCGGACCTGCGCCTCATGCCCGCCTGCATCTTTCGGCCAGAGCCCATGGGACTGCTGTCCCTGCTACCCGGCGCGGAGTGCTAGACTCCCCTCCAAACTCATCCAACCCATGAACTCAGCTGACCTGCCAGGGAGATCCCGAAGGTGTTGACCGAGAACCCCCTAGCCGACTGCATCCTGGAGACCAAGCGGCTCTCCAAGGAGTTCAAGGGCTTCGCGGCGGTCACCGACCTGAACCTCCAGGTCCAGCGGGGCCATATCCACGCGCTGATCGGACCCAACGGGGCGGGCAAGACCACGGTCTTCAACCTGCTGACCAAGTTCCTGACCCCCACCACCGGCACGATCCACTTCAACGGCATCGACATCACCCGGGAGGAGCCCGCCGAGATTGCCCTGCGCGGCGTGATCCGCTCTTTCCAGATCTCGGCGGTGTTTCCCGGCCTGACGCCCCTCGAAAACGTGCGGGTGGCCCTGCAGCGGGCGACCAACACGTCCTACCAGTTCTGGAAGAGCGACCGCTGCCTGAAGCAGCTGGACGACCGGGCCATGGCCCTGCTGGAGTCGGTGGGACTGGCAGAGCTCAGCGGCGCGATCACCGGTGAGCTGGCCTACGGCCGCAAGCGGGCCCTGGAGATCGCCACCACCCTGGCCCTGGAGCCGAAGCTCATGCTGCTGGACGAGCCCACCCAGGGCATGGGAGCCGAGGACGTGGACCGCATCACCGCCCTGGTGAAGCAGGCCTCCGCGGGCCGGACGATCCTGATGGTCGAGCACAACCTCAAGGTGGTGGAGACCCTCGCGGACCGCATCACGGTGCTGCAGCGGGGGGCCATCCTCGCCGAGGGCAGCTACGCCGAGGTCTCGCAGGATCCGCAGGTCATGGAAGCCTACATGGGGAGCGCCCATGCCTGAAGCCACCCCTCCGGAGATGCTCCGCATCAGCGGGCTGCACGCCTTCTACGGCGAGTCCCACATCCTCCACGGCATCGACCTGGTGGTGGGCGAGGGCGAGCTGGTGACCCTGCTGGGGCGCAACGGCGCGGGCCGCACCACGATCCTGAAGTCCATCATCGGCCTGGTGGGCAGCCGCACCGGGTCCATCCAGGTCCGCGGGGTCGAGACCATCGCCATGCCCACCCACAAGATCGCCCACCTGGGTCTGGGCTACTGCCCCGAGGAGCGCGGGATCTTCTCCAGCCTCACCGTGCAGGAGAACCTGATGCTGCCGGTGGCGGTGGGCCCGGGGGGCCTTTCCGTGGCCGAGATCTTCGAGATGTTCCCCAACCTGCTGGAGCGCCGCGGCAGCATGGGCACCCGCCTGTCTGGCGGTGAGCAGCAGATGCTGGCCATGGCGCGGATCCTGCGCACCGGGGCGAGTCTTCTGCTGCTGGACGAGATCACCGAGGGCCTGGCCCCGGTCATCGTGCAGACCCTGCGCCAGCTCATGGGCCAGCTGAAGCAGCGGGGCTTCACCATCATCCTGGTGGAGCAGAACTTCCACTTCGCGGCGGACCTGGCGGACCGCCACTACGTCATCGATCGCGGCACCATCGCGGAGATGATCACCCGGGAGCAGCTCCCCGCCAGCACCGAAAAGCTCAACCACTACCTGGGCGTCTGATCCCGATTTGAGGTCCAGGCGAATGTCGGTATGCTGAGCCACCCTTCCACCCCCACACGAGCAACCCAACCCTGCCTGGGTGTTCCAGGTATTCGAACGGAAAGGAATACCGCCATGAAGAGCCTGTATTCCAGCGCGGCCCTGTCTGCTTCTCTGCTCCTGACCACGGCTGGGTTCGCGGCGCCGCCCAAGGACACCATCTCGGATGGCGTCGTGAAGATCGGCGTCCTCACCGACATGTCCGGCGTCTATTCCACTCTCGGGGGCAAGGGCACCCAGGTGGGTGTGGAGATGGCCGTGAAGGACTTCGGCGGCAAGGTGCTGGGCAAGCCCATCGTGGTCATCGGCGCGGACCACCAGAACAAGGCTGACATCGCCTCGGCCAAGGCCCGGGAGTGGTTCGACAACGAGAAGGTGGACATGATCACCGGGCTGCTGAACTCTGGCTGCGCCTTGGCGGTGCAGAAGCTCGGCGGCGACAAGAAGCGCATCACCATGAACACCGGCGCCGCCAGCACCGAGCTCACCAACGGGGCCTGGACGCCCTACAGCATCCACTACGTCTATGACACCTACGCCCTGGGCAAGGTGACCGGCCAGGCCGTGGTGCAGACCGGCGGCAAGAGCTGGTTCTTCATCACCGCCGACTACGCCTTCGGGCAGTCCCTGGAAGGCAACACCAGCCTCTTCGTGAAGAAGTTGGGCGGCAAGGTGGTGGGCTCCGTGCGCCACCCGCTCTCCTCCGCGGACTTCTCGTCCTACCTGCTCCAGGCCCAGGCCTCGGGCGCCCAGATCATCGGCCTGGCCAACGCCGGGGGCGACACCATCAACGCCATCAAGCAGGCCAAGGAGTTCGGCATCGGCCAGAAGGGCCAGAAGCTGGTGGGCCTGCTGATCTTCGACACGGACATCAAGAGCCTCGGCCTCAACGTGGCCCAGGGCATGCAGTTCACCTCCGGCTTCTACTGGGACCGCGACGAGGCCACCCGCGCCTTCGCCAAGCGCTTCTTCGCCATCCACAAGGCCATGCCCACCATGGACCAGGCCGGCGCCTACTCGGCCACCATGAACTACCTGAAGGCCATCAAGGCCGCGGGCACCGACGATCCGGACGCGGTCATGGCCAAGCTGAAGTCCATGGACATCAGCGACTTCTTCGCGGTCCACGGCAAGATCCGCGTGGACGGCCGCATGGTGCACGACATGTATCTCATGGAAGTGAAGAAGCCCTCGGACTCCAAGGGCGAGTGGGACCTGCTGAAGATCGTCAAGACCGTCAGTGGCGACGAGGCCTTCATGCCGCTCTCCGAGAGCACCTGCCCCGCGGTGAAGAAGTAGGCCGCGCCTGAGAATCAGGAGGACACCCGCATGGGCATGTCGTTCCAGACGGTGATGTCCCAGGTCATGCTGGGGCTCAACAATGGCGTCTTCTACGCCATCCTGAGCCTCGGCCTGGCCGTGATCTTCGGCTTGCTGAACATCGTCAACTTCGTGCACGGCGCGCTCTACATGCTGGGTGCCTACGTGGCCCTGTTGGGCTTCAACCAGCTGGGCCCGCTGCTCGGCCGGCCGGACTTCCACCTCAACTACTGGGCGGCGCTCATCGTGGCGCCCCTGGTGGTGGGGGCCCTGGGCGTCCTCATCGAGAAGACCATGCTGCGGCGGCTGCGCAAGTTCGATCACCTCTACGGCCTGCTGCTCACCTTTGGGCTGGCCCTCATCATCCAGGGCGTCTTCACCAACTACTTCAACGTCTCCGGTGACGCCTACGACGGCAAGCCGGAGGTGCTCAGCGGCGTGGTGGACCTGGGCTTCATGCTGTTCCCCAGGTACCGCGTCTGGGTCATCGGCATCTCGCTGGTGGTGTGCTTCGGCACCTGGTTCGTCATCGAGCGCACCAAGCTCGGCTCCTACCTGCGGGCGGGCACCGAGAACCCGGAGCTGGTGAAGGCCTTCGGCATCAACGTGCCGCTCATGATCACGCTCACCTACGGCTTCGGCGTGGGCCTGGCGGCCTTCGCGGGCGTGCTGGCCGCGCCGATCTACTCGGTCAGCCCGGTCATGGGCTCGGAGATGATCATCACGGTGTTCGCGGTGGTGGTCATCGGCGGCATGGGCTCGATCATGGGCTCCATCGTCACGGGCCTGCTGCTGGGCATGGTGGAGGGCTTCACCAAGGTGGTCTACGCGCCGGCCTCGGGCACTGTCATCTTCCTGATCATGGTGATCGTCCTGCTGGTCAAGCCCGCGGGCCTGTTCGGGAAGGAAGCCTAGGTGAACCGCTACCTCTGGCTCGCCCTCCTGGCCCTCGGGCTGCTGGCCCCCTTCGCGGTCTATCCCGTCTTCATGATGAAGCTGCTCTGCTTCGCGCTGTTTGCCGCGGCCTTCAACCTGCTGCTGGGCTACACGGGGCTGCTCTCCTTCGGGCATGCGGCCTTCTTCGGTGGCGCGGCCTATGTGACGGGCCACCTGGTCAAGAACCTAGGCCTGACGCCGGAGCTGGGCGTGCTGGCCGGCACCCTGTTCGCGGGTCTGCTGGGCTACCTGGTGGGCAGCCTGGCCATCCGGCGCCAGGGCATCTACTTCGCCATGGTGACCCTGGCCCTGGCGCAGATCGTCTACTTCCTGGCCCTGAAGCTGCCCTTCACCGGTGGCGAGGACGGCCTGCAGGGCATTCCCCGGGGCCTCCTCTTCGGGCTGATCGACCTGAACCGCCACGTCACCGTGGGCGGCACACCCCTGCCACTCGCCCTCTACTACTTCATCTTCGCCCTGTTCTGCCTCGGCTTCGGGATCATCTACCGGGCCATCCACTCCCCCTTCGGCCAGGTGCTGAAGGCCATCCGGGAGAACGAGCCCCGGGCCCGCTCCCTGGGCTACAAGGTGGAGCGCTTCAAGCTCATCGCCTTCGTCCTCTCCTCGGCCCTGGCGGGCATGGCCGGCGCCATGAAGTGTCTGGTCTTCCAGCTGGCCTCCCTCACCGATGTGAGCTGGCACACTTCCGGCGAGGTGGTGCTCATGACCCTGCTGGGCGGCGTCGGCACGGTGCTGGGGCCCGCCGCGGGCGCCTTCACGGTGGTCACGCTCCAGTCCCAGCTGACCATGGTGGGACCCTGGATCACGGTGATCATCGGTGGCATCTTCGTGGTCTGCGTGCTGGTCTTCCGGCGCGGCTTTGTGGGGGAGCTGGGGCGCCTGCTCCGGCGCTCGCTCTGATGGAGGGTTCCCCATGCTGACGGGCAGGCGTGCGCTGATCACCGGCTCCACCAGTGGCATCGGCCTGGGCGTGGCCCGGGCCCTGGCCGCCGCGGGCTGTAGTGTGATGCTCAACGGCTCCCGGGAAGCCGCCGCCGTGGAAGCCACTCGGCGCGAGCTGGAAGGGCAGGCGGGGGTCCCCGTGGCCTACCACCAGGCGGACCTCACCCGCCCCGCCGAGGCCGAGACCCTGGTGGCCGCCACGGTGGCGCAGCTGGGGGGCCTCGACATCCTGGTGAACAACGCCGGCATCCAGTTCACGGCCCCGGTGGAGGACTTCCCGCCGGAGCTGTGGGACAGGATCATCGCCCTGAACCTGTCCTCGGCCTTCCACACCATCCACCACGCCCTGCCGACCATGAAGGCCGGGGGCTGGGGCCGCATCCTGAATGTCTCGTCCGTGCACGGCCTAGTGGCCTCCGTGCGCAAGGCCGCCTACGTCACCGCCAAGCACGGCCTGGTGGGCCTCACCAAGGTGGTCGCCCTGGAGACCGCGGGGCAGGGCATCACCTGCAACGCCATCTGCCCCGGCTGGACCCGCACCGAGCTCATCGAGCCCCAGATCGTGGCCCTCGCCGCCAAGCTGGGCGTCAGCGTCGAGGAAGGCGGCCGGGCCCTGCTGGCAGGAAAGCAGCCCTCCGGCCAGTTCGTCGCCATCGAGCACCTGGGGCAGCTGGCCGTGTTCCTCTGCTCCAACGCCGCCGCCCAGATCACGGGGACGGCCATCCCTATTGATGGCGGGTGGACGGCGCAGTAGGGCAGAGGCACCGACTCCGCGCCGAACGAAGCCCGCGAGATCCAGCCACCCGTTCTGGCCACCTGTGAGACCTGCCAACGACCCTTCGGCCTCGCTGGCGGTTCCCCGGTTCAGCGGTGCGCGGCCTTCTGCTGCTCCGCCTGGGCCAGCCAGGCCAGCAGGCCCAGCAGGGTGGCGGGCAGCAGGAGGTCGGGCAGGATGACGAGCACGTTGTTGGGGGCGAGGTTCCCCTTGGCCAGGATCTCCCGGACGTGCTGCACCGCCGCCAGCACCATGAAGAGGCTGGGGGCGAGGCAGACGCCAAGCCAGTAGTGCCGGTTTCGCACCCAGAGGCCCAGCAGGGCGGCGAGGCCGAACCCCAGCTCGAAGGAGGCCAGCTCGAACTGGAACTGGGGGTGGGCGGGCCAGCCGATGCGGAGGGCCGTCTGCTCAGGACGCAGCCCATGGCCCAGGAAGCCGAAGATGCCCGCGAAGGCCAACCCGAAGACCAGCTGGTAGCGGAAGAAGAGGCTGATCGCCTCGGCCTTGTCAAGGGTGGAGCGCCGGAGCCAGCAGTGGCTGGCGGCCAGCAGCAGGCTCAGGAGCCAGGGGCCCAGGAAGAGCATCTACGGATCCTTTCGTGCGCCGCGGAGGGCGAGGTCGGGCTTGGTTGGCGTCCAGGGCCGGAGGGGCCTCAGTCGAGCACCACCAGGAACTTCACCCGGGGGAACGTGGACCCGGGCAGGGGATCGTTGGTGACCGCCGAGAGGGTGTAGCGGCACACTGGCTGGTTCTTGACTTCCTTGCCGGGGCTCCAGGCGCGGGAATAGGGCTTGACCCCCGCGGACGGGTTGGCCTGGATATCCGCCGACTTGGCCGGCGGATTGCCCAGGATCGGCGCGTAGGCGGGCATGTCCGCGCCAGTCCAGGTCATGGCCTGGAGCCACTGCTCGTTGGGCAGGCGCCCGTCCACCTGGTCCGCAGGGAGATCCGCCTGGTTGGCGATGAGGCTGATGGAGACGGCGCCGGCCTGGGCCCCGGACACGAGGGTCCAGATGAAGGGGCTGTTGGAGCCGCTCAGGTCCGAGGAGGGTGGCTTGAGGACCCAGCCGCCGCCCGCGGTGGCGCCGCTCTTGTCCTTGAAGCTGGGGAACTTGTCCAGGGTCTTCTGGTCGATGAGCCAGTCGAAGCGGGGGACCCAGGTGCCCTTCACGGAGGTGGGGAGGGGCGGCGTCCACACGTAGGTGTATTTGAAGTCGGTGGGGGTGGTGTGGTGCGGGCTGAGCTCGGTGTAGGTGAAACTCCATTTCTGCCATTCGTACCAGATGCGGGCGATGGGCACATAGCCGTGGCCCCCGCCCGGATCCACGCAGAGGGTGGCCTGATACATCTTTCCTTTCCCGAGCGAAGGGTCGTCGGCGGCGACCTGGTACCACCAGAAGCTGTTGCTGTGCTCCAGGCGCAGCTTCCAGAGGGTGGCCGAGTCGGAGTCGCTCTTCACCTGCACCGAGGCGCCGAACATGTAGGGTTTCCGGACCTGGGCGCCGAGCTCGGGCCAGTTGAGGTCATTCCGGAAGGTCGTGCCTTCCCCGGTGTTCCAGGCCATCACGTCCCATGGCGTATCGCCGGCCAGACCCAGCCAGGAGTCGCTGTCCCGCTCGTCGGGGATGCCGGCCACCATCTTGGGATAGTGAAGCCAGTTGGTGATCACGCCGGCCTTTCCGGGCAGGAAGGTGTTGCCCAGGTAGTAGGCCTCTTCGCCGGGATACTGGTCCTGGGTGGAAGGGACCGCGTCAGGCAGGTGGTTGAGGAGGGCGAAGGTCTGGTCCACCCAGGTCTGTACGACCAGAGGGTAGGGTTGCATGGCGGTGGAGGTCCCCCCGACACTCTGGAGCACGGCGGGTATCTCGATGCCGCCCCCCGCCCGCACGAAGAGGTCGCTGGTGTTCTCGGCCAGGGTGAAGGCCCCGGTGGGCGTGTAGTTCCGGATGAGGTTCCGCTGGAAGCCGGGCATGGCCTGGTAGCTGACGAAGGCCCCCTGCTTGAGCCAGGTGGGGCTGCGCTGGACCGTGCTGTCGGCGTTGAGGTAGGACAGGGACAGGGTGGTCAGGAGCTCGTCCAGCTTGGGTTGGAAGGTCTTCAGATCGATGGTCTCGAGCAGCAGGTTCGCAGTGGCCTTGTTCGTCGGACTGTAGAGGAGCAGGGGGCCGGTCGCGGGGTTGTCCGGCATCTGGTTTCCCTTGCCGTCCACCTTCAGCTTGTTCCAGGACACGTCCTCGCCCGCGGTGGTGGAGGGGGTCGCCCAGCCGCGGGAGAACTGTTGCGTCACCCCAGCCTCCGGCTGGTAGAGGGTGAACACGTAGGGGTTGATGGTCCAGGCGACGTTCTCGGTCAGGCCCAGGCGGTCGAGGTAGGTGCCGTCGGCGCTGCGCCCGTTGGGCAGATTCGGGAGGAAGTGCAGGCTGTCCTCGCTGCCCGTGGCCAGATAGGCCGGCTCACTGGTCGAGTAGGCGCAGCTCACCGGGCTCACACCGAGGGTGGAGGGGGCGCCGCCGTTGATGGGGGCGGTGCGGCGGTGGGGGTCGGTGGCGGTGTAGTAGGTGGCGGGATTCTGGTAGGCCCAGGTCGTGGTGGCTTGCTCGGGAACGGCCGAGTAGACCTTGTAGTCCTGGCCATTGACCGAGATGGCGTCGCCTGTGGTCAGCCTGCGCAGGGTGTAGCTGAAGCCGCCCACGGTGGCCGGGGAGTCGAGCAGGACCGCGTTGGCCTTGCTGGAGCCGTCCACGTTGTAGCCGTTCCAGAGGAAGGTGTTCTGGTTGCTGGGATAGTTGCGGGGCGGCAGCAGCGGCGTCGTGCTGGGCCAGGGGGTCGGCACGAAGGCCCGGTTGGCGGGGACGGCGGCTCCCAGGGAGGGCCCGCCCAGCAGCGGCGCTGACAGCCGCACGGCGGGCTCGAGGGTGGAGCCCGTGGTGGTTTCCGCCGCGACCAGCTGAGCCGAGGGCTGCAGGTCGGCGGGGTAGACCACCGTGGGGTTGCCCGCCGCGTCCTGGCCAAGGACCTTCACGGAGGTGTGCAGGTGGCCGCTCGGGATCCGCGACCCGTCGTAGGGCATGAGCACGGTCACCGGAGCCAGGAAGGCGGTACCGGAGGGCTCCAGGGTCACCGCCTGCCCCACGCTCAGATACCCCGCCCGGGAGAACCCCTCGACGCTCCGCAGGCTGACCACGAGGGGACTCGCCAGGGCTCCCGGCGGGATTGTCACCGTGGCCCCGGTCATGGGCCCCGAGGTGACGCTCAGGGTGCCGCCCTCGGGCCCCACCTCCCCCCTGGCCAGGAGGTTGGTGTTCTCACCCCGCTCCGAATGGCTGACCCAGCAGCCGGTACCGAGCGCAAGGAGGGAGGCCAAGGCAAGGCTAGTGAGAACCCTGCTGAACCGAATAGAGTCCTTCATGGATTCTCCTCGCCTGGGCTGAATTATTAGCCATGCAGAGGGAGACCCTAACAGAACATGACCTCAGGGTTGAAAATTAAACGACGATTTATTGGGACACGCCTTGGGCAGCCTCTGCGGAGGTTCGAATCCTCTCGGCCGTGCCCCGTATCTGGCGCCGACCCATCAGGGCGGGCTTCGAACGCACCCGGCTGCGCCGTGTGCCGGCCTTGTTCGGCGCCACATCGAGTGGCGCCTCGGCAAGTCCACTCGGAGGTTCGAATCCTCTCGGCCCGAAGGGTCGAAGCACCAGAAAAAGGGACCCGGATGGGTCCCGTTTTCTGGTGATTTGGTCGGCGCGAGAGGATTCGAACCTCCGACCCCTACCACCCCAAGGTAGTGCGCTACCAGGCTGCGCCACGCGCCGTGAACTATTGACTGTAGACCGGGAGAGGGCCGGGGTCAAGGTTTGGGTGGGGCGGACAGCCTTTCGTGCAGGGCGCGGACGGCTTTGAGGATGGGCTGGAGGTCGCTGCTGGTGCGCAGGAGACGGGGAATGGTGGGCCGCACCTTGTGGGTGGGCGCAGCGGGCAGCTCGTCCGGGGCCAGGCCCAGGTCCAGGCGCTGGGCCAGGTGCCCGTGGAGCAGCAGCTCCGCGCAGTCGGCCACGGTGAGGCCCTCGGCCAGCCAGCCCTTGATGCGCTTGAGGCGCGGCAGCTCATCGACGTGGTAGTAGCGGAGGTTGCCCTTGCTGCGCCGGGGCTTGATGTCGGGGATGACGTCTTCCCAGTAGCGCAGGTCCTTGGGGCCGACCCCTACCTGGGCGGCTGCTTCTCCAATTTTGAACCACTTGCGCTCAGCCATGGCGTCAGCTCTCCCTGGGCTCGATGCCCAGGGCCTTGAGTCGCTTGTAGAGGTTGGAGCGGTCCATGCCCACGCGCTCGGCGACGCGGGTCATGTTGCCGTTCTGGAAGCGCATCTCCCGCTGCAGGTACTGGGCCTCGAACCAGTCCCGGGCCTCCTTGAGGCTGGTGAACTCGGGGAAGGAGAAGGGGTCCTGCTCCTGGAGGTGGCGGGTGGCCAGGGGGCCCAGGTCCCGGGGGCCCAGCTCACTGCCGCGGCCCAGGATGACGGCCCGCTCCATGAGGTTCTTCAGCTCGCGCACATTGCCTGGCCAGTCGTGGCGCAGCAGCGTGTCCTTGGCCTCGGGGCCCAGGTGCTTCGGGGGCCGGCCGTACTGGCGGCCGATGCGGGAGATGAAGGCCTCGGCCAGGGGCAGAATGTCCTCGGGGCGCTCGCGCAGCGGGGGAACGCGCAGGGGCACCACGGCGAGGCGGAAGTAGAGGTCCTCCCGGAAGCGGCCCCGGGTGATCTCACCGGCCAGGTCCTTGTTGGTCGCGGCAATGACGCGTACATCCACGCCCACGGCACCGCCGCCGCCCACGGGCTCCACACGGCCCTCCTGCAGGGCGCGGAGCACCTTGGCCTGGGTCTTGAGGGACATGTCGCCCACTTCGTCGAGGAACAGGGTGCCGCCGTCGGCCTCCCGGAACTTGCCCTTCTGGTCGCGGACCGCGCCCGTGAAGGCTCCCTTCTGGTGGCCGAACAGCTCGCTCTCGATGAGCTCCTCGGGGATGGCCGCGCAGTTCACTTCCACGAAGGGAGCGTCCTTGCGGGGGCTCTGCAGGTGCAGGAGGCGGGCCACCTCCTCCTTGCCGCTGCCGTTCTCGCCGGTGAGCAGCACACGGCCTTCCGTGGGTGCCACCAGGGCCACATCGGCCATGAGCCGCCGCATGGCGGGGCTGTCCGCCAGGAAGAACCGGCCGCCCTCGACCTCGGCGTGCAGGCGCTGGTTCTCCTGCTCCAGCTTGGACTGCCGGAGGGCATTGCCCACCACCAGCAGCAGGCGGTCCAGGTCGATGGGCTTCTCAAGGAAGTCGAAGGCCCCCAGCTTGGTGGCCTGCAAGGCGGTGTCGATGCTGGCGTGGCCGGAGATCATCACCACCGGCAGGTCGGGGCGAATCTGCTTGGCCTGCTTCAGGGTCTCCAGGCCGTCCTGGCCGGGCAGCCACACGTCCAGCAGCACCAGGTCGATGCCCTCACCGTCCGGATTGTGCAGCAGGTCGATGGCCTGCTCGCCGCGCTCGGCCTTCACCACGTGGTAGCCCTCGTCCTTGAGGGCTTCTCCGAGCGACCGCCGGATCCCCGGCTCGTCGTCCACCAGCAGGATGGTCGTGGGAGGGCGCATCTCTCCATGCTGGGCGCGGGGCAAGCCTTTGTCCAGCAGGGGGTTGTCTATAAATCTGCAACTGCCTTCAAGGCTTCAGCCACCAAGGCCACGGCTAGCTCCGCGGCGCCCAGGTAGTAGGGGTGCGCGGCCACCTGGGGCAGCTGCTCGGCGATGGCCGCCGTGAAGGGCTGCAGGTGCTCCTGGAGCAGCCGCTGGGCCAGCTCCACGAAGGCGGCCTGGTCCGCCAGGTCCCCTTCCACCACCTGCCCCAGCAGGTAGCTCAGGCAGGCCAGCTCCAGGCCCAGGTGGTCCGGCGGGGTGGCGAGGTCCTCATCCACGGCGATGTCGGCCTCGTCGTAGATGGCCTGGAGTGGCCCGATCACGGCCGGGGCCATGAGGTGGCCGCGGGCCTGGGCGGACTCGAAGAGGTGCACCGTGTCCGTGGCCAGGGCGTGCCGGAAGAGGCGGGCGTATTCCACCGGCTGGGCGGCGGGATCCAGGCCGGCTCCGGCCATGCGGGCCAGGGGTGCCAGCAGGGCCGGACTGTCGCCCGCGTCCTGCAGCTGCGCCAGGGCATCCCGCAGGTCAGCGCCCAGGTCGGCGTCCGGTTCCAGGAAGACTTCGGCGAGGAGCTGGCTGAGATCAGCCAGGAGTGCGAGGCTCATGGGTTGTCCTTCAGTGCAGCATCCCCATCTTGTGGAAGCTGCTCACCTGGCCAGCGTAGACGAAGATGTAGCGGAGCAGGAAGCCGCCCATGAGGACGAGGCTCGAGGCCACCAGGGCCAGCTTGCGGTCCCCGTGGAAGGCCTTGCCCTTGAGGAGGCTGGGGGCCAGCTCCGAGACCTCGATGCCCAGGGGCACCAGCAGGCCCAGACCCAGGAAGAAGACCCAGAACACCACGGTGTAGGGGCCGCCGAGGATGAGCCACAGGGCCTGCTTCACCGCCAGCACTGAGAGCTGTCCGTGGATGAGGTAGGGCAGGATGATGAACAGCTCCAGCACGATGAAGACGATGTCGAGGGTGATGAGGAACTTGGTCTCATGGGTCTGGATGGGGCTGCGTTTGTCGAGCACCATGGCCAGCAGCAGGGCCGCGGCGCCGCTGGAGAGGGCCGAGAACAGGAACATCTGGGCCACCAGGTTGGTGTTCCAGAAGGGGCGGGCGGAGACGGCGCCCAGCAGCACGCCGGTGTAGATGCCCACGCCGATGGAGAAGGGGAAGCCGACCATGGCGATGACCTTGCGGTAGGGCGACAGGTCCATGTTCAGGCGGTGCACCTGCTTCCAGGTCGCGGGGACCTTTGCGAAAAGCTGCTGGCGCCAGGCCTCAGGCAGCCAGGCAAAGGCGTAGACGAAGGCGATGCCGGTGAAGATGGTCAGCAGGTAGGAGCCGATGGACATGGGGCTCTCCCAGCGGAAGTGCGTGAACAGCTTGTAGAACCGGTACCAGTTCCCCAGGTCGAGGATGAGCAGGGCGGAGCCGATGGCCACAGGCCAGGGCGCCAGCAGGGCGCCCATGGCCGCCACGCGGGGATAGGCGGGCTGGCCGTCGACCTCCAGGTAGTTGGCAAGGCCCGCGGCGAAGAAGAGCCCGGCGGACAGGCCGCCCAGGAAGAGGTAGACGACGATCAGGAGACCCCAGTTGAACTCGTGCATGGCTTCCTCCTACAACAGGTAATAGAGTTGGGGGCCGTTGCCCGTCTGGGGTTCCTTCACGCGGTAGCGCCGCGTGGCGAGCAGCTCGTGGACCCGGCTGGTGGGGTCCTCCAGGTCGCCGAAGACACGCACCTTCGAGGGGCAGGTCTCCACGCAGGCGGGCAGGTCGCCCTTGTCCACGCGGTGGCTGCAGAGGGTGCACTTGTGGACCGTGCCGCTCTCCTCATGGAAGTAGCGGGCGTCGTAGGGGCAGGCCACCATGCAGTAGCGGCAGCCGATGCAGTCGTCATAGTTCACGAGCACGACGCCGTCCTTGCGCATCCAGGTGGCGCCGGTGGGACAGACCCGGGCGCAGGAGGGGTGCTCGCAGTGGTGGCACTGCTCCGGCTCGAAGTCGATGCGGAGCTTGGGGTACTCGCCCTGGCGCGCCTCGTTGATCCAGTTCCGGGTGTTGCCCACGGGGACCTGGTTCTCGGCCTTGCAGGCGACGGCGCAGGCTTTGCAGTTGATGCACTTCCTGGAGTCGAGGACGAGGGCGTAACGTTTCTTCTTCATGGCCATGGCTCATCCTCCTCAGGCGTTCGCGACTTTGACGAAGGTCTCGTGGAAGGCCGCGTTGCCGGAGACCTTGTCCCAGGCGGTCTCGAGGATCACGGCATCACTGGCGCCCACGTTGTAGACCAGGCTCTGCATCTTCGACTTCTTGCCGAAGCCGTGGAGCATGAACACGCAGTCGGGGCGGATCTCCTCCGTGACGCGGGCCTTGAGTCGGACCTTGCCCACGCTGCTGGCGACCTCGACGGTGGCACCATTCCGGATGCCGAGCCGCTCGGCGGGCTTCGGATTGATCCAGAGGTCGTTCTCCTTCATGAACTCGTTGAGCCAGACGTTGTTGGTCTGGTTTGCGTGGGTGAAGTAGCCCACCCGGCCCAGGATGAGGCGGAAGCGGTCGTCCGGTGGCTGCACCGGGGCGGTGTAGGCCGGCAGCGGGTCGTAGCCCGCCTCCTGCAGCCGCTGCGAGAACAGCTCGATCCTTCCGGTCTTGGTGACGAACCGGAAGTCGGGCGTCAGGGTCTTCCCGTAGGTGGGCTTGCCGCTGGCGGCCCAGACGCCGTGCTTCTTCATGTGCTCCATGGCCATGGGGATGGGCAGCTCCTTGAACTCCGCCTCCACCCACTGCTCGATGGTGTAGTCGAAGTAGTCCGAGAGGCCGAGCCGCTTGGCCAGGCCCTGGACGATCTCCAGGTTGGGCTTCGTGTCGTGGATGGGCTTGACCACCTGCTGCCGGTAGACCACCGCGGGCCAGATGCCGGCCATGACCTCCACGGGATCCGTGCGCTCCAGGTAGGCGCTCTCGGGGAAGACCACGTCGGCGTACCAGGCCATGTCGCTCATGGCCACGTCGATGACGCCAATGAAGTCCATGCCCTCGATCATCTTCAGGGTCTTGGCCTGGTCCGGCAGGGCGTTCATGGGGTCCTGCTTGTAGACCATCCAGGCCTTGATGGGGTAGGGCTTCCCGCTGAGGACGTTCTCGCGCAGCTTCAGGTAGACCCCGTCGCCCTTGGCGGCCAGGGGGAAGTTCTTTTCGATCTCGTCCACCCGGGGGGCCTTGGGCTCGTCCCAGGGCATGAAGAGGAACTCGCCCTTGGGCAGCTTGGCGTTGGGCACCATGCCGCCGACCTGGTCCCAGTTCCCGATGATGGCGTTCAGGATGGCCTGGGCGCGGCGCATCTGGAAGTCGTTCTGGTACCAGGAAGACCGGCGTCCGGCGTAGTAGAGGGACCGGGGTGCGGCGTCCGCGAACTCCCGGGCGAGGCGGGTGATGTCCTTGGCCGGGATCTCGGTTTCCTTCTCCGCCCACTCCGGCGTGTACTGCTTCACGTGTTCGGCGAGCTCGTCAAAGCCGGTGGTGTAGGCGGCGACGAAGTCCTTGCTCTGCCGGTTCTCCTTGATGATCACGTGGATCATGGCGAGGATGAACGCCAGGTCGGTGCCGGGCTTGATGGGGTACCACTCGTCGGCCTTGGCCGCGGTGACGGTGAAGCGGGGATCCAGGTAGATCAGCTTGGCCTTGCGCTCCATGACGCCGCCGATGAGGTCCATGGTGTCGGGCGTGATGATGCTCTCGAAGCGGTTGGCGCCGGACATGATGACGAACTTGCTGTTCAGCAGGTCGAAGCTGGGCACCGTGCCGAAGGTGGCGCTGTAGGCCAGGTTCACCGAGGCCAGGCAGAGGGTCGGGTGGCGCACCAGGTTGGGCGAGCCGAAGGCCAGGCCCAGGTTCTTGAAGAAGATTTCCTGGAAGCCCTCGGTGGAGGACCAGAGGGAGGCCTGCGGCCCGTATTTGTCCTTCACCTCGGATAGTTTCTTGGCAGCGAAGTCGAAAGCGTCGTCCCAGCTCACTTCCTTCCACTTGCCCTCGCCCCGAGCGCCCATGCGGATCATGGGCTTCTTGATCCGGTCGGGATCGTAGACCTGCTTGATGGCGGCGTTCCCGCGGGCGCAGAGCATGTCGCGCGACTTGGGATTCTCGGGATTGGGGTTGAGCTTCTTGACCACGCCAGCCTCGACCACCGCGATGGCCGAGCACTTGTTGGGGCACAGCTCGCAGGTGGTGGGGACTTCCCGGTTCTCAGCCGCGGCGCTGCGGCCTTTCTTGAAGTAGCTGAGGCAGGCCACCTGCGTGGTGGCCGCGGCTCCGGCGGTGGCGCCCGCGGCCTTCAGGAACAGCCGGCGATCCATGCGAATGGTACCCATGAGGATCTCCCAAGAAACGGGGGGATAAGAACCGGGCCAGGGGGTGTCGCCCTGGCCCGGAGGTTTCCTGTGCTAGAAACGGACCTCGAGCGAGGCGTAGTAGTTCCTCAAGGTGGCCGGGTAGGAGTACTGCAGCATGGGATTGTTGGCCAGGTTCATGGCGCTCTCCCAGTTCTGGCCAGCCTGGGCGGAAGGCCCGATCTGCCAGCCGCTCATGGCGGTGCTGTACTTGTAGTCGATCACGCCGAGCCGGAGGCCGGCGTTCTTGGCGAAGCGCCACTGGATGTAGCCCTCCCACACGTCGCCGCGGGCGCCGAGCTTGTCGGTGTATTCACCGGTGGCGGGGGTGTAGGTCCACCAGCGGGGGGACCCGTGGTTGAACTCGACGCCGAACCCGAAGGCCGGAGTCGGGTCATAGCGCACGCCGGTGTAGTAGGCCGTGGCCGTCTGGCTCTTGTTGGGATCGCCCATGAGGCCGCCGAAACCCGACAGCTGCGTCAGGCCGGTGGGATAGCCCGCGGGCATCACGGAGGGGAACGTCCAGTAGGCGCCATACTGCGAGACCTTGCCGTTGGGCAGGCTCTTGAGGTAGCCGGCGCTCACGAAGTAGGTGAACGTGTCGCCGATCTTGTGCTTCCAGGTGGCCGTGAACTGGTCCATGTCGCCGAGGTTGGCGGTGGCGCTGACGTACTGGGTCGAAGGCGTCTGGCCGGGGATGGGGAAGTTGATGGTGTTCCCGAAGGGGATGTCCGTCATGTTGCCCATGCGGTTGTAGCCCAGATAGAGGTTCGCGCTCTGCACGGACTCACCGAGCTGGAAGAGCAGGGGCATGTCGAACATCACGCCCAGGACGGTGGTGTCCTTGAGGGGGCCGATGTTGCCAACCACGGGAGCGATGGCGGAGGGGTTCGTCCCGTTGAATTTGGCGAAGTCCATGCCGACGATGTTCTGGTTCGACTTGACGCTGCCGCCGCCGCCGAAGCCGCTCTCGTAGCCCACGCCGTAGCAGAGGCCCAGCAGGGTGTCCTCGGGGAAGCCGAGCTTGTCCAGCTGGAACTTCCAGCCGATGCCGTCGATGGTGGCGTTCACGGCCAAGGCCTGGGGTGTCGCCTGGCGCTCGCCGCCCTCACGCACTTCGAAGGGCGGGCCGTCCGAGGTGTTCTGGCGGCCGATGGAGAGGATGCTGGCGACGGAGTTGAAGTGGTAGACCAGGCTGGCCCGCTCCACCAGCAGCGCGTCCGTGGCGGGCGTCTGGCCGGCCGTGAAGGCGGTGCTGATGGTGTTGGGCGTGCCGTTGAAGGTGGGCACGTCCGCGCCGCCGTGGATCTTGTACATCACGAGGCGGCCCATGATCTTGGCGTTCTCGTTGATGGTCATGCCCATGTTCAGGCGGAGCCGGGTGGACCACTGGACCGAGTTGCTCCAGTCCTGGGCGGCGACGGGCTGGGCGATGGGCATGGGCATCCCGGCGGCCGGGCCGGACGGGGTCTGCATGAAGCCCATGAACTGCTGGTAGGGCTTGAAGGACTCCTTGGTGCTGTCGAAGCGGGTGCGCAGCTCGCCGCTCCAGGCGATGTTCATGCCGGAGACTTTGGTCTCCACCTTGACCAGGCGTTCGTCCACCGCCTGGGTGGCGGCGGCCTTCTCTTCGATGGCCTTGAGCTGGAGCTTCAGCTGCTCAATCTGTTTCTGCAGCTCGGCGGGGGTCTGGGCGCTCAGGGCTGCGGGCGCCAGCAGGGCGACGAGGGCGAGCGTGATGCGGGATTTCATGGCGTGTCTCCGTGGAGAACGGTTCAGGGGGGGGAAGGGGTTTGCCGTGGTCTGGGGGCGGATCAGCCGCCGCAGGTCTCGGGCTGCGGGGAGTCGGAGGCGTGGTTGACCAGGAAGGTCTGCACGTCCTTGACCTGCTCGGGCTTCAGCACGGAGTCGAGCTTCTCGGCGCCCTTCTTGTGCTTGCCGGCCGCGAAGTAGGCCTTCCACTGGGCCTGGGTCTTCGAGAGCGGGGTGATCTCCTTGGCAGGGGTGCCGGGGGCGTGGCAGGCCTTGCAGGTCTTTTTGAAGAAGAACTTGCCCTTGGTGTCGCTGCCGCCTTCGGCAGCCAGAGGGGCCGCGAGCACGGCGAGGAGGGTGAGAAGCTTCAGGGTGTTCCGCATGGAGCACGTCCTTTCTGGGGTGGGTTGAGGTAGAGGAAGACCGCGGCGCTGCGCAAGCAGTCAGCGGTGGAGAGGGTTCGTTTTGGTGCAGGATGCGGACGTGATTTCGGGTCCGCTGGATAGAGGATGGAAGGGTAATAATAGGGGTCAAGTGGTTCGTGATCAAGATCACATTTAATTAAATAACTACACAGGAATAATTATTCAACTGCCCTGTTTATCGTGTTTCTTTTTTCATTGATTACAAATTAGCCTACATTGTTGAGCCCGAATCCAGCGTGGTTTCTGCCGCCAGACGCTTCTGGTTCCCGGTGGCGAGACCAGAATCCAGAAGCGGGAAGGGCGCCTTTCCTAGGTGCGGAACTGCCCTACGGTTTTCGCGAGGTCCTCGGCCACATGGGCGAGGTCACTGGAGGTACGGGCCACTTCCTGGACAGTGCTCGCGAGCTGGGCCGTGGCGGTGGCGTTCTGGGCCGCCTGCTGGGCCCCTTCCCCGACACTCTTGGAGACCTCATCACTGGTGTGTGACTGTTCATCCGTGGCGTTGCCGATCTCCTGGACCAGGGCAGACAGCCCACTGACGCTGTCCTGGATTGAATTGAGCGCCATGACCGTGTCGTTTACGGTCTTCTGGCCCCCCGCCACGGCGGTGTTGGCTTCCTGAATGATTCCGGCGATCTCCCTGGCTGCCTGGGTGGAGCGCTCGGAGAGCTTTCGAACCTCATCTGCCACCACCGCAAAGCCCTTGCCGTGTTCCCCGGCCTTGGCAGCCTCGATGGCCGCGTTCAGGCTCAGCAGGTTGGTCTGGCGAGCGATGTCCTGGATGACGAGGATGGCCTGGACGATCCGGTCGGAGGTGCCTCGAATCGTCATCATCGCCTCCAGGGTGTGGCTGCCCGCGACATGTCCCTCAGTGCTCGCCTTCACCGCCTTATGGGCCTGCCTGCCCGCCTCCTGGACGTTGCCCGCCACCCGTTGGATGGAAGCCGAGAACTGGGTGACTGCGGCTGAGAGCTGATCACTGCTCTGCCGTTGCAGCTCGGCGTTTCTTGCGATCTGGTTGGTGGTGGCAGACATCTGCTCGGCACCGGCGGACAGTTCCATGGACCCGCTGGCGGTGCGCGCCGAGGCGTCCGAGAGCCCCTTCCAGATGAGCCGCAGCTGGGCGAGGAACTCGTTGAAGGCCCGGCCCACTCGGCCCAGCTCGTCCTCGTAGAAGATGGGCAGATCCGCCCGGAGGTCGCCCTTGCCCAGGCCCTGCTCGATGGCCCGACACATGTCCTGGGCAGGCCTGGCGATGCTGCGGGAAATGGTGAAGGAGAGCCAGATGCCGATGCCCATGGAGCTGGCGCCGAGGAGCAGAAGCAGCCAGTCGGCGCGGTCGGAGGACTTGATCGCCGAGCGGCTCTGCTCCTGGGCGCCCTTCTCCTTCAGTGCAGAGAGCTTCTCCAGCCCCGCCTCCCAGCCGTTGATGGACTTCCGGCCCTCGCCGAAAATCAGGCGAACCCCCTCGTCCTTCTTGCCTTGGTCCACCAGCTGCACGAACTGGTCGTGGATGCGGTTCGCCTCCTCCCGGCTTGGCGCCAGTTCCCGCAGCACTGCCAGGACTTCCTTGTCTTCCGAGGTCGCCAGGGCCACGAACTGTTTTTCGGCGTCCTCGTAGGTCGCCTTGGCCTTGGCCAGCTTGGCTTTCTGGGTGGACCGGGCAGCCTCGGTGGTCTCCAGGGCGTAGGCGCGGATGAACCGCCCGGTGAGGATCATCTCGCGGTCCATGACTGCCGCCAGGGCGAGGGAGCGCTGGTCGACCTCCACGAGCTGCTTGAGGGTAGCCTGGGCCCGGGTGGCCTGCAGGTGGGCCACCGTCACGGCGCAGAGAATGAACAGAAGCAGGGTGCCGAAGCCCAGGCCCAGGCGTCTGGCAATGCTCAGTTTGGTCAGCATGGTTCCTCCACAGGAAGGGAAGCTGGGGTTGGTTAGTACTCATCTGTCTTCGGACCCGGGCGGTCGGAAGGGGCGGATCCCAGAAACTCCGCCTTGGGATGAACCAGGAGCGCGGCGGAACCTCACGCTGTTCAGCCGTAGCTAGCACCTGCGGCCAGCTGCGGATGGCCGCAGGTGGTCTTCACATGGGTGGAAGGTTCAGGTCCTTAGGCAGGATCAGATTTCGGTTCCACGACTTCGGATCGGAAGGCACGGGAGCCACGATAAATGTGGGTCACGGCTTCGTGATAGGCATCAACTATGAAGGAATGCCCAGGGATTAACCTGGTTTGACGCAGACGTCCTGGTACACAAATTTTATTCAGATTTGATCTTGGCTCTTTGAGGTGGTCCCAAAATCCCGCGAGGGGTCGTGGGGGGGGTGATACCACTTGTAAGGTGCCTTGCGAAGCGCCGCCCGGCCTCCGTTACCAAGGAGGCGCTGGAGCTCAGGGTTGACCGCGGTTTGCTGCTAGGTGCGGAACTGCCCTACGGTTTTGGCGAGGTCCTCGGCCACATGGGCGAGGTCACTGGAGGTACGGGCCACTTCCTGGACAGTGCTCGCGAGCTGGGCCGTGGCGGTGGCGTTCTGCGTGGCCTGCTGGGCGCCGTCCTCGACGTTGGCTGAGACCTCGTCGCTGGTGTGGGCCTGCTCGTCCGTGGCGCTGCCGATCTCGAGGATGAGGGCGGAGAGGCCGCTCACGCTCTCCTGGATGGAGCTCAGGGCCTGCACGGTTTCGCTGACGGTCTTCTGGCCCCCGGCCACGGCGGTGTTGGCTTCCTGGATGATTCCGGCGATCTCCCGGGCCGCCTGGGTGGAGCGCTCGGACAGCTTCCGGACCTCGTCGGCCACCACCGCGAAGCCCTTGCCGTGTTCCCCGGCCTTGGCGGCTTCGATCGCGGCGTTGAGGCTCAGCAGGTTGGTCTGCCGGGCGAGCTCCTGGATGACCTGGACGGCCTTGACGATCCGATCGGAGGTGCCCCGGATGGTGGTCATGGCCTCCAGCGTGTGGCTGCCGGCCTTGTGCCCCTCGGCTGCGGCCTGCACGGCGGTGTCGGCCTGCTTGCCTGCCTGGTGGACGTTGGAGGCCACCTGCTGGATGGAGGCGGAGAACTGCGTGACGGCGGCGGCGAGGCGCTCGGTGCTCTGCCGCTGCTCCTCGGCATTCCGGGCGATCTGGTTGGTGGTGGCGGCCATCTGCTCGGCCCCGGCGGACAGCTCCATGGAGCCGCTGGCAGTGCGTGCCGAGGCGTCCGAGAGTCCCTGCCAGATGATCCTGAGTTGCGCGAGGAACTCATTGAAGGCCTTGGCCACCCGGCCCAGCTCGTCATCGCTGTGGATGGGCAGGTCCGCGCGGAGGTCGCCCCGGACCAGGCCCTGCTCGATGGCCCGGCACATCTCCTCGGCCGGCCGGGCGACGCTTCGCGAGATGACGATCGACAGCCAGATACCGAGGCCCAGGGCGCTCACGCCCAAGGCCAGCAGCAGCCAGTCTGCGCGCTCGGAGGCCTTGATCGCCGCGAGGCTCTGGGTTTTGGTCGACTGTTCCTTCAGGGCCGAGAGCTTCTCGAGGCCAGCCTCCCAGGCGTTGATGGCCTTGCGCCCCTCTCCGAAGATGAGCCGCACCGCTTCGTCCTTCCGGCCCTGGTCCACCAGGGCCACGAACTCGTCGTGGATCCGGTTGGCCGCTTCCCGATCCGGCCGGAGCGTCTTCAGGATGGCGAGGGTCTCGAGATCATCAGCGCTGGTGAGTGCGGCGACCTGCATTTCCGCGTTGTCATAGGTGGCTTTGGCCTTGGCGAGCTTGGCCTTCTGGGTGGTGCGAGCCGCGTCCGACGACTCCAGGGCGTAGGCGCGGATGAAGCGCCCGGTCAGGAGCATCTGCCGGTCCATGAGCGCCCCGAGGACCAGGGAGCGCTGCTCCTTCTCCACCAGCTGCTTGAGCGTGGCCTGGGCCCGGTTGGCCTGGAGGTGGGCGACCAGGACCGCGAAGAGCAGGAGCGCGAGCAGGGTTCCGAAACCCAGGCCCAGTCGCCGCGCGATGTTCAGTTTCGCCAGCATGATGCCACCTCAGAGCCGGGGTTCAGCTCACCCTCTGGATCGGAAGCGGATCTTGACGTCATTAATGAGGGCCGGGGATCGTGATCTCAATCACGATCAGTTAAATGCTTAATGAGGAATTCTCCTTTTCGGTCGTTTTTTTCTGACGCTCGGGACTCCTGATAGGCTCGGGACCCAGGGAGCGAGCTCATGACTGACACCAGACCCCTACCCACCCGGGAGCAGGACGCGGCGGTGGCGCCCATGATCGACCACGACCTGCAGCGCCAGGTCTTTGTCTGCACCGCGAAGAGCTGCGCGGCCAACGGCTCCGAGGCGGTGCTGGAGGCCTTCCGCAGCCAGCTCATGGAAGAGCACCTGCTGTTCTTCAAGGGCAACCAGGCCGGCCCGGTGCACTGCGGCCACTGCGGGTCCGTGGGCTTCTGCGCCATCGGCCCGGCGGTCCTGGTCTACCCGGACGGCATCTGGTACGCCCACGTCAGTCCGGCAGACGTGCCCGAGATCATCGCAAGCCACCTGAAGGGCGGCGTGCCTGTCGAGCGACTCGTGCGCAAGCGGCTGGGCTAACTTTCGGCCTCGAAGGCCCGGCGGTCCTCGGGCGTGTCCACATCCACCCACTCGGCTCCAGTCTGAGGCAGGGCAAGGTGGGGCAGGGCGGTGGCCAGGCGCCAGAGGGAGCGCTCACCGGAGGCTGCCAGGAGGGGGCGCAGGCGGGCCGCCAGCCAGCCGCCCAGGGGTTGCAGGTGGCCTTCGTGGAGGCCCACGACCCAGTGGGCGGCGGTGGGATCCGCGGCCGCGCAGAGGTCGGCCCAGGCCCGCAGGCGCTCGGGGGTCCAGCGCACCTGATCACAGGCAACGACCCACCACCGGTCCACCTCGGGAGCCGCCGTCGAAGCCCAGACACGCAGGGCCGCCGCCGGTCCCTCGCGCGGATCATCGAGGCGGGCCAGGTCGGGACGATCCGGCAGGGGCTCGCCGAGCACCTGGAGGGGACCGCCCGGAAAGACGGTCTCGAAGACCCGCACCAGATGGCCGCCCCAGCTGCCGCCTGCGGGGTGCTCCAGGGCGTGCTTCCGGGTGCCCATGCGCTGCCCGGCGCCGCCGCTCAGCAGCAGCAGCCCCGCCTTCACCCGCCGACCTGCCACATGCCCAGGGGAAGCTCCGGCGCCTCGCCGTGGCGCATGGGGTGGCAGTCCAGCTTCATCGAGAGGGACTGGCGGATGAGCTCCACGAGCTCGTCGTGGGTCGCCCGGGCTCGAAGGGGCTGGAGCAGGCTCACGGGCCGGTTGCCGAACAGGCAGGCGTTGAGGTCGCCCTGGCTGCTGAGCCGCACCCGGTTGCAGTGGTTGCAGAAGTCTGCACTGAGGGTGGAGATCACGCCCACCTTCCCCTGGCTGCCAGGGATGCGGAAGAGCCGCGCGGGGCCTTCTTCGAGGCCTACACCGGGTTCCTCCTCCAGGGTGGTCCCCAGGCCGTCCTGGATGACGCGGAGGATCTCAGCCGCGGGCATGAACTGGTCCCGGCCCCAGCCGTTGCCCAGGTAGGGCATGAACTCGATGAACCGCACCTGGATGCCGTCCTGCCGGGCCAGCCGCGCCAACGGCAGGATCTGGCTGTCGTTCCAGCCGCGCAGCACCACGGCGTTCAGCTTGGTCTTCAGGCCCACGGCCCGGGCGGCCTCCACTCCCGCCAGCACCCGGCTGAGGCCGTCCTTGGTGGTGAGGCGCTCAAAGGTCTCGCGGTCCGCGGCGTCCAGGCTGACGTTGACACCCAGCAGACCGGCGTCGCGGAGGCCGCGCGCCCGGCGGGCCAAGTGGATGCCGTTGGTGGTGAGGTGCACCCGACCCTCCACCTCGGGGCTGATGCCCGCGACGATGGTCTCCAGGTCCCGGCGCAGGAGCGGTTCGCCGCCGGTGAGGCGGACCTTGCGGATGCCCAGGCTGGTGAAGACCTTCACGAGCTGGACCACTTCGTTGCGGCTCATGGCCGGGGCGGCGGTCCGCTCACAGGTGCCGGTCCTCGGCTTGCAATAGACGCAGGCCAGGTTGCACTGGTCGGTGACGGACACGCGGAGGTAGGTGATGCTCCGTCCCAGGCCGTCCTTGAGTTCGTCCTTCACGCGGAGCATGCGGGGCAATTGGGTCTGGGGGGGCTGCAGATACAGGGCGGGCACGGGGGCTCCATACCTTCTCAGGATGCCGCGTAAGTCGGCCTTCGGCAGGGGTTCGTGCTGACGGTCACAGCGGTCCGGGGCTCCGTGAGAGGATGGAGCCATGCTCGTGGACGCGCACTGCCACCTCACCGGAACCTATCTGGAAGCCGACCAGGTGGAGGCCACTCTAGCCCGGGCGCGGGCGCAGGATGTGACCGGGTTCATCGCCGTGGGCACGGATCTGGAGGACTCACGGACCGTGTTGGCCCTGGCGGTCCGCACCCCCGGGGTCCAGGCCAGCCTGGGGGTGCACCCCCACGAGGCCAAGTCCTGGTCGCCGGAGGTCGCCACCGGTCTGGAGGCTCTGCTGCGCCATCCCGCCGTGCGCTTCGTGGGCGAGACGGGCCTGGACTGGCACTACGACCTGAGCCCCCGCGACGTCCAGGAGGCCGCGTTCCGGGCCCAGATCCGCCTGGCGAAGGCCATCGGTAAGCCCCTGATGATCCACACCCGCTCCGCCCCCGAGGCGACGCTCCAGGCGCTTGAGGAAGAAGGCGCCGACGCGGTGCGCGGCATCATCCACTGCTTCAGCGAGGACCGCGCCTTCGCCAGCCGGGCCCTGGACCTGGGGTTCTACCTGAGCTTCTCGGGCATCGCCACCTTCAAGAACGCCCTGGCGGTGCGCGAGGTCGCGGCCTGGGCCCCGGCGGACCGCATCCTGGTGGAGACCGACGCGCCCTTCCTGGCGCCGGTTCCCTACCGGGGCAAGCCCAACGAGCCGGGCTTCGTGCGGTTTACCGCCGAGGTCGTGGCGGGGCTGCGGGGGATTCCCGCCGCCCGGCTCGCGGAGCAGACCACCCAGAACCTGGAGGCCCTGTGCGGCTGGGTACCCTCCTCCTGACGGGCGCGGCGCTGCTGGCGCCCACCCTCGCGGCCCAGGGCCGGAAGCCCCTCGCCTGGGAGCGGATCGCGCCCCTGGACTGGCAGATCGGGGCCCGCCCCGCGTTGGAGCCGGTCCCGGCACCGCCGACCCCCTCCACGGGATCCGTGGTGGTGGCGCTGACGGGCGATGGCACGCTGCGGATCCGGGATGCCCGGGGCGTCCTCCAATTGCAGGCGGGGCTGCCGGGGCGGCCCCTCCACGCCTGGCGGGACGGTGGCCTGCCGCTGCCAACCGCCTCGGGGGAGTGGCGCTTCCCGGACAACGCACCGCTGAAGCAGGGGCTCGGTGGGCTGCACTGGGCGGCAGCGGACTTCCGGCCTTTCCTCGAGGGGCTGCTCTGGGTGCTCGAGGACGGCGAGGGTTTCCTCACGGTGGTCCATCCGGGCACGGCCCGCGTGATCCACCTGCCGCTGCCTCCGGGGCGGGACCTGCAGATCCGGTTCCTGCCGGATCGCCTCGAGGTGCTGGCGGGAGATGTGGAGAAGGGCGCTCCAAGGCAGTGGTCTCTGGCCTGGATCGGCCTCCTGCCGCGCCTGGCGGCACTCGGACCGCACCCGAATCCGGTCAAGCCCGGCACGGCCCTCGCGCCCTTTCCGAAGGACTGAGCCTTCTTTCCTCGAAGATTGGCACGGCCCTGGCTGCCTGGGGTGGGGAACCGACCGGCATCGACTCGGCACCCAACCTTGTGGAGGGCTTATGAGCATCACCTGCACCCCGACCCGGATCGCCCTGTTGTTGTTGCCCGCGGCCATCGTGATGGCGGCGCCACAGGCGCCCGCAGCCCCGGAAGATGAGACCTACCAGGGCGAGGCTCCCGAACGGTATGCCATGGTGCGCGCCTTGGAGGGCGAGGTGATCGTCTCCAAGGGAGAGCTGCAAGAAGCCCTGACCCGCGGCACCCCCATTGGCGAAGGCGATGTCGTGGAAAGCCGCGGTCGTGGCGTTCTGCAACTCGGCGACGGTACCCGCATCGCTTTCGGCAGCGCCACCCGCTTCACCGTGGCGGCGCTCTTCACCGACAAGAAGGGCGAGCGGCAGGTGCTGCTCCGCCTCGACTATGGGCGCGTCCGGGTGCTCCTGGGCGGCCAGTCCGATGCTCGGCTGCGCGTGGACACCCCCTCGGGCAGCGCCACCGTCTTCGACAAGGGCTCCTTCAGCCTGGAGGCGGAGCGCGACCGCACGGTGCGGCTGAAGGTGCACACCGGCCGCGTGACCTTTGCCAACGAGCGGGACGAGACCCGCGTCGCGGCGGGCGACCGGCTCACCGTCTACAGCCCCCAGGATGGCCTGGACCGCGTGCGCAGCTTCAACACCTACGATGGGGACGACTTCGACCGCTGGTGCGATCGGGCCATGGCTGTTCGCCAGGGCGAGAGCTGGCAGCGGGTGCCATCCGAGATCCGCTACTACGCCGATGACCTGGACCAGAGCGGCCACTGGATCGATAGCCCCGAGTTCGGCTGGGTCTGGCAGCCCAACGGGGTCGCCGAGGACTGGCGCCCCTACTATCGAGGCCGTTGGGCGCCCTACGCCGGCGGCATGACCTGGATCTCTGACGAGCCCTGGGCCTACGTGGCCTACCACCACGGCCGCTGGCACTGGGCCCTGGGAGCGGGCTGGTTCTGGATCCCCGGCATCTACTACAGCCCCGCCTGGGTGGCCTGGAACCACAGCCCCGGCTATGCCGGCTGGGCACCCCTCGGCTACCACAACACACCCTGCCACTGGGGCTACGGCGCCTGGGGCGGTGGCTATGCCTGGAATGTGGTGGCGGTCGGGCACCTGAACTTCGGCAACATCCACACCCGGATCACCATCGACACCGGCCTGCTGCGGACCTTCAATGGTGGTGGCGGCAGGGACCTGCATGCGCCCTGGCAGCGGTCACCGCTCATCGTCTCCCGGGCAGAGTTCCACAGCGGTCACGTGGACACGGCCTTCCGGCCAGAAGTCCACCGGGAGCGGCTGGTGGCCTACGAGCGCCAGGCCCGGGTGGCCACGGGCCGCGTCATCGTCCGGCGCGAGCTGCGCCCCGCCGGTCCCGGAGAGGTTCGTCCGGGCGGTCCCGCACCCGGCCCGAGCCGCGTCCCCTTTGAGGAACGGCGCACCAAGTCAATGGAAGGGCTCACCCCCAAGGAACGACCCCGCGACCTGACGCCCAGCCGGATCGAGACCTCGCCCCGCGAGCGGATGCCCGAGTCCCGGCCCAAGATGGATGAGCGGCGCACCGATCCCGGCCCACGCGAGCGGATGCCCGAGTCCCGGCCCAAGGCCGAGGAGCGTCGCCCCGAGACCTCGCCCCGTGAGCGGATGCCGGAGTCCCGGCCCAAGGCCGAGGAGCGGCGTCCCGAGACCTCGCCCCGCGAGCGGATGCCCGAGTCCCGGCCCAAGATGGATGAGCGTCGCCCCGAGACCTCGCCTCGCGAGCGGATGCCGGAGTCCCGGCCCAAGGCCGAGGAGCGGCGTCCCGAGACCTCGCCCCGCGAGCGCATGCCCGAGTCTCGGCCCAAGCTCGAGGAACGGCGCCCCGAGACCTCGCCTCGCGAGCGCATGCCTGAGTCCCGGCCCCGGTCCGAAGAGCGCCGCCCCGAGGCGGCCCCCAAGCCCGAGGCCAAGCCCCATGAGGCTCCCCCCAAGCACGAGGTCCCCAAGGAAAAGCCGAGGGAAGAGCGCCACTGACCCGCTTCCCAGCCAGGAAAAGGGCCCCGAACGGGGCCCTTTTCCTATCTCCGCCGCGCCGCGGCGGAGCAGCGGCTAGGCGACCTCGATCGGGTAGATCCCCCGCTGGATCAGCTCGCTGGCGATGCGACCGCGCAGGCGGGCGCTGCTGGTGGGGTGGAACTCGGTGAAGGCCTTCACACCAGCCAGGGCATGGCGCAGGGCCTCGCCTTCGACCACGTCGGCGCAGAGCATGCGGGCATCGCCGTGGACCTTGTGCCAGCTCTCGTTCACGTAGAGCTCCGTGATGTCGCGGGCGATCTGGGCCCAGCGGTGGCCGCTCTCGAGCATGCGCTCAGCACGGACGATGGCGCTCTCCATGGCGTAGATCTCCATGAGCATGTTGCTCATGCGGCCCATGACCTCCTGGTTGTCGATGAGCTTCTGGCCCAGCACCTGCACGGCCAGGCCCGCGGCCAGCATGCACTGGCGCTTGCTCAGCTCCACGCCGTGCTTGAGGCGGGCGAGTGGCCCCGTGAAGGCGTCGGCTTTGACTGGGTTGGAGATCTCCTTGGCCACCTGCTGGCCGAACTGCATGAGGGGCAGCTCGCCCTTCATGGCGCGCTTGAGCAGGGTGCCGGCGATGAGCAGCCGGTTGATCTCGTTGGTGCCCTCGAAGATGCGGTTGATACGGCAGTCGCGGAGGGCCTTCTCGGGCGGGTACTCGGCGCTGAAGCCATAGCCGCCGTAGGCCTGGACAGCCTCATCGGCCACGAAGAACAGGGCCTCGCTGGCCCACACCTTCGAGATGCTGCACTCGATGGTGTACTCGTCGATGGCGGCCATCTTGTCGGCGCCAGCGGTGGGGCTGGACCAGCTGGTGCGGGCGAGGGCCTCGTCGATGTAGCCCACGGTGCGGAAGTTCATGGCCTCACAGACGAAGATCTTCGCGGCCATGTCCGCCAGCTTCTGCTGGATGAGGCCGAAGGAGTTGATGGCCTTGCCAAACTGCTGGCGCTCAGTGGTGTAGCGGATGGCGTATTCCAGGATCCGCTTCATGCCGCCCTGGCTGCCCACGCCGAGCTTGAACCGGCCGATGTTCAGGATGCCGAAGGCGATCTTGTGGCCCTTGCCGATCTCGCCCAGCAGGCGGTCCTTGGGGATGCGGCAGTTCTCCAGGATCACGGTGCGGGTGGAGCTGCCCTTGATGCCCAGCTTCTTCTCTTCGGCGCCGGTGCTGATGCCAGGGTCAGTCTTCTCGACGATGAAGGCGCTGAACTGCTGGCCGTCCACCTTGGCGAAGATCACGAAGACATCGGCGAAGCCCGCGTTGGTGATCCACATCTTGGTGCCGTTCAGCACCCAGTGGTCGCCGTCGAGCACGGCGGTGGCCTTGGCGCCCATGGCGTCGGAGCCGCTGCCGGCCTCGGTGAGGGCGTAGGCCGCCAGCCACTCGCCGGTGCCCAGCTTCGGCAGGTAGGTCTGCTTCTGCGCCTCGGTGCCGAAGTACACGATGGGCAGAGTGCCGATGCCGGTGTTGGCGCTGTAGGTCACGGCGAAGCTGCCCTGCTTGCTCATCTCCTCCAGCACGAGCATGGCGGTGCGCTTGTCCAGGTCCATGCCGTCATAGGCCTCGGGGATCTCGAGGCTCAGCAGGCCCAGCTCGCCGGCCTTCTTCATGAGGGAGACGGTGAGCGGGATGTCCAGCTTGTCGATCTCCTCGTCCCGGGGCAGCACCTCGCCCTGGATGAAGTCCTTTGCGGCCCGGGCGAACTCCTTGCTCTCATCGCCGAAGTCCTCAGGCGTGAACTGGGGCATGGTGCCGATGGGGGTCAGCAGGAAACTGCCTCCCTTGACCTGCTCTGCCGCGGCGTTGCTCATCTTGGACCTCCGGATTGGGTAGGGATCAAGATGGGCGGCAGGACGGTTCTTGACTAGTCTCTACCTCTGGTCAACGAGGCGTTACTTCGGGTAAAGACGTTGGTCTGGTTCAATAGAAGTTCGCAGGAGCGCGCCTGAGCCCGTGCTCGGGCAGCGGAGGTGGAATGCCGGAAGGCCGACAGGTGCAGCAGATGTTCTCGGCCATCGCCGGGAAATACGACGTGCTCAACCACGTCCTCTCGGGTGGCGTGGACTTCTGGTGGTGGTGGCGCATGGCCCGAGCCAGCGGCGCGGGCCCAGGCAAGCGGTTCCTGGATGTGGCTGCCGGCACCGGGGATTCCAGCGTGGCCCTGGCCCGCCGGGGCGCGGAAGTGCTCAGCACCGACTTCACCCATGCCATGCTGCGCTTGGGCCCGGCCAAGTTCGCCCGGAAGGGGCTGGCGGGCCTCATCTGGGCCTCCAGCGACGCCGACGCCCAGCAGCTGCCCTTCCGGGACGCCAGCTTCGACGGCCTGACCATCTGCTACGGCATTCGCAATGTCGAGGACCGCCCCCGGGCCTACGCCGAGTTCCTCCGGGTCCTGAAGCCCGGCGGGCAGCTCACCATCCTGGAGTTCAGCACTCCGGTGCTGCCATGGCTGAGGGGCTTCTATACCTGGTACAGCCTGCGGGTGCTGCCCCGGATCGGGGCCTGGATCAGTGGGGACGGCTCAGCCTACACCTACCTGCCCGAGAGCATCAGGACCTTCCCGGATCAGCGCGCCCTCGCGGCGGAGCTGGAGGCAGCAGGCTTCCAGGAGGTCCACTGGACCAACCTCACGGGCGGCATCGTGGCGCTTCATGTGGGTGTGAAAGCTTCTTAGGTCAGCCCATCCGGTGGCGCTCGGTCACCATCTGATCGATGATCTGAACCACTTCCTCGCTGGCGCGCTCCGCGTCCTCGAAGTGGGAATAGATGTCGCCCTGGGTGACCGGGTCATTCTCCCAGCGGGTGCCCAGGAGGGCCACGGCCTGATGCACGCTGGCGTGGACCCGGGTGTGCGGCTGTTCCAGCCGGGGGTAGGAGGGCACATGGGAGAAGCTGGTGGCGCCATCTCCCTCGTAATACCAGGTGCCCAGGCGGCAGCCCCGATGGTCCGTCTGGATGGCCCGGGCCTCCGGGGAGCCGGCCCCCTGGTGCAGGACGCGGTAGCCGTTCTGCTTGTAGAGGAAGTGGTCCATCTTCACCAGGGAGGCGAAGCTGAAGTCCTGGGCCCGGCTGATCTGGGTGAAGGAGGTCTTGGCGGAGTCGGCGAACTTTAGCACCTGGGCCCGGAACTCAGTCACGGCGCTCCGGCTGCCCTCGGCGATCTCCTTGACCTGCCGGGAGTCGTTGATCATCCGGTTGGTGGCCGCGCCGAAGGACTCGATGGTCGCGGCGATGCTGGCGGCGGCGTCCTTGGTGTTCTCGGAGAGGGTGCGCACCTCCTCGGCCACCACGGCGAAGCCCTTGCCCACGTCGCCGGCATGGGCGGCCTCAATGGCGGCGTTCAGGGCCAGGAGGTTGGTGCGGTCGGCCACGTCGGTGATGACCTGGACGATCTGGTTGATCTCCTCCCCCTTCTCGTGGAGGAGGGTGATCTGGGTGTTGGTCTCAGCAACCATCTCGGCCACCTGGTTCAGGTTCGCGACCAGGTCTTCGATGGTGGTGCGGCTGCCGTCGGCCTCCTTGGCCGTCTCCCGGGAGAGCTGGCCGACGATGGACAGCTCCTGGGTCATGTTCATGAGGTATTCCTGGATGGACTTCAGGTTCCCGATGAGGTTGCCGGAGTTCAGGTCGGTGATGCGCGTGATGAGCTTCTCCTTGAGGGCCATCTGCTGCACCTGGCCCATGCTCTCCACGGAGACGTTGATGCGCTGCATGCCGTCCTTGAAGGCCCCGTGCAGGCCCTGATCCATGGCCAGTCGGAAGGTCTGGCCCCGGGAGGCGTGGTCGAAGGCGGAGAACACCTCGCGGAAGTAGGCCTCCTGCTGGTCGAGCAGGTCGTTGAGGGCCCAGGCTAGTTTCCCAGTGGCGGCGCCCTTCTTGATGCCCGTGATGCGCTGGTCCAGGTTGCCCAGGGCCGCGGCTTCAAGCTGCCCCGTGATCTTGCCAAGGGCGTTCAGGATGCGGTGCACGGTGTAGTAGGTCAGGGCCAGCACCAGGGCAGTCAGGGTGAAGACGGCCCAGGCTGCGGTCGAGTAGCCGCCGGAACCCTGTCCCAGGTAGGCAAAGACGAGGAACAGGCCGAGGCTGAGGGCGACCAGCAGGTGGACCCTAGAGCCCAAAGACAAATTCTTCATAGCTCAAGCCCTTCTGTTCGAGTGTCTGGTTGAGGAGTGCGAGGGAGGCCTTCATGCCGGCCTGGCCATCTCCGGCCCGCCGCTCGGCGTCCAGCAGGGCCTGGTAGACGCCACTGATGACCTGGATGGCCTCGGGCCGCGGCTTGCGGCGGACCGAGTAGTAGCCGATGAGGCTGCCCCTGGCGTCCAGGGAGGGTGTGATGTTGGCCCACACCCAGTAGAAGCTGCCGTCCTTGGCCAGGTTCTTCACGTAGGCAGAGATCTCGCGCTTGGCCTGGATGGTGTCCCAGAGCAGCTTGAACACCACCCGGGGCATGTCCGGGTGGCGCAGGATGTTGTGCGGGGCGCCTAGCAGCTCCCGCTCGGCATAGCCGGACATGGCGATGAAGGTGCGGTTGCCGTAGGTGATGAGGCCCTTCAGGTCCGTCTTCGAGACGATGAAGTCATCCTCGGCCAGGACGCGTTCGTTCAGGGTCGGTTGGGGCCGGGCGGTCATAGGGGGAGTCTCCACTTCTCTGGTATCGGCCACGGAGCGGGCTCCCCCTGAGTTCTGCCAAAATCCGGGTGCTTAGACCTTGAACAGGGCCACTTCCTCCCGGATGCTCTCCGCGATGCGGGACAGCTCCGAGGAGGTGGCTGCCACCTCGGTGATGGTGGCCGAGAGCTGGTGGCTGGCGGAGGCATTCTGCCGCACATCCTCGGAGACCTGGCCCACCAGGGATCCGACCTGATGGCTGATGCGCACCTGCTCGCCCGCCGAGTGCCCGATGCGGGTGGCCATCGCGACCGACTCCTGCACGTGGGCCTGGATCTGCTGGAGGGCCTTGGTGGTGGCTTCGGTGGTGAGGGTGCCCTTGCCCAGCGCCTGGTCCGTGGCACTGATGAGCTGATTGATCTGATGGGTGGCCTGGGCGCTGCGCTCCGCGAGCTTCCGCACCTCCTCGGCCACCACGGCGAAGCCCTTGCCCATCTGGCCCGCCTTGGCGGCTTCGATGGCTGCGTTGAGGGAGAGCAGGTTGGTCTGCCGGGCGATATCCTGGATCACCGAGACGGCGCTGATCATCTGGGCGGTCGCTTCCCGGATCTCATCCATGGCTCTGGCCGTGTCCTGGCCTGTGGTGATCCCGTGCTGGATGGCCTGCTCGGAGCTCTCGGAGTGGGTGTGGGACTGCCCTGCCAGCTTGATCACCTCCTCCAGCGAGGCCAGGAGGGTCTGCATGGCGTTCCCCATGGCCTGGGCGCTGCCCTGGGTGGACTGGGTGTGGGAATCCAGCAGGTTGGCTGTCTCTGAGAGGGAGGAGGCGGTGACGGAGAGCTGGGTGGAGCCGCTGGCGACGCCCTGGGAATGGAGCCCCAGGCGCTGGAAGAACAGCTGGTAGAACTCCGTGAGGCGATTGGCCTTCTCCGCGATGCGGCAGAGCTCGTCCCGGCCCTCCACGGGGAGTCGGCGCGTGAGATCTCCCTTGCCACTGGCCAGTTCCTCCATGGCCAGGTCCAGCTCTCCCAGCCGGCGCTGGATGTTCCAGATGGACAGAAGTCCCAGGCCCGCCCCCAGGGCCATGGCTACCAGGGCTACGGCGATAGCAAGGGTGATAGCCCTGCCGAGGCTGCGGGTGGCCTGCTCCTTGGCCGCTGCCATGATCAGCTCCTGGGCCCGGACCTGCTCCAGGAGCTGGCTTTTCAGGTCACGCCAGAGGGGCGTGACGTCGGTCTTGGTGAGGGCCGCACCAGCGGCGGGTGAGAGGGTCTTGTCTCGGATTGGCGCCTGCAGGGCCACCAGGCGGGTCCACTTGTCCCGCATGCCCGCCAGGGCCTTCCGGGCCTCCGGGTTCTCACCCATGATGGCGGGGGCGCTCGCCAGTGCTTCGTTGAACTCCTTGACCGCGGTGTCGTAGTTCTCGTAGGCCTTGGTGTTCACCGGATCCAGCAGGATGTTGCGCAGGGCCTGGCCAGTCTGGAGGCCGGAGGCATAGAGGCGGGTGTAGAGCAGCAGCTCCGGGGCTTCATGGTCCGCATAGGCGAGGAAGGTTGCTCGGCCCTGCTGGAGCCCCTGGAGGGCCACCAGGAGGGCCGCGACGAAGAGGATGCCCGTGACTCCTGTGGCGAAGAAGAGGCGGGCAGCGATGGTGCGGGCGTTCTTGAACATGGTTCTCTCCGGAGTTGGCTGCATCCAGCCTCTCCATCGGCGGGTATTGATGATTCTTAAGTCGTGTATAAAGGACGATTAGGTCACAAGAGCCGCTTCTGGCTTCCCGGGTGGTTCAGCACCACCTGCTTGACGCGGTCGATCCAGGTGGCCCGGGCGCCGGGTTCCAGACGCTCGTGGGGCAGGCCGCGCTCGGCGAGGAGGCGGTCCACCAGCTGGTCCACGGCCTCGGCGAAGAAGGTGTCCGTGTCCCGGATGCCGTCCGGAGCCAGCTGGCCCTCGAAGGGGACCTTGAAGAGCAGGTCGTAGCTCTTCATCCAGTGGTGCATGTAGCGCTCGATGGGCAGCTGGCGGCCGCAGGCCAGCATCAGGTAGGCGTAGTTGTCCAGCACGCTGCGGTCGCAGACCAGCACGTCATGCTGGCTGGCCGAGCGGATCTCCTCGGCCATCTGGGTGAGGAAGATCCAGGTCTGGGCCTCCAGGGAGGTCTTCTGGTTGATGGGCAGGGGCGAGAGCCGCGCCACTTCCTTCACGATGTCCACATGGACGCCCTCCCGCTTGAGGGCCGCGGCCAGCTCATAGCAGAGGGTGGTCTTGCCCACGCCGTGGGTACCGATGAAGGCAACTTTCATCTGTCCAGTATCCCGGGACCAGGGAGCCCGGAAATGTGTTCTGCATCACCTTGGGGCGCTCATCGGCGCCTGGGGTGAATAAATGGTTCTTCCGGGATTTATGGGAATACCACCGCTCCATGGATTCATCCAAGTCGTGCGGGAAGGGCAACCACTCTCGCAGAGGATGCGGAGAGGGCTGAGACTCGCAGAGAACAGCGGCTAACCCGAAGCCCACAGCGTCCCTCCACTCCCCTCGTCCTTATCTCTGCGAGAGTGGTTGCTTTTGCCTTAGCGTTAGGAGAATACGCAGGGGGTCATGTTGAAGCGTCTTGGCTCTTCCCCTGAACTTCCGAATGAACCTCAGAAAAGGCTGCTGCCGTCCATGACGTCGGGCTGGGGCAGGCTGAACAGCTTCAGGAGGGTGGGAGCCACGTCGCTGAGGGCGCCGCCGGCGCGAAGCTGCCGGGTCTCGAAGCCCTTGGCCACCAGCACGGCGGGCACCAGGTTCAGGGTGTGGGCCGTGTGGGGGTTGCCACCTTCGTCCCGCATGCACTCGCAGTTGCCGTGGTCGGCGGTGATGAAGAGGGCGCCCCCGGCGGCCAGGGTGGCGTCGGCGATGCGGCCCACGGCGGCGTCCACGGCCTCGCAGGCGGTGACGGCGGCGGCCAGATCGCCCGTGTGGCCGATCATGTCGGGGTTGGCGAGGTTGCAGACCAGCAGCCGGTAGGTGCCGGAGCCGATGGCGGCCTCCAGGCCCTGGCTTACGTCCGCCAGGCTCATCTCCGGCTGCAGGTCGTAGGTGGCCACCTTGGGCGAGGGCACCAGGCGGCGCTCCTCGTGGTCGAAGGGCACCTCCCGCCCGCCGTTGAAGAAGTAGGTCACGTGGGCGTATTTCTCGGTCTCGGCGGTGCGGAACTGCTTCCAGCCCTGGGCGCTGATGAGCTCGCCCAGGATCAGGTCGAGGCTCTGCGGTGGATAGGCCACGGCCAGGTAGGGCTCCAGCTCGCCATCGTAGGCCGTGAAGGTGAGCAGCTTCACCGCGGGGCGATGCTTCGGGGTGAAAGCGGCGAAGCCCGGGTGCACCAAGGCGTGGCAGAGCTGGCGGGCCCGGTCCGCCCGGAAGTTGAAGAACAGAACGCCATCGCCGTCGGCGAAGGGCTGGAAGGCGTCCAGGGCTGTGGGCGCCACGAACTCGTCCGTCTCGCCCCGCGCGTAGGCGGCGGCGATGGCCGCGAGGGCATCCGGGGCGTGCTGGGCGGCCTCGCCGTCCACGTAGAGCTTCCAGGCCTGCTCCGTGCGCTCCCAGCGCTTGTCGCGGTCCATGGCGGTGTAGCGGCCGCACACGGAGCCGAGGGTCACCAGGGGGCAGGTCCGCAGCTGGAAGGTGAGCCACTGGAGGAAGCCATCGGCACTCTTCTGGCCCGTGTCCCGGCCGTCGGTGATGGCGTGGATGGTGGTGGGAATGCCCTCCGCCTGGGCCCACTGGGCCAGGGCCACGATATGGTTCTGGTGGCTGTGCACGCCGCCATCGCTCACCAGGCCGAGGAGATGCAGCCGCTTCCCGGAGGCCTTCAGCCCGGCCAGCAGCGCGGTGATGGGGGGATTCTCGCGGAAGCTGCCGCGCCGGATGGCGGCGTCGATCCGTGTGAGTTCCTGCCAGACCACGCGGCCGGCGCCCAGGTTCATGTGGCCCACCTCGGAGTTGCCGAACTGCCCCTCGGGCAGGCCCACGGCCTCGCCGCTGGTGCCCAGCTGGGTGGCGGCGTAGTCCTTCCGGAGGGCGTTGAACCGGGGCATCGAAGCCACGAAGGTGGCGTCGAAGGCGTTGCGCGGACCGTCGCCGAAGCCGTCCAGGATGAGGAGGGTGATGGGGCCTGGGATCATGGGTCCTTCTCTCGGCGGTGGCGTGCTCAGGGCACCTGCTCCCCGTGGGGATTGGACAGCAGGTAGAGGACCGCCATGCGGACCGGGACCCCGTTGGTCACCTGGTCGAGGATGAGGTTGTTGGGGCCGTCAGCCACGTCGCTGGTGATCTCGAGGCCGCGGTTGATGGGACCTGGATGCAGCACGACCACATCCTTCCGGGCGCGCTTCATCCGCGCCGCGTTGAGCTGGTAGAAGCGGCTGTACTCGCCCTGGCCCGGGATGTAGGCGCCGGTGCCGCGCTCGAACTGGGCGCGGAGCATCATGATGGCGTCCTGCTCCGGCAGCACGGCGTCGAAGTCATGGCAGATCTCGATGGCGGGCCAGGTGGCCTTCATCTCCTGGGGCACCAGGGTCGGCGGGCCCACGAGCGTGACCTTGGCGCCCATGCGGTTCAGGAGCCAGAGGTTGGAGCGGACCACTCGGCTGTTGCGGATGTCGCCCACGATGGCGACGCGCAGGCCCTCCAGCTTGCCGAACCGCTTGCGCAGGGTGTAGGCGTCCAGCAGGGCCTGGGTGGGGTGCTCATGGGAGCCGTCCCCGGCGTTGATGATGCTGGCCTTCATGTGCCGGGACAGCAGTGCGTGGGCGCCGGGGGCGCTGTGGCGCATCACGATGAGGTCCGGGTGCATGGCCTGGAGGTTCATGGCCGTGTCGATCAGGGTCTCGCCCTTGTTGAGGCTGCTGGTGTCGGCGTCGAAGTTGATGATCTCGGCGGACAGCCGCTTCTCGGCGATCTCGAAGCTGTTGCGGGTGCGGGTGCTGTTCTCAAAGAAGAGGTTGACCACGAGCTTCTTGCGCAGGGCCGGCACGATCTTGATGCTGGGGCGCTCGCAGACCTCCTCGAAGGCCTGGGCCTGATCCAGGAGAGCCGTGATGTCCCGGGGGCTGAGGGGCTCGATGCCCAGCAGGTGCCGGTGGGGGAAGACATAGCGTTCGGAGGTCATCAGCAGGCCTCCACAGTGACGCCGTCTTCGCCGTCAATCTCCTTCATCCGCACGGCCACCCGGTGGCCCGGAGGCACCTCCACGGTGAGGCCTGCCAGGTCCGCCTGGATGGGCAGCTCGCGCCCGCTGCGGTCGGCCATGACCAGCAGCATCACGCGCCGGGGGCGTCCGTGGTCCAGCAGCGCATCCAGGGCGGCACGCACCGTGCGGCCGGTGTAGAGCACATCGTCCACCAGCACCACGGTCCGCTCCTTCAGCGTGAAGGGGATCTCCGTGGGCCGCACGATGGGGCTGCCCACCATCTCGGTGAGGTCGTCCCGGTAGAGGGTGATGTCGAGGGTGCCGACCGGGATGGCGGCCCCGGTGAGGGCGCGGAGCTGGAGGGCCAGGCGCTCCGCCAGAGGCATGCCCCGGGAGCGGATGCCAAGCAGGACGATCTCCTCTTCGGGCTTCACCCGGGCCAGCAGATCCGCGGCGAGACGGTGGACGATCGCCTCCATCTGGCCGGGGTCCACGGGGCAGGGGCCTTGGGCAGCGGGCATGGATCCTCCGACGAGCGCCTGTTCCAGGCGGGCGCCCACGAATTCAAGTCTAGCCGAGGCGGGGGCCAAGGAATCTAAGTCCGATGCCCTCCAGGTAGTATTTGCAGTATTCAAGTCGAATACGCCACCCTCCGATGCCCCATCTGAGGACAAACATGAGTCAGGAACGGCGGCAATACCGAAGAATCCCCCTGGAGGCCTCCTTGAGCTTTCAGGAACTCAGCTTCCACAAGGGTGCCGATGCGGCTACCAGCAGCTACCGGGATGTCTCGGCCGGCGGCCTCCTGCTGGACTCCCCCCGGGCCTACCCCCTGGGGGCCCTGCTCAAGCTCGAGCTGCGAGTGCCGGGCTGGGGCCGCTACCAGAACCACTTCGGCCCTGTCCAGGAGGCTGAGGTCCGGCCCCTGGTCGCCCTGGGCATGGTGGTTCGCGTCGAGCAGCTGGATGCCGGGGACTACGAGCTGGGAATCAAGTTCCAGAACGTCTATCCCGATGACCTTGAAGCCCTTGTGAAGTTCCTGGAGGCCACCGCGCCTCCTTCCTCACTCTGATCCCGAGTCACCACCCCTTTCAGGAGGCCCCCGTGAAGATCCTCATCGTGGACGATTCCTCGACGATGCGGCGCATCATCATCAACACCCTGTCCCGCATCGGCTATACCGATGTGGTCGAGGGTGACAACGGCAAGAGCGGCCTCGAGCGGCTCGGCCAGGGCGGGGTGGAGATGATCATCACCGACTGGAACATGCCGGAGATGGATGGGCTTGAGTTCGTGAAGACCGTGCGGACCCAGAACCCCGTCATCCCGATCCTGATGGTGACCACCAACGCCGCCAAGGAGGACATCGTCGAAGCCCTCCAGGCCGGCGTGAACAACTACGTGGTGAAGCCATTCACCCCGGAGACCCTCAAGGAAAAGATCGAGTCCCTCCTGGGATAGGAGCAGGCCATGGATCAGTCCGAAATAGATGCCCTCCTCGCGGGAGGGACGAAGTCGCCGACAAAGCCCGAGGTCAGCGCCCCCGTCAAGGATCCCGTGATTGCCCCTCCGGCCGTCACGGTGGCCCCTCACGCCGAGCCGCATGCGGACGGCAGCGGGCACGTGATCTCCGAGCTGGACACGGTCACCGCCGTCACCGAGCGGGAATCCAACAAGGTCATGGACCAGCTGGATCAGATCGGCCAGCTCGTGAACCGCCAGCAACGCCTCGTCACAGAGATCATGAGCAACGAAGGTGCCCAGGCGCCGGGAGTGCAGAAGGCGATTCTCGAGGTCATGAGCGCCAGCAAGGAGATTCAGGACAAGGTCTTCGAGGCCATGGACCTGATGCAGTTCCAGGACATCACCCGCCAGAAGCTGGAGCGCATCCTGCACCACCTGCGCCAGATCCACGACTACATCGTGGACCTGCTGGGCACGGGTCTGAAGAGCGACACCGCGCGGCCCTCCATCAGCCACACCATTGCGCAGACTGGCACCACGCCCGACGAGAACAAGGCCCACGCAGATGCGGTGATCGAGGCCTTCAAGACCCAGAAGAAGGGGTAACCCATGGCTGTCGAGTCCGCCCAGTCCCTGCTCGCCACCGAGTTGGTGCCTTCAGGCCAGCTGGTGACCTTCACGCTCGACAATGTGGAGTTCGGGCTGGACATCGACCGGGTGCAGGAGATCACCCACCGGACGGACATCACCCCGATCCCCGGCAGCCCCAGCTTCATCCTGGGCGTCATCAACCTGCGCGGCCTGATCATCCCGGTCATCGACAGCCGGGTTCGGTTCCACCTGGCGCCCCAGGAGACCACCACGAAGACCCGCATCATCGTGCTGCGCCTGGCCAGCGGGCCCACGGGCCTGCTGGTGGACTCCGTGGCCGAGGTGGTGCGGCTCGAGGACCACGCGATTCGCGACACCCCGCCCCTGGTGGCGGGCATCCGCGCCGAATACCTGGCGGGCATGGTCACGGTGGGTACCCGCCTGATCACTCTGATCCACCTGGAGAAGCTCCTGGACAGCGCCGAGTTCACCCGTCGCGCCGAGTTCGATGACCTGGGCCTGGCCGGTACCATCGGGAGCACGGACGCTGACGACGACGATGACCTTGAGGAAGACGGCCAGCCCTACGTCACCTTCCGTCTGGGCCGGGAATCCTTCGGCATCGCCCTGCACGAGGTGGAGGAGATCGTCGAGCTGCCGCCGGTGACCAAGGTGCCGGATGCGCCGGACTACGTGCTGGGGGTGATCTGCCTGCGGGATCACGTCATGCCCCTGGTGGACATCTCCGAGATCCTCTCCATCCAGCAGGAGGGAGTCGAGCGCAAGCGAGACATGGTGGTGCTGCTCTCCTTCGGCACCGCGAAGATCGGCGTGGTCGTGGATGAGATCCAGGAGATCCTCCGGGTCCAGGAGGGCCAGACCCTGCCGCCGCCCCAGACCCTCTCCGAGGCCGAGCGCGAGCACCTGAGCGGCATCCTCCTGCTGCCGGGCCGCATGGTGAGCCTCATCAACGTGCTGAAGATCATCACGGGCGATGACCAGGAGAAGATCGCCGCCCTGGGTCAGGGGCTCGGCCTGGCGGACAACCGCACCCAGGAAGTCGCTCCCAGCCTAGAGCTGGTCGTGTTCCGCCTGGGGCCCGAGAACTATGCCCTGCGACTCCATGAGGTGCGCGAGATCGTCATGGTGAGCCAGATCACGCCGGTGCCCCGGGCCCCCGATTTCGTGGACGGCGTCCTGAACCTGCGGGGCGAGGTGATGCCCGTGGTGGACCTCCGCACCCGCTTCGGCCTGGAGCGCGTGGAGGCGACCAGCATCTCCCGCATCCTCATCACGAGCATCGGCGGGGTCTTTACCGGCCTCGTGGTGGATGCTGTGGACGAGGTCCGCCCTGTGGAGCTGAGCCGCTTCGGCCCGCCTCCTGCGGTCACGGCCGTGGGGGCCAACCGCTACATTGAGAAGGTTGCCCGGCTCGACAGCAGCATGATCTTCCTGCTGGAGCTCCAGCAGCTGCTGACGGACACGGAAACCGGCCAGCTTCAGAACCTCCAGGGACGCCGCCCTGCGGCCAGCCGAACGGGTGAGCCATGAACGATTTCACCCTGGACGACCCCAGCTTCTATGAGGACTTCCTTGTCGAGGCCCAGGAACACTTCGAGCAGATCGAGACCAACTTCCTGGCCCTCGAGGAGGCCCCGGGCGACCTCGACCTGCTGAACGCCATCTTCCGCAGCGTCCACACCATCAAGGGAGCCGCGGGCTTCCTCGGACTCCAGAAGGTGCTCTCGGTCAGCCACATGGGCGAGAACGTGCTGGACGACCTGCGCAAGGGCCGCATGGAACTCAGCGACCGGGTCATGGAGCTGCTCTTCGAGACCGTGGACCTGCTCAAGGTGCTGGTCGACGACGTGGGCATCCAGGTCCGCAAGCAGGGCGAGCCCCAGGATCCGGACCCCAGCGAGCTGCTCCGGAACCTCGAATCCCTCAAGCAGGGAGAGGCCGCAGCCGCAGCTGCCGCTGCCGCTCCGGCGGTGCCCGCCCCCGCGAGCGTGGTCCAGATGCCGCCCCTCCTGGCCGGGGTCAGTGAGGCTGGCCGGGCCGCTGCCTTTGCCTCGCTCGCCGAGGGCAACACGGTGGTCGGCGTGCACGCCGAGCTCTCCGGCGCCATCTACGGCACGGCGTTCAATCCCTTCACGCTCTTCCAGGTGGCAGACCTGGTGGGGCGCCCGCTCCATCGGCAGCTCGTTCCCCGCGAGCCCCTGGTGGACCTGGACTCCTTCGACCCCCGCTGCTTCCACCTGGACCTGGTGATCCTGCTTGAAGTCACCGAGTCGATGGAGGAGGTCAAGAAGGTCTTCGGCGCCGTCACCCACGCCGTCATCACGTTCCATCCTCTGGCCCTCGGCCCGGCACAGGAGCAGGCGGCCCCGACCGCACCTGTGGCGGAAGCCGCCCCGGACCTTGCCACGCCAGAGCTGGTCACGCCGGAGCCTGCCACGGCAGGGCCTGCCACTCCAGACCCGGCCGCCCCCACCGATGACCGCCGCAAGAACAGTCGCCGGGGCGGTGACGACAAGGGCGCTGGCGACACCATCCGGGTGAGCCAGGCCAAGCTCGAACAGTTCATGAACATCGTGGCGGAGCTGATCATCAGCAAGACCATGATCAGCCACCTGGTGGAGCGCCTGGTGCCGCAGGTCAATGGCCATTCGGCCGCCGGTGTCGCCAAGGAGCTCGCGCACGCCTCGGTCTATCTGGACCACGTGAGCAAGGAGATCCAGGCCTCGGTGCTGGGCATCCGCATGGTTCCGGTGAAGACCGTCTTCTCGAAGTTCCCGCGCATGCTCCGCGACCTGGCCAAGGCCAGCGGGAAGAAGATCGAGCTGCAGCTGGTGGGTGAGGACACTGAGATCGACAAGAGCATCATCGAGGAGCTGGGCGACCCGATGATTCACCTGATCCGGAACAGCGCCGACCACGGCATCGAGTCGCCGGAAGTGCGGCTGAAGGCGGGCAAGTCCGAGACGGGCATCGTGATCCTGCGCGCCCGCCACGAAGGCGACAGCGTGGTGGTCGAGATCGAGGACGACGGCAAGGGCATCGACCCGGCGGTCATCCGCGCCAAGGCCATCGAGAAGGGCCTGCTGACCGTGGACCGGGCCGAGGCCATGCCCGATGAAGAGATCATCGAGCTCATCTTCGCCCCGGGCTTCAGCACCGCTGCCCAGGTCACGGACATCTCCGGCCGCGGCGTCGGCATGGACGTGGTGCGGTCCAATGTCCGCAAGCTCAACGGCCGGGTGGGCATCCGCTCCACGGTCGGGAAGGGCTCGGTCTTCACCATCAAGCTCCCTCTGACCCTGGCCATCATCGACGCCCTGCTCGTGAAGAGCGGCGGGCAGGTGTTTGCCATCCCGGGCACCGCCGTCGAAGAGACCCTGATCGTGCCCCTCGAGAGCGTGTCGCACCTCACCAGCCGGCAGGCCATCAACCTGCGGGGGGAGGTGCTGGGCGTGAGTCGCCTTCAGCACCTGCTGAAGTCCAAGGCCCCGGTGAACACCGAGGCCGAGTCGGAGGGCCTCTCCGTGGTGGTGGTCTCCAGCTCCGGACGGCGCATGGGCATCATCGTCGACGCCTTCGTGCGCCGGCAGGAAGTGGTCATCAAGCCCCTGGCGCCCTACCTCGCCGCCCTGCCGGGCATCAGCGGCGCCTCCATCATGGGTGATGGCGGCGTGGTCCTGATCCTCGATCCCGCGGAGCTCCTGCAGCTTGCTGTCCAGGAGGCCGTGTGAACCCTGGTGCCGCTCCGACGTCTCCGACCCGCGCCGCGGGCCAAGGGTCCGTCCAGCACCGGTTCATGACCTTTGTCCTGAACGAGCGAACCTATGGCATCCCCCTCCATCACGTGGCGGAGATCACGCCCCTCCGGGAGCTGAACCGGCTGCCCCACATGCCTAAGGCGGTGGAGGGCATCCTCGACCTCCGGGGCCGGGTGGTGCCCGTGATGAGCCTGCGGGAGCGCATGTCCCTGCCTCCGCTGGATTCGGCTCTGATCCCCACCATCCTGGTCCTGGATCTGGCCGGCACCGCCACGGGCCTCCTGGTGGATGCTGTGGACGCGGTGCTTAGCGTGCCTGAGGAGGATCTGGTCAAGGCCAGTCCCATGCTGGCCGGACTCGGCGGCGCCTGGGTCGAGGGCTTCATCGTCCAGGGCGACCGCGTTGTCACCTTGCTGGACGCGGCCATGATCGCCAACCTGGGACCAGGACGCACCCAGGGCCGGGAAGCCCTCGCCGCCCGCAGCCTGGAGGAGCGCCTCGACGACGACCTCCGGCGGCTCATCGACATGGCGCCGGCCAAGGAGCAGGACGAGCACCGGGTGATTCCCCAGATCGAGTCCTCGATCACTTACACCGAGCAGGAGATGGCCAAGGTCCTCGAGCGGATCGAAACCATGCTGGCGGGCACAGACAGGGTCTTCCGGGGCATCGGCTACCTGAAGCAAGAGGCGGGACTGGGCAAGCTGAAGGGCCAGGAGAAGGCCATCGCCGAGCTGGAAACCACCAACCAGGAGATGCAGGACACGGTCTTCGCCCTGATCCAGCTCATGCAGTTCCAGGACATCGCCCGCCAGAAGCTGGAGCGGGTCATGGCCCACCTGAAGGGCATGCAGGTCGCTATTTCAGGGAAGTTCCGGGGCGTCTAGCGCCCCTTCGGGAGACAAGCCCTGGAGCCGACGCCAATCCCCGGGCACAATAGGGGTTTGGCCCAGGAGGCCCCGTGAGCAGCCCGTCCTTCACCGAAGTCCGATTCCTCGCTGGCCAGATCGGTGAGACTGTCCGGCTGCGGGGCTGGGTCCGCAATGCCCGCACCAGCAAGACCCGCTTCATCGAGCTGCGGGATGGTTCCGGCTTCGTGCAGTGTGTCGTGGGCGCCGCCGAGGCCGATCCCGCCAGCTATGAGCTGGCCGGCAAGCTCACCCAGGAGGCCGCCATCGCCCTCACCGGGGTGGTGCAGCAGCATCCGAAGACCGGACAGCCCGAGCTGCTGGTGAAGTCCCTGGAACTCATCGGCGGCAGCACCGACTTCCCCATCACCCCCAAGGAGCACGGCACCGAATTCCTCATGGAGAACCGGCACCTGTGGCTGCGCAGCCGCCGCCAGTGGGCCATCCTCCGCATCCGCCACACGCTGGTGAAGGGCATCCGGGACTTCTTCGACGGGGACGGCTTCACCCTGCTCGACGCGCCCATCCTGACCCCCAGCGCCTGCGAGGGCACCAGCACCCTCTTCGGCACCGAGTACTTCCACGAGGGCACGGCCTTCCTCAGCCAGTCGGGCCAGCTCTACCAGGAACCCGGCATCGCGGCCTTCGGCAAGGTCTACTGCTTCGGCCCCACCTTCCGGGCGGAGAAGAGCAAGACGCGCCGCCACCTGACCGAGTTCTGGATGGTGGAGCCCGAGGTGGCCTTCGCCCACCTGGACGACGTCATGGCCCTGGGCGAGCGCATGACCAAGTTCCTCATCCAGCGGGTGCTGGAGGGTCGGCAGGAGGAGCTGAAGATCCTGGAGCGCGACACCGCACCCCTGGAGCTGGCCCTCGACACCACCTTCGACCGCATGACCTACACCGAGGCCGTGGACAAGCTCAAGACCCTGGGCAGCGACATCCAGTGGGGCGAGGACTTCGGCAACGACGACGAGACCATCCTCATGAACGCCACGGACCGGCCCCTCTGGGTGCACCGCTTCCCCAAGGCGTTCAAGGCCTTCTACATGGAGCCGGACCCCCTGGACGACCGCCTGGCCCTGGGCGCCGACCTGCTGGCCCCGGAGGGCTACGGCGAGGTCATCGGCGGCGGCGAGCGCGCCAGCGACCTCCAGTACCTGCTGGACCAGATCGTGCACCACCAGCTGAACCGCGCCGACTACGAGTGGTACCTGGACGTCCGCAAGTACGGCAGCGTCCCCCACGCCGGGTTCGGCATGGGCCTCGAGCGCGCCGTGGCGTGGATGTGCAAGCTGCCGCATGTGCGAGAGACCATTCCGTATCCCCGCATGATGGGGACGCTGCGGCCGTAACCAGCCTCCGTTCCCGCACACGGGCTGCACCCGTGTGATCGAAAATCGCTGCGCGATTTTCGGCAGAGCGACTGCCTGAAAAAAACCACGCTTCTTATGCCGTCCTTGCTCTTACCCGTGAAAATCGCGCAGCGATTTTCAAAGGAACGGCAAAACGTCGGAACCCACCCCTCAGAGCTGCATCACCACGCCCGGCAGCTTCTGGATGGCCTCCCGCAGGGGCGTCTCGGCCTGGTCATCGGGCAGGGTGACCCAGAAGGTGTAGCTGATGAAGGAGCCCTTGCAGGTGGACTGGTGCTGCTCATCGCCTTCGGACTGGGGTCCCAGCTGGGCCAGGATCGTCTGCATCACCATCTCGGGCCGCAGCTCCTCCTGCCGCCCGATGATCTTCATCGGCACGCGGAAAGGGTAGGTGATCTCAGGCCGACGGCAGGCTTCTTCCATAGCTTTACCCTATCTCTCAGCGCGCAGCGTTGAGAGGCTACTTCACGAGGATCTCGCGCAGATCCTTCCCCGGCTTGAAGCGGATGCTCTTGCCCTTGGGGATCTGGACGCTGGCGCCGGTCTTGATGTTCCGGCCCATGCCGCGCTTGCGGGGGCGGGGCTCGAAGACGCCGAAGCCGCGGATCTCGATGCGGTGGCCGTTGAGCAGGGCATCCTTCAGGCGCTCCGTGAGCAGGTCCACGACCTGGAGGGCGGTGGCGCGGGAGCAGGGGTGCACTTTCATCAATGAATTGGCGATATCGATCTTGATCATCGGCGACCTCGGGAAGTGGCTGGGAAAAGCCAGAATAGGTGAAGGAAGGCTACCGTGCCAGGGTGATTTTTACCTCAGGAGCCGAGGGCATGGCCACGGAGATCCTGGGAGGCTGCGCCGGGGCCTGGGGTGGAACGGCTCCGCCCGCTTCCCGTCCGCCGCCCTGGGCAATGGACATGCCGCGCTCCATGTTGCTCTTGGCAAGGTCCGAAGTGGCCATGACGCCCTCCAGCCGGAGCTTGAACTCCCCGACATTGGTGGCCCGAAGGAGGGCCTCCTCTTCGGTGATAAGGTCCTGGCTTAACAAGAAATAAAGGCTCTGGTCAAAGGTCTGCATGCCGTATTGGGCTGTGCCGGCGCTGATGACGTCCTTCAGCATCTTGGTCTTGTCCTTCTCTTCGATGCAGGACCGGACGGTCTCGGTGGCGACCATGACTTCCACGGCCGGCACCCGGCCCTGGCCGTCGGCCCGGGGCACCAGGCGCTGGGAGATGATCCCCTTGAGCACCGAGGCCAGCTGGAGGCGGATCTGCTTCTGGTGGTGGGGGGGAAAGACGGAGATCACGCGGTTGATGGTCTCCGTGGCATCCAGAGTATGGAGGGTGCTGAACACCAGGTGGCCTGTCTCGGCGGCGTGCAGGGCTGTCTCGATGGTCTCCAGGTCGCGCATCTCGCCCACGAGAATCACGTCCGGATCCTGGCGCAGCGCAGCGCGCAGGGCGGAGGAGAAGCTCTTGCAGTCAGCCTCGACCTCGCGCTGGTTGATGATGCTGAGGTTGTCCCGGTGCAGGTATTCGATGGGGTCCTCGATGGTCAGGATGTGCTCGGTGCGCGTGGCGTTGATGAGGTCGATCATCGCCGCCAGGGTGGTGGACTTGCCGGAACCCGTGGTTCCCGTCACCAGGACCAGACCGCGCTGCTCCTGGCAGATGGTCTTCAGCACCTTGGGCAGCATCAGGTCGTCGATGGTGTAGATCTTCCGCGGGATCACGCGGAGCACCAGACCCACCGTGCCGCGCTGGTTGAAGACATTGCAGCGGAAGCGACCCAGGCTCGGCACGGAGTAGGCGATATCAATGTCGAAGTTTTCTTTGAACTTTCCCTTCTGGCGGTCGCTGGCCATGATCGCGTAGGCCATGGCGATGGTGTCTTCCTGAACGAGGCGTTTGAACTGGGTCAGGGGCGTCAGCTTGCCTCGGATGCGAGCGATGGGGTGGTTACCGACCTTGAGGTGAAGGTCACTGGCACCCTGCTCACACACGACAGTGAGCAATTCATTGATGTGCATGGGGATCTCCCAGAGGGGGTCGGAATTATCTTAGTCCCCATTCGGCCTAATGGAAGGGATTCGCGATCAGTGCTCGGGAAAGTCGCAAGTTTCTGGTAAAATCGAAGGTTCTGCCCGGCCTTTGCCAGGGCCGCCCCGGGAGCCCGATGACCGCCCTTGAAAAGATCCGCAACCTCGCCATCATTGCCCACGTCGATCACGGCAAGACCACGCTCGTAGATGCCCTGTTCAAGGGCGCCCACATGTTCCGGGACAACCAGCGCGTCCAGGAACGGGCCATGGACAGCAACGACCAGGAGCGCGAGCGCGGCATTACCATCCTGGCCAAGACCACCGCTCTGCACTGGGGCGGCTATCGCTTCAACATCGTGGACACCCCTGGCCACGCCGACTTCGGCGGCGAAGTGGAGCGGGTGCTCAGCATGGTGGATTCTGTGCTCCTGGTGGTGGATGCCTTCGACGGCCCCATGCCCCAGACCAAGTTCGTGACTCGCAAGGCGCTGGCCCTCGGGCTCCGGCCCATCGTGGTCATCAACAAGGTGGATCGCCCCGGTGCCCGCCCCGTCTGGTGCCAGGACCAGGTCTTCGACCTGCTCATCGAGCTGGGCGCCACGGAGGAGCAGCTCGATTTCCCCTGCGTGTTCGCCAGCGCCAAGATGGGCTACGCCATGCTGGACATGAACGACCCCACCGAGAACCTGGATCCCCTCTTCGACACCATCGTCAAGCACTGCCCCCATCCCACGGGCAGCCCTGACGCTCCCCTCCAGATGCTGGTCACCCTCATGGACTGGAGCGACTTCGTCGGCCAGATCGGCATCGGCCGCATCGTGAATGGCCGCATCCACGTGGGCGACAGCGTGGCCCTCATCAAGCGCGATGGCAGCATTCAGCCGCAGAAGATCACCCAGCTCTACGGCTTCGAGGGCCTCACCCGGGTCCAGCTCGAGGAGGGCAGCGCCGGCGAGATCGTGGCCATCGCGGGCATCGAGGACATCCGCGTGGGCGAGACCATCGCCGACAGCGCCAGCCCCGTGGCCCTGGAATACGTCGACATCGACGAGCCCACCATCTCCATGATGTTCATGGTGAATGCGGGCCCCTTCGCCGGCCAGGACGGCAAGTACATCCAGAGCCGCCGCATCCGTGAGCGCCTCCAGAAGGAGCTGCAGCACAACGTGGCCCTCCGGGTGGAGGACACGGACAGCCCTGACTCCTTCAAGGTGAGCGGCCGGGGCGAGTTGCACCTCTCGGTGCTCATCGAGACCATGCGCCGCGAGGGCTTCGAGCTCTGCGTGAGCCGCCCCGAGGTGATCCTTCACTACACCGAGCAGGGCGAGAAGATGGAACCCTACGAGGACGTCACCATCGACATCCCCGAGGCCTACATGGGCGTGACCATGGAGCACATGGGCAACCGCAAGGCCGAGATGCAGGACATGGGCAACGAGGGCGGCCGGCTGCGGCTGCACTTCAAGATCCCCAGCCGCGGCCTCATCGGCTTCCGCAACGAGTTCATGACCGACACCCGCGGCGAAGGCATCATCCACAGCCTGTTCAGCCACTACGGCCCCCACAAGGGCGAGCTCACCAGCCGCAAGAACGGCGTGCTGATCAGCATGGAGCAGTGCGAGTCCGTGGGCTTCGCCCTCATGAACCTCGAGGAGCGCGGCGTCATCTTCATCCAGCCCAACACCAAGTGCTACGAGGGCATGATCGTGGGCGAGCACGCTCGCGAGAACGACCTGGTGGTGAACGTGGCCAAGGCCAAGAAGCTCTCCAACATGCGCTCCAGCGGCAGCGACGAGGCCACCCGCATCACGCCGCCCCGGGAGCACACCCTGGAGCAGGCCCTGGAATACATCGAGCCCGACGAGCTGGTGGAGGTCACGCCCAACTTCATCCGTATGCGCAAGCGGGTGCTGGATACGAATGAGAGAAAGAAGTCAGAGAAGCGCAGCGCCGAATAAATAGGCTCTAGGAAACATTACAAAATTGTATGACAATGTGAGTTGACATACAATTTTGTAATTCGCATCCTGGAGGCTCCATGGCGACCCCGGAGGATTCCAGCAAGCTCACGCCCCTGGTGGAGCTGAGCCAGGCCCTGGCCACCTCGGATATCCGCAGTGTGCTGCCCCGGGTGCTGGAGATCCTCGCCGAGGCCTTCGGGGCCGTGAGCGGGGCCATCACCCTGGCCGAGGAGGAGAGCGGAGCCCTGCGGCTGGAGGCTTCCCGGGGGCTCTCCCGGCAGGCGGTGGAGCGGGCGCGGTACAAGGCCGGCGAGGGGGTCACCGGCCGGGTGCTCAAGAGCGGCAAGGCCGTGGTGGTGCCCAAGGTGAGCCAGGAGCCCCTCTTCCTGGACCGCACGGGCGTGATGCGGGAGCACCGCCGGAGCAAGGGCGAGCTGAGCTTCTTCTGCGTGCCGCTCTTCGTGGACGGCAAGGCCGTGGGCGCCCTGTCCCTGACCACGCCCTACCTGGCGGAGCGGGACTTCGACCGGGACACCAAGCTCCTGCAGATCGCGGCTTCCATGGTGGGCATGGCCATGAAGGTCGCCCGGCTGGTGGCGGCGGACCGGCAGCGGCTGTTGGACGAGAACCGGCAGCTCCGGGAGGAGCTGCAGGAGCGCTACGAGCTGCGCAACCTCATCGGCAACAGCCACCCCATGCAGCAGGTCTACGAGCGGGTCCGCCAGTCCGCCCCGGCCACCACCACGGTGATGATCCGCGGGGAATCCGGCACCGGCAAGGAGCTGGTGGCTCACGCCATCCACTACGGCTCGGCCCGGGCCTCCAAGCCTTTCATCAAGGTGAGCTGCGGCGCCCTGCCCGAGAGCCTGATCGAGTCCGAGCTCTTCGGCTATGAGCCCGGGGCCTTCACGGACGCCCGGAAGCAGAAGCTGGGGCGCTTCGAGCTGGCCGAGGGCGGGACCCTCTTTCTGGACGAGGTGGGCGAGCTCAGCCCTGGCACCCAGGTCAAGCTGCTCCGGGTGTTGCAGGAGCGGGAGTTCGAGCGTCTGGGCGGAGTCAAGCCCGTCAAGGTGGACGTGCGGGTCATCACGGCCACCAACCGGGACCTGGAGGCGGCCACCCTCAGCGGTATCTTCCGGGAGGATCTCTACTATCGCCTGAATGTCTTCGAGGTCTTCCTGCCCCCCCTCCGGGAGCGAAGCACCGACATCCTGCTGCTGGCGGATCACTTCGTGGAGAAGTACGCCGCGCACCACCGGAAGGATGTGCGGCGCCTGTCCACCTCCGCCATCGACATGCTTGTGGCCTATCACTGGCCGGGCAACGTGCGCGAGCTGGAGAACTGCATCGAGCGGGCGACCCTGGTCTGCGAGGGGGGGGTCATCCACGGCCACCACCTGCCGCCCAGCCTGCAGACCGCGGAGGTGTCCGGGACTTTGCCCTCCCAGGCCCTGGCCGAGGCCGTGTCAGCCTTCGAGCGGGACCTGCTGCAGGATGCCCTCAAGTCGGCCCGGGGCAACCGGGCCCGGGCAGCCCGCCTGCTGCAGACCACCGAGCGCATCCTGAACTACAAGGTGCAGAAATATGGGCTGGAGCCCGATCGCTTCCAGGCTCATCAGGAAATGCAGAATCATACAAAAATGTAATAGTATTTCAAAATAGTTACAAAATTGATGGTATTGATCGTCTAGGCCTGATAATTGATATTTCATCTAAGCCAAATAATAATAATAATAAAATATTTATACGAGTTCCCGATACCCACTGGCACGGCCCCTGCTCAGGGAAGTGCCAAGAGGGGTCGATGGCCGGCCCCTGCGGACCACCGGGGCGGCCCCGGGAACCTGGATCAGTGGATCGTCAGTGACGCCCCCCCCTGGGAACCCAACCTCCTCCGGTCAGATGAAGGAGGCACTCGGATGAATCGGCGGATCCTTTCCCGCACCCTCGCCATGGTCGTGGCCCTGCTGGCCCTATCGACGCTGGTCTTTGCGGCCGATACATGTTCTGGCTCCCTGCAGGGCAGCCAGATTGAGCCTGCCCAGAGCCAGGGCGTCCAGGCGCCCCGGTAGTCCTGCACCTCCCACCTTCCACCTGTCGCCTCCCCCCCCTCTAGGAGTTGTTCATGCGCCTTCGTTCCATCCTGTCCTTCGTGGCCGCCTTGTGCGGCAGCCTCCAGGCCCAGACCCCCCCGGTGGTCGCGCCGGTAGCGGCCCCAGCGCCCGCCCCCGCAGCACCGGCGCCTCCCTCCTTCCTGGGCTTCGCCGTGACGGGTACCGCCACCCTGGGTTCTCAGTACATCTTCCGGGGTCTCACCCAGACGGATGGCAGGCCCACCGTGCAGGCTGAGATCGATCTGGCCCACGCGGATGGCTGGTACCTGAGCTTGGCCAGTAGCAACATCTCCTGGCTGGCCGACGCAGGGGTCGGAACGATTTCCGCCGGCGTCGAGGTGGATGTGTTCGGCGGCTACAAGTGGGCCTTCGCCAAGGACTGGACCCTGGATATTGGCGCCATCCGCTACCTCTACCCCGGCGACTACTCCCACGTCAGCATCACCAGCCCCAACACCACCGAGGGCTACCTGGGCCTCAGCTACAGCTGGGCCAGCCTCAAGTATTCCCGGGTGCTCAGCGCCGGCAACTTCGGCGTCGCCAAGGCGGATGGCTCCAGCTACATCGACCTGAGCCTGGCCATCCCCTTGGGTGAGAGTGGCTGGACCGTGCTGGCTCACGGTGGCAAGACCACCTACGCTGGCACCGGCAACAGCCCGCTCGACTACACCGACTACAAGCTGGGCCTGGCCAAGGAGATCAAGGGCTACACCTTCGCCCTGGCCGGCACCAACGCCGACACCAAGGACGTCGCCTACAAGAACCCCCTGGGGAACAACATCGGCAAGAGCCGCGTGACCCTCACCATCACCAAGGCTTTCTAGGCCTGGAACCGAGCCGCAGCCGAGACCGAAGTCCAGTCCCGGCGGCAGCTCTGCCGCAACCTCATCCCCCTTTTCCTGGAGCCTGCGATGGCAAGTTGCACCCGAGGGAGCGAGAAGCTCTCATTCAAGAACAAGCTGGCCCGACTGGCCGACCGCATGAAGGACCCGGAGTGGCGGCGCTACGGCTTCGTCCTGGCCTCCGGCAAGATGCTGGGCATGGCGGCGGTTCTCGGCATGATGATCGTCCTGCCGATGATGTTCAACGGGACCCCCGCCCATGCGGATTCACCTGCTCCCGCCCCCGCCGCCGTGGCGGCTCCCGCTGAGGCCGCCCCCGCTGCTCCCGCCGCGGCTACTGCTCCTGCTGCTGCCCCCGCTGCGCCGGTGGTGCTCGCCAAGGACATCGTCAACCCACTCAACACGGTCTGGACCCTGATCGCCGCCTTCCTCGTCTTCGCCATGCAGGTGGGCTTCGTCATGCTGGAGGCGGGCTTCTGCCGCTCCCGGGAGACCGTGAACGTGCTGGTGGAGTGCGTGTTTGACACGGCTCTCTGCGGCATCCTCTTCTGGGCCTTTGGCTATGCCTTCATGTTCAGCGAGGGCAACGGCTTCATCGGCTACCACTGGTTCTTCCTCAAGGGTGTCCCCGTCACCTACGGAACCACGGGCGTCGCCCTCCTGGCCCACTGGATCTTCCAGTTCGCCTTCGCTGACACCTGCTCGACCATCACCTCCGGCGCCATGATCGGCCGCACCGACTTCATCGGCGACATCCTCTACAGCTTCTGCGTCTCGGGTTTCATCTACCCCATCATCGGCCACTGGGCCTGGGGTCCTGACGGCTTCCTGGCCACCATGGGCAGCGCCGGCAAGTTCCTCCCCGGTCTGGGCATGAACTTCCATGACTTCGCCGGCTCCACCGTGGTCCACACCATCGGCGGCTCCGTGGCTCTGGCAGGCGCCCTGGTCCTGGGCCCCCGCATCGGTCGCAAGTTCAAGCGGGACGGCGGCGGCCCCATGACGCCCCATGACCTCACCATCGCCGTCTGCGGCGGCCTGCTGCTCTGGTTCGGCTGGTATGGCTTCAACCCCGGCAGCACCCTGTCCGCCATGGACTTCGAAGGCATCGGCCGGGTGTCCGCCAACACCACCCTGGCAGCCTGCGCCGCAGCCCTGACGGCGGTGTTCTACATCTACTTCCGCACCGGCAAGTGGGATCCGGGCTCCATCACCAACGGCTTCCTGGCCGGCCTGGTGGCCATCACTGCCCCCTGCTACTGGGTGAGCCCCTTCGGCTCCGTCATCATCGGCGGCATCGCGGGCATCATCGTGATCCTGGCCGTGGACCTGCTGGAATACCTCCGCATCGATGATCCCATCGGCGCCGTGCCGGTGCACATGGTCAACGGCATCTGGGGCACCCTCTCCCTGGGCCTCTTCGCCAGCGGCCAGTTCTCCGCCATCGGCAGTGACCCCATCGCCCCCGACCTTTCCAGCAAGCTCACGGGCCTCTTCTACGGCGGCGGCTCCAAGGTGCTCATCGCGCAGGTCATCGGCAGCGCCATCGTCACCATCGCCACCTTCACGGTCAGCTACGCAGTCATGAAGGCCATCGACGCCTTCGGCCTCCTGCGGCTCTCGGAGGACGGTGAGCACGACGGCATGGACCTCCATGAGCACGGCATCTCGGCCTACCCCGAATACGTGATCTCGGCCCTGTCTGCGCCCGCCGGTGCCCCCCTGAAGGTTCCGGCCTCCAAGAAGTGAGCGGAAGCTGAGCCATCCCTGCCCAACATCACGTGAGAGGAGTTCCCCATGAAAATGATCATCGCCATCATCCGCCCGGATAAGTTCGAGGCGGTCCAGGCCGCCCTGGTGGCCCAGGAGATCTACCTGATGACCGTCTCGGATGTCCGCGGCTGCGGCACGCAGAAGGGCTTCGCCGAGCAGTTCCGGGGCAACAAGATCGGCCTGGTCCGACTGCTCCCCAAGGTGAAGCTGGAGATCGCCGTCAACGAAGAGTTCGTGAAGCCAGCGGTGCAGGCCATCATCACCGCTGCCAAGTCGGAGCCCAGCCACCTGGGCGACGGCAAGGTCTTCGTCCTGAACCTTGAAGACTGCTACCGGGTGCGCACAGGCGAAACCGGCAGCGCCGCCATCGGGCCGTGAGGATCCTCCCTCCCACAGGGATTCTCATGGAACACCGAAAGGGCACGGAAGGCGGCTTGCCGCCCTCCGTGCCCTTCTGGTTGAAGGCTTTCCCCCGGCGTGGGGAAGATCCCCAGGGGCGCCCCCGCGCCGGGGGTGCTACAACGGAACCATGGGCGGCCAGGATGACAGCGCGAGCGGGAAGGGCTCCAAGGGGGTCTATGCGGCGCCGCCCCGTGCCACCTTCTGGCAGAAGCTGGGACCTGGCGGGGCCGCTTCCCTTGCCTTGGCCCTGCTGAGCTGCCTGGGGCTGGCCGGACTGCCCTGGCTGGTTCGGCTCTGGCAGGTCCTGCGGGCTGCCCGGGGCGAGGAGGCGGCTCCGGTGGATGCCATCCTCGTGCTGGGGCGGCGTCTGGACCATGACGCCCTGACCCCGGTCTTCCTGGCCCGGCTGGCCCATGCCGAGGATCTCTGGCGCCAGGGCTTTGCGCCCCGCCTGTTTATCGCCGGCGGCACCACGGGGACTGCCGCGCGCAGTGAGGCCGAAGCGGGCCGGGACTGGCTCCTGGCGCGGGGCCTCCCCGCCGAGGCGCTGCTGCTGGAGGACCGCAGCCAGCACACCCTGGAGAACCTCTTCAATGTCCGGATCCAGATGCGGAAGGCCGCCTGGCGGACCCTGCTGCTGGTGTCGGATCCCCTGCACCTGGCCCGGGCGGGGACCACGGCCCGGGGCCTCGATCTGGACGTGAGCTGCAGCGCGGCGCGGTTGGCGCCGCCGGGTCCGGGGACCTCCGCATGGTGGGCGCGGGCGGCAGGAGAGGCCTTTCTCCTGCACTGGTATCACACGGGCATGCTTTACACGCGGCTGCTGGGCAGCCGGCAGCAGCTCGATCGGGTGACCTGAAGGGCGGCTATGCTCGGTCGTTGCAAGACCTGCTGGAGTTCATCCCGAGCCCTGGGGGTGCCGAGAAGGGGGCAACGGTGTCCTGGAGGGATGGCTTGGCGGATCGACGACTGCAGAACCGCTACCTGAGACGGTTTGCCCCGCGCGCGGGCCACCTCGAGCGCCTCTCCAGCGCCATCCACACCTTGATCCAGGCCGGGGGCGTCGGCGATCCCTTCTTCCTCTCCCACAGCCTGGAGCTGCTGGTGAAGCACCTGGGCGCCTCCCAGACCACCCTCGTCATGGTCTCCCAGGGCTCCGTGGATACCCGCTGGTGGTGGCCCGAGGGCACCGACGACGCGGCACCGGCGCCGGTCGGTCCACTCTGCGACTGGCTCCTCGAACATCCGGATCGGGTCCTCGTGGTCAAGGACTTCCGGGCCGATTCCCACACCCGGAAGAAAGCCGAACTGACGGGCCTCCCCCACCAGGCTGCGCTCGGCTGTGCGCTTCGGCAGGGCGACGGGGTCCGGGCGCTGCTCTTCGCCTTCTTCGACCAGCCGCAGACCTTCCCCCGGACAGCCTTCACCCTCCTTGAGGCTGTCTCGGGCTTCATCAGCCGGATGCTCGAGATCGAGGACCTGAAGCAGTCGCTGACCCGCCTGGAGGACGCCCTCGCCATCACCCAGGCGGTGATGGAGGACAGCTCCACCCGGGATCCGGACACCGACCTGCCGAACCTGCGCTACCTGGAGATCTGGGAGAAGGCGATGCTGGCCTCGGACCATCGGCCGGAGAGCCTGGTGGTGGCCGAGTGCCACGTGGCGATGAAGAGCCGCAAAGATGCAGCCAAGGTCCGCCAGGCTGCCGAAGGCATCCGGGCCGGGGACCTGGTGGTGCGCCTGGCGCCGGGCCGGTTCATGATCATCTTCCAGCACACGCCCCGCAGCATCGCCCACGTGCTGCTGCTGCGGATGCGGTCCCAGCTCGATGGTGCGCCCATGGGCGCCACCCTCTGGGTGCCAGGCACCGAGGGCCTAGGCCTCGAGTCCTGCCGGGCCAGCCTTGACGCCGCGCTGGCCGCCAGCCGCGCCATGGCAAACCCCGGGCTGGTCTGGGTGCTGCCGCCCGGCCTCGGCGAGGACAGCTCGGCCCGGCCGCGGCCGGCGGCGCTCGTCGTCGCGGCCCCCAAGCCCTGGCAGCCGCCTACCCTGCGGCGGGCCTAGGGCCTCGTTGGGGGCTCTCGGGACGCACCTGGCCCAGGCCTGCCAGACTGGGGAGCTATGACCGGCCACCTCATCCTTGTCCCCACCCCCATTGGCAACCTCGGCGACCTCACGGACCGCGCGAAGGAGGCCCTGGCTGGCGCCGACCTGGTGGCCTGCGAGGACACCCGCCGCACCGGCGGCCTGCTGAAGCACCTGGAGATCGACAAGCCGCTGCTGCGCTTCGATGACCACGCGGGCGCCGCGGCCTACGAGCGCCTGGGCCTGGAGCTGGCCGCGGGCCGTACCGTGGCCTACTGCAGCGACGCGGGCATGCCCGGCATCAACGACCCGGGCTTCGAGCTCGCCCGGGCCGCCCGGGCCGCGGGTGCGAAAGTCACCGTACTGCCCGGCGCCTCGGCGGTGCTGCTGGCGGTGGTGGCCTCGGGCCTCCCCTGCCACAGCTTCAGCTTCCGGGGCTACCTGCCCAGCCGCAGCGAGCCGCGGCGCACGCTGCTGAAGCAGCTGGGGGCCGAGGAAGAGACCATGGTGGTCTTCGAGACGCCCCACCGCATCCACGACACCCTGGCCGACCTGGAAGCTCTGCTGCCGGATCGGGAGATCGCCCTGGGCCGCGAGCTGACCAAGCTGCATGAAACCTGGTACCGGGGCACGCCCGCCCAGGTCAAGGTCCAACTGGGCCGTGAGGACCGCGGGGAGATGGTGCTGGTGCTGGCCGGGGCCGGGGCCAAGCGCGTGGTCACGGACGGCATCCCGGACTCCGAGGGTGAGGAGCTACCGCTCTGGGCCAAGGCCTTCCTCGCCGCTGCGCGGGAGGGTGGCATGACCCTTCGGGATGCGGTCAAGCCCCTGGCCAAGCACCTGGGCCTGCCTGCCTCTGAGCTCTACCGGCGAGCCTCCATCCTCTGAAAGAGATCCCCGAAAAAATTCGGATTCAGGGTCTTTATTACAACCTGGCGAGATGCCGGGTTGTGTTCATGGGGGGGCTGGGTATAGTTTTGCGATGGTTTAGTCGTCTTTGGAGTCAGGCGCCGGGTGTGCTGGACACACGCGGTGAGCAGGGCCGGATTTGTGGTGCCGGCCCTATCCCGGGGAGAAGCCCATGTCCCAAGCCGTCACGACCCAAGCTCAGGAATCGGTGCAGCAGATTCTGCAGAAGCACCCCCGCGATGCTGGCGAGCTGCTGCAGATCCTGGTGGCGGTCCAGCACGCCTACCACTGGGTATCCGAGGAGGCCGTGGGTCTCATTGCCGAACACCTCCGGGTCACACGCGCCCACATCCGGGGCCTGGTGGGATTCTATTCGTTCCTCAGTGACAGCTTCCTTGGCGACTACGTTATCTACCTCAGCGACAACATCACGGACCGCATGCTCGGCAACAAGGAAATCGGAAAGTACCTCTGCAGCCGCCTGGGTGTGAAGCTGGGAAGGGTCCGAAGCGACGGTCGGGTGAGCGTCCACTTCACCTCCTGCACCGGCATGTGCGACCAGGGACCCGCGGCCCTGGTGAATGGTCGGCCGGTGACCCGGCTCAGCCGGGAGCGGGCGGACCGCATGGTGGACCTCATCATGGCCCGGACGCCGGTTTCGGACTGGCCGCCGGAACTGTTCCTGGTGGAGGACAACTTCCGCCGCTCCGATGTGCTGTTCCGCCGTGCCTTCGAGCCCGGGGCGGCCCTCAAGTCCGCACTGCTGCGCGGGGGGGATGAGACGCTGAAGGCGATCCAGTTCGAGGAGGCGGTGGATCCTGCCTCGGGCATCGCCTGGAAGCGCGGCGCTGACGAGACCCTGAAGGAGCTCTACCGCTCCGACCTCCGGGGCCGGGGCGGCGCGGGCTTCAAGGCCGCCCTCAAGTGGGAGGCCTGCCGGGACACGCCAGCTCCCGAGCGCTATGTGGTGTGCAATGCCGACGAGGGTGAGCCCGGCACGTTCAAGGACCGCGTGATGCTGAGCAGCTACGCCGATATGGTGTTCGAGGGCATGACCCTCTGCGGCTACGTGGTGGGCTCGAGCCAGGGCATCCTCTACATCCGGCAGGAATACTGGTATCTCAAGGCCCACCTGGAGGCGGTGCTGGCCCGGCGGCGGGAAGCGGGCCTCCTGGGCCGGAACCTCCTGGGCACCGGCCACGCCTTTGACATCGCCATCCACTGGGGCGCCGGGGCCTACATCTGCGGCATGGAGTCCGCGATGATCGAGTCCATCGAGGGGCGGCGCGGCAAGCCCCGGAAGCGCTGGCCGCTGCCCGTGGTGGCCGGCGTGGAGAAGCGCCCCACGGTGGTGAACAATGTGGAGACCTTCGCCGCAGTGGCCATGGTGGCTCTGAAGGGGGGCGCCTGGTTCGCGGGCCACGGGACCATGCACTCCACGGGGACCAAGCTGTTCTGCGTGTCCGGCGACTGCGAGCGGCCCGGCATCTACGAGTATCCCTTCGGTGTGAGCGCCCGGGAGATCCTGCGCGACTGCGGCGGCCTGGATGCCCAGGCCGTCCAGGTCAGCGGCCCCTCCGGCACCACCATCACCCAGCAGGAGTTCGACCGGGCCCTGGCCTACGAAGACCTCACCACCGTGGGCACGTTCATGATCTTTGGGCCAAAGCGGGACATGTTCGAGGTAGTCCAGAACTTCACCCACTTCTTCCAGCACGAGAGCTGCGGCCTCTGCACGCCCTGTCGCGTCGGGACCAGCCTGCTGGCGAACCTGGTGGACCGGGTGGCCGCAGGGAAGGGGAGCCCCCTGGATCTGGAGGAGGTCCAGCGGATCAGCCACCTCATGAAGACCACGGCCCACTGTGGCCTGGGCCAGAGCGCTCCCAACCACCTGGTGGACAGCCTGGCGAAGTTCCGGGGGGACTGGGATAAACGGATGATGGTGGGCGGCTTCGAGCCTGCCTTCGACCTGGACGCCTCTCTCGAGGAAGCGCGGCAGCTCACGGGCCGTGATGACGACGCGGCCCATTTGTGAGGGGGTGATCCATGTCTCCGGATTCCAACAGGACTTTCTTTCTCGATGGCCAGGAGATCCCCTTCCGGGAGGGACAGAGCGTCTTTGACGCAGCCATGTCCGCGGGGGTCTTCATCCCGCACCTCTGCCACAACCCCGACTATGAGCCGCACAGCAGCTGCCGGCTCTGCACCGTCATCGTGAACGGGCGCCCCTTCGCCTCCTGCACCCAGCCTGCGGTGGCGGGCCAGATGGTGCAGAGTGACACGGCTGAGTTGCGTGCCATGCGGCGGACGCTCACCCAGATGCTCTTCGTGGAGGGCAACCACTACTGCCCCTCCTGCGAGAAGAGCGGCAGCTGCAAGCTGCAGGCCACGGCCTACCATCTGGGCCTTCAGGACAACCACTACCCCCAGTTCTTCCCCCGGCGCGAGATGGACGCCTCGCATGCCGACATCATCCTCGACCGGGATCGCTGCATCCTCTGTGGCCTCTGCGTGCGGATCAGCCGGGACGTGGACCGCAAGAACGTCTTCGCCATGACCGGCCGGGGCATCCACACCGTCATCGTGGTGGATTCCGCCAGCGGACTGCTGAAGGACAGCCGGGTCACCGTCGAAGACGAGGCCGTCCAGCACTGCCCGGTGGGCGCAATCCTCGTCAAGGGGAAGGCCTTCGAGGTGCCCATCGGCGAGCGAATCTACGATAAGGAGCCCATCGCCGTGGCCAGTGTCCGCCGGTTCCAGGCGCGGGAGGCGCTCACCCATGGCTAGCAAAGTGAAGGTCGCCACCTGTTCCCTGGCCGGCTGCTTCGGCTGCCACATGTCCTTCCTGGACATCGACGAGCGCCTGCTGGACCTGCTGGAGCTCATCGAGTTCGACCGCAGCCCCATCAACGACATCAAGACCATCGAAGGCATCGTGGACTTCGGCTTCGTGGAAGGCGGGCTCTGCAATGCGGAGAACGTGCACCTGCTGAAGCACTTCCGGGAGCACTGCCGGGTCCTGGTCTCCGTAGGCGAGTGCGCCATCACCGGCGGCATCCCGTCCATGCGGAACCACCACACCCTCAAGGAGTGCCTGTACGAGACCTACATCCGGGGGGTCGGCGTCGAGAACGCGCACATCCCTGATGACGCCGAGCTTCCGCTGCTGCTGGACAAGGTCTATCCCCTGCACGCGGTCGTCCGGGTGGACCACTACCTGCCCGGGTGTCCCCCCTCGGCGGACGCGTTCTGGCACTTCCTCACGGAGCTCATCGCCGGCCGCGATCCCAACCTGCCCCTCCAGCTCCTCCGCTACGACTGATCCAGGAGAACTGACCATGAGCCACAACCTGGAATCCGCCGCCAACCCAGAGGCCCTGAGGCGCGTCGTGATCGAGCCGGTCACCCGGGTGGAGGGCCATGGCAAGGTCACGATCCTCCTGGACGAGCAGAACCGGGTCCACCAGGTCCGCCTGCACATCGTGGAGTTCCGGGGCTTCGAGAAGTTCATCCAGGGCCGGCCCTACTGGGAGGTTCCTGTCCTGGTCCAGCGGCTCTGCGGCATCTGCCCCGTGAGCCACCACCTGGCCGCGGCCAAGGCCGTGGACATGCTGGTGGGGGCCCGCACCCTGACTCCACCCGCGGAGAAGCTGCGTCGGCTGCTGCACTTCGGCCAGATGCTCCAGTCCCACGCCCTCCACTTCTTCCACCTCGCCAGCCCGGACCTGCTCTTCGGCTTCGACTCCGAGGTGGAGCGGCGCAACATCATTGGCGTCATCGCCAGCCACCCGGAGCTGGCCCTGCAGGGTGTGAAGCTCCGCAAGTACGGCCAGGAGGTCATCCGCCACATCACGGGCAAGCGGGTCCACGGCACTGCGGCCTTGCCCGGCGGCATGAACAAGGCGCTCAAGGCCTCCGAACGGGACGAGCTCCGGGGCGGCATCGCGCAGGTGGTGGCCTGGAGCCAGGCGGCGGTGAAGCTCAGCCGGGACTTCTTCACCTCCAGCGAGTACAGCGCGGAGTTCGGGACCTTTCCCTCCAATCACCTCGGACTCGTCGGGGCCGGTGGGGACCTTGAGCTCTATGACGGCGGTCTGAGGGCCCTGGATCCTGGGGGCGCCACCATCTTCGACCATGTGGACTACACCCACTACAACCGCTACATCCGCGAGGAAGTGAAGTCCTGGTCCTACATGAAGTTCCCCTTCATCATCGGCAAGGGTGCCGAGGAGGGCTGGTACCGAGTGGGGCCCCTGGCGCGGCTCAACATCTGTGACCGGGTGTCCACTCCCCTGGCCGAGGCCGAGCGCCAGGCCTTCCGCGCCGCCGCCGGCGGCGGGCTGCAGCACGCAACCCTGGCCTACCACTGGGCCCGCATGATCGAGATGCTGCACGCCGCTGAGGCCATTGAGCAGCTGCTGGAGGACCCGGACCTGCTCGGCACGGACCTGGTCACCCGGGGAGCCCGGGCCCTGGAGGGCGTGGGCGTGGTGGAGGCCCCCCGGGGCACCTTGTTCCACCACTACAAGATCAACGAGAACGACGTGGTGGAGAAGGCCAACCTCATCGTGAGCACCACGAACAACAACCAGGCCATGAACGAGGCCGTGCGGCAGGTGGCCTCCCGCTACCTGGATGGCCGGAAGCTCACGGAAGGCCTGCTCAACCACATCGAAGTGGCCATCCGGGCCTACGATCCCTGTCTCTCCTGCGCCACTCACGCCCTGGGCCGGATGCCACTGGAGGTGAGTCTGCTGGCTGTTGACGGCGAGCCGCTGGACCGGCTGGTGCGGTCCGCCGAGGGACAGCTCTCCCGACCCACGCTGTGAGCCCGTCCGTGATTCTCTTCGGCTATGGCAACCCCAGCCGGGGGGATGACGCACTGGGCCCCCTGCTGCTGGACCGGGCGGTGGCCTGGCTGGGGGAGCACCCCGACCTGCGGGTCACGCCGGTGGCGGACTTTCAGCTGCAGATCGAGCACGCCGAGGACCTCCGAGGCCACGACCTGGCCCTGTTCCTGGATGCGGACGCCGCCTGCCCGCCGCCCTTCGCCTTCCGTCGCGTCCAGCCCGCGCAGGACCGCAGCTACACCACGCACGAGCTCAGCCCCGGGGCGGTCCTCCATGTCTACGAGCGGATCACCGGAGAGCCCGCGCCGCCGGCGTTCGTCCTGGGCATCCGGGGGGTGGCCTTCGAGCTGGGCGAGCCCCTGTCCGCCGCTGCCGAAGCCCACTTGGCGGCAGCCTGGGGTCTGCTGGAAGTCCTCCTGGGCGCCGCCGACCTGAAGGCCTGGACCGCCTTGCTGCCCAGGGTAGAGTAGCTGCATGCATGAGCTTTCCATCCTGGAGGGAATGATCCAGGGCATCCAGGAGGAGGCCCTGGCCGCCGGTTTCGCCCGGGTCGTGCAGGTGCGCCTCGAGGTGGGCAAGCTCTCTGGCGCCGAGGTGGAGGCGCTGCGCTTCGCCTTTGAGGCGGTCTCCCAGGACACCTTGGCGGAGGGCGCCAGCCTCGACATTCTGGAGCTTCCGGGTACGGGCCTCTGTCAGGACTGCGGCGCCCAGGTGGAGATCGAGGCCCGCTTCGACCTGTGTCCCGCCTGCGGCGAAGGCTTCGTCACGGTCACCGGCGGCACGGAGCTGCGCATCAAGGACATCGACGTCGAGGAGGCCTGACCATGTGCACCACCTGCGGTTGCGGAGGCGACGGCGCCACGCTGGACGGCCACGCGCACGCCCATGAGGCCGCGCCGCTGCGGCCGGGCCGGCGGCGGGTCAGCCTGGAGCAGAACCTCCTGGCGAAGAACGACGCCCTGGCGGCCCGAAACCGCGAGCGCTGCGCGGCCCAGGGCTGGTTCACACTGAACCTCGTCAGCAGCCCCGGGTCCGGCAAGACCACCCTGCTGGAGGCGACCATCCGGCGCCTGCAGGGCCGGGTGCCCGTGGTGGTCATCGAGGGCGACCAGCAGACCAGCCAGGATGCGGACCGCATCAAGGCCGCGGGTGCGCCCGCGGTGCAGATCAATACCGGCAAGGGCTGCCACCTGGACGCCCACATGGTGGGCCATGCTCTGGACCTGCTGGCCCCGCCCGCCGGGGCCGTGGTGATGATCGAGAACGTGGGCAATCTGGTCTGCCCCGCGGCCTTCGACCTGGGCGAGGCGCACAAGGTGGTGATCCTCTCCGTCACCGAGGGTGAGGACAAGCCGCTCAAGTACCCGGACATGTTCGCCGCGGCGGACCTGATGCTGCTCAACAAGGTGGACCTGCTGCCCCACCTCCGCTTCGATCCGGAGCTCTGCCTGAGCTATGCCCGCCGCGTGAACCCCGCGATCCAGATCCTGCGGGTGTCCGCCCAGTCCGGCGAGGGACTCGACGCCTGGATCGCGTGGATCGAGGCCCGGCGCCTGGCGCCCCAGCAGGCTTGATGCCGCGCCGGCGCTGCCAGGTCCGAGGCGTGGTCCAGGGCGTGGGCTTCCGGCCCGCGGTCTATCGGCTCGCCCTGGCCCGGGGTCTGACGGGCTTTGTCTGGAACCACGCCGAGGGCGTCACCCTCGAGGCCCAGGGCACCGAGGCAGACCTCGCCGACTTCGAGCGGGCCCTGCAGGAGATCCCCGCGCCGGCGCGGGTTCAGTCGCTGGTCGGTGAAGCCATCGATGAAGTCCCGGGCGAGGCCGACTTCCGGATTCGGGAGAGCGGGCAGGGCGAGGCCCCGCGCCCCGTGGTGCCGCCGGACCTGGCCCTGTGCGAGGCCTGCGCCGCCGAGGTGGACACGCCCGGCGAGCGGCGCTACCGCTACCCCTTCACCAACTGCACCCGCTGCGGCCCGCGCTATACGATCATCGAGGGCCTCCCCTACGACCGGCCGCGCACCGCCATGAAGGCCTTCCCGCTGTGCCCGGACTGTGAGCGGGAATACCGCGATCCCCTGGACCGCCGCTTCCACGCCCAGCCCGTGGCCTGCCCGGCCTGCGGCCCGCGGCTCGCGCTGCAGGGTGCCGACGGCATCCTCCGCGCTGAGGGCGAGGCCGCCCTGGCCGCCGCCGCCGAGGCCCTGCGCCAGGGCGCGGTGCTGGCGCTGAAGGGGCTGGGCGGCTACCAGCTGCTGGTGGATGCCACCGCCGCTGCAGCCGTGGGACTGCTGCGATCCCGCAAGCGGCGGGAGGCGAAGCCCTTCGCCGTGATGTTCCCGGACCGCGCGAGCCTCCTGCGGGACTGCGAGGTATCGCCGGAAGAAGCCGCCTGGCTGGCCTCGCCCGAGGCGCCCATCCTGCTGCTGCGGCGGCGGCCCGGCGGCGCGGTGGTGGCCGAGGTGGCGCCCGGCAACCCGCGGCTGGGCGCCTTCCTGCCCAACACGCCGCTGCACCGCCTGCTGCTGGCTGCGGCGGGGCGGCCCCTGGTCTGCACCTCGGGCAACCTCAGCGACGAGCCCATGGCCTTCGAGGACGACGAGGCCCGGCGGCGGCTGGGCGGTCTGGCGGACCTGTTCCTCAGCCACGACCGGCCCATCACGCGGCCCGTGGATGACTCGGTCCTGCGGGTGGACGCCGACGGCCCGACCCTCCTGCGCCGGGCCCGGGGCTTCGCGCCCCTGGCGGTGACCCTAGGCCTGGAAGGCCTCAGTAGCCCCTGCGTGCTGGCCCTGGGCGCCCACCAGAAGAACACCGTGGCCCTGCTGAAGGGTGGGGAGCTGGTCATGAGCCAGCACCTGGGCGACCTCACCAGCCTGGAGGGCAGCGACCTGCTGGCGCGCACGGTGGATGACCTGCTGGCCTTCTTCGGGGCCCGGCCCGAGCTGCTGGCCTGCGACCTGCATCCGGACTACGCCAGCACGCGCCTGGCGGAGCGGCTGGCGGCCGAGTGGCAGGTGCCCCTGGTTCGCGTCCAGCACCACCACGCCCACGGCGCCGCCTGCGCCGCGGAACATGCCCTGACCGGGCCCGCGCTGGCGCTCACCTGGGACGGCACGGGCCTGGGCAGCGACGGCACGCTCTGGGGCGGCGAGGCCCTGCGGCTTCAGGGCGCGGCGTTCACGCGGCTGGGTCACCTGAAGCCCTTCCCCCTGCCTGGCGGGGCCGCCGCCGTGAAGCAGCCCCGCCGAAGCGCCTGCGGCCTCCTGTGGGCAGTGCAGGGCGCGGGGGCTCCGCCTCCGCCGCTGGCCGCCGCCTTCGACGGCGCCGAGTGGGAGCAGCTGCAGACCCTGCTCGCCGGGGCCTTCAACAGCCCCCTTACCTCAAGCCTCGGCCGCCTCTTCGATGCCGTGGCGGCCCTGACGGGGCTCCACGCCCGGGGCGGCTTCGAGGGGCAGGCGGCCATGGCCCTGGAGTTCGCCGCCGGAGAGCGGGTGGAGGCGCCCTATGCCTGGGACTTCCGCGACGGCACCGCGGATCCCGCACCCCTGGTGGCCGGCGTGCTGGCGGACCTGGCCGCGGGCCGGGACGCGGGCTTCATCGCCGCCCGCTTCCACGCGGCTCTGGCGGACCTGGCCCTGGCCTGGGCACAGCAGGCGGGTCTGCCCGACGTGGTGCTCTCCGGCGGCTGCTTCCAGAACGCCCTGCTCACCGCGCGGGTGCAGCAGAAACTTGGCGGCGCCGGCTTCCGCGTCCACCGCCATCGCGCCTTCCCAACCAACGATGGCGGCATCTCCCTCGGCCAGGCCGCCGTGGCGGTGCTGACGACGGTTGACCGGTGAAGTCCTATTCATGAACATCACCGTGCATCACCGGTTAAAAGATCTTTTGGAACCGGTGATGAACAGTGATGAACGGTGATAAGGGCCTATCGTCGCCGCTTCGCACTGCGACAGTCGCATGCAGCGCATAGACGTCATCCAGCAGCCCAGCGTCATCGCCGCGGTCCTCGACTGCCTCAGCCGAAAAGAACAGCCGCCTTGACGGTGTGATGCCTCCGCGTGGTCAGACGCCTAATATGTGGGATGAGTTGATCTTGACCCCAGCGAAGCCTTGGCCCATCGTGGGGCCAAACCTCTTTGACAGCCGTAGGCAAAGCCCCGAAGGCTCTTCAGGCCTTCCTCGACCCACAGAAAGAGCCAAGAAATCCTACGAACGAACCATCGATCGGGAAGAAATGTTTCCGGAATTTCAGTATGGGGCCTTTGAATTCCCTATTCACACGACACCTCAAGTTATTCACAAGAAATCACACCAAGAGGTAAAAAATGGAAACCAAGGTTTGCTATGCCTGCCGCAAGGAGGTTCCAGCCTTAGCATCGGTCTGCCCGTTTTGCAGATCCAGCCTGGGTGCGGCTGTGCCCACGAATGGGGCACCAGGTGTGGCGAAGAAGAAGACCCACTGGGCTGTCGGTTGCCTTGCGGTGTTCCTCGGCCTTGGGGTGTTCGGCGGTATCGTTGGATCTATCTTTGGGGGCGAAAAGAAGACTGATTCTGGGGCCGTTGCGCCTTCGGCCAAGCCCTTTGCACCTGATCCAAACGCCAAAACCCTTATTTCTGATTTGACGGCCTCCAGGGACCAGTACGGTGGGGTCATCGTGTCCGCTAACGCTGCCTTGCCTGATGGGACGGACGTGATGATCAATTTCGGTCCCGCTGGGAATCCGAAGGCCTTTGGGCAGGCCAAAGTGAAGGTCTCAGGTGGACGCCTTGTGTCACCGGCCTTCACAATAAAGAATGTTCCCTGGTCCTCTGGGACCTACCAGGTGGCCTTCTTCTCCCGATTCGACGGGGTCTGGCAGACAACGGCGGTCCGCGCCATCACTGGCGAGGGCGGCGCGAACCTTCCCAGGGCGGCGCTGAAGTCTCAGGACCCGGATCTTCCGGCATCTGCACAGACCCGCTTTGAACTGGATGTGAAGCTGAAGGTCGAGTTGGATAAAGAAAGGGCACCTTCTGGCAGCCCTGAGGAGACCGCCGCCATCACCAAGGTGAAGGCGGCGAGGCTAACCCTTCCTGGCAGCCAGGGGAGGTCTCACGACACTGTTGGTGTGGCTGTGAAGACCTTCGCCTCGGCAGGCTCCTTCATCAGCGATTCTCTCAAGTGGACGGCAGAGAAGCAGGATGGAATCTGGACCGTGACCTTCTCCTTTGTTGACCGCGGGCTGAACGGGAACCCAGACGTACCCTCAAAAGCGCAGTGGTCGCTGAACCCCAAAACGGGTGAGGTGAAGTATCTTGACAAGAACGCGAAGAACTTGAGCTGGACCCCAAGCTACTAAGGGTTCTCAGCCAAGCTAAAGCAACTTGATCCGTTATTTCGAGTGTTCTGCGACGTTTAGGAGGCTCGCCCATGAAATGCCCAGAATGCAAATCCTCAAACATTACAATTGCACTCGATGCCCTCACCCGAGGAACGGCAAACACGCCGGTAAAACAAAGCTTATTGATAAAATTTTAAATCAACATGATTGAATTCCAAAATACGATAAAATTCAATAAATTAAACAGGAGGGTGCCTATTATTCACCCTGGAACAATGCCATAAGCAGTCCAAACCCTAAGCGGGCGACGGGCGCATGCGGGGTGGGGAGGGGCCGGGGGCGACGGGGATGCCCGCCATGGTGCTCGCCCTTTCACGACAGGCGGTTCCATTCGTCGGTAGGCCACGCACCCTTGGTTAAGGCAGACCTCTGCGCAGAGTCAGGGGCGTACTGCGCGAACCTTCCTGGAACTCGCCACCACGAAAGTCCCGGCCCAGGAATCGACCTGGCCCATCGAGAACCAGGCATCGAGAAATTCCGCGACCCGTGGCTGCTCCAGATCGTTCAGACGAACAAGCGCATATGCCTTAAAGTAGCCCATGCCCAAAATCTCAGACCTGCTCCGACTTGGTGTCTTCCTCGCCCTGGCCCTTCCGGCCCTGGCGGCCCCGCCGAAGCCCAGCCCCAAGGCACCGGCCCGCTTCGCGGTGCGTTTCGCGCCGGGTCTGAGTGCGCAGCCCCTGGATGGTCGGCTCTACCTGCTGCTCTCCACGGACCCCAGCGCCGAGCCGCGCATGCAGATCGGGGACACCCCGGACTCGCAGCTCATCTTCGGCACGGACGTGGAGAGCCTTGCGCCCGGACAGCGGGCCCAGGTGGACGCCCGGGCGGACGGCTATCCCATCCGCTCGCTGAAGGACCTCCCGCCGGGTGAGTACACCGTGCAGGCCCTGCTGCACCGCTACGAGACCTTCCACCGGGCGGACGGACACACGCTGAAGCTGCCCATGGACCGGGGCGAGGGCCAGCACTGGAACCTGGCCCCGGGGAACCTCTACAGCCGCCCCCGGAAGGTGCGGGTGGGGCCGGGTCAGGCCCCCATCCAGGTGCTCCTGGACCAGGTGATCCCGCCCCTGCCGGAGCTCCCCGATTCCAAATACGTCCGCCACCTGCGCATCCAGAGCCAGCTGCTCACGAAGTTCTGGGGGCGGCCCATGTTCCTGTCGGCCCTGGTGCTGGTGCCCGAGGGCTTCGACGCGCATCCCGAGGTCCGCTTTCCCATGCTGCTCATGCACGACCACTTCGTGCGGGACTTCGACGACTCCTTCCGCACGGTGCCGCCGGACCCGGACTTGAAGCCGGACTACAGCGCGCGCTTCCGCCTCTCGGGCTACAACCGCATCCAGCAGGAGGAGGCCTATCGCAACTTCCAGCAGTGGACCGCGCCGGACTTCCCCCGCTACCTCTTCGTGAAGCTGCAGCACGCCAACCCCTACTACGACGACTCCTACGCCGTGAACTCCGCCAACCTGGGCCCCTACGGCGATGCCATCGAGACGGAGCTGATGCCGGCCATCGAGAAGGCCTTCCGGGTCCTGCCCAGCTGGGCCCGGTTCCTCTGCGGCGGCTCCACTGGGGGCTGGGAGGCCCTGGCGGCCCAGATCTTCTACCCGGACCACTACAACGGCGCCTTCGGGTCCTGCCCGGATCCCGTGGACTTCCGGGCCTACACCATCATCGATCTCTACAAAGACAAGAACGCCTTTTACGTGGAGGGTGCCCACAAGCGCGTGGCCCAGCCCGCGACCCGGGACTACCTGGGGCACACCTTCCAGACCCTGGAGGAGGTCAATGCCTACGAGCTGGCCCTGGGCAGCCATGGCCGCTCCAGCGAGCAGTTCGACATCTGGCAGGCGGTGTTCTCGCCCCAGGGCGCGGACGGCTATCCCCAGCCCATCTTCGACAAGCGGACAGGCCTCATCGACCCCAAGGTGGCCGCCTACTGGAAGGAGCACTACGACCTGCGGGCCATCCTGGAGAAGCACTGGCCGGTACTGGGTCCCAAGCTGCAGGGCAAGCTGCACGTGTACTGCGGCAGCGCCGATACCTTCTTCCTCAACGATGCGGTCTATCTGCTGGAGGACTTCCTGAAGCAGACCCGCAACCCCCCCTACGAGGGCGAGGTGAAGTACGGGGACCGCGCCGAGCACTGCTGGAATGGCGATCCCGAGCACCCCAACCACATCTCCCGCCTGCACTACAGCACCCTCTACCTGGCGAAGATGCTGGCCCGCATGGAAAAGACGGCCCCGGCCGGGGCGGACCTCAAGAGCTGGCGGTACTGAGGACGGAGGGATCTCCAAGGCCGACTCCACGCCGCCTCAAAAATTTTGGATCATCGCGGAATAGCGTGTGCCAACGCGGGGCGCCTGATGGAAGGTGCTCTGCGCATTGGGGCTCAGCATCCGGACCAGATCATCCCTGGCTCAGGAACATCTCCCATGCGGCACATGGTCCGGACAAAAAAGCTGATGGACCGGTGAGGAACGGTGAGGGCCGGTGAGAAAGAGCCTTAGCTCGTGGCAGTCTCACCGTTCCTCACTGTTCCTCACCGGTTTCCTTTGGTTTTATTGCTTTTCTGGCCCTGGCGGCGGGGCTCGGGCAGGGATGAGGAGAACGGGTTTCCCGGGCTCCAACCTCCACGCTAAAACGCGATGAACCAAAATCTTTCCGCCGTGCATCCCCGGCTTACGGCCCTTCTGCTTTCAGGAAGGAGGCACCGGGAGATGAACAGCGAGGCTTCAGTCCTACTGCCTGATCTGCGGAGAGAGTCTCTCCTGGATTCCCGGAAGAAGCCAAATAATCAAAACCCCACGGAGCGTGCGGCACGGGTCGGGGCAGGGGCCATCGCGCCCCCCGACGGCCTGCCTCATGCACGGAAAAGCTCCTGCCCATTCATACTGGGACAGCATTCGGAGCCGCTGATGAACGTCCTTCCAGGCCAGGCCAGCAGCACGGAGGGGCCGGTCCAGAGGGATCCCTTCCTGCGCATCCAGGTGCTGGTGTTCGCGCTGGTGGCGGCGGTGTTCACCACGGTCTACATTCCGCAGCCGGTACTGCCGGTGCTGCGCCTGGAGTTCGGCGTGGCGGAGGGCGTGGCCTCCCGCACGGTGTCGGCGGTGGTGCTGGGCATGGCCCTGGCGAACCTGCCCTTCGGCGCCCTGGCGGACCGCCTGCCCATCCGGCGGATCCTGCTCACGGGCGGGCTGGTGGTGGCGATCTGCGGCCTGGCCTCGGCCCTAGCGCCCAGCCTGGAGTGGCTGGTGGCAGCGCGCTTCGTCCAGGGGCTGTTCATCCCCGCGCTGACCACCTGCCTCGCGGCCTACCTGGCGCGGGTGATGCCGGTGGGCCGCCTGAACGTGGTGATGGGCACCTACGTGTCCGCAACCGTGCTGGGGGGTCTCTCCGGCCGCCTGCTGGCGGGGGTCCTCATGCCCGCCGCGCACTGGCGCTGGGCCTTCTTCCTGGCCTCGGCCCTGCTCATCGCCGCGGCCCTGGCGGCCTACGCGGGCCTGCCCGTGGAGCCCGACGAGGGGCCCGTGGCCCGGGACACCACCCGCTTCCGGGACGTGCTGCTGCGCCACGACCTGATCCGCCTCTACGCGGTGGGGGCTGGCGCCTACTTCGTCTTTTCCTCGATCTTCAACTACCTGCCCTTCTACCTCTACGGCGCACCCTTCCACTGGTCCACCCGGGCCGTGACGCTGCTCTACCTGTCCTACGTCATGGGCGTGGTGGCGGGGCCCCTGGCGGGGCGCCTCAGCAACCGCATCGGCAACGGCACGGCCATGGTGGTGGGAACCCTGGTGCTCGGTGGGGGCGTGGCGCTGACGCTGGTGCCCCGGGGCTGGGCCATGGCTGCGGCGCTGACGCTGGTGTGCGCGGGCTTCTTCACGGTCCACGCGGCGGCGGCCGGGGCCCTCAACCGTAAGCTGCAGGCAGGCCGGGGCCGCGCCAATGCCTTCTACGTGCTGTTCTATTACCTGGGCGGCGCTGCGGGCATCACCCTCAGTGGCCACGGATACCACGCCCGGGGCTGGCACGGCGTGGTGGCACTCTGTGCAGCGGCGCTGCTGGTGCCCCTGAGCACCGGGTTCATGGAGCGGCGGGCGGCAGGGCGAGCCTAGGCCTGGGCGCAAGGGTATACCAGGCGATGGTGCCGAGGATCAGCACACCGCCCAGCAGGGCCCAGGGCGAAGGTCGCTCGCCCACGCCCAGGAACACCCAGACCGGGTTCAGCACGGCCTCCAGGGTGCCCGTCACCACCGCGGCCGTGGCCGAGAGCCGCTTCATGCCTGCGTTGAATAGCAGGTAGGCGAGCCCGATCTGGAAGACGCCCAGGTACAGCAGCATTCCGGACTGGAGCAGGGTGGGCTGGAGCCCGGGCAGGGCGAAGGGGAGGCAGAGGGCCGCCACCAGCAGGTTGCCGAGGATGATGGCGCTGATGGGGTCGGCGTCCGGCTGCCGCTCCCGCTTCAGCTTGAGGGTCAGGGCGAAGAGGGCCAGGCAGACGCCGGAGATGACCGCCAGCACGTTGCCCGCAAAGCTGCCCGCCTCGAAGCGGCCCACGAAGAACAGCCCCATGGCGCCCAGGCAGAGCCCCACGGCGATCAGGTCGCGTCCCTGGAGCGACCGCTTCGTGACCCAGGGCTCCAGGAACACCAGGTAGATGGGCGCGGAGAACTGCAGGAAGATCGCGTTCGCGGCGGTGGTGAGCTTGGTGGCAGCGACGAAGAGGATCAGGACCCCCGCGTAGGAGGCAGCGCAGGCCAGGGAAAGGCCGTCCGGCCGCGGGAAGGGGCGGCCGCCCCGCAGGCGCACCACGACGGCCATGGTGAGGGCCGCCACCAGGCTGCGGACCCCGGCGATCTGGAGAGGGCCCAGGGGCAGGGCCTTGATGAAGAGCCCGCTGGAGCTCCACAGCAGGGCCGCCGCGGCCACCAGGGCCGCGCCCCGCAGATGCTCCCGGTGGGCCGTCATGGATCTATTGGAGCATGGAGCCGGAGTGGACTACCCTGATCCCCACCCTCCCCCAGGAGTCCCGCATGTGCCTTGGCGTTCCCGGCCAGATCCTCGACGTGGTGGAATCGCCCCTGCGCCTGGGGCGCGTGGCCTTCGGCTCCACCGTCAAGGAGATCAGCCTTGCCTGCGTGCCGGACGCAGGGCCGGGGGCCTGGGTCGTGGTCCACGCGGGCCTGGCCCTGGATCAGCTGGATGAGGCCGAGGCCATGCACATGCTGGCGTGCCTGAACGCGCTGGCCGAGGGCGTGGAGCAGGAGGAGGCTTGAGGTTCGTCGAGGAGTTCCGCGATGGGCGCAAGGCCCAGGCCCTGGGCGAGGCCATCCGCCGGAAGGTGACGCGTCCCTGGACGCTGATGGAAGTCTGTGGCGGCCAGACCCACGCCATCGTCCGCTTCGGCCTCGATGAGCTGCTGCCCAAGGACCTCACCCTGGTGCACGGCCCGGGCTGCCCCGTCTGCGTGACGCCCGTGGCCATCATCGACCAGGCTCTGGCCATCGCCGCCCGGCCGGAAGTCACCTTCTGTTCCTTCGGCGACATGCTGCGGGTGCCGGGCAGCGCCGAGGATCTGTTCTCGGTGAAGAGCCGGGGCGGGGACGTGCGGGTGGTCTACTCGCCCCTGGACGCCGTGGCCCTGGCCCGGCAACTGCCGGAGCGGCAGGTGGTGTTCTTGGCGGTGGGCTTCGAGACCACCGCCCCGGGCAATGCGCTGGCCGTGGCCCAGGCCGCGGACGAGGGCCTCACGAACTTCTCGATTCTGGTGAGCCACGTGCGGGTGCCGCCCGCCATCGAGGCCCTCATGGCCTCGCCCCAGTGCCTCGTGAACGCCTTCCTGGCCGCGGGCCACGTCTGCAGCGTCATGGGCACCGAGGAGTACCACCCCCTGGCGGCGCGCTTCCACGTGCCCATCGTGGTGACGGCCTTCGAGCCCCTGGATCTCCTCCAGGGCATCCTCATGGCCGTGACCCAGCTGGAAGAAGGCCGTGCGGAAGTGGAGAACCAGTACTCTCGGCTGGTGAAGGCCGGCGGCAACCGGCCCGCCCAGGCGCTCATCCAGCGGGTCTTCCAGGTGGTGGACCGAACCTGGCGTGGCATCGGCCCCATCCCGGCCAGCGGCTTCGGGCTCAGGCCAGATTTCGAGGCCTTCGACGCGGCGCTTCGGTTCGGCGTGCAGGATGTCGGTGGCGCCGAGTCCCCGGACTGTCAGAGCGGCCTGGTCCTCCAGGGCCTGCTGAAGCCGCCCGCCTGCCCCGCCTTTGGGACCCTCTGCACCCCGGACCACCCGCTGGGGGCCACCATGGTCTCCTCCGAGGGGGCCTGTGCGGCCTACTACCGCTACCGGCGCTTCGACCCGGCGCACTGAGGTCGCGACCTGGTCGGTCGGCGAGACAGGTGTTGTGACAAAAGTCACACCAGCTTGCACGGGCCTCTTTAGCCCTTTGTCCCAGGAAATTGCAGGGCAAGGGTTGACAGCCCCCTGTCTGCTCCTAGGTTAACTCTAACTGTTCCCCCAATTATATATTTTTAGACGCAGTCTCAACATCTTGGGCCCATGGCCGAGGAGGCAGCATGCCACGAGCAGGAAACTCCCTGTGGGAGGTGATGAGGGAGAAAGGCTACAGCCGGCGGGACTTCATGCAGTTCTGCACCTTCGCCGCCACCGCCGCGGGCCTTGGGACCAGCGCTTCGGCCGCCGTGGCCAAGGCCTTCGAGAAGAAGGATCGGCCGCCGGTGCTGTGGCTCCACTTCCAGGAGTGCACCTGCTGCAGCGAGTCCTTCATCCGCGCCTCGCACCCCATGGTGGCGGACGTCCTGCTGGATGCCATTTCCCTGGACTATGACGAGACCCTCCAGGCCGCCGCGGGCCACCAGGCCGAGAAGTGCAAGGCCGACGTCATGAAGGCCTACGCCGGGAAGTACATCCTGCTGGTGGAAGGCTCGGTCCCTACCAAGGAGAACGGCGTCTTCTGCATGATCGGGGGCCGCACCGCTGAGGACATCTTGAAGGAGGCCGCCGCGGGCGCCGCCGCCATCGTGGCCTGGGGCAACTGCGCCTCCTACGGCTGCGTGCAGGCCGCGAAGCCCAACCCCACCGGGGCCACGGCCATCCAGAAGCTGGTGAACAAGCCCGTCATCAACGTGCCGGGCTGCCCGCCCATCGCCGATGTGATGGTGGCCATCGTTACGCACATCCTCATGTTCGGCCGCATGCCCGAGCTGGATTCGCAGGGCCGGCCCAAGGAGTTCTACTCCCGGCGCGTCCACGACACCTGCTACCGCCGCCCCTACTACGACGCGGGCCTCTTCGTGGAAGCCTTCGACGACGACAACGCGCGCAAGGGCTACTGCCTCTACAAGATGGGCTGCCGCGGGCCGCTCACCTACAACGCCTGCGCGGTCGTAAAGTGGAACGGGGGCACCAGCTATCCCATCCAGTCCGGTCACGGCTGCCTGGGCTGCAGCGAGAACGGCTTCTGGGACAACGGACCCTTCTACCGGCACCTGCCGGCCTTCCCGGGCTTCGGCATCGAGTCCACGGCGGACACCGTGGGCCTGACCCTGGGTGCCGCCGCCGCGGTCGGGGTGGCCGCCCACGCCGTCTCCACGAACATCCGCAAGCGGAAGCTGATCCACGACCAGGTGGTCGAGGCCGTCAAAGACACGCCTGACAGCAAAGAGGTGGAGTGATGAGCAACCGCATCGTCATTGATCCCGTCACCCGAATCGAGGGGCACCTCCGCATCGAGGCGGTGGTCGAGAATGGCGTCGTGACGGACGCCTTCAGCGCCGGCACCATGGTCCGCGGCATCGAGAAGATCCTGAAGGGCCGCGACCCTCGCGATGCCTGGGCCTTCACCGAGCGCGTCTGCGGCGTGTGCACCACCGTGCACGCCCTAGCCAGCGTGCGGTCCGTGGAGGACGCCCTGGGCATCACCGTGCCCAAGAATGCGGAGCTGGTGCGCAACCTCATGTTTTGCGCCCAGTTCGTCCAGGACCACGTGGTGCACTTCTACCACCTGCACGCCCTGGACTGGGTGGACGTGGTCAGCATGCTCAAGGCCGACCCCGTGGCCACCTCCAAGCTGGCCCAGTCGCTGAGCCCCTGGCCCAAGTCCAACCCCGGCCACTTCGCCGCGGTGCAGAGCCGCATGAAGAAGTTTGTGGAGAGTGGGCAGCTGGGCATCTTCGCCAATGGCTACTGGGGCCACAAGGCCTACAAGCTGCCGCCCGAAGTGAACCTCCTGGCCGTGTCCCACTACCTGGATGCCCTGGAGTGGCAGAAGGAGCTCGTCAAGATCCACGCCATCTTCGGCGGCAAGAACCCCCACCCGAACTACCTGGTGGGCGGAGTGCCCTGCTCCTTCAACCTCGAGGAAGTGAACGCCATCAACACCGAGCGGCTGAACCATGTGGGCAGTCTCATCAAGGACGCCATCACCTTCGTCGAGCAGGTCTACGTCCCGGACCTCCTGGCCATCGCCAGCTTCTACAAGGACTGGGGCGCCATCGGCGGCGGCCTGAAGAACTACCTGGCCTACGGGGATCTGCCCACCAAGGGCTACAACGACCCCAGCTCCTACCTGCTGCCCCGGGGCGCCATCCTCAACCGCAACCTCAACGAGATCCATGAGGTCAATGGAAAGGACGCCAGCGAGATCAAGGAATACATCAGCCACTCCTGGTACCAGTATGGCGCCGGCGACGGTGTGGGCCTGCACCCCTTCAAGGGCGAGACCGAGTTCAACTACACCGGCCCCAAGCCGCCCTTCGAGCACCTCAATACCGACGGCAAGTACTCCTGGCTGAAGACGCCGCGGTGGAAGGACCATGCCATGGAAGTGGGCCCCCTCTCCCGCATGCTGGTGGCCTATGCCAAGGGCAACACCGACGTGAAGGAGCTGGTGGGTGGGGTGCTGAAGCAGCTCAACGTGCCGATCACGGCGCTCTTCTCGACCCTGGGCCGCACCGCCGCCCGCGGCGTGGAGACCCAGGTCGTGGCCCACTGGATGAAGGGCTTCTACGACGACCTGGTGACCAACCTCAAGAACGGCGAGCGCAAGACCTTCAACCCCTACCGCTGGGAGCCCGATACCTGGCCCGCCACCGCCGAGGGTGTGGGCATGACCGAGGCGCCCCGCGGCGCCCTGGCCCACTGGATCAGCATCAAGGACCGGGTCATCGACAACTACCAGCTGGTGGTCCCGAGCACCTGGAACGCCTCGCCCCGGGATGCCAAGGGCCAGCGTTCCTCCTACGAGGAGGCTCTCATCGGCACCCCTGTCGCCAACATCGAGCAGCCCGTGGAGATCCTCCGGACCATCCACTCCTTCGATCCCTGCCTCGCCTGCGCAGTGCACCTCTACGATCCCTCCGGCAAGCACGTCCACCAGGTGCAGTTCTACTGAGCGGAGGCCCTCATGCCCGCAACACAGACCTACCGCAGGCTCTATGTCTGGGAAATGCCGGTGCGCCTCTACCACTGGCTGAACGCCCTGGCCATCACGGTCTTGGGAGTCACCGGCTACCTCATCGGGAGGCCCTTCACTGTGGGCTATGCCCAGGAGGCCTCGTTCCAGTACTGGTTCGGCACGGTGCGCTTCCTGCACTTCATGGCTGGCTACGTGTTCCTCTTCAACATGCTGGTCCGGACCTACTGGGGCTTCGTGGGCAACCGCTTCGCCTCCTGGGACAAGTTCATCCCCCTGAACCGCCAGGCCTGGCGGGACATCGTGGAGGTGCTGCGCATCGACATCCTCCAGACCCGGGGCACGGGGCCCATCCACATCGGCCACAACCGCCTGGCGGGGCTCATCTACTTCGTCACCTTCTTCATCTTCATGTTCCAGGGCCTCACGGGCTTCGCGCTCTACGGCCCCATGAGCCACTCGGTCTTCGGCAACCTGGCCGCCTGGGTGGTGCCCCTCATGGGCAGCGAGGCGGTGGTGCGCCAGTGGCACCACGCGATGCTCTGGTTCTACGTGCTGTTCACCCTGGTGCATGTCTACCTGGTCTTCTACCACGACTACGTGGAGGGCCGCGGCACCACCTCCTCCATGGTCGGCGGCTGGAAGTTCGAGCGGGAAGACCGGCTTGATGACTGACGGCCGGATCCTGGTTCTCGGCATCGGCAACACCCTCCTCGGCGACGAAGGGGTGGGGGTTGCCGTGGTCGATCAGCTGACCCGGGAGGGCGGCCTGCCCGGCCACGTGGACCTCCTGGACGGCGGCACCGGCAGCCTCGTGCTGCTGGAGCCCATGCGCGAGGCCGGGCGCATGATCCTGGTGGACGCCACCGCCGACGGCCAGCCGCCGGGCACGGTGCGGCGCCTGGAGCCCCGGTTCTCCTCGGAGTATCCCGCCAGCCTCACGGCCCACGACATCGGGCTGCGGGACCTGCTGGACAGCTTCTACATGCTGGGCGACGAGGTGCCGCAGGTGGTGCTCTTCGCCGTGTCCATCGAGTGGCCGCAGGACATGCGCTGGGGCCTGAGCCCCGAGGTGGAGGCCGCCCTGCCGGGGATCGCAGCCGCCGTCCGCGCGGAGTGCCTCCGGGCCTGAGCGGCTTTCATGCGAAGCTGGAACACCCCCCCGGACGCCCCATGACCGCCGATCCCTTCGCCCTCGCCTGTCCCCGCCCCCTGCGCCATGAGACGGTGCAGATGGCCCACGGAGGCGGCGGCCGGCTCATGAAGGAGCTCATCGAGGGGATCTTCCTGCCCGCCCTGGGCGCGGATCCCGCCGGGCTCCACGACAGCGCCGTGATCGAGGCTGGCGGCGCGCGCCTGGCCTTCACCACGGACGGCTTCGTGGTGCATCCCCGGGTCTTTCCCGGCGGTGACCTGGGCGAGCTGGCGGTCTACGGGACCGTCAACGACCTGGCCATGGCCGGCGCGAAGCCACTGGCTCTGTCCACGGCCTTCATCCTGGAGGAGGGCTTCCCCTTCGCGGAGCTGGCCCCGCTGGTGGCGTCCATGAAGGCCGCGGCGGACCGCTGCGGCGTGCGGCTCGCCACCGGCGATACCAAGGTGGTGGACAAGGGCAAGGCCGACGGGATCTTCATCACCACCGCAGGCATCGGCCTCATCCCCGCCGGGGTGGAGATCCACCCGCGCCGCGTGCAGCCTGGGGACGCGGTTCTCGTCAGCGGCGACCTGGGTCGCCACGGCATCGCGGTGATGTCCGTGCGAGCGGGCATCCAGTTCGAGACCTCGGTCACCAGCGACTGCGGGCCGGTCCACCAGCTGGCGGCGGCGCTGCTGGACGCTGGGCTGGACGTCCACTGCCTGCGGGACCCCACCCGGGGCGGCCTGGCCTCGGTGCTCAACGAGATCGCCGCCGCGGCTGGGCTCGCCATCGAAGCTGATGAGGCCGCGATCCCCGTGGCGGAGGACGTCGCCGCCGCCTGCGAGATCCTGGGTCTGGACCCGCTCTACGTGGCCTGCGAGGGTCGGCTGGTGGCCTTCCTGCCCGAGGCCCAGGCGCAGCGTGCCCTGGCTGTCCTGCAGGCCACCCCGGGCGGCGAGGGGGCCGCCATCATCGGCCGCACGGTGGTGGGACCCGCGGGACGGGTCGGGCTGCGCACGGCCCTGGGCACCTCCCGCCTGCTGGACCTGCTCAGCGGCGAGCAGCTGCCGAGGATCTGCTAGCGGACCGTGCCAAACAGCCCGCGCCAGCCCTCGAAGCGAATGCCGGCTTCCAGGCGGACCAGGGCCCAGCACTCGCCCTGGGGATCGGCCTCGGGGGCGTGCAGGTAGCCGGGGCCGTGGGCAATCCAGTCGCCAGGACCCAGGTGGGCCGGGCCATCCTGGAGGCCGCCACAGAGCAGCACCGAGACTTCCTCGCCCACGTGGTCGTGGCGAGGCACGGTGCCGCCCCCCTGGAGCCGGGCCAGGCTCAGGGTGGCGCCGCTCTGGGCGTCGGCCAGCACCCTTGCGATGCGGCCGTCCCCGATGCGGGACCAGCGCCAGCGGGACTCCGCAGGCAGGTGGGGACGGAGGGCTTCCAGGGGATCCGCCGCCGTTGGCGTCAAGGCGAGCTCGTCCCCTTGCGCTGCCCGGCAGGAGGGACAGTGGCCCAGGTGGAGCCGCAGGAGCAGGGCGGTGAAGAGGTCGCTGCTGTCATGGAGGGCGGTCCAGGCCTCGGGCTCCGGGTGGTGCTGAGGGCCCCGGGGCTGGCGCCCTTCGCGCAGCGCGGCCAGGACACTGGCGAGGGCGTGCTCCGCCGGGGCCTCCGCCGCGCCCTCCCAGGCCTGGCGGAGCAGAGCGGGGGTGCGCTCGAAGCTGCGGAGGAAGGTCTGGCAGGGAGGGCAGAGGGCCAGGTGGAGCTTCATGCCCAGCCAGTCCAGGGGGCCCAGGGCGCCCTCCTCGTAGTCGGTCAGGAGATTGGTGAACTGCTCACAGGTGGGGATGAGGATGGTCATTTCCCCTCCGGGGCCGGGGCGAACTCGGGCAGCAGGGCACGCAGGGCCAGCCGGGCGCGGTGGACACGCTGGCGCACCAGCTCGCGGGTGAGGCCGAGGTGCTGGGCGATCTCCTCGGTGTTCCAGCCCTCCAGGTCCCGCAGCACGAACACCGCGCGCTGATCGTCGGAGAGGCGATCCAGGCCCTGGCGCACCTTGGCCTTGAGCTCATCTTGCTCGACATGCATCAGGGCCTCCGCGTCCTCACTCCAATCGATCAGGGTGTCGACGTTCATGTGATGCCCGTCGTCCCCGAAACGTGGCATCAGATCCTCGATGGCATCCTCCCGGCGCCGGACCCGCTTCCGGCGGGCCATGAGGGCCTGGTTCACGCAGATCCGATAGGCCCAGGTGCTGAACTTGCTGGCCCCCTGGAAGCCCGGCAGCTCCCGGTGGAGGGTCAGCAGGGCGTCCTGGAGGGCGTCCTGGCTCTCGGCCTCGTTGCCCAGGATCCGGTCGATGACCCGGAAAAGCATGCCTAGGTGAGGGCGCACCAGGGCCTCGAAGGCCTCGGGGTCTCCCTGGGCAGCGGCCTGGACCAGGGCCGTCTCCGGGCGGATCGGCAGGCTGGGCTCAGACATCGGCGGGCCTGGGGATGCGGGGCAGGCGCACGGTGAAGGCCGCACCCAGGCCAGGGCCCCGGCTGAAGGCCTGCACCTTGCCCCCGTGGCGCGTGGTGATCTCCTTCACCAGGAAGAGGCCCAGGCCTGTCCCGGCCACCTGGCGGGTCATCTCGTCCCCGACCCGGAAGAAGCGGTGGAAGACCCGAGGCAGGTCCTTGGGGGCGAGGCCGTGGCCCAGGTCGCTGACCACGAGCAGGACCTCATCGCCATCCCCGTCGAGGGTGACTGTGGTCTCCCGGGGCTCGGCTGCGTACTTGTAGGCGTTCGAGAGCAGGTTCTCCACCACGGTGCCCAGGGCCTTGGGGTCCGCCTCGATCCAGAGGGGCTCCGAGGTGAACTCCAGCTTCAGCCCGAGCTCGCCGGCGCCCAGCCGCTGGTCCATGGCTTCGCAGATGCCGCGGAGCCAGGGGCCCAGCTCCAGGGGCACCAGGTGCAGCACCAGGCTGCCGGACTCGGCCCGGGCCACGTCCAGCAGGTTGCCCACCAGCTCATTGAGCCGCTCCAGATCCTTCTCCATGAGGGTCCGGATGCGGGTCCGCTGCTCTTCGGGCAGGGTGCGGGTGAACAGAGTCTCGGTCCAGACGCGCAGGGAGGCGATGGGCGTCTTCAGCTCATGGGTGACCGCGGAGGTGAAATTGCGCTGCCGCAGCCGCAGGTCCAGCTCCTCGGAGAGCTTGCGGTAGAGGAGCACCAGGCCCGAGAGCACCACCACCACCATGAAGGCGCCTTCGGTGGCGGCCCGGAAGACGGAGTGCCAGCGCTGGTTGCGCAGCTCGGCCAGGGGCTCGGGGCGCAGGGACAGGAAGGCCGCGCCGTCCAGCAGGGCGAGGTCGTCGGGCGAGTGCGGCGTCGGCACCAGGGCCACGTGGGGGTATTTCCGCTGAATGGCCTGGCGGCGCTCTTCGAAGCTGGGCAGGGTTGGCAGCTGGCCCTCGACGGCTCCAACTCGGGAGGAGCGGTCGGGCCGGGCATGGATGGCGTTGAGGATGCTGAGGCTGTCCAGCTGCCAGGCCTCGGCCCGACTGGCCTGCAGGGCCTGGGAGCGGGCCTCCAGCAGCCGCCGGGACTCCCGGATCTGGACGCTGATCCACCAGCCCACCTGGACGCAGAGCACCAGAGAGACGGCCAGGAAAATGATCCGTTGGAGGGAGAAGGTGGGGGCGCGGTTCGCCATGTCTCCATCTTGGACGCATTCTGCACCCCTTGGCAGCACTGCTGTGGGCGGCCATGCTTGGGGACCATGTCCAGCTCGAACGACTCGTCGGGTCCCAAACCGCTGCCGCCCCCCGTCAAGACCAGCTCGGGTCCTCGGCAGCTGCCCACCGTGCCGACGGTGCGGCCCCAGGGTTCTGAGCTGCTGGCAGAGCTCATGCAGACCCAGCGGCAGCTGACCCAGTCCATGCAGGAGATCCGGGACCTGCGCGCCAAGCTGGGGCGCCGCTCCCACCAGATGCAGGTGCTGCAGCATGTGTCGGAGATCCTGGCCGCCACATCCAAGGGTGGGCAGGTGGTCAGCGTGGTGCTGGACGTGCTGGCCCAGGAGTTCCACTGCCGGCGTGCCGTGGTCTGGACCCTGGAGGATGGCGGGGCCGGCTACGTCCCCAAAGAGGGCACGGGCCTGGCCAAGGCCCAGTGGTCCGCCATGCGGCTGTCGGCCCCGAACCCGTTTCCCGAGACGCCGCTGGTGCTGTTCCAGAGCCAGTGGCTGGACGCCCCCTGCGACCACGGCATCCTGGATGACCTCCGCAGCGGGGACGGGTCACCGCTCTACTTCATCCCTTTCGAGCATCAGCTGCTGCTCCTGGGGTTCGCCATCCTGGCCATGCCCGCGGACCGGCGCTGGGAGGAAGAGGACCTCGACTCCATCACCATCCTCCAGCGGCAGGCGGCCATCTCGCTCTACAACGCCTGGCTGTTCCGGGACCTGTCCGAGCAGCGCGACGCACTCCAGCGCCAGGCCATGGAGCTGGAGCGCGTCAACGACGCCCTGCGCGAGGCCGACCAGCTCAAGAGCGAGTTCCTGGCCCTGACCAGCCATGAGCTGCGCACGCCACTGACAGGTATCCTCGGCTTCACCCGCCTCGTCATGGATGGCCTCTACGATGACGCCGACGAGATGCGCTCGATGTTGCAGGACAGCTACATCTCGGGCCAGCACCTGCTGGGCCTCCTGAACGACATCCTGGACCTGGCCAAGATCGAGTCCGGCAAGCTGGAGACCCATCCAGAGCCTGTCAGCCTCGGGGTGCTGCTGGATGAGGTCCGGCCCATCGCCGAGGCCTATCCGCGCAAGCCGGGGGTCGAGCTGGTCTGGCCGGAGCCGAGTGACATCCCCGAGGTCCTGGTGGATCCGAACCGGCTCAAGCAGGTGCTGTTGAACCTGCTCTCTAACGCTCTCAAGTTCACCAAGGAGGGCTGGGTATCCATCCGGGTGGAGCGGCATCCCGGCGTGGTCAGCCTCTCCGTAGTGGATACAGGCATTGGGGTCAGCCTCGAGTCCCAGGCCCGGCTCTTCCAGAAGTTCGCCCAGGCGGAAGGTGGCCACAGCCGTGAGTACGGTGGCACGGGCCTGGGCCTGGTGATCTGCAAGCACCTCATGGAGATGATGGGCGGCACCATCAGCTTGAGCAGCGAAGGCCTCGGCCACGGCAGCACCCTGCGGATCACGATGCAGATTGCGTGATCGCGGAGCCACGCTCCGCGATATGGAACAATGGACTGCCAGCCTGGAGTCCCCGTGACGTACGTCCGCCGCCCCGAGTTCCTGCCTTTCACCCGCCCGATGGTGGGGGAGGAGGAGATCGCCGAGATCATCGACACGATCCACAGCGGGTGGATCACCACGGGGCCCAAGTCCGCCAAGTTCGAGGAGGCCCTGCAGGCCTACAACGGGGTGCCCCACTGCCTGGCCATGAACAGCGCCACCACGGCCCAGGAGATCACGATGCAGGTGCTGGGCCTCCAGCCCGGCGATGAGGTCATCACCACCTCGCTGACCTGGGTGAGCACCCTCAGCACGGTGGTGCTGCAGGGGGGCGTGCCGGTGCTGGTGGACATCGACCCCGTGACCCTGAACCTCGATCCCGCCAAGCTGGAGGCGGCCATCACGCCCCGCACCGTGGGCATCATCCCCGTGCACCTCACGGGCCTGCCCTGTCCGATGGAGGCCATCTGGGCCCTGGCGGAAAAGCATGGCCTCTGGGTGGTGGAGGACGCGGCCCAGGCCATGGGCGCCCACTACCGCGGCACCAAGATCGGCGGCAACCAGCGCTCGGTCATGAGTGTCTACAGCTTCCACCCCAACAAGAACATGACCACCGGAGAGGGCGGCGCCATCGCCTTCTTCAACGACGACTACGAAGGTCGCATCAAGCGCCTGCGCTTCCACGGGATCGACCGCGATGCGTGGAAGCGCTTCGCCAAGGAGGGCAGCCCCCACACCGAGGTCTTCGAGCCCGGTCGCAAGGCCAACTTCATGGACCTGCAGGCCGCCATGGGGCTGCATCAGCTCCAGAAGCTGGACGGCTTCAATGCCCGCCGGGGGCACCTCTTCCGCCGCTACCTGGAGCTGCTGGCCGATCTGGACGAGGTTCTGCTGCCCTGGCCCGGGGACGCGGACCACGGTCACTGCTTCCACCTCTTCGTGCTGCGCATCCACCCGGAGAAGCTGGGCCTGGACCGCGATGCCTTCGTCGCGGCGCTCAAGGAGGAGAACATCGGCACCGGCATCCACTACCGGCCGGCGCACCTCCATCCCTGGTACCGGGACTTCTATACCGCCCATCCCCAGCACCTACCCAAGGATGGACTGCCCCACAGCGAGTGGAGCGGGGAGCGCCTGCTCAGCCTGCCGCTCTGGCCGGGACTGACCGAGGCTGACCAGGATCAGGTGGTGGCGGCCATTCGGCAGGTCATCGCCCGGGCCAGGGACGGGAATCGCCCCCAGTCCTGAGCGGAATTTACTAAGCGCGCCCCGGCTGCCGATAGGGTTTCGAGGGAAGGCTCCCTTGCTGAACCTTGTGATCATCCTGGTCTCGGTGGCGCTGCAGATTGCTGCGGCGGGCTTCGCCGTCCGCATCAACCGGACCGCCCGGAAGCCGCTCGCCTGGATGCTGCTCTCCCTGGCGCTGGTGCTCATGGCCGCCCGCCGCCTCTATGTGCTGGCGGAGCTGGCCGAGGCCGGCATGCCTGCGCAGCTGCTGCCCAACGAGGTCCTGGGTCTGATCATCTCGGGCCTGATGCTGGCCGGGGTGCTCCTCATCCGGGGCCTCTTCCGGTCCAAGGCCGAGCAGGTCGTCGGGCAGCTGGAGGCGGCCAGCCGCGCCATGGCCGAGGCGGACAAGCTGAAGGCCGTGATGGCCGCGACGCCCGTACCTCTCTGGATCGCCGAAGATCCTCTGTGCGCCGTCATCCGTGGAAACACGGCCGCCGAGGCCCTCCTCCGCATGGCCCCCGGGGCGAACCACTCGAAGTCGGCCTCCCCCGGGGAGCAGCCTGGGCACTTCCGCCTGCTCCGGGAGGGCCGGGAGCTGCTACCGGAGGAGATGCCCATGCAGCAGGCCGCCCTGCTCGGGGAGCGGGTCCAGGGGCAGTCGCTGGAGCTGGCCTTCGCAGATGGCGAGGTGCGGCAGCTCATGGCCTCTGCAACTCCGCTTCGGGATCCTGAGGGGCACATCTCCGGCGCTGTGTGCTGCATGGTCGATGTCACGGACTTGCGGCGGGTCGAGGAGGCCCTGCGGGCCAGCGAGGCCAAGGTCCAGCAGAACGCGGACCGGCTCGGCGCCCTGGTCCGACTGAACCAGGTGGAAGGCGCCAGCATCCGGGAGATCCTCGACTACGGCCTGGACGAGGCGGTGGCCCTCACTGACAGCGCCATCGGCTGCATCTACTTCTACGACGAGGGCACCCAGGAGTTCACCCTCCACTCCTGGTCCAGGGAGGTCCTGGAGGCCGGTGCCGTCAAGGGGCCAATGACGACCTACAAGCTGGAGAACGCGGGCCTCTGGGGTGAGGTGGTGCGCCAGCGGCGGCCGATCCTTCGCAACGACCTCTCGGCGCCGGACCCCATGCTCAAGGGCGGACCTGATGGTGATGCGCCGCTCTCCCGGTTCATGAGCGTGCCGCTCTTCAGCGGCAGCCAGATCGTGGCGGTAGTGGGCATCGGGAACAAGCCGGACCCCTACGAAGAGCAGGACGTCGAGCAGCTGACCCTCTTCATGAACGGGCTGTGGAGCATCGTCGAGCGCCGCAAGGCCGAGGAGGCCCTGGTCAAGGCCCGGAAGATGGAGAGCCTGGGGCTGCTCTCCGGCGGCATCGCCCATGACTTCAACAACATCTTTCAGGCCATGGTGGCGAACCTGGAGATGGCCGAGACTGCCATGCCCGAGGACTCTCGCGGGCACCTCTACCTGCAGCGGCTGAAGACCGCCCTGGACCGGGCCAGCCGCCTCAGCCGCGACATCCTGCACAGCTCCGGAGGAGACCTCCGGCGACCGGAGTCCCTGGAGCTCACCCCCCTCATCGCGGAAGCGCTGGACCGCCTGCGGCTGCCGGTGCTCCGGGACTTCTCTCAGACCCTGCCTCGGGTCATGGTGGATCCCCTCCTGGTGGGTCGGGTGGTGGAGGGCCTCGTCACCAACGCCCAGGAGGCCAACACCTCCCAGGGCGTCGTTCGCGTCCGCACCTACCTGCGGACGGTCACGCCCCTGGACCTGGGCACCGGGTACTGGCCCGAGCCGGTGGAGCCCGGCTCCTATGCGGTGCTCGAGGTCTCGGACCAGGGCCACGGCATCGACGCGGCGAGCCTGCCCGACATCTTCGACCCGTTCTACTCCACCCGGGACCTGGGGCGGGGGCTGGGGCTGCCCGCGGCCCTGGGCATCGTGCGGAGCCACCGGGGAGGTCTCCAGGTCGAGAGCATCCCTGGCGTCGGCAGCGTGTTCCGGGTGCACTTCCCTTCGCCGGAGGCGCAGGAGAGTGTGCCGGTCGCGCCGGTGGCAGGGCCCCGCGCTCGGAACCTCGTGCTCCTGGCCGATGACGAGGTGGAGCTGCGCGAGGTCATGGCCGAGATGCTGGAGACCTGGTTCGGCCTGGAGGTGGTGCCAGTAGCGGACGGCCAGGAAGCCCTCGACGCCTTCAATCAGCGGCCGGAGGTCTTTGACCTGGTGATCCTGGATGCCACCATGCCCCGCCTGGGGGGCGTCGAAGCCTTCAAGGCCATGCGGGCCGTCCGGCCGGGGCTGCCGGGGATTCTCTGCAGCGGCTACGCCCTGCCGGCCTCCCGGGACGAGGCCATCACCCAGGGCTTCGCCGACTTCTTGAAGAAGCCCTTCAGCAGCGTGGAGCTGGAGGCCATGCTCAACCGGGTCATGGGGCAGCGGACGAAGTAGGCGAAGCGCCTGATTACCCCGAGTCTGTTGATGGCGCCGTCAGCCCAGCCGCTCGTGGGGCAGGGCAGGCACCGGGGCGTACAGGGTGCTGTGGGAGTCCACCATGTAGAGGTTCCCGACCTTGCCCGTGTAGGCGCAGGCGAACTGCTGGATCTGGTCTGCGAAGCGGGTCTGCTCATCCCGGTCCCGGAACATAGGGCCCCACATGGGATTGAAGGCAGCTTCCACCGCGGCCATGAGCCGGTCCAGCTCCAGGCTCTGCAGCTCTGCCCGCCGCTGCAGCGCCTCCGTGCTGGCCGCCAGGTGGGCTGCCTCGTGGTCCAGCGCCACGGTGGCATCCGGACTGAGGCGGGGCCCCAGCACGTGGCGGCGCACGCGGTTCCGCTTCCACTGGTCCATGAGCACGGAGCTGCGGCGCAGAGTCCGCCGCCGCGCAGTCTCCAGCCGCAGGAGGGTGCGCAGGTCATCCGCCTTCGCCTCCAGCAGCTTCAGCTCGCGCTCCAGCTCAGGCACGAGCAGCAGGGTGCGCCAGGAGGCATTCTTCTTCGAGCGAAGCACGTCGCCGTAGATGTGGTCGCCCACGTAGAGCACCTGCTCCCCCTGGGCGCCGAGCAGGGCCTCCAGCCAGGCGGTGTGGCCGCCTGTGAAGCAGCGGGGGTGACCCTCCAGCGGCCTGGCCTCGGGAGTCTCCAGGAAGAAGGCCGGCTTGCGGCTGCTCACCACGATCAGGTCGAAGTAGTCGGCCCAGTGGGGTCGGGCCTCGTCCTGCCCGTCGAGCAGGTGGCCCAGCACGCCGTTGGTGAAGCTCCACTCGCTGTTGGTGAGCAGGAACAGCTTCTTGCCCTCGCGCTTCAGGCGGTCCAGGGCCAAGGCCAGCTGGGGATCCTGGGCGATGAAGAAGTCGCGGTGGGCGAGGATCTCGGTCTTCATCTCCCCGTTGCGGTGGGCGGTGTCGATGGCCCACCGGGCATCCTGGAAGAGCTGGAGGTAGTTCTCGGCCTTCAGGATGCCCTGGTCCAGGCCGTCCACCAGCTGGGCGTAGAGGAAGCTCTCAGGGATCTCGAACAGGGTGTCGATGCTGCGGAAGCCCTTGGCGGAGGTGGCCAGGCGCCGTCGGCTGTAGACAAGGTCCAGGGCGGGCCGGGGCATGGCTTTGCTGCCATGGCAGGCCCGCACCACCTGGCGCTCGCGGTTGAGCTTCAGGAGGTTGCCCCGGATCCCGTCCAGCACCAGGCCGCGCACCGCGAAGGTGGGGTTGTAGGCGACCTCGAGCAGCCAGGGGGAGTAGCCGCGCTCCCGCACCAGCAGCCGGGCGGCCTTCTTGAAGGCCAGCTCATCGATCTCCGGCGAGCGGTACCGGGCCAGCGTGTGGTCCATGTCGAAGCCGATGGCCTTGATGTCCCCCAGGGGCAGCGTCCGCAGGGCATAGAGCTTGTGGGCCGGGGGCAGACGGTCGGCTTCCTCCGTCAGCGGAGGTGCAGCGAGGAGGGCCTGATCCCGGGAAGTCATGGCAGGAGTGTACTCGGCAGAACCTCTGGGTTGGTGCAGTCCTGGCAGGACTCAGTCTGCGTCGGTGCCTATCCCATGTGTGATGCTCTGGTGCCCGAAGGTCTCCCAGGCCAGCTGCCGGAAGCGCTCGCTGTGGCCCCAGTCCTTCTCCCGGTCCATCCAGAGCTTGTAGTGGATGAGCTCGTGCTCGAGGATCCGGGCCTGCACGGCGGCGGGATCGTGGCAGTTCATGCCGCAGACCTGCTGGGGCCAGGGCCAGTCCCGGCGGCGAAGCAGCGGGATGCTGAGGCGGATCTCTGGATGCCACTTGCCCCGCGAGTCCTTCTCGATGACGAAGAGCCCGGCACAGCGCAGCATGCGCGGCGACCAGACCACCGGCGGCGGCGCCATGTCCCACCCCGCCTCGCGGAGGATGGCCTGGGCGCGCTGGCGGAGGGTGAGCTGTCCCGGCGCCGGCGCCATGCCCTACTTCCGGGCCCTCTCGGCGGCCTTGAGGTGCTTGTACGAGCCCACCATCAGGTTGGGGCCGTGCTCGGCGATGCCCGTCTCCAGGGTCTCGGAGCCGTAGTAGAACTGCTGGTTGATGAAGCTGAGCGGCAACGCCTCCAGCTCCGGCATGCTGCGCAGCACAGCCGCGGCCAGGTGCACCAGGGCATCCGAGGTCTGGTACTGGAGAAGGATGCTCCGGTCCAGGAGCAGGTGCTCCTCAAAGCGGTTGGAGGGCCGGGAGTAGAAGAGGCTCTTGCCGTCGAAGAGGATCTGGGTGCCGTCCGTGGCGACGGTGAAGACCTTGCCCTTGTCCGTCACATCGAACTGGAAGGCGGTGCCCTTCTTGAAGGCCAGCATGAGGGCCTGGAACTTGGGGTGCTGCAGGTAGGCCGAGCCCAGGTTCACCTTCTTCTGGACGCGGGGCACTTCCTTGGCTGTGGGGCCGTACATCATGTGGTTGTAGCGCAGAGCCTCGGCACGCTCCTGGGGGGTCTGCCGCTTGTCTTTCACTTTTTTAGGGGCTTTTCCCGGAGTCGCAGTCATGGGGTTCCTCGGTGCTCGTCGTGGCCAGGCTCATTGTCGCACAAGGGGAAGGGGGCTGCCCCGGACTCCAGCGGCGACCCTGGTCAGAAGTCGAAGGTGGGCCCGCTCAGGGTCTGGGCGTCGAGGAGCTGGCCCTGGGCATCCAGGGTCACGAGGCCCTGCGCCTGGCGGGGCGTCAGCTGGCTGATCTGCTGGAGAGCCTGGCCGCGCAGCTCTGGGCTGCCGCCCTCGGCGCTCTCGAAGAACACCGCACCCACCCGGTAGGTCTGCTTGGCCTCCTGGCTGAGATGCAGTTCGCGGAGCTGGCGCTCGTCCACAGAGTTGGGTGCGTCCGTCATGAGGCAGCGGGCCTGGGCGGTCTTGGGGAAGGCGATCACCTCGCGGATGTTGTCCACGCCCGCCAGCAGCATCACCAGGCGGTCCAGGCCCAGGGCCAGGCCGCCGTGGGGCGGGGCGCCGTAGCTGAGGGCATCCAGCAGGAAGCCGAACTTCTCGCGGGCCTCGGCCTCGCCGATGCCGATGGTGCGGAACATGCGGCTCTGGGTCTCGGCGTCGTGGATGCGGATGCTGCCGCCGCCCACCTCGAAGCCGTTGAGCACCAGGTCGTAGGCCACGGCGCGGCAGGCGCCAGGGTTGGTCTCCAGCAGCTCCAGATCGTCCGGGTGGGGGCTGGTGAAGGGGTGGTGGCAGGCGATGAAGCGCTGGTGTTCCTCACTCCAGTCGAGCAGGGGGAAGTCCACGACCCATAAAAACGCGTACGCGTTTTTATCCATCAGGAGACGGGAGAGAGCTGGGTCGGATTCCAGGGGCGCAAGTTCGTTCGAGATTTTTACGCGGAGGTCCCCCAGGACGCGGCTGGTCTGGGCGTCGGTGCCTACGGCGAAGATGGCCAGGCCCTCGCCGGTGATGCCCAGGCTCGCGCGCAGGGCCGCCTCGTCGGCGGGTTCGAGGAACTTCTTGAAGCTGCTGGCGAGGCCGTCCTTGCCCCACTTGGCGTAGGGCAGGCCGCCAGCGCCCTGCTGCCGGGCCAGCTCCTGGTAGCCGTCGAGCACTTTCCGGCTCAGGCTGCCTGCGGCCTCGCCGGGGAAGAACAGGGCCCGCACGCGGCGCTGCCCCTGGCTTTCGGCGGCGGCGCGGAAGAGGTTGAAGCCGCTGGCGGCGAAGAGGGCCGTGGCGTCCTGGATCTTCAGGCCGCAGCGGAGGTCGGGTTTGTCGGAGCCGTACCATTCCATGGCGTCGCGGTAGGGCAGGCGCGGGAAGGGGGCGCTGACATCCTTGCCGACCACCTTGGCCAGCTTGACCATGAGCGGCTCGATGACGCCCTGGACGTCCTCCTGCCGCACGAAGCTCATCTCGATGTCCACCTGGGTGAACTCGGGCTGGCGGTCCGCGCGCAGGTCCTCGTCGCGGAAGCAGCGGCAGATCTGGATGTAGCGCTCGAAGCCGCTGACCTGCAGGAGCTGCTTGAAGAGCTGGGGGCTCTGGGGCAGGGCGAAGAACTGGCCCGGATGGACGCGGCTGGGCACCAGGTAGTCCCGAGCCCCCTCGGGGGTGGACTTGGTGAGGATGGGGGTCTCGACCTCGATGAAGTCCAGGTCGCGGAAGTGCTCGCGGGTGAGGTTGGCGACGTCGCTGCGCAGCCGCAGGTTGCGCTGGAGCTGCTCGCGGCGCAGGTCCAGGAAGCGGTAGGTGAGGCGCAGGTCCTCGCCCACGTTCTCGTCGTCCAGGGGGAAGGGCAGGGGGGCGGCGGTGTTCAGGATCTTCAGGCCGGTCAGCCGGATCTCGACGTCGCCCGTGGCCATGTTGGGGTTCTTGCTCTGGCGCTCGGCCACCACGCCTTCGACCGCCAGGACGAACTCGCTGCGGACGGCCTTGAGCTTGGCCAGCAGGGCCGGGTCGGCGGTCTCCTCGTTGGCCACCAGCTGCACCAGCCCCCAGCGGTCCCGGAGGTCCAGGAACACCAGGGAGCCCAGGTTCCGGACGCGCCGGCACCAGCCGAGCAGGCGCACGGTCTGGCCCGCGTGATCGAGGCGGAGGTCGCCGTTGCGGTGGGTGCGTTGGAAGTCGCCGAGCTGGTCGAGTCTCATAGCCCTACAGGATCGCACCCGGAGCGGTCCGGCTCAAGCACGAGGGGGCGTCAGCAGGTCAACTGATCGCCACTAAGACACTAAGAAATGCAAAAAACAGGAATTAACCACGAAGACGGGAAGACCACGAAGAAAAGCCCCGTCCTCCTTCGTGGTCTTCCTGTCTTCGTGGTGAACCGAAGCGCTCTTCTTTTGTCTTCGCGGTCCATCTGTTGATCAGGCCGTTGGGACGGGCTTCCGGCGGCTCCGCAGGCGCTCCCAGCGGAGGCGGAGGCGGTCCATGTAGAGGTAGATCACCGGGGTGGTGTAGAGGGTCAGCATCTGGCTGAAGAGCAGGCCGCCCACGATGGCGATGCCCAGGGGCTGGCGCAGCTCGGAGCCGGTGCCCATGCCGATGGCCAAGGGCAGGCCGCCCAGCAGAGCCGCCATGGTGGTCATGGTGATGGGGCGGAAGCGCAGCAGGCAGGCCTGGAAGATGGCCGCCTCGGGCGTGGTGCCCTGTCGGCGCTCCACCTCGATGGCGAAGTCGATCATCAGGATGGCGTTCTTCTTCACGATGCCGATGAGCAGGATGATGCCGATGAAGGCGATGACGCTCAGCTCCGTGCGCCAGGCCAGCAGGGCCAGGAGGGCGCCCACCCCCGCCGAGGGCAGGGTGGAGAGGATGGTCAGCGGGTGGATGAGGCTCTCGTAGAGCATGCCCAGCACGATGTAGACCACCAGCAGGGCGGCCACCACCAGGAGGGGCTGGTTCGACAGGGAGGCCTTGAAGGCCTGGGCCGTGCCCATGAAGGTTCCCCGCAGAGTTCCGGGCATGCGGATCTCCTGCTGGGCCTTGTCGATGGCGGTCACGGCATCCCCCAGGGCCACCCCCACGGGCAGGTTGAAGGAGATGGTCACCGAGGGCAGCTGTCCCTGGTGGTTCACGGAGAGGGGCGTGTTCCGGCGCTCCAGCTTGGTGAAGGCGCTCAGGGGGACCAGGTCGCCCGTGGTGGAGCGGACGTAGGTGTGGCGCAGTCCCTCCGGGGTCTGCATGAAGGGGGTGTCCACCTCCATGACCACGTGGTACTGGTTCAGGGGCGTGTAGATGGTGGACACGAAGCGCTGGCCGAAGGCGTCGTAGAGCGCGTTGTCGATGGCCTTGGGCGAGACCCCCAGGCGGGAGGCGGTGGTGCGGTCGATGACCAGGGAGGCCTCAAGGCCCTTGTTCTGCAGGTCCGTGTTGACGTCGGTGATCTGGGGCACGGTCCGCAGCTTCTGGAGCACCCGGGGGGCCCAGTCGAAGAGCTCCCGGGCGTCATCGCCCTGGAGGGTGTACTGGTACTGGGAGCTGGAGGCCCGGCCGCCCAGCCGGAGGTCCTGCACCGGCTGCATGAACAGGGTGCCGCCCGGCAGGTGGGCCGTCTTGGCACGCAGTCGGGCGATGATCTGGTCGGCGGTGTCCTTGCGCTGGTTGTTGGGCTTGAGCGACGTGAACAGGCGCCCGGTATTGCCCCCGCCGACGAAGGCCGTGACGTTCTCGATGGCAGGATCAGCCTGGACGATGGCCACGTACTCCGTCATCAGCTTCTCCATCCCGTTGAAGGAGATGTCCTGGGCGGCCTGGATGGCGCCCGTGAGGCGGCCCGTGTCCTGCTGGGGGAAGAAGCCCTTGGGGATGACGATGTAGAGTGCCACGGTAGCGATCATGGTGGCGATGGCCACGCCCAGGGTCAGACCCTGGTGGCGCAGCACCCAGCCCAGAGAGCGCTCGTACTTGCCCATGATCCACTTCAGGAACTGGTCGCTGGCCTGGAAGATCCGCCCGTGCTTCTCCTCACTGGGCGGGCGCAGGATGCGGGAGCACATCATGGGCGTGGTGGTGAGGGACACCACCATGGAGATCACGATGGCCACGGACAGGGTCACGGCGAACTCGCGGAACAGCCGCCCCACGATGCCGCCCATGAGCAGGATGGGGATGAAGACGGCGATGAGGGAGATGCTGATGGAGATCACGGTGAAGCCGATCTCCTTGGCGCCGTGGAGGGAGGCCTCCATGGGCGTCATGCCCTCTTCGAGGTGCCGGGTGATGTTCTCCACCACCACGATGGCGTCGTCCACCACGAAGCCCGTGGCCACCGTGAGCGCCATCAGGGAGAGGTTGTCGATGGTGTAGCCCAGCAGGTACATCACCCCGAAGGTGCCGATCAGCGATATAGGCACAGCCACGCTGGGGATGAGGGTTGAGCGCCAGCTGCGCAGGAACAGGAAGACAACCAGGATGACCAGCAGGATGGAGATGAGCATGGCGATCTGCACATCCCGGACCGAGGCCCGGATGGTGCGGGTGGCGTCGATGAGCACCTTGAGCTCGATGGTGGGCGGCAGGCTGGCCTGCATCTGGGGCAGGATGGCCCGCACCCGGTCCACGGTCTCGATGATGTTGGCGTCGGGCTGGCGGAAGATGGGCACCATGATGGCGGGAACGCCGTTGGAGAGCCCCGCGTTGCGGACGTTTTCCACGGAGTCCGTGACCCGGGCCACGTCCGAGAGCCGCACGGCATTGCCGTTCCGGTAGCGGAGGATGAGGGGCTGGTAGTCCGCGGCGCCCTTGAGCTGGTCGGTGGTGTCGAGGGACCAGGTGGTGGTGCTGTTGGCGAGCTCGCCCTTGGGCAGGTTCAGGTTGGACGCGGCGATGGCCAGCCGGACATCTTCCAGGGCGAGGCCCTGGGCATTGAGCAGGGCCGGGTTCACGTCTACCCGCACCGCCGGCAGGGCGCCGCCCCAGACGAACACCTGGCCCACGCCCTCGATCTGGGAGAGCTTCTGCTGCAGCACGGAGGAGGCGATGTCGTACATCCGCTCCCGGGGGATCAGCTTAGAGGTGAGGGCCAGCAGCATGATCGGGGAATCGGCAGGATTCACCTTGCGGTAGTTGGGATTGTTCGGCAGGTTGGCGGGCAGGTCGCCCCGGGCGGCGTTGATGGCGGCCTGCACGTCCCGGCCCGCGGCGTCGATGTTGCGGCCCAGGTCGAACTGCAGGGTGATGTTGGTAGAGCCCAGGCTGCTGGCCGAGGTCATCTCGGTGATGCCCGCGATGCGGCCGAACTGGCGCTCCAGGGGCGTGGCCACGGAGGAGGCCATGGTCTCGGGGCTGGCGCCGGGCAGGCCGGCGGAGACCTGGATGGTGGGGAACTCCACCTGGGGCAGGGGCGACACGGGCAGGAACTGGTAGGCGATGCCGCCCAGCAGCGCCAGCGCCACCGTCAGCAGCGTGGTGGCGACGGGCCGGTGGATGAAGGGGGAAGAGAGGCTCACCGTCGCGCCTGCGGCACTTGCTCCAGGCGTGCCGCCTGGAGATAGGCGCTGCTGGCGCAGCGCGAAGGGAGAACGTTGAGGGACTGAGTCATGATTCCTGCGCCGAAGGCGCCGTTTTTCGTGCGCCGCGCAAGCGGCGCACGCGGGCGGCCAGGCGGTCAAAGGCTAAATAGATCACGGGCGTCGTGTAGAGGGTCAGCACCTGGCTGAAGATGAGTCCGCCGACGATGACGATGCCCAGGGGGCGCCGCAGCTCGGCGCCCACGCCAGAGCCGAGGGCCAGGGGCACACCGCCCAGCATGGCCGCCAGGGTGGTCATGATGATGGGGCGGAAGCGCAGCAGGGAGGCCTGGTAGATGGCCTGCTCGGGGGGCAGACCCTCCTTGCGCTCGGCCTCCAGCGCGAAGTCGATCATCATGATCGCGTTCTTCTCCACGATGCCGATGAGCAGGATGATGCCGATGAGGGCGATGACACTGAAGTCCGTGCGGCAGAGCATGAGCGACAGCAGGGCGCCCACGCCCGCGGAGGGCAGCGTGGACAGGATCGTGATGGGGTGGATGTAGCTCTCGTAGAGCACGCCCAGCAGGATGTAGACGGTCAGGACTGCGGCCAGAATCAGCAGCGGCGTGTTGGTGAGCGAGGCTCCGAAGGCCTGGGCGGTGCCCTGGAAGCCGGTCTTGAGACTCGGGGGCACATCCATGTCCTTGCGCGCGTTCTGGACGGCCTTCACGGCGTCGCCCAGGGAGACGCCGGGCGCCAGGTTGAAGGACACCGTGGCCGTGGGGAACTGCCCCTGGTGGTTCACCGCCAGGGGTGCGGTCAGGGTCTCCACGCGGGTGAAGGCACTGATGGGCACCGAGCCACCGGAGGCGCTGCGGACGTAGATGTTCTGCAGGTCCTCGGGCCGCTGATACTGCCGGGGCGGGGCCTCCAGCACCACGCGGTACTGGTTCAGCTGGGTGAACATGGTGGACACCTGGCGCTGGCCGAAGGCGTCGTAGAGGGCGTCATCCAGCATCTGCGGGGTGATGCCGAGGCGGGAGGCGCTGGTCCGGTCCAGGGTCAGGCGGATCTGGAGTCCGGCGTTCTGCTGGTCGCTGGCCACGTCCCGCAGCTCGGGAAGGGCCGAGAAGCGGTCCACGAAGCGGCCCACCCACTCGCCCAGCTCCTTGGGATCGGCGTCCTCGAGGGTGTACTGGTATTGCGTGCGGCTGACCCGGTCCTCCACGGTCAGGTCCTGCACCGGCTGGAGGTAGAGGCGGATGCCCTCCACCTTGGCCAGCTGGGGCTGGAGCCGGCGGATGATGTCGCTGGCGTTGAGGCGGCGCTCCTCCAGGGGTTTGAGGTTGATCTGGATGCGGCCGCTGTTGAGCGTGGTGTTGGTGCCGTCGATACCGATGAAGGACGACAGGCTCTCCACGGCCGGGTCCTTGAGGATCTCGGCGCAGAGCACCTGCTGCCGCTCGGCCATGGCGGGGAAGGACACGGTCTGGGGGGCCTCGGAGATGCCCAGCAGCACGCCGGTGTCCTGCACCGGGAAGAAGCCCTTGGGGACGGCGATGTAGAGCAGCACCGTGGCGACAAGGGTGGTCACAGCCACGACCAGGGTGGCGGTCTGGTGCTGGAGCACCACGGCCAGGGTGCGGCCGTAGAAGGCGATGACCCGCTGGAAGACTCGCTCAGAGGACTGGTAGAAGCGGCCCTGTTCCTCGGGGGGCGTGTGCTTGAGCAGCTTGGCGCACATCATGGGCGTCAGGGTCAGGGACACCACGGCGGAGACCAGGATGGTGACGCTGAGGGTGACCGCGAACTCCCGGAAGAGCCGGCCCACGATGTCCCCCATGAAGAGCAGGGGGATCAGCACGGCGATGAGTGAGACGGTCAGGGACAGGATGGTGAAGCCGATCTGCCCCGAGCCCTTCAGCGCCGCCTGGAGGGGCGGCTCGCCCTCCTCGATGTAGCGCATGATGTTCTCGATCATCACGATGGCGTCGTCCACCACGAAGCCCGTGGAGATCGTGAGGGCCATCAGGGTCAGGTTGTTCAGGCTGTAGCCCAGCAGATACATCACCCCGAAGGTGCCCACCAGGGACAGGGGCACGGCTACGCTGGGGATGATGGTGGCGGCGATCGTGCGCAGGAACAGGAAGATCACCATCACGACCAGGGCGATGGTGAGCATCAGCTCGAACTCCACGTCCTCCACGGAGGCGCGGATGGTGATGGTGCGGTCCGTGAGGGTGTTCAGCTCCACGGCTGCGGGCAGGGAGGCCCGCAGCTGGGGCAGCAGGGCCTTGACCCGGTCCACCACGGCGATGATGTTGGCGCCGGGCTGTCGCTGGATGTTGAGGATCACGGCGGGCGTGGTGTTCTGCCAGGCGGCGAGGCGGCTGTTCTCCACGTCGTCAGTGACCGTGGCGACCTCGGAGAGCAGCACCGGGGCCCCGTTGCGGTAGGCCACCACCAGGGGGCGGTAGTCCTCGCTGGAGAGCAGCTGGTCGTTGGCGCCGATGGCGTAGGCCTGGCGGAGCCCGTCGAAGCTGCCCTTGGCCTGGTTCACGTTGCTCAGGGCCACGGCGGTGCGCACGTCACCCAGGGTGAGGCCCTTGGCGGCCAGGTCCACAGGGTTGGCCTGGATGCGCACGGCGGGTTTCTGGCCGCCGCTGATGCTGACGAGGCCCACGCCGGGCAGCTGCGAGATCTTCTGGGCCAGCCGGGTGTCGGCAAAGTCCTCGACCTTGGAGAGGGGCAGGGTCTTCGACGTCAGGGCCAGGGTCAGGATCGGGGAGTCGGCAGGGTTGATCTTGCTGTAGATCGGGGGGCTGGGCAGGTTGGCCGGCAGGTAGGTGCCGGCGGCGTTCACGGCCGCCTGGACCTGCTGCTCGGCGACGTCGATGTTCAGGTCCAGCACGAACTGGAGCGTGATCACCGAGCTGCTGCCCGAGCTGGTGGAAGACATGCGGTTCAGGCCGGGCAGCTGGCCGAACTGGCGCTCCAGGGGGGCGGTGATGGCCGACGCCATGACGTCGGGACTGGCCCCGGGGTAGAAGGTGACCACCTGGATGGTGGGGTAGTCCACCTGGGGAAGGGCCGAGACCGGCAGCTGGCGGAACGCCAGCAGGCCCACCAGCAGGAGCCCCACCATGAGCAGGGAGGTCGCGATGGGCCGGAGGATGAACGGCCTGGAGGGATTCATTCGCTCAGCCCTTCGCGCCGGCGGGCTTGGGGAGGGCCACCTTGCTGCCGGGCCGCAGCTTCTCGAGGCCGTCCGTGACGACCGTCTCGCCACCAGAGAGCCCCTTCCGCAGGGCCGTCTCGTCGCCATCGGTGCCCAGCACCTCGATCACGCGCAGCTCCGTGGTGCTGTCCGGCTTGACGATGTAGACAAAGGAGCCCTGGGGCCCGCGCTGCACAGCGGCGGTGGGCACGATGACGACCTCGCGCAGGGTGTCCACCAGCAGCCGCGCATTGACGAACTGGTTGGGGAACAGGACACGGTCCTCGTTGGTGAACAGGGCCTTCAGCTTCACGGTGCCCGTGGCGGGATCCACCTGGTTGTCGATGGCTGCGAGGGCGCCGGAGCCAAGGCGGGACTTGAGGTCCCGGTCCCAGGCCTCCACCGGCAGCCGCCCGTTCTTGGCGGTCTGGGCCAGCACCTGCTGGATGTGGTCGGCGGGCACCGAGAACACTACGTTGATGGGCTGGATCGGGGCAATGGTGGCCAGTCCCGTGGCATCCGTGGCGCGCACGATGTTGCCGGCGTCCACGAGCCGGAGGCCCACCCGGCCCGAGGTCGGGGCGGTGATGCGGCTGTAGGTCAGGTTCAGCTTGGCGCTCTCCACGGCGGCCTGGTCGGCCTTCATGGCGGCTTCGTATTGGGTGACGGAGGAGCTCTGGGTGTCCACCTGCTGGCGCGAGAGGATGCCCTGCTGCACCAGGGACTGGTAGCGCCGCAGGTCGGCCAGCGCGTTGTCGCGGGCGGCCTGATCCTTGGCGAGCTGGCCCTCGGCCTGCATGAGCTGCACCTGGAAGGGGCGCGGATCGATCTCGGCCAGGAGATCCCCGGCGCGGACCATCTGCCCTTCGGTGAAGGCGACGCGGAGCAGCTGCCCGTCCACCCGGCTCTTGACGGTCACGCTCTCCAGGGAGACCACGGTGCCCAGGCCGGTGAGCCGGACGGCCATGTCGCCCTTGCGGGCCTGGGTCACGCTCACGGGCACCGGGCGACCCGCCGGATTCACGGCGGCGTCCTTCTTGCCCCCGCGGGCGAAGAGCACCAGGCCGATGACCGCGGCACCGCCGAGGATGGCCCAGGGACGCCAGCCGCGGAGGAGGGCGGGGCGGTCGGTGCCGGAATCGAGGGAGGGGAGGTTGGTGTCGCTCATGCGAGAAGCTGCCTTCTTTGAATTCCGGTGGGGGAAGTCCGGCGGGGGGACAGTCAGGGGCTAGGGGCTCTTCAAGGAACGCTGGGGGAGTTTCCGGGGCTTGGCCTCAGGAGGCGACTTCGTCGCGCTCCCCGGCTGAAGCCGGCAGACCGACGAGCATGGCATCGAGGTTGGCGATCATGGTCCGCAGGCCGTGCTTCAGGGCCGCCTGTTGCTCAAGGTCCAGGCCGGCGACGAGGCTGAACTTCATCTCGTTGGCCAGGACCTGCAGCTCCCGGGCCAGGGGGAGCGCCTCAGGGCTCAGGTTGATGAGGATCCGACGACCGTGCTTGGGATCCGGCCGGGTGCTGAGCAGGCCGCGGGCCACCATGCCCTTGACCACGCGGCTGGCGGTGGGATCGTCCATCCAGACCTGCTGGGCCAGGGGATGCAGCGAGGTGGCCCCCTGCTCCAGCAGGACCAGGATGACCCAGAACTGCTGCAAGGTAAGGTCGTAGGGCGCCAGCTGGGCCGCCACGGCGTGCTTCAGCCGACGGCGGACGGCCGCAGCCAGGGTGCCGGCGCCGGCATCGGTGAGGGTGTCAGGCATGGGTTCTTGCATAAGCAAGAATCCTGGGCAAGAACGACCCTCGCGTCAAGGGGTATAACAGCGCCTGACGGGGCCCATGTGCTCGGGCTCAGTCAGGCGTGGGCAGACCTTGGGATCACTTGCCCCGGAAGCCCGGGCGGGAGGGATGACGACCGCGCTCGCCCTGGGGGGCTGAGCCGGAGGAGGGTCGGCTGCTGCGGACAGGAGCGCGGCTGCGGCCGCCGCCGCCACTCTGGCGACCCGTCTGGATGGGCTCCGCGGGGATGCTGGGATCCGGTGCGTAGCCCGTCACCACATCCTTGGGCAGTTCCCGGCGCAGGAGCTTCTCGATGTCCTTCAGCAGGCGGTGCTCATCCACGCAGACCAGGGAGAGCGCCTCGCCCTCGGTGCCAGCCCGGCCCGTGCGGCCGATGCGGTGGATGTAGTCCTCGGGAACCTGGGGCAGTTCGTAGTTCACCACGTGGGGCAGCTGGTCGATGTCCAGGCCCCGGGCGGCGATATCCGTGGCGACGAGCACGCGGATGGAGCCCTTCTTGAAGTCTTCCAGGGCCTTGATGCGCTGGGGCTGGCTCTTGTTGCCGTGGATGGCCATGGAGTTGATGCCGTCGCGGTCCAGCTGCTCGGAGAGCCGGTTGGCCCCGTGCTTCGTGCGGGTGAACACCAGCACCTGCTCGAGGTTGCGGCTCTGGATGATGTGGGCCAGCAGGGCGCGCTTGCGCTCCCGGTCCACGGGATGGACGATCTGCTTCACGAGCTCAGCGGCCGTGTTCTGGGCGGTGATCTCCACCAGGGCGGGGTTCTTGAGGAACTTGGAGGCCAGCTGCTTGATCTCGTCGGTGAAGGTGGCCGAGAAGAGCAGGGTCTGGCGGCTGGCGGGCAGCAGGGCCAGGATCTTCTGGATGTCGCGGATGAAGCCCATGTCGAGCATGCGGTCCGCTTCATCCAGGATCAGGACTTCCAGCTGGCTGAAGTTGAGGTTGCCCTGGCCCTGGTGGTCCAGCAGGCGGCCGGGCGTGGCCACGACGATCTCGCAGCCGGCGCGCAGGGCCTTGGTCTGGGGGTTGATGTTCACGCCGCCAAAGATGGTGGTGGAGCGCAGGGGGATGTGCTTGCCGTAGGTCCGGACGCTCTCCTCGACCTGGAGGGCCAGCTCGCGGGTGGGCGTGAGGATGAGGGCGCGGATGGCGTGGCGGGCCGGGGAGGCCGAGCTGTTGGCGTGGGGGGCCAGCTTCTGCAGCAGGGGCAGGGTGAAGCCGGCGGTCTTGCCGGTGCCGGTCTGGGCCCGGGCCATGAGGTCGCGGCCTTCAAGCACCAGGGGAATGGCCTGGAGCTGGATGGGGGTGGGGGTCTCGTAGCCCTGCTCGCGAACCGCGCGCAGAAGCTCGGGCAGCAGCCCGAGGGTTTCGAAGGACATGTATTTCTCCTGAGAGGGCCCGCCCGCGGAAGGTTTCCGGGGGCCCGGTCAGGGCGAAAGTGGGGGTATTCGGATTGGTAAAGAGGCGGAGACCGGGGGTCGCCTGTGATCACGAAGTGATTACCTTACCACAAAAGTCAGGAATTGTCGCAGCGCCTTGGCGGCACCTCGTGCCTTCCTGCTGGACTTGGCCCTTGGTCTAGGTAGATTCCGGCCTGTTGGCAGCTCGGTTCGGTCCGCGTTCTACCGTCCCGGCTGCGGACAGGTCCACCGCGCGAGGAGGGCCGGTGAGGGCTGCAAATCATTCAACAGATCGGCGGCAGGAACCAACAGCAGGGCGCCCCCGGGGAGGCGCCCTGCCTGCAGGTCCTGCAGTGGCTCAGAACTTGAGACCGGCCATGAGGGTGACGGTACGGGCCGTGATGTAGTTGGCCGAGCTAGTGGGCAGGCCATAGCTCGTGCCCGGGGTCCAGATGTTCCCGGTCGCCACTCTGGCTGACGTGTTGTAGCTGAATTCCTGCTGGTGGTTGGGGAAATTGATGAAGTTGAGGTTCGTGAAGAAAGTGAACTTCCTCCACACGGGCACTTCGTAGCCGATCTGCAGATCAAGGCGATAGGTGTCCGGGAAGCGGGCAAAGCCGCGGGCGGCAAAGTACTCGGTGTAGGTGCTCCCCCCGATGGAGGTCGGGACTCCGGAGGCCAAGGGCGCGGTGGCCGTTTTGTTGTAGGGGGCCCCGGAGGTATAGGATCCCAGCCACCCCAGGTTCAGCTTCCCCGGTCCGAGGGCTACAACATAGTTGGCGGTGATCCGGGCTCTCACTGGGACATCCGCGGCGAGTGCGCCGTAAGGAGAGAGCTGGGCCCGGGTCGGTGCACCTGCATAGGCGCCGGCGGTGCCGCCGAGGGGGCCGAAGTTGTTGATCTGCTCGGTCGTGCCGACCTGGCCACCTTCGTAGTTCCCGTGGAGCTCACTAAACGTGACATTCCCACCGATGCTGAAGGCCTCGGTCACCTGCTTCTGGAACTGGAGCTCCAGTCCCCAGTAGTCGCGCACGAGCGAGGGATCGTTCTTGATGGTGGTCATGGCGAGGTCATTGCCATCGATCGGGTTGGCCTGGGCGGTCTTGAAGTCGTCCACGAAGTTCTTCCAGCGGCGTCGACTGAAGGCCACGTTCCAGATGCCGTTGTGGGCATCCGCATGCTTGAGGCTGAGGGAGACCTCCTGCATGGTCGGCATCTTGATATTCGGATCGATGAACTGGGAGTGCCGGTACAGGGCGGGATTGTTGGTATAGAAGGGCGTGGTCGAGTAGCTCGAGCGCAAGTTGCCGGGCCCCGACACATAGACGTAGTCATACTGGGCAGGGTTGCCCACTACCGAGGTGTTGTCGGTGGCGCCCTGAAGGACCTGCCCCACATACTCGCCATAGGAGAGCTGGGTGACCCAGGCTCCATCGCCGCGCAGGTCCCAGATGGCGGCGAGGCGGGGGGCGAGGGTGGTGAGCTTGAAATTGTCCACCCCCAGATCATTCTGGGACTTGAACTGATCGGCGCGCAGCCCCAGGTTGAAGCTCCAGTTCTTGTCCAGCTTCCACTTGTCGTTGACATAGGCAGCGGTGATGGTGTTCTGAGTCCGGGCCCCGTAGAAGGGGGTCCACATGTCTAGGAAGGTGGAGCCGGGATCGTTCGGCGTGAAGACGCGATTAGAGAGCCCGGTGCTTCCTCCAGCAGCCGGGTCCACACTGAAACCGTTAAAGTAAACGAACATCCCGCTGGGAGTCTGGGCGTTCGCGGCGCTATGGCTGGACTGGTACCAGTCTAGGCCGACCTTGAGCTCGTGTTCCCCGGCGCCGCTCAGGAAGGACAGCAGGCTGAGAGTCCCGTTCTTGATCGGGCGGGAGTCCCCATCGGAGCCGAAGACCCCGTTGTCAAAGCAATAACCGGTGTTCAAGTCAATCATCATGGGCGCAGTGGGGCCACCCTGGCCACCGCCACTGGCCCCTCCGAGGGTCTCCTTCTTGTAGCCGAAGTGCGCGGTCAGCAGCATGTTCCGGGTGAGCTGACCCTGATAGCCCAGCGTGTAATAGGAAAAGCTCTGAGGCTGGTTGCTGAGGGTGGCCAGGGAGGTGCTTGCTCCAAAGAACTGGGTGGCGTAGTCGATGCCGTTGACCGGGATGTTGGCGGAGTTGTACTGCCAATACACCCGGTGGTCGGTGTTGATCTGCCAGTCCAGCTTGATGTCCTTCCGCTCGTCGGTCCGGGTCTGGTAGAAGGAGAGGCCTCCGCCGAAGGCGGCAGGGGCCGTGGTCTGAAGGGCGGTGGAGGTGCTAGAGGGGGCGTTGGTGCGATAGCCCAGGACGAAGAAGAGCTTGTCCTTGATGATCGGGCCCGAGACCACGATGTTCTGGAGGACGTTGTGGGTGTCCTTGAAGGTGATCAAGCCGGAGGTCCCCCGGCCCAGGGGGTTGTAGGCATTCCAGGCCGGGTCCGTCACGGTGAGGCGCAGGATGCCCGCAAAATCGTTCGCGCCTGACCGCGTCACCGTGTTGACGACCCCGCCCGTGAAGCGGCCATACTCCGCGGAGATGCCGCCGCTGATGACTTGGACATCCGAGATCATGTCCTCGTTCATCATGGCGATGAACCCCCCGGTCACCTGGTCCGCCACGTCGGCGCCATCCACCAGGTAGAGCACCTGGGTGCTTTGCGCACCCCGGATGGTCAACCCGTTATTGGCGTCGAAGCTGATGCCCGGGGCCAGCGCCGCGATGTTGGCCACGGTGCGGGCATTGATGGGCAAGGCGGTGATGGCTTCCGTGGTGAAGGACTGACCCGCTTTGGCGTCCGCGGTGTCGATGTTGTTCGCGGTAGCGATCACCGCGACGGTGGCCTGGCTCTCCGTGATGGCCTTCAGGGGAAAGTCCGTGATGTTGGTATCGCCGAGGAGGACGCGGGAAGCCAGAGAGGCGCCAATGAAGCCATCGGCGGTTACCTTGACCGTCACGGGCCCCGGGATCAGCAGCGCGAATCGGAAGAAACCCTGGGCATTGGTGACGGTGGTTCGTTCCCCTTGCGGGGTGGCCAGAACCACCCGGGCGCCAGCAATGGGTTGACCTGTGGCCGCATTCTTGACCGAACCGGAAATGTTCCCAGTCTGGACGCCTTGGGCCACGCTAGGCATGGCTCCTGCTACGAGGGCTACGACGGTGAGGCCTAATCTTGCCGAGATCCGATTCATGGGAACTCCTTAAATGGGGGGTGCGGCAACCGCCGCAGGGTGGAGGTTGGCGGGAAAGAGCGGGAATTGGCATCCTGGCCCAGGGTGGTCTTGCCCGAAGAAGAGATCCGCTAGGCTCAGGTGAGCCTGTCCCCTGTACCCAGGCGGAGGCTGTCGCTCCAGGAACCAAGCACTCTCGGCGGCATTTTTGTCGGCGCCAGGGTGGCACTTCCTCTTGGCTCTAACCATGGCGCCCATGGACAACCTCCAGGCACACCCTCGCCATCCCGTGCGTCAAACCCTGGGCTGAGCGTGGTGATGGATCGCGTGAACACTAAAACGACAGTCAGTCGTTTGTAATAATTGGAAGTCCGGTAATTTCCTACAAGAAACCATATTGCATATAATCAACCGGGTGGTAGGCAACCGTCAGAAAATGTAGGTCGCCAGTCTCCAGAGTCAAGTTCACTGCTGATGCTTAAGGAATAGGGAGGCTCGAAGTCACCTTGCCAGCGTGCTCCGGCGCCAGCCCTACGGGTCCGTTTCTGAAAATTTATCTATAATATTAACAACGTCTTGGGACCCATGAAGCCAAACCAGAAGGTTCCTGGGCGTTGGGGGAGTGCCGCCCGAAGATTGGAAAGCAGCCGAGCATGGAACCCAGATCCCGTCGGTGGGCCTCGCGGCCGTAAAAGTTGGACGGTCCTGGACCCGCCTGTTCATGGCTCGGTCCCGGAGGTGCGATCAGGTCGCCAACGCCGGGGACCATCCTGCTTTCCCGAGCCTGATGGTGGGCTCAGCGGTTTGAGTCTCAGGCTCCGCCCGGTCGAAGGGAGAATGGAGTTCCTCCCCTGCGAGCATCAGGGTGCAGGTTCTCTAGGCAGTGCCCAGTCGCGCGGTGACTTCGGTCAAGGGCCAGCTTTCCTGCTCTCCCGTGGCCATGTGCTTGACTGTGACCGTGCCCGCGTCCAGCTCGCCGTCGCCCAGGATGAGCACGGTCTGGATGCCCATGCGGTTGGCGCTGGCCATGGCCTTCTTCAAGGCGCCGCCACGGGTCTCCAGCTGCAGGGCGATGCCGGCGTCCCAGAGGCTGCGGGCCAGCTGGAGGGCCGCGGTGGCGGCCCGCTCACCCAGGGGGATCAGCAGGACCGGGGGCGTGGCAGGGGCCTCGCCTCGCACCTGCTGGAGGATCAAGGCCAGGCGGTCCAGGCCGATGGCCCAGCCAAAGGCCGGGACCTCGGGGCCGCCCAGCTGCTTCACCAGGCCGTCGTAGCGGCCGCCGCCCAGCAGGGCGCTCTGGGCGCCCAGGTCGGAGCTGAGCAGCTCGAAGGCCGTGCGGGTGTAGTAGTCCAGACCACGCACCAGCCGAGGGTCCTCCACGAAGGGAATGCCAAGGACCGTCAGCAGCTCCTTGAGCCGCGCATGGTGCTTGGCGGAGCCCTCGTCCAGGAAGTCCGTGATGACCGGGTGCCCCGCCAGGGCGGCCTGGCAGCCCTCGTTTTTGCAGTCCAGCACCCGCAGGGGGTTGGTCTCGATGCGGCGGTGGCAGTCGCCGCAGAACTGCTCCTGCCGCTCGCTGAAAAAGGCCCGGATGGCCGCGTGAAAGGCCGGCCGAGACTCAGGAGTGCCCACGCTGTTGATCGAGAAGCTGAGCTGCTTGAGGCCCAGCTCCTTGAGGAAGCTGTAGAGCATGAGGAGGCTCTCGGCCTCGCTCTCGGGGCTGGCCACGCCGAAGCTCTCGGCCCCGATCTGCCAGAACTGCCGGTAGCGGCCCGTCTGCATGCGCTCGTAGCGGAACTGCTGGCCGATGTAGTAGAACAGCACCGGGTCATTGGAGCTCAGCAGTTTGTGCTGGATGGCGGCCCGGACCACGCCCGCGGTGTTCTCGGGGCGCATCACCACCTCGCGGCCGCCCTTGTCCGTGAACTGGTACATCTCCTTGTTCACGATGTCCGAGCTCTCGCCCACGCTGCGCTTGAAGACGTCCAGCTCCTCCAGGATCGGAGTGCGGATCTCGCCGTAGCCGTGGCGCCCGAATACGCGCCGGGCCGTTTCCTCGATATGCTGGAACCAACGCAGCTCCGCTCCGAAGAGATCCCGCATACCTTTCACTGACTGGGCCATGATCCGACTCCCGAGCCTATTGCTCGCCACCTTCAGCCTACTGTCTTGGGCCCAGGTTCCCAAACCCCAGGGACCGGCGGCCCGCCTGAAGGTGATGCTGGACCCAGGTCATGGAGGCGAGGATGGCGGCGCCCGGGGGTCCAAGGGGCTGAAAGAAAAGACCGCTGCCCTGGAGCTGGCGCGGGTCGTCTCAGCCAAGCTGGAAGCGGCAGGCTTCGAGGCCGTCTGCACCCGCGAGGACGATTCGCTGATCCCCCTCTGGGATCGGGCGAAGGCCGCCAACGAGCAGGGCGCGGACCTGTTCATCAGCCTCCACCTGAACGCCGCCCGGGCCAAGGCGGCGCGGGGGTCGGAGGTCTATTTCCTGAGCCTTGCCAAGGGCAAGAACGACGACGTCGCCGCGGCGGAAAACGCCGGGGCCGGAGCGCCCCCTGGCAGCGCGGACAGTGTGGTTGCCAGCATCCTGGACGACCTGGCCCAGAAGGCCTACCTGCAGGACTCCGAGCGGCTGGCCGTGGCCCTCCAGGGGCAGCTCAACCAGCTGGCCGGCATCAAGGAGCGCGGCGTGAAGCAGGCCCCCTTCATCGTCCTGCGGGGCGCCGCCATGCCTGCGGTATTGGTCGAAGTCGCCTTCATCTCCAACCCCAAGGAGGAGAAGAAGCTCCAGGACGCCGCCTTCCGCGCCCAGGTGGCCGACGCCATCACCCAGGGCGTCCGCCGCTACTTCGCCGGCACCAATGGCAGTGTCCGGCGAAGAATGGTCGGCGGGCGGAGCTGAGCGCTGCTGATTCAGCCCGACCTTGAGCGAAAGCCCATTCGAAGCAATGTTGGAGGGCCGTGCTTGCCACGGTGATCCGTACCCGTAGCTCAGTTGGGAGGCTCCGCCTCCGCGAGCGAGCAAAGCGAGGAGCGGGAGGGCAGCGCGAGGCGCTGTCCGTCAGGCGGAGGAGCGCTGGCTGGAGGCCCGAGCTTGAACGAAAGCCCATTCGAAGCCATGATGGAGGGCCGTGCTTGCCACGGTGATCCGTACCCGTAGCTCAGTTGGATAGAGCGCTGGCCTCCGAAGCCAGAGGTCGCTGGTTCGATTCCAGTCGGGTGCACCAACAAACCAAGGGGGGCCATTCGGCCCCCCTTGGTTTGTTGCTGTTTCTGGAATCGAACCAGCGAGTGGGCTGCCCGAGGCGCGCCTGAATGGCGCGCCGAAGCAGACCGGCAACCGGCAAAGCTGGGTGCGGTTCGATTCCCCCCCCCGGGCCAACCGGCCCCCCTTGGTTTGTTGATGCTTCTGGGATCGAACCAGCGACCCCCCCGGGGCCTACCGGTCCCCCTTGGATTCTTGATATTCCTGGAATCGAACCAGCGAGGCCCCAGCTTAGACCAGCCAGCCCAACAGCTTCAGCACCCCAGCCGCGAAGAGCAGAGGCACGCAGCAGCCGCCCATCCTCCCCAGCTTCCGCTGCCGCCCGCTGCGGGAAAGCGGGATGCCGATCTGCCGGGAGAGGCGGGCTTGGGCCTGGGAGATTCCCAGGGCGCGCCGCCAGGAGAAGGACAGGCCAGGGATGCCAGTGCCACGCTTGCGGGCCATGGGGCCTCCGGGGTTGCCAGGATTCTACTCCCGCCAGGCCTGCCTGAGTCGCAGGTCCCCTGAGCACATCTCATAGCATTGGGTGGCCCCCCGTGACGCAAAGATAGATTTTTTAGTGTCAATGCCTGGGGTACCCTTGACCCTTCGAGGAGTCTGCATGCGCAAGCCCTTTACCGTCACGGTGACCTCGGTCTCCTTCGTGCTGGTCCACCTCGGCTGCCTGGCGGCGCTCTGGCTGACCTTCTCCTGGAAGCTGGTGGCCCTCTGCGCGGCCCTGTACCTGGTCCGCATGTTCGCGGTGACCGCGGGCTACCACCGCTACTTCAGCCACCGCGCCTACCGCATGGGCCGGGTGCCGCAGTTCCTCATGGCCTTCCTGGCCCAGACCTCGGCCCAGAAGGGCGTGCTGTGGTGGGCCGCAAACCACCGGCACCACCACCGGCATTCGGACACCCCGCAGGACCTGCACTCCCCCGTGGTCGACGGCTTCTGGTGGTCCCACCTGGGCTGGGTGCTGTCCGACGCCTATGACACCTACGACCCCAAGGCCATCGAGGACTTCGCCCGCTTTCCGGAGCTGCGCTTCCTGGACGCCTATCACTGGCTCTGCCCCTGGCTGCTGGGGACCCTTGTCTTCGGCTTCGGCCTTTGGACCGGTCTGGGGGGCTGGGAGACCCTGGTCTGGGGCTTCGCGATCTCCACGGTGCTGCTCTGGCACGGGACCTTCTGCATCAACTCGCTCACCCACGTCTGGGGTACCCGGCGCTTCGAGACGGGCGACCAGAGCCGCAACAACCTGGTGCTGGCCCTGATCACCCTGGGCGAGGGCTGGCACAACAACCACCACCACTACCAGGCCAGCTGTCGCCAGGGCATCCGCTGGTGGGAGGTGGATCCCACCTACTACGCCCTCAAGCTGCTGTCCTGGCTGCGCGTGGTCCGGGACCTCCGCCCCTTTCCGCAGACCGCCGCGGGGGCCTCGAGCTCATGAGCCACCTCCCTCCGGGACCGGCGGTCGGCTGGCTTCGGCGCCGCCTCCTTGATCCCATGGCGGCCCTGCTTCGGCAGGGGCTCAGTCCCCGGGGCCTGGCCTGGAGCCTGGCGGTGGGTCTGGCCCTGGGGGTGAACCCGGTCATGGGTACCAGCACCCTGCTCTGCGCCCTGGCGGGAGTTGCCTTCCGCCTCAACCAGCCCGCCCTGCAGCTGGCGAACTATCTGGCCTATCCCCTCCAGCTGCTGCTTCTCATTCCCTTCATCCGGGTGGGGGAGCGCCTCACGGGGCAGGCGCCACTGCCGCTCTCCGTGTCGGTCCTGGTGCACGGAGCCAAGGCGGACGCCTGGGGCACGCTGGTCTCCCTGGGCAGCCGGATCCTCCCGGCCTTCCTCGCCTGGGCCCTGCTGGCCCTGCCGGCGATGGCTCTCCTGGCGCTGGCGTTGGGTCCGGTGTTCCGCGCCGTGGCCACCCGCACCCGCCGCGAGGCCCCGTGAGCGGTGCCTTCCTGGCCCAACTGGCGGCGGGCGGGGGCCCTGCCCCTGGAGCCTGGCCCCAGGTCTGACTCGTCTCACTGTTGGCGGGCATCCAACCGCCAAGGCTTCCTGGGCCCCTGGGTCCACGGGTAGCCTGTACTTGTGAATCCCCATGGAGTCTCTGGCATGAGTGAAGCCCCCGTCCGCAAGTCCGCCGTGATCCGGAAGCGCTTTCCGTGGGGCTGGGTGGTGCTGGGTGGTCTCGGCATCCTGGCCCTGGGCGCCCTGGCCGCCTCCAAGGGGGCGCCGGTGGCCGTGTCCATCTCGGTGCCCACGGTGTTCAAGGCGGGCGAGCGCAACCCCTTGGTGACGGCCTCGGGCTATCTGGTGGCTCGCACCCGGGCCACCTTGTCCAGCAAGGTCCTGGGCCGCGTCAGCTGGCTGGGGGTGCAGGAGGGCAGCCGGGTCACCAAGGGCCAGGTGCTGGCCCGCCTGGAGTCGCCGGACCTGGCCGCCAGCCGGGACCAGGTGAAGGCTCAGCTGGACCAGGCCAAGGTGGACCTGGATCGGGCCGTGAAGCTGCAGGCCCTGGGCATCCAGGACGCAGCCACCGTGGACCGCCTGCGGAGCCAGAAGCTGACCCTGGAGGCCCAGCTGGCCTACCAGGCAGCTCTCCTGGACAGCATGGAGCTGAGGGCGCCGTTCAGCGGCATCGTCACCCAGAAGCTGTCGGAAGTGGGCGAGACCGTGGCCCCGGGCAGCGCCGGAGGCGCCAATGCCATCAATGCCGTCCTGGTGATGGCCGACTTCGACACCCTGGAGGTGGAGGTGGAGGTGAACGAGGCCTCCATCGCCAAGCTCGCCCGCAACATGCCCGCTGAGATCCGCGTGGACGCCCTGGAGGGGCAGGGCAAGCGCTCTGTGCTGAAGGGCCGGCTGCGGGAGATCTACCCCAGCTCCAACCGGCAGAAGGCCGTGGTGGTGGTGCGGGTGGCCATTGTTGAGCGGGACCCCCTGCTGGTGCCGGACATGGGAGCCAAGGTTACCTTCCTGGGCGAGCCCTACACGCAGGATGTGGTGGTGCTGGGCCGGGAGCAGGTCAAGAAGCAGGATGGGCGGGCCTACGCCTGGGTGGTGGAGAACGGCCTGGCGGTGCAGTGCTTCCTGACGGTGGTGGGCGAGAATCCCGTTGGTCTCGAGGTGGGCGGCCTGGCCAAGGACGCCAAGCTCATCGTGGCACCCCCGGAGTCCCTCAAGCCCGGGGCCAAGGTAAGGGTCCGGGGCTGATGAACGCCAACCGCTTCGACCTGGGTGGAGGGGAGCCCATCATCACCCTCCGTGGCATCGCCAAGAGTTACTGGCGGGAGGCCCTCGAGATCCCCGTGCTCCAGGGCATCGATCTGGAGATCCCTGTGGGCAGCTTTGTGGCCCTCATGGGGCCTTCGGGCTCGGGAAAGACCACTCTGCTCAATCTGGTGGCGGGCATCGACCGGCCCACCGGCGGCACCCTGGAGGTCTGCGGGCACGAGCTGAACGACCTGGATGACGACGAGCTGGCGGCCTGGCGGAATACCCATGTGGGGTTCATCTTCCAGAACTACAACCTGGTGCCGGTGCTCACGGCCTTCGAGAACGTCGAGCTGCCCCTGCTGCTCACGAGCCTGGGCCGCCGCGCCCGCCGGGAGCGGGTGGCCGAGGTGCTGGCACTGGTGAATCTCACGGACAAGCAGTGGAACTATCCCCGGCAGCTGAGTGGCGGCCAGGAGCAGCGGGTGGCCATCGCCCGGGCCATCGTCACGGACCCCGACATCCTGGTGGCAGATGAGCCCACGGGAGCCCTGGATGCCAAGAACGCCGAGGAGGTCCTAGGTCTCATGGGTCGCCTCAACGCCGACATGGGCAAGACCATCGTGATGGTCACCCACGACCCCAAAGCCGCCCACCATGCGCGGCACCAGATCCACCTCGAGAAGGGCGTGCTGGACCGGGCGGTCGAGGTGAACCGGTGAGCCGGTCAGGGGCCGCGCATGCCCCGCATGGAGGCTCCAGCTCCAGGAGCCCGCGCAGCGGGCGAGTGGGAGCGCAGGACTGGATGTCCTGCGCGATAGCTGGAGGGCACCAGATCCACCTCGAGAAGGGTGTCCTGGACCGGGCGGTCGAGGTGAACCGGTGAGCGGGGAGCAGACCTGATGCGCTGGCTGGCCCTCATTTGGAAGAGTCTGCTTCGCTCCCGGCGGCGCACCCTGCTCATCGTGGGCAGCCTGGTGCTGTCCGTCTTCACGGTGGCCGTCCTGCAGAGCCTGCTCACCACGCTCGACTCCATCACCAACAACCCCAACTCGGGGAGCCGCCTGGCCGTGCGCCACAAGAGCGGCATCACCCAGATGCTGCCCCGCAGCTATGAGACCTTCCTGCGCCAGCAGCCGGAGGTGGAGACCGTTTGTTCCCTCCAGTGGTTCGGGGGCTACTACCAGGACCCCCGGAACTTCTTCGCCAACTTCGCCAGCGACGAGACCACGATCTTCCAGACCTTCCGGGAGGAGTTCGGCCTCGCGAACATCACCGAGGCTCAGGTCAAGGAGTACCTGCGGGATGGCGCTGGCTGCATCGTGGGAGAGAGCCTCGCCCTCAAGAACGGCTGGAAGGTGGGCGATGTGGTGCCCCTCACGGGGACCATCTTCCCCATCAACCCCCGCCTTACCATCCGCCTGATCTTCAAGAGCTCCCGGCCCTCCGATGAGAATGTCCTCCACTTCCACTACAAGGTCCTGGAGGAGGGCGTGCCCCGCATGAAGGGCCTGACGGGGGCGTTCTGGGTGCGGGTCCACCGGCCCGAGGACATCCCTCGGCTCATCGAGCGGGTGGATCGCCACTTCGCCAACAGCGCCTACGAGACCCTCACGGAGACCGAGAGCGCCTTCAACCTGGCCTTCGTGAAGATGCTCGGCAACATCTCGGCCATCATCCAGGGCATCACCATCGCCGTGGTGCTGGCCATCCTCATCGTCACCGCCAACACCATGGGCACCGCCATCCGGGAGCGCGGGGCCGAGATCGCCGTCTTCAGGGCCATGGGCTTTTCCGCCAGCCGCGTGCTGAGCCTGCTCCTGGCCGAGGGCGTCCTGCTGGTGGGCCTGGGGGCCGCCCTGGGGCTCCTCCTGGCCCAGGCCGCCGCCGGGGGCGTGCGCAGCGCCATGGGTGCCGTGATGCCGTTCTTCGCCGACTTCGAGATCGCCTCGGCCACAGCCCTGCTGTGCCTGGCGGGGGCCCTGGCGGTGGGCCTCCTGTCCACCTTCATCCCGGCCTATGCCGCCACCCGTCGCCCCATCACCGAGGGCCTGAGGTCCGTGGGATGATCCTCCTCGGCCTCCTCGCCCTGCCGCTCGTCGGCTACCTGCTCTGGCTGGTCTGGGCCCTGGTGGCCTATCCCATCCCCCTCAGCTACAACCTGCGCTCCCTCTGGCAGCGGAAGGTCTCGACCCTCAGCACCGCCGCCGCCATCGCCCTGGTGGTGGGAATCTTCGTGGTGGTGCTCAGCCTGGCCCAGGGCCTGTCGGTGGCCTTCGTCAGCAGCGGTCGGGAGGACCAGGCCCTGGTGTTGCGCCCCAATGCCCGCTACGAGCTGAACAGCACCATCGAGCGGGATCGGATGCGGATCCTGAAGGTCCATCCGCTGGTGCAGCGGGATGACCTGGGCCCCCTGGCCAGCGCCGAGGTGGTGGTGGTCAAGCTGTTCCCGGTGGCCGATGGCACTGACACCAACGTCACCGTGCGGGGCCTGGAGCCCACCGGCCTGCGCATGCGACCCCAGGTGCAGCTGGTGGAGGGCCGCTGGTTCCGCCCCGGCCTGAGCGAGGTGGTGGTGCCCCGGAAGATGCGCGGACGCTTCCCCGGCCTGGAGCGGGGGGGCAGCGTCCGCATGGGGGGCCGGGATTGGGCGATCGTCGGGACCTTCGATGGGGGTGCCTCCAGCTACGAGAGTGAGGTCTGGTCCGATGTGAATGACGTGATGCAGGCCTTCCGCCGGGAGTCCTACTCCTCCCTCCTGGTCCGCCTGGCGGATCCCAGCCGCATGGAGGCCTTCACCCAGGCGGTGGACGACGACAAGCGCCTGAAGCTGGAGGTGGTGGCGGAGAAGGCCTACTTCAAGGAGCTCACCAAGGCCGGCGATCCGGTGAAGGTGCTGGGCAACCTCATTACCCTGATCCTCACCGGGGCTGCCATCTTCGCCGCCATGAACACCATGTACGCTGCCGTGGCCGGCCGCACACGGGAGATCGGGACCCTGCGCGCCCTGGGGTTCCGGCAGCGGGAGATTCTGGCCAGCTTCCAGTGGGAGGCGGTCTTCCTCTGCCTGGTGGGGGGGCTGCTGGGGTCGGGGCTGGCCCTCTTCGCCAATGGCATCCAGGCTGGCACCACGAGCTTGCAGACCTTCAGTGACGTGAGCTTCGCCTTCACGATCACGCCGGGCCTCATGGCCCAAGGCCTGGCCTTCAGCCTGGTGATGGGGCTGGTGGGTGGGTTCCTGCCCGCATGGAGAGCCAGCCGCCTGCCACTGACCGAAGCCATGAAGGGCGGGTGAGGCGGCGTTATGCTCCGCCCGCCGGGTGCCCGGCTCAGAGCGCTGCCGTAGCAGCGCCCCTTGCCACCCGGCTGGGCCCAGTTATGCTCAGCCCGCCGGGTGCCCGGCTCAGAGTGCTGCCGTAGCAGCGCCCCTTGCCACCCGGCTGGGCCCAGTTATGCTCAGCCCGCCGGGTGCCCGGCTCAGAGCGCTGCCGTAGCAGCGCCCCTCGCCACCCGGCTGGGCTTCGCCTTGACTGCCATCGCTTTGCGATGCACACTGAGCCTGGTTTTTCCTCGACCGGAGGCCCCATGGACCGCGAACTTCTCAAGGGCAGCACGCCCCTGCTGCTGCTGTCGCTGCTCTGCGAGGGTCCGATGTACGGCTACCAGATCATCGAGACGGTCCGGCAGCGCACGGGCGGCACCTACACCCTGAAAGAAGGGGCCCTATACCCGGCTCTCCACAAGCTGGAGGCCACGGAGTTCATCACGTCCTACTGGGAGACCCAGGAGAACGGGCGGGAGCGCCGCTACTACTCCCTGCTGCCCGCGGGGCAGGCGTTCCTGGCCGCCAAGAAAAAGGAATGGAACCAGTTCGTGAACATGGTCCAGGCCTTCGTCGAACCCAAGGCCTGAGGCCATTCGGTGTCCCGGGCCCTGGAAGCCTATCTCGCCCAGGTGGGTTCAGGCCTCAAGGGCCTGACGCGACGGCGTCGCCTGAACCTGGTCCGGGAACTGCAGGCCCATCTCCTGGATGAGGCCGAGGCCCGGGGTATCAGCTCCGAATCGGCCATGGCCGCCATGCTGGCCGAGAAAGAGCATCCCACCCTGCTGGGAGAGGAGATCGCCAGCGGGGAGGGCCAGGACGCCAACCACCGCAGCGGCACCGCCCTGGCGGCGGGCATGATTATCGGCATCGCCACCGGCGGGCACATGTGGTTCGAAGGCTGGCGCTGGTATATCGCCCTGGCCTTTGCCGCCTCGCAGGGCCTGGCCGTGGGCGCCGGCTACTTCTGGGTCCGGCGGCACTGGCTCCGGCTGCCGTCCTGGGGCCGCATGGCGGTGGCGGTGCTGACCACATCCCTGCTGGCCATTCCCCTGGGGTTCACCACCCACCACGGGTTCCGGCCGACCCGGCTGCTCTATGGCGCCTTCACCGGTTACCTGCTGGAGCGCCACAGCCAGGAACGCCCCCTCTGGCAGACCCTCCTCGAGCCCGTGGCGTTCACCGCCTTCATGTTCTTCCTCGAGACCGTGGTCCTGGGCCGGATCCGCTTTGCCTGGTGGAAGGTGCCGCTGGAGCTGAGCTTCAACGCGACCATCCTGCTGAGCGTCATGGTGGCCTCCCGCTTCCGTCGGCTCCTGGCCGAGCGGCGGGTCCTGACGCCCCAGGAACAGGCCTGAGCGCCTGGTTTCCGGGAATCCCCCTTGAGCTGGAAGCCTTCCGACGGTAGACTGGTCCTCTTGCGTGGACAAGCCGCGTGCAGATACCCCATTTCCGGGGGCATCCGGTCGGTCCCAGGAGGAAGACATGAAAGAGAAACTTCACCCCGTTCTCCACGACGTGAAGGTGCACTGCGCCTGTGGCGTCGAGTTCGAGACCCGCTCCACGAAAAAGGAACTCCGCGTGGAAGTCTGCTCCTCCTGCCACCCGTTCTACACGGGCAAGCAGCGTCTGATGGACGCTGAAGGCCGGGTTGAGAAGTTCAACCGGAAATATGCCAAGAAGGAAGTCCCCGCGGCCGTCGAGGCCCCCGTGGCCGTTGAAGCCCAGGCTCCGACCGAAGCCTAGCTGCGACATTCCAAAGGACGGGCCGAGCAATCGGCCCGTCCTTTTTGTTTGCGCTCCCTCAGCCCCCACCTGACCACGCCGGAGCCCCCATGCTCGATCAGCTTGCCGCCGTCGAAGCCCGCTTCCAGGAAGTGGAGGCGCAGCTGCAGGATCCCGCCGTGGTCTCGGACCCCAAGCGCCTGCGGGAGCTGAGCAAGCTCCGGGCGGAGCTGGAGCCCGTGGTGCTGGCCTTCCAGGTCCAGCGCAGCCGGCGCAGGCAGCTGGAGGAGGCCGAAGCCATCCTGGCGGACAAGACCCTGGACGCCGACTTCCGGGAGCTGGCCGAGCTGGAGATCCCCGACCTGAAGCAGGCCATCGCCGAGGGCGAGACCGAGATCCGCCGCCTGCTCGTGCCCAAGGATCCCGCCGACGCCAAGAACGTGATCCTGGAAGTCCGCGCCGGTACTGGCGGCGAGGAAGCCGCTCTGTTCGCGGGAGAGATCTTCCGCATGTACCTCCGGTTCGCGGAGCGGCGGGGCTTCAAGGTCTCGGTGCTGGACCAGAGCGACGCCGACGCCGGCGGACTCAAGGACGCCACGGCGGAGATTCAGGGCGAGGGCGCCTACAGCCTCTTCCGCTTCGAGAGCGGCGTACACCGGGTGCAGCGGGTGCCGAAGACCGAGACCCAGGGCCGCATTCACACCTCCGCCTGCACTGTGGCCGTCATGCCTGAGGCCGAGGAACTGGATGGGGTCGACATCCATCCGAACGACCTGCGGATTGATACCTTCTGCTCCGGCGGCAAGGGCGGCCAGAGCGTGAACACCACCAAGTCAGCGGTGCGCCTCGTCCACCTACCCACCAATACCGTTGTCCAGTGCCAGGACGAGCGCAGCCAACTCAAGAACATGGCCAAGGCCATGACCGTGCTCCGCAGCCGCCTGCTCCAGAAGGCCCAGGACGAGGCCGACGCGGTGCACTCGGCCATGCGCAAATCCCAGGTGGGCAGCGGGGACCGCAGCGAGAAGATCCGCACCTACAACTTCCCCCAGGGCCGGGTGACGGACCACCGGATCGGCGTCACCCTCCACCAGATCGACGCCTTCATGGGCGGCGCCATCGAGCCCATCATCGAGCCCCTCCGCGCCGCCTTCGAGGCCGAGCGGCTGCAGGCCCTCGAGGCCTGACCTGACTGCCGTATAGTAGGGGTGGGAAGTCCCCCATGTCCCGACCCAACCTCAACCCCCGCGGCGAGTCCGTATTGCGCACCCTCATCGAGACCTACCTCGAGGCGGGGGAGCCTGTGGGGTCGCGGCTGCTGGCCAAGCGGTATCCCGAGACCCTCTCCAGCGCCACGATCCGCAGCGTGCTCTCCGACCTGGAGGAGGAATCCCTGGTGGCCCAGCCCCACACCTCCTCCGGCCGGGTGCCCACGGAGCTGGCCTACCGCTATTACGTGGACCGCTGGCTCCGGGCGCTGCCCCCGGGGCACGAGGTCGAAGGCCGCCTGTCCGCGGCCCTGGATGGCCTGGAGCTGGATCCGGAGTCCTGGGCCCGCCACGCCAGCCGCACCCTGGCGGAAGTCATGGGGGGTGTCTGTGTGGCGCTGCCCCTGCCGCTCACCCAGAGCCGACTGGTGCGCATGGAGTTCGTGCCGGTAGGTCCCGGTCGCTTCGTGGCGGTGTGGGTGGGCAGCCTGGGCGAGGTGGAGCACCGGCTCATGGAGAATCCCTGGAACCTCTCCCAGATCGTTCTGACGGAGCTGGGGAACTATGCCACGGCCCACTTCTCCGGCCTGACCCTTGCGGAGATGCGCGCCCGGCTGCTCGAGGCCCTGCGGGTTGGGGTGCAGGAGGGCGAGTCCCTCTGCCGCCGCCTCCAGGAGCTGGCTGAGCGCTGGCCCGAGGATCCAGGCGGGGCCGATGCCCGGGTCCTGGTGTCGGGCCTGGGCCGCCTTGGCGGCCTCCCGGAGTTCGATGACGTGCCGCGGTTCCGCGCCCTCGTCGCCGCTTTCGAGGAGCACGGCCGCCTGGCCCGGCTGCTGAACGCCTTCGCGGACCGGGCCTCCGAGGATGTCCAGCTGCTGCTCGGCACCGAGAACCCCTACCTGGACGCCTGGCCCCTGGCCACCGCCGTGAGCACCGTGGCCCTGGGACCGGCAGGCTATGTCACCTTCGCCCTGGTGGGTCCCCTGCGCATGGACTATGGCCGGGTCATGGGCGGCCTGCGCTGGTGGACCCGGCAGGTCCAGCGGCGGCAGGACTCGGTCTGAGGTCCGGGCTAACCCCGGATTTCCCCCCGCTGGCCCGACCGGACTATACTTTTGCGATGCCTACTGATCATCCTGCCGCTCCTGAGCCTGAATCCATTCCACCTTTGGCCGAGTCTGAGGATTTGGTCGATCTCACTTTGGACGAAAGTCTGGAGGGGGACCTCCAGGCGGTGGCCGACGAGGTGGCCTCGGGTTACCACACTCAGGTGGTGCCAGCGTTTGATGAGGTCGAGCCCGTGCGCGGCTCCGGCGGCAAGGTCGACCTGGAGTCGGCCCTGAATGAGGCCGAGCGGCAGATGGAGGACCTGCTTCGGCGTGAGGCCGAGCTGATGGACCACCAGCGGCGGCTGGCGGCGGACTTCAACAACTTTCGCAACCGGGCCCAGCGGGACATAGCTCTCGCGGTGGACCAGTCCGAGCGGAAGATCCTGCTGGAGATGCTGCCGATGCTGGACAATTTCGAGCGCAGCCTCGGGGCCAGCTACCAGGACGTGGAATCCTTCCGTGCCGGGGTGGAGCTGATCCGGAAGCAGTTTCTCGAGGCCCTCCGCCGCCTGAATGTCGAGCCACTGGCGCTGCAGGTCGGGGATCCCTTCGACGCCCTGAACGCCGAGGCACTCACCACCTTCACCGATCCCAACCTGCCGGATGGCTCGGTGGCGGCCATCTTCGAGGGGGGCTACAACCTCCGGGGCCAGCTCCTGCGGGCAGCAAGGGTCGTGGTGAATCGGGTGCATGACCCGGAAAAATCCTAGGTTTGCCTAATCCTTGTGCTGGAAGGGCTGGCGAGAACTAACTACCATGTAGGCGCGACCCCCCCCGGAGTTCTGTGTATGGCAGGCAAACTGATTGGCATCGATCTGGGCACGACCAACAGTTGCGTCTGCGTCATGGAAGGCGGCGATTCCCGGGTCATTCCCAACCGTGAAGGCAGCCGGACCACGCCCTCGGTCGTGGCCTTCACCGACAAGGGCGACGTGCTGGTGGGACACATCGCCAAGCGGCAGGCCGTGACCAATCCCCAGCGCACCCTGTTCGCCGTGAAGCGCCTCATCGGTCAGCGCTTCCAGTCCCCGCGCGTCCAGGAGGCCCTGCTGCGCCTGCCCTTTCCGGTGGTGGGCGCACCCAACGGAGATGCGTGGCTCCGGGTTGGCGAGCGTGACTACGCGCCACCCGAAGTCTCGGCCATCGTCCTGCGTTCCCTGAAGCAGGCGGCGGAGGCCTTTCTCCACGAGGAGGTGACCGATGCGGTCATCACCGTCCCGGCCTACTTCGATGATGCCCAGCGCCAGGCCACCAAGGATGCGGGCAAGATCGCGGGGCTGAACGTCCAGCGCATCATCAATGAGCCCACGGCCGCGGCCCTGGCCTACGGCTTCAACAAGAAGGGCGTGAAGCAGATCCTGGGCATCTACGACTTCGGCGGCGGCACCATCGACTTCACGCTCATGGAGATGAACGACGGGGTCTTCGAGGTCCTGGCCACCAGCGGTGACACCTTCCTGGGCGGCGAAGACATCGACCAGATCATCCAGGGCTGGCTGGTCCAGCAGTTCCGCGACAAGACCGGCATCGACCTGGCCACCGACCGCATGGCCCTGCAGCGGCTGAAGGAGGCCAGCGAGAAGGCCAAGTGCGAGCTCTCCTCCCTGGACCGGGTGGAGATCCGGCTGCCGTTCATTGCCCAGGGCGCGACCGGCCCCCAGCACCTGGAAGCGGCGCTGACCCGGGAGCAGCTGGAAGCCATGGTCAAGGACCTGGTGGAGCAGACCCTGGTGCCCATCAAGGACGCCCTGCAGCAGGGCGGCAAGTCGGCCCGTGAGCTGGACGAAGTGATCCTGGTCGGCGGCCAGACCCGCATGCCCCTGGTGCAGCGGCTGGTGCGTGACTTCTTCGGCAAGGAACCCAATCGCGGCATCAACCCCGACGAGGTGGTGGCCATCGGGGCCTCCATCCAGGGCGCGGTGCTGAAGGGTGACATCAAGGACCTGGTGCTGCTGGACGTGACGCCGCTCTCCCTCGGCATCGAGACCCAGGGCGGCGGCTTCGTCAAGATCATCCAGCGGAACGCCACCATCCCCACCCGGGACGCCCGCACCTTCACCACGGTCACGGACAACCAGAGCCGGGTGGAGATCCACGTGCTCCAGGGCGAGCGTGAGCTGTCCGAGCACAACAAGAGCCTGGGCCGCTTCGACCTCATCAACCTGCCCCCCCTGCCCAAGGGCGTGCCCCAGATCGAGGTGGCCTTCGACATCGACTCCAACGGCATCGTCAAGGTGTCCGCCCGGGACCTGATGACCGGGCTGGAGCAGAGCATGAGCATCCGGCCCAGCTCGGGCCTGTCGGAGCTGGAGATCCAGCGCATGATCCGCGAGGCTCTGGCCAACGCGGAAACCGACGTGAAGAAGCGCGACGCTCTCAAGTACATCGCCTCGGCAGAGGGGCTTGTCTTCTCCTGTGACAAGAGCTTCATCGAGTGCGGCAAGTACCTCACGGAGGACCAGCAGAGCCTGGTCCGGGATGTCCTCTCCCGGGCCCGCCAGGCTGTGGCCGCCCAGGACACCGAGGCCCTCCGAGGCTGCGAAACCCTGCTGCTGGAGACCCAGAACCTGCTTACCGATGCGGTGCTGGCAGCCAGCGAGGCCATGATGGCCTCCCTGGACGGGGAAGACGAGGCAACGGCCAGCCCCAACTAGGGCGTTCCCATCGGCTATCCTGGAAGCCAGGATGGGTGCATGAAACGCGACTACTACGAAGTGCTGGGCATCTCCAAGGATGCCGGATCGGATGAGCTCAAGAAGGCCTACCGCAAGCTGGCCATGGAGCTGCACCCCGACCGCAATCCGGGCAACAAGGAGGCCGAGGAGAAGTTCAAGGAGGCCGCCGAGGCCTACAGCGTGCTCTCGGATGCGGAGAAGCGGAAGCTCTACGACCAGTACGGCCACGCGGGCCTGGGCGGTGCGGGCGGCGGCGGGCAGCAGTTCCAGTTCGACCCGAACCAGTTCGCGGACTTCGAAGACATCCTGGGCAGCTTCTTCGGGGGGGGGCTCTTCGGCGACCTCTTCGGGGGTGGGCGCCGCCGCGCCAGCGGCGAGGAGCGGGGCTCAGACCTGCAGTACAACCTGAAGCTCAGCTTCAAGGACGCCATCTTCGGCAAGGAGGCGGTGGAGCTTGCCATTCCCCGCCTTGAAGGCTGCGAGACCTGCCACGGCTCCGGCTGCGAGGCGGGCACCCGCCCCGAGACCTGCCCCCAGTGCCGGGGAGCGGGGCAGGTGGCCATGCGCCAGGGCTTCTTCCAGATGCTCACGCCCTGTCCGCGCTGCGAAGGCCGGGGCCGCATCATTCCCAAGCCCTGCCGCGAGTGCAAGGGCGAGGGCCGGGTCCACAAGAAGTCCAAGGTGAGCTTCAAGGTGCCGGCCGGCGTGGACCGGGGCACCCGGCTGCGCCTCCAGAACCAGGGCGAGTCCGGCCGCTCCGGCGGCCGGGCCGGGGATCTCTACATCGTCTTCGATGTGGAGCAGGATCCCCGCTACGAGCGGGACGGCAGCGACCTCCACCGGAGACTGGAGATCCAGTGGCCGCTGCTGGTGACCGGCGGCACCCTGGAGGCCGAGACGCCCTACGGCACGGAGAAGGTCAAGCTGGCGGCGGGCACGCCTGGCGATCACGTGGTGAAGCTGGTCAACGCCGGCGTCCCTAGGCTGCAGGGCAGCGGCCGCGGGGACCTGTTCCTCCACCTGCGGGTGGCCGTGCCGAAGTCCCTGACCGCCGAGCAGCGGGAGCTGGTGGAGAAGCTCCGCCGCAGCTTCGATGGCGAGTCCGAGGACGGCCAGGACGAGGGCTTCCTCGCCAAGGTCTTCGGCTCCGAAAAGGGCGCCAAGAAAAAGGGCAAAAGCTGAGCCTGCGCCCCCTGGAAGAAAAGCAAAGGCTCTTCCTGTATTTCTGGGAATGCCAACTCACCACGGATTCATGCAGCTCGTGAGGGAAGAGCAACCACTCTCGCGGAGGATGCGGAGAGGGCTGAGGTTCGCAGAGAACAGCGGGAAACCCGCAACCCTCGGCGCCCCTCGTCTTTTCTCTGCGAGAGTGGTTGCTTTTCACGGGGCGTGCGGAGCATGCCCAGGGGACGTGATCCTTTGCCCTAGAACGTGTTTGGGCGGTAGAGGCCCGGGCCCCTAGCCGCCTGCCACGACCACCCGGCCCTTGCCCTGCTGCTTGGCGCGGAGGAGGGCCCGGTCGGCCTGCTCGAGGAGGGGGTTGGCCCCGTTGGCGTTCTCGGGGTAGGCCGCGACGCCGGCGCTCAGGGAGACCGTGAGGCGCTCGCCCCCGAGCTCCAGGGGGTGGTCCCGCAGCACCTGGAGCAGGCGCTCCCCGAGCTTCCGGGCGCCCTGGGTGGTGGTGCCGGGCATCAGGATGCAGAACTCGTCGCCCCCATAGCGGTAGAGCCGGTCATGGGCACGGCAGAGGCGTTGGGCGGTGCGGGCCACGGTCTCCAGCAGCAGGCTGCCCGCGGGATGCCCGTACTGCGTGTTCACGCGCTTGAGGTCGTCCACATCGATGAAGAGCAGTGCCAGGGCCTCGGCCTTGGCTGCCGAGGACCGCACCGCCTCGGGCAGCTCGGCCTCCAGGCAGCGGCGGTTCTGGGCCACGGTGAGGTCGTCCCGGAAGCTGAGCGCCCGGCTCTCCTCCAGCCGCCAGGCGTTAAGCAGCAGCGGGGCCATGTCCTCGAAGTCGCGGAGGAAGATCTCGGGCCCCTCCTTCGGCTCCAGCAGGCGCAGGATCCCCAGCTGCTCCGAGGGGGCGAGGAGGAAGGCCTCGCCGCGCCGGACCAGCTCTGCCGCCACCTGCCGGGGCAGGGGGGCTTCCGGAAAGGCCCCGTCGCCGGCCTTTTGGTAGAACAGGTCCTCCCGCCGCAGCCAGATGGCGCCGCCCCGGGCCTGGGAGAGGCGGATGGCCCGGCTCAGGGCCAGCCGGAGCAATTCGTCCAGGGTGGCCAGGTGCATCATCTGGCGCAGCCAGCCCTCGCTGCCCAGATCCCGCTGGCGGAGGTGGATCAGGGCCTCCCGGGCGGCCTCCAGGGGGCGGTCCTGCAGCAGCACCCAGCCGGGTCGGGCGCTGAGCACCGCACTGACCTGCTCCGGGTCGCCCCGCTGGACCCACCAGAGGATCTCGGTGCCTTCGGGGGGGATCAGGCGCAGGTCCGGGTGCTCTGCCACGACCACCAGGGTTCCGGAGCCGGGGCCGTCCAGAATCTCGAAGTCCCACTGCTCCAGGGCCGCACGCAGCGCCGTCCCCGCCGCGGAGGGGTGGGCTTCCAGCCAGTGGATGCGAGGCATGGGGCTCCCTGTTGGCTGGCTCATCGGCAGGACCGGCCCCGGCGGTGAGCGTGCATCTTAGCCCAGCGCCGCTTCAAGCCGTCGGGCCAGCTGCCCGAGGTGGGCCGCCAGCTGCTCCAGGGAGGGCAGGGACCCGTCCCGCTGGCTGCGCTCGGCCCGGACCCAGCGCTTCAGCAGGACCAGCGATTGCGTGTCCCGCACCCCGAGCCGCCGCGCGGTCTGGATCAGCTTGTGGGAGAGCCGGGTCCGTTCGGGGCCGGTGGGCCCTGCCTGCAGGTCGGCGATGAGCTTCAAGGCGGCCTGGGTGACTTCCAGATCCTGCCGGATCAGCGGCACCCGGGCGTTGATCCGGAGCAGGAAGAGCTCCAGGAAGCGGAGCAGCTCGCCCAGCAGGTCCATGCAGTCGCGCAGGGCCTGGATGACGTCCTCCGGGGACTCGAGCAGGCGGCCCATGGCCTGGATGAGCCGCTCGGCCTCCTCCCGGTCGGGCCGCCGCATGAGCGGGAACTCGGGGCTCTGGCGGAAGGCCACCAGGTGCCGGTAGGTGTGGGCCAGGCCCAGGGCCAGCCGGGGCCAGTCCTGGAGCTCCAGGTGCAGGTGCAGCTGCCCGTGGAGGGGGGGGACCTGCTCCCAGAGCCGCTGGAGGCGCAGGCGGAGCCGCTCGCCCTCTTCCATGAGGCTGGGGGACTCGGGAAAGAGCCGCTGCTGGACCTCGGCTGAGAAGATGCCCACCAGCTCGCCCATGAGCTGCTTCTGGTGGTTGATGAGCAGGCTGCGCAGGTTGTCCAGGGTCTGGGCCAGCCGGTCGGCGTCACCCCCGGAGAGGGCCTCCTGGAGCATGCTCCGCAGGGTGCTCTGGTCCTGGTGCAGGCTGAGCACGGCCTGCCGCAGGAAGGCCCGCAGCCGCAGGGCCTGCGGGTGCGAGGGATCGAGCCGGTCGCTCTGGGCGGGATCGTAGGCGCGCTCGGCCAGGCGCCCCAGCTCGGACTCCAGCACCAGGAAGCTGGGTACCGCCGCGTAGCGCTCCTGGAGTCCGGCCTGGTCGGCGGGGTCCAGGGAATCGAGGAGGCCGAGCAGGGAGATGTGACTGGCCAGGGCCCGGGCCACCAGGGAGAAGGTGGCGCGGTCCTGCTCACGGAGCTGCTCAAGCAACTGCCGCAGGGCCGGCGGCATGCTCTCCAGGAACCGCTCGCCCTCCATGCGGGGCAGGGTCCACCCGAGGTGGTTCCAGAGCCAGCCCAGGCTGCCCCGGACCTGCTCCACCGCAGGCCAGTGGATGCCCCGGTCCAGGGGCCGCTGCAGGCTCAGGCGCAGGTTGGACACCACATGCTCGAGCAGCAGCAGGGGCTCCACCTGGGCATGGATCTCAGAGGGGATGCAGGCCTCCAGCAGCTCGGCGAGGCGGGTGACGGACTCCTGCAGGCGCCCCTGGCCCCGGACCGCCCGGTTCACGGCCTTCAGCTGGGCGTTCAGCCCCGTCACGGCGCTGGCACCCGCCTCGCTGGCTTGCAGGGCCGCAAGGATCGCCGGAAAGGTATCCCGGTGGTCGGAGAGAAAGGCCGACCAGTGCTGGGAGAGGTCGCTGCCGCCTTCGGTGGGTGCCAGGGACATGGCCCGCAGGGCCGCCAGCAGGTCCAGCAGGCAGATCACCCACTCGGGCTGCGCCTGTTCCGCCAGCAGCTCGCGATGGGCGGCCTCGGCCTGCTGCCCCAGACGCCCCAGGCTGTGCAGCAGCACCAGGCCCATGGCGGCCCGGGTCTCGCCCAGGCGCCGGGGCGAGAACTGATGCAGGAAGGCGAGGAAGTAGCCAAGGCTGCGGCGGAGGCTGGCCTGGGCCGGGGATTCTTCCCGGGCCACGGTCCGATCCGGAGGAGCCTCCAGCAAAGGCTCCAGGTCCCTGGCCCCCTCCCGGAAGATGTCCTCCAGCAGGGTCAGGTCCGTGCGGGAGAGCCCTTTTTCGCGGATCAGTTGCCGGGCGAGCAGCAATCTCTGTGGCGGTGTGCCTGGAGCGGACATGGCAAAAGCATACAATGGTTAAGACTTTGAATGGCTTTGCAGGGTGATACCATCCCCTCACCCCAATTTGGAGGCAACAGGTGGTCAGCAAGCTCGGGGAAATGCTCGTCAAGGCACAGCTCATCACGGATGGCCAGCTTGACGAGGTTATGAAAATCCAACGACGGGAGGGCGGCAAGCTCGGCAGCATCGTGGTCCGCGCCGGGTTCTGCTCCGATCAGGACATTGTCAGTTTTCTGGGGATGCAGTACGGAGTGCCCGCCGCCGACCTGGAGCAGTGGCCTCCCATCGATGCCAGCGTCATCGCGCTGATCCCCAAGGATCTGGCCCAGCGGCACAAAGTGCTGCCGCTCCAGCGTACGGGGAACGTGCTCACCCTGGCCATGTCGGATCCCACCGACATCTTCGCCATGGATGATGTGCGCTTCCACACGGGCTACAACGTGGATCCTGTCGTGTCGAGCGAGATGGGCCTGGTCCGGGCCGTGGAAAAATACTATGGCGGCAACAGCGCCATCCGCCTTGCCGATGGCAGCACGGCCCGCTCCACCCAGGGTGGCGGCGCGGGCGTCGGTCCTGCGGGCGCCAACCCAGCGGAGCCCTTCAGCGAGGAGGACGAGCACTTCGACCTTGCGGAGCTGGAACAAGAGCTCGACGCGGACGCCGAGTATGACCCGGCGGAGGAAGAGGAAGACAGCGTCAACGTGGGCTCCCTCCGGAAGGGCAGCGAAGACGCGCCCGTGGTCAAGCTCGTGAACATGGTGCTCATCGACGCCATCAAGCGCGGCGCCTCCGACATCCACATCGAGCCCTACGAGAAGACCTACCGCATCCGGTTCCGCATCGACGGCATCCTCCAGGAGGTCATGCGGCCCAATCTGAAGCTGAAGGATCCCCTCACCTCCCGCGTGAAGATCCTGGCCAAGCTCAACATCGCCGAGCGGCGGCTGCCCCAGGACGGGCGCATCAAGCTGCGCGTGAACATGGGCGGCAAGCAGAAGGTCATCGACTACCGCGTGAGCATCCTGCCGACCCTCTTTGGTGAGAAGATCGTGCTGCGGCTGCTGGACAGCGACAAGCTCATGCTGGACCTGACCAAGCTGGGCTTCGAGCCCGAGAGCCTCGTGCGCTGGGACCGCCAGATCTCCAAGCCCTACGGCATGGTGCTGGTGACGGGGCCCACGGGTTCCGGCAAGACCAACACCCTCTACTCCTCGGTCGCCAAGCTCAACACCCCGGACACCAACATCATGACCGCCGAGGATCCCGTGGAGTTCAACTTCCCGGGCATCAACCAGGTGCAGATGAAGGAGCAGATCGGCCTGAACTTCGCCGCGGCGCTGCGCTCCTTCCTGCGGCAGGATCCCAACATCATCCTGGTGGGTGAGATCCGCGACTTCGAGACGGCGGAGATCGCCATCAAGGCCTCGCTGACGGGCCACCTGGTGCTGTCGACGCTGCACACCAACGATGCCCCCAGCACCATCAACCGCTTGATGAACATGGGAGTGGAGCCTTTCCTGGTGGCCACCTCCGTGAACATCATCTGCGCCCAGCGCCTGGTGCGCCGGCTCTGCGCCCAGTGCAAGACGGTGGACACCCACGTCCATCCGGAGGAGGCCCTGTACAAGGTGGGCTTCACCCCCGAGGAGGTGCAGCGCGGCATCACCTTCTACAAGCCCGTGGGCTGCGAGGTCTGCAACAAGCGGGGCTACAAGGGGCGGGTCGGCCTCTACGAAGTGCTGGAGATGTCCGAGACCCTCAAGGACATGATCCTCACCGGCGCCTCGGCCATCGAGCTGCGGGAGCAGGGCCAGAAGGAGGGCATGATCACCCTCCGCCGCTCCGGCTGCCGCAAGGTCCTGGACGGTGTCACGACCATCGAAGAAATCATCCGCGAGACCGTTCTCTAGGCGAGGTGCTCCATGAGTGAAATCGGCGCCAACTATGTTGCTTCCCTTCAGCAGCTGCTCAAGACCATGGTGGAATACGGCGGGACGGACCTCCACATCACCACGGACTCCGCGCCGCAGATCCGCATCGACGGCCGGATGGTGCCCCTCAAGCTGCCGCCCCTGGATGCGGCCCAGACCCGCTGGCTCTGCTATGGCGTCATGACGGACCAGCAGAAGCACCGCCTGGAGGAGGACCTCGAGGTGGACTTCTCCTTCGGCCTCCAGGGCATCGCCCGCTTCCGCGCCAATGTCTTCAACCAGCGGGGCGCCACCGCGGGGGCCTTCCGCACGATTCCCGAGCAGATCCGCACCTTCGAGCAGCTGGGTCTGCCGCCCTCCGTGCAGGCCCTCTGTAACAAGCCCCGGGGCCTGGTGCTGGTGACGGGCGTGACGGGTTCCGGCAAGTCCACCACCCTGGCCTCCATGGTGGACAAGATCAACACGGACGAGCCTCTGCACATCCTCACCATCGAGGACCCGGTGGAATACGTCCACCACCATAAGCGGGCCCTGGTCAACCAGCGCGAGATCCACGCCGACACCCACAGCTTCAAGAAGGCCCTGCGCTCGGCCCTGCGCCAGGACCCGGACGTGGTGCTGGTGGGCGAGATGCGCGACCTGGAGACCATCGAGTCTGCCCTCACCATCGCCGAGACCGGCCACCTCACCTTCGGCACCCTGCACACCAACAGCACCGTCCAGACCATCAACCGCATCATCGACGTGTTCCCCAGCCACCAGCAGCCCCAGATCCGCGCCCAGCTGTCCCTGGTGCTGGAGGGCGTCATCTGCCAGAGCCTCATTCCCAAGGCCAGCGGCAAGGGCCGCGCCCTGGCGCTGGAGATCATGCTGCCCAACTCGGCCATCCGGAACCTCATCCGCGAGGACAAGATCCACCAGATCTACGGGGTCATGCAGGCCGGCCAGACGAAATACGGCATGCAGACCTTCAACCAGAGCCTCTCGGACCTGGTCATGCGCCGGGAGATCAGCCAGGAGCAGGCCTTCGATTACTCCTCCAACGCCGATGAGCTGCGGGAGCTCATCAACCGCGGGGTCGGGGTCGGGTCCTCCGGTGGCCGCACCGCCAGCCCAACCCAGGCCGCTAGCCCCTCCCCGGGGGGGCGGAACCCCAACATCAAATACACCTAGTCTCGATCTAAGCACTTTCCACTAGCCGCTTTTTTCCCTATCCTGAAGCCAGTACCGCACTTAGTCGTCTGCCGAGGTCCTCATGCCAGCTTATGCATGGAAAGGCAAGAACCGGATGGGGGAGTTCCAGGAGGGCGTCCTGGTCTCGGACTCCCGGGATGCCGCCGCCATCACCCTCAAGCGCAACGGCATTGAAGTCAACAATATACGTGTCATGGCCTCGGACACGAAGAAGTCCTTCGGCAAGGTGCCCGCCAAGGCCCTGGCCATCTTCACCCGGCAGTTCAGCGTCATGATCGACGCGGGCCTGCCCCTGGTGCAGTGCCTGGAGATCCTGGGTGCCCAGCAGGACCACAAGGGCTTCCAGCGGGTCATCGAGGCCGTGCGGGACGACGTGGAGAAGGGCGCCACCCTCCAGGCGGCCCTGTCCAAGCACCCCAAGGCCTTCAACGACCTCTACGTGAACATGGTGGGCGCCGGCGAGAGCGGCGGCATCCTGGACATCATCCTGCAGCGGCTCTCCACCTACATCGAGAAGGCTGTGAAGCTCACGGCCAAGGTCAAGGGGGCCATGACCTACCCCGTGGCGGTCATCACCATCGCCATCTCCGTGGTGGTCATCATCATGGTCAAGGTGATCCCGGTGTTCTCGGCCATGTATGACGGCATGGGCGCCAAGCTGCCCTTCCCCACCCTGGTCTGCATGAGCCTCTCCAGCGCTCTCATTAATTACAGCTGGCTCATCATCATCGGCATCGTTCTGGTGGTCGTGGGCTTGCGCCAATACTATCGGACGCCGCCCGGGCACCTGCAGATTGATGCCTTCCTGCTCAAACTGCCCATCCTTGGCGATGTGCTCCGCAAGGTGGCCGTGGCCCGGTTCTGCCGCACCCTGGGCACCCTGATCAGCTCCGGCGTGCCCATCCTTGAGGGCATGGACATCACCGCCCGCACCGCCGGGAACATGGTTGTGCAGAACGCCATCCTCAAGTCGAAAGATGCCGTGGAGCAGGGCCGCAACATCAGTGGCCCCCTGGCGGAGACCAAGGTCTTCCCGCCCATGGTGGTGCAGATGGTGGGCGTCGGCGAGGCCACCGGCGCCCTGGACGCCATGCTCGCCAAGGTGGCCGACTTCTACGAGGACGAGGTGGACAACGCCGTGGCCAACCTCACCAGCCTCATGGAACCGGTCATGATCGCCATGCTGGGCGGCATCATCGGCTTCATCGTGGTTGCCATGTACCTGCCGATCTTCAACCTGGCCAACGTGTTCGGCAAGGACTAGCCGCACGATCCTTGCTACTGAATGCCGAGGAGGTTCCCATGTTCCAGCGCCACCGGTCCCGAGGCTTCTCCCTGGTCGAGCTCCTGCTGGTCTTGGCCGTCATCGGCATCCTCAGCGGCATTGCCATTCCCAGCTTCCTGGGGCAGCGGCGCCGGGCCCGGGTCATTGGGGATGCCCAGAGCAATGTCCGAATCCTGGCCATGGCCCTGGAAGGTCGCAAGGCGGACAGCGGCATCTATGGCACCGGCGGTCCCTACAAGTGGACCGTAGCAGCGGGAGCCAGCGATGCCACCTTCCTGCCCGCGGTCTCCCTTCAGGGGTCATCCAAGATGGACTACAACGTGGCCATCTCCAATGGTGGGCTGGCCTACATCATCTCGGTGACGGACCCGTCGATGTCAAATGCCAGTGTCCTCAGTCTGGATCAGACGGGAAATTTGACTCTGGACGCCACCTATAACAAGTGACGACAACCCAGGGCACGGTGGGAATGAAATCCGTTAGGCCCGGTTCCTTCCTGCATCCGCCCAACCCAGGACCAAGAGAAAAAATCCCGCCCCGGCACTGAAGGCAGCCAGCAGCCAAGTCGGCGTGGGAGGCGGCGGTACGAAGATCTCCTCGTCTGGGATGTTCTGCCAAGTCTTGATCTTCCTGCCGCTGGGTAGCCGGAGCACGTTGGGCTCTTTCTGGAAGGTCTTTCCGGCTAGGTGGCCCTCCTGCTGGGCAGGCCCCTTGTGGACCAGGCGCTCCGTGGCGGCATAGGGCAGCACCCAGGGGATGAGGTCCCGGCGCCAGGCCTGGGGCAGCTCCTCGCCGCTGAGGGCGATGGTCAGGATCAGCCCCACCAGGCCGAAGACCACGGGCACGGCCAGACTGTTGATGCGGTCCGAGACCCAGAGGTAGAGGGCCAGCAGGGGCAAGCTGCCCAGCCACAGCCAGCCCAGGAGCCGGGCCATGAAGAGGCCCGGGTAGGGCTGGGCCAGGAGCGGGTTGGCCCAGCCCAGCAGCTTCCGCTCCGCGAAGAGCAGGAGTCCGAGGGCCCCCAGCAGTACAGCCACTAGGACCAGCACCAGCGAGGCCTTGGCCAGGAAGAAGCCCTGCCGGGAGAGGGGCATGGCATGGAGATGCCGCCAAGTCTTGAAGCGGTGCTCCGGTCGGAAGACCAGGGCAGGCAGCAGAGCGAGCAGCAGGGGATGGAAGAATCCTCCCCACAGGGCCACTACCAGCTTGGGCTGGAGCGTCTCCAGGGTGGTTCGGGTGTCGGCCGTCAGGGTCTGCAGCCCCAGGAGGGGCCGCTCGAAGAGCAGAAACTCCACCAACAGGAAGAGCAGGGGTAGCAGCCAGAGGGTGCGCAGGGCAGGGGAGCGGCGGAGCTTGAGGGTCTCGGCGCGGAGCTGGCGGAGGAAGGCAGTCACGGCGGCTCCTCAGGTCCGGGCGTCACGGCGCCGGACAAAGTCCAGGGTGCCCAGGGCCACCAGCGCCGCCGCCAGCAGCAGGCCCACTGGCATCCAGGACCAGGGGAGCACCCGCCAGCGCTCAAAGACGGTGCCCATCTGGGCGGCCAGCCCCCAAGGCAGGGCATAGCTTAGGGCGGTCTGTCCCACCAGGCGCGCGGCCAGCCAGCTGCCCGCCAGGGCCGCCGTTAGGCTGATCCAAAGCCCCGGGAAGCGCAAGGACAGCCAGGTCTGGAAGGCCACCACGCCCAGCAGGGCCAGGGCCGAATAGCCCGTGAAGCGCAGCAGGAGGCCCCAGGGCAGGGGCCCCATGAGGAGCAGAGGTCGCGTAACCAAGAGCCCCCCGAGCAGGCCGAGGACCAGGACGAAGAGCCCCAGAGAGCCCAGGACCAGCACGCTGTGACCCAGGACCTTCACCAGGTAGTGGGTGTGCCGGGGGAGCGGCTGCAGGAGCAGGCGGTTCCAGGCCCGAGCCTCCCGCTCCTGCTCCCAGGAAAGCTCTGCGATGAGGGCTGCGGCCAGGGGCATGACCAGAAGGTTCCAGGCGACGAAGTTGAGCTCCAGCCAGAAGCGGAAGCCCGGTCGAAACGGCTGGATCCGGCTCTCGGAAAACCCAAAGAGGATGGCCAGGAAGCCCAGCTGGCAGAGGGGCGCCAGGGCCGCCACAACCAGCACCCAGCTCTTGTGCCACTTGATCCGCTCCGCGGCGAAGGCGGCCCGCAGGGCGCTGCTCACGGCGCCTCCAGCAGGGCCAGGAACCGGGCCTCGAGGTTGGCCTTGAGGGGGCTCAGCTCATAGAGATCACAGCCCCCGGCCACCAGGCAGGCCGCGATGCGGGGGGCCTCGTCCAGCGCGGCCTGAATCACCACCTTGCCGTCACGCTCCTGGCAGGCGAAGCCCTCCCTGGCCAGGACCTTCTGGGCCTGAGCGGGATCCCCCACGCGCACCAGCAACTCGGTCTGCTCCCGGGCGCCCAGCTGCTCCGTGGGGCCCTGGTATCTCAGCCTCCCCCGGTGGATGACCACCAGGTCCTGGGCCACCTGCTCCACCTCCGCCAGCATGTGGCTCGAGAGAAACACTGAAGCCCCGGTCTCCAGGGGCAGGCGCCGGATCAGCTCGCGCATGTCCAGGATGCCCGAAGGATCCAGACCATTGGTGGGCTCGTCCAGGATCAGCAGCCGGGGCTGACCCATCAGGGCCAGAGCCACGCCGAGACGCTGGCGCATACCCAGGGAGTATTCCCGCACAGGCCGCCGGGCATCCTGGGCTAGGTGCACCAGGCCTAGGACCCGGTCCACCTCAGCCCAGGGCAGGTCCCGCATGAGCCGGGTGATCTCCAGGTTCTCCAGGCCGGTGAGGTGGTCGTAGAGGGCCGGGGACTCCACTAGGGCCCCGATCTGGGCCAAAGCCTTGGGATCTCCGGGCGGTAAGCCCAGCACCTCAGTCGAGCCCGCGCTGGCTTTCAATAATCCCAGCAGCAGAGAGATCGTCGTGGTCTTTCCGGCGCCGTTGGGGCCGAGAAAGCCGGTGATTGTCCCGGAGCGCACCTGTAAGTGTAGATTCTCCACCACCACTCGCCGACCGTAGCTATGGGTCAGACCATGGGTTGATATGACACAGGCCTCTGGATCAGTCTCCGGCCTTGTTGGAAGACTCACTTTGCCTCCGGGCGTGTCGTTTCCGCCTATCGTAATAATTCGTGTCCACTCGGGCAACTGGATAGGGAAGCTGAATGAGGCCAAAAAAACGGGGGCCAAAAGGCCCCCGCATGGCTGGAGAGTAGAGTCTACTCGACGCCGGCAACCTTCAGGTAAGTCTTGGAGGTGGTGGCAGCGGAACCGATCGCGGTATTCAGCAGAACGGCAGACGCGATAGCGCCAGGAGCAGGGGCCGCCACGGGAAGGAATCCAACACTGGTCTGGCCCAGCGTCCCACCTGTAGCTGCGGCGGCGGTGGAGACCCCCTGGGCGGTGGTCTCCGTCACGACGGTCTGAGCGTAAGCGGTTGATGCGCCACCCCATGGGTTGGCTGCAGTGAAAAATGACGGAACATTAGCGGTTGCCGCAGCGGCGCCAATGACGGCGGTCTGGAAAGCAGCGGGGGTTCCCATGGCGGTGTTGGCATCCCGGGCCTTGTCATAACCACCGACCAATTCCGCGACGATGCCATCGGCATTTGCTACTGCCGACTTGTCCCGGGCGCGAGAACGCTGGCCGAGCAGGGCGGGGATGGCAATGGCGCTGATGATGCCGATGATGGCAAGCACGAGCAGCAGCTCGATGAGGGTGAAGCCTTTCTGATTCTTCATGGGGGTCTCCTTTGACCGTGAGTGGGCGTTGGCCGCTGGGAACTACACATCAAGCCCCGTGCCAGTTCTCGTGAACCTGGAAAATGCCTCCAAAACCCAGTCAATCAGTCAACTTAGCTGCCATAAGCACTAATACTTATCACTATGTCACGCCGGAAACTGACGCATTGCGGCAGTCGGATGGCTACACCGCGTCAGTTTCAGGGGGCCTCACCCAACTTCCCCACCAGCTCCCGTGTCCCCCGGTGTCGGGGATCGAGCTTCAGGGCTTCCTGCGCAGCCCTTCGGGCCTCATCATTCCGGCCGAGGTCGCGCAGGATCTGGCCTTTGCGCCACCAGGCGCCGGGGGCGCCGGCGGAGCCGCCTTCGAGGGGCTCGCGGAGCACCTGGTCCAGGGCGGCCAAGCCTTCGGCGCGGTGGATACCGCCAACGGCGGCCACCTTGCCCAGCTGCAGGCGCAGGAGGGTCGGGGCATCCACGTGGGGCAGGGCCTCCTGGAGGACCTGCCAGGCGGTCTCGGGTTGGCCAGCGTGCAGGTAGGCGTCGCTGACGGCGGTCACGGCCTTGGCCCGGGTGCGGGCAGCGGGCAGCAGGCGGGCGGCCTCGGCCCGGAGCCGGGCATTCTTCCCGGCCTCGCCCAGGGCCTTCTTGGCGGGGCGGGAGTCCAGGGCCGCCAGCCACTGGGCGACGACCTCGGGGTCACCCGGAGCCAGGGCCAGGGCTCGCTGGAAGGCGGGTTCCGCGTCCCGCCAGCGGCCTTCTTCCACCAGGATCAGGGCCCGCAGCAGCTCCCCTCGGGCAGGGACGAGGCGGGCCAGGTTATCGGCGCACTGGAGGGCTTTGCGCGTGGAACCGCCCAGGAGGCCCGGCAGCAGCTCGTAGGCCAGGCCGAGGCTGGTCCAGGCTGGCGCCAGGCTGGGGTCGGCCTCGGTGGCGGCCCGCAGGTCATCCAGGGCGCCGAGGGCCTCCCGCAGGGCGCCCAGGTCCCGCTGCCGGATGGCCTGGCCCGCCCGGGCCAGACCCCGCGCCAGCAGGGCATCCGCGAGGCGGGGGTTCATCTGGAGCGCCCGGTCCGCGTCGGCCAGGGCCTCGGCGAAGCGCTGGAGACTTGAGAGGGCCTGAGATCGGGCGGCCAAGGCCGCAGCGTCGCGGGGATTCTGGCCCACCCGCCGAGAGGACTCCGCCAGCACCGCCAGGTAGCGTCCCGCGTCCAGGTCAGCCCGAAAGGCCGGGTCCGGGGCCTGGAGCTGCAGGAGCAGGATGGGGGCAACGAAGGGGAGCATGGGGGTCCAGAGTCTGATCAGTAGAACCCGATTATCGGGAAGTCTCAGCCTGGGAAAAGCAATTTAACCACCGATGAACACCGATAAACACCGATTAAAAGCTGATAATAATAGATATTAAAGAATTTTAGTCGATGATGTGGGCCTGTTGGAATCTGGCTGACAGGCAGATGGGTTGACCGTCCATAATTCATGCGCATATTTAATGCGTATGATTTATGGAGGAAGCATGTCCACTGGTCACCCCAGGAACGGGACGAAGCGACCCGTGAACCTCAGCCTGGACGCCGATCTGCTGCAGGCGGGGAAGGACCTGGGCCTGAACCTGTCGGCGGTGGCGGAGGAGGCTCTGGCCTATGCTGTCAGCGCCAAGCTGGCGGAGCGCTGGACCGAAGAGAACCAGGCCGCCATCGCCAGCTACAACCAGCGGGTCGAGGCTGCGGGGGTCTTCAGCGACGGCCTCCGGTCCTTCTGATGGCGAGCTACGCGGTCCACAAGAACCTGAATCCCCGAACCCACACCGCCGTCCCTTTCCTGCTGGACGTGCAATCGGACGTGTTCTCCCTGCTGGGTACCCGGCTGGTGGTGCCCCTCTACCGGCAAGCGGATGCGGGAGGCCCGACCCTCACCCGGCTCTGTCCGGTGCTGCCGTTCCAGGGCCAGCCCCTGGTGGCGGTGGTGCCCGAGCTGGCGGGCATCCCGCTGCGGGAACTGGGGCCTGTGGTCGGGGACCTCGCCGCCCACCGCGCGGAAATTCTCGGTGCCATGGACCTGCTGCTGACGGGATTCTGAACGCACGGGCAGCTCAGCCCAAGCTCCTGACCCCGGCTATGGTCCCCGGGCAAGGTTCACGGGTATCCTGGGTGACTGTTTCGACACGACTTCGGAGGCACGCGCATGGTGGTCAAGGGCGGATTGTTGGAAGGCAAGCGGGGCCTCATCATCGGCGTGGCCAACAAGCGGTCCATCGCCTGGGGCATCGCCCAGCGGGTGTCCGAGGCCGGTGCCCAGCTCTGTCTGACCTACCAGAACGAGCGCCTGGGGGAGAATGTCCACGAGCTGGCGGCTGAGCTGGAGAACCCCCTGCTCCTGCCCATGGACGTGGGCAGCGACAGCCAGATCGTCATGGCCTTCGACGAGATCCGCAAGAAGTGGGGCAAGCTCGACTTCGTGGTGCACGCCGTGGCCTTCGCGCCGCGCCATGCCCTGGAGGGCCGCTTTGTGGACACCAGCCGCGAGGACTTCCGGGTGGCCCATGACATCAGCGCCTACTCCCTGGCGGCGGTCAGCCATGCGGCCCAGCCCCTCATGCCCGAGGGCGGCTCCATCGTGACCCTCAGCTACCTGGGGGCCGAGCGGGTGGTGCCTGGCTACAACGTGATGGGCGTGGCCAAGGCCGCCCTGGAAGCCAGCGTGCGCTACCTGGCCGCGGACCTGGGTCCCCAGGGCATCCGCGTGAACGCCATCTCCGCGGGTCCCATCAAGACCCTGGCCGCCTCGGCCATCCCGGGGATCGGCACCAAGCTCAAGCACCACCGGTCCCATACCCCGCTGCAGAAGGACACGGACCAGCTCGAAGTAGGCGACGCTGGCGTGTTCCTGGTCAGCGACATGGGCCGCGGCATCACCGGCCAGGTGCTCTACGTCGATGGCGGCTTCAGCATCATGGCGGGTTGAGGATTACCCTTTTGTAGACCGTCTACAGAGCCATTTTCGTTCGAAAATTGCTTGATGAACTGATTGCTGGTGTCTAGACACCAATGGCCGTCTAGGCCTTCTTCTGCAACTCGGCCAGGACTTCCAGGACCTCCAGCACGTGCCCCTTCACGCTGACCTTGGGCCAGACGTGGCGGATGACGCCCTTGGGGTCGATGAGGAAGGTGCTGCGGATGATGCCCTGCACTTCCTTGCCGTACATGACCTTCTTGCCGAAGGCGCCGAGGGGGGTCAGCAGGGCGCACTCGGGGTCGGACAGCAGGGGGAAGGTCAGGCTCTGCTTGGCGATGAAGTTCAGGTGGCTCTTCAGGCTGTCGCGGCTGATGCCGTAGACCTGGGCGCCCAGGGCCTGGGCGCGGGCCAGGTTGTCGCGGAAGTCGCAGGACTCGGTGGTGCAGCCGGGAGTGCTGTCCTTGGGGTAGGCGTAGAGCACGGTCCAGTGACCCTTGAGGTCCTTGGCCGTGACCGTGGCGCCCTGGTCGTCCTGCAGGGAGAAGGCGGGGATGGGTTTGCCGAGGAGGTTGCTCATGGGGAAAGGTTAGCGCAGGTCATGTGACCTGGGGCAGGGCCCGATTCGGGGAGAATGGCCTCCCGAGGTCGCGCATGAACCTGACTGAGTATCTGTCTGCCGAGTGGCGGCCCGCGCTGGGCTGCACAGAACCTGCGGCGGTGGCCTACGCGGCCTGCCTCGCGGCCGGGCAGGCCGGGGGCAGCCCCCAGTCGGTGCAGCTGGTGCTGGATGCCCGCACCTACAAGAACTGCCATGCGGTGGGCATTCCCAACAGCGACCACCAGTCGGGCGTGCTCTGGGCCCTGGCCCTGGGCGCGGTGCTGCCGGACCCCTTGCCAGCCCTGCAGATCTTCGAGACCGTCACCCCGGAAGCCCGGGCGCAGGCGGCCCGGCTGCTCACCCTGGAGGCACTGCAGGTGGAGGTGGACGCGGCCCGCACAGAGCTCTACATCAGCTGCACGGTGGTCGGCGCGGGTGGCGCGGGCCGGGCGGTGCTGGAGCAGGAGCACACGCGGCTGGTGTGCCTGGAGGCCGACGGCGTGGCCGTGCCGGTGCCCCCGTCCGCGGCCGGCGCCGGGGCGGCGGACTCTGTGCGCGAGCAGGTGGGGGCCCTGTCTCTGGCGGACCTAGTGGCCCTGGCGGGCACCCTGACCGAGGCCGACCGGGCCCGGCTGCGGGAGGGTCTGGCCCTCAACCTGGCCATGGCCGAGCACTCGGTGTCGCACTTTCCAGCGGGGTTCGTGCCGCCGCCGGGCGGTGAGCCCTGGCTGCGTATCCCACGGCTGGTGAGTGCGGGCGTGCTGGGCCGCATGTCAGGCGAGCCGCTCACGGTCATGTCCCTGGCGGGGTCGGGCAACAAGGGCATCACCGTGGCCGTGGCCCTGGGTCTGTGGGCGCGGGAGCAGGGCCATCCCGAGGCGCGCATCGAGGAGGCCCTGGCCCTGGCCTGCCTCTTTACGACGGCCACGACCCAGCGGCTGGGCACCCTGTCGGCGGTGTGCGGCGCCTCCAACGCCGCGGGCATCGGCATCGCGGCGGGCCTGGTGCACCTGGGCGGCGGCGGGCCGGCCCAGCTGGACCTGGCCATCCAGAACATGGTGGGCAACCTGGCGGGCCTCATCTGCGACGGCGCCAAGGTCGGCTGCGCCATGAAGGCCATGACCGGCGTGGAGGCGGCCTTCCGCTCGGCCAGCCTCGCCCTGGCGGGCTTCGGCATCCCCGCCACAGACGGCATCGTGGGCGCCGGGGGCGCGGCCTCCCTCGAGAACCTGGGCCGCCTCGCCCAGCGCGGCATGGCCGGCGCCGACACCGAGATCCTGGACATCATGCAGGCCAAGCTCGGCAGGGCCTGAAGCCCGGAGTGCACTAAGAAAGAACAACCGAATCACCACGAAGACCACCAAGACCACGAAGGGGCACGAAGAGTCCATGGCACTACTTCGTGGTCTTTCTGTCTTCGTGGTGGATCCCTATTTATTCCTCCAATTTCCCCTGCGCGCTCGTGGCGGCGAGGATCAGGACGGTGGCGAGGGCGGCCCAGGCGAGGGGGGTGGGGTCGGCGCTGAGGCGGGGGAGCTCTTCGGCGAGCAGGCGGCCCAGGCTGTCGTGGCCCGGCCCTGGCCCAAGTCCCAGGGCCCCGAGGGTGGCTTCGCCCCAGAGGGCCGCCAGCCAGGCGCTGGGAAAGAGCGCGGCGGCCTGCTGCCAGCCGTAGGGGGCCCAGCGGCGCAGGATCGAGGGCCAAGCTGCGCCCAGGGTCCGCTCCGCGGCCCAGGCGGGAGAGCGCCGGAAGAGGTCCACCCGGGTTTGCAGGGCCGGCTCCAGGTGCGGCGCCAGCAGGGCTCCCAGCAGCAGCCCCAGGGGCAGGGGCTCGAGGCCTCCCGCGGCGGCGGCCAGGGGCAGCAGAAACAGCAGGGGCGGCAGGCCGCGCAGGGCGGACCAGGCCCCGGCGAGGCAGCGGCCGGGCCAGGCCAGCAGTGTGCCCAGGGCCAGGGCCAGCAGGGCGCAGGCGCTGGCGAAGCCCAGGCTCCGCGCCGCGGCCAGCAGCAGCCGCAGCAGGGCATCCCGGCCCAGCTCGTCGGTGCCGAGGAGGTGGTGGAGGCTGACTGGCTGGCCGCCCCGGAAGGGATCCAGGGCCAGGTCCGGCAGCAGCAGGGCCGCGAGGAAGGCAAGCCGCCAGAGGGCTCTCACACGGCCTCCCGCTGCCAGGGCCGGGTCAGGAGCCAGAGGCCAGCCAGAAGCAGCACCCAGACCGCCAGACCGCGGCGGTCGCGGCCCGCCACCCGGGTCAGCCAGTCCGTGCCGAGGCCGGGCACCCCCAGCATCCGCTCCAGCACCAGGGTGGCCGTGAGCCAGACGGGCAGGCGGGCCGCGAGCCAGCGCACCACCAGCCGCCTCAGCACGAGCCACCGCACACGCCGCGTGGCACGCTCGCCCCAGGCCTGCGGGAGGGGGTGCTCCCCGGGCAGGGCCTGGGCCAGCCAGCGAACCTCGCCGGGCAGGGCGGCGGCGAGGAAGGCCAGCAGCCAGGCGGCCTGGGCCGGGGGTCCCCAGGTCGGGGGCCACAACGCCAGCAGCAGCGCGGCCCACAGCAGCTCCGGGGGCGCCTCCAGCAGCGCCAGGGACCGCCGCGAAGCCAGGGCCGGGCCGCCGCGCCAGACCAGCAGCGGCGCCAGGAGGGCGAGGCTGGCGGTGGCCAGGGCCGCGGGACCCAGGGCCGCCCAGGGGAAGGCCGGCGGGGCCGCCGCCTTCCAGGCCGAACCCGGGAGGCTCAGCGCCAGGGCCAAGCCAAGGCCCCAGATCCCCAGGCCCTGCAGCAGCCGGATCATCGCCAGCGCCAGCCCGCGGCCCCCGGCGTGTGCAGATACAGACCCATAGGGCTGGGTTCCACCTGGAGCCGCCGGTCCACCCAGATGACACTCTGGAAATCCAGGAGAGGCAGGGCCGCGGGCGCCCGGGACCAGAGGGCTTGCAGCTCCTCCCAGGCCGCGTCGCCGGGCTGGCGGAGGCGGGCGGTCAGGGCCTCCAGCCGCGCATGGCGCCAGCCGGTGAAGTTCATGGGTCCGCCGGGTTCCAGGTATTCCAGGACCGCCCAGGGCTGGGGCTCGAAGAACACCACCGAGCCCGCCAGCTGGAAGTCGCCCTTCTGGAGCCGCTCCTGGAGCAGGCCCTGCTCCAGGGGCCGCAGGCGGAGGTCGCAGCCGTCCCGCCGCGCCCGCTCCCGGAGGGCCAGGAGCAGGCGCTCGAGGGCGGCGTCGCCGGCCGCGTGCTGCAGCACCAGCTGCGCGGGCGGCGGGGGTGTGTGCTCCGCCTGGATGCTCCGCACCGGGAAGCCCAGGGTCTCGGGCCAGAGGCCCCGGCTGGGACGCGCGTTCCGGCCCAGGAGCTGGGCAGGGAAGGCGTCCCGCCGCCAGCGCTCCAGCAGCCGCAGCGGTCCCGGACCCAGGCGGCTCCAGACCACGAACTGCGCATGCAGGGGCTGGGTCAGGCGGCGGTGGGTGGGGGGCGGCTCGGCCCCGGGAGCAGCCAGGGGCGCGCCGAGGGTCAGCCAGCCCTTGCGGAGCGCCGTCTGGACCGCGGTGGGATCGGGCAACAGGCGGAAGCGGAGGCCGTCGATGCCTGGCCGCAGGAAGTGCTCCCGCCGGGTGAAGACCCAGGCGCCGGGCTCCCGGTGGAAGGCGAAGGGGCCGGAGCCCTGTCCGGGCTGGCCCCGCTGGGCGATGGGTACCCGGGCCAGCTCCAGGAGCAGCCGTCCGGGGGGCTTGGGTGAGCGGAGCCAGGGTCGGCCCTGATGCTCGCCGAACTCCGCGCCGGCGAGGATGGCGCGCTTGGTGGCGCTGGCCTGCGGGTTGCGCTGGAGCTCGCGGAAGGTCCAGAGCACATCCCCGGCGGTGACCACGCTGCCGTCCGCGAACCGGGCGTCCGGGCGCAGGATGAAGCTGAGGGTGCCGTCCGGCAGCCGGGTCCAGGCGGTGGCCAGGCGCGGCGTCAGCGTCCCGTCAGGCCGGATGCCCACCAGCGCGTCCCCCACCAGGGACTGGAGCACCCACTGCTCGTAGCTGTCTCCCTGGATGAAGTCCAGGGGGCCGGGATCGGCCTGGAGGGACTCCTCCACCACCTGGGCGGGGGCGAGCAGGGTGGCAAGGGCCAGGGCGAGGGCCAGCAGGAGGGAGCGCATGGGGGGTTCCGGGGGTGAGCCCCGAAGATGCACCAGCGGGCGCACCAGGGAAAGACCGAAGGAACCCTGTCCAGATCTGTCGGCAGGGGCGGATGGGTGTTGCTACTCTGATTGCGGGGGGGAGGACCCGTTGGCGGATCTTTCGAAATCGACGCTGTGGTGGTGGTGGCCTCTGATGGCGCGCCATCGGCGCACCCTCCACTGGGGCCTGCTGGCCACGGTCTGGTGCAGCGTGGCGGCGTCGGTGGTGCCCTACTGGTCCGGCCGGGCGGTGAACGCCCTGGAGCACCAGGACTGGCACGGCTCCCGGGTCTACCTGGCCTGGATGCTGGTGTTCACCGCCACGGCGGGCGTCGGGCGCTACCTTATGCGCAACACGCTCATCGGCCTCAGCCGCGAGGTGGAACGGGAGCAGCGCGAGTCCCTCTACGGGTTCCTGCTGGCGCGGCCCTTCGCCTTCTACGAGCGGCAGCGGGTGGGCGACCTGATGAGCCGGGTCGGGGACGACGTGGGCACCGTGCGCATGGCCACCGGCCCCGGCCTCATGAGCTTCCTGCAGGTGCTGTCCATCCTGCCCGTGACCCTGGGCCTGATGTTCCACACCAACTGGCGGCTCACTCTGGCGGTGATGCTGCCCTTCTCCTTCCTGGCCATGGGCTTCTACGTCATCGGCAAGTGGAGCCACCTGGTGCAGCAGAAGCTGCAGCTCGCCTTCGCGGCCCTGTCCACCTTCAGCCACGAGACCATCAGTGGCGAGCGCGTCGTCCAGGCCTTCGGGTTGGAAGATGCCCGGGTGGCGCAGTTCGACACCCTCAGCCGGCGCCACGCGTCCCTGAGCATGAAGCAGTCCGTGATCTTCAGCGCCTACGCGCCCCTGTCCGCCTTCATGAGCGGCGCCTCGGCGCTGGTGCTGGTGGCCTACGGCGGCGCGCTGGTGGTGCAGGGCACCCTGACCCTGGGCGATCTCACGGCCTTCACCGGGTTCCTGGTGGCCCTGGCCTGGCCGGTCATGAGCCTGGGCTGGTCCGCGAACCTGTTCCAGCGGGCCCGGGCCGGGCAGGAGCGCCTCGACTACCTGCTGCACAGCCCCGAGCGCCCCCTGCCGCCCGCGGAACCCATCACTCTGCCTGAGATCCCCGCGTCCCTGGCGCTGGAGGGTGTCACCCACCGCTTCGAGACGGGCCGGGGCCTCGGGCCTCTGGATCTCAGCCTGGCACCCGGCGACAGCCTCGCGGTGGTGGGCAGCATCGGCTCCGGCAAGACTCTGCTGTTGCAGGTGCTGGCGGGGCTCCGCGAGCCCCAGTCCGGCCAGATGCGGGTGGATGGCGAGCTCCTGACCGACGCCAACCTGCGCCGCCACTGGGCGGGGCTGGGCTGGGTGCCCCAGGACGCCTTCCTGTTCTCAGACACCCTGCGCGTCAACCTGGCCATGGGGCGGCCCGAGGCTACCGAGGACGAGATCTGGGAGATCGCCCGGGTGGTGGCCATGGATGATCTGATCCGCCGGCTACCCGACGGGCTGGACACGGTGGTCGGTGAGCGGGGCGTGGTCCTCAGCGGTGGCGAGCGCCAGCGCACGGCCCTGGCCCGGGCGCTGCTCCGCCGCCCCCGGCTGCTCCTGCTGGACGACGCCCTCTCCGCGGTGGACGCCGAGACCGAGAGCCGGATCCTTGAGAACCTGCGCGGCTTCCTGGGGAAGTCCACCCTGGTGATCGCCACCCACCGCGTGTTCGTGGCCGAGACCTGCGCCCGGGTGCTGGTGCTGGAGGAGGGCCGCACGGTCCAGTTGGGCACGCCGGAAGTCCTGGCCGCCCAGCCGGGGCTGTTCGCCCGGTTGCGGAAGCTGCAGAGCCTGGAGCGGGAGCTGGTGCGGGGGATCTGAGTCCCCGTTCTAAACTCATTAGGAGGTCATCTGATCCGATAGGAGGGGGGCAGGATCTCCTCCGCGTGTCCCATGTCTGAACCGGTCCAGAACCCCCCTCCTCCTGCGCGACAGGGGTGGGATCCGTTGCTGGAGGCGCTGCCCCAGGGGATCGTCCTCCTGGATGGCGCTGACCGGGTGCTCGAGGCCAACGGCGCGGCCCAGCGCCTGCTTCGGCAGGACCGGAACAACCTCCTGAGCCAGGGCCTGTTCCGGGAGGACTGCCGCCTGCTGGCCGCTGGGGGGACAGCCCTGGCTCCGGAGGACTTCCCCGGCACCCAGCTCCTGGGCCGGGGCACTCCGGTGGCGCGGGCCATGGTCGGGCTGGGCTGGGCGGATGGCATCCATGCCTGGCTGGAATACTCCACGACGCCCCTGGCCGAGGGCGCTTTGTTGCTGACCTTCGAGGACTGCACCGAGGCGTACTATGCCCAGGCCATCCTGACGGCCCGGACCCGCATCGGGGAGCTCGCAGCCGCGGCCACGCTGGAGGCCATCCTGCGGGCCACCCTGGACGAGGCCGAACTCCTGACGGGCAGCTGCATCGGCTTCTACCACTTCATGGACCAGGAGCAGGAGGCCCTCACCCTGCAGGCCTGGAGCACCCGCACGGGCCGGGACTTCTGCAAGGCGGAGGGCCACGGCCTCCACTACCCCGTGAGTCAGGCTGGCGTCTGGGTGGACGCGGTCCGCCAGGGGATGCCGGTCATCCATAACGATTATCTCAGCCTGCCCCATCGCAAGGGTCTGCCTCCGGGTCACGCCCACGTGCTGCGGGAGCTGGTGGTGCCCGTGCTGCGGGGGGGGCGCATCGTCGCCCTGCTGGGAGTGGGCAACAAGCCCGACCCCTATGGCCCAAGGGATGTGGAGACCGTCCAGCAGTTCGCGGACCTGGCTTGGGATGTGGCTGAGCAGAAGCGTACGGAGGATGCCCTCCGCGAGAGCAAGGCGCGCTACCGCAGCATGCTGCGCACGGCCATGGACGCGGTCTGGTTGCTGGATAACCAGGGCAGGATCCTCGAGGTGAACGACGCCGCCTGCCTCATGCTGGGGTATGGCCGGGAGGAGCTCCTGGGCAAGGCCCCTGGGGACCTGGATGCGGTGGAGAACCAGGCGGAAACCAAGGCTCACTTCGCGCTTCTCCTCGAAAAGGGCTCGGACGTCTTCGAGTCCCTCCACCGGAGGCGGGACGGGACAACGCTGCCCGTGGAGGTGTCCACCACCCACCTGCCGGACACGGGACAGTTCGTGGCCTACATCCGGGACGTGACCGCGCGGAAGCGGGCCGAGGAGGCCCTGCGGAGCAGCGAGGAAGCCCAACGGCAGGTGGCCCAGCGCGACGAGGCGATCCTCTCCCACCTGAGCGAGGGCCTGGTGCTCTATGACCCCGAGGGGCGGGTCATGCTGGCGAACCGTTCCACACGCATGATCTGGGAGCGGTGGGGGATGGCCCCTCCCGCCAGCCAGACGGAGACCACTCCCCTCATCGAGTGGCTCCGCTCCGGGGATCGCGACCTGCCGATGACGGAACGGCCCTCCGCGCGGGTGTTGCGTGGCGAACGGTTCACGGAATACGAAGTGTCCCTGAAGGTGACGGGCGCCGACGAGCCCTTCCACGGCGCCTACAGCGGTGTCCCCATCTATGACGAACAGGGCGAGCTGCTCTACGGCATCGTCACCTTTCGGGACATCTCCGACCGGAAGCGGCTCGAGGTTGAGCGGCTTGAGCTGGAGCAGCAGTTCCAGCGGGCCCAGAAGATGGAGAGCCTGGGAAGCCTCGCCGGTGGGGTGGCCCACGACATGAACAACGTGCTGGGCGCCATCATGGCCCTGTCCTCCATCCAGGAGACCCTGGCGCCCCAGGGCTCCTCCCAGCAGCGCAGCATGGAGACCATCACCAAGGCCTGCCTCCGGGGTCGGACGCTGGTGCAGGGGCTGCTTGGCTTCGCCCGGCAGGGCATCGCCGAGGAGCGGCTCCTCAACCTGAACGAGGTTGTGCGGGAGCAGACCGCCCTGCTGGAGCACACCACCCTGCAGCGGGTCCGCCTTGAGATGGACCTCGACCCGGACCTGAACCTGGTCCTGGGGGACCCCGCGGCCCTGGGCCACGCCCTGATGAACCTCTGCGTCAACGCCGTGGATGCCATGCCCGAGGGCGGCACCCTCACGCTGCGGACCCGGAACGCAGGCCCCACGCTGGTAGAAATGGAGATCCAGGACTCCGGCATGGGGATGCCCCCGGAGGTGATGGCCAGGGCCATGGACCCGTTCTTCACCACCAAACCCCAGGGCAAGGGCACCGGACTGGGGCTCTCGATCGTCTACGGCACCGTCAAGGCTCACCGCGGGCGCCTGGACCTGCGCAGCACCGAGGGCGTGGGCACCTGCATCACGATCCAGCTGCCGGCTGCGGTATGGGAGCCGGACTCCGGTCCCGTGGCGGAGGCGGCCACTCCCAGCGCCCAGCCACTGCGCGTGCTGGTGGTGGATGACGACGACCTGCTGCAGCTGAGCCTGTGCACCTTGCTGGAGACCCTGGGCCATGCGCCAGAGGCCGTCGCTTCCGGGGAAGCGGCCCTGGCGCGGCTGGAGGCCGGAGCGTCCTTCGACCTGGTGATCCTGGACCTGAACATGCCCGGTCTCGGCGGGGCCGGGACGCTGCCCCTGCTGCGTCAGCTGCGGCCGGAGCTGCCGGTGGTCCTGGCCACCGGTCGGGCCACCCAGCAGGCGGCCAACCTGGCGGCGGCCACTGTCGCTGTGAGCATCCTGGCGAAGCCCTTCAGCCTGGAGGAGCTGAAGGCGCACCTGTCGGTGGTGCTGCGGCGCAAGGGCGCCTGATCAGGCCCCGTCGCGGAAGGTGACCTTGTTGATCTCGGCGAAAGTCGTGAGACCCAGCCGAACCTTCTCAAGGGCGCTGTCCCGCAGGAACTGCATGCCCCCACGGCGGGCCGCGGCCTTGACTTCGCGGACCGGAGCGCGCTGGATGAGCAGCTCGCGGAGCTCGTCGTTGAGGCCCATGAACTCGATGATGGCCTGTCGGCCCCGGAAGCCCGTGCCATGGCAGTCCACGCAGCCCACGCGGTCGAAGAGCTTGGCGCCGCTGAGCCACGCCGCGTCGACGTCATTCTCTTCCAGCTCCTGGGCCGTCGGTGGGGGGGCCGGCCGTTTGCACTTGGGGCAGAGGACGCGGATGAGCCGCTGGGCCAGGATGCAGTTCAGGGAAGAAACGAAGTTGTAGACCTCGACGCCCATGTGCTGGAAGCGTCCCAGCACGTCCAGGACGTTGTTGGCGTGGACCGTGGTGAACACGAGATGGCCCGTCAGCGCGGACTGGATGGCGATCTGGGCGGTCTCGGGGTCGCGGATCTCACCCACCAGGATCTTGTCGGGGTCGTGGCGGAGGATGGACCGCAGGCCCAGGGCGAAGGTCAGGCCCTTCTTCTCATTGACAGGGATCTGGGTGACGCCTTCGAGCTGGTATTCGACCGGGTCCTCGATGGTGATGATCTTGTCCTCGGGCGTCCTGATCTCGCTGAGCACCGCGTAGAGGGTGGTGGTCTTGCCGGAGCCTGTGGGGCCCGTCACCAGGAACATGCCATAGGGCTCATGGGCGAAACGGCGAAGCCGCTTCAGCTCGTGGTCTGAAAATCCAAGGATTTCCAGCGTGAGCGACTGGAATTCTTCGGTGAGGTTCTCCTTGTCTAGGATGCGGATGACCGCGTCCTCGCCGTGGATGGTGGGCATGATGCTGACGCGGAAGTCGATGGCCCGGCCCCTCACCTTGAGCTTGAAGCGACCATCCTGGGGCTTCCGCTTCTCGGCGATGTCCAGCTCGGACATGACCTTGATGCGGCTGATGATGGGGGAGGCGAAGCGCCGGTCGATGGGGTCTGCGGCGGAGTAGAGGCTGCCGTCGATGCGGTACTTGATCTGGAAGCCCGTGGCCGTGGTCTCCAGGTGGATGTCGGAGGCACGGCGCTGGAGGGCGTTGAAGATCGTGGTATCCACCAGGCGGACGATCGGGGCCTCGTCCTTGTCGGTCAGGCGTTCGAGGTCCAGGACCTCGTCGTCCCAGTCCTCTTCATGGAGCACCTGGACCTTGAGGGCCTCGCCGGCCTCGTCCATGACTTTCTGGCCGCTCTCGGACTTCTTGAGCACTTCCTGGATCTGGGCCAGGGGGGCCCCGGCGAAGCGCAGAGGCCGCTTGAGGCTTTGGCGCAGCATGTCCTGGGTGGGAATATCCAGGGGATCGGCCATGGCCAGCCAGAGGGCGCCATCCCGCTCCTGCACCGGCACGAAGTGGTGCTTGAACATCAGGTCGAGGGGCAGGGCCTGGAACAGCGCGAAGTCCACCGGCTCGCGGGTGAGGTCGAGGGTGGGGTAGAGCTCCTTGGCCGGCTTGAAGTCGGTCAAGGCGCGATCGGCTGCCTCGGCAGAATCGGCGGGGCTCGGGGGGTTCGGCACGGACATGAAAGCATCCTACCGGATCGGGGGCCGGGAGGATGGCTGAGAATAGGGCATGGGTCACAAAGGATGGCCGGGTTGGCTTCGAGCGTTGACCTTAGTGGGACCGAGGCTCCACAATGACTGGTCCTGGAGGCTCCATGCGTGGGTACGCGTCCATCCTGCTGCTGATACTGGTAGCAGTGGCCCTGCCGATCATCATCTGGAATTTGTCGTGGCTGCTGCGGCCTAACTGGCCAAGTGCGGCGAAATATTCGTCCTATGAGTGCGGCGTCACGCCCACGTCCGAGGCGAGGTCCAAGTTCTCGGTGCGCTACTACCTGGTGGCCGTGATGTTCCTCGTATTCGACGTGGAAACGGTGTTCCTCATGCCCTGGGCGATCCAGATGAAGGAACTGGCGATCTTCGGCTTCATCGAGTTCGGCCTGTTCCTCTTCCTGCTGCTGTTTGGCTACGGCTACATCTGGTCCAAGGGAGCCCTCACATGGGAGTAATGCAGCCCTCCGCCTTCGAGCAGATCCTCATCACCACCAAGGTGGAGAAGGTCATGAACTGGTCCCGCGCCACCAGCGTGTGGCCCGTGACCTTCGGCCTGGCCTGCTGCGCCATCGAGATGATGGCCGCCGGCGCCAGCCGCTTCGACTTTGACCGCTTCGGGGCCGGCATCTTCCGCGCCACCCCCCGCCAGGCCGACCTGATGATCATCGCCGGCACCGTCACCTACAAGATGGCCCCGGTGATCAAGACCCTCTACGACCAGATGCCCGAGCCCAAGTGGGTCATCGCCATGGGCTCCTGCGCCACCGCCGGCGGCCCCTTCGACTCGTACCACACCATCCAGGGCGTGGACAAGATCATCCCGGTTGACGTCTTCATCCCCGGCTGCCCTCCCCGGCCCGAGTCGCTCATCTACGGGTTCATGAAGCTGCAGGACAAGATCATGACCAGCAGCCTGGCTGACCGGTACAAGGACATCTTCGAGGAGGTCGGCTGATGACGGAACCGATCATCCCCCCGGCCCCCGAAGTGCCGGAGGCCCCCGCGGGACCCTATGTTTACGACTACGCTGCCTCGCCCCAGCGGCAGGTGGTGATGCCCAAGACGGTGCCCCTGCCGAGCTACCGCACCTATCTGGCCGAAGTGAAGGCCGCCGCTGAGGCCGACGAGGCCAAGTGGAAGAAGATGCAGGCCGACTACGAGACCGCCAAGGCCAAGGCTGAGGCCGATGGCAAGGACGCTCCCAAGCCCCCCGTGCGGCCGGTGCCCCGCAAGGACGACAACGACCTGAAGACCCCCTGGCCCCAGGAGGCGAAGGACGCCGACCTGCTGCTGCTCCAGGAGCTACTCGGTGCCAAGGTCCAGGAAATCTTCGAGCAGGCCGGGGAACTGACCTGCCAGCTGGAGAAGGGCGCCCTCCATGAGGCCCTGCTCCTCTGCCGGGACCACGAGGACCTCCACTACGAGATGCTCGCGGACCAGTCGGCCACCCACTACCCCGCGGCCAGCGATTTCGCTTACAGCGTGGTCTACCACCTGACCAGCATCAGCCGCAGGAAGCGTCTGCGGCTCCGGATCCTCGTGCCCGAGGGCTTCGTGCCCGAGAGCGCCTGCTCCGTCTATCCCAGCGCCAACTGGATGGAGCGCGAGATCTTCGACATGCTGGGCATCGCGTTCGCGAACCACCCGGACATGACCCGCATCCTCTGCCCCGACGACTGGGAGGGCCACGCCCTGCGCAAGGACTACCCCGTGGTGGGCTGGGGTCAGCGCGACATCTCCTTCCGGGAAGACCGGGGCGGCATGATCGAGCGCATCGCCCTCCAGAAGGCCGGCCAGCTGGGCATCAACCTGAAGCAACCCAAGGCGGACTAGGAGCGGACGGTGTTCAAGAACGAGGAAATGGAGATCAACCTGGGCCCGCAGCACCCGTCCACGCACGGCGTGCTCCGGGTGAAGCTTCGGCTCGACGGTGAGACGATCACGCACTGCAAGCCGGTCATCGGCTACCTCCACCGGGGCGTTGAGAAGATCTGCGAGAACCAGACCTTCTTCCAGGGCCAGGTCTGGACCGATCGCATGGACTACTGCTCTGCCGTGGCCAACAACCTCGGCTGGGCCGAGGCCAACGAGAAGCTGTTCGGCATCACGGTGCCCCGCCGCGCCCAGTACATCCGCACGCTGCTGAACGAGTTCAACCGCCTGGCGTCGCACCTGATCTGGCTGGCGACCCACGCCCTGGACATCGGCGCCATGACGGTCTTCCTCTACGCCTTCCGTGAGCGCGAGGACATCCTCGACATGAACGAGGCCTTCTGCGGCTCCCGCCTCACCACCACGGCCTTCCGCATCGGCGGCCTGCGCGAGGACCTGCCGCCGGGCTTCGAGAAGATGGCCCGGAAGTTCCTGGCCAAGTTCCCCACCTGCCTCGAGGAATACGAGAACCTGCTCAGCGAGAACCGCATCTGGAAGAAGCGCACCGTCGGCGTGGCCATGTTGAGCGCCGAGGATGCCATCGCCCTGGGGGTCACCGGTCCCGTGCTGCGTGCCGCCGGCGTGCCCTACGACATCCGGAAGGCCTTCCCCTACGCCGCCTACGCCGAGATGGACTTCGAGGTGCCCACCCAGACCGCGGCGGACACCTACGCCCGGTACCTGGTGCGCATGGCGGAGATGCGGCAGAGCGCCCGCATCATCCAGCAGTGCCTCGACGGGATGCCCGAAGGGCCCGTCATGGCCAAGATCCCCAAGATCCTCAAGCCCGAGGTCAACGAGGTCTACCACGCCACCGAAGCCCCCAAGGGCGAGATCGGCTACTACCTCGTCGGCGAGAAGGGCTCCACCAACCCCTACCGCTTCCACGTCCGGGCGCCCGGCTTCATCAACCTCCAGTCCCTGCCCAAGATGGCCGAGGGTGGCCTGATCGCCGACATTGTCGCCGCGATCGGAACCCTGGACATCGTGCTCGGCGAGATCGACCGCTAGCCGACGAGGATCAACAGCCATGCCGACTCCGACCCTCCTACAGTCCATCGCGATCACGCTCATCCAGTGCGTGCTGGTCGTAATCTTCGTCTTCGTCGTGGTGCCTCTCACCGTGTTCGCCGAGCGCAAGGTGCTGGGCCACCTCCAGCAGCGCCTGGGCTCCACCCGGGTGGCCAGCGGCCACATCGGCGTCACTGGCTGGATGAACCGCGGCATGTGGAAGTGGGGTCGCATCCCGGTGCTCTCCTACTGGCGCGGCATCCCGGGCCTGGTGGCCGACGTGCTGAAGCTGATCCTCAAGGAGGACATCATCCCGGCCAAGGCCGACAAGTTCGTGTTCTTCATCGCCCCGGCCATCAGCATGGTGTCCGCGGTGGTGGTGTTTGCCGCCATCTCCTTCGTGCCCGGCACCTTCTTCATCTTCCCGTCCTGGTTCCCGGGCCTCGCGGGTCTGCCGGTCTCCGGCGGCATCGCCGACATCAACGTGGGCCTGCTCTGGATCCTGGGTGTGGCCAGCGTCGGCGTCTATGGCATCGTCCTGGCGGGTTGGGCGTCCAACTCCAAGTATCCCCTGCTGGGCGGCCTGCGCAGCGCGGCCCAGATGGTCAGCTACGAAGTGCCCCTGGCCATCAGCCTGCTGGCCCCAGTGGTCCTGACGGGCAGCCTCAACTTCAGCGAGATGGCGCAGCGCATGGCCACGGGCACCTCTGCCTGGGGTCTGGTGCCTCAGGTCTTCGGCTTCCTGATCTACCTGACCTGCGGCTTCGCCGAGACCAACCGGCTGCCCTTCGACATGCCCGAGGCCGAGAACGAGCTGGTGGCGGGCTTCCACACCGAGTACTCAGGCATGAAGTTCGGCTTCTTCTACCTGGCCGAGTACATCAACATGACCGTTGTCAGCGCCCTGGCCGCGGGGTTCTTCCTGGGCGGCTCCTGGCTGCTGCCCTTCGGCCTGCAGGGCCTGGTCAATAAGCTCCTGCCCGCGGGCGCCTGGATCGCCGGGCCCCACGCCATCTTCTTCGTGGCGAAGATCATCTTCCTGCTGTTCACCTACATCTGGGTCCGCGGCACCATTCCCCGCTACCGGTATGACCAAGTCATGAGCGTGGCCTGGAAGTACCTGATCCCCCTGGCGCTGGTCAACCTCCTGCTCGCGGCCTTCGTCCGCTGCGCCGTCTAAGGGGCCTTCCATGAACAAGTTCTTGAGGACCCTGATCCCCTTCGACATCGCCAAGGGCATGGCCATCACCGGCAAGCACTTCTGCAAGGTGTTCTTCACGGCCAACCGTCGGAAGGTGCCCTTCCACATCGTCTCGGAGTATCCCGAGGTGGTGGCCAAGGTCCAGCCCCGCTACCGCGGCCGCCTCACCCTGCTGAAAGATGAGCAGGGCGAGATCAAGTGCGTGTGCTGCCTGGCCTGCGAAAAGATCTGCCCCACCCAGGTCATCACCATCGAGAAGGGCAAGAAGGAAGGGCGCAAGATGCCCTATCCCGTGCGCTACGACTTCGAGATGGAGCGCTGCATCTTCTGCGAGTTCTGCGTGGAGAGCTGCGGCTTCGACTCCATCATCCTGAACCACCAGTTCGAGCTGGCCACCTACAACCGGGAGGACTTCTCGCTGGGCATGGAGGGGCTGAGCCAGAACATGTTCGAGCCCTCTCCCGTGGGCAAGTTCAGCGTGGCTGACGACTGACCCCCATCTTCCGAGCAACCCGAGGACGCCCCATGGAACATTTCATCGAAACGATCGGCCGGAACATGTTCGCCATCTTTGGCGTCATGGCCCTGGGCGGCGCCGCCGTGGTGGTCGCCTCCCGGAGCGCCGTGCACAGCGTACTGGCCTTCCTCTTCGCGATGCTCTGCATCGCCGGCTGCTTCCTCTCCCTGGAAGCTGAGTTCCTGGGCATGGCGCAGATCCTGGTCTACGCCGGGGGCATCGTGGTGCTCTTCCTCTTCGTGGTCATGCTCGTCGAGGTAAGCAAGGCCAAGGAGAAGGAGGTCTTCCAGCTCCAGTCCCGCTACGCCATCGGCGCGGTGCTGCTGGGTGTCGCCGCCTTCTCTGCGGTGTTCCGCAAGGTCATCTTTGGCGCGGCTTCTCCCCAGGCCCTGAAGCTTTCGGACAATCTGGCCCAGGGCCTTGACGTCGCCAAGCAGAACGCCCAGGCCGTGAGCCGGGGCCTCTTCGCAGGCTACCTGCTGCCCTTCGAGATCCTCAGCGTGGTGCTGCTGGTCGCCCTGGTGGGCGCCGTGGTGCTGGCGAAAACGGAGCGGGTGTGATGGTCAACCTCAACGCGGTCCTCCTCATCTCCTTCGCGCTGTTCTCCATCGGCATCGCCGGCGTGCTCATCCGCCGCAACGCCCTGGTGATCCTCATGTGCGTAGAGCTCATGCTCAACGCCGCGAACCTGAACTTCATCGCCTTCGCCCGCCACAGCGGGTCCGTCTCCGGCCAGGCCTTCGCCCTGCTGGTCATGGGCTTCGCCGCGGCCGAGGTGGCCGTGGGCCTCGCGCTGGTGGTGGCCCTCTACCGCAAGCGCGACACCGTCCAGGTGGACGACATCAACCTGCTGAAGGGATGACGACGATCATGAGTGCCGACATGACCCTGGCGCACGCCGCGGCGACCGCCGCCTCCCAGCCGAGCAGCCTGCTCTGGCTGATCCCCTTCCTGCCCTTCTTCGGGTTCCTCATCAACGGCCTCAGCGGCCGCAAGCTGCGGAACACCGCGGTGGTGGACTTCTTCGCCCTCGGCAGCGTGGGCCTCGCCTTCCTCCTCACCCTGTGGCACTTCATCCAGCTGATCGGGATGCCCGCCGAGGGCCGCTCGCTGCACCAAAGCCTCTGGACCTGGTTCAACGTGGGCGGCGCCCACGTGCTGGGCGGGATGAGTACCTACAAGATTGAGTGGGCCTACAAGTTCGATGTCCTGAGTGGCTGCATGGCCCTCCTGGTCTCCGGCGCTGGCTTCCTCATCCACCTCTTCAGCACCGGCTACATGGCCGAGGAACGCAACGACGGCCGCTACTACCGCTTCATGGCCTACCTGAACCTGTTCGTGTTCAGCATGCTGAATCTGGTGCTGGGCGCCAACATCATGATGATGTTCCTGGGCTGGGAGGGTGTGGGTCTCTGCTCCTACCTGCTCATTGGCTTCTACTTCGAGAAGGAGTTCGCCGCCGCCGCGGGCAAGAAGGCCTTCGTCACCAACCGCATCGGCGACTTCGGCTTCATGATCGGGTTCTTCCTGATCTTCCAGGTCTTCGGCAGCCTCGACTACGACACCCTCATGGGCTCGGTCCGCGAGGTCGCCAACCTGCCGCTCATCACCCTCTACGGGCACACCGCCTCGCCCACCTGGTGGTTCAACCTCATCGGCTGCTGCCTCTTCGTGGGCGCCATGGGCAAGTCCGCGCAGATCCCCCTGTATGTCTGGCTGCCGGATGCCATGGCCGGTCCGACGCCCGTGTCCGCCCTGATCCATGCCGCGACCATGGTGACCAGCGGCCTCTACATGATCACCCGCCTGAACTTCATCTACGTGAACGCCCCCATGGCCTTGGCCGTGGTGCTGGCCTTCGGATCCCTCACCGCCTTCGTCGCCGCCACCATGGGCCTCGCCCAGTACGACATCAAGAAGGTGCTGGCCTACTCCACCGTGTCCCAGCTGGGCTTCATGTTCATGGGCATGGGCGCCGGGGCCTTCAGCGCCGGCATGTTCCACGTCTTCACGCACGCCTTCTTCAAGGCCAGCCTCTTCCTCGGATCCGGCGCGGTGATCGCCGCCTGCCACCACGAGCAGGACATGCGCAACATGGGCGGCCTCAAGAAGCTCATGCCCATCACGGCCATGAGCATGATCCTGGCCACCTTCGCCATCGCCGGCATCTTCCCCTTCTCCGGCTTCTTCTCGAAGGACGAGATCCTCTGGAAGGTGTTCGAGGGCTGGTATCAGCACGGCCACTACACCGGTCCCATCCTGAACCTGGTGGCCTGGATCCTGGGCATGCTGGGTGCCTTCTGCACCGCCTTCTACATGACCCGCCTCATCGCCATGACCTTCTATGGCAACTACCGCGGCGGCGGCGATGATCCCTACGGGCACACGGTCCAGTCCGAGGCCCATGGCCACGACGACCATGCCGCCCACGGTGCGCATGACGACCACGGCCACGGCGCCCATGCACCCGTGCACGCCCAGGAGAACCACATCCACGAGCTGGACAAGCCCCACGACCACCATGTGGACGATCCCGAGGACCACGACATCGTCCCTGGTCACCATCCCCATGAAGTCACCTGGCGCATGTGGCTTCCGGTGGCGGTCCTGGCTGGGTTGGCGGTGGTCGGCGGCTTCCTGAACTATCCCGAGAGCCTGCACCGGGTCCTGCCCATCGTGCCGGCGGAGCTGTTCAGCAAGTGGCTCGAGCCGCTGCTCTATCAGGTCTCGGCCCCCCACCACGGCGAGCACATCCCGCCCGCCATGGAATACGGGCTCATGGCCTGGGCCACCCTGATCTGGGCCCCCGGCGCCATGCTGCTGGCCTGGTGGATCTACAAGGTGGATCCCACCTGGAGCCGCGCCATCGCCTTCGTGGAGCGCTTCCCGAACCTGTTCCGCTGGGTGAACGCCAAGTACTACGTGGACGAGTTCTACGACGCGGCGATCATCGAGCCCCTCAAGCGCTTCTCCGCCCAGCTCTGGAGCTTCGACACCTGGGTTGTGGACGGCATGGTGAACGGGGCAGCTCGCGTGACCCTGATCTGGGCCAATCTCATGCACTGGGTGGACGAGTACCTCATCGACGGCAGCGTCGACTTGGTCGAATACATGGTGCAGGAGACCAGCGCGGTCTTCCGCGGCCTCCAGACGGGCCGGGTCCAGCACTACGCCTTCGTGATGTTCATCGGCTTCCTCGTGTTCGCCTTCTGGAAATTCATCGCCTAGTCCTCATTGGTTGGAGTCCCCATGTTCACCGCAAACACGACACTGATGCTGGTGGCGACCTTCCTGCCCGTCCTGGGCGCGTTGGTCCTGCTCCTCGTGCCCAAGGACCAGCGCCGGGTCTTCGAGATCGGCTCGCTCCTGATCATGATCGCCAGCCTGCTGCTGAGCCTGCCCTTCTGGTTCGGCTATGACCGGGCCAGCGACGCGGTCCAGTGGGCCGGCGCCTGGAACTGGATCCCCGCCCTGGGCGTCAAGTTCAGCGTGGGCATGGACGGCATCAGCCTCCTGCTCTGGCTGCTGACGACCTTCATCGGGCCCATCGCCATCGCCTGCTCGTTCAGCGCCATCCTCGAGCGCCACAAGGAGTACTACATCTGGATGCTGGTGCTGCAGACCGCCATGCTGGGCGTCTTCATCACCCAGGACATGTTCCTCTTCTACCTGTTCTGGGAAGTCATGCTCGTCCCGATGTATTTCCTCATCGCCATCTGGGGCGGCCCCCAGAAGCTCTACGCGGCCATCAAGCTGTTCCTCTACACCCTGGCCGGTTCCGTCCTGATGCTGGTCGCGCTGCTCGCCATCTACTTCCTCCAGCACCAGACGACGGGCGTCTACGACTTCTCCTTGGCCAGCTTCCAGGCCATGGCTCCCGTCATCGCTCAGCAGAGCAAGAGCTACCAGACCCTCATGGCCCTGGCCTTCTTTGTCGGCTTCGCCATCAAGGTGCCGATGTTCCCCTTCCACACCTGGCTGCCGGACGCCCACGTGCAGGCGCCCACGGCCGGTTCCGTCATCCTCGCCGCCATCCTCCTGAAGATGGGCACCTACGGCTTCGTGCGCTTCCTGCTGCCCATCATGCCCACCGCCACCAAGGAGCTGCTGCCCTGGTTCATCGGTCTGTCCCTGATCGGCATCATCTACGGCGCCCTGGTGGCCATGATCCAGAAGGACATGAAGAAGCTGGTGGCCTACTCCTCCGTGAGTCACCTAGGCCTCTGTATGCTCGGCCTGTTCGCCCTGAACCCCTACGGCATCAAGGGCGGCCTGTTCCAGATGATCAACCACGGCATCAGCACCAGCGGGCTCTTCCTCGCGGTGGGCATCGTCTACGAGCGCCGGCACACCCGCATGATCGCGGACTTCGGTGGACTCTCGAAGAGCATGCCGATCTTCGCCACCATCTTCATGATCATGACCATGAGCAGCATCGGCCTGCCGCTGCTCAACGGCTTCATCGGTGAGGGCGTCATCCTGATGGGCTCCTTCCAGGCCTTCCCCTGGGCCGCGGTGGTCGCCACCCTTGGCATCATCCTCGGCGCCGCCTACATGCTCTGGATGTTCCAGCGCGTCATGTTCGGACCCATCACCGAGGTCAACGAGAAGATGGAAGACCTCAACCTGCGCGAGATCCTCTACTTTGCCCCGCTGGTCGTCGCCGCCTTCTGGATCGGCCTCTACCCCGGTCCGATCATGGCCGTCATGGATGCCCCGGTGCGCAAGCTGGTCGAGCAGGTCACCCCCGGCTTCCACGCCGCCCAGGACCTGGCCGTCAAGCAGGCCATTGCCGCGAAGCTCGGCATGCAGGGCATGGCCGCCCCGGCCGCCCACCACGATGCCGCTCCCGCAGGCCATGAGGCTGCTCCCGCAGCGCCCCACGCTGAGCCCGCCCATGGCGCACCAGCCCACGGAGGGGGGCACCAATGACCGGCTTCTCTCAGGGGCTTCTGGATGCGCTCCTTCGGGACACGCATCTGATCCTGCCCCAACTCTTCCTGATGACCGTGGCCACGCTCATGCTCTGGCCCGGGGACCTGATGTTCAGCCGGGCCGAGAAGCACAAGTGGGCGCCCATCACGCTGCTGGTGCTCGCCATCACCGCCGTGCTGGTGACCCGGACCACGGAAGGTGAGGGCTTCTCCCGCATGTTCCGCATGGATGGCCTCACCCGGGGCTTCCAGATGCTCTGCGTGCTCGGCTGCGCGGGGGCCGTGGCCCTGAGCGTGCGGCTGCTGGACAGCCTCAAGCAGCAGACCGTCGAGTACTACGCCCTGATCCTGTTCTCCCTCTCGGGCATGCTGTTCCTCTGCGGCGCTTCCGACCTGATCTCGATCTACTTCAGCGTCGAGCTCATGGCGATCTGCATCTATATCCTGGTGGCCTACCTCCGGGACCGCGCCACCAGCGTGGAAGCCGGCATGAAGTACTTCCTGCTGGGGGCCTTCTCCAGCGGCATCCTCGTCTACGGCATCAGCCTGCTCTACGGGGCGGCCGGTGGCACGACCACCAACCTGGCGGACCTGAACCAGGCCCTGGCCCTCACCCCCAAGTCCAGCAGCCTGCTGGTCTTCTCCGGGGTGCTGATGGTGCTGGTGGGCATGGGCTTCAAGGTGGCCGCAGTGCCCTTCCACATGTGGTCGCCCGACGCTTACGAGGGCGCCCCGACCCCCATCACCACCCTCATGGCCACGGCTCCCAAGGCCGCGGGCCTGGCCGCCATCCTGCGGGTCTTCGGCACGGGCTTCCACGGGGTGTCCAGCGACTGGGTCTTGCCGCTGAGCTACATTGCCGGCGCGAGCATGATTCTCGGCAACATCGCGGCGGTGAACCAGCAGAGCATGAAGCGCCTGCTCGCCTACTCCAGCATCGCCCACGTGGGCTACATGCTGCTGGGCGTGCTGTCGGGCGACCCCCAGGCAGGCGCCCAGGCGGTCTGGCTGTACATGGCCATCTACATCGTCATGAACACCGGCGCCTTCGCCGTGGTGATCTACCTGCAGGGCCAGGGTGAGGGTGAGCGCATCGAGGACTTCAAGGGCCTGGGTCGCAAGCGCCCGGTGCTGGCCTTCGCCATGATGGTGTTCCTCCTGAGCCTGGCGGGCATCCCCCCGCTGGTGGGCTTCTTCGGGAAGTTCTACCTCTTCAAGCTGGCCATCGAGCAGGGCTACGTCACCCTGACGGTCCTCGCCCTGCTCACCAGTGCCGTGAGCGCCTATTACTACCTGGGCGTGGTCAGCCAGATGTACTTCCGCGAGCCCGAAGGCGAGGCCATCCCCATGGGCGCCGCCTCGGTGTTCATCGTGACCCTGGCCTGCATCCTGGTCCTGGTCGGCACGGCCTTCGGCCCCTGGCTGCTGGACTGGGCCGGCAAGGTCTTCCTGGCGTAGGTCGTATCCAGGGTTTCCTGCATTAGACTTAAGGCGCGGGGCCACCCGCGCCTTAAGTCTTTCTGGGGAGGTGCGGGTGATCCTGAAGCCGGGCAAGGAAGACGCCGACCCCGGGGAGCGGGCGCTCTGGGGGGACCTCATGTCCCTGGGCATCTCCTTTCCGCTCTGCATCGCCCTGGGCTTCTTCCTGGGCCGCTGGATCGGCGGCTGGTTCGGCCACCCGGCCCGGGGGCAGTGGGTAGGCCTCATCTGGGGCATCGGCGCAGCCTTCTGGGAGCTCTACAAGCTGAACCGGCGCATGGCCCGGCGGGACGCAGAGGAGCTGCGCAAGCTGGAGGAGAATCAGCCCGATGGCAAGGACCCCCATGGGCGAGGGTGAGCACCACCTGCGGCGGATCACCCAGGCCATGGTGGTGGTGGGCCTCCTGGGCGTGCTTCTCTGGGGGCTGTTCCGCTCCTGGACCGCTGCCCTGGCCTTCGGGGTGGGGTGTCTGACCAGCTTCGGCTTTTGGGGGCTCCACCGGGTGCTCACGGGCCGGATGCTGACCCCCTCGGTCCGCCTCCGGTGGGTCTACGGGTTCCTGTCCCTGGGCAAACTGGCGTTGATCGCACTGGTGTTGCGTGGGATGATAGCCCTATACCCGGCGGAAGCCTTACCGCTGGCCCTGGGGGTCCTTCTCTTCGTGGCCGGCATTCTCCTCGAGGCCCTACGTCTGGGCTTCGAGAAACCCGAAGACACCCCGCCTGATTGAGGTCTGACCGAGATGGAACATCACGCATCGCTGCTCGCCCAATGGCTCACCCAGGTCCTGGGACTCTCCCGGTACGCCTGGCACGGCTTCGCCCACGGGGCGCCCCTGTCGGTTCTGGAGCGCTATGACCACCTTCTGAACGCGGCCCTGGCGGCCCTCACGGCCATGTTCATCACGGCCCTGGTCCGCAAGAACCTGGCCCGCATCCCCGGCCCCCTGCAGCAGATCTTCGAGGGCGTCGTCGAGGGCCTCAAGGAGATGATCAACGACAACATCGCCCACCACGGCGAGCGCTACCTGCCTTTCATCGGCACCATGGCGCTGTTCGTCTTCTTCAACAATTTCTTCGGCCTGATCCCGGCCCTGAGCCCTGGCACCAGCAACTGGAACATCACCCTCGGCTCCGCGCTGGTGGTCTTCGGCTACTACAACTTCCACGGCATGCGGGAGCAGGGCTTCCTCAAGTACTGGGCGCACTTCATGGGGCCCATCTGGTGGCTGGCCCCGCTGCTGTTCCCCCTGGAGATCCTGGGGCTGCTCAGCCGCATCCTCAGCCACTCCCTCCGTCTCTTCGGCAACATTGCCGGTGAGCACGTGGTGGCGGGCATCTTCTTCGGCCTGATGCCGATCCTGCTGCCGGTGCCCATGATGTTCCTCGGCCTGTTCTTCGGCCTGATCCAGACCTTCGTGTTCACGATGCTGACCACGATCTATCTCAGTGGCGCCGTCTCGCACGAGCATTAGTCCTTCGGAAATCGCGTAGCGATTTCCGCTCGAAAAAACTTTCTAACCGTTCTGGGGATTCCGAACCCCCTGGACAACCTCACAGGAGCACCACCATGAAGAAGTTCCTCACCACCGCCTTCCTCTTCACCCTGGCTGCCGTTGCGTTCGCCCAGGGCGCCCCCGTCGTGCAGAAGAGCCTCTTCGAAGGTCAGTACGTCGCTCACCTCTCCCTCGCCATCGCCGCCGCCGGCTGCGGTCTGGGCCAGGGCAAGGCTGTGATGGCCGCCTGCGAAGGCGTTGCCCGCAACCCCCAGGCTGCCGGTAACATCCGCACCACCATGATCATCGGTCTGGCCCTCATCGAGGCCCTCGTGATCTACGTGCTCGTCGCCGCCTTCGCCATCAAGTAGGCTGATCCGGTTCCTGCGGGGCGCCCTTTGACAGGGCGCCCCGTTTTTTTATGCTTTCCCGCCGCAGCCCGATAGAGAACTTGGAAGTTATGAAAAACCTAGCGTTGTTCCCCATGCCCCTGGAGGTCACTCAGCTGATCCTCGGGGGAGGTTCGCCCATCGATCTGGACGGGCTCCGCATCCTGTCGCCGGATGAGGCCTGGTCCTTCGCTCTGAACTACGGCTATGACATGGCAGTGCCGGTCCAGCGGGCCGCCGTGCTGCGGGTCTATGAGGATGCGGTGGACTTCCTGGAGGGCGTGATTCTGGACGGGACCGAGCTCCACGTCCCGCTGGAAGTGATGGATCTCCAGGATCCCCTGGACCTGCTGGTCTGGGCCTCGGAGCGCCCCCAGGACCTGCGGGCGCGCTGGTCCTGCGCCATCCTCCGGCTGATGCACACCCTCTTCCACGTGGACCACAACGTGAACCTGCGCTACCTGCCGGAGATCCAGCACCAGGTCTTCAGCCGCTATGACCAGTTCCTGGTCTGCGAGGAGGATCGCTGGTGCCTGCGGGGAGCCTACGAGGTGCCCCTGGTGGCCGTGGAGCGCAAGGAGAACAAGGACCGCGTCTCCATGCTGCTCAAGATGCTCCACAAGCCTGAGAACGTGGCGGAGACCATCTACGACCAGATCGGCATCCGGCTGGTGGCCGAGGACCACCTGGGCGTGCTCATGGTCATCCGGTTCCTGCTGGACCACCACGTGCTCATGCCCACCCACATCAAGCCCAGCCGGAGCCGGAACCTCATGATCGACATGGAGGCCCTCCAGGCGTGGATGGAGGAGCTGCCGCCGGCCTTCTGCCTCCAGGACATGGACCCCGCCGAGCGGCGTGCCCTCAGCCATTCCCTGTCCCTGAAGGCCCAGGGCAAGGAGAAGAACCCATTTTCCAGCAAGGATTACGCCGCAATCCAGTTCACGGCCCGCACCCTGGTGCGCTTGCCAAGTCCTGCCACCCGGGCCCTGGAGATCCTGCAGGACCGGCTCCAGACCATGGGGGACACGGAATTATCCGACCTCGCCGGCATTCCGGACTTGCTCCGGGATCAGGAGGAATTTACTTTCTTCTTCGCACATGAAGTCCAAGTAATGGAACAATCAGGGTTTCAAAGCTCACTTTCAGGTCCGGCATCACATTCGGAATACAAACAGCGCCAGCGGGATGCCGCGCGGCGAAGAGTGCTCAGGGGAATTCTTCAGGAGGATCCATGTTGAACATCCAGACGCGCCAAGAAGGCAACGCGTCGGTCGTGTCCATCCAGGGCAAGGTCAATTTCGAGGTGACCGCGCAGCTCAGGGACGTGATCCGCGAGACCGTGGCCACGGTGCAGCCCAAGCTCCTGGCGATCAACCTGGAGGGCGTCAGCTTCATCGACTCCTCGGGCCTCGGTCTGCTGGTGGCTGCGCGCAACAGCGTGGACAAGTCCGGCGGCAAGCTGCACTTGTGCTGCCTCCCCGCGACGGTGAAGAAGACCTTCGACCAGACCAACCTCACCAACTATTTCTCCATCTTCGCCACGGAGCAGGACGCCCTCCGCGGCTCCTGAGCGGCACCTCACCATGGCCAAGGGCCTGGTCCTGGTGGTGGATGATGAAGCCCCCATCCGGGACATACTCAGCTTCTATCTCAAGCGGGCGGGCTACCAGGTCCTGACCGCAGGCAACGGCTTGGAGGCCCTTGCCGAGATGGATCGCTCGCGGCCTGATCTCATCATCTCCGACCTGCGCATGCCCGAGCTGCCGGGCGACGAACTGTGCAAGCGCGTCAAGTCGAATCCGGCCACCCGCGACATCTACTTCATCATCCTCTCGGCCCTGGACGGCACCGCCTCGCGCATCGGCGGCCTCGCCTTGGGCGCCGACGACATGATCCCCAAGCCCTTCCATGCGCAGGAGGTGCTGGCGAAGGTGGACTCCACCTTCCGCCTCATCGAGATGCAGAAGGAGATCAAGCGCCAGAACAAGGAGCTGACCACCTTCCAGCAGCGGGTGCAGGAGGAGATGGAGCTGGCTGCCGCCCTCCAGATGGGGCTGCTGCCCAAGCTCCCGGGCGAGGTGACCGGCGCACGCTACACCCACCGCTACCTGCCGGCGGCGGGCATCGGCGGCGACATCTACGCCGTGGTGCAGCTGCCCGGGGGCTGCACCGGCATGATGATTGCCGACGTGAGCGGCCACGGCGTGACGGCGGCCCTCATCTCCGCCATGGTGAAGACCTCCTTCGAGAACCAGGTGCGCCTGGGCGGCGGCCCCCTGGACTGGGCTGAGGGCATGAACGAGGACCTCTGCCGCTCCACGCTGGCCGAGCAGTTCGCCACTGCCTGGCTGGGCCGGCTCGACCCGCTCACCAACCGGCTGCGCTATGTGGTGGCTGGCCACTGCGCTCCGTTCCGCATCGTCGGGGGCTCCCGGGGGGGCCTCCAGCGGTCCGAGGTGCTGCGGGGTAAGGGCTTCATGCTGGGGTTGGATCCGCAGTTGCCCTTCAGCGAGCACGAATCCGAGTTCCTGCCCGGCGATCGGCTGGTGCTCTACACAGACGGTCTGGTCGAGGTGGAGCGGGAGGACCGCTCCATGCTGGAGGAGGCCGGGCTGCGCCGCATCTGCGCGGAACTGCCCGCCGGGGCGGAGGAATCTGCGGACGTGGTGATCGCCCAGACCCGGGCCTTCAACAGCCCCGTGCCCTTCGTGGATGACGTCACCCTGGTGATCCTCGACCGGATGGAGTGAGCGGGTCCTAACTGAGCTCGGCCAGGGTCGCGGCGATACCGGCTTCGAGCTCGGTGAAGGGGGCGGTGTAGCCCGCCGCGCGCAGGCTGCGGACATCGGCCTGGGTGAAGCTCTGGTACTTGCCGCGCAGCTCGTCGGGGAAGGGGATGTAGTCGATCCGGCCCCGGCCCAGGTGGGCGATGAGGGTCTTCGCGATGTCGTTGAAGCTGCGGGCCCGGCCCGTGCCCGCGTTCACGATGGCCTTGGCCATGCCCCCGGCACCGAAGTGGAGGTTGATGGCGACGATATCGCCGACAAAGATGAAGTCCCGCTGCTGCTCGCCGTCCCCGTAGCCCTCGGTGCCGCGGAAGAGGCGGCAGGCGCCCTCCTCCTTGAGCTGGCGCAGCAGCTGGTGCAGCACGGACATCATGCGGCCCTTGTGGTGCTCCCGGGGGCCGAACACATTGAAGTAGCGCAGGCCCACCACGGGACTCTGGATGGCGGGCATCAGGCTGCGCACGTGCTGGTCGAAGGCCAGCTTCGAGTAGCCGTAGACGTTCAGGGGGCCTTCGTTCCTCGGCACCGGCTCGAAGTCGGAACTGGCGCCATAGGTGGCAGCGCTGCTCGCGTAGACCAGCGGCACCTTCCGGGCCAGGCACCAGTGGAGCAGGGCCCGGGAGTCCCCGAAGTTGTTCTCCATCATGTAGCGGCCGTCGGCCTCCATGGTGTCGGAACAGGCGCCGTTGTGGAACACGGCCTCCGGGTTCAGGTCCAGCGTGAAGGCGTCGAGCCGGGCCCGGAACTCCCGTTTGTCCATGTAGTCGGAGATCGTCAGGTCTGCCAGGTTCCGGGACTTCTCGCCCCGGGTCAGGTTGTCCACCAGGAGGATGTCGGTGTGCCCGCGCCGGTTCAGCTCCCGCACCAGGTTGCTGCCCACGAATCCCGCGCCGCCCGTGACGATGAACATGAAGTCACCTCTTCCAGAATCAGGATAGCGGCTATCCGATGACGTCTTCGGTCTCGGTGGCCGAAGCCTTGCGCAGCAGCCTCGGGCCCAGCTCCGCCACGAAGGTGGCCGCGAGGATGAGGCCGCCCCCCAGGAACTGGACCGGGCTGAGGTGCTCCCGGATGCCCGGCACCCAGCCGCTGATGGCCAGCAGGGCCGTCCAGACGGGTTCCATGGAGAAGATCACCCCGCACTCCGTGGCGCCCACCCGCGACTGGAAGGTGCTCTGCACATAGAAGGCCAGGGTCGTGGCCAGCAGGCCCATGAAGCCGAGGGCCACCCAGGTGCCGGGCTGCGCGAGGGCTGTCCCGGCATTCTGGAAGCCGTAGGGGGCGGGCAGGGCGAGGGTGATGGCCAGGGACACGGCCCCGGTCACGGCCACCTGAATGAAGGCCAGCACCCAGCCAGAGGACCGGCGGGAGAAGTGTCCGGTCATCACGATGTGGAAGCCGCAGAGGATGGCTGCCAGCAGGGTCTCCGAGTCGCCCCGGTTCCAGCCGCCCCAGGCCACGCCGGGCTCCCGCACCAGGAGGGTCAGGCCAGCCAGGGCCACCAGGGCGCCCAGGCCGTGGAACAGGCGCAGCCGGTCGCCCACCAGCAGGGCCACGATGGGTGTGAAGATCACGTAGAGGCCGGTGATGAAGCCGGACTTCGAGGTGCTGGTGAAGCGCAGGCCGTCGGTCTGGAGCCAGAACAGGGTGACCAGGATCAGGCCCAGCCAGAGTCCATCCAGGGCGTCCTGCCGGCGGATGGGGATCTTCAGGAGGAGCAGCATGAAGCCCAGCCCGGCGGCGCCGATGGCGAAGCGGATGCTCAGCAGGGAGCCGACGGACAAACCTGCCTGCAGGGAATACTTGGCCGCCGGGAAGCCGCCTGCCCAGACAAGGGCGATGGCCGCGAGGGCCAGGACGGCGGTCAGGTGGGAACGCTGGGATTGCGGCATCCTTCCAGGCTAACGCCCAGACGCCCCGGGCGAGGGGCTTTCTGCCAATCCACCCGGCGAACTGTCAACACGGGGTGCCTGGAACCCCCCGACTGGGCCTATTTCAGGATGGCGACAACCCGAACCGTCAACTCGGGCTGATCGGGATCGTCTGTGGCGAGCACCACCAGCTCGTTGTAGCGGCCGGGCTTGAGAGAGGCGGGCAGGACCACGGTCAAGTCCTGGGCGCCGGCCTTCTGGTTCAGGCCCTCCACCCGCATGCCTGCCAGGGATGGCTGGGCGGACGTCACGCGGAAGGCCCGGCCCTCGGCCTGCTTGAGGTTCAGCTTCTGGCGCACCTCTTTTCCCGCGGCATCCTGGAAGACCAGCTCTGCGGGAGTGGCCAGGATCGATGGCTTGAGGTCCCACTGGATGTTCAGGGGCAGCTGGGCCAGCCGAGGGTTCGTGAAGCGCACCGTGGCCTGCTCGACGCCGCGCAGCTGGCCGGTGGGCACCTTGCGGCCGTCCAGCACGACCTCCAGCACCTGGTCCTTGCCCTCCGCCCGGTGGCTGAAGGTGAGGAACGCCGCGCCCGGGGCCTTCACGTCCACGATCTGCACGGGCTCACCGTTGCCGGTGGCGTAGCGGACCACGCTGCGGGTCGTGGTGGACTTGGGCGCCTGGAAGAAGTAGACCGTCTCCACGGACGGCATGATCTCCTGCACCACCTCGGCTTCCAGTGTGAGGCTGGCCGCCTGGTTCTTGGGGTCGTCCGAGACCACCGTGATGGACTTCCGCACCGCGCCGCGCATGCCCTTGGGATCGAAGGTGGCCTCGATGTCCGTGGACTCGCCCGGGGCCAGGGACCACTTGCCCAGCATGGTGTAGGTGCAGCCGCAGGCCGGACGCAGCTGGGTGATGTTCAGGAAGGCGTTGCCAGTGTTGGTCACGTGATACTTGGCCGCGACCTTCCGATCCGGCGTGATGCGACCGAAGTTGTGGTGCGTCTTGTCGAAGGTGATGGCGGGAGCCTGGGCCAGCAGCAGGGCGGGGACCAGGAAGGGGAGTACGTGCCGGAAGCGCATCAAGATGACCTCGCAGAAGAAGGGCTCCACGATTCTAGCCCCAGTCCCGGCTTGCGCGGGCCCTCAGGGACCCGGACTAAGGAGCCGGACACTTCGGGAGGGTCGCCAGCAGCTCGGTCCAGACCTGCTCCGGTCCGATGTCTTCCAGGCACGGGTGCCCCGGGGTGAAGCAGACGGGCTTGAAGCAGGGCGCGCAGGGCACCCCTTCCTTGCGGAGCCCCCGGCTGTGGGGTCCCCAGGGGGTGGAGCCGCCCGGATCTGTGGCGCCGTAGAGGGCCAGCACCGGGACACCGCAGGCGGCGGCCAGATGGCTGAGGCCCGAGTCGTTGCCCAGCACCGCCGTGGCAGCCCGCATCCAGGCCGCGGCTTCCTTCAGGGTCGTGCGGCCGCAGAGGTTGATGCCCTCGCTGCCGGCCACGGCCGCGCAGGTGGCCGCCTCGTCCGGTGTGCCCAGCACCGCCACGGCGAAGCCCTCCGCCCGGGCCCGCAGCAGCAGGGTCCGGTAGTGGGCCACGGGCCAGGCCTTGGAGGGCCAGGTGGAGCCGGGCATGAGGCAGAGATGGCGCTGCCCGGGCAGGTCCACAGCGACGCCCGGATCGAAGTCCGCGAAGGGCATGGGGGGAAGGTCCGGCCAGCGCCGCTGCAGCACCGCGTGATACCGCAGCAGGAAGGGACCCGGCGCGTCCCAGAAGGGGCCGCTGTGGGTGTTGAAGGGACCGGCCAGGCTTTCGTCCACGCCGATGCGCTCGGGCACCCGCGCCAGCCAGGCCGCCAGGGCCGGGCGCAGGGACTTGGGGAAGTGGATGCTGCGGGCGGCCTGGTGCTCCCGCAGCACCCGGGCCATGGCAAAGGGGCTGGGCTTGCCCACGTCGGGCAAGGTCGCGTCACAGAACCAGGTGTCCTCCACCAGGCCCACGGTGGTCTTCGGCCCCCAGACCACGAGGGGACCCTCGCCAATCTGCCTCAGCAGCCGCAGCACCGGCAGCTGCATGGCGGCGTCGCCCACGAACCGCGGGAAGCGGAGCCAGGTGGCGTGGGGGGGGATCACAGCCACGGCGCCACCGCCTCGCGGAAGGCTGCGGCGGCGTCATAGCCGCGGGTGAGGGCGGTACCGAAGGCGTGGGCCTGCTGGCGCTTGACTTCCCAGGCGGCGGGATCGGCCAGCAGCGGCCTCAGGCGGTCCGCGGCGGTCACCAGCAGGGCCTCATCGATGGAGCGCCGGTCATCGGGCTTGGGGATCAGGAAGGCCCCCTCGCCATCCCGGATGACGGTGCCAATGCCGCCGACGCTGGGGGCCAGCACGGGCACGCCCCGCTCCATGGCCTCGATGAGGGCCAGGGGGAAGAAGCCCTCGTTCTTGCTGGTCATCACGTAGAGGTCGAGGGCGGCGAAGGCGGGGCCGAGGTCGGCCTGGGGCCCCAGGCGCAGGGTGCAGTCCCGCAGGGGCGAGTTCGCCAGGCGGGCCGCCAGGCTGGCGGCGGTGGCGGTGTCCTCCCGCCCCGCGAAGAGCAGGTGGACCGCGCCGAGCTCCTCCGCGAACCGGACCACGCCCAGGGGATCCTTGCGGGCGTCGATCTGCCCCACGTAGCCCACCACGGTAGCGTCCTCGGGCAGACCCAGCTGCCGCCGGGCAGCCTGCCGCTCCGCCTGGGTGGTGGCCGCCGCCTCGGGTCGCGGATAGAGGGGGTGGATGATGCTGCAGGGGGCGCTGCTGAGGTGCTCCCGGACGGCGGCGGTGAAGTCGTAGGTGCAGAGCCAGCGGTCCACGAGGCCCCGGACGCCTCGATACTTGCGCAGGTGGCGCTCGTAGTGCTCGTGGAGGGTGAGCACCGTGGGCAGCCGCTGGCCCAGGCGGGCCAGCCAGGGCAGGGCCCGCTGCACGCCCTTGTGGTTGCAGAGCACCAGCAGGTCCGGGCGGCTGCGCCAGAGCCAGCGGAAGGCGCCCAGGGCTCCAGGCAGATGGACCACTTCCGCCACGTTCGGGTTCCGCGCCCGCAGCTCCGGCTCGATGTCCCGCTTGCCCGGCTCCTTCCGGAAGAGCACGGACACCTTGACGGGCAGCCCGGCCAGGGCCGCCACCTGCTCGATGAGCACCCGCTCGCCGCCCCCGAAGGACAGCTTCCGGTGGGCGAACACGACATGCTTCACAGGACTCCAGGAGAGGGTCTGACTTCGGAATGGATGCGAGCGGGAGATGGGTTCAGGATAGGATGGCTGACCCAGCGCGTCACACTCACAGGTTGCCATGTCTCTTGCCTCGACCCAACGGATCCTGCTGGTAGAGGATGAACCGAGCCTCCGGGAGGTCCTGACCCTGGCCCTGGAGGGGGCGGGGTTCCAGTGCGAGGCCACCCCGGGCATCCAGGAAGCCCAGCGTGCCCTGCGGGAGGCCACCTTCGACGGGGTGCTCTCGGACCTCAAGCTCAAGGATGGCTCAGGCATCGAGCTGCTCACCTGGATGAAGGAGCAGGCTCTGGAGACGCCGGTGGTGATCATGACCGCCTACGCCACCACGGAGACCACGGTGCAGGCCCTCAACCAGGGGGCGGTGGACTTCATCACCAAGCCCTTCAAGCACGAGGACCTCATCGCCACACTGAAGGGGCTGCTGGCCGCGGCCGAGCCCGAGGCGCCCCCACCCCAGGACCTGGGCGAGCTGGTGGGCGTGGGTCCGATGATGCGCAAGATCAATGCCCTCATCGGCAAGGTCTCCCGGGCCGACACCACGGTGCTGCTCACGGGCGAGAGCGGCACGGGCAAGGAGGTGGTGGCCCGGCTCATCCACCGCTACTCTGACCGCGCCAGGGGACCCTTCGTGCCCATCAACTGCGGCGCGCTGCCCGAGGCCCTCCTGGAGAGCGAGCTGTTCGGCTTCGAGAAGGGTGCCTTCACGGGGGCCAGCGCCCTGAAGCGCGGCCTCTTCGAGGAGGCGGGCGGCGGCATCCTCTTCCTGGACGAGATCGGCGAGATGCCGCTGGCGCTCCAGGTGAAGCTGCTCCGCGTGCTCCAGGAGCGCAAGGTCCGCCGCATTGGGGCCACGGAGGAGCGGGCCGTGGATGTGCGGGTCATCGCCGCCACCAACCGGGACCTCCGCGCCCGGGCCGAGTCCGGCGCCTTCCGCGAGGACCTCTTCTACCGGGTCAACATCCTGCAGATCCAGATGCCGCCCCTGCGGGATCGGCCGGAGGACCTGCCCGTCCTGGCCGAGCACTTCATCCGCCGCTTCTGCCACAAGCTGGGCAAGGCCCCCATGCAGTTGCACCCCGAGGCCATGGGCCTGCTGCTCAGCTACCGGTTCCCGGGCAACGTGCGGGAGCTGGAGAACCTCATGGAGCGCTGCGTGGCGCTCAACCCCGGCGGCCCCATCACCCGGGACCTGTTGCCCGAGGGCTTCGGCCTAGCCGGGGGGGTGGCTCCCGCTGAGCGGGTGGCGCCTCTGGCCATCCCGGCGGAGGGCTTCGACCTGGAGGCCTGGGTCCAGGCCATGAAGGGCTACTTCCTCCGGCGGGCCCTGGACGAGGTGGGCGGCGTCAAGACCAAGGCGGGCAAGCGGCTGGGCATGAGCTTCCGCGCCTACCGCTACTGGCTGGCCGAGCTGGGGGGTCTGGACGCTCTGCCGACGGACTTCCCCTGGCCGGGGGACTTCCCCGCGCCGGCGGTGGAAGAATCCGGGGGAACCGAAAGCTCAAAGGAGGCATGATGCCCATGAATGCTTGCTTTTTCAGCCATTCCAGGCACACTGGAACGCTCGGGTGCACCACCGCCGAGCCCTTTTCCCGGATCCCGACCATGACCCCCGCTCCCGCCCGCCGCAAGTCCCGCCTGAAGAGCCGTGGCTTCTCGCTGCTGGAACTGCTGGTGGCCATGATGATCATCGCCGTGCTGGGGACCCTGGGGTTCTCCCAGTACCGCAAGCACTCGGCTCAGGCCCGCTACCTCAAGGCCCAGGACGACCTGAAGATCGTGGCCGAGGGCCTCGATCAGTTCTACCTTCGGAGCGGCCACTACCCTGACTTCGGCAGCTATGACGCCATGGTGGATGGCAACTCGGTCCTGGTGAAGGGGAACCTCATCAAGGCGGGCATGTCCGCCCAGGATCCCTTCGGTCAGCCCTACGAGGGCAAGTCCACCCGGCTCGACTACGAGCTGAAGTGCGGTGGCGATCCGGCCAACCCCGAGGATGCCGGTCCCATCACCCGCACGCCCGGCCAGGGTGCAACGAGCTCCTCGCCCGTGAGCGGTCCCAAGGCCGGTGGCGCGCCCGCCGATGGCGGAGCCAAGAAGTGATCCACCTCTACAAGCTGCCCCAGGAGGGCCTCCGCCTGACCGGCACCACTGAACAGCTGGCGCTGGAGGGGGACGTGTCCCTGCGGGACCTCACCTGGTCCGTCTTTGCCCTGGCTTCGGATGGCGACGTGTTCCTCGAGGTGAAGGGCCAGGCCGTGTGGCAGGGCGCCTGCAGCCGCTGTCTGGCCCACCTGGACCGGCCCCTTACGGTCGAGAGCCAGTTCCTGGGCAGCAAGGACGCAGAGCTGGTGGCCCGGGGCTGCCATACGCTGGGTTCCCAGGATCTTGACGTGGTCTTCCTGCCCGAGGACACCCTAGATGAGGCGGAGCTGGTGCGCGAGCAGTTCGAGCTCCAGGCACCCATGCATCCGCTCTGCACCGAAAACTGCCAGGGGCTCTGCCCCACCTGCGGCAAGAACTGGAACAAGGGTCCCTGCCATTGCCAGCCTGAGACCGCCACCACCCCTTCCGCCCTCAACCAGGCCCTTGCCAGGGCCCTGGCGGGAATCAAGCTGGACCCGCAATCCTGAACCCCTTAACCTGGAACTTTGTGTTCTACCCCTAGGAGCAAGCCATGCCGAATCCCAAGCGCCGCCATTCCAAGGCCCGCCGCGACCGCCGGCGCACCCATGACTCGCTCGAGGTCATGAGCGCCAGCACCTGCCCGAACTGCCAGACGCCCAAGCTGCCGCACCGCGTGTGCCCCAGCTGCGGCTTCTACCGCGGCAAGCTGGCCGTCCGCGTCGCCGCGACGGCTTAAGAACACTTCGGTGGACAGCCACCGCATTGCACTGGATGTCATGGGGGGGGATTTTGCCCCCCATGCTACTTTGCAAGGCGCCCGGGAGGCTCTTGAGGCCTGGCCCGGGCTCTACTTGTTCCTTGTTGGCAATGAGGGCGTGATCCGCCCTGAGCTGGCGAAGCACGGGTTCACCCCGGCGCTCATGGCGCGGGTGGAGCTGGTGCATGCCTTCCACACCGTGGGGATGGAGGACAAGGCTACCTGCATCCTCAAGGAGAAGAAGGACAGCTCCATCCGGGTGGCAGCCCAGCTGGTCCGCGAGGGGCGGGCCCACGGCGTCGTGTCCATGGGTCACACCGGGGCCGCCATGGTGGCCTCCAGCCTGGTGATCGGCAAGCTCGACGGCGTGGACCGGCCCGCCCTGGCCAGCGTCCTGCCGAACATGAAGGGCACCCCCACGGTGCTGCTGGACGTCGGCGCCAACGTGGACTGCCGCGCGGTCCACATCGCCCAGTTCGCGGTCATGGGCTCGGTCTACGCCGAAGAGGTGCTGGGTCTGGAGCGGCCCCGGGTGGGCATCCTCAGCGTGGGCGAGGAGGACGGCAAGGGCACGGACGTGACCAAGGACGCCTCCGCCATGCTGCGGCAGATGGAGATCAACTTCGAAGGCAACGCCGAGGGGCGCGACATCTGGAACGGCAACTTCGAGGTCATCGCCTGCGACGGCTTTGTGGGCAACATCGTGCTCAAGTCCAGCGAGGCCCTGGCGGAGGGCATCATCTCCGGCCTGCGCGAGAGCTTCATGCAGAGCGCCCTGACCAAGTTCGCGGGCCTGCTGGCCAAGCCGGCCATGAAGAGCTTCAAGAAGAAGCTGGACTACTCGGAATACGGCGGGGCCCCACTGCTGGGCGTCAAGGGCGTGAGCATCATCGGCCACGGCCGCAGCGACGCCAAGGCCGTGCGCAACGCCATCCGCGCCGCCCTCCGCGCCGCCGAGCACAACCTGCACCAGCGCATCCAGGAGCGCGTCGCCCTGCTCCTGCCCCAGGACTGACGGAGGATTCCATGGGCAAGGTGGCTTGGCTGTTTCCGGGGCAGGGGTCCCAGGCGGTGGGCATGGGCATGGCGCTGGCCGCGGCGGAACCGGCGGCCCAGGCTGTGCTCCAGGAGGCCGATGCGGCCCTCGGGTTCGCCCTGTCGGCGCTGATGGCCGAAGGGCCGGAAGAGACCCTCAAGCTCACGGAGCACACCCAGCCCGCCATCCTGACCCACAGCATCATGGTGGTGCGGGCCCTGGGGGACCGGCTGCCGCGCCCCAACTTCGCCGCGGGCCACTCACTGGGGGAATACAGCGCCCTGGTGGCCCTGGGCGCCCTCGACTTCCAGGACGCGGTTCGCACGGTGCGTGAGCGCGGCCGGGCCATGCAGGTGGCCGTGCCCGTGGGCGTGGGCGCCATGGCGGCCATCCTGAGCATGAGCCAGGCGGATGTGGAGGCCAGCTGCGCCGAGGCCCAGGCCGCCACCGGCAAGATTGTGGTGCCCGCCAACTTCAATGGCCCCGGCCAGATCGTCATCGCCGGACACGCCGAGGCCGTGGACGCTGCCCTGGAGGCCGTCAAGGCCCGGGGGTGCCGGAAGGCCATGAAGCTGCCCGTGAGCGCCCCGTTCCACTCCCCCCTCATGGAGCCGGCCCAGGCCCACATGGAGCCGGTCCTGCGTGGCCTGAGCTTCCGGGCTCCCCTCTGTCCCCTGGTGAACAACGTGGACGCCGCCGCCGTGGCCGATCCCGAGGCCCTGCGGGACGGCCTGGTGCGCCAGATCCCCGGCGCGGTGCGCTGGCAGGCCACCCTGGACCTGCTCCTGGACCAGGGCGTGACCACCTTCCTGGAGCTGGGCCCCGGCAAGGTCCTGGCGGGTCTGGTCAAGCGCCAGGCCAAGGAGCGGGGCCTGGAGGTGACCGCCCTCAGCCTGGGCGCTCCCGAAGATCTGCTTCAGCTGGCCTGACACCCCCCTGGGAGGCTGGTTTCCGGGGAAGGTGTGATGGAAAGCAACGCCCTTCAACGTTAGGGTAAATAAACGCCGCGATCACGGTTTCGTGTGTGGGATGTTGGGCTGCGCGCAGCCATCTCGCCATCCCCCATCCACTCCCAGCCTGGAGGTGCTCATGCGCAAGGATCTAGTCTTCGGAATGGCCGGTTCGGGAGGAGATGGCATCGTCTCCGCCGGTGATTCACTGCTCCAGGCCGCGGCCGCCGAGGGATACCACGGGGTCATGACCAAGAGCTTCGGCTCCCAGATCCGCGGCGGCGAGTCCTCCTGCCGCGTGCGCATCAGCACGACCCCCATCCTCAACCCCGGCGGCAACCTCGATGTGGCTGTGGCCCTGAACTGGGAAGACTTCCTCAAGTTCGGCGCAGAGCTGCCCGTCAGTGGCAACACCGTGGTGATCTACGAGGCCGCCACCAAGATCCTCGAGGCGGACATTCCCCTGGTGGGCGTGACGCCGCTGCAGGTGATCGCGGTGCCCATCGCCGAGATGGCCAAGGCCACCGCTGGCACCGAGCGCGCCAAGAACACCGTGGTGCTGGGTCTCATCGCCGGCTGGTTCGGCATTGGGGCCGTTGCCGTGATGAAGGGCATCCGGAAGAAGCTGGCCAAGAAGGGCGAGGAGCTAGTGGACGCCAACCAGCGCGCCTTCGACGCGGGCCGCGCCTTCGCCATGGAGCACCCGCTCAAGGTCAGCATGAACGTCGCGGCCTCGGCCACCAAGGGCCAGGTCAAGCTCATCACCGACGGCAACGACATGTGCGCCGCAGCGGCGATCTTTGCGGGCTGCCGGTTCTTCGGCGGCTACCCCATCACCCCCTCCACCGAGGTGATGCAGTTCTTCACGGACCACGTCTGGAAGTACAACGGCGCGGTGCTGCAGGCCGAGGATGAGATCGCCGGCATCGGCGCGGCCGTGGGTGCCTCCTTCGCGGGCACCAAGGCCATGACTGCCACCAGCGGCCCCGGCCTCTCCCTGAAGTCCGAGATGATGGGCCTCGCCAGCATCGCCGAGCTGCCCCTGGTGATCGTGGACGTCCAGCGCGGCGGTCCCTCCACGGGCCTGCCCACCAAGACCGAGCAGTCCGATCTCTTCGCGGCGGCCTTCTCCGCCCACGGCGACGTGATCCGGCCGGTCCTGGCCCCCACTTCGGTGGCCGACACCTTCCGCATCACCATCGAGGCCTTCAACATCGCCGAGTACTACCAGACGCCGGTGATCGTCCTCTCCGACCAGGAGATCGCCTCGCGCAAGGAGACCCTGGATCCCATCGACACCACCCAGTTCAAGATCATCAACCGGGTGGTGCCCACGGGCACTGACCTGGTGGACTACAAGCGCTTCAAGCAGACGGACAACCACATCAGCCCCATCAGCCACCCGGGCATGCTCGGCGGCACCTACCTGGCCTCTGGCATCGAGCACGTGGAGTCCGGCGCGCCGACCAACAGCGGCTCGGTCCACCAGCGCATGAACGACAAGCGCACCAAGAAGTTCGATCCGCTGAAGGAGCGCAAGGACCTGTTCGAAGTGACGGGCAACCCCGATGCGCCCATCGCCATCCTGGCCTGGGGCAGCGTCGCCGGCGTCTGCCGTGAGGCCTTGGAGATGGCTCAGGCCGAGGGCATCAACGTCAAGCTGATGGTTCCCTACCTGCTGTATCCCGTGGCTGAGGGCATCTACAACGAGTTCTTCCAGTCGGTGCAGAAGGGCCTGATCGTCGAGCAGACCCACCTGGCCCAGACCTTCAAGCTGCTCCGCATGCACATCGACCTGCCCAAGGGCGTCCAGTCCCTCGCCCGCAGCGGTGCCAACCCCTTCCTGCCCACCGACATCGTCGAGGCTCTCCATCGTCTCCTCTCGGAGCTGCAGCGCAGCCACGAGGGCCAGCTTCAGCCCCAGGAGTGAGGTCCACCATGAGCGCAACCTGCGAATACCAAGCAAAAGACTACAAGAGCGACCTCAAGCCCATCTGGTGCCCCGGTTGCGGTGACTTCTCCGTGGTCCAGGGCATCTACCGCGCCCTGGCCGCCATCGGCCGCCCGCCCCATGAGATCGCCTTCGTGTCCGGCATCGGCTGCTCCAGCCGCATCCCCGGCTACACCACGGCCTACGGCTTCAACAGCGTCCACGGCCGCTCGCTGCCCATCGCCCAGGGCATCAAGCTCGCGAATCCCGACCTGCTGGTGCTGGCCGCCGGCGGCGACGGTGACGGCTTCTCCATCGGTGGTGGTCACATCGCCCACCTGATCCGCCGCAACATGGACATCACCTACATCGTGATGGACAACCAGATCTACGGCCTCACCAAGGGCCAGCTGTCCCCCACGTCGCAGAAGGGGCGCACCACCTGCACCTCCCGCTACGGCAGCCTCGAGGAGCCGGTGAACCCGCTGCTCTACGTGCTGGCCTACGGCGCGGGCTTCGTGGCCCAGGCCTCCCCCACGGATCTGGCTGGCATGGCGGCCACCATTGAGGAAGCCATCCGCTACCCCGGGTTCGCCTTCGTGAACATCCAGTCTCCCTGCGTCACCTACGGCGAAGAAGCCCAGCAGATCAAGGGCCTCAAGGCCATCAGCGAGAACCTCACGGCGCTGGGCCACAACCCCGCCGACCGCCTGGCTGCCATGGATCTGGCCCAGCACTATGGCGAGAAGCTGCACCTCGGCGTGTTCTACCGCAACCCCGAGCCGGCGCCCACCTACGATGGCCTCGTGCGTGAGCGGCAGGCCCTGCTGTCCAAGGATGCCCCTCCTGCGGAGAACATCCTCGACCTCTTCATCAAGAAGTAAGAGAGGATCCGATGACCACCCGCGGCATTGACTACGCGAACCTCTCACTGAAGGACGCCCTCGATCTGGCCGTCCTCATCGAGGAAGAGGCTCAGGAGCGCTACGAGGACTTCGCGGCGCAGATGGAGCAGCACCGGACCCCCGAGGCGGCGACCTTCTTCCGCCTCATGGCGCAGAACGAAGCCAAGCACGGCGAGGAGCTGGCCACCCGGCGCAGCACGCTCTTCGGCGCCGAGCCCAAGGCCGTGACCCGGGAGATGATCTACGACATCGAAGCCCCGGACTTTGATGCGGCCCGCGCCTTCATGAGCCCGCGCCAGGCCATGAAAGCCGCCCTGGCCTCCGAGGTGAAGGCCCACGCCTTCTTCGTGGCGGCCCTGCCCGCCCTGAAGGATGCCGGCGTGAAGGCCCTCTTCGAGGAGCTGCGCGACGAGGAAGTGCACCACACCAACCTCGTCACCGCCGAGCTGGCCAAGCTGCCCCCGGACAGCGGCCTCTCCGACGAGGACTTCGTGGACGAGCCCGCCGCCCAGTAGGCCGGCCACCCCGTTCAGCAAACCCCGCACCGCCAGGCAGCCCTCGGGTTCCTGGCGGTGTGCGTTTCGGCCGCTCCTGAAAAGAGCCGGGGATGCCTGGTCATGCACCGCGTTTCAGGGCCGGGATGGACTGCGCCCAGGTTCCCGGATTACCACCGCCGCCAGCACGGCCATGGCGACGGTTAGCAGCAGGGCAGCGGCGCGGGCTACCCAGAGGAATTCGGGGCGGCCCGCGCCCAGCCACCACTGGCCCGCGTCCAGGATCACGGCCAGCGCGCAGGCAGCCGTGAGGGCGCGGCGGTGGGGCCAGGGGCTGCGGGCCAGCAGGCCACCGGCCCACAGGAAGAGCAGAGGGAATACCAGCAGGTGGAGCACTCGCGTGGGCAGGAGCGCCGTGGCGGGTGAGGGTTCCCTCAGGCAGCCAAGGTGCTGGAGGTGTTCGGCGCCTGTGAGTCGAGGGTATTCGCCCCCGCTGGCGTGGCAGCTCGCGCAGTTGTTGGCTGCCACGGCCTCCATGGCTGGCAGTCCCTCGCGAGGGGAGCCTGCCTCCAGCCAGGCCCTGATGCGCTGTCGTTCAGCGGGTGTCGTGTTCACGGCCATGGAGCCGTCCAGCACCGCCAGGAGACGAGACTGCGCCGCTGGCCGCTCGGCGGGCAGCAGCTCCCGCAGGCCCACCAGGACCAGGGTCAGCGTGAACAGCACCAGCAGTCCCAGCAGGGCGGAGAGGGCAGGGAGGCGCTTTGACGACCGCAGGGCGCTGGTGGGCATGGGACCATGGTAGGTGCATCGAGGGAGACCGCATGAGTGAGTTCGACGCCCGGGCTGGTACTTGGGACCAGGACCCCGCCAAAGTGGCGCGGGCCCAGACCGTGGGCCACGCCATTGCCAAGGCCGTGCCCCTGGCGGGCCTGCGGGTCCTGGAGTATGGCTGCGGCACGGGGCTCCTGGGTTTCGCGCTCCAGCCCCAGGTGGCCTGGGTGACCCTCGCCGACACCTCCGAAGGCATGCTGGCGGTACTGCGCGCCAAGATCGCCGCAGCTGGCGCGCTGAACATGACCCCCGTCCGCCTGGACCTTCTCGTGGAGCCCGTGCCTGAGGCCCACTACGACCTCGTCTGCAGCCTCATGACCCTCCACCATGTCCCCGACACCCAGGGCATCCTGGGCCGCTTCCGCGAGGTGCTGGCCCCCGGTGGCTGGGTGGCCCTGGCGGACCTAGAGGCCGAGGATGGCTCCTTCCATGGCCCCGAAGCCGACGTGCACCGTGGCTTCGACCGCGAAGCCCTCCGGGCGCAGCTCACTCAGGCCGGTTTCCACGACATCCACCTCGAGACCGTCTGCGAAGTCGAGAAGGACAGCCGACTCTATCCCGTGTTCCTGGCCGTGGCTCGGCGGGACTGAAGCAGAACGCTTCACCGCGAATACAGGATGATCAAGAAGAACAAGACAGCAGGACTTGTCTTTCTTCATGGTCTTAGCGGTCTTCGTGGTGACCCCTTTTTCAGTAAGCGGCCTCTGCGGGTTTCAGTCGATGGCGACGGGGCCTGCGGACTTGCCCTGGCGCATAAGGAAGAGCAGGGGGAAGAGCAGGAAGCACATGATGCCCATGAACCAGAACGTATCCGAGAAGGCCATCATGGCGGACTGCTTGGCCATGGTGCCGTAGACCGCGCCCTGGGCCATGTGGCCGGCATCCACCGGTGAGAGGCCGCCATTGGTGATGCCCAGCTGCGTGGCCCGGTCCAGGAAGCCCTGGTAGGCCGGGCTGCCCGGAGCCAGGTTCCCCACCAGGTTGGCCTGGTGGAACTGGGAGCGACGCGACAGCAGCGTCGTGACGATGGCGATGCCCGTGCTGCCGCCGATGTTGCGCACCAGGTTCATGAGGCCCGCAGCGTAGGCGGTCTTGTGCGGCGGGATGTGCTGGAAGGCGAGTACGTTGATGGGGATGAACAGGAAGGCGAAGCCGAGGCTCTGCACGATGCGGGAGGTCATGGCCGTCTGGAAGTCCACCTGCAGGTTGAAGCCTGACATCTGGATGAGGCCCAGCCCGCAGACCGTGAAGCCGATGCCGATGAGCCATCGGGTGTCCACTTTCTTCAGCAGCATCGCCACCACCGGCATCATGAACATGACCGCCAGGCCGCCCGGACTGAGCACCCAGCCGCTGAGCAGGGCCGTGTAGCCCAGCAGGGTCTGGAGGAAGATGGGCAGCAGCGCCAGGCTGCCGTAGAGGACGAAGCCCAGCACGAACAGCATCAGGATGGCCACCGCGAAGGTGCGGTCCTTCAGCAGGCGCAGGTCCACGATGGGCCGCTCCTTGCCCAGCTCGTAGATGACCGCGAAGAGCAGCGCCACCACGGCCACGATGGCGAAGAAGATGATGAAGCCCGAGGAGAACCAGTCCTTCCGCTGGCCTTCATCCAGCACGATCTCCAGCGAGGCGAGGCCCAGGGTGAGGACGCCGATGCCCAGGTAGTCGAAGCGGGCGCCTTCCTTGAGCGAGATGCGGTGGAAATTCGGCGGGTCCTTCACCAGGGCGCTGGTGAGGGTGAAGGACAGGATGCCGACCGGAATGTTGATGAGGAAGATCCAGTGCCAGCTGAAGTTGTCGGTGATCCACCCGCCCAGCACCGGGCCGATGATGGGGGCCAGCACCACGCCCATGCCGTACACGGCCATGGCGGCGCCGCGCTTCTCATGCGGGAAGGTCTCAACCAGGATGGCCTGCGAGATGGGCTGCAGCCCGCCGCCGCCCAGGCCCTGCAGCAAGCGGAAGAAGATGAGCCAGCCCAGGGACGGTGCGATGCCGCAGAGGAACGAGGCCACCGTGAAGATGGTCACGCAGGTGAGGTAGAACCGCTTGCGCCCCATGAGGCTGGAGAAGTAGCCGCCCAGGGGCAGCACCACCGCGTTGGCCACCAGGTAGGAGGTCAGCACCCAGGTGGTCTCCTCCACCGTGGCCGACAGGTTCCCCGCGATGTGCGGCAGCGCCACGTTCGCCACGCTGGTGTCCAGCACCTCCATGAACGTCGCGATCATCACCGTGAGGGCGATGATCCAGGGGTTGATGGCGCGGGTGGAATTCATGAATGGTTGGGCCGATTTACTTCAGGATGACCGTCGCTTCGACGTTCATGCCGGGGCGCAGGGTGACTTTGCCGGCTTCGGCGTCGTCGATGCGGATCTTCACGGGGATGCGCTGGACCACCTTCACGAAGTTGCCCACGGCGTTCTCGGGGGGCAGCAGGCTCATGCGTGAGCCGGTGGAGCCGGCGATGGAGTCCACGCGGCCCTTGAGGGTGGTGCCGGTCATGTCCACCTTGATCTCGACTTCCTGGCCGGGCCGCATGCGGGCGATCTGAGTCTCCTTGAAGTTGGCCGTGACCCAGGTGCGGTGCAGGGGGATAAGCGTCAGCAGGCCCTGACCCGGCTGGATGGTCTGGCCCTGCTCCACGAAGCGGCGGGTCACCACGCCCTCCACTGGCGCGAGGATCTTGGTGTAGCCCAGCTGCAGCTCGAGGCCGTCCTGGTTGGCGCGGGCCGCGTCCACCTGGGCCAGGGCCGAGGTCAGCCGCGCCTCGGCAGCGCTCACGGCGACCTTGCGGATGTCCGCTTCCCGCTGGAGGGAGGCCAGTCGCTGCTGGGCGGCGCGCCACTCGCCATCGGCCACGTCGGCCTGGGTGCGGTAGCCGTCGAACTGCTGGGCGGAGATCTCTTCCCGCTCCGCCAGGGGCTTCATGCGCTGGACATCCATCTTGGCCTTGTCGAGGCTGGCCTTCCGGGCATCGAGGTTGGCCTTGGCGGTCTCCTGGTCCGAGCCCCGGGCCTGCTGGAAGGCCACCTTGCCGCGCTCCAGCTCGGCCTTGGCGCCCTCGACCTGGGCCTTGGCCTGGGCCATGGCGGCCTTGGCCTGGTCCAGGCGCGCCTGGATGTCGCGGGGATCGATGGCCACCAGGGGATCCCCGGCCTTCACGGCCTGGTTGTCCTCCACCAGCACCTTCTCCACGCTGCCATAGACACGGCTGGAGACGGGCACCAGGTGGCCGTCCACCTGGGCATCGTCGGTGCTCACGTGGTTGCGGTTCACGAACCACACCCCGCCGAGCAGCAGCAGGGCGATGGGGGTGCCGATCAGCAGCGCCCGCATGGCCTTGGAGGTGCCCGCAGCGGCAGAGGTTTCCTCGACGGGACTGTCCGGCGTGTTGGATGCATCTTGGTTCATGGGTGTCTCCGTCATCGGGCGAGGAAGGCTTCGAGCTGGCCGGTGGCGCGGGCCAGGTCTGCCCGGGCCTGGTTCAGGCGATAGAGGGCGCTGATCTGGTTGTCCGTGGCGCGGGCCAGCTCGTCCTGGGCGTTGATCACTTCGATGTTGCTGCTGACGCCCGCCTCGAAGCGGTGCCGCGCCTGGCTGAGCGCCTCGGTGCTCAGGCTCACGGCGAGGTTGCCCACCTGGACCTCATTGGCGGCGGCCTCCTGCTCGGCCTGGGCCACCTGGACCTCATAGCCCACCTGGGCGCGGACCTCTCGCCGGGTGTCCTGGACGCGGTCCAGCTCGGACTTGGCGCGGGAGATGCGGGAACTCACGAGGCCGCCCGTGAAGAGCGGCACCCGGACTCCGAGGGTCAGCTGGTAGGTGGTGGCCCAGGGCTGGGACTGGAGCCCCGTGGTGCTGTACGCGCCGGTGGCGACCAAGGTGGGTAGACGCAGGCCCTGGGCGGCCTGGCGCAGGTTCTCGGCGATCTGCTCCCGGGCCTCCAGCACGGCCAGCTCCGGTCGCTGGGTCAGGCCGGTCTGGTAGGCCTCCGGGAAGCCGATCTGAGGCAGCACCGGGGCTGCCAGGGTGTCCAGCAGCTCGATGCGCGTGGTGGGCTCCAGGTCCAGCAGGCGGCCCAGGCCCGCCAGGGACGTGAGGCGCTGGGTCTGGGCCTGGATCAGCCGCTGTTTCTCGGTCTGCAGCTGCAGCTGGGCGCGCAGGGTGTCGAGCTTGGTCCCTACGCCCTGCTTCTGCTGGTTCTCAGCCAGCTGGGCCAGGGCTGCGGCCAGCTCGACCCGGGACTCCCCGGCCTTCACCGAAGCCTGGGCGCGCAGGGTCCGGAGGTACTGACCCACCACCAGGGCGGCGACTTCCTCCCGCACGGCGCGGTTCTGGGCCTTGGCCGAGGCTTCGCCGTACTGGGCGGCCCGCCACTTCTTCCAGAGGCTCAGGTCGAAGAGCGAGACGTGGGCCTCAAGCCCCACCTGGCCCCAGTTGAAGGGGCCGACGACCTGCGGGCCGTGGGGGGTCGGGATGCCGATGAATGCATCCAGGTTGTTCTTGGCCCGCTGGCCCATGGCCTGGGCGGCGACGGTGGGCATCAGGGCCGAGGCGGCGGCGCGGCGGTCGTCACCGCTCTCGGCGATGGCCAGCAGCGACAGGTGGACGCGGGGGTTCTGGTCCAGGGCCCTGCGCAGGGCCTGGGCCAGGGTGAGCTGCACGGTCTTGGGGGCCGTGGGGGCCTGGGCGAGGCCGGGACCGGCGGCGGCCAGGGTCACGAGGGCCAGGGCCGCGCCGCGGAGACTGCGGGCGGTGCCAGGAACTCGAGAGAAGCTGCGGAACATGAAGACCTCCATCCCGCCGCTTTGCCGAGGCACCCAGACCGCTGGGTGGCCCTGCGCAGACAGTGGTCGATCGCGGGCCGCCATTCGACGCCGGACCGGAGGTTTAGTTTACGCATTCCTGCAGCCTGAATTGTCAGCATTCAGCGAAGTTTCCGCGCGCCGCTCAGGTTGTTCAAAGCAAGATGCGGCGCGGATCCGCTTGGGGCTGGAGGCTTCGAAGGCGCGGGCAGGATTGCTCCTCAAAGGCGCATCTCAGAATTGATTAGATATTTTGACAAACTTCAAAATAAGCCTAGCCTGATTCCAGGCAGGTACCACGGGATGGAATCACGCTCACTGGTCTTCAAGGCACTGGGGGATCCGACCCGGCGGGAGATCCTTGAACGCCTTCAGCAGCGGGACCTGAACGCCGGGGAGCTCGCCGAGGGCTTCCCCATCGGCAAGGCCAGCATCTCCCACCACCTGAACCTGCTGAAGCAGGCGGGCTTGGTGCAGGTGCGCCGCCAGGGCCAGCAGCAGATCTACTCCCTCCACACCACCGTCTTCCAGGAGGCGCTTCAATGGCTGATGAACCTGTTCCGGGAACCGTCCCCACCCCGGCCGAAAGAAAGCGGGAAGTCGCGCGGGAGTGGCCGGCCTGGCTGATCCTCACCGTCCTATGGGGCGCGAGTGTCCTGGCGTTCCCCCGCCTCCCCGGCCGAGTGCCCGTGCACTGGAACCTCCAGGGCCAGGTGGACCGCTGGGGCAGTCCCTGGGAGGCCACGGTGCTGGCCCCCGCCCTGGCCACGGGGATCTACCTCTTCATTCTCGCCATCGATTGGGGTGGCCTCGATTTCCGTGCGGCCCGGGCCATGTCGGTGGCCACGGCACGGCAGGTACGGATGCTTATCCTCCTGTTTATAGGAGCCCTCCACGCCGTCATCCTGGGGGCCGCCCTGGAGGGGGGCACCCTCCGGGGGGCGATGCTCTGGGCTTGCATCGACGGCTTCCTGATCCTGCTGGGGAATCTCATGCCGCGCCTGGAACCCAATGCCTGGGTGGGGATCCGGATTCCCCCCACCTTGGAGAACCGGGATATCTGGAAGCGCACCCACCGTCTGGCGGGCCGGGTCTTCGTGCTGGGGGGACTGGCGCTTCTGCCCGCCTGCCTCTTGCCTGAACCCTTTGCTATGGTCGTGTCCTTTGCTGGCTTGGTGGCACTCTTCCTGGTGCCCACCGTGTATGCCTACCGCCTGCGGGCGGCCCTCACCCGCTGACCGGGTCTCTCTCGGAGTTCCTCGTGCGCCGTTCCCACGCTGCCCTGTTCCTCGCTCTCGCGCCCCTGGTGGCCCAGCCGTCCGCACCCTCCTTTGCCGGCACCTGGGAGGGCGCGATCCAGATCCCGGGAACGGAGATGAAGATCCAGGTGACCCTGGAAGGTGCTGGGGCGGCCTGGTCGGGTCGCATCTCCATCCCGCCCCAGGGCGCCAAGGACCTGGCCCTGGGCGAGGTCAAGGTGGTCGGCGATGCCGTGTCCTTCGTCATGCCCGGCATCCCCGGCGACCCCAAGTTCAGCGGCAAGTTGGGCAAGGCGGGGCGCATCGAGGGGATGTTCAGCCAGGGTGGGCAGGTCTTCCCCTTTGTTTTGGCCCGGGCCGGCGCCGCCGCCCCCGTGGCAGCCGCCGCACCCAAGCCGGATCCCCAGGACCGCGAGCTCGGCTTCCCGGGCTTCAATGCCTTCCCCCTGAAGGGCAGTGTCCGGGCGGGCGGCGCGCATCCCTATTTCGCGGTGATGGTGGCGGGTTCCGGGCCCACGGACCGCGACTGGTCGAATCCGCTCATCAGCGTGCCCAGCCATGGGGGCCGGGACTTCGCGGCCTGGCTCCAGGGCCATGGCCTGGGCAGCCTGCGCTACGACAAGCGCTTCATTGGCTCCCGGGATCCGAAGCTGGACATCTCCCTCGACGCGCAGCTGGGCGACATCAAAGCGGCCCTGAAGGCGGCTCGGCTGCTGCCCGAAGCCAGGGGCAAGAAGCTGCTGCTGGTGGGCCATAGCGAGGGCTCACTCCTGTCCCTGCTGGCCGCCGGCGAGGCTGACGCCGCGCTGCTGCTGGCCATGCCCGGCATCAGCATGGGCAAGCTGATCGTTCTCCAGGTCAAGGGTCAGCTTGAGAGCAGCGGGGCACCCGAGGCGTTTCAGAAGCAGAACCTCACCTACCTGGAAGGCGTGCTGGAGGCCATCCGCGGAGACAAGGAACTGCCCGCTGCAGCGGAAGGCATTGCCCAGGGCATCGTCAACCTGGCCAAGTCCCTGACCCGGCCCGAGAGCCGCGGCTTCGTCCGCGCCACGATGGACCTGGATCCCTGGGGCTCGGCCCAGCGGCTCGCGGTGCCCTGCGCCGTGGTGTGGGGCGAGCGCGACATCCAGACCTGGAAGCCCGCTACCGTGCCCCCGGAGTTCAAGGGCACCGTGCTCCAGATCCCCGAGGCCAACCACCTCTTCAAGCGCGAGACCCGCGACAAGGCCAGCCTCGCGGGCCCCGCCGCCCTGACCACCTACGGCGACACCACCCCCCTGGCTGACCTGAGTCCGCTGGCGGCGTGGCTGAAGACGCTCAAGTAGCGGTGATTCATGAGCCTCCCTGAGGGAAATTCTGGACGCTTTGGCAAGGATTGAAGGGCACCCGGTGGCGGCCCTAGAATGGCGGGGTCAGGAGCCAGCCGTGCCGGACCGCCTGGAAGTGAGGATGGAACTGTCGACGTGGCAGCGGATTGTTTTGGGGGTGTCCACGGCACTCTGGGTTGCGATGGTCGCCGGCCGTACCTGGGTGGAGTGGCGCCGGGGGGTGCCAGGTTCGGCCCTTTGGGTGAACGGCGGCATTGGTCTGCTCCAGGGCACGGGTCTCCTGGCTGCCTGCCTCGGGATCTGGGTGAAAGTCCTGGCGGTGGACGCAGGCATCCTCGAAGTGGTGACGCTCGGGCGGAGGCTACTCCGCAGCCCCGGCCTCCGGGTGCCCCTGCAGGACCTCGCCCTGGAGTGGATTGGCCGGGAGCTGGTCATGCAGGCGCCGGAGACAGGTTTGCCCATCCGTTTGGCCACCGGCTCATCCGCCCGCCGCGCCGTCGAGTGGCTGGTGGCCCGGGGCGCCCGTCCCCCCGTGGGTGGCTGATCTCGGAGTCCGGAAGGACGCGAGAAAAGGCCTTCTATCCCCGTCAAAAATTCTTTCTGTTTGTTTCTCCCTGTCGCAGGGCCCTGTCTTTACCTCAGCTCCCTCTCCGCCCTCTGTGGTTTCGATTACCCATTGGCCTCTGGGGTCTTCGCCTCTTCGTGGTTCAACAGGCAGCCCTTGTTATGCTGTCTGTTCACTCCACGGAGGTCCCATGTTCCGTCTCGATGGCAAGGTCGCACTGGTCACCGGCGCCAGCCAGGGCATCGGCGAAGCCATCGCGAAGCGGCTGGCGGCCCAGGGCGCCACGGTGGTGTGCGCGGCGCGCACGCTGACCAAGCTGCAGCAGGTGGCGGACGCCATCCGCGAGGCGGGTGGGAAGGCGGATGTGCTTGAGGCGGACCTCAGCGACGGCGCTTCCGTACGGGCCGCGATCACCACCACCATTGAGCGCCACGGAGCCATCCACATCCTGGTGAACAACGCCGGCATCACCCGCGACAAGCTCCTCATCCAGATGAAGGAAGAGGACTGGGACGCGGTGCTGGACACGAACCTCAAGGGCGCCTGGACGGCCATCCAAGCCGCGACGAAGCCCATGATGAAGCAGCGCTGGGGCCGGATCATCAACATTGCCTCCGTGGTGGGGCAGATGGGCAACCCGGGCCAGGCGAACTACGTGGCCGCCAAGGCGGGCCTCATCGGCCTCACCAAGTCCGTGGCGCGGGAGCTGGCCAGCCGCAACGTCACCGCCAACGCCGTCACGCCGGGCTATATCGAAACGGCTATGACCGCGGGCCTCTCCGCAGAGGTGAAGGCCACCTTCACCCAGCAGATTCCCCTGGGCCGCATGGGCACCGGGGAGGACATCGCCGCTGCGGTGGTGTTCCTCGCCAGCGACGAGGCCAGCTACGTCACGGGCCAGGTCCTGAGCGTCAACGGCGGCCTGCTCATGGCCTAGGCTCGGCTCCGGGCCAGCACCTCGAGCACCGTGCGTTCCAGGGCGCGCAGGGTGTAGGGCTTCTGCAGGAAGGCGTCCAGCCCCCGGCCCGAGAAGGACTGCATGGACTCCTGCTCGTTGTAGCCGCTGCTGAGGATCACCGGCAGGTCGGGCTGGAGGCGGCGGATGATCTGGAAGGCCTCCTTGCCGTCCATGTGGGGCATGGTCAGGTCCATGAGCACCAGATCCAGCTTCAGGTCCGGTCGCTGCACGGCTGCCACCGCCTCCCGTCCATCGCAGGCCGAAATCACGACCAGGCCCAGGGACTCGAGCACCGCCGTGGCGGCCTCCCGGATCATCTCCTCGTCGTCCACCAGCAGGATGGTCGCCTGCCGCGCCAGGGCGGGCAGCGCCGTCTGGATGGCCTCGTCCTGGCGCTTCACTTCGGTCGTCGGGAACAGCAGCTTGAAGGTGGTGCCGCGGCTCGGCTCGCTGTAGATCCGCATGCCCGCGCGGTGCCCCTTCAGGATGCCGATGGTGGCCGAGAGGCCCAGGCCCCGCCCGGCCACCTTTGTGGTGAAGAAGGGCTCGAAGATGCGCTCCAGCACGTCCCCGGTCATGCCGCAGCCGGTGTCGCTGACCTCCAGCGTGACGTAGGTGCCCGGCAGGAGATCCTGGCCCTGGAACACCTGGTCCAGGTAGGCCCGATCCAGGTAGTGGGTCCCGGTGATGAGCCGGATGGTGCCCTCCCGGTCGCCGATGGCATCGGCGGCGTTGGTCACCAGGTTCATGATCACCTGCTGGATCTGGGCCGCATCGGCCTCCACGGCGGGCAGGCTGGGGGCCAGGTCGAAGCGCAGGGCGATCTTCTTGGAGATGGAGACTTCCAGCAGGTGGGTCACCTCCTGCACCACCTGGTTCAGGTCGTAGGAGCGCACCACGAAACGCCCCTTGCCGGAATAGGCGAGCATCTGGCGGGTGAGGTCTGCGGCGCGGTGGATGATGCGCTCCAGGCGCTCCAGGTGGGGCCGGGCCGGGGATTCCGGGGCCAGCTTGGTCTCCGCGACGTTCATGTGGCCCAGCATGGCGGTGAGCAGGTTGTTGAAGTCGTGCGCGATGCCGCCCGCCAGCACGCCGAGGCTCTCCAGCTTCTGGGCATGCTGCATCTGGCGCTCCAGGAGCTGCTGTGCGCCTTCACTGCTGCGCCGCTCCAGCTCCGTCGCGGCCCGGGTCGAGAAGATCCGCAGCAGGGAGGCCGCCTCTGCCGGGGCCGGGAGGATGCTGCGGTGGATGACCACCAGGAGGCCCCGGATCTTGCCCTGCGAATCCGTGAGGGGCGAGCCGATGTAGGCCTCGGCCTGCAGCTCCTTGAGCAGGCGGAAGTCCGGGAAGCGCTCCTGGACCCCCGAGGGGATGATGCAGATCTCCCCATTGAGGGCCCGCTCGCAGGGCGACCCGTGGAGGGGGTAGTCCCGGTTCTCCACGGAGCGGCCATCCAGGCAGACGGCCAGGGTCTGCACCCGCTTCTCGCCTCCCACGAGGACGGTCTCGCCGATGAGGGCCCCGTCCGCGCCGATGGCCTGGGCGAGGTGCAGCACCAGATCCTGGAAGAAGGACTCGCCGTAGGAGCCGGAGACGCCACTGGCCACGTGGAGGATCTGGGCCTCCATGCGCCGCCGCTCCCCCAGCTCCCGCTCGAGGCCGACATTGAGGGCGCGGATCTCGCCCGTCGCGGCGTCTACCTGACGCCGGAAGGCCAGCGCGGCCAGGATGGCCAGCGCCAGGGCCGCCAGGACGCCCAGGCTCGTGGGGACCAGCCAGGTCGGCAGGCCAGTCTTCAGCTGGGGGGCCAGCCAGCGGTTGAGGGCCTGGCGGTACCTCGAGTCGGGATTCCGTTTGCCTTCGGCAAGATAGGTGTCCAGTGCCTTCAGCAGCTCCGGGTTGCGTCCCTTCGTGGTCACGAAGAAGGTGTCGAAGGGGCTGAAGACGATGGGCGTCCGCTCCACCTTGAAGCGCGACTCCTGCGAGTAGCCGAAGATGTTGGTGGCCACGCCCCCGTCCACCTGGCCGGTCTCCACGGCCCTCATGACGTCCACGAAGCTGCCGTATTCGACGTAGGTGACCTGGAGGTTGAACTTCGCGCAGAGCTCGCGAAAGTGGTCGCCGTTCACATCCCCGCGCATGAGGCCGATGCGGCGGTTTTGCACGTCCAGAACTGTGTGGATGGCCGCCTTGGGGTGCGAGTAGAGGATGCTCCAGACCGTGAAGGAGGACTCCTTGCCGTAGTCGAGGTAGACACTGCGCGCTTGGGTCAGGGCGACGCTGGTGTGGAGGTCCGCCTGGCCGCTGCGGACGCGGTCGAGTCCCTCCTGGAAGGTGCCTGGCTGGAACCGCAGCTCCCAGTCCTCCCGGGCGGCGACCTCGCGGAGCATGTCCGCATAGAAGCCCCTGGCGGTGCCGTCCTCGCCCATGAAGAGCGCCGGGGCATGGGGAAAGACGGCGACGGTCACGACCCGGCGCGGCGCAGCCTCAAGGCTGACCATGCCAAGCAGGGCCATGGCCGCGACCGCCAGCAGCCGAAGTGCTCGGAATGGTAGAAAAGTGCTCTTGAACATACCCCTGCCTAGTCCTCTATCGACTCTGGGCAGGGGCTGCCTGAGATTTGGTCAGTCCAGATGGGCCTTGCGCTCCCCGTCCTGCCAGCGCAGCCGGAGGCCGGCGCCGGCGGGTAGGGCGGCGGCCCGGGTCACGGGGCGCCCCTCCCCGTCCAGGGCCAACACGAAGCCTCGCTGGAGCGGGCCCGTGGGGTCCAGGCCCTGGAGCCGCTGGGCCAGCACAGCCAAGCGCTGATCCCGGCGCTGGAGGCTTCGGAGGGCTGCCGGGGCCAGACGGCGCTGGGCCTCCCGCACCCGGGGCAGGTCTGCCTCCCGGGCCACGAGGGCGGCGGCGTGGCGCAGCCGCTGCCGCAGCAGGGCCGCCCGGGTGACAGCCTGGTCCAGGTGGCGGCTGGGGTGGGCGAGGGCCAGGCGCTGGCCGAGGCCCGCGAGGCGCAGGGCCGGTGCCGCCAGGGGCTCGACCCGCTGCAGGCCCTGGTCCACCAGGAGGTTGAGGGTGGTCTCCAGACCTCGCAGGCGCCACTGAGTCTTGGCGAGGAGGGCCTCGCCGCGGCGGCGCAGGTCCGCCGCCAGGGCCTGCCGGTCCGGGGTGGCCAGCTCCGCCGCCTGGCTGGGGGTCGCCGCCCGCCGGTCCGCCGCCAGGTCCACCAGGGTCGTGTCGATCTCGTGGCCCACGCCCGTGATGACGGGGATGCGGCAGTCCGCCACGGCCCGCACCAGGGCCGGGTCGTTGAAGGCCCAGAGGTCCTCCAGGCTGCCGCCGCCGCGCACCAGCAGCAGCGCCTCGCAGCCCCAGTGGGGATCCTGGAGCTCCTGCAGGGCCAGCAGGGTCTCGGGCACGCAGCGCTCGCCCTGGGCCGCGGCGGGGGCGATGAGCAGGTGAATACCCGGGGCGCGCCCGGCGGTCACTTCCAACACGTCCCGCAGGGCGGCCCCACCCAGGGCCGCCACCACCCCGAGCTTGCGTGGGAAGCGGGGCAGGGGGCGCTTGGGCCGGTCGAAGAACCCCTGGCCGCGGAGCTCCGCCTCCAGCTGCCGCAGGCGGGCCTGGAGATCGCCCACGCCGGCGGGCTCGCAGTGGGTGACGATGAGCTTGAGGCTTCCGCCGGGCACGTAGAGGTCGAGGCTGCCCTTGAGCACCACCCGCTGCCCATCTGCCGGGCGCTGGGGCAGGAACCGCTGGGCGCTGGCCCAGACCGCGCACCCGATGGCGGCGCCTTCCTCCTTGAGGGTGAAGTACCAGTGCTTGCCTGAGACCTTGAAGTTCGAGACCTCCCCCACCACGCAGACCGCCGAGAAGGGCGGTTCGATGCGGGTCTTTACCTGCTCCAGCAGGCGCTTGACAGAGAGAGGCGCGTCCATGGCCCGCATGATCGCATGGAGCCCTTGGGGAATCCCGCCCGGGCTGGCTGCCTCGTATTACAATGCTGATCTCCCTTGCGAGGTGACCTGATGGTTGGTTCCGCTCTGATGTTCCGTGGTTTGGCCCTGGCACTGGCCCTGGCCGGTTTGGCGCAGGCCCAGACCAAGCTGCTGCGCTTCCCGGACATTCATGGGGATCGCGTGGTCTTCACCCACGGCGGGGACCTCTGGACCGCTGCCACCACCGGCGGCTTGGCCACGCGGCTCACGGCCCATCCGGGCCTGGAGGTCTTTGCCAAGTTCAGCCCCGACGGCAAGTGGATCGCCTTCACCGGGCAGTACGACGGCGACGAGCAGGTCTACGTCATTCCCAGCACCGGCGGCATTCCGCGCCAGCTCACCTTTGACCCCGCCGTCGGGCCCCTGCCGCCGCGGGGCGGCTACGACCACCAGGTGGTGGGCTGGACGCCCGATGGCAGCAGCGTGCTCTTCCGGGCCGGCACGGACGCGGATGGCGTCCTCAGCCGCACGGCCCTCTACACCGTGAGCCTCGTCGGGGGCGGTCTGCCGAAGAAGCTGCCCATGCCCACGGCCGGGCCGGGTTCCTTCTCCCCCGATGGCAAGCGCATCGTCTACGCGCCCATGTTCCGCGACTTCCGCCACTGGAAGCGCTACGAGGGCGGCTGGGCCCAGGAGCTCTACGTCTTCGACCTCGCCACGAGCCAGCAGAAGAAGATCGCCTCCAGCCCCCGCACCGAGCGGGATCCCATGTGGATCGGCGACCAGGTCTGCTTCGCCTCGGACCGCGATGGCACCCTCAATCTCTACGCCGTGGATCCAGCCACGGACGCCGTGAAGCAGCTGACCTTCCAGAAGACCTGGGATGTGCGCTGGCCCTCCAGCGACCATGCCTCGCGCATCGTCTACGAGCTCAACGGCGAGCTGCGCATCTTCAACGTGAAGGACGGCGGCGACACGGCCCTCGCCATCACCGTGCCCACGGACGGCGGCGCCTCGCGGCCCTCGCGCATCAGCGTCGAGCGCAACATCGAAGGCTTCGCCCTGTCCCCCAAGGGCGAGCGGGCCCTCTTCGTGGCCCGGGGCGATGTGTTCACGGTGCCCGTGGAGAAGGGCCCCGTGCGGAACCTGACGAACAGCTCCGGCGCCCACGACAAGCACGCCCGCTGGTCCCCGGATGGCAAGAAGATCGCCTTCATCTCAGACCTGTCGGGCGAGGACCAGCTCTACCTGGTGGCCCAGGACGGCAAGGGCCGCCCCGAGGCCCTCACCACGGACCTGGCCGTGCAGCTCAACGCCCCCTTCTGGGCCCCGGATGGCAAGCGCCTGGCCTCCACCGACAAGAATGGTGTGGTGTATGTGGTCACCCTCGCCGACCGGAAGCTGGTGCAGGCCGCCCGGGATGCCAACGGCCGCGTGAGCGACCTGGCCTGGTCGCCGGACGGCCAGTTTCTGGCCTTCTCCCTCAGCAATCCCAACGGTGTCCGCAGCCTCCACGTCTGGGGCCTGGCGGACCAGCAGCTGCACCGCCTGACAGGGGAGCTGTTCCCGGTGATGGATCCCGCCTGGGATCCCGAGGGCAAGTACCTCTACGCCCTCAGCCGCCGGGACTACGCGCCGCAGATGAGCAACCTGGAGTTCGACTACGCGGGCAACCGCAACCAGGACATCGTGGCCTACGCCCTGCGCCGGGACGTGCCGCATCCCTTCCCGCAGGAGAGCGATGAAGTCGGCGCCAGCGCCGAGAAGCGGGAAGAGGGCGAGAAGAAGGCCGAGGCCCCCCGGGCGCCGGTCGCGGTCCGCATCGACTTCGAGGGCTTCGAGCAGCGCGGCACCCGCGTGCCCGTGCCCGCGGACAACCTCAGCGCCCTCGAGGCCATCCGGGGCTTCCTGCTCTACACGAAGGCTGCCCCCAACGTGAACGGCGAAGCCACCGGTCGCCGGGGCGGCGGCAGCAGCCTCTGGATCTTCGACCTCAAGAAGCGCCAGGAGAGTGAGCTGCTCACTGAGGTGCAGGGCTGGACCCTCAGCCAAGACGGCACAAAGATCCTGGCCCGGGCTGGACAAGGCCCCGCCAGTGGCTATCAGTTGGTGGACGCCAAGCCCAAGGGCGGCGACAAGAAGCCGGTCTCCACCAAGGACCTCTACGTGGACCGCATCCCCGCCGAGGAGTGGCGCGAGGTCTACGACGAGGCCTGGCGTCGGTTCCGGGACTTCTTCTACGTGAAGAACATGCACGGCTATGACTGGAAGGCCCTGCGCGAGCAGTACCGCCCCTGGCTGCAGTATGTGACCCACCGCTCGGACCTGACCTACGTCCTCACGGAGCTCATCTCCGAGCTCAACATCGGCCACACCTACACCGAAGGCGGCGACGCCTACCTGCCGGAGCGCGCCAAGGTGGGCCTGCCCGGCGCCCGCATCGAGCTGGATGCCACGTCGGGCCGCTACCGCCTCGCGAAGATCTACCGGGGCCACAACGAGGAACCCAAGTACCGGAGCCCCCTGACCGAGGTGGGCGTGGATGCCCGGGAAGGGGACTTCATCCTCGCCATCGACGGCGTGGAGCTGAAGGCCCAGGACAACCCCTACCAGCTGCTCCGCAACAAGACCTTCGCCGTGACCCTCACCCTCAATGACAAGCCCGTCGCCGAAGGCGCCCGGCAGGCCACCTACCGGCCCATCGACAGCGACGCGAGCCTGCGCTACCTGGACTTCGTGCTGCGCTCCAAGGAGACCGTGGACCGCCTCAGCGGCGGCAAGGTGGGCTACCTGCACATCCCCGACATGGGGGCTCCCGGTCTCTACGAGTTCATCAAGTGGTACTACCCGCAGATCCGCAAGGAAGGTCTGGTGGTGGACGTCCGCGCCAACGGCGGCGGGAACATCAGCCAGATGATCCTGGAGCGCCTCGGCAAGAAGCTGCTGGGCACCCGCTTCGGACACGTGGGCGACCAGCCCACCACCTACCCCTCCACGGTCTTCCATGGGTACATGGTGGCGCTCACCAGCGAGACCAGCGCCAGCGACGGCGACATCTTCCCCTACCACTTCCGCTCGGCGGGCCTCGGCCCCCTCATCGGCAAGCGCACCTGGGGCGGCGTCGTGGGCGGCGGCAACTCGCCGCTCATCGACGGCGGCAGTGTCTTCGTACCCCAGTCCGGCACCAACTCCCCCACAGGCGAGTGGATCATCGAAGGCAAGGGCGTGACCCCCGACATCGAGGTGGAGGATGACCCGATCTCCCTGCTCGCGGGCCGGGATCTGCAACTCGAGCGGGGGGTCCAGGAGGTCCTGAAGCGCCTGGCCGAGACGCCCATGCAGCTGCCCAAGCGCCCGGCGGATCCCGTCAAGACCAAATAGACCTGATAATTGCGCCGGGAATATCCCATCTGTTTATAGATGGTGCATGGGTCGTCTAAGTCATTGTAAGAAACCTCGTTTTTTGATGCATTTTACTGCGGTGCATGAACCCCCTCCCTGCTAACGTCTGTTTCGTTCACCTGGAGGTAAACAATGCACTACAGTGCCCTCGCGGCCACGCTCCCCCTGATCGTCCTCCTGATCGGAATCCCGATCCTGATGAAGCCGGCCGCCAAAGTCGCCCCCGTGGCCTGGCTGGTGACCGTGCTCACGGCCATCTTCGTCTTCCACTTCCCGACGAAGGTGACGCTGCTGGCAGCCCTCCAGGGCGGCCTCACGGGGCTCTTCCCGATCATGTACATCCCCTTCGGCGCCCTGGTGGTCTACAACGTCCTCAAGGTCACGGGCTGGATGGACAAGATGCAGGGCGCCATGGCCAGCCTCACCGTTGACCGCCGCGCGCAGGCCCTGCTCATCGCCTTCGGCTTCGGCGCCTTCCTGGAGGGCATCTGTGGCTTCGGCGCGCCGGTGGCCATCCCCGCCAGCATCCTCATCGGCCTGGGCTACAACCCGATGATGGCAGCCCTGGTCTGCCTGGTGGCCAACACGGGCCCCGTGCCCTTCGGCTCCCTGGCCATTCCCACGGTGACCCTGGCCAAGACCACGGGCCTGGACATCATGAAGCTCTCCCAGATGACCGGCCGCTTCATGGCGCCGCTGGCGCTGATCATGGCCTTCGCCACGGTCTATGCCATGTCCAAGAGCAAGGGCCTCAAGGGCGCCATCGGGACCATCCTGGTGGCCGGCCTCAGCTTCTCCATCACCCAGTTCCTGGTGTCCAACTTCATCGGCGCAGACCTCACCTCCGTGCTGGCGGGACTCGCCTGCCTCATCGCCACGGCCATCTACCTGAAGTTCCAGAAGCACGCCCAGCCCTGGCTCTTCGAGGGCGACGCCCCGGCTGACAACACCCCCAAGGCGTTCAACCTCAAGGAGCTGTTCCTCTCCTGGCTGCCTTACCTGCTCCTGGCTGTTCTTGTCATCGCGGTGAACCTGCCCAAGACCAAGCCCCTGTTCTCCGGTGCCACGGCGGGCTGGAACTGGGCTGTGTTCAAGGTGCAGATCGCCGACCCGAATCCTGCCAAGTTCTATGCGTTCACTTGGCTCCAGACCCCCGGCACCATCATGCTCATCGCCGGCGCCATCGCCTTCCCCTTCATGGGCATCAAGTATTCCGTGATGGGCGAGCAGGTCGGCAAGACCTTCAAGCAGATGATCCCCTCCTTCATCGCCGTGGCCTGCATCCTCTCCATCGCCTCGGTCATGAACCTGGCCCTGCCCATCATCGATCCCAAGACCAAGCTGGCCTTCGCCGGCGACCTGGCCAACAAGCAGATCTCCATGGTGGCCACCATGGCCAACGGCATCGTGGCCCTGGTCAGCCAGCACGTCTACCCGCTGCTGAGCCCCCTCTTCGGCACCATCGGCGTGTTCCTCACGGGCAGCAACACCTCGGCGAATGCCCTCTTCGGGAACCTGCAGAAGCTCACCGCCCAGGGCATGGGCCTGTCGGACATCCTCATGACCTCGGCCGGCAGCGCCGGCGCTTCCGCGGGCAAGATGATCTCTCCCCAGAGCATCGTCATCGCCGCCGCCGCCGTGGGCCTGGCCGGCAAGGAAGGCCTCATCATGCGGCAGACGATCAAGTACACGATCCCCTACGTGATCCTGCTGGCCCTCATGACCTGGGGCTTTGCCTTCCTGTTCCCCGGGCTCGTACCCTGATCCCGTCAGCCTGACGTGCCGAGAGAGGTGGATACCATGCGCATCATCGTTGCTCCGGATTCCTTCAAGGGCAGCGTGTCGGCCCTGGGTGTGGCCGAGGCCATGGAGCGTGGCATCCACGCCGTGTTTCCGACTGCCGAGGTCTTCAAGGTGCCCATCGCCGATGGCGGCGAGGGCACCGTGGAGGCCCTGGTGGCGGCCACCGGTGGGCAGCTGCGGCACACGGAGGTGCGTGGTCCCCTGGGCAGCCCCGTGCGCGCCCACTGGGGCGTCTCCGGCGACGGGGCCACGGCTTTCATTGAAATGGCCTCGGCCTCGGGCCTGCCCCTGGTGCCGAAGGACCAGCGCGATCCCCGCCTCACCAGCACCTACGGCACGGGCCAGCTGATGCAGGCCGCCCTCGACGCGGGCCTGCGCAAGCTGGTCATTGGCATCGGCGGCAGCGCCACCAACGATGGCGGCACGGGCATGGCGCGCGCCCTGGGCATCCGCTTCCTCGACGCTGCGGGCGTGGACCTGCCGGAAGGTGGCGGCGCCCTGGCTCGGCTGGCGAAGATCGACCTCTCCGGGCTGGATCCCCGCGTGGCCGAGGCCAGTCTCCTGGTGGCCTGCGATGTGGACAATCCTCTCTGCGGTCCCCGGGGTGCCTCGGCGGTCTATGGCCCGCAGAAGGGGGCCACGCCCGAGATCGTGGCCGAACTCGATGCCGCCCTGGGTGTCTTTGCCCGCGTGGCTGCCGAGGCCACGGGCCGGGACATGGCGACCCAGTCAGGCGCTGGCGCCGCCGGCGGCCTAGGCGCGGGCCTGCTGTTCTTCACCCCCGCCAGCCTCCGGCCCGGCGTGGCCATCGTGCTGGAGACCACGGGCTTCGACGCCCTGGTGAAGGATGCTGATCTGGTCATCACCGGCGAAGGTCGCACGGACTTCCAGACCGCCATGGGCAAGGCGCCCGTGGGCGTGGCCGCCGTGGCCAAGCGGCACGGCGTCCCGGTGCTCTGCCTTTCGGGCGGCCTGGGCGAGGGGGCCGACGACGTGCTGGCCCATGGCATCGACGGCCTTGCCAGCATCGTGCCCCAGCCCATGGCGCTGGAGGACTGCATGGCCCAGGGGGCCGCCCTGCTGGAAGCCGCTGCCGCCCGGGTCTGTCGCCTGCTGCAGGTGGGGCGGGCGCTTCGGTAACAGCAAAAGGCAAAGCAGCCACCGGTGAAGGCTGTTAAACACTGCTAAAAGCTAAAAGCAAATCAGCCACCGATGAACACCGATGAACACCGATAAAAGCATGATGAAAAACACGTCCTGGTTATCGGCCTTGCTCCGCCAAATTTGACCTTCAAAGATCTCTACCAAGGACACGAAGAACTACCCCGAAGGACCACGAAGGCGCAGTCATCGCGCCGACAGGGCATCCGGACCTGGGGCCCCCGGTCGCGTGCGACCGCCCCCTTGGGGATGCCCGCGGTGAGTCAAGGGGCATTCGTGTGCTACTTGCGCCCGCAGAGCGTCTTTTTAGTGGAGTCTGGCCGATAACCAGGAAACGATTTAACCGCAGAGAACGCAGAGGGGCGCCGACCCATCCTCTGCATGGCACACCGGGAAGGAGCCCATGCGTCGCTGCCCATGGACCCCCAGCCGCTTTATCCCCGTCCATCCCTTTGATCCCCGTCAAAGGCCCTTGGACTCGAAGCAAATAGATAACCTAAGTATTTTCTTTATAGGCTTTTATCGGTGCTCATCGGTGGCTAATTTTTTTTATTTCGCCTAAGCCACAGGCACGGCCTTCAGCTGCTCGCGTACGTGCTGGAAGAAGGCCTTCTCGGCGGCGCTGAGGTGCCGGGCGGGGTTCCACACCAGGTGGGAGGAGATCAGGATCGCTGGGCCATCCCAGTGCAGGGCCACCAGGGTGCCGGCCCGGAGCTCGGCTTCCACGGCCATGCGTGGCAGGGGCGCGACGCCCAGGCCCTCCATCACGCAGCGCTTGATGGTCTCCACGCCCTGGAACTCGGTGAAGTCCCCGGGGTGGGCCCCCGCGGTGATGAGCTGCCGCTCGAACTGGTTGCGGTAGCTGCAGCCCAGGGCCTTGAGCAGGACCTCCTCACCCATGAGGTCCTGGGCGGAGACATTGGGGGCGAAGGCCAACCGGTGGGAGGGGGCGGCGAGGATGAGGATCTCCTCGTCCCGGAGCCGCTCCACGGCCAGCGTCTTGGAGGGGAAGGGCTCCTCCAGGATGAAGGCGAAGTCCACGGCGCCCTCCAGCACCTGGCGCTTGAAGTCCCGCACGAAGCCCGGCTGGAACTGCAGCCGCACCCGGGGGAACTTCGCCCGGAAGGTTCGGAGGAGAGGGGGCAGGAGGTAGGTGCAGACGGACTCGGGTCCCGTGAAGCGGAGGGTGCCCACACCTTCCTCCTCCAGGACCGAGGCCTTGGCCTCGTGAGTCAGGGAGAGGATGCGCTCCGCATACACCAGGAACCGCGCCCCGGGCTCTGTCAGCTCCAGGCGGTTGCCCACCCGGTTGAACAGGTCCGTTCCCAGGTCCTCCTCCAGGCTCTTGATCTGGGCCGTGACGCTGGACTGGGCATAGCCCAGACCGGCGGCGGCGTGGGTGAAGTTCAGCGTCCGGGCGGCGGCGCAGAAGGTGGAGAGGGTGCGGACATCCATGGCTCGTAGTCTACCGGTTCACCGCTCCCGGCAAGGGGCCTGCATCGGAAAACCCGATGCTAAGCATCAGAAATTACCATCTGGTCAAGAATCAGGGTCGAAGGAAGATTGGAATTTCAGGACTCACGCATCGACTTTGTCCGATGCCCCCCCCCTCCACTGTTCCGTTGAAAGGTCATCCCATGCCCTGGAATCAGAACTATGCCGCGTTGAACGGGAGCCTGCTGCTGACGGCCCTCGTGGTGGCCATCCCCATCTTCTTCCTGTTCTGGGCCCTGGCGGTGAAGCGGATGAAGGGCCATGTGGCAGGCCTGCTCACGCTGGCCCTCACCATCGTCATCAGCGTGCTGGTCTACCGCATGCCCATCACCGCAGCGCTCTCGGCCTCGGCCCTGGGCATGCTGACGGGCCTGTTCCCCATCGGCTGGATCATCCTCACGGCGGTGTTCCTGTTCAACCTCACGGTCGAGTCGGGCCAGTTCGAGGTCATCAAGAGCTCCATCTCGTCCCTGTCCCCGGATCGCCGCATCCAGGCCCTGCTGATTGCTTTCTCGTTCTCTGCCTTCATGGAGGGCGTGGCCGGTCAGGGTGCGCCCGTGGCCGTGGCCGCGGCCATGCTCATCGGTCTGGGCTTCCCGCCACTGACTGCCGCGGTCATCTGCCTCGTGGCCAATACGCCCCCCGTGCCCTTCGGCCCCGTGGGTGTGCCCACGATCATGATGTCGACCGTGACCGGGATTCCCGCCACCACCATGGCCCGCGCCGTGGGCATCGACATGGCCATCATGGCCCTGATCATCCCCTTCTTCATGGTGGTGGTCATGGTGGGCTTCCAGAAGGCCAAGGAAGTGCTGCCCGCGGCCCTGGTAGCGGGTGTCAGCTACGCCGCGGCCTCCCTGGTGCTCTCCACCTGGTTCGGGCCCGAGCTGCCGGCCATCACCGCCTCGGTGGTGTCGCTCGTCTGCCTCGTGGGCTTCATCAAGATCTGGCAGCCGAAGACCATCTGGACCTTCGAGAACGATGCGGCTGACGCGACCGCCAACGCCACCGCCCACACCGCGGGTCAGGTCTTCAAGGCCTGGTCGCCCTTCCTCATTCTCATGGTCGTCATGGGCATCTGGGGCACCCCCGCCTTCAAGGCCTATGCCGAGAAGACTCACCACTGGTTCCTGGCCGTGCCCAAGTGGCCCGGGCTGGACGGCATCGTCTTCAAGGCCGCGCCCATCGTCGCCAAACCCGCCGCCTACGCCGCCAGCTACAAGTGGCAGTACCTCACGGCCCCCGGCACGGCGATGTTCCTCTCCGCCCTGCTCTCCATGGTCGTGCTGAAGATCTCCCCCGCCATCGGTGCCCGGGTGTTCGCCAAGACCTTCATGCAGCTGCGCTTCGCCCTCATCACCCTGGCCTCGGTCATCGGCCTCGGCTTCCTGGCCAACTACTCGGGCATGTCCTTCACCCTGGGCCTGGCCATGGCGGTGCTCACGGGCATGGCCTTCCCCATCTTCAGCCCGATCATCGGCCTCATTGGTGTGTTCCTCACGGGCTCGGTGACCTCGTCGGCGGCCCTCTTCGGCAAGCTCCAGCAGGTCACCGCCATCCAGCTGGGCCTGAACCCCGTGCTCACCACCTCCGCGAACCTCTTCGGCGGCGTCATGGGCAAGCTCATCTCCCCGCAGTCCATCGCCGTGGCCTGCGCGGCCGTGGGTCTGGTGGGCAAGGAAACCGATATCTTCCGGAAGACGCTCAAGTATTCGATGATCCTGTTGGGTATGGTGATAGTCATTGTCCTCTTGCAAGCCTTTGTCATCCCCTGGATCCTGCCCACCGCGCCAGCCGTGAGCTGACCACCCAGGCGGCTTGAAGGAATCAGGTCTTTTTCCCCCCCTTATGGCACACGAAAACCAGAGAAGCACCTAATCAGAGGGTGCTTCTCTTTTTAGGAGCTAGATATGACTTCCACCCTGGAATTCCGCGATGCGGTCCTGACGTCCTATCCCGATGTCTATACCCCGGCGGCCCTGGCGGCCCTGGAAGTGCTGGCGCCCCTCAACCACCGCCGCCACGAGCGGATGGCGGCCCGCACCGCCCTGCGCAAGCGGCGCGCGGAGCGAGGCGAACGGATCGCCTTCCTGGATCCCGAGGCCCTGATCCCGGGCACCCAGATCAAGGTGGCCGATGCCCGGTCCGGCAACTTCGACGGCGCCATCATCCCGCCAGACCTCCAGCGCCAGTGGATCCAGGGCACGGGCCCCGCCACCAAGCCTCGCTCTGATGTGCGCTCGGGCATCCGCAACGTGGCCTACGCGCTGCTCTCCGGCGCCGACGGCTGGATGTTCGACGGCGAGGACGCCCTGGGCCAGGTGGACACCATGTCCCTGGACAACCACCGCAACCTCAAGCTGGCCATCGACCGGGACCCGCTCTTCCTGGAGGTCGCCGAGGAGGTGGCCGGGGAGATGAACACCTGGGCCCAGGGCTTCCTGGGCCACCCCATCATCGCCGACTGGCGCCAGCAGCTGGACTTCACCACCGTCATCTTCCGCTGCCGGGGCCTGCACCTGGATGACCGGCACATCCGCCAGGATGGCCGCGGCTTCTCAGCCTCCATCTCGGATCTGGTGCTCTACGTCGTGAACAACCACGAGCGCCTCCTGGCCGCGGGCCGCAGCATCGTCATCTACCTGCCGAAGACCCAGACCGCCGAGGACGCAGCCCTCTGGAACGACTTCATCCTGGCCCTGGAGGGTCACCTGGGCCTGCCCGTGGGCACCATCAAGTGCTACGTGCTGGTGGAGCAGCTGGAGCAGTGTTTCCAGCTCATGGAGATCCGCGCCGCCCTCTCCCCGCACTTCGTGGGCTTCAATACGGGCCGCTGGGACTACATCAACAGCGTCTCGGACGCGCTGGCTTGGGACCAGGAGTTCGTCAACCCCAACATCCAGGCCATCACCATGACCTACGGCTACATGCGCAACTACGAGGACCGCGTGCGCCGGGCCATGAACACGCCGGACCGCAACGGCCGCTGCACCCTCTGGCAGGGCGGTATGGAGCCCAACATCCCCGTGGGCTCGGCCGAGGGCGTGGCCGCGAGCATGAAGCGGGCCGTGGCCGGGGCCGAGCGCGAGCAGCGCGAGGGCGCCTCCGGCAAGTGGGTAGCCCACTGGAAGATGGTCCACATCGTCCGGCCGGTCTGGGAGAAGGTGGGCCAGGCCAACCAGCTGGGCCGCGCCTTCCCGGCCCTGACCTACGGGCCCGCGGATGCCGCCGGGCTGATGCTGCTCGAGCCCGCCCCCCGCACCATCGCCGGCGCCCGGGACCTGCTCTCCGTGGCCCTGCAGTATGGCAACGCCTTCCTGCGGGGCTTCCAGGCCGCCGCCCTGAAGCCCGCGGACTTCTTCGGCAATGACGACGTCCTCTACCTCATGGAGGATATGGCCACGGGCGAGATCCGCCTGTCCATCCTCTGGGAGTGGATCCACAAGGGCGCCCTGCTCACCGAGGGCGATGCCGAGACCGGCTGCGTCGAGGGGGAGCCCTTCACCCAGGCCCTCTTTGCCCGCCTGCTGAAGGAGGAATACGCCAAGCTCCGCCAGGCCAGCAACCGCGATGTCCACGATGACTCCAAGGACACCACCCTGCCCATCGCCCGGGCCATCGTGCAGACCTACGTCCAGAGCCCCCTCAAGGCTCCCTGGTACGTGGATCTGCTGAACCTCAACCTCAGCCTCGACGACCTCAAGACCGCCGAAGGCCGCATCGCCCACTACCTCGAAGCCTTCGCCAAGGACGGTACCCGCCTCACCGAGAACCAGGACTTCTGAGGGCCTTTAAGTGAAAGGGCTATAACCACGAAGACGGAAAGACCACGAAGAAGAAGACATGGTCACTTGTCTTCCTTCGTGGTCTTCCTGTCTTCGTGGTGAATCCGTCCTTGTTCAGTTCTTCTTAAGCTCGGCTGCGAAGGCATCCAGGGCGCGGTAGTAGGGGTCGATGCTGGGGATGTAGTGGCGCTCGCTGGCGGCGTGGGGGCCGATGCCGGTCTGGCCCCAGACCACGCCCTGGCCGCCGGGGGCGAAGCGGGCGGAGGTGCCGGCGCCCTTGCGGCCGATGCGGACGTCACCGCCCGCGGCCTCGATGCCGGCCAGCAGGGCCTTGAGGCAGGGGTTCTCGGGATCGCAGGCCACGCCGGCTTCCCAGGCGGAGGGAATGAACTCCAGCCCACGCTCGGCGGCCAGGGCCTCGATGTCGGCGCGCATCCTGGAAACATCATCCTGGGGGATGGGCCGGATCTCCACGCCGATGGCACCGCGGTCCGCGGTGATGTTGAAGATGCCGGGGGTGCCCACCTGGACGTAGGCGAAGCGGGCCAGGGACTGCCAGCCATCCGCGGACTTGAGGGTGAGGTGCTTGGCGAACAGCTCGCGCAGGGCCTCGCGGGCGCTGAGCACGCGCTCGGTCAGGTCGGTGCCGCCAGCCAGCCCGCTGTGGCCGCGGGTGCCGTGGGCGATGAGCTCAAAGCGCAGGACGCCGCGGTTCTGGGTGCAGACCTCGCCCCAGAGCTCGGTGCCCTTCTCGCCCGTGCGCTCGCCGGCCACGAAGAAGCTGGGCTCGTAGTCCCACTGCTCCTTGAGCTGCTTCAGCACGTGCGGCGTGCCCATGGGATCGAGCTCGCCGTTCTCCTCGTTGCCCACCAGCAGCAGGTTCACGGGGGGGTAGGGCGCGCCCTTCTTGAGGGTGTCCTTCATCCAGACGAGGTAGGTGGAGACCACGGTCTTCATGTCCGCGGCGCCGCGGCCCCAGAGGTAGTCGCCCTCGATGCGGGGGTCGAACTGGCTGTCGTCGGGCTCCGGCGCCACCACATCGAAGTGCCCGCAGAGCATGGCCGGGGCCTTCTCGCCACCAGGGAAGTGGGCCAGCAGGGAAGGGAAGGGACCCTGGTCGAAGCTCACCACGGGCACGCCGTGGTTGCGCAGGTAGTCGTAGATGAGGGTCGCTGCGCGGTGGATCTCGGGGAGGCGCTCCTCGGGGCAGGCGGTGACGCTGGGAATGCGGACCAGGCGCTGGGACATGGCCAGCACTTCGCTGGTCTTGTCCGGATAGGCCGCGTCCACCAGGGCCTCGGGCTTGGGGCGGAAGCGGATGGGCGCCTGGGGATCCGTGTGCACTTCCTCGCGGGCGTGCTCCAGAAAGTCCCGGAGCTTGCCTTCTTCCTTGCCGAGGTCGGAGAGGTGGGCCGTGACGGTCTGGACCTCGTTGCGCACCTGATCCTTGCGGGCCTCGGCCAGGGCCACCAGCATGTCCGGGGGCACGATCTCGGAGGTGCCCAGCTTGCTCTTGAGGTGCTGGCGGATGCGCTCGGCGGTGCTGGGGGCGCCGTCGGCCATGTCGCGGAGGGGCTGCAGGTCCTCCCACATGCCCAGGGCCTCGGCCAGGGGGCGCATCTCGTTCAGCGTCCAGGCCAGGAAGGCGCGCATGGTGATGGGCTTGGCGGTGAGGGGGTTCTCGATGGTGGCGCGCAGGCCTTCCCGGGCGGCCAGCTCTTCGTTGCGGCGGGCCCGCTTGATGTCCTCGGCGTCGTAGCGGAAGCTCCGGGCGAAGTCGGAGTCGGCGTAGAAGCGGAGCAGCAGCAGGTGCTTCAGGGTGAGGTTGGCGACGTCGAGCGCCAGGTCATGGCAGGGATCATCCGTGCGGACTTCCACGCGGGCCATGGGCAGGTCGATGCGGGCGAAGAGGTTCTGGCGCTCGATCTGGGCCGCCATGTCCTCGACGTTCCGCGTCTCGCCGGCGGCGAAGAGGCCCCGGGCGTAGATGTCGTGCAGCTGGTCGCTGGTGACCTGGATGAGGCGCTCTACCGGCTCCGCCTGGGAGCGGGCGCGGACGGGGATCCAGTTGTTGTTGCCGAAGCGCACGCCCCGGCGCACCAGGTCGTAGGACAGGCGCAGGTAGTCCGGGTGGCTGCGGTTCAGGTCCGGCACGTCCAGGGAGGGCGGGTTGGGGAAGGTCAGGTTGCGCACGGACTCGAAGGGCGTGAGCCGCACCACGGGCTCGCCGTTCTCCTCCGAAGCCTGCAGGGGCGTGCTGGCGCTGGCCGAGATGAACAGGGCCGCGAAAGCCCGCATGAGCCGGGTGCCAGTGATGTAGACCTGGTTCTTGTAGTCGTCCAGGTGGATCTCGCCGCGCTCTGAGGCCGGCAGGTGCATGAAGTCCCAGGCCAGCATGGGCTCAGGCAGGCTGAGGTTGGAGTGGGTGCCCGCCGTGGCCAGCTCGGTGCCGTAGAGCTCCACGCAGCGCTGGAGGTAGCGGCGCTTGGCCAGGTGCCAGGACTCGGGCACGCAGTCGGGGCCGATCTTGGGCAGCACGAGCAGGTTGCCGTGCCAGTAGTGGATCGGCTCACCGAAGGCGCGGCTGGTCTTGGCCAGCGCGTTGATGAGGGCCGCTTCCAGCATGCGCCCTTCATACACGGCGCCCTTGGGGGTGTGATAGGGCCGGGTGACCCACTCGATCATCCAGTGGAAGACCTCGAGCTGGTGGTATTCCTCGGTCCAGGGCGAGAGCACCTTGGTGCGCAGGTGGTCCACGAAGGACATGTGATCGGGGCCGGTGCCCACCGTGAGCAGGGGACGGAACTGCGGGTCCACCAGGTTCCATTCCAGCTCGAGCCCGCAGAGCCCACCGCCGGGCCGCGTCTCCAGCGCCGTGCGCCGGGCCAGCTGGAACTTCTCGACGAAGGCATTCAGGTCAAACACGGGGACTCCGGACAGTTAGTACTGAGATCCACCAATAGTCTGTTCGTCTCGCGAATCGGCGAAGCCGATTCGCGAGGCGTAAAGAACCTTGGTGCCTTGGTGGTGAATCACTTCTTCAAGTCATTCAGCGCGGCGACGAGGCGTTCGGCGGCGCCCTGGGTGCGCTCGCGGGGGGTGGCGTAGGAGAACCGGACCCACTCGCCACCATAGGGGCTGAAGAAGGCGCCGGGCACGATGGCCACGCCGTGGTTCTCGGCCAGGTACTGGCCCATGGGCTCGGAGTCGGCCCAGCCCTTGGCCGCCAGGGAGTCGGCGACCTTGATGAAGGCGTAGTAGCCCTGCCCGATGATGTGGGTGAGGCCCTGCTCCTTGAGGTAGGCCTTCAGCCAGGCGCGGCTGGCGCGGGTGGGCTCGATGATGGGCGCGGCGGCGTTGAGCAGGCCCTTCTCATAGGCGGCCATGGCCACGGCCAGGCTGAAGAAGGACGGGATCACCGTGTGCGAGGCCTGGGCCACGATCATCTTCACCACGGCCTCGGGGGCCAGCAGGTGGCAGTTGCGGATGTTGGAGCCGCCCAGGCACTTGGTGATGCCGTCCAGCACCATGATGCGGTTGCGGAGCGCGGGCTCGAAGGCGAGCAGCAGCGCGTTCACATCGGTCATCCCGCCGTCGGTGACCGCGTGATACATCCAGTCGTAGAGGACGAAGGCCACGCCCGCTTCCAGGGCCGCCCGGCCCAGGGCGATCTGGCGCTCCAGCGTGAGGGTCTGGCCCGTGGGGTTGTCGGGGCTGGTGATGACGAGGCCCGCCACCTTGCGGCCCTGCTTCGCGGCTTCATCCACGCAGGCCTGGATGCCCTCTTCCGAGTAGGACCAAGCCTCCTCGGGGCGGCCTGGAGCCCACATGACGTTGGCGCCGATGCCATAGGGACCCCAGTTGTAGCTGATCCAGGGCACGCGGCTGACGACGATGACATCGCCCTGGCGGCCGTGGCCCAGGGCCAGCATGGCCTGGTAGGCCTTCACGAGGCCGTCGCGGCCGCCCTGGGTGCCGATGACGTTGGCCGGTCCCCAGCCCGTCTCCGGGGCCAGCTTCCAGTACTGCTCGGCCACGGCCTTCCGGTAGGCGTCGGTGCCGAAGGGCATGTCGTAGGCGGTGCCGTGCTGCTTCTGCAGCTCGAAGGCGCGGTCGAGCAGGGCCTCGGGCACGCCGGGCAGGGAGGCCCCGCCGTCGCCCTGGCTGGCGTCGAAGACCGGCACGCCGGGCTGCTTCTCCTGGAAGACCTTGAGCGATTTGTTGATGAGGAACATGCGGGAGGGTGGGATGGCCAGCATGCTGCCCAGGTGGTTGCTCACCGGGACGAGGTTGGCCTCGGGAACGGCATAGGCCGGAGTCTCAGGGGAGAGAAGGGTGGACACGGTACCTCCCAGTAAGAAAATGCCGCCCCGACAGTCGTTGGGCGACAAGTATCTCTATAAGGTTAACAGTTCAGACCCCCAGCTCAAGTTATCTGGATTTATGCTTTGATTAATTTGATTTATGACTCAATGGGCAGATCCCGGTGGAGAAAGGGCCGGGCGGAGGGTCCCGCGTAGTCCGCGACGCGCTGGCCCTGGCCCCGCAGCAGGTAGCGGTGGCTCAGCAGCCCCTCCAGCCCCACGGGACCCCGGGCGTGGATCCGGCCGGTGCTGATGCCCACCTCGGCGCCAAAGCCGTAGCGGAAGCCGTCCGCGAAGCGGGTCGAGGCGTTGTGGTAGACCCCGGCGGCGTCCACCTCGGCCAGGAACCGGGCCGCGGCGGCGGGGTCCTCGGTGACGATGGCCTCGGTGTGACCGCTGCCGTGGTGGCGGATGTGCGCGAGGGCCTCGTCCAGGTCCCGGACCACCTTGATGGCCAGGATCGGCTCGCCGTATTCCGTGTCCCAGTCCTCGGCCGTGGCGGCGGCCAGGTCTGGCACCAGCGCCTGGCACTGGGCGCAGCCCCGCAGCTCCACCTGGTGGCTGCGCAGGTCCGCGGCGAGCAGGGGCAGCAGGCGCGGCGCCGCGGCGGCGTGCACCAGGACGGTCTCCACCGCGTTGCAGGCGGAGGGATACTGCAGCTTGGCGTCCCGCACCAGGGCCACCGCCATCGTCGGGTCGGCGGTGGCGTCCAGGTACATGTGGCAGATGCCCTCGGCATGGCCCAAAACGGGGATTCGCGTGGCGGACTGGATGCGCTTCACCAGGGCGTTGGAGCCCCGGGGGATCACCAGGTCCACCAGCTCCGGCAGGCTCAGCAGGGCCTCCACCGAGGCGCGGTCCTCCAGACCCTGCACCGCCGCCACGGGCAGGCCCACGGCCTGCAGGGCCTCCTGCACCGCCGAGAGCAGGGCGGCGTTGGAGTGCAGCGCCTCGTGGCCGCCCTTGAGCAGCACGGCGTTGCCGCTCTTCAGGGCGAGGGCGCTGATCTGGATCAGGGCGTCGGGCCGGGACTCGAAGACCACCCCCAGCACGCCCAGGGGGCAGCTCACGCGAGTCAGCTCTAGGCCCTCGTCCAGGCTCCGGCGCAGTTGCACGTGGTGGAGCGGATCCGGCAGGGCCGCCACGGCGCGCACGCCCGCGGCCATCTCGCGCAGCTTGGCCTCGTCCAGGCGCAGCCGCTGGTAGGCCGAGTTGCTGATGTGGCTCACCGCCGCATCCAGGTCCCGCTCGTTGGCGGCCAGGATGCGGTGGGTCTTCCGCAGCAGGACGTCCGCCAGTGCGGCGAGGGCGTGGTTCCGGGTGGCCCCGTCGGTGACTGCCAGCCGCCGGGAGGCCTCCCGGGCCGCCTGAGCCAGGGGCCGCACGGGGTTGTCCGCCAGGATGGGGTGGCTGGGCGCCGCGGGGTCGGGGTTCGGCGCGAAGAGGGTGCCCACGGGGTCGCCCGCCAGGATGCGCTCGAGGACCTGCGGCATCAGGCCCGAGGCCATCACCACCGGGACGCCCTGGGCCGCAGCCAGCCGCGCCGCCGTGAGCTTGCTGGCCATGCCGCCGCGGCCCCGGCCGTTGCTGCCCTGCACTTCCACAGGCGGCTGGCTGGCGTAGGGCACATCCAGGATGGGCTCCGCCGTGGGGTCCAGGCCGGGGTTGCGGGTGTGCAGGGCCGTGACGTCCGAGAGCAGCACCAGCAGGTCCGCGTCCAGGTGGGCGGCCACCAGGGCCGAGAGGTGGTCGTTGTCGCTGAAGATCGGGGTGCGGTCCTCGGCGGGGCGCTCCAGCTCCAGGGTGGAGACCGTGTCGTTCTCGTTCAGCACGGGGACGGTGCCCAGGGAGAGCAGGGTCTCCAGGGTGCGCTTCAGGTTGGCGTGGCGGGTGGGGTCCGCGAAGTCGTCTTCCGTGAGCAGCACCTGCGCCGCGGGGAAGCCCAGGCGCCCGAGGCCGTCCTGGTACAGCGACATAAGCTCACCCTGGCCCACGGCGGCGCTGGCCTGCTTGTCCGCCAGCTCCCGAGGGTGGATGCCCAGGCGGCGGGCGCCGAGGCCCACGGCGCCCGAGGAGACCAGCACCGGCTGGCAGCCGCGCGCCGCCATGGCGGCCACGGCCTCCATGAGCCCGTAGAGCCGGCCGAGGGCCGGACGGCCCTCAGCGTCCACCACCACCTGGGTGCCCAGCTTGATGACGATGCGCCGGGCCCTGCTCAGCTCGGGCCGAGTCTGGATCGGGGTCTTCCGGCCCGAGGACACTGCAGTGGGGTGCTGGTCAGACATGGGGAACCTCAGAAACAGGAACCCCCGATCCGGTAGGGTCGGGGGCGGCAGAGCGAACACTCAGAAAATCAGCTCAGACGCCCTTTGACCCAACCATCGGGGTGGGGTGGCTAGGGCGCGGGTCGGAACTCACGGAGACAGTCATGATGCTGCCAGTGTGCGCGAGGGAACCCAGGTCGCGCAAGGGGATTCCCTTTGTGCCCTTTGTGCTCTTTGTGGTTAGAAATTCCTTTTCTCTGCGGTGGTTCGACCGGATGCGCCTAGGCGATCCGCGGCTTGAGGGGCTTGCCTTCCCGGGTGCGCAGGCTGCCGGGGGACTGGCCGAAGCGCTTCTGGAAGGCGGTGATGAAGTTGTTCACGTGGGAGTAGCCCAGCTTGTGGGCAAGTGCCTTCATGGGCACGTCGGTCTCCAGGAGGGCGTGCCTCGCCTGGTCCAGCCGGTGGGCCGTGATGAACGCGAAGATGGTCTGACCGTAGGTCTCGCTGAAGGCGGCATTGAGGCGCTTCGCGGGCAGGTTGAACGTCTGCGCTAGGGAGACAAGGCTGGGCAGCTTCCCCTCTAGGCCTAGGAGGTGGTCCCGGCAGGCCGCCACGCACTCCTTCAGCGTGGTGGCGGCGGGGTCGACGGTGCCCTCCAGGCTCAGGTGCTCCGAAAGGCCTGACAAGTATTCGAGCACCTTGGCCTGGGCGTAGAGCTTCTGCGTCGCCCCTGTGAGCGACCGGGCCATGGCCTGGTGCAGCGGGGCGCTGATCTGGCGGGGGATGGTCCGGACTGCCACCGAAGGCAGGGTGGTCAGGTCCAGGGCCTGGAGCAGGGCGCCCGCTTCCTGTTCCCCGAGGAGGCGCTCCAGGGTGGCGAACCGGGTCTGGACGGCGACCATGGTGGAGTCGGCGGAACCATCGACCAGGGGCAGCACCTGCCGTTTCTGGATGTGGAGGAAGAAGTCCCGCCCCTCCTCGAAGATGAGGTCGGTCTTGGGCGCCCGTTCCTGCTGGCAGATGCGGCCCCCCCGCAGGCTCTGGGCCACGAAGGCGGGGCCACCATAGTCGATCTCGATCTCGGCGATGGGCACCAGGTGGCCCGAGGCTGCGGGCAGCATCCGGTGCGTGCTCCGGTAGAGGCTCATGCCCAGGGCGAGGTTGTAGTTGTCGAAGTGTCCCTCGCCGAGCTCCGGCGGGAGGTGCAGGGACTGGTGCTCCAGGTCCCCATCCCCGGGGCTGAACGCGAAGCTCTCCTTGGCCGCGTCAACGAGCCATTCGAATCGCAGGCGGGCGAAGCTGGGTTCCATGGCGTGAGTCTAGGACTCGCGGAGGAGCAAAAGATCTTGACGGCCACAGGTCATAGAAATCAGTCCGCTTTTCATAGAACGCCCAGCTTCAGACCCTCCAGGCGCCACCGAATAATCGACCAGTGGGGCCATTGGGCGCCCTGTTCAGCGAAAAGGGTGGACGAGATGGCCGGACTGAAGCGATGCCTGCCCCTGGTTTGCCTTGTTTGCCTGGTTTCGGCGCCGGGACTTCAGGCCGTGGACCTGCCCGGCGCGGGGCAGTTCGGCGCGCAGGCGGCGCTGGTCTTCCCGGCCAGCCCGGACCTGCGGCTCACGGCGGGGTCACCGGGGCTGTCCCTGGGGCTGCATGGGACCTGGGCCTTCGCACCGGGCCACGAGCTGCGGCCCCGGGTGGATGTCGTCGCCTTCCCGGGCCGGAACCAGACCACCTCGGGCCCGGTGACGCCCCAGTCCCTGGACACCCGGGTGCGCTCGCTGGCCCTGGGCGCCGACTACCTCCGCCGCCTGGATGACCGCTGGGCCGTGGGCGTGGGCATCCAGGAGCTCCGCTGGTCCGTGGCCAGCACCAATCGGGTGACCCCCACGCCCGGCGCCGCCCCCGTCAGCGTCAGCGGCACCGCCCACTGGTGGCGCCTGGGCCTGGGTCCTGTGCTCACCTGCCGCCTCTCGCGCCACCTCGAGGCCGAGGTCCGGGCCACCTTCAGCCGCTACGGCCAGGAGAACCAGCCCGCGAACGCCGCGAGCTGCGGTCTCCTCTGGCGCTTCTAGGGAATCCCCATGCGCACCCCACGCCTCCGAACCCTGCTCCCGACCTCTGCCCTGCTGCTGCTGGCCTGCGGCGGCGGCGACCGCACCACCGGCGACCGCTTGGCCACCATCAACCAGGTCATGACCGTGAGCCCCGCCGAGGCCACCCTGAGCGTGGGCCAGAGCCTGCAGTTCACGGCCGTCATCCCCTGGGGTGGCACCGCCACCTGGTCCGTGGTGCCCGCCACGGGCGGCACCTTCACGCCCGGGGGCCTGTTCACGGCCGCCAGCGCGCCCGGCAGCTACCGCATCGTCGCCATGTGGAACGGGGACGTGCGCTACACCGCCAGCGCCCAGGCCACGGTGCTGCCCCCGCCCCCGCCCGCCGTGTCCAGGCCCGACGTGGTGTCCGCCAATGGCAGCCAGCAGGGCTCCGCCAGCGGGGCTGTCCAGAACGCCGCCGTGGTGGGCGAGCCCATGGTGGTACGCACCGCCGCGGATGCCAGCGCCACGGTGCAGGTCCGCCACGGCTACACCCCCTCGGGCCAGTAGGTCCAGCCCCTCTGCTTCCGCGAACTGCCTGCTTGCCCCTTTTGGAGACCCCATGCGCCATCCCTTCCTGACCCCCACCGTGGCCACCCTCATCGCCCTGGGCAGCCCCCTGTCGGCCCAGGAGCCGGCGGCCGCCGCCGCCGTCGCCGCCGCGCCTCTGCCGCAGCTGGCCTACCAGGGCCGCCTCAAGGAGGCTGGTGTCGCCGCGAATGGCGCCCGCAGCTTCGTGTTCTCGCTGCTGGACAGCACGGGCCTCGAAGTCTGGAACTCCGGCACCGTCACCGTCACGGTCACGGACGGTCTCTACTCCGTGGTGCTGGGCTCCACAGGGATGACGCCCATCTCGTCCTCGGTGCTGGGCCTCGCGGGCCTGAAGCTGCACCTGCTCATCGGCGGGACGCCTCTGCTGCCGGACGTGGACCTGGTGCCGGCTTTCCAGGCGCGGTCCGCCTGGGAGCTGGTGGGCGCCTTCAGCGGCGACGTCACCGGCACGCAGAACCAGACCCTCATCACCCAGATCCAGGGTGTGTCCATCGACCTGACCACCACCAAGCCCACCACGGGCCAGGTGCTCGCCTTCAACGGTACCAAGTTCGTGCCCAGCAGTGTCGTCGGCGTCAAGGGCGACACGGGACCGGCGGGGGCGACGGGCGCCACCGGCCCGCAGGGCCCCATTGGCCTGCCGGGCGCGGCGGGAGCCGCCGGTGCCGCCGGCGCCGCTGGCCTCGACGGCAGAACCGTGCTGAACGGCACCACCATCCCCGCCGTGGGCATGGGCAGCAACGGCGACTTCTACCTGAACACCACGACCAACACCCTGTGGGGCCCCAAGGTCGCCGGTGCCTGGCCTGTCTCCGGCGTGAGCCTGGCGGGGACCCCGGGCGCGACGGGTGCCGCTGGCGCCACGGGTGCCCAGGGTCCCATTGGAGCGGCGGGTGCCCAGGGTCCCATCGGCCCCACGGGTCTGGCTGGGGCCACGGGTGCAACCGGTGCCGCAGGCGCCACGGGCGCGGCGGGGGCCAGCCCCTTCACGCTGAACGGCAGCAATGCCGTCTACACCGCGGGCTCTGTGGGGATTGGCTCCACCCTGGCGGGCACGCCCGCCGCCCCCAACGCCAGCGCCGCCCTGGAGGTGGCCAGCACCACCAAAGGCTTCCTCACGCCACGCATGACTGCCGTCCAGCGCGGCGCCATCGCCTCGCCCGCCACGGGCCTGCTGGTCTACCAGACCGATGCCCCGGCGGGCCTCTACCAATACGACGGTGCCGCCTGGGCCCCGGTGGGCAGCGGCAGTGTGACGGGGGTGACCGGCACGGCCCCGGTGACCGTGACCGGCACCACGGCTCCGGTCGTGAGCCTGGCCAAGGCCACCGGCAGCGTGGACGGCTACCTGGCCGCCACGGACTTCGCGACCTTCAGCTCCGGCACCACGGGCAGCCTCAAGGCCGCCAGCAACCTGAGCGACCTGGCCAGCGCGGGCACCGCCCGCAGCAACCTGGGGCTGGGCAACGTCAGCAACACCTCGGACGCCAGCAAGCCGGTGTCCGCCGCCACACAGACGGCCCTGGACGCCAAGGCGCCTCTGGCCAGCCCGACCTTCACGGGCACGGTGACGGCCCCGGCCTTCTCCGGCCCGCTCACGGGCAGCGTGACCGGCAACGTGACCGGCAATGTCGCGGGCACCCTGACCGGCAACGTCGTGGGCAATGTGACCGGGACGGCGGCGGGCTTCACGGGCTCCCTGCTGGGAGACGTGACGGGCACCCAGGGATCCACCGTGGTGGCCTCCGTGGGGGGCGTCAGCGCAGCCAATGTGGCCGCCAGCGTGGCGTTGACGGGGGCGGCGACGAGCTCTGGCACGGCCTCGACCCTGGTGAAGCGGGATGGTTCGGGCGGCTTCGCCGCAGCCGCCATCACCGGGCTGGGGACGCCCACCCAGACCGGGGATGCCGCCAACAAGGCCTACGTGGACAGCATCGCCGCCGGCCTCTCCTGGAAGGACCCGGTCATCGACATCGTGGCGGATCCCTCAGGCTTATCTCCCGCAACGGGAGACCGCTACATCGTGGGCCCCTCAGCCATCAGCCCCTGGGACACCCATGTCAACGCCATTGCCCAGTGGGATGGGGCTGCCTGGGGCTATACGGCACCCGCCAACAGCACCTCGGTGTTCGCCACGGCGCGCTCCAACGGCTATGTCTACCTCTCAGCCAGCACGCAGTGGGTGCAGTTCGCGGGCTCGACCTATCTCTTTGGCGGGGGACTGGCCTACAACGCCCCCAACGTGAGCATCGCCACCGGCGGCATCACCGGGAACCACCTGGCCACGGGGGCCGTGGACCTCAACAGCGCCAAGGTCACGGGCACCCTGCCGCTGACGGCGGGTGGCACCGGCGGCACGGATGCCGCCAGCGCGCGCACCAGCCTCGGCCTTGGCAACACGGCCACCCTGACCGCGGCCAGTGCCGCCGGGGCCTCCACGGTGGTGAGCCGAGATGGCTCCGGCAACTTCGCCGCGGGCACCATCACCGCCAACCTCACGGGCAACGTCACCGGCAGCCTCACGGGCAACGTGGTGGGCAATGTCAGCGGCACCGCGGCCAACGTGACGGGCATCGTGGCCGTGGCCAACGGCGGCACCAGCGCCTCCGACGCCCCCACGGCGCGGGTCAACCTGGGCCTCGGCACCGCAGCCGTGGCGGATACGGGCACGGGCAGCGGCAACGTGCCGGTGCTGGACGGGGCGGGCAAGATCCCCACGGCCCTGCTGCCCATCAGCGGCCTCACCTACAAGGGCAATAAGACCCTTTCGGGCAACCCCACCGTGACGGTGGAAGGCTCCGGCAACTACTACATCATCGGCGCCGCCGGCACCGAGACCGGCAGCGGCCTGGCCTTCGGCGTGGGCGACTGGATGATCTCCAACGGCACCGCCTGGCAGAAGATCAGCCAGACCCAGGCCGTGGCCAGCGTGGCCGGGAAGACGGGCACGGTGACGCTGTCCAGCGCGGACCTCAGTGACGTCACCCTCACCGGCAACGGCACCGGCAAGGTGCTGGCCTGGGACGGCGCCAAGTGGGCGCCCACCGCGGCGGCCACGGGCACCGTGAGCAGCGTGGCGGCGGGCACGGGCCTGACGGGAGGCCCCATCACCACCACGGGCACCCTCGGCCTGGCCAATACCGCGGTCAGCGCAGGCAGCTACACCCGCGCCAATGTCACGGTGGACGCCCAGGGGCGCCTGACCTCCGCCACCAACGGTGCGGCGGTCAACCTCACCAGCGAAGTCACCGGTATCCTGCCCCTGGCCAATGGCGGGACGGGAGCCTCGGATGCTGCCGCCGCACGGACAGCCCTTGGGCTTGGCACCGCCGCGATCCTCAACGCAGGCACCGGGGCCAACAACCTGGTGCAGCTGAATGCCTCTTCGAAGCTGCCAGTGGTGGATGGCTCCCAGCTCACCAATGTGGTGGCCACGGGCCTCGGCTCCTTCGGTACCGGGAACACCGCAGGCGGCACCAGCGCCCTGGCGGCGACCGTCGCCAGCACGGGGCAGTCCAACACCGCCTTCGGCTACCAGGCCCTGACGCTCAATACCACCTCCCGGTTCAACACCGCTTTTGGGGCCGGCGCGTTATCTGCCACCAACCCGGGAAGCGGAAATACCTCCGATGACCGTGGCAACAACGCCTTCGGCTATCTGGCCATGGCCTCAAACACCTCGGGCACGGGCAACGTCGCCGTCGGCAACCGCGCCTTGAACAATAACGTGAGCGGTCAGTGGAACGTCGCCGTGGGCGACACGGCCCTGCGCAGCGCTACCGGTGGCAACAACACGGCGGTGGGGGCCAATGCCGGTGGCGGTCTTGGCACAGGCGGCAGCAACACGATCGTCGGTTACAACGCCTTCTCGCAAGGGGGTGGCACTGGCAGCAACAATGTCGCGCTCGGCAATTGGGCCATGATCTATGCTTCCGGTAGCTCGAACGTCGGGATCGGCTCCAATACGCTGAGCTCCAACACCTTCACTGGAAGCAGCAACACCACTCTGGGCAACAGCAGTGGTTCCTTTGCGGGGGGCGCCAGCGCCCAGAACGTCCTCCTGGGCGCCGGGACCAATGTGGACAATGCTGCGGCCGTCACCGCCACCAACCGCATCGCGGTCGGCTACAACGCCAGGGTCTTGGTAGACAACCAGGCCGTGCTGGGCGGAGATGGCATCACACAGGTGCAGCTTGGGACGTCGACGGCCAGCAGCCTGGCCAGCGTGATTCCCGCCAAGAACAACGCCGCCACCTTGGGCTCGACCACGAATGCCTGGAGCGGGCTCTACCTCGCCGCCACGGGGGGCACCAACAGCATCAAGCTGCAGGCGCCAGCCACGGTGGGGACCAGCTACACCCTCACGCTGCCGGGTGCCGTTGGCTCCGCCAACCAGGTGCTGACGGCTTCGGATGGCAGTGGCACCCTCGCCTGGACCACACCGGCCTCGGGTGGGGTCACCAGTGTCAGTGGCACGACCAACCGGATCGCCGTGAGCGGGACCACCACCCCTTCGGTGGATATCGATGCCGGCTACGTCGGTCAGACCTCCATCACTACCCTGGGCACCATCACTACTGGCACCGTGCCGGTGGCGCGGGTGAGTGGCACGCTACCCGTCGCAAACGGTGGCACGGGAGCAACCACGCTTACCGCGAACAACGTGCTGCTTGGCAATGGAACAAGTGCCTTGCAGGTCGTCGCCCCTAGCACTTCCGGAAATGTCTTGACCTCCAATGGAACGACCTGGACAAGCGCTGCCCCGGCTGGTGGCTCTGTTACTTCCGATGGCAGCTTCAATACCAAAGGCGGCACCAACTCAATAGCCACGTTGAGTAATACGCCCGCAGGGAATACAGCGTTTGGTTATTCCGCAATGAAGCAACTCGCACCTGGTTCTGCAAGCACAGGAAACAACTCGGCCTTTGGAGCTAGGTCGCTGGGTGGGAATTCTGGAGGAACCGCGACATGGATCTCGGGGACTCAGAACGTGGCGATCGGCGCCGATGCCCTTCCGGTGGTAACCTCTGGTGGTTCCAATGTCAGCATTGGCTATTTGACCGGCCAAAGTCATACAACGGGCAGCTACAATACCTTCATTGGCGCTTATGCAGAATCAATTATGCCCAATGCCCAAAATCAGACGGCCATTGGATATAATTCCATTGTAAAAGAGGACAATGCTGTTGTCCTCGGGAGCGACACTGTAACGCTTATTCGATTTGGCACCTACAACAATACGAATAGCTCTCTGGCCAGTGTCATTCCATCCAACGATAATCTGGCGGATTTTGGCTCCGCAACATTCAGGTGGAAGACGATCTATTCCGGCACCAGTGCCATCAACACGTCCGATGGGCGCGTGAAGGGCGGTCAGAAGGCCATTGCCAATGCCCTTGCCACCCTGATGCGTCTGCAACCCAAGACCTACTTCAAGCACAGGAGCCACTTTGTGAACGGCGCCCTGGTGCTGGAGGATGGGGGCGACGACGAGGCGGGCTTCGTGGCCCAGGAAGTCAGCGGCATCATTCCCACCGCGGTATATCGTCCCGAAGATGACACCAAGGCCCTTTGGGGTATGCGCTACGAACAGGTCATTCCCTACACCGTGAAGGCGGTGCAGGAACTAAAGGCCGAGAACGATCAGCTGCGCTCGGACTTGGATGCCCTCAAGGCTGAGCTGGCGGAGATCAAGGCGCTCCTAAAGAAGTAGCAAGGTTATTGGTTCACGCGGCCCGTCCCGGGTGACTGGGCGGGCCGCTGCTCTTGGGAGGCTGGATGCAGGTGCAGGTGGTGGAGGATGCGACGGGGACCTGGCTGGTGGTGCGGGGGCCCGTGGACTATGCGGAGGCGCAGGCGCTGGTGAAGGCGGGGCGGGTGCTGCTGCGGGAGGGGCTCAGCGGCCCCCTGCGGCTGGACCTCGCCGGGGTCACCTTCCTGGACTCCAGCGCCCTGGGGGCCCTGCTGCAGCTGCGCGAGCAGGCCGAGGGCCTGGGTCGGCAGCTGGAGCTGCACAACCCCTCCGCCCTGGTGCTCAAGAGCCTGCGTGCCACCAGCCTGGATCGGCTCTTCAGCCTGCACACCACGCCGGGTGCCTAGTCCTTCGACAACAGGGGGTTCTCCGCAGAGAAGGACTGCTGGGTAAGGAAAAAGAAAAAAATTAACCACAAAGGGCACAAAGAACACAAAAAAAGCAAAGGGCGCAAAAGGGAGATCCCTTTTTTTGCCCCTTGTGTTCTTTGCGGTTAAAAGTCAGTTTTCTTTGCGGTGGTGTTATTCCGCCGCGGCCTGGGTGAGCAGGGTCCAGAGGGCTTCGACGTGGCGGCGCTCGGTGGTCTCGGCGCCGATGCTGACTCGCAGCATCTGCGTCCCTTTGAGGACGGAGGGCGTCAGGTAGGCTTTGCCGCTGTCGTTGATGCGCTTGGCAATGGCGAGGTTGTGGGCGGCGAGGGCGGGCTCGTCCAGGCCGGGCTTGAGATGGCGGAGGCACACGGTCTGCAATGGCACGGGGGCCAGGCGCTCCCAGTCCGGGGCGGCGTCCACCTGGGTCTTGAGCCACTGGGTGTGGTCCAGGTCCCGGCGCAGGCGGGCCTGGAGGCCCTCGACACCGACGTCCATGAGGTAGAACCACAGCTTCAGGGCCCGGAAGCGGCGGCCCAGCTGGATGTGCCAGTCCCGGAAGTTGCTCACCTGGCCGTCCTGGGCCGTACGCAGGTAGACGGGGTTGGTGCTCATGACGCGGATGAGGTGCTGGGGGTCCCGCACGTAGTAGGCGCTGAAGTCGAAGCCCACGCCCATCCACTTGTGGGGGTTGAAGACCAGGCTGTCGGCGCCCTCGATGCCCGCCCACATCCAGCGGCACTCGGGCAGCACCATGGCCGTGCCCGCCAGGGCCGCGTCCACGTGGAGCCAGAGCCCGTATTCTTTGGCCAGCGCCGCCAGTTCGGCAATGGGGTCCAGGGCGGTAGTGCCCGTGGTGCCCACGGCGGCGACCAGGGCGCAGGGCCGCAGGCCGATCTCCAGATCCTTCTCGATGGCGGCCCGCAGCAGGTCCACCCGCAGGGCATGGTTGTCGTCCGTGGGGATGAGCCGCAGAAAGCTGCGCCCGAAGCCCGCCAGCAGTGCGGCTTTTTCGATGCTGCTGTGGCCCTGGTCCGAGGCGTAGACCACCATGGGGGCCTCGCCGCTCTGCAGGCCCTCGCCGCTCTGGGCATAGTCCGAGGTGCGCTCCCGGGCGCAGAGCAGGGCCGTGAAGGTGGCGGTGCTGGCCGTGTCATGGATGACGCCGGTGAAGGCCGGGCTGAGGTCCACCATCTGCCGCAGCCAGTCCATGACGACTTCTTCGACTTCGGTGGCCGCGGGGCTGGTCTGCCAGCTCATGCCCTGGGCGCCGAGGCCCGCCGTGGCAAGGTCTCCGAGGATCGAGCTGTAGCTGGTGTTACTGGGGAAGTAAGCAAAAAACGATGGATGGTTCCAGTGGGTGATGCCCGGCAGGATGTCCCGGTCCAGCGCCGCCAGGGCCTGGTCCATGCGCCCGCCTTTGAGCGGCGGGTGATCCGGGAACGCGGCCCGGATGTCCCCGGGCTGGGCCTGGCTCATGACGGGCAGGCGCTCGAGGCCCTCGCGGTAGTCCGCGATCCAGTCCACGAGCTGATAACCAAGGCGGCGGAAGTGTTGGGCGTCCATACCGACCATTGTGCCGTGTTGAACCCGATCGCTGCGCGATCGGGTTGTGTAAAAAGCCTGGGGGGTCAGTCGGGGTCGTGGCGGAGGAGATCGCCGGGTTGGCAGTTCAGCTCGCGGCAGAGGGCCTCCAGGGTGGAGAACCGGATGGCCTTGGCCTTGCCCGTCTTCAGGATGGAGAGGTTGGCCGGAGTCAGGTCCACGCGCTCCGCCAGGTCGCCCAGCTTCATCTTGCGCTGCGCCAGTACCACGTCGAGGGTCACGATGATGGGCAAGGGGATACCTCTCAGATCACCAGGTCCTGCTCGGATTTCAGGCGGAGAGCTTCTTCCATGACGAAGGCGATCAGGAGCACCAAGCCGCCTTCGAATAGGACAGCGAGCGTCCCGTTGAACATCTCGGGCCAGGGACTGATCACCTGGCCGGTCAGGACCTTTGCGATACGGGCGACGACCCAGACGGTAAGGGCATAGATGGGCGCACTGGCCACCTGCACCCAGCCTAGGAAGCGAAGCATGCGTATGCTCTCCTCGGAGAAAGGCTCCTTCGACTCGAATTGATGCAGCAGACGGATCAGGGCCCCAAGGGAGAGGACGGCCACAGTCAAGGCGCTGGCCATCGACCATGCCACCAGGGAGCGGAGCAGCCAGCCCACATGGCCCTGACTGAAGCGGATGCCGTCGACATCCAGGCCATGCCGTAGCCACCAGTTGGCGTGGTCCAGTGCGAAGCCTTTGAGGAACACTGCGCCCGGGGAAAACACCAAGCCGATGACACTGCACCACAACATCACCGATGCGATTCTTCGCAAGACCCGACTGAGGCGCTGCACGCGGTCCATGGGTGACCTCCTAGGCCAAGAATGTGATTCGATATTATCGACCGTCAATGTAAAAATATCGAAAAACAATAAAAAAATACTGAACAACAGCATGGGCTGGACACTCAATCAACCCCACTTCCCGTCCTTGCTTTCTATCTTTGAAATCATAAAATGATTTCAAAGCGAAGTGCCAACCCCCAGGTTACGACCCACCCCGAGGCCCCATGTTCAGCACCACGCTCCGACTCGATGACGATCTGGCGGCCTTCCTGCACCAGGCTGCGGCAGCGCACACCCTGAGCGCGAACGGCTGGCTGGTGGCCCTGCTGCGGCGGGAGCAGGCGGCGGCGGCGCGGAAGCGGCTGGCGGCGGACTGGGCGGCCTACGGGAAGGACGCGGAGGCCCAGGACATGGACTATGCCTTCGCCGCCCAGGCCGAGGTGGCAGCGTCCGTCGCTGAGCCCCGGCGGCGCAGCTACCGGGCCCGGAAGTCGAAGTGACCAGCGCGTTGCCCCACTGCAGCCGGGGCGAGATCTGGCTTCTGGACTGGAATCCCCGGCGAGGCTCGGAGCAGGGGGGCTTCCGGCCGGGCCTCGTGATCCAGTCGGACCTGGGCAATCACGCCGAGGGCGCCCACACCACGATCCTGGTGCCGCTCACCACCCAGGGTCGGCCCTATGTCTTCTACGTGTCCATCCCCAAGGGCAAGGACAACGGCCTTAGCGCCGACTCCTGGGCCAACGCCACGCAGGTATTCACCGTGGACAAGGTCCGCCTCACGAGGCGCCTGGGCCGCGTGACCCCGGCCCAGCTGCGGGCCCTGGGTGCGGCCCTGCGGGCGGTTCTGGAGGTCTAGGGGTTGGGCGCGATGGCGCCCCGGGTGCCCCTGCTATCCTTTCCCGATGCAACCCAAGACCTCCTGGGACCTCGAGTGGCTGACCGCCCCTGGAAGCGAGAGCCTCTCCTTCCCGCGGGGCTGGTCGGACCTGGAGCGCACGGAGATCCCCCTGCCGGTGGGGCGCGGGCAGGGGCACATCGAGCTCTACCACCTGGGGCAGGGTATGGACATCTGCCGGGGCACGGTCAGCTTTCCACCGGCCATGACGGGCCAGCTGGTGTCCGTGGCCGTGGCCCAGGGCAGCGTGCCCGAGCCCATGTTCGGCGTGCACTCGGCCCGCTCCGGCACCGTGGTCATCAAGGAGCGCTGCGCCGGCGCTGAGCTGATCTTCCGAAAGGAGATCACCCTCTTCCAGCATGTGGCCCACCTGGACTTCGAGTCGCTGGTGGATGCCAGCGAGGCCGTGGAGGTCACGGTCATCACCATGGGCGTGCCCGTGCTGGCCACGCTGGTGGGCCAGCAGTCGGCGGACCGGCTGCTGGAGAGCCTGGGCATCGCGAAGCTGTCCTCCGCGGCCACGAAGGTCCTGCCCCATGCGGTGAGTCAGATCCTGTATGACACGCTGCCGGCCGGGCTCTCCGGCCAGATGCGCCTCCTGTTCAGCCAGGCCAAGACGCTGGAATACCTCTGCGCCCTCTCGGCCCTATTCGCGGGTGCGGCGGCGCCGCCCCGGGGCGAGGCCCGCCTGGCCAAGGCGGTGGCTGCGCTGCGCACGGAGCTCCAGGGGCTGGAGGGGAAGGTGCCCAACCTCAGCGAGCTGGCCCAGAAGTATGGCCTGTCTGCCAAGGCGCTCAACGAAGGGTTCCGGAAGCAGAACGGCACCTCGATCTATGCGTTCATCTCGGACTTCCGCCTGACGGAAGCCCACCTGGCCCTCGAGCGGACGGACATCCCCATGAAGGCCCTCGCCGCCAACCTCGGCTACAGCCACGTGAACAACTTCATCTACGCCTTCAAGAAGAAATTCGGCTACCCGCCGGGCAGCGTGCGGAAAGGGCAGGGCGGCGCCTGAGCGCAGGCCCCGATCGGAACCCCAAGAAAGGTTCATCCGGGATTGCAGGGAAAGAGGCTCGACACGCCACCCCCACCCTCTATGTCGTCTCCGCACGCTCGGGGGAAAGCAACCACTCTCGCAGAGAAAAGACGAGGGGAGCGGAGGGGCGCTGAGGGTTGCGGGTTACCCGCTGTTCTCTGCGAACCTCAGCCCCTCCGCACCCTCTGCGAGAGTCGTTGTGCTTCCCCCACGAGCTGGATGAATCCAGTGAGAGTTGGCCTTCCCGGAAATTCCGGAAGAACCAAATGAGATAGGGAGGTGATTCTTGTCCTTTGACTACCTATCGGTAGGAATTTGCGGGAAACAGGCACGGGTTGGTGGAGATGGCTGGCGCTCGAGGGGGCGGTACGGCTACTTTGAGGAGACTTGCCAGCGGCTTGTCCTCCGTTTCGGTGAGTCTTTCCTGGGCCACCCGCGTGCCGGCACCGGTCGGGTCCTTCCTGCAAGGTGACTGGCAACCTGCTTCGAGGTGTCCTCATGGCCGATGATTCCCTGGTGGTCCTCCTGGCCGGTGGCAGCGGCTCCCGACTGCAGCCCCTCACGGCGGACCGCGCCAAGCCCGCGGTGTCCTTCGGCGGCAAGTACCGGGTCATCGACTTCACGCTGTCCAACTGCCTGCACTCGGGCCTGCGCCGGGTGCTGGTGCTGACCCAGTACAAGTCCCACTCGCTGCACAAGCACCTGCGGGACGGGTGGTCCATCTACAACCCGGAGTGCGGCGAGTACATCACCGTGGTGCCGCCCCAGATGCGCAACGGGGCCAACTGGTACGCGGGCACGGCGGACGCCATCCACCAGAACCTGTTTCTGCTGGACCGGAACCCGGCCCGGAAGGTGCTGATCCTGGCAGCGGATCACATCTACCGCATGGACTACGCGGCCATGCTCGCCGCCCATGACGAGCACGCTGCGGACCTCACCGTGGCCTGCATGAGGGTGCCCCTGGCCGAGGCCAGCGCCTTCGGCGTGATGGCCGTGGACGGAGCGGGCCGCATCGTGGAGTTCCAGGAGAAGCCGGAGCACCCCAAGGCCATCCCCGGCGAGCCGGACACAGCCCTGGTGTCCATGGGCATCTATGCTTTCCCGAAGGAGCTCCTCATCGACATGCTGAAGGCGGACGCGGCCCAGGCCGACTCCAGCCATGACTTCGGCAAGGACATCATCCCCGCCATGGTCGGCACCCACCGGGTCTTCGCCTACGAGTTCGGCGGGGTCCGGGGCCGGGTCACCCCGGATCGCTACTGGCGGGACGTGGGCAGCCTCGACGCCTACTACGAGGCCAACATGGACCTGCTGGAGCCGGTGCCGCCCCTGGATCTCTACCAGGCGGATTGGTCCATCCGCACCTACCACGCGCAGAACCCGCCCGCGCGGGTGGTGCCGGGCAGCAGCGGGCGGGACGGCATCATGGCCAACTCCAGCCTCGGGGCCGGCACCTTGATCATCGGCGGCCTGGTCCGGCACTCGATCCTCGCCTCCCGGGTGCAGGTCCACGAAGACGCCCTGGTGGAGCACAGCATCCTCTTCGACCACGTCACCGTGGGGCAGGGGGCCCGGCTGCGGCGCTGCATCGTCGACAAGCATGTGCAGATCCCCGCTGGGGAGGCCATCGGCTACGACGTGGAGCGGGACCGCGAGCGGTTCACTGTGTCCGAGAAGGGCATCACCGTGGTGCCGAAGGACTACCAGTTCAGCTGAGCCGGCCTTTCATCTCCTAGCGAAATCGCGACGCGATTTCGCTAGTGGTGCGCCTCGGGCGCGGCGGTGACCGCGACCGCCTTGAAGAACTGCACCTTGCCGCTGGCGAGGTTGTAGAGCGCCGGAACGATCGTGAGCTTGTCGGCGGCGGCGAGGTCACGGAGCAGGACCGAGCGGTCAAGCAGCGCCTGGGCCTGGCGGCGGGCGTTGGCTGTCTCGAGGTGGGCGATGTGGGCGGCCGCATCCTCATTGGGATCCTGGGGGGTGCTCTCCAGCAGCCCCGCCATGCCCGCCTGCAGGGCCCAGAGGTTGCCGGGCAGGGGCTTGCCGTTGGCTTCGCGCACGGCCTTCACAGCGCCGCAGCTGGTGTGGCCCATGACCACAATGACCTTCGACCCCAGGTGCTCCACGGCGTATTCCGCGGAGGCCAAGCCCTGCAAGTCCGGCGCGTTGCCCGCCTCGCGGATGGTGAAGAGGCGGCCCGCCTCCTGGTCGAAGAGGAGCGCGTCGGGCACTCGGCTATCCGAGCAGGTGATCACCACGGCGAAGGGCGCCTGGCCCTTCACCAGGGCGGCGCGCATGGCGGCGTCGTGGCCGGTGTCGAGGGTCCGGACCCGCTTGCCCGCCACGAAGCGGTCGTTGCCCGCGCTGAGCTCCGCCAGGGCGGCCTTGGGTGTGGCTGGACCGGCTTCGGTCGGGGCGGCAGCGTGGGCCGATGGGGCGGGGGCGACCTTGGCCGTGGCCTTGGCTGCGGGCTTGGCCTTGGGAGCCGGCGCCGGGTGTTCGTCCGCGGCGATGGGCAGGGCCGCCAGCAACAGGATCAGGGGCAGGGCTCTCATGGCGGCTCCAGACAGGGTTATCCCGATCATCGGCGCCCGACCCGGTGAAGTCCAATTTGGGACTCGGCTCAGACCCGCACTCCGACCCGCTCGAGGGCCTCCGAGAGCTGGATGACGCGGTAGGGCTTGTGCAGCAGACCCGCCCCGCCGTGGTTGAGGATGTCCTGCACTTCCTCGTTCTCGCCGAAGCCGGTGCAGATGATCACCGGGATGGAAGCATCGATGAGGCGCATCTGGTGGAAGGCGTCCCGCCCGCCCAGGTTGGGCATTTTGAGGTCCAGCAGCACGGCGTGCAGCTGGTGATGGTTGCTCCGGTAGGCGGCCACTCCCGTCCGGCCGTCCTCGGCGGTCTCGACGCCGTAGCCCAGGCTCTCGAGGATGGCCTGGGCCAGCTCCCGCAGGGCGGGCTCATCCTCCACCACCAGGACCGTGCCCTTGCCGCTGCCCGGGGTGTGCTCGGGGCGAGGCCGCTCCGGGAGCAGCCTGCCCAGGGGCAGGTGCACCATGAAGGTGCTGCCGCTGCCGATCAGGGAGGCCACATCGATGGCGCCATGGTGGGCCCCCACGATGCCATAGACCGTCGAGAGGCCGAGCCCGGTGCCCATGTGCTCCTTCGTGGTCTTGGTGGTGAAGAACGGCTCGAAGATGCGCTGGAGGGTCGCCTCGTCCATGCCGGGTCCCGTGTCGCTGACCCGCAGCTCGATGTAGGCCCCCGGGGGCAGCTTCAAGGTCGCAGCCGCGGCTCCGCCCAGGTCCACCTGGCGGGAGGTGATCGTCAGCCTCCCCTTGCCCTGCATGGCCTCGGTGGCGTTGATGCAGAGGTTGACCAGCACCTGCTGGATCTGGGCAGGATCTCCGTCCACGTGCAGGCCTTCTTCCAGCCGGGTGTCCACCTTGAGGTCCGCATGCATGGAGGGCTGGATCAGGGCCAGGCACTCCCCCACGGCAGCGCTCAGGTCCACGGCCTCCTTCCGGTGCTTGCCCCGGCGCCCGAAGGCCAGCAGCTTGGCCGTGAGCTCGCTCGAGCGTGTGGCCGCGCCAAGGATGGCGTTGATGCGCTTCTGGCGCTTGGGATCCTGCTCCTCCGACAGCAGCAGGTCGGCGTGGCCCATGATGCCCGCCAGCATGTTGTTGAAGTCGTGCGCCACGCCGCCCGCCAGGCTGCCCAGGCTGCTGATCTTCTGGGCCTGGGCCTGCTGCACCTCCTGCTCGAGGCGGTGCTGCTCCTCCACCGCCGCCAGGGCCTCGTTGATGTTCCAGGCCAGCCGGCCGATCTCGTCGGACTCATGGCCCGGAGGGATCTCCAGGCGCAGGCCGCGGGAAGCGTCCAGCCCGTTCAGACGGTCGGACATCATCTTGATGGGCTGGATCACGGTGCGCATGACCGTGAGGGCCAGGGCCGTTCCCATGACGACCGCCAGCAGGAAGACGATGCCCCGCAGGGCCCACACGTAGCGGGAGACCTGCCTTGCGGCTTCGTCAGCGTCCGGGGTCACCCGGATCTCGCCGACGACCACGCCCTTCGTGAAAGGTGAGTCCAGTGGGTGCACGATCTCCTTCTCCCCGCGGGCCCAGCCCGGCCGTTGGGCCTGGGCCAGCAGGCCCTCGCCGGCCCGGATCTCCACGGAGCCGAGGCTGGGAGACTTCAGGAGCCCCAGGGCGGTCTCCTCCGCCAGGCGCCGATCACCCACGAAGCAGGCGGCGCTGGCGGATGGCTCGACCACGGTCAGCAGGCCCCGGATCCGATCCTGGGCGCGGGCGGACTCGTAGCTTGCCGCGAAGCGGGCGACGATCTCATTGGTGAGCAGGCCGATCCCCAGCGCCACCCCCAGGACCAGGAGGGTGGTGCGCAGCACCAGGCTGGAGCGGAGCAGGGGAGGGGGCATGGCGGGCCGCTACTTCCCCAGGTCCAGGACGACTCGGACCCGCCGGTCCACCCGGGCACCATCCACGACCCCGATGGCGCCCTTGTTCGCGGCGACGAACTCGAGCACTTCCTCGGCGCTGGGGGCCTGTCGGGGGGGCTGGGCCTGGCCCGAGTAGAGCAGCCGGGCCCAGTAGGCATGTATATCAGGCAGGTCCTTGCCCACGAGCAGGTGGTAGAAACGGGCTCGGGTGGCCGGGGGCTCGGCCTGCTCCACCGGAGATGCCACGAGGCCTGAGGGCAGCCGTTTCTGGCGGCCCATGAACAGATTGATCACCTCGTCGCGGGTGAGGCTCTGGACCTTGCTGTCTGGGTGGACGATGACGACAGGTTCCCCGGCGCGGGCAGGGCTGAAGCCCAGCAGAGTTGCCAGGAAGAGGGGGGTGCAACGCACGAGGGAGAGGGCTCTCATGGCGTCGGCTCAGAAGACGAAGTCAAGGGTGACGGAGCCGACGGTGGCCTTTCCTTCCCATCCGGGCCGGACATTGAGCCAGAGCATGACGTCATTCGGCCTGCCCTCGATGCGGTCGATCTGGAATTTGAGGGCGGTCCTGGGTTGGAAGTCCCACCGCAGGCCCAGGGCCAGGGTGGTCTGGTTGGCCCGCTGGTGCTGGATGAAGGCAGTGACACCCTCAGCCAGGGCCGCAGCCTGGGGCCCCAGGGTTGGCAGGGCGCCCAGGTAGAGAGGATGCGGATCCGACACGATGCGGGAGGCCAGGAAGTAGGGCACGAAGGCGCCTTCGCGGTAGCCCACGGAGAGGTAGCCGGACTTCAGATCGGGGATGGGGCCGTCACCCGTCCGGACCTGGGCTCCGACCGCCTCCACCCGGAAGGGGCCGCCTTGCCAGTTGACGCCGGCCGAGAGATACCGGAAGCAGTTCTCCTGGAAGTCCACGCCCCGGGCCTGCTGGGCCAGGCGGGGATCGTTCAAGAGCAGGGCGAAGGCGTTGAGCCCGTCCTGGAGGTCGGTGATGGGCGCGGGAAATTTCTCGGAAGGCTGGGCCCTGGCAAAGGACAGGCGCAGGTTCAGGTCCCTCCAGTCCAGCTCGGCCACGGCGCCGAAGAGCTTCGAGCCGCCCAGAGGGACATAGCCCCCCTCGTTGCCAAAGGGCACCTTGTCGATGGAGGCGGTGCGGCCCGCGGCGACTTTCAGCCGCAGGTTAAGGCCTTCATTCAGGGGGGTCGTCCAGGTCAGGTCGCCACCGTCCAGGCTGGAGAGCATGAGCGGGCCGAAGAAGTCCACGGGAGGCCGCACCCACAGATAGGAGTAGCCGACATTCCGGGTATCCGCGATCTGGAACACATCGAAACCAAGCCGTCCCGCCCGGGCCTGGATCGAGGAGGTGGGCTTGTAGCTCAGGAACGCCCAGGAGATGTCAGGTTTGAAGGTGTAGTCGAATCGGTACTTGCTGATGATCTGGCCGACGAAGCTGAGGTCACCCCCCAGGTTCTGATTCACCTGGAGGCCCAGGCGGCTGTCCAGGCTGGGGTTCAGGCTGCGCAGGACACCTCTCGGCTGGGTGGGTTCCCGCACGTACTCCGCCCGGTCACTGGAGTTCAAGGCCAGCCCCAGCGTGCCGAAGCCGCTGACCTTCAAGCCGCAGTCCGCCTCCTGTGCCGTCAGGGGCAGAGCCAGAGCCACCAGGGTGATCCAGGCAATCATTCGCAAGGACATGAAACCTCCCCCGCTGCAGACTTGATACAAGATCAACGCATCTTGTCTGGGATAATAACGGCGTCAAATCCAGAAAACTTAAACTTTTTATTTACACGTTGAGTTGGCCATTAACCCTGGTGGGGCGTAGGCGCCGTGCGCGAGGCCTTCTCGGGCGCCCAGGCGCTGGCCCACGGGCGCTGGAAAGGCCTACTCGTAGCGGAGGGCCTCAATCGGATCCTGCTTCGCGGCCTTCAGGGCGGGCCAGATGCCGAACACCAGCCCCACAGCCGTGCTGACGCCGAAGCCCAAGGCGATGCTCCAGAGGGGGGCCGCCGCCGGGAACTCGAAGACCAGGCGCACCAGCAGGGCGATGCCCAGGCCCACGGCGATGCCGATGGCGCCGCCCACGCCGGTGAGGCTGACGGCCTCCACCAGGAACTGCATGGCGATGTCCTTGCGGGTGGCGCCCAGAGCCTTGCGGATGCCGATCTCCCGGGTGCGCTCCGTGACGCTGACCAGCATGATGTTCATGACGCCCACGCCGCCCACCAGCAGGGCGATGCCGGCGATGAGGATCATGGCGCCGGCGATGCCGCCGGTGATCTGCTGGAAGGTCTTCAGCTGGGCCTCGCTGGTGAAGATGGCGAAGTCGTTGGGCTGGTTCGCGCGCAGGCCCCGGCGCGCCCGGAGGACGGCCACTTCCTGGTCCATCATCTCGTTCATCTGCTTGGGGTCCTTGGGCACCGTGGCGATGTGCAGGTTGTCACCAGTACCGTTCTTCACCTGAGGGAACATCTCGTCGAAGGTGCTGATGGGGATCATCAGGATGTTGTCGGCATCCCCGCCCAGGAAGCTGCCCTTCTTCTCCAGCAGGCCCACGACGCCGAAGGCGATGCCGTTCACCAGCACGGTGCGGCCGATGGGATCCTTCTGGCCGTAGAGGGTCGTGGCGGTCTGCGGGCCCATGACGCAGGTGCGGGAGGCGTGCGTGATGTCGGCCTCCACGAGGAAGCGCCCATCCTGGATGAAGCTGTTGTTGGCAGCGGCGTAGTCGGGGTTGGTGCCCAGGAAGGTGGGACCGTTGGCCTCGGTGCCCTCGGGGGTCTTGATTGTGAGGGAGGTGGCGGCGGGGCCGAAGAGGTAGCGCTCCTGGGAGACCGCTCTCGCCAGGGGGCAGTGGCGCTTCAGGGCCTCGGCGTCCTCGATGGTGAGGTTCCTCCGGCGCTTCTGCTCCTCGGGCAGCGGGCCGCTGGCGCCGCCGCCGAAGCGGGGCTCGTATTTCTGGAACTGGACCAGGGTGGTGCCGAAGGCGCTGAAGCTGTCGGTGACCGCGGCGTTGAAGCCCGACACGAAGCTCACCATGGCGATGACCGTGGCGACGCCCGCGACGATGCCGAGCAGCGTGAGGAAGCTGCGCAGCTTCTGGGAGACCAGGGCCCGCAGGGCGAAGCGGATGTTCTCGCTGCCGATGCCCCGGAACCCGGCGTGCCTGGAGGCCATGGTCACTCCGCCCGGATCGCGTCGATGACGACGAGGTTGGAGGCCCGGTAGGCCGGCAGGAAGCCCGCCGCCAGGCCCACGAGGGTGCTGACGAGAATGCCCGTGAACACGATGCCTGGGGTGATCTGGGCAGGGAAGTCCGCGAGGGCCCGCACGAGGAAGGCCCCCGCCGCGCCCACCAGCACGCCGATGACGCCGCCCGCAGCCGAGAGCAGGGCCGCCTCCAGCAGGAACTGGCGGCGGATGTCGCGCTTCTTGGCGCCGAGGGCCATCCGGACGCCGATCTCCTGGGTGCGCTCCACCACGCTCACCAGCATGATGTTCATGATCACGATGCCGCCCACGCCCAGGCTCACGCTGGAGATCAGCATCAGGAGCACGAAGGCCGCGCTGCTGATGGTCTTCCAGAGCTGCTGCAGGCTCTCCTGGGTGATGATGCCGAAGGGGTCGGGGCTGCGGAAGCCCGTGTGCCGCATGGCGCGGAACAACGCCCGCACCTCGTCCATGGAAGCGTCCAGGCCCTCCACGCCGTCTCGGGCCTTGATGTGCAGCTCCAGGCTCTCATTGGCCGCCATGAAGTTCTTGCGATAGACCTGCAGGGGGATGTAGATCCGCCCGTCCTGGTTGAAGCCGAAGGTGCGTCCCTGCTTGGGCATCACGCCGATGATGCGGAAGGGCAGGCCCCGGATGAGCACCACCCGGCCGATGGGATCCAGGTGGGGGAACAGCTCCTCCCGGGTGTTGGCGCCAATGACGGCTACGGCCTGGGAGGCCTGGTTCTCGCTCTCGCTGAAGTAGCGCCCGGCTTCGATCTCCAGGCTGAACAGGTCCGCGAAGTTGCCGGTGGCCCCCATGACGGCGATGTCGGGCAGGCGCTTGTCCCCGTAGTTGATGGGCAGGGCCATGCCCGACGCGGCGGAGACCTGGGTGGACTCCTGGAGGATGCCGCTGCTCAGGCGCTCGTACTCGGACCAGGTGATCGGTGGTCGCTTGAGGGCCTGGATGAACTCATTGCGGGAGCGGATGATGCCGAACTTGGTGACGATGAAGACGTCCGGCGCCAGGACGATGATCTTCTCCTTCACGTAGGTGTTCAGCCCGGAGATCACGCCGACCACGGCCACGATGGTGGCCACGCCGATGATGACTCCCAGCAGCGTGAGGAAGCTGCGGAGGGTGTGGGCCCGGATCGCCCGGAGGGAGGCGCGGAGGAGTTCGGTGGGGTTCATGGGGAGGCCCGTCAGCTCTTGGGCGGATCCGGCTTCTTGGTCTTCTCGACGCGGACCTTCTCACCGCCCTTGAGATCCCGGAGGGCGCGGTTGGGCCCGGTGATGAGGGACTCACCGCCCTTGAGGCCCGAGATGACTTCCACGGACAGGTCACCCATGAGGCCGGTCTTGACGCCCACGAACTTGGCCTTGCCGCCCTCCTGGAGGAAGACCCCTTCCTCCTCGCGGGGCGCGCCGGGCTGGCGGGTCTCCCCGGGCTTGAGCTTGATCTCGCGCATAACGAGGGCCTGGAACGGGATGGCCAGGGCCTGGTCGCGGCTGCCGGTGAAGATATCCGCCTGGACCGACAGGCCCGGCTTGATGGTGAGGGGCGGGTTCTTGATCCAGACCTTCACCTTGAACTTGGTGGCCTCGTTGATGCTGGTCTTCAGGATGGGGCTGCCGCCCACCTCCGTGACCTCACCCTCGAAGGACTGGTTGGGGTAGGCGTCGATGCGGACCTGGGCCTTCTGGGCCAGCTTGACCGTGGGGATGGAGGCTTCGTCGACTTCCATCTCAGCCTCGACCTTGCTCATGTCCGAGATGGTGACCAGCACGGTGCCGGCCTGGTTCTGGATGCCGGGCACGGCGGTCTCACCAAGCTCGATGCGCCGGGCGGTGACGGTGCCGTCCATGGGGGCCGTGATGGTGGAGTTGCCCAGGCCCACACGGGACTGGGCGACGGTGGCCTTGGCCTGCTCCATGCGCCGGGTGTAGGACTCCTGGGCTGCCTGGGCGGTCTCCAGGGCGGTCCGGGCCTTCTCGAAGTCCGAGGTGGAGATGATGCCCGCCTGCCGATTGGCCTTGGCGCGCTCGAAGTCAGCCTTCGCCTGGGCCATGGTTGCGGTGGCCGAAGCCAAGTCGGACCTGGTGGCCTGGAGGCTGGCCTGCATGGCGTCGGAGATGGCCCGGGCATTCCGTGGGTCGATCTCCATGAGGAACTGGCCCCGGGTGACGCGATCCCCCTCCTTCACGGCCAGGCGGGTGACCTGTCCCATGACGTTGGCGGAGATGTCAGCCTTGGTGACCGCCTGGACCTTGCCGTTGGCACTGACCTTCGACTGCAGGTTCTCCCGGCCTACGGGAGCCGCCTGCACGGCAATGCCCTGGTCCCGGGTGCTGGCGACGCCGAGGCCCCCGGCCAGCACGACCACCAGACCGCCACCCAGAATCCACCACTGTTTCCGTTTCATGGCAAAGCTCTCCCCAAGAACCAATAAATAGATACACATGCTTCGGAGGAGGCTGGCAACGGTTTAGGGCTTGCCTGCGTCTTGAGTGAAGATTGCCTGCCTTGACGGAAGCTTATAAATAGAAAACAATTCTATCTGGAGCACACCGCATGCCCCGTTCCTTGACTCGCTCGATCCTGCTGACCCTGCTGGCCGCCGCTCCCTTGCTGGCGGCCAGCGCCGGCAGTGGCAGCGTGGCGGGCCAGGTTCTCGACGACCAGGGGCGGCCGGTGGCGGGCGCCACGCTGGTGCTGTCGAACAGCGTCACGGGCTACCGGCTGCGGATCCGCAGCGATGCCAAGGGGGCCTACGCCTTCCAGAACGTGCCGTTCAATCCCTACCACCTGGACATCCAGGCCCCGGGCCTGCAGCCGGTCCACCTGGACCTGGATGTCCACAGCCAGCTGCCCCTGGCCGTGCCCGTGGCCCTGAAGCCCGAGAGCGCGGTGGTGGTGGTGGAGGAGGACCTGCGCCTGGTGGAGGACCACCCCTCCACGCACCTGGACATCGACAAGAGCGCCATCGAGCGCACCCCGGCGGCCGTGCAGAGCCGCGCCATGGAGGGCATCCTCCTGGCCACGCCGGGCTTCATCGCCGACGAGAACGGCCGCTTCCACTTCCGGGGCAGCCACGGGCAGATGACCTATGTGGTGGATGGCATCCCGGTCTCGGATCAGCTGCACGCCACCTTCAGCAACAGCCTGGATCCCAGCCAGGTGGAGAGCCTGGAGGTGATCACCGGCGGCATCTCCGCGGAGTTCGGCGGCAAGCCCGTGGTGGTCGTGAACGTCAACACCAAGTCGGGCCTGGGGGCCCCGAATGGCTTCGAGGGTGAGGCCTCCTTCGGCGCGGCCCGCTTCGGCACCGCGGAGGCGGGCTTCAACGCCCGCGGCGGCAAGGCGGACTTCGGCTGGTTTGTGAGCGCCTCCGCCAGCGAGAGCGACCGCTTCCTGGATCCCGTCAACTTCGAGAACCGGCACAACCACGGGACGACCGGCCGGATCTTCACCCGCTTCGACTGGATCCTCGGCAGCGCGGACACCCTGCGCTTCTCGGCCTCCGGCGGCGACACGCGGCGGGAGGTGGTCAACCTGGCCTCTCAGCAGGCCCGAGGGCAGAACCAGCGGGCGGTCACTTCGGACGCGAGCCTTAGCCTGGCCTGGTCCCACCTGTTCAGCCCCACCCGCAGCCTCGATGCCTCGGTGTTCTTCCGGGGCTCCCGCGCCGAGCTCAGGCCCACGGAGGAGCTGGCGCCAGGCTTCAGCGCCACGGGGCATCCGGACTTCCCCACCTGGGCCAGGCAGGACCGCAGCCTCGACAACCAGGGTGTCCAGGTCTCGTTCACCCAGCAGTGGGGCGGTGGCAACCTCCTGAAGGCGGGCCTCCAGCGCATCGCGTATCCCCTGCACGAGCGCTTCAGCTTCGCCATCACGGACCCCGGGCTGGTCACCGACCCCGCCGACCCGCTGTATCGCTACACGCCTGCGGGTGGCGGGAACCTCTTCCGCTTCGACGGCTCGCTGCACCCGGTCCTGACCTCAGCCTTCGTGCAGAACGACCTGCACCTGGGTGCCTTCTTCCTGGCCCTGGGTCTGCGCCACGACGCCTACACCGTGGCGGAGGTCTCCGACAGCCAGCTGCAGCCACGGTTGGGGCTCAGCTATCGCTTTGACGCCACGGGCACCGTGCTGCGCGCCAGCTATGACCGCCTGATGGTGCTGCGGGAGAACGAGAACCTGGCCCTGTCCATGTCCCAGCAGGCCTGGGATCTGGGGCCCTACGCGGGCACCCCGCGGCAGCCCCTGCGGTCCGAGCACCAGGACTCATTCAGCTACGGTGTGGAGCAGCAGCTGGGCAAGGCCGGGCGGCTGATGGTCGAGTATTGGGAGAAGCGGAGCCGCAACGCCGGCGACAACGCCCAGTTCCTCAACACCGGCGTGCTGTTCCCCGTGGGGGCCGACCGGGGCATCTTCCGGGGCATGAACCTGCGGGTGGAGCTGGTGCCTGTGCATGGGTGGTCCGGCTATCTGAGCCTGGGCCGCACCCGGGCCATCTTCCAGGCGCCCCTGGTGGGCGGCCTGCAGCTGGATGCCTCCGAGGCCGCACCGGGCGCGCGCTTCCTCATCGACCACGACCAGAAGCTGAGCGCCCAGCTTGGCATCGTCTTCGAGCAGGAGGGACTTATCGCCCAGGTGCTGGGCCGCTATGACTCAGGCCTGGTGGCCAGCAACCCCGCCCAGGCGGCGGGGAGCCTCGACTACGCCTTCGGGGCCGCCTATGTGCGGCTCGACGCCGAGGGCACCTGGCGCATCAAGCCCCGCACCACCTGGGACCTCAGCGTCAGCCAGGCCTGGAAGCTGGCAGGCACCCGCCGGTTCTCCCTGGGCCTGGACCTGCTCAACGTCACCGACGAGAAGGGCCTCTACAACTTCCTGAGCACCTTCGGCGGCACCCACGTCATCCCGCCCCGCACGTTGGCGGCGCATGTGAAGTGGAAGTTCTGAGGCCTACTTCTTGAAGGGGTGCTCGAAGCTGAGGTAGAGGAAGATGGCCTTCTCGCCGCGGCTGGCGCCGACGCCGATGGGCATGGCGAGGCCCGGGACGATCTGCAGGCCGCTGGGGAAGTTGTAGGACCAGCGGATGCCGGGGCTGAGGTAGGTGGCAGTGGCCTTCTCGGTGCGGTCGGGACCCACCACGGCCTGGGCCTGGGTGTGCACGTATTCCAGCATCACGTTGAAGCGCGGGTGGGCCAGCCAGATCAGGCTCTGGCCCAGGGTGACGTCCTGGGTGTTGGCCTTCTCCCCCAGGAAGTTCTTCGCCTTCGGGGTGTGCGTCATGCCCACGTTGGTGTGGGCCACGAAAGACTCGCTGAGGACCAGGCTCATGGGCAGCATCAGCTGCACGCCCGTGGCGCCCCGGCCGTAGCCCTTCTTCTCGTCCCCGGTGGGCAGCAGCACCGACAGCCTCGGCGAGATGGCCACCTTGGCGTCGCCGTCCCCCAGCAGCTGGTAGCGGTAGTTCAGCGCCACGTCGCCGAAGGCCTGCTTGCCGTCGAGGGAGGTCCCGAAGCGCTGCCAGGGCAGGGTGAAGCTGAGCTGATGCTTGATGCTGCCGACGGGCCACTCCTGGGTGAAGGTGTAGATCCAGTCCTTGGATTCCTGGTACCGCGTGAAGGTGCTGATGTGCTGGACGACCCCGGTCTCCTGGTTGTATGCCTCCTCGATGAGGAAGGAGTTGTCCTGGATGGGGCCTTCCTTCTTCTCGGCGGTCTTCTCCTGGGCGCTCAGGGAGGTGGCCAGGAGAAGGGCGGGTAGGGCGAGGAGGGCTTGCTTCAGCATGAAGTTGATACTGAATCTCATTTAGGCTCCATTCAAGGGGGCCAGCTCCAAAGGTGACCCTCGTCACCAGAATGGATACCGACTCCATCGTTTATCGAACAACGGCGGCAAGGCTTGATTTCAGAACATTCCAGCCAAGAAAGAACCGAGAATGCCGAAATTATACTTAGTGATACGATGTTTCGTCGTTCCAACCCCGTGGAGTCCCCATGAACACCCGCTCACTCACCCTGTCCCTGCTGACCCTGGCGCTCACTGGCGCCTCCCTTCGGGCCGACGAGGGCATGTGGACCTTCGACAACCTTCCGACCAAGGCCATCCAGGCCAAGTTCGGCTGGGCCCCCGACCAGGCCTGGCTGGACCATGTGCGCTTGTCCTGCCTGCGCTTCCCCGGCGGGTCCGGGTCCTTCGTGAGCAAGGACGGCCTGGTGCTGACCAACCACCACGTGGGCCGGAGCTGGATCCAGCGCGTGAGCAGCAAGGAACAGGACCTGGTGAAGAACGGCTTTGCCGCCAGCACCCGGGAGCAGGAGATCAAGGTGCCGGGCCTGGAGCTCATGACCCTGGTGGCCATGGAGGACATCACGGCCCGCCTCGCCAAGGCTGTGTCCGCCACGCTGGGCGAGACGGAGGCCCTCAAGGCGCGGGAATCGGCCATCGAGGTCATCAAGAAGGAGCTGCAGGAGAAGGGCGGCCTCACCTGCGAGCACGTCACCCTCTACCAGGGCGGCGAGCACTGGATCTATAGCTACAAGAAGCACACGGACGTGCGACTGGTCTTCGCGCCCGAGCAGCAGATCGCCTTCTTCGGAGGCGACCCCGACAACTTCACCTACCCCCGGCACAACCTGGACTTCTCCATCTTCCGCGTCTATGAGAACGGCAAGCCCTACCAGCCCAAGGACTACCTCAAGTGGACTGGGACGGGCCTGCGGTCTGGGGATCTGACCTTCGTCATTGGCCACCCGGGCCGCACCAACCGCCAGGACACCTATGCCCAGATGCTCTTCAGCCGGGACACCGCCATCCCCTTGCGCCTGAAGGCCATGGAGCGCCGCAAGACTGCGCTGGTGGAATACGCCAAGACCTCCCCCGAGGCCTCCCGCCAAGTCAACACCCAGATCTTTGGCATCGAGAACAGCATCAAGGCCACCACCGGCAACTGGGCGGGTCTCAAGGACCCGGGCGCCATGGCCAGGATCGCCGCTGCTGAGCAGGACCTGCGGGCAAAGGTGGCCAAGGATCCCAAGCTGGCCTCCGAGGCTGGTCAGAGCTGGGCCAAGATCGAGCAGGCCACCACCCTGTCTGCCAGCCTGTCCCGGGAGAGCGCCTACGTGGGTACCGCCGGCTCCACCCTGCTTGGCTACGCTCTGAGCCTGGTGCGCATTACCGACGAGGAGGCCAAGCCCGGCGACCAGCGCCTTCCCGAGTACAGCGACGCCAACCTGAAGGCCGCCAAGGCCCGCCTGGGTGTCCCCGCCCCCTACTATCCAGAGCAGGAAGTCTTCCTCTTCACCAAGGGCCTCGAAGAGGCTGTGGCTGAGCTGCGCGATGCCCATCCCTTCGTGAAGGCCATGGTGGGCGGAAGCTCGCCGGCGGCCGTGGCCAAGAACGCCGTGAGCGGGTCCAAGCTGAATGATCCTGAGGTCCGCAAGGCCCTCCTGGCGGGTGGCAAGAAGGCTCTGGATGCCAGCGTGGATCCCATGATCCTCCTGGCCCGGAAGCTGGAGCCCATCGATCGGGACCTCAAGAAGAAGCTGAAGGAGCAGGTCCAGAGCGTTATCACCGAGCACGGTACCCGCATCGCCAAGGCCCGCTTCGCCGCCTACGGCAAGAACACCTACCCCGATGCGACCTTTACCCTGCGCCTGACCTACGGCGCCGTGGCGGAGTATCCGGCCAACGGCACCCTCATCCAGCCCTTCACCACCTTCGGCGGCCTCTTTGACCGCTACGACGGTTGGGGCGGCAATGCGGCGAAGGCCCACGAGGGCGCCTGGACGCTCCCCCAGCGCTGGGTGGACAAGCGCGGTGCCCTGGATCCCTCGGTGCCCTTCAACTTCGCCCACAAGGTGGACATCATCGGCGGCAACTCCGGCAGCCCGGTCATTGACCGCAAGGGTGAGCTGGTCGGCCTGATCTTCGATGGCAACATCGAGATGCTGCCCGGCAACTACTTCTATGACGAGGCCGTGAACCGTGGCGTCTCCGTGGATGCCCGCGCCCTCACCCTCGCCCTCGACAAGGTCTACGGCGCCACCGCCCTGGTCGCCGAGCTGACCGGCAAGTAGGATTTTTTTAACCACGAAGACCACGAAGCCCACGAAGAAAAAAACCTGGCTCTTCTTCGTGGTCTTCCCGTCTTCGTGGTGAACCTTTTTCTTGGAGTCCCCGTGCGCCGACTTTCCGCCCTTGTCTTCCTGCTTGCCCTGCCGGTGCTTCGCGCCGAGGAGGGGATGTGGACCTTCGACAACCTGCCGCTCAAGCAGCTGAAGGCGAAGTATGCCTTCGAGCCAAGTCGGGACTGGCTCGACCACGTGCGGCTCTCGACCCTCACCCTGGGTGGCTGCACCGGCTCCTTCGTCAGTGCTGACGGCCTGGTGCTCACCAACCACCACTGCACCCGGGGCTCCATCCAGCGGCTCTCCACCAAGGAGAAGAACCTGGTGAAGAACGGCTTCGTGGCCATGGACCGGAGCCAGGAGCTCAAGATCCCCGGCCAGACCTATCGCACCCTCATGGCCATGGAGAACATCACCGAGCGCCTGGCCAAGGCCCTCAAGCCAGGCCTCAGCGAGAAGGCCGCGGCGGATGCCCGGGCCAAGGAGCTGGAAACCATCAAGGCTGAGTCGGAGAAGAAGAGCGGCCTCACCTGTGACATCGTGAACCTCTACCAGGGCGGCGAGACCTGGGTCTACAGCTTCAAGGTGTTCAAGGACGTGCGCCTGGTGGCCGCGCCCGAGATGGCCGTGGCGGCCTTCGGTGGCGACTACGACAACTTCACCTACCCGCGCCATGACCTGGACTTCAGCCTGGTCCGCGTCTACGAGAACGACCAGCCCTACCATCCCGCCCACCACCTGACCTGGAGTACTGAGGGCCTGCAGGCGGGCGACCTCACCTTCGTGGTGGGTCACCCGGGCCGAACCAGCCGGCTCCAGACCTTTGCCCAGATGAAGTACGACCGGGACCTCGGCATCCCCACGGGCCTGAAGTCTTCCGAGCGGCTGCGGGGCATCTTCGAGGAATACGGCAAGCGCAGCCCCGAGCACGCCCGCCAGGTCCAGACGGCGATCCTGGGTGTGAACAACGGCACCAAGGCCAACGAGGGCGCCCTGGCCGGGCTGAAGGACGCCGAGGCCATGAAGCGCCTGGAGGCCGCCGAGAAGGCTCTGCGCGCCGCGGTGGCCAAGGATCCCAAGCTGGAGGCCAGCACCGGCAAGAGCTGGGCCCGCATCGAGCAGGCCCTGAAGCAGCAGGCGGGCTTCCTCACCGAGGCCCAGCACCTCGGCGGCGCCCGCTCCACCACCCTGGGGCAGGCCCTGGCGCTGGTGCGGCTCGCCGAGCAGCTGGAGCTGCCTGCGGAGAAGCGACTGACGGAGTACCGGTCCGAGAGCGGCCTGAAGACCCTGAAGACCCGGCTCGCGGGCCCCGCCACGGGGATGATGGGCATGACCTTCACGGCGGAGCAGGAGACCCTGATGTTCACCCGGGGTCTCGAGGATGCCGCCCAGGCGCTGGGTCCCAAGCACCCCTACGTGGTGGCGGTGCTGGGTGGGAAGGCGCCGGAGGCGGTGGCCAAGAACCTGCTGGGAGCCACCAAGCTCGGGGAGCCCGGCGCGCGCAAGGCCCTGGTGGAGGGCGGGCTCAAGGCCGTGGCCGCGAGCACCGACCCCATGATCCAGCTGGCCCGCAAGCTGGAGCCCATCCTGCTCAGCCTGCGCAAGAAGCAGGATGACGTGCGGGCCATCGTCGAGGAACACGCCGCCCGCATCGCCAAGGCGCGCTTCGCGGTCTACGGGAAGACCCTGCCGCCGGACGCCACGAGCAGCCTGCGCCTCACCTACGGGGCCGTCGCCACCTACCCGGCCAACGGCACCCTCCAGCAGCCCTTCACCACTTTCCTGGGCCTCTACGACCGCCACCTGGGCTGGGGCGGCAATCAGGCCAAGGACTACACCGACTGGACCCTGCCCCAGCGCTGGCTGGACCGCATGGGCAAGCTGGACCTGAAGACCCCCCTGAACTTCTCCCACGCCGTGGACACCACCGGCGGCAACTCCGGCAGCCCCGTGGTGAACCGCAAGGGCGAGCTGGTGGGCCTCCTCTTCGACGGCAACATCGAAGGCAACGCCGGCCGCTACTTCTACGACGACAAGGTGAACCGGAGCGTCTCCGTGGACGCCCGCGCCATCCTCGAGGCCCTGGGCAAGATCTACGACGCCCCGCACCTCGTCGCCGAGCTGACCGGGAAGTAGGTTTTTTTAGCCACGAAGACCGCGAAGACCACGAAGAATAAAACCTTCTCCCTTCTTCGTGGTCTTCCTGTCTTCGCGGTGAATTTTTTTTGGGAGTTCCCATGCGCCGACTTTCCGCCCTTGCCCTGCTGCTTGCCCTGCCGGCGCTCCGCGCTGACGAGGGGATGTGGACCTTCGACAACATCCCGGTGCAGAAGATCAAGGCGAAGTACGGGGTGGAGCTGAGCCCGTCCTGGCTGAAGAACCTGCAGCTGGCCACGGTGCGGTTCCCCGGGGGCACTGGCGCCTTCGTGAGCCGCGATGGGCTGGTGGTCACCAACCACCACGTGGGCCGGGGCTCCATCGCCCAGGTCTCCAGCGCCAAGGCCGATCTGGTCCGGGACGGGTTCACGGCAGCCACCCGCGAGCAGGAGCTCAAGGTGCCGGGCCTCGAGCTGATGATGCTGGTGTCCACGGAGGATGTCACCGCGCGGGTCAATGCCGCCGTGAAGCCCGGGACCGCGGACAAGGACGCCCTCACCGCCCGGCGCAACGCCCTGGCGGACCTGCGCAAGGCCGAGGAGGCGAGGACCGGCCTCACCTGTGAGCCCGTGACCCTCTACCAGGGCGGAGAATACTGGCTCTACCGCTACAAGAAGTTCACGGACGTGCGCCTCGCCGCCTCGCCAGAGCTGCAGGTGGCGGCCTTCGGCGGCGATCCCGACAACTACACCTACCCCCGCCACAACCTGGACTTCGCCCTCTTCCGTGTCTACGAGAACGGCCAGCCCTACCGGCCCGAGGCCTTCCTGCCCTTCAGCGCCAAGGGCATCGCCATGGGCGAGCTGACCTTCATCTCGGGCCATCCGGGCACCACCTTCCGCCAGCAGACCCACAGCCAGATGGTCTATGCGCGGGACACCGGCATCCCCTTCCAGCTGAAGTCCATGAACCGCCAGAAGGCGGCGCTGCAGGCGCTGTCCGCCACCTCGCCCGAGGCCCGGCGCATCGCCGCCGACGCCATCTACGGCATCGAGAACGGCTACAAGCGGCTCAGCGGGCAGCTGCTGGGCCTGGCCAAGGCCGAGAACCTGAAGCAGGTGGCCGACGCCGAGGCAGCGCTGCAGACAGCCGTGGCCAAGGATCCCGCTCTGCAGGCCCGCGTGGCCGAGAGCTGGCAGAGGGTGGACCAGGCCGTGGCACGCCAGCAGGCTCTGCTGAAAGCGTCCAGCTACATCTCCGCGGGCCGCGTCACCCTGCTGGGCCATGCCCTCACCCTGGTGCGGCTGCCGGACGAGGAAGCCAAGCCCTCGGCCCTGCGCCTGACGGAGTTCAGCGAAGGCAATCTGAAGGCCACCAAGGCCCGCCTGGTCCTGCCGCGCCCCGTGCAGAAGCCCATCGACGTGACCCTGCTGGCGGCGGGCCTGCGGGAGGCCCAGGACCAGCTGGGCGCGGGGCATCCCTACGTGCAGGCCATGCTGGGCGGCCTGACCCCGGAGGCCGTTGCCAAGGCCGCCGTGGAAGGCAGCCGGCTCGACGATCCGGCCGTGCGCAAGCAGCTGGCCGAGGGTGGCCGGGGGGCCCTGGAGGCCAGCGTCGATCCCATGCTGGCCCTGGCCCGAAAGCTGGATCCCTTCAACCGCGCCGTGCGCAAGCAGGTGGAGGACGAGGTCACCAGCGTGCTCAGCGAGCACGGCGGCCGCATCGCCGAGGCCCGGTTCAAGACCTTCGGCAAGACGCTGTACCCTGACGCTACCTTCACCCTGCGCCTGGGCTTCGGGCCGGTCACCACCTACGCCAACGGCACGGGCACCAAGGCCCAGCCCTTCACAACCTACATGGGCATGTTCGACCGCCACCTGGGCTGGGGCGGCAACACCGCCGCCGCCGAAGAGGGCGCCTGGACCCTGCCGCAGCGCTGGCTGGACCGGCAGGCCAAGCTGGACCTGACCACCCCCTTCAACTTCATCTACGCCTGCGACACCGTGGGCGGCAACAGCGGCAGCCCCGTGGTCAACCTCAAGGGCGAGTTCGTGGGCATCAACTTCGACAGCGTCTATGAAGGGCAGGGCGGCTACTACGTCTATGACGCCGACACCAAGCGCGCCGTGGCCACGGACGTCCGGGCCATCGTCGAAGCCCTCCGCAAGATCATGGACGCCGACCGGCTGGTGGCAGAGCTGATGGGTAAGTAACCATGGACCTCTACTTTTCCTGCTCTCTGACGGGCGGCCGCCAGGACCAGCCGACCTATGCGGCGATGGTGACCCACCTGCAGGGTCTGGGACACCGGGTGCTGACGGAGCATCTGGCGTCGCCGACGGTGATGGCCGCGGACAGCGCCCTGGCGCCCGAGGCTGTCTACCAGCGGGACACGGCCTGGCTGCGAGCCTGCGACGCGGTCATCGCGGAGGTCAGCACGCCGTCCCACGGCGTGGGCTACGAGGTGGCCTACGCCCTGGAGCGCGGCAAGCCCGTGCTCTGCCTGGCCCGGGCCGAGGTCCGCGTCAGCAAGATGCTCACGGGTCTCCGTGCGCCAGGCTTCGAGGTGGGCACCTACGGCACCCCCGCGGAAGCCCTCGCCTGCATGGAAGCCTTCCTGGCGCGATACTAGGTCCACTTCCCCCTAGAGGAGGGCCCCATGGCCACCACCCGTCGTGATCTGTTCAAGCTGGGCGCCGCCACCGCCGCGGGCCTGGTCGCCACCCGGTTGGGCGCCATCGAGGGCACAGAGCCCGTGGGCCTGCGCCCGCTGCCGCCGGCGCCCTTCAACCCCGCCACGGCCATGCCGACCCGCAACCTCGGCCGCACGGGGCATCGGGTCGGGCTCTTCAGCCTGGGCGGCCAGGCCAGCATCGAACAGCCCAACAACGAGAAGGTGGCCATTCCCCTGATTGAGCGGGCCCTGGACCTGGGCGTGAACTACCTGGACACTTCCGCGCGCTACGGCGGCCCGGCCCGCTGGAGCGAGCAGTACTTCGGGCAGGTCATGAAACACCGCCGGCGCGAGGCCTTCCTGGCCACCAAGACCCACGACCGCACCGCCGACGGCTCCCTGCGCCTGCTGGAGATCTCGCTGAAGCTGCTGAACACGGATCACGTGGACCTCTGGCAGCTGCATGCCATGAGCACCATGGAGGACGTGGAGCAGGTCTGCGCCAAGGGCGGCGCCCTGGAGGCCTTCGTGAAGGCGCGGGACCAGAAGCTGGTGCGCTTCCTGGGCCTCAGCGGCCACACAGATCCGGATGTGCTGGCCGAGGCCATCCGCCGCTTCCCCTTCGACACGGTGCTCATGGCCTTCAACGCCGCGGACAGCTGGCACCTGCCCTTCAAGAAGACGCTGCTGCCCCTGGCGGTCGAGAAGGAGATGGGCATCATCGCCATGAAAATTCCCGCCCGGGGCCGCATCTTGGAGGGCGTGCCGCCGCCGCCGCCGGACAAGCAGCGGGGCCCCGCCAAGTACGACCGACCCGGCACCCTGACCATCAAGGAGGCGATGCGCTGGACCCTGAGCCACCCGGTGAGCACCGTCATCATCGGCGTGGACAATGTCGCCCAGCTGGAGGAGAACGTCCGCATCGCCCGGGACTTCTTGCCGCTGAACCAGCGCCAGCTCGAGGCCCTCGAGCAGAAGGTGAAGCCCGTCTACGGCCAGGCCCAGTGGTTCAAGCGCGACGCGCCGGCCAACCCGCCGAAGTAGCCGCAGAAGATGGACGCTTCCCATCCCCCCAGCGCCGCCAATGGATTCTGCGGGGCCCACGCGGCTCTGCTGGCGGACAGCTACCACCGCCTCCTGGGTCTGCCCCTGATTGAGCCCGCCCCCGGGGCCGACCTGGGTCGTCTGCTGTATGAGGCGGACTTCGTGTTGCTGTCCCATGGCACCGAACCCGACCCTCGCTTCAACTACGCCAACCGGGCGGCCCAGGACCTCTTTGGCTATTCCTGGCAGACCTTCGTGGGCCTGCCGTCCCGGCTCTCCGCTGAGCCCGTGGCCCGCGAGGAGCGGGACCGCTTGCTGCGGCGGGTTGCCGACCAGGGCTTCATCGACGACTACGCCGGCGTGCGGGTGGCAGCAGACGGCCGCCGCTTCCGCATCGAGCAGGCGGTGGTGTGGAACCTGCTGGACGAGGTTGGAACTCTGCAGGGCCAGGCCGCCTGCTTCCACCACTGGCGCCCGCTGTAAAGCCGCAGACAGCCGCCTACTCGGCCTTTCGCGCGGCTTCTTCGGTGCGGAAGAGGGCGTGCGCTCCCTGCTTCCATTGGGGCAGGCGGAGCGTGAAGAGCAGGCCCACGGCCAGGCAGCCGCCACCACCCAGGGCCACGGTGAGGGGCGCGCCCAGGTTGTGGGCGAGGGTGCCGCCGATGAGAGCGCCAACGGGTGCCATGCCCATGAACATCATGGAGTAGACCGACATGACCCGGCCCCGCAGGGCATCGGGGATCATCATCTGGATGAGCGTGTTGCTGGAGGCCATCTCGACCATGAGCGAAAAGCCCAGCGGCAGCATGAGCACGGCGCTCAGCGTGTAGCTGCGAGACAGGGAGAAGGCGGCCAGGGCCACGCCGAACCCGCAGGCGCTCGCCGCGATCCAGCGGCCGAGGCCCTTGGGGCTCTGGCGCAGGGTGAGACTGAGGGCGCCGGCCAGTGCGCCCACGCCGGAGAGGCCCATGAGCACGCCCATGGCCTTGGCGCCGCCATGGAGGATCTGGTCCGCAAAGATGGGCATCAGGGTGGTGTAGGGCATGCCCATGAGGCTCAGCAGGCCCAGCAGAAACAGCAGGTCGCGGACCGGCGTGGCCTCTCGGATGAAGCGGAGGCCCTCCAGCACGCCCTGGACGGGGGGGCCGTGAGGGACCGCTGGCCGCGCTTCCAGGTGCATGGCCATGAGCCCCGCGAGCACCGCCAGGTAGCTCAGGCCGTTGGCCAGAAAGCACCAGCCCTCCCCCACGGCCGCCACCAGCAGGCCGCCCAGGGCGGGGCCGACGATGCGGGCCCCGTTGAACATGGACGAATTCAGGGCGATGGCGTTCATGAGGTCCGGCCGGGACACGGTCTGCGCCACGAAGACCTGCCGGGCCGGAATGTCGAAGGCATTCACCACGCCCAGCAGCATGGAGATGACGACGATGTGCCAGACCTGCACGTGCCCGGTGAGGGTCAGCAGGGCCAGGACCAGGCTCAGCCCCATGGAGCTGGCCTGGGTGATCACGATGAGGGTGTGGGGCCGCATCCGGTCGGCGGTCATGCCCCCCACCAGGGCCAGCAGGAACACCGGGAACTGCCCCGCAAAGGCCACGAGGCCCAGCATGGAGGCCTTGCCCGTCAGCCGGTAGATCAGCCATGACTGCGCCACGATCTGCATCCAGGTGCCGATGAGCGAGATCAGCTGCCCGGAGAAGAAGAGCCGGAAGTTGCGGTAGCGAAAGGCGCGCAGGGCCTCCGGAAGAGCGATCATCCTACGATCCTAGCCCGGTTCAGGGCCGTGGAGGCCTGACCTGGCCGATGGATCAGGCGTGAGCGCTGAAAGCCCGTGGGCTGTCGGGCCAGTAGGCCGGACGCTCAGAACCGGCGCTTGTCCCTGGCGCCACGGTCGTATCCATGCTGGGATTTTCAGGATCGAGGATCCATTGGACCGCAGCCTCAAAGGTCGGGATGTCCTTCACGCAATGGCCTTCTTTGGAGGCCTCAAAGACCAGCTCGCCGCTTTTCAGGACGGAGCCTAGAAATTCGCCATCACAGTAGATGCTGCAACCGTAATCTGTCCGGTTGATGTCAATGCGAGGCATTAGGTCTCCCGAGAGTTCAACGCAGCGTGATGCCTAGGGGTCATCAGTGGGCAATGTACGGCCGATGGCGACGTCAGGTAGGTACAAACGGTTGAAGTCTAGATTTTTTACATACCCAGCGCGCCTTCCCTCCCGGTCAAAAATTGGCAATTGGACGGGGAAACTGCGGATGAAGGGGATGGGGCATTTAGGTGCGGCGTTGGTCCGCCGGGCCAGGGACCCGGCAATAAGGGATTGGCCACCGATACACACCGAGTAACACCGATATAAGCAGGATAAATGAGCCACTTTGAAGTTCCCGAGGACCCTGTCTTCATCCGCTCTTAATCGGTGTTCATCGGTGTTCCAGCTTTGCGCTCCAGGGCCGCGTAGACCTCCGGCCGCCGGTCCTGCAGGGCGGGGAAGCGCTGGCGCCAGGCGCGGAGCTGGGTGAGGTCGAGGTCGCCGACCACCAGACCCTCGGTGGCATCGCCCTGGGCGATGACTTCGCCGAAGCAGTCGTGGAGCGCGGACGCCCCGGGGTAGTCCAGGCCGGCGCCGTCGCGGCCCACGCGATTGACGCCGCAGAGGGCCACCTGGTTCTCGATGGCGCGGGCCGCCAGCAGGGTGGACCAGGCGGAGATGCGCCGGGCGGGCCAGTTGGCGGGCACGAAGATGACCTCGGCGCCCTTCGCCGCCAGGGCGCGGAAGGGCTCGGGAAAGCGGAGGTCGTAGCAGATCTGCAGGCCGCAGGGGATGCCGTCGAGCTCGAACAGCGGGCAGTCGTCCCCGCCGGTGTAGTGCTGGTGCTCGTCGCCGTAGGTGAAGGGATGCAGCTTGCGGTAAACGGCAATCAGGGCGCCGTCCGGGCCCGTGACGAAGGCCGCGTTGCGTGGGTGCGGCGCGTGGGTCTCCACCGCCGAACCGATCAGGTAGAGCCCGAACTCCCGGGACAGCGCCCCCAGGGCATCCGTGGTGGGGCCAGGCAGGGCCTCCGCGAAAGGTTCTGGCGCCATGGTGAAGCCCAGCGTGAACAGCTCCGGAAACACCGCCACCCGGGCTCCCGCCCGCGCAGCCTGTTCCACAAACCCCTGCGCCCGGGCGAGGTTCGCGCCCGGGTCCTGCCAGACCGTGTCCTGCTGGACCAGAGCAACGCGAAGGATGGTGGACATGAGGTGATATTAGGAGAAAGGGAAAGGCTTAACCACGAAGACCACCAAGACCACGAAGAAGAGCACGAAGAAAAGTCGGAAGGCGTTTGGAACGCCTTCTCTTCCTTCGTGGTCTTCTCGGCATCGGCTGCGCCGATACGCGAGACAAACTGAATCCTTCTGTCTTCGTGGTGAAAAAGTTCTTCCTCAGACCCTGAACCGCCCGGGGTCCAGCACGCCGGTGTCGGCCTTGCGCTGGTAGGCGGCGGCGGCGAGGGCGCCGACGGCGAGGCCGCTGGTCATGCCGTGGCCGCCGAGGCCCGCGGACCAGAAGAGGCGCGGGTTCCAGGGGTCCCAGCCGAGGACGAAGCGGCGGTCCGGGGCGAAGGTCCGCAGGCCGGTCCAGTACCGGGTGACGGGACGGTCCGCCAGGTGGGGTGCCAGCTCTCGGAGGCTGGTGAAGAGGCTGTCCAGCACCGCGGGGTCCGTGTCCGGCTGCCGGCCCCGGGGGGGCAGCGGCACCGCGACCTCTTCGCAGGGACACAGGAGCAGGCCGCCGCTCTCGGGGCGCAAATAGAAGGGGCGGTCCACCCACCAGGCCCAGGGCTCGACCTGGGGATGCGGCGCGCCGCTCCAGACCAGGGTGCGCCGCAGGGGGGTGAAGGCGATGCGGGAACCGGCCTGGGCGCCCAGCTCCCCCGCCCAGGCGCCGGCGGCGATGCCGAGCTGCCGGGTGTGAAGGGGACCCGCATCGGTGTCGAGCTCGAAGCCGTCGGCGGTGGGCTGGACACCTCGCACGCCGCAGCCGAAGCGGAGGCTCACGCCCCCGGCCCGGGCGCCGTCGGCGCAGGTGCGCAGCAGGCCCGCGATGTCGATGACGCCATCGCCGGGGATGGCCAGATGCTCCGCGGCCCGGAGGCCGGGCAGGGGGATGCCTTCGCCTCGGGTCACGGCCACGCCGTGCCGCCGGGCCTCGGCCTCGAACTCATCCAGGGGGCCGGGCTCCACGCTGGCCAGGAGGCCCCCGGTCCGGGCGAGGAGGCCCACCTCCGCCAGGCGGCGGCAGCCTTCCACGGTCAGGGAGGTGTGCTCCAGGCGTCCGGTGAGGGACCGTGCCACGGCGGCGTTGTGGCCGCTGGCGTAGGTGCCGGCCTGATCCTCCCGCTCCAGGAGGACAATGCCCCGCTGGCCCGCGCGGGCCAGGTGGTAGGCCAGGCTCAGGCCGGCCACGCCGCCGCCGATGATCGCCAGTTCCAAGGTTTCCGTCATGGCTCCATCCTACGCTGCCCCACGCTGGACCCGCCTCCTCGCCGCGCCGCTGTGACCCGGGTCAAGGATTGCCTGTCGCCACACAGGAACCGGCCCTATGATGGGAGCTTCGGAGGTTTCCCCTGCGATCGCTCCTGCGTTTCATCCTGGCTTTCGCGCTGCTCCTGGGCGGCGGGGCCCTGGACTGGACGCCAGGTGACGCCACCGCACCCCACAGCTGCTGCTGCGGCGAGGCCGCCGGTGTCGAGGATACCTGCCCCTGCCCCAAGCCCGAGAGCAACCGGGGCCCCCAGCAGAACAGCTGCCAGCAGCGCCCCGGTGCCGTTGCCCTCCAGGCCCCGCGCCGGGGCGAGCAGGCCCAGCGACGCGTGGAAGCCGCGCCCGCACCCACAGGCTGGGCTGAGGCACAGCCCCTGCTGAGGAACCTGCCGGAGCTGGTGTCGTTCCTCCGGGGCCGCGACCCGGACCTGGGCCGACACCTGGCCCTGTTGAGCGCGTTCCGGATCTGAGGGCCGCCCTGGCGTAGCCCTGCCTGCCCGTCCGGGCGGGCCTGACCCCTTTGTTCCGGAGATGCCCATGCGCGCCTTTTCGCGTCTGGTTCCGGCCCTGGTGCTCACCGCATCGGGCCTGGCCCAGGTTCCCCAACCCGATCCCTTCTCTCCCGACCCGGTATTGTCCGGCCTCATCCGCGAGGCCCTGGCGGAGCACCCGGACCTGCGGCGGGCCGACGCGGCCGTGCGCATGGACGAGGAGCGCGTGCCCCAGGCGGGGGTGCTGCCGGATCCGTCGATCTCCCTGGGGCTGCAGAACGACGGCTTCCAGAAGCTGCAGATTGGCCGCATGGAGACCAGCTTCTACAGCGTGGCCTTCACCCAGCCGCTGCCCTGGCCCGGCAAGCGCGCCCTCCGCAAGGACGTGGCGGCCCTGGCCGTGGACTTCTCGGATGCCACCCGCGTCCGGGTTCAGCTGGGCCTGGAGGCCGATGTGCGCCGGGGCTACGCGGCCCTGCTGCTGATCCGCGAGCAGCGGCAGCTGCAGGGGCAGCAGGCCCTCTTCCTGGAGCAGGCCGAGCAGCTGGCCCGCACCCGCTACGAGGTGGGGCAGGGCAGCCAGGGCGACCTGCTGCGCGCCCAGCTCGAGCGCACGCGGCTGCAGCAGGCGGTCTGGTCCCTGGAGGCCGAGGAGCGGTCCGCCGTGGCCGGCCTCAACCGCCTGCGGCAGCACGAGCCTGCGGACCCCATCCCCACCACCGCCACCCTTGCGGACTTGCCGGAGCCCGCCCTCCTGGCCCCCGAGGTGGTCGAGGCCCGCAGTCCCGAGCTGGCCTCGGCCCGCGCTACCGTGAAGCAGACCGAGAAGCAGCTGGAGCTGGCGAAGCTGGACCGGCGGCCCGACTTCGCCGTCACCGCGGGCATCATGCCCCGGGGCGCCTTCGATCCCATGTGGCAGGTGGGCGTGAGCATCTCCCTGCCCATCTATGGCCGCTCCAAGCAGCAGCGCGCCGTGGCCGAGCATGAGCACCACCGCCAGGGCCAGGGCTCCGAGGTGGAGTCCGTGCGCAGCCTGCTGCGGCAGCGCACCGAGGAGCGCACCCTCCAGATCCAGGCCCTGCACAAGATCCGCGACCTCTATCGCGAAGGCCTGCTGGTGCAGAGCGAGGCCAGCTTCCGGGCCGCCCTGGCCCAGTACGAGGCAGGCCGCGCCCCCTTCCTGGGCGCCCTGGAGGCACTCAATGGCTGGGTGGGTGACCAGGCCGCCTTCCTGCAGACCCAGGCCCAGCTCCAGGCCCAGTACATCGCCCTGGCGGAGTGCGCCCTCGGCCCCACGGTCCCCGTGGCCGGCGGGTCTCTGGGCTCCGCCAGCATCGCCGCGGGTGGCGCCGCCCCTGCCGTTCGTTCCACTGCCAAGGCCCCGGGCAAGGCCCAGGACAGCGGCCCCGCCTCGATGAAGATGTAGGAGATCCCATGAGCAACGAACAGACCTCACCCGAACAGCCAACCCGCGCCGGCTCCTCCGTCCGCTCCCTGGCCCTGCTGGCCCTCGGCCTCGCGGTCGGCGTGGGCGGCACCCTGCTGGTGCGCCGTCCGAGCCCCGCTGCCCCGGCCCCGGCGGCGAAGAAGCAGATGTACCAGTGCCCCATGCACCTGCAGATTCTTCAGGATCACTTCGGCACCTGCCCCATCTGCGCCATGGACCTGGTGCCCATCGAGGAGATCCAGGGCGGCGCCTCCAGCGTGGACGGCCTGGCCGCCATCACCATCGATCCCGCCCGCCAGCAGCTCATCGGCCTGCGCACCGCCAAGGTGGTTCTGGGCGCCACCGGCGGCGAGATCCGCGCGGTGGTCCGACTGGCCCCGGATGAGACCCGCATCCGGAAGATCAACGTCAAGGTGGAGGGCTTTGTGGAGAAGCTCTACGCGGACTTCGTGGGCAAGGCGGTGGCCAAGGGGCAGCCCCTCTTCAGCCTCTACAGCCCCGAGTTCGTCAGCGCCCAGCGGGAGTACCTGCTGGCCCTGCGCACCCAGAAGGCCCTGAGCGGCGGCGCCCTCAAACAGTCCGGCGGCGACCTGCTGGACTCAGCCCGCCGCCGCCTGCAGCTGTGGGACGTGCCCGCGGAGGCCCTGGAGCAGCTGGAGAAGACCGGCGAGGTCCAGAAGACGCTCACCCTGCGCTCGCCCCTCAGCGGCATCATCACGGCCAAGACCGTGGTGGAAGGCTCCAGGGTCTCACCGGGTGAGGCCCCGCTGGAGATCACGGACCTGGGCCACCTCTGGGCCCAGGCGGAGGTCACCGAGTCCGAGCTGGCCCGGGTGAAGGTGGGCGGGGCTGCGGAGCTTCGGATCAACGGCGGCGACGGTCGGGCCTTCCCGGGCCGCGTGGCCTTCGTGGACGCGGTGCTGGACCCCAAGACGCGCACCGCCAAGGTGCGCATCGAGGTGGCCAACCCCCGGGGTGAGCTGAAGCCGGAGATGTTCGGCGACGCGGTGCTCAAGACCGGCACCCGCAAGGGGCTGCTGGTGCCCCTGGACGCGGTGCTGGACTCCGGCACCCGCAAGGTGGTCTTCGTGGCCCTGGGCGATGGCAAGTTCGAGCCCCGCGAGGTGGAGACCGGCCCCGCGACTGGTGATCTGGTGGAGGTCCGCAAGGGCCTTGAGGCCGGTGAGGAAGTCGTCACCGGCGCCGCCTTCCTGGTGGACTCCGAGTCCCGCCTGCGGGCCGCCCTGGCCTCCCTGGGCGCCAAGGCCGAGTCCAAGCACGAGGCCAAGCCATGATCCGGAAGATCATCCGCTTCTCCGCCGAGAACCGCTTCCTGGTGGTGGCCGCCAGCCTGCTGCTGCTGGGCCTCTCTTTCTGGTCCATGCAGCGCATCCCCCTGGACGCGCTGCCGGACCTCAGCGACACCCAGGTGATCGTCTACTCCAAGTGGGACCGCAGCCCCGACCTGGTGGAGGACCAGGTCACCTATCCGATCATCACCAGCCTGCTGGGCGCGCCCAAGGTCAAGGCCGTGCGCGGCCTCTCGGACTTCGGCTACTCCTACGTCTACGTGATCTTCGAGGATGGCACGGACATCTACTGGGCCCGCAGCCGCGTGCTGGAGTACCTCAGCAAGATCACCGCGAACCTGCCGCCCGGGGTGAAGACCGAGCTTGGGCCGGACGCCACCTCCGTGGGCTGGATCTTCCAGTACGCCCTGGTGGACCGCGCCGGCAAGCACCGCAGCGACGAGCTGCGCAGCCACCAGGACTGGTTCCTGCGCTACGCCCTGCAGAGCGTGCCCGGGGTGGCCGAGGTGGCCACCGTGGGTGGCCAGGCTCGGCAGTTCCAGGTGGCGGTGAACCCCAACAAGCTGTCCGCCTACCGGCTGCCCCTGGAGGCGGTGATCGCCTCGGTGAAGGCCGCCAACAACGAGGCCGGGGGCCGCCTCATCGAAGTGTCGGGTCGCGAGTACATGGTGCGGGGCCGGGGCTACGTGAAGACACTGAAGGACCTCGAGGAGGCCGTGCTGAAGTCTGAGAACGGCACGCCCATCCGCCTGGGGGACGTGGCCACCGTGACCCTGGGGCCAGATATCCGCCGGGGCCTGGCGGACCTGGACGGGCAGGGCGACGCTGTGGGTGGCATCGTCATCATGCGCCAGGGCGAGAACGCCCTGAACGTCATCACCGCCGTGAAGGAGAAGCTGAAGGACCTGAAGGCCTCCCTGCCCGAGGGCGTCGAGGTGGTCACCACCTACGACCGCTCCGAGCTGATCCAGAAGGCCATCAGCACCGTGTCCTGGAAGCTCATCGAGGAGATGCTCATCGTCTCCCTGGTGATCCTGGTCTTCCTGTGGCACATCCCTTCGGCCATCGTGCCCATCGTCACCATCCCCGTGAGCGTGGCCCTGGCCTTCATCCCCATGCAGGCGGCGGGCCTCAACGCGAACCTCATGAGCCTGGCTGGCATCGCCATCTCCATCGGCGTGCTGGTGGATGGCGCCATCGTGGAGGTGGAGAACGCCTACAAGAAACTCGAAGAATGGAACAGCTCCGGTCGTCCCGGCGACTTCCACAAGGTGCGCCTCGACGCCCTGCTGGAGGTGGGCCCGTCGGTGTTCTTCAGCCTGCTGGTGGTGGCCGTGGCCTTCATGCCCGTGTTCACCCTGGTGGACCAGGAAGGTCGGCTCTTCAAGCCCCTGGCCTACTCCAAGAACCTGGCCATGGCCATCGCGGCGCTGCTGGCCATCACGCTGGATCCCGCCCTGCGCATGATGTTCGCGCGGATGGACCCCTTCACCTTCAAGCCCCGGTGGCTGGCGAAGTTGGGCTCCCACGCCCTGGTGGGCACCTACTATCCGGAGGAGAAGCACCCCATCTCGGTGTTCCTCCACCGGATCTACGAGCGCCCCTGCCGCTTCGTCCTGAAGCACGCGAAGGCCACGATCGCCGTGGCTTTCCTCCTGGTGCTGGCGACGGTGCCGGTGTTCCTGAAGCTGGGCAGCGAGTTCATGCCGCCCCTCAATGAAGGCACGCTGCTCTACATGCCCTCGACCCTGCCGGGCCTCAGCCAGACCGAGGCCCAGCGGATCCTCCAGGTGCAGGACCGCCTCATCCGCACGGTGCCCGAGGTGGCGCGGGTCTATGGCAAGGCCGGCCGCGCCGACACCGCTACGGATCCCGCGCCCTTCTCCATGATGGAGACGGTCATCGTGCTCAAGCCCGAGGACCAGTGGCGCGAGAAGCCCCGCTGGTTCTCGAGCTGGGCTCCGGGCTGGGTGAAGGGCCTGCTGCGCCCCTTCTGGCGGGACCGGGTCACCCAGGAGGACATCGTCCGGGACCTGGACCACGCGGTGCGCCTGCCCGCCATCCCCAACGCCTGGACCATGCCCATCAAGGCCCGGCTGGACATGCTCAGCACGGGCATCCGCACGCCGGTGGGGCTCAAGGTCAACGGGCCCGACCTGGCGGTGATCGAACGCCTTGCCGTGCAGGCCGAAGCGGCCCTGGCCAAGGTGCCGGGCACCCGCAGCGCCTTCGCGGAGCGCACCAACGAAGGCTACTTTCTTGACTTCGTGCTCAGGCGCGACCGCCTGGCCCGCTACGGGCTCAGCGTGGAACAGGCCAACATGATGGTGATGACGGCCATCGGTGGGGACACCCAGGCCACGGTCTTCGACGGCCGGGCGCGGTATCCCGTGAACGTGCGCTACCAGCGGGACTTCCGGGAATCCACGGCGGCCCTGGGTCGGGTGCTGGTGTCCCTGCCGGGAGGCGGCACCGTCGCCATGGAGGAGCTGGCGGACCTGAAGTGGACCACGGGCCCCGCCATGATCCGCGACGAGAACGGCCTCATGAACGGCTACGTGCTGCTGGACTTCGACACCTCCCTGGTGGATGTGGGCACCTATGTCCATCGCGCCAAGGCCGCCGTGGCGGAGCTGAAGCTGCCCCCCGGCTACAGCCTCACCTGGAGCGGCCAATACGAGAACATGATCCGCGTGAAGGAGCGGCTGAAGCTCATCCTGCCCATCACGCTGGTGCTGATCTTCGGCCTGCTCTACGCCAACACCCGGTCGGCCTTCAAGGCGGGCATCGTGATGCTGGCGGTGCCCTTCAGCGCCATCGGTGCCTTCTGGCTGCTCTGGGGCCTGGACTACAACATGAGCATCGCCGTCTGGGTGGGCCTCATCGCCCTCATGGGCCTGGACGCCGAGACGGGCGTGTTCATGCTGCTGTTCCTGGACCTCAGTCACGACGAGGCCCAGCGCAAAGGCCGGCTGAACACGGACGGCGACCTCATCGAGGCCATCATCCACGGCGCCGTGAAGCGGGTGCGGCCCAAGGCCATGACCGTGGCCGCGGCCTTCATGGGCCTGCTGCCCATCATGTGGAGCACGGGCTCCGGCGCGGACCTCATGAAGCGCATCGCCGCGCCCATGGTGGGCGGCCTCACCACCAGCTTCCTGCTGGAGCTGCTGGTCTATCCGGCGATTTATTATTTGTGGAAGCGACGCTCGCTCGTACCGGCTCAGGCTTCTGTCGAAGCCTGAGATAACTACTGACAAAACAAGGAGTCAACATGCTCTCACCTCTGCTTTCTTTGCTGATCTTGGCCGCGCCAGCGGACAAACCCATCCCGGCCAACAACACGATCTGCCCCGTCCTCGGCGGCAAGGTCAATCCCAAGTCCAAGACCGTCGTGGTCCGGGGCCACGAGTACCGCATCTGCTGCGGCGGCTGCGACACGCAGATGCTCAAGGATCCCGACAAGTTCCTTCAGAAGGACGGCACCCCCAAAAACGCCAAGAAGTAGGTCGAGCGGCCCGCTCCGCCGCCCTGCGACGTATTGTCGCGGGGCGATCCGCTACACTGGGTCCTCTCTGGAGGTCCCATGCTTCACGCCGCCCTGCTCTGCCTCGCCGTCCTCGCCGCGCCCGCGGCGGACAAGGCCAAGCCCGCCACCAACACCATCGACCCCATCTGCCGCATGAAGACCACGCCCAAGGACCAGATCGTCGTGGTCCGTGGCCAGGAATACCGTGTCTGCAGCAAGCACTGCGCGAACACCCTGCAGAAGGATCCCGATAAGTACCTCGAGAAGGACGGCAGCGTCAAGGGCGCGAAGTAGCTTTTCGGGAAAACGGTTAACCACGAAGACCACCAAGACCACGAAGGAAGTCAAGGCCTTCGCTTTTCTTCGTGGTCTTTCCGTCTTCGTGGTTGAGCTCTTTTCAGGCTTCGCCGCAGTCCCGCAGGACGTCCAGCCAGGACTTGAGGATGAAGGCGGTGGCGCCCCAGAGGGGGGCCTGGGGCAACTCGAGGCGGGGGACGTCCAGGGTGAAGCCGTAGCGCTCCAGGCGCTCCACAGTCCAGGGGGCCGCCAGGAGGGGCGCCAAGGGCAGCAGGAGCACCTGCTCCAGCTCGTGGTCCAGGTGGAAGCGCGGCTCGGGCTCCTCCCAGCGGAAGAAGACGGGCGTGAAGCGCACCCGGGCCTTGGCCACGCCGTCAGGGAAGCAGCCCAGTTCCCAGAGGCCGCCGATGACGCCGAGTTCTTCGGCCACCTCGCGACGGGCGGTGGCGGGCAGGTCCCGGTCCCGGGGCTCGACCATACCGCCGGGGAAGGCGAGCTCACCGGCGTGCTGGGGCGCGCCGAAACCGCGCTGGACCAGGACAATCTTGCGGGCCCCGGCGGGGTCGCCCCAGAGGATGACGCCCACGGCGGCGCGGCGCGGATCCTCGGCCATGCGGGGGCTGAGCTTGTGCGGATTCGGGCCGAGCTGGGGGAGGCGGAGGCTCTCCGCGACCTGGGCCCAGGGTACAGGCGGGGCCTCGGTGGGGGGGCGCCAGGCGGTCATGCCGCACGTCCCGGGCTCACTTGACCTTCCCGAACACCGAGCCCTTCACCCGCTCGACGGTGTAGACGCCGCGGGTGCGGCGGAGGCTCGCCATGAGCTCCACCAGGTGGGCGCGGTCGCGCACCCGGAGGGCGATGTGGAAGAGTCCGGCGCCTTCCTCGGTGGCCGAGCCGTGGAAGCGCTGCACGTTGATGCCGACGCGCTGAATGCTCTCGGAGATGGCGGCCACCATGCCCGGCCGGTCCTCGGAGGTGAGCGTCAGCTCGGTGTCGTAGAGCTCGGTCCCGTGCTTGCCCCAGGCCACGCTGACCCGGCGCTCGGGCAGCAGGGTGGCGGTGTTGAGCTGGGGGCAGTCCGCGCGGTGGATGGCCGTGCCCCGGGTGCGGGTGATGTAGCCGATGACCTCGTCGCCCCAGATGGGCTTGCAGCAGGCTGCCAGGGTGTAGAGGATCCCCGTGGTGTCGCCCACCACCACGGAATCCAGGAGGTTGGAGGTGTTCTCCTTGGGCTTGGCCCGCTCCAGCTCGGGGATCAGGGGCTCGATGAGCTTGTGCACCGTCATCCGGCCAAAGCCCAGGGCCGCGTAGGCTGCATCCCAGCCCGGGAGCTTCATCTCGACCAGGCGCGCGTCGAGCTTCGCCTTCGAGTCGGCGTCATCCAGGCGCACGCCCATGGCGCGGGACTCGCGCTCCAGCCGCTCGCGGCCCAGGTGGATGGCGTGGGCGCGCTTCTCCTCGCGGATGAAGGCCTGGATGCGGCCCTTGGCGCCGGCGGACTTCACGAAGCCGAGCCAGTCGCGGCTGGGCTTGTGGTTGGGCCGGGTGAGGATCTCCACGCGGTCACCGTTCAGCAGGGTGTGCTTCAGGGGCACGATGCGGCCGTTCACCTTGGCGCCCACGCAGCGGTGGCCCACCTCGGTGTGGATGGCGTAGGCGAAGTCCACGGGCGTGCTGCCCTCCACGAGGCTGCGGAGGTCGCCCTTGGGCGTGAAGACCTGGATGCGGTTGAAGGTCAGCTCGCCCCGGAGGTTGGCCACCAGCTCCCGGCTGTCCTGGGAGTCCTGGTGCAGCTCCACCATGCGGCGCAGGAAGGAGACCTGGTTGATCTCGGCGCGGTTGGCGATGCGCCCGTCCTTGTAGGTCCAGTGGCTGGCGATACCCGCTTCCGAGTGCAGGTGCATCTCCTCGGTGCGGATCTGGACCTCGAAGATGTCCCCAGAGGTCATCAGCACCGTGGTGTGGATGCTCTGGTAGCCGTTCTCCTTGGGCAGGCTGATGTAGTCCTTGAACTTGCCGGGCACGGGCTTGTAGAGGCCGTGCACCAGGCCCAGGGCTGTGTAGCAGCTGGCGCGGTCCGGACAGATGATGCGGTAGGCCAGCCAGTCGTGGATGTCCTCGAAGCCCTTGGCCTGGGTGCCCATCTTCCGGTAGATGCCGTAGAGGTGCTTGATGCGCCCGTAGACCTGGGCCTGGATCCCCTGCTGGCGGAGGATGGCCTGCAGGGAGCCATGGATCTCCTGGATGGTGGCCGAGAGCTTGGCCCGCTTGCGCTCCACCGCGCTGCACAGCTCGGCGTGCTGCTCCGGCTCCAGCTGGCGGAAGGCGAGGTCCTCGAGCTCCAGCCGCACGGTGCCCATGCCCAGCCGGTTGGCCAGGGGCGCGTAGAGCTCCAGGGTCTCCCGGGAGATGCGGCGGCGCTTCTCCTCCTCCATGACGCCCAGGGTCTTCATGTTGTGCAGCCGGTCCGCCAGCTTCACCAGCAGCACCCGCACGTCCTTGCCCATGGCCACCAGCAGCTTGCGGACGTTCTCGGCGTTGAGCAGGTGCCGGTCCGTGAAGGCCAGCTTGCTCATCTTGGTGAGGCCGTCCACGATCTCGGAGATCTCCTCGCCGAACTGGGCCTTCACCTGCACTTGGGTCATGAGGGTGTCCTCGACCACGTCGTGCAGCATGCCGCAGGCCACGCTGGCCGCGTCCAGCCGCCAGTCCGCGAGGCTCTGGGCCACGGCCAGGGGGTGGAAGAAGTAGGGCTCACCGCTCTTGCGGAGCTGGGTGGCGTGCATGTTCCGGCCCACCAGGTAGGCCCGGTTCAGCAGGGCCACATCCCCGTTGGGGTGGTGCTTCAGGAAGGAGGCCTTGACCCGATCGAAGGCCCCTTCCAGGGTCAGGCAGGATTCATCGCCGCACGCTGAACCTTCCCCCTCGCGGAGGACGGGCTCCGGGGCTCTGCCAGCAGCGACCATGATTCGAGTGTCGCGCAGGGAAGCCCCAGATGCCAGCGTGGATCTTCGGAAGATAACGGCATGGCGTTGGGTTCGATGCAAGCTCAAGAGCAGAACCGCCGATGCCGCAGATCTGCGCAGGGTGAGCGGCGACCCATCGCTGGAGGCACCGGCTGAGGCTCAATTCAAGCAAAGGGAAAATTAACCACCGATGAACACCGATAAAGACATGATAAAAATAACAACATACATTATTAAGCATTTATTTTTCAGCTATTAATCAGTATTTATCGGTATTCATCGGTGTTAAATCTTTTCCATTTTGCCGTGGCAAAGGGGACGCTCTGCTGCGCCCATCCGCGTCATCTGTGGTTTGCTTTTCCCCTGGGGGCTTTGCCATGGACCCCCGGTTCCGCCGACACTCGAAGGATGCCGCGCCCCACGACCTCCGGAGATGCCGCCAGCTACAAGGGCTGGGTGCGCCCGGGGCCTGTGCCTCCCGGCGGGGTGGAACTGGAGCCGGGGGAGTCCCTGGACGGTCTCTGCGGCCGCTGGCGCATCTTCCAGCTGCTCAAGGGCAACCGCTTCAGCACGGATGACCTGGTCACGGCCTGGTATGGCACCAGCTGGTGTCCCCGACCTGACCGCATTGCGGACCTGGGCTCGGGCATCGGCAGCGTGGCCCTCATGGCGGCTTGGCGCTGCCCCGGGGCCGAGGTGCACACCGTGGAGGCCCAGGTGGAGAGCCTGCGGCTGGCCGAAAAGAGCATCCGCTACAACGGCCAGGGGCACCGGGTCTTCCCGCGGCTCGGGGACCTGCGGGACCCAGAGCTCTTCGCGGACCAGGCGCCCTTCGACCTGGTGCTGGGTACACCCCCCTACTGGCCCGAGGGGCAGCGCCTGGCCGCTTCGCACCCCCAGTCTGTGCCCGCCCGGCTCGAGGTGCGGGGCAGCATCGCCGACTACGCCTTGGCCGCGGCCCGCCTGCTGGCCCCCGGAGGCCTCTTCGCCTGCGTCTTCCCCAACGACCAGCGGGACCGTGCCCTGGCCGCCCTGGCTGGCGCGGGGCTGCTCTGCCTGCACCGCCGGGAGATCGTCTTCAAGGAGGGCGAGCCCTATGGCCTGGATGTCTTTGCGGCCGCTCGCCGCCAGGACCTGCCCGAGGACTTCGAGGCCCGGGCCCAGTGCCCCGAGGCCGAGCCACCCATCCTCATCCGCCGCGCCGATGGCAGCGTCGACGGTGGCATCGCCCGGGTCCGCCTGGCCGTGGGGTTCCCGCCGGGGCTGTGAGAGTCCTCCGGAATTAAACCCAAAGATGTTCACCACCAAGGCACCAAGACACCAAGAAAAGACAAAGCACTTTGACCTTGCCGTTCCTGGTGTCTTGGTGGGATCCCTTTTCCCTTGAATGCCAATCGGTAGGAGGCCTCCCCAGGTAGGGGTTCGGAGCAACCGTCTGGGCGCAGCTAACCAATTCTGGGGTGGTTGTCCCGAGCTGCCGATAGGTCCCTCGAGGGTAGGTCCATGGATCGAGGAAGCTTCCTGGGGGTGTTGTTGGGGGTGGCGCTGCTTGTGGTGGCCATCGGGCTGGGGCCCAACCCGCGCATCTTCTTCCACCCGGCCAGCACCATCGTGGTGATCGGGGGCGTCATCGCGGCGACGATGATCCGCTTTCCCCTGGAGCACGTGCGCTACGCCTTTTCCATCGCCTCCCGGGCCTTCTTCACCCGGGCGCCGGAGACCCAGGTCCTGGTGACCCAGATCGTGAGCCTGTCCCAGCGCGCCCGGCGCGAGGGCCTGCTCAACATGGAAAAGGCCATGGACGTGGAGGGCTTCCTGGCCAAGGGCCTCCGCATGGTCGTGGACCAGTCCGAGCGGGAGCACATCCACGCCGTGCTGGTCCAGGAGCTGCACGCCACCCAGGACCGCCACCACCAGGGCCAGGAGATCTTCCGCTTCATCGCCCTGAGCGCCCCCAGCTTTGGCATGGTGGGCACGCTCATCGGCATGGTGCAGCTCTTCGCCAGCCTCAAGGACCCCTCGGGCATCGGCAGTGCCATGGCCCTCTGCCTGCTCTCCACCCTCTACGGCGCCGTTATCGCCTACCTGCTGGCCATTCCCATCGCCGGCAAGCTGGAGCTGCGCAGCCGGGAGGAGATGCAGCTCAAGAACATCATGCTGGAGGGGGTGCTGGGCATCCAGGCGGAGATGCATCCCACGGTCCTCGAGGCTCAGCTGAACGCCTTCCTGGCCCCCCGCAAGCGGGTCCCGGACCGGAGAATTCGTGGCTAGCCAGTCCCCGCTCCGCTTCCAACGGCGCAAGGCGGACCTGGAATCCCTCTGGCTGATGACCTTCGCGGACCTGATGGTCCAGCTCATGGCCTTCTTCGCGCTGCTGTATTCCTTCTCCGTGGCGGACCAGGCCAAGCTCCAGGTGGCGGTGGCCTCCATCCAGAAGGCCCTCGGCGTCCAGCCGGCGCCCGGGCTGCCCACCTCCGGGGACGGTATCCTGCCGGGCTCCACCGGCCTGGACCCCACCAAGGCCAGCGACCTGGAGAAGCTGCTCAACGCGGCCCAGGCCAGCGAGGGCCAGGATGCCGGGACTCGCCTGCGCTTCGTGAGCTTTCGCGGCGCCATGCTCTTTGCCGAGGGGTCGGCGAGCCTGGAGCCCGGCAGCGATGTGATGCTGGTGAGGCTGTCGGAGCTGGCCCTTCGCTACGAAGGCTTCACGCTCGTCTGCGAAGGCCATGCGGCGCCGGGTGAGCAGGGTCGGGGCGGTGGCGATGCCCTGGATCTCAGTGCCCAGCGGGCGGTTGCCGCCCAGCGCTTCCTGGCCGGCATGGGCCTGCCCGCCGCGCGGCTGGCCTCCGAGGCCCACGGCGACAGCCAGCCCGAAGGCGACGGCAGCAGCCTCGAGGGCCGCGCCCTCCAGCGCCGGGTCACCTTCCGCTACCAGCGGTTGGCGGAGCGTTAGCCCGTCCGGAGGGGATGGGCGTCAGGAAAGAAAGCCCCGCACAGCGGTCAGGAAGGCTTTGGGCTGTTCCAGGTGCATGGCGTGGGCGGCCCGGGGCAGCTCCTGGTAGGTGCCGCAGGGCAGCGCGGCGGCGAGGGCCTGGCCTTCGCTCGTCAGCACCAGGCGATCATCCTGCGCGGCCAGCACCAGGGTCGGGTGGGTCACGGCCCTCAGCCCAGCGGTGGCATCCCAGGCCGCCAGGGCTTCCACCTGGCCGCGGAACTCGGCAGGCGTCGGGGCCAGCGGGTAGTCCGCTGCCATCTGCGCGGCGGCGCGCACGGCCTCGGCGGAACCAAGGAAGCCATGCGAGAAGATCCAAGTGAACAGCTCCTGGTACCACTCCACCCGATCCGCGCCCTGTTCCAGGGCGGTGGCCATGCCCCGGAAGAGCTCGAGGTTGCTGGGCTGGATCGCCGCGAAGCTGCCGGCCAGGATCAGCCGGTCCAGCCGGGCCGGGGCCAGGCTCGCCAGGGCGAGGGTGACGAGGCCGCCCATGGAGTGGCCGAGGACGTGGACCCTGGGGTGGCCCAGGTGCTCCAGCAGGGCCAGCGCATCCGACGCCATGGCTGCGATGGTGAGCGGGGCGGGCCCCCGCGTGCGGCCCGCGCCACGGTTGTCGAGCAGGATCACGCGAAAGCTCTGGACCAGGGGGGCGACGAGGCCCCCCCAGCTCAGGACATCGGAGCCCAGCCCCGGGATGAGCAGCAGGGGCGTCCCTTCTCCATGGACCTCGTAGTAAAGCTCGCTTCCGTCCCGCAGCAGCATGGCCATGACAGCCACTCTACTCCCGCAGGCGGAGCCGCCCCGTCCAGGAGCAGCCGCTCCTATACCGGTGGCGTGCGGAGCCTACCGGAACGACACGTCCGACTGCGCCAGGGCGTAGGCGAAGGCGGCCAGGGTGACGGCGTTGAAGTCCAGGTCCTCGCGGTCGACCTTGTCGAAGGTGTCCGCGTGGGTGTGGTGCACGTCGAAGTAGTGGGTGGCGGCGTGGTGCATGCCGATGCCCGGGACTCCGGCACCAACGATGGGTCCCACATCTGCCCCCGAGCCCCCCAGCCGGAACGTCACCCCAAGTCCTTCCAGCTCCTTGCCAAGGCTTTTCAACGAGGCCAAAGCGTCCGCTTTGGCCTGAGGTGAAGCCTTCGGCAGATCCAGGCTGAACGCCTTCACCCGCTCGCTGCCGGAGTCCGTCTCCACGGCGGCGATGATCTGCTTCAGCTCCGCGGCGTGGGCGTCCCGGTAGCCCTTGCCGCCGCGCAGGCCGTTCTCTTCGTTGGTCCAGAGCACCACGCGCACAGTACGCTTCGGCTTCAGGCCCAGGGTCTGGATGAGGCGGGCGGCCTCCATGGCGATCACGCTGCCCGCGCCGTCATCCTGAGCGCCCTGGCCCACATCCCAGCTGTCCAGGTGGCCGCTGAGGATGATCACTTCCTCGGGCTTCTCGGTGCCCCGGATCTCGCCCACCACGTTGGCCGAGGGGGCGTCCGGCAGGGTCTGGGCGCCCATCTCCAGGCGCAGCTGGATGCGCTCGCCGCGGTCCTGCATGCGACGCATCTGGGTGGCGGCCTCGATGGTGACGGCGGCGGTGGGGATCTTCGGGAAGGCGGGATCGTAGTCCATGACGCCGGTGTGGGGTGTGTCCAGGCTCACGGGGCCCACGGACCGCACCAGGGCCGCCGCGGCGCCCAGCTTGGACGCCCGGGCGGCGCCGTCGTGCCGGTAGACCACCGTGTGGCCATAGCTCTTGAAGGGCACGTCATAGAGGACGATCTTCCCCTTCACGGCCGCGCCCAGCTTCTCCAGTTCGTCAAAGGAGCCCACCACCACCACGTCGGCGGTGAGGCCCCCTGGCGGCGTGCCCACGGTGCCGCCCAGACCCAGGATGTTCAGCCGGTGGGCCGTCGGCAGCAGCAGCTCGGCAGCTTCATGGCCCCGCACCCAGTGGGGCACCATGACGGGCTCCGCATGGACGTTGACCAGGCCCGCGGCCTTCAGTCGGGACTGAGCCCAGGCGATGGCCTGGTCCAGCTGCGGCGAGCCCGACAGCCGGTGGCCGATGCGGTCACAGAGCCAGGCCAGGTCTGTGTAGGCACCGTGGGTGCGCGCCTCCTCGGTCCGGAAGCGCTCGGCCGCGGCAGTCAGGCCCGGGGGCGCAGTCTGGGCGCCGAGCAGGGCGCAGGAGCAGGTCAGGAGCAGGGCAGGGAAGGGTCGCATGTCTCATCTTACTTGGTAGGCGCGGGGCGTCAGCCCTTTCCGATTCGCGCCGAGCTGGTTCAAGGATTCGCGGGGATCCTTGGCAGGGCCTCGATCTGGGCCTTCACGGCTTTCATGAGCGCGTTGGGGATGGGCACGCTGAGGTTGTATTGCTCGATGCGCCAGTGGCCGCCCTGCTTCGAGAGCACGCCGCTGCCGCGGGAGGGCCCCAGGTTCGGGGTGGCGAGGTCCTCGTCGAACCAGGCGACCTCTCCGTTCTTGGAGAGGGTCACCACCCGGCGCGTGGCCTTGAAGGACCAGGCCTTGCCCCGCTGGAAGATGGGGTGAGCCCAGGCCTGGAAGGCGGGCTTGGCCCAGCGCTCCGTGGCGTCCGTGCCCAGGAACACGGCACCTTCCGTCAGGTGCGAGAAATAGCGGACCTCGTCCGCCTGGGCCGCCGCCAGGTGCCAGTCGTCCAGCACCGCCGCCACGGCTCGGTGGGCGGGCGTCTGGGCCGTCAGGGTCAGGGTTGCGCAGAAAAGCAGGGCAAGGCGCATGGGGGCTCCCGGGGCATGGCCAAGGATGGGCCAAGAGACAACCGGATCAGGTAGAAATCTGTTTATCTCGCGTATCGGCGCAGCCGATACCGAGCAGAGGCTCAGCCCCCCCGTGGGTCAGCGCCGCTCCAACCGTACGCGCACCCTCATGCGGCCACTGGCATCGGTCTCAAGCACTTCCCAGGCCAGGGGGCCGCTGCGGCCTTTGGGGTTCTCGCCGGGGCCGAGGTTGAAGGCGGCGTCGTCGAGCTCCCACATGCGGCAGGGGAAGCGGGGCTTGGGCGGCTCGGGGCTGCCCGGGTGGGCGTCCACCACCCGCACGGGGCCCTTGGGATCGCCGTGGGTGAGCAGGCTGGGGTCGATGCGGGCCACGATCAGGCCCTCTCGGCCGGGGCCCGTGCGGCCGCCCACGAGGCCGCGCTCGAAGCCCCAGGGTCGGCGCACCTCCAGGCTGAAGAAGCGACCCTTCTTCCGGGGATCGGGCAGCGTGACCCAGTGGGAATCCGCGCCCGGCGCCCGGCTGGCGGGGGCGATCCAGCCCTCCCAGCTGCGGCCGGTCACGGCCAGGCGGCGGACGGCGGTGCGAAAGCGGCCCCGGTACCAGAGCTCGGAGCGCACCCAGGCCAGGGGATGGGAGGGGCTGTAGCCGGTGTCTTCGCGCCAGGGGCCTGCTTCGGGGTGGGAGCGATCCCAGCCGCGGTACTGGCCCGCGTCCATGAGGTCCCAGATGCCCGCAGTGGTGGGGTCCTGGCAGTCTACGTAGAGGTCGTCCACCCGGTGCTCGCCCATGGCGTGGAAGGCCTCGTGAACGATGTTGCCCAGGGGCACCTCCTCGGTCAGGAAGAGCAGGGGCCACCGCTGGTGCCGGTCCCAGGGCAGCGGTTCCAGCAGGCTCACGGCCTTGAAGTGCCCCTCGTCGGCGGTGAGGGACTGGGGGGGACCCGGCATGAACACCCACAGGTGGTCCGGCTTGCCATCGGGCTGCGGGGCGCCCGTCCGGTTGTCCACGCGGTCGCAGCTGCCCCAGTCCTGGCCCCGCAGCTGCTCCAGCACCCAGCGCGCCAGGGCGGACTTGTGCTCATCCCGGCGGGGGGCGGGGAAGGCGGCGCTCCGCAGCTTCACCAGCCGACCCTCGACCAGGGAGAGGGCGCCCTTGCTGACTTCGTAGAGGTAGTTCGCCGCGCTGGCAACGCCAGGGCGGCGGGAGAAGAGCAGCTCCCGGAGCTCACCGTCCGGCAGCTGCGAGGGCTCATCCGGGAAGTCCAGGCGGACCACGCAGACGGCCTCCTCGTGGAAGCCGGGCTCGGCGCGGAGCACGATCTCGCGGGACCACTCGGGGGCGGGGACCAGGTCGCGGCGCCAGCCATCCTTCTCCACGGCGAGGACCGTGTCCGACGGCTGCAGATCCAGGCGGAAGCGGCCTTCGGCATCGGTGAGGGTGGTGGGGACCTGCCCGGTGGGGTGAACCCGCGGCAACCGGTCCGCCGAGACCCGCACCCCGGGCAGCCCGTGGCGGCCATCGGTGACCCGGCCTTCGGTGGCGAGGGCGAAGAGGGTGGTCGCCGCCAGGCCGAGGGCGAGTGCCCGGAGGCCCGGCCCGCTGCTCACGCCTCGGCTAGCTTCTGCAGCTGGGACAGACGCGCCAGCAGGAGCAGGCGGCGGCGGGTCTCCCGGGCCACCAGGGGCTTGTCCAGCGCATCCGAAACGGGCTCCTTCAGCCGGGACCACGTCTCCAGCTCCCCTGGACTGTGCAGCAGCAGCACCGGCATGGTCCGCAGCTCTTCGGACTGGTGGATGGCGACCGCCAGGTGCTGGGCACTGCCTTCCACCAGGTCCGTGTCGAGCACGAGGATGTCGGGGCGGTGGGCCATGACCTGGGCGCGGGCCTGGATCTCGCCGGTGGCTTCCAGAAAGGTGCCCTGGTCTTTGCCGAAGTGGTTCTGCACCTGGGACCGCACCAGGGGACTGGCCGAGGCTACGAGCACCTTGGGGCGGAGGGGGGCGGGATCGCCCAGCTTCTGCACGAGGTTATGGATCCGCAGGTGGGTCTGCACCCGCACCTGCAGCAGCAGCGTGTTGGCGGGCTTGCGGATGAAGTCGTCGGCGCCGGCTGCGTAGCTGCGGTCCTTGGCGTCGCGGCTGAGGGCGGTCAGCACCAGGATGGGAATGCCGGCAGTCCGGCTGTTGGCCCGGATCAGTTCGCAGGCCTTGAAGCCATCCATGGAGGGCATCACGGCGTCCATGACGATGAGATCGGGGAGCTCCTTCTCCATGCGGTCCAGCGCCTCCTGCCCGTTGTTAGCGGAGATGACGCGATGCCCCAGGGGCTGCAGCTGGGCCTCGATCTCACGACGCTGGAGGGCGTTATCCTCCACCATCAGGATCGTCATCGGGGGCACAGACTGAGGCAAGCGAACTCCTTGGAGGGGAGATTCAAGGGTATGAGGCCTATCGGTTACGGGCAACTGCAGGTTGAAGATCCACACCGCCCCGTCGTGGCTTTCTGGATTCTAATACGCATTCCTGGGGAAATTCCCGGGACGTGAAAGGATTCCAACGGTACAATGACGGGTTCGAGGTTCCTCAGTGCCAGATCCAGCCCTTATTCGCAATTTTTCCATCGTCGCCCACATTGATCATGGCAAGTCCACGCTGGCGGATCGCCTGCTTGAGCTGACCAAGACCGTGGCTGGTCGCGACATGCAGGCGCAGATCCTGGATGACATGGACCTCGAGCGGGAGCGCGGCATCACCATCAAGGCCCACGCGGTCACGCTGAAATACCCCGCCCTGGACGGCAAGATCTACACCCTGAATCTCATCGATACGCCAGGTCATGTCGATTTCACCTACGAGGTGAGCCGCAGCCTGGCGGCCTGCGAGGGCGCCATCCTGGTGGTGGATGCCACCCAGGGCGTGGAGGCCCAGACCCTGGCCAACACCTACCTGGCGCTGGAGAACGGCCTGGAGGTGTTCCCGGTCCTCAACAAGACCGACCTGCCCAGCGCGGATCCTGAGCGGGTCCTCGAGCAGATCGACACCGTCATCGGCCTGGTGGACACGGCCCACGCCGTGAACGTGAGCGCCAAGACCGGCGAGAACTGCGGCCAGGTGCTTGAGCAGATCGTGAAGTGCATCCCGCCCCCCCAGGGCGATCCGAAGGCGCTGCTCCAGGCCCTGATCTTCGATTGCTACTACGACTCCTACCGGGGCGTGGTGAGCCTCATCCGCGTGGTCAACGGCACGATCAAGGCGGGTGACCAGATCCGCTTCATGGCCACCGGCGGCGAATACCGCGTGGACGAGATCGGCATCTTCGATCCCAAGATGGCCAAGCAGGACAGCCTCTCCGTGGGCGAGGTGGGCTATCTGGTGGCCAGCATCAAGCAGCTGGCGGATGTGAAGGTGGGGGACACCCTCACCCACGCCCTGACCCACAACACCAAGCCCTCCACCGTGATGCTCAAGGGCTTCAAGGAGATCCAGCCGGTGGTCTTCGCCGGCATCTTCCCCACCTCCAGCGACGACTTCGAGAACCTGCGCAACGCCATGGAGAAGCTGCGTCTCAACGACAGCAGCTTCACCTACGAGCCGGAGACCTCCACGGCCCTGGGCTTCGGCTTCCGCTGCGGCTTCCTGGGCCTGCTCCACATGGAGATCGTGCAGGAGCGGCTGGAGCGTGAGCATGACCTCGATCTCATCATTACCGCCCCCAGCGTGCGCTACCACGTGCACCTGACCGACGGCACGGAGGTCTCCGTCGACAACCCCTCCAAGCTGCCGCCGCTCCAGAAGATCGCCAAGATCGAGGAGCCCATCATCGAGGCCACGATCCTGACGCGCACGGACTTTGTGGGCGGTCTGATCAAGCTCTGCGAAGAGCGCCGCGGACTCCAGCAGAAGATCGAATACGTGAGCCAGGACCGCGTGATGCTGGTCTACGAGCTGCCCCTGAACGAGGTGGTGCTGGACTTCTACGACAAGCTCAAGTCCATCTCCAAGGGCTACGCCAGCCTCGACTACCACATGAAGCACTACGCGGAATCCGACCTGGTGAAGATGGACATCCTGGTGAACTCGGAGGCCGTGGACGCGCTCTCCATCCTCGTGCACCGCAGCAAGAGTCAGTTCCTGGGTCTGGCCCTCTGTCAGAAGATGAAGGAAGTGATCCACCAGCAGATGTTTGACGTGGCCATCCAGGCCGCCATCGGCAGCAAGATCATCGCCCGCACCAACGTCAAGGCCCGCCGCAAGGATGTCCTCGCCAAGTGCTACGGCGGCGACATCAGCCGCAAGAAAAAGCTGCTCAACAAGCAGAAAGAGGGCAAGAAAAGAATGAAGTCCATCGGCAACGTGGAGATCCCTCAAGAGGCCTTCTTGGCCATCCTGAAGGTCGACAACTAGGGCCCAAACGGCCCCGATGGACCGCCTTCCGGATGAGGCCGAAGCAGGAGCGGAGGCCGACCGCGCGCGAAGCGCGTGACCCCGCAGGGGCGAGGCCCAGGAGGGGCCGAGTCAGGTCCATCGGCAACGTGGAGATCCCTCAAGAGGCCTTCCTGGCCATCCTGAAGGTCGACAACTAGCCGAGCTTGTCGTTGTCCTTGAGCTCGCCGGACTCGATCAGGTTGGCCAGCAGGCGCTGCAACTCATCGGGCCCGATGATGCCGCGCCGCTGGAAGAGCCGGATGAGGCCCAGCACGAGGGTGCGGGTCTGGTAGGACTCCAGGCGCTGGGTGTTGCCCCCCAGGGTGCGGCTGTGCACCAGCTCGGTGTTCGCTGGGGCCTGGGCGGGGCGGGGCGGGGCGCTGTCGAGCAGGCCGAAGGGATCGACGTTGATGGGCTGGGTAGGTCCACTGGCGCCACCGAAGAAGGGATCCCTTGGCAGGTTCGTGGGTTGCGGTGCGGATTTGGGCATCGGCAGGGGGTCAAAAGAGAAGGTGACGGGCAGTGCATCATCCGTCCCGTTGCCTTGGCCCACCTCTACAGTCAAGGAGCCCGTGGGGGCATCGAGGCGCCGGTAGAGGTCCGCGATGGCCTTCCGGAGCGCGCTGTGGGAGGCGACCACGGGTTCAATGTGGAGGCCGGAGGCGAACCGGGTGCTGTCGATGGCGTTGAGATCCGAGGGGTCGGACATGGCCAGCACCAGGAACTTCGGCTCCCGCGTGGCGATGGGCAGCACGGTGAACTGGTCCGCAAGGCGGTGCGGCACCAGCTTGAGCACCTGGGGCGAGACCTCGATGTTCCGCACATCCATCTGCGGCACACCGGTCTGCTGGCTGAGGAAGTCCATGAGGACCTCCTCGGAGATGTAGCCCAGCGCCACGAGATTGCTGCCGAGGCGACCCCGGGCGATCTTCTGGTGGGTGATGGCGCTCTGCAACTGGGCAGGGGTGATGAGGCCGCCCTCAACAAGCAGTTCGCCCAGCCGTTTTGTTGGTTGCTGCATGAGGGGTCCCGTCGCCGTCCTGTGATGCACTGAGGGTCAACTCCAAGGTAACTTCATTCAAGTGTTTTGTGCATGCGGGGAGCAGACATGAATTCCGAGTCACTCTGGCGGGCGACGCTCCATGACTTCAGCAACCTGCTGGCCGGCCTTCAGGGCGTGCTGGACCTGAGCGACCCTCGCCTCCCCCTCGACGCCCGGAGCCGGGCCCGCCTGGAGTGCACCCTGGAGGATGGGAAAGTCCTCATTGCCATGGCCCGGGCCATGGCGCTCAGCCGACCCTACGCCGAGGGGATGCTCTCCTGGCCCGAGTGGCGCGCGGGTCTTGATGAGCGCCTCCAGCCCATGGCCATGCTCTATAAATGTCCAATTGAAATTGTGGATAAGGGCGCCTCGGAGGGCCCCTGGCCCGCCCCGCTCCTGCAGGACTGGGCGGCGGCTTTCACCCGGCAGATCCTTCCCTGGGCCGCGCCGGGTCCCCTGCGCCTCGAGGCCCGGATCCAGGAGGGTGCCTGGACCCTCAGCTGGCCCGGTGACGCCCCCTTTCCCGCGGCCCTCCAGCCAGAGCTGCCGCCGGACTCCCCCATGAACCTGCCCTCCCTCTGGCTGCGGGAGATGACTGGGCGCATGGGGGTGCAGGTGGAGAGCTCGCCCGCGGGCTTATCTGCGCGCCTGGACCGGCCGTGCGCATCCTGATCATCGAGGACCAGGCCCGGACGGCCCGGGAGCTGCAGAAGGGGCTGGCGGCCTCAGGCATCGTGGCTCGCGTGGCCGCGAGTGGTGAAGAGGCGCTGCAGCTGCTCCAGGCGGAGTCCTTCGAGGCCCTAGTGGTGGATGTCATGCTGCCCGGCCTGTCGGGCCTGGACCTGGTCCGGTGCCTGCGTGACGAGGGGCGGGTCATCCCGGCCCTGTTTCTCTCGGCGAAGGGCAACCTGGAGGATCGCCTGCAGGGCCTGGCCGTCGGCGGGGACGACTACCTGGCCAAGCCCTATAGCGTTCTCGAAGTGGCCGCGAGGCTGCGCTCGATCCTGCGTCGCCTGCAGGTGCCGCCGGTGCCCGGCGTCCAGCAGGTCGCCGATCTGGTCTGGGATCCGCACACCCGCCACATCGCCAGGTCCGGGGACCGCATCGACCTCACGCCGAAGGAATACGCGATCATGATCCTGCTGCTGGAGCACATCGGCGAAGTGGTGCCGCGCAGCCAGATGGTGCAAGTGGTCTGGGGCATGGACTGCGCGGTGGATCCCAACGCCGTGGACGTGCAGGTTCTCCGCCTCCGCCGCAAGGTGGACGACCCCTATCCCATCAAGCTCATCCACACCCTCCGCGGCGTGGGCCTCCTGCTGGAACCCCGTGGCCCCGCATAGCGGCAGCATCCTCCGCAAGCTGCAGGCGGGCTTTGTCCTCGCGGCCATGCTGCTGGCGGGGCTGATGGCCCTGTTCATGGACCGGGCCCTCCACCGCTCCCTGGAAGCGGAGGATGCCCAGGTGATGGCCGGGCATGCCCGCTCGCTGCAGCAGCAGCTGGCCGCGGGTCAGCCACTGCAGGATGGCGAGGTCGGACCCCGGCCCGAGAAGGCTTCCTGGCGGGTCCTGGCCCTGGATGGCAGGATCCTCGCCCAGAGCCAGGACATCGTGGGCCTTCCGGCCCTGCCGCTGACCGACCCGGGGGGCGAGGCCCTGGAAGTGGCGGGAGCCGGCGGGGCCGTCTACTCCGTGCTGGTGAGACCCTGGTCCCGCGGGGCCGAGCGGGGCCTGCTGCAGCTGGTGATGGACCGCACCCACGAGGAGGCCCTGATCCAGGGCTTCCGGCGGACGCTGCTCCTGGCGGTGGTCGCCGCCATGGTCGCGGCGGCCCTCCTGGCACGCGCCATCGCCCGGTGGGGACTGGCGCCCCTGGGCGCGATCATTCGGGAAACCGGCGCCATCAGCGATCAGAACCTCGGCCACCGTCTGGCCTCGGAGCACTTCCCGCTGGAGCTGCAGGAGCTGGTGGCCACCCTCAATGCCACGCTGTCCCGGCTCCAGGAGGCCTTCGAGCGCCTGGGCAACCTGGGGGCCGAGCTGGCCCACGAGCTGCGGACGCCGCTGCAGAATCTGCGCAGCACCCTCGAGAATCGCGCGCTGCAGGGCGCCGCTGCCCCCATGGATGCCGCAGAACTGGGCCTGCTCGTCGAGGATTGTGACCGCATGGCGGCGCTCATTGAACAGATCCTCTTCCTCGCCCGGTCCGAGCATTCTCCCGCTGAGCTGAGCCAGACCCGCATGCCCGCAGAGGAGCTCTTGGAGGAGGTCCGAGGTTTCTTCGAGGCCGCCGCCGAGGAGGCCGGCGTGGATCTGCGGGTCCAGGCAGAGCCGGGCCTCCTGGTTCCCGGGGACCGCCTGCTGCTGACGCGGGCCCTGCACAACCTCACCGCCAACGCCCTGCGCCACACCCCGCGTGGAGGTCAGGTCCGGCTGGGCGCCGAGGGCCAGCCCGGGGCCATCTGGCTGTTCGTGGCCGACGATGGCGCCGGCATTCCCGAGGCCTGGCTTTCCCGCCTGGGGACGCCCTTCCAGCGTCCGCCGTCGGCACGCCCGTCCGAGGGCCACGGCCTCGGCCTGGCCATCGTGAAGCGCATCGCAACCATGCTGGGCGGCGAGATGATCATCAGCAGCAGCCTGGGCCAGGGCACCCGGGTGGAGATCCGGCTGCCGGTGGCTTGAGGGGGTGTTCAGGTTAATGTAAGGTTGTTGGATTGCCTGCCTTCTGGAGCTTTCATGGCCTTCCGCATCCAACCCCCGCTGCCGCTGCTCGCCCTCTGCCTGGTTGCCTCGGGGCTGGGGGCCCAGACCCCGGTGCCGCCCTCGGCGGTGGTGGAAGTGACGGCCACGCGCTTCCCCGAGGACCCCGCCAAGGTGCCGGCCTCTATCACGGTCACCTCCGCCAAGGAGCTGGCGGACCGGGGCGCCACGGACCTGCGCAGCGCCTTGGCCATGGCTGCGGGCGTCTATGTGGCTCCCGGCGGTGACGGCGGCCCGGCCTCCAGCGTGCCCGAGTTCTGGGGCCTGAAGGAGTTCGACGCCTTCCTGCTGGTGGTGGATGGCGTGCCCTGGGGCGGCGCCTTCAACCCGGCCCTCTCGACCCTGAGCCTGGAGGGCATCGAGCGCATCGAAGTCCAGCGCGGCGCCGCGCCTGTCCTGTATGGGGCCACCTCCTTCGTGGGCGTGATCCACGTCATCCGCGGCGTCCCCCAGGACACCCAGGGCTCGGCCCGCCTCTCCCTGGGCACCCACGGCAGCGGCGGCGCGGCGGTGGCCCTCCGGCTGCCCGCGGCGGTCGGCGTGGACTCCAGCCTCATCGTCGACCACGACAAGCAGGGCTTCGCGGATACCCGCACGGACTTCAAGCGCAGCCACCTGCTCTGGCAGAACCGCATCCAGGCGCTGGACGGCGTGTTCCGTGTGAACCTGGAGGCCACGGCTGTGGACCAGCAGCCCGCGAGCCCCTTCGTGCGGGTGGGCAAGGCGCTCACCACCCTGGTGCCCCTGGACGCCAACCACAATCCCGCCGGGGCCTTCCTCAATGACCGGCGCACCGCGCTGACCCTGGGCTACGACCGCGCGGCGGGTGGCTCGGCGCTCTGGTCCACCACCCTGTCGGGCTCCCGGGCCAGCCAGGACGTGTTCCGGGGCTTCCTCACGGACGTCACCACCTCCGCCCCCAACGCCCATGGCTTCCGGGAGCGCGTGGATCTCACGGACCTCTACTTCGACACGCACCTCACCTGGACGCCGGCGGCCTCGCTCAAGGTGGTGGCGGGTGTGGACCACCTCCACGGCCAGGGCACGGGACGTGGCGGGGACTTCGACTACTTCGTGAAGCTCGACGGCTCCGGCGCCCCGAATAGCGCCGCCACGCCCAGCCAGGCCGCCATCCGCGTGGACGACCAGCGGGACTTCACCGGGGTCTACGGTTTCGCCCAGTGGCAGGTCGCACCGCGGCTGGTGCTTGAGGGGGGCCTGCGCCTGACCCGGGCGAAGGAGACCCGCAGCACCTCGCTGCTGGACCTGGGCGCCACGGTGCCCGCGACCAGCGGAGACGCCCGCACTACCACGGCCCTCTCGGGCAGCGCTGGCGCCGTCTGGACCGTCTGGCAGGCCGGCGGGGACCGGGTGAACCTCTTCACCGGCGTCCGCAGCACCTTCAAGCCCGCGGCCGTGGACTTGGGCCTCGACAGCCAAGCCGGGATCCTGAAGCCGGAGACCGCCACCAGCTACGACCTGGGGGTGAAGGCGGACCTGCTGGGCCGCCGCCTCAGCCTCGAGGTGAGCGCCTTCCTCATGGACTTCAAGAACCTCGTCGTGCCCCAGTCCGTGAATGGCGCGCCGGTGCTGGCCAACGCCGGGACCGAGCGGTTCCAGGGCGTGGAGCTGGGCGCGCGCTGGCACTTCGACCGGGACCTCACGGCCCGCCTCGCCTACAGCTATCACGACACGCGCTTCCGGGATTACGCGAAGGACTTCGGGGACGGCACCCTCACCCAGCTGGCGGGCAAGCGCCTGGAGATGTCCCCCTACCACCTGGGGGCCCTGGGCCTCGCCTACGCACCGGCCCGGGGCCTCACGGCCACCGCGGAGCTGAGCTACACCGGCGCGGTCCTCCTCAACCAGCGCAACACCGCACCATCCCCAGGCTACGCCACCTATGCCGCCAGCCTCGGCTGGCGCGAGCGCGGCTGGGAGCTCCGCCTCAGCGGCCAGAACCTCACGGACCAGCGCAAGCCCGTCTCCGAGAGCGAGCTAGGCGACGCGCAGTACTACCTGCTGCCGGGGCGGCAGCTTTCCTTGCGCCTCACCTGCCGGTTCTGAACCCGCCGGGGCATTCCCGTGGGTTCAAGCTAGAATCGAAGGTTTCGAAGGTGCCATGAAGTACCACATCGAGACCTGGGGCTGCCAGATGAACGACCACGATGGCGAGAAGCTGTCGGGGCTGCTGTCGGCCGAGGGCTTTGAGTGCGCGGCGAGCGCCGAGGACGCGGACCTGGTGCTGCTGAACACCTGCTCCATCCGTGAGAAGGCCGTGCACAAGGTCTACTCGGAGCTGGGCCGCCTGCGTAAGGAGAAGCTGCGGCGCCCCCTGCTGGTGGGCGTCACGGGCTGCCTGGCCCAGCAGGAGCAGGCGGCGTTGTTCAAGCGGGCGCCGCACATTGACTTCGTGCTGGGCACCATGGCCCTGAAGCAGCTGCCCCGGCTGGTGGCCGAGGCCCAGGCCGGAAAGACCCGCGTCATGGACACGGGCGAGTATCCGGACAACCACCTCTTTCCGCCCGCGGTCACCCGCCGCCGGGAGCTGGCCAAGGCCCTGGTGACCATCACCGAGGGCTGCGACCACGCCTGCACCTACTGCATTGTTCCCACCACCCGGGGCGCCGAGCGCCACCGGCCCTTCGCGGACGTGCTGGCGGAGGTGCGCGGGCTGGCGGCCACGGGCACCCGCGAGGTGGAGCTGCTGGGCCAGAACGTGAACAGCTACGCGGGCGGCTGCAGCTTCGCGGAGCTGCTGGAGCGGGTCTCGGAGATCGAGGGGATCGAGTGGATCCGGTTCACCACCAGCCACCCCATGAACTTCACCCGGGAGCTGGCCCAGGTGCTGGTCACCAACCCCAAGGTGGCGCCCTTCCTGCACCTGCCCCTGCAGAGCGGCAGCGACCGCGTGCTGCGCCTCATGCGGCGGGAATACACCGTGGCCGAGTATCTGGAGCGCCTGGGCTATCTCGGCGAGGCGCGCGGGCGCATCGCCCTGAGCACGGACTTCATCGTGGGCTTTCCCGGTGAGACCGACGCGGACTTCGAGGCCACCCTTCGCGTCCTGGACGAGGTCGCCTTCGACGGCTCCTTCAGCTTCATCTACTCGCCCCGGCCCGGCACCCCCGCCCTGCGGCTCCGGGACGACCTGCCCATGACCGTGAAGGCCGAGCGTCTGGCGGCGCTCCAGCAGCGGCAGACGGCCCTCACCCGGGCCAGCAACGAGCGCTTCCTGGGCCGCGAGATCCCGGTGCGGGTGGAGATGCACGAGCCCACGGAGCACGGCTGGTGGCTGGCCCACAGCGGCGAGTGGAAGACCGTGCACCTGGCCGTGGGCCCCGGCCGCCAGCTGCCCTTCGGCGAGCTCGTCCAGGCTCGCATCACCCTCGCCAGCCCCCACTTCCTGGGCGCTGAGCTGGTGTAGACGGGAACAACAAAGGACGCCACCAAGACACGCCAACCCCACACCCTGGGTGTTCTCCGCACGCTCAGGGGAAAGCAACCACTCTCGCAGAGAATGGATGAGGGGAGCGGAGGGGCGCTGAGGGTTGCGGGTTACCCGCTGTGCTCTGCGAACCTCGGCCCTCTCCGCGCCCTCTGCGAGAGGGGTTGCTCTTCCCCCACGAGCTGGATGAATCCGCGGAGAGTTGGCACTCCCCGAAATCCCGGAAGAGCCTGTTTTTCTTCAGTCTTCGACGCTGACGGTGAGGCTCCACTGCCGGGTGGCGCCGGGTTCGACGAGGAAGCTGCCGGGCTTGTCGCTGATCTCGCCGTCCCAGCCCGCGGGGCTGGCGTAGCCCTCCCAGGGCTCGATGCAGAGGAAGGCGGGGGCCGGGTCGGGCTTGGTCCAGATGCCCAGGTGGGGGAAGCCCTCCCAGGTCAGGACCAGGCTGGGCGCCCCGGGGGCCTCGAAGCGCACGCGGCGGCTGCAGGGTTCCAGGAAGAGCAGGGCGTCCTCGATAAAGAGGCCCTCCCGCAGGGGTAGCTCCCGGCCCTGGATGAGCGTGGGGTGGAGGATCGGCGTCAGGAGGCCGCCGGCATCGATGCGCCGCAGCGGGCCAGGCTCGTCCGTCTCGAACACCAGCCGATGGGCGGCCTTGGGCACGCCCGGCGCCAGGGGCCAGCGGAAGGCCGGGTGCAAGCCCAGGCTGGCGGGCAGGGGGGCTGGCCCGGGGTTGTGCAGCGCCAGGTCCATGCGCAGCGCGGCGGTCTCCAGGGTGTAGCGGACCGTCAGGACGAAGGGGAATGGGTAGGCTGCGCGGGTGCGGTCGTCGTCCCGCAGCGCCAGGGCGCAGGCGGTTGCCGAACCCTCTTGCCAGTCGAAGGCCCGGTCCCGGGCGAAGCCGTGCTTGGGCATGGAGTAGGCCGCCCCTTGGTGGCGCAGGGTATCCCCGGCCAGGGCGCCCACTACCGGGAACAGCAGGGGCGCGCGGCGCGGCCAGAGTGGGCCTGCGTCCCAGAGGAGGTCGCTCCCACCAAGATGGAGGGCCGTCAGCTCTGCCCCCTGCCGGGCGATGACCGCCCGGGAGCCGTTCCGTTCCAGTGTCTGGAAGTCCATGGGGAAAGAATACCTGGCTGTGGTAGATTGGCCTCCCGTGCCTTCCTTCAGGGAGCCAGCCATGCACTTCCAGGTGGACGCCATCGCGACCATCCTCCATGCCCCCCAGGCGAGCGTGGAGGCCCACTGGCCGCTGATCGTCGAGGCCCTTGCGGCGCTTCAGATCCTGGATCCCGGCGTGGAGGCCGCAGCCATCGCCAGCATCGGTGCCGAGAGCTATCGCTTCGCCCCGGAGAAGGAGGTCGGCAGTGTCGCCTACTTCCGTCGGATGTACGAGTTCGACCGGGCGCTGGGCAACGTGGAGCCCGGGGACGCCAGCAAGTACTGCGGCCGGGGCTTCCTGCCTCTGGTGGGTCGCACGGCCTATGCCCGCTTCGGCAAGCTGCTGGGGGTGGACCTGGTGGAGCAGCCGGACCTGGCCATGGACCCGGCCGTGGCGGCCCGGATCCTCGCCTACGACTTCATGCTGAAGGGTGTGCCCAAGGCGACGGCCGAGGGGGACTGGGTCAAGGTCCGGCGTCTGGTCCACGGCGACCTGGCCGGGTGGAAGCGGTTCAACGGGATCCTGATTCCGCTTCAGAAGCTGCTCCCCTAGGCGCGAAAATCAAGGAGGCTGCCCCGGCTCCCGAATCAGGGGACAGCAGTGTAGCCAGAGGTCCCGTCCGCGGCCGGGCACTCGGCTGCAGTGCGCGGGAGTCACCCATGCGCGTCAATCAGCCGGTCACCCGGGTCGAGCGTCACCTCCAGGAAGGGGCCTTCATCGTCTCGACCACCGACCTGCGGGGCGTGATCACCTACGTGAACGAGGAGTTCATCCGGATCAGCGGCTTCACCCCGGATGAGCTGATCGGTCAGCCCCACAACCTGGTCCGGCACCCGGACATGCCCCCGGCGGCCTTCGAGGACCTGTGGCGCACGGTCAAGACCGGCCAGCCCTGGCAGGGCATGGTCAAGAACCGCTGCAAGAACGGCGACTTCTACTGGGTCGATGCCAGCGTCACGCCCATCGAGGAGAAGGGCACCATCATCGGCTTCGTCTCCATCCGCAGCAAGCCCTCCCCCACGCAGATCGCGGAAGCGGAGCTGATGTACGCCAGGGCCCGGGCCGGTCAGCCCATGGTTGAGCCCGAAAAGAAGATCTGGATCCCGGGCCCGGAGATGGGGTTCCGACAGCGGCTCTGGGCCGCGGCAGGCGTGGTGCTGGGGCTCTTCCTGCTGGTGGCTCTGCTCGGCGTCACCACCGGCACCTTCACTCCCCAGGCCCTCGGGATTCTGGGGGGCGGCATGCTCCTGACGGCGATCACGGGGGGGCTCATCTTCGGTAAGCTGATCCAGATCCTGGACCACCAGCTTGGCGGCGATCCCATGGCGGCCCTGGAGGCCAGCCGGGCCCTTGCCAAGGGCAACCTGCGTGCCGACATTCCCCTGCGCTCCGGGGATCGGAGCAGCCTGATGGCCAACATCTGGCAGATGCAGGCCAGCCTGCGCAACACCATCAACCGCATCCGCTTCGATGCGCAGCGGGTGAGCCTGAACAGCAGCGAGATCGCCGTGGCCACCCACGAGATCGCCAGCACCAGCCACGAGCTGGCTCGGAACGCCGATGGCCAGCGACACTCCACTGAGCAGATGGCCTCGGCCATCACGGAGCTCTCCGCCTCGGTTCGCGAGGTGGCAGACCACGTCCGGGCCAGCCATGGCCGGTCCCTGGAGGCGGCCAGGACCGCCCAGAGCGCTGATTCCGCGGGGCAGGCGGCCATCCGCGCCATGGCCCGGGTCGAGGAGGCCACGGGACAGATGGTGGAGGCGGTGCAGGTGATCCAGGAGATCGCCCGGCAGACCAACCTGCTGTCCTTGAACGCGGCCATCGAAGCGGCCACAGCCGGGCGGCTGGGCAAGGGCTTCGCCGTGGTCGCCGAGGAAGTCCGCAAGCTGGCCGAGCGCAGCGATGGCTCCGCCCGGGAGATCGCCGCGCTGATCCACGGCAGCAACCAGGCCGTGGCCCAGGGCAAGGCGACGGTCCTGGAGGTGGTGCAAGCCCTGGAGACCATCCGCGACCACGTGTCCGAGGTGGCCTCCATGTCCACCCAGATCGAGACCGCCTCGGGCGAACAGGCCAAGGTGAGCGAGGAGGTGGCCCGCCAGGTGGAACTCGGCGCCCAGCAGGCGGAGCAGAATGCCAGCGCCAGCATCCAGCTCTCCAGCACCGTGGACAGCAACGTGGCCGTCACGGAGCAGCTGTCCCGCACCGCTGAAGGCCTCGCCGCGCTGGTGGGGCGGTTCAAGACCTAGCCGGATCCTGGCTGCTCGACAGATCACGCGGAACGCCCGTTTGGCCGGGCGCCCTTGCGAGGTGGGCCGGGGGGCCTATGCTTGTCGCAACAACTCCAGCGAGCGAAAACCATGAAAAGCCTAGTTCTGGCGTGGACGATCCTGGCTCTGGCCGGGTCTGTGGGGTGTACGAAGCCCGAGCCCGTCATGTTCCGGGTGTCTCTGGGCATGTCGGAGAAGCTGCTCCTGGAGGCCCTTGGCCCCCCGGTCTCCGTCGAGGAGGCCGGCGAAGGGAAGCTCCTCCGCTATCAGACCTGGACCAACAACCTGCACGGGAACCCCAGCCACCGCTATGACTGGCATGTCCACGTGACGGCAGGCAAGGTCGTCGCCTTCGACATGGACGGCATCTGGGTCTCCCCCGCGCCCGCCCCAGCGCCCAAGAACTGACGACGAAGCAACAACCAACTGCGGTCCCCCAGGGACCGAGGTTGGTGCGCCCGGGGGGACTCGAACCCCCACGCCTTGCGGCAACGGATTTTAAGTCCGGTGCGTCTGCCATTCCGCCACGGGCGCGCGGCTCCAGCCTAACGGGAGCGGGCCCGGCGTGGTAGGTTCGACCCATGGCCCCGCGTCCCCTGGCGCTGCTGCTGGCGCTCCTGTCTGCATCCCTGTCCGCCGAGGTCCGGGACCTGAAGGCATTCTTCCAGCAGCGCTGCGCCAGCTGCCATGGCCAGGACGGTTCCGGGCGGGGCCCCAGCGGGGCGCTTGGCGGCTCGAACCTGCTGGACAGCCGGCGGCTGACGGGCCAGGAGGCCGCGGACCTGGCCGGCATCATCCTCCAGGGCCGGGGCGCCATGCCGGGCTTCCGGCGCCAGCTGTCCCAGGAGGAGGCCCTCCGGCTGGCCAAGGACATCCTCCGGCGGGCCGGGAAGGGACGGGCGGCCCAGGCGGGTTAGCATGGACCCATGCCCGGCCACCCCTCGGAACCCCTCGACCACCCACTGCTCCATAACCTGAATGAGCCCCAGCGGGAGGCGGTCCGCCATGCCCGGGGCCCGTTGCTGATCCTGGCGGGCGCCGGCTCCGGCAAGACCACCGTGATCACGCGGCGCATCGCCTGGCTCATCGAGGAGGAGGGCGTGCACCCGGGTTCTATCCTGGCCATGACCTTCACCAACAAGGCCGCAGAGGAGATGCGCGACCGCGTGCAGCGTCTGGTCTCCATGCCCGCGGCGCAGATGTGGGTGAGCACCTTCCACAGCTTCTGCACGCGCATCCTGCGCCGGGAGGGCGAGCGCACGCCCGTGGGCCGGGACTTCGTCATCTTTGATCCCGCAGACCAGAAGAGCCTCGTCAAGCAGGTGCTGGCGGAGCTGAAGCTGCCGGAGAAGCAGTTCCACCCCAAGAAAGTGCTGGAGGTGATCAGCGACTTCAAGAACCGCTGCCTGCTGCCCGACGAGGCCCGCGAGGAGGCCCTGGATCCCTGGACCCGCAAGGTGCTGGACGCCTACGAGCTCTACCAGAAGGGCCTGAAGAACCACCGTGCCTGCGACTTCGACGACCTGCTGCTCTGGACCGAGCGACTCTTCCGCGACCCCGTGCTGCAGGCCACCTACGGCGAGCGCTTCAAGTTCATCCTGGTGGACGAGTACCAGGACACCAACCGCGCGCAGTACCTCCTGGTGCAGCACCTCGCGCGGCGGCACCACAACCTGTGCGTGGTGGGCGACGAGGACCAGTGCCTCATCCCGGGCACCCGGGTCCGCATGGCCGATGGTGGGGACCGCCCCATCGAGCAGGTGGTGGCCGGGGACCTCGTCCTGGCGGCCCACGGCAGCGGTGACTTCCGGCCGGCCCCGGTGGTCAAGGCCGCGGCCCGGCCTGGGAAGGGTCTGGCCATCCGCATCACCACCCAGTCCGGACGAGTGCTCACCAGCACCCCCGAGCACATCCACTTCGCCGGCTACCGCCTGGGCGTCTCGCCCCAGCTCCACTTTGTCTACCTCATGCGCAAGCAGGGCATCGGGTGGCGAGTGGGCACCAGCCAGACCCACACGCGAGGACAGGTGAAGCCGGTGGTGGGCTTCCTGCAGCGCGCCCGGCAGGAGCACGCCGACGAGTTGTGGGTGCTGTCCACCCATGCGAGCGAGCAGGAGGCGCGGCTCCAGGAAGCGGTCTGGTCGCTCCAATACCAGCTGCCGACGCTGCCCTTCGTGCCGCGCAAAGGGGCCTCCACCCGGGGTCTCGTGCACGATGAGGAAGCCATCCGGAAGGTGTTTGCGGCCGTGGATTCCGGGGCCGGGGCCGAGCGCCTGCTGGGCGACCTGGGCATGGCCGCAGCCTTCCCGCACCACCGGGCCCAGGCCGCCACGGGGTTCCGCCGCGTGGTGACCGTCACCCTCTGTGGGGACCGCCGGGGCCGGCGGCCCATGCACCGGATCTCCATGGTGGGTCAGGATCCCGAAGCCCGCAGCCTCCTCGAAGGGCTGGGCCACTCGGTGCGCCCAGCCAGGGCCGGGACCGCCAGCTGGCGCATGGAGACCTGCGCCGTCTCCTACGGCGAGGTCCGGCGTGCCGCAGACCGCATCCGACAGCACCTGGATGCGGAGATCCAGCTCCAGGCGCGCCTCGGCGCCAGTCCCGGGAAGGACACCTGCAGCCTGCCCTTCCTGCCTGCCTGCAACGTCAAGCCCGGCATGGCGATCTTCGATGCCGACGGCGGCCTGGATCTGGTGGAGCGCGTGGAGCGGGTGGCCGCGCCGACCCAGGTGTACGACCTGGACGTGGAGGGTGTGCACAACTTCGTGGCCGAAGGGCTGGTCACCCACAACTCGATCTACGGGTGGCGGGGTGCTGACATCCGCAACATCCTCGACTTCCAGCAGGACTTCCCGGAGGCGGTGCGCATCGAGCTGCTGCAGAACTACCGGTCCACGAAGAAGATCCTCGACGCGGCCTCGGAAGTCATCGCCAACAACTCCCAGCGCGTGGCCGGGAAGGGTGCCCTGATCACGGAGCTGGGCGATGGCGAGGCCCTCGTGTTCAAGCTGCTGGACGAGGGTCGCCAGGAGGCCGAGTGGGTGGCCCAGCGCATCCAGGAGCTGCGCTACCGGGATCCCGAGGGCAAGGTGGCGGTGCTCTATCGCGCCAACTGGCAGTCCCGGCAGATGGAAGAGGCGCTGCGCGCCCAGAACATGCCCTACCGCCTGGTGGGCGGCGTGAAGTTCTACGAGCGGCAGGAGGTGAAGGACCTCATCTCCTACCTGCGGCTCATCTCGAATCCCTTCGACCTGGTCAGCTTCCGCCGCTGCGTGAACGCGCCCACCCGGGGCGTCGGCCCCACCACCCTGGGCAAGATCGAGGCCGCCATCCCCGAGGGCGGCACGCCCCTGGCGGGGCTGGAGCGGCTGCTGCGCTCCGGCGACCTGAAAGGCCGCGCCCAGCGGGAGCTGATCAAGTTCCTGGACCTGTTCGCCCGGGCCGAGAAGGAGCGCGACGCCATGGGTCTGGCGGGCGTGGTGAAGTGGGTGCTTCAGGAGAGCGGCTACCTCCAGAGCCTGGAGGACGAGGCCACCCTGGAGTCCGAAGGCCGGATCCGCAACCTGGAGGAGTTCCTCAGCGCCGCCGCCGAGTCCGAGGCCCTGGGCCTGCGCCTCTCGGAGTTCCTGGACCGCATCACCCTCGCCTCGGACACGGACAACCTGGAGGAGGCCTCCCACCTCAGCCTCATGACCATCCACTGCGCCAAGGGGCTGGAGTTCCCCCACGTCTTCGTCATCGGCATGGAAGAGGACGTCTTCCCCAACCGCAACGCTCGCGAGACGCCGGACGGCCTGGAAGAGGAACGCCGCCTCTTCTACGTGGCGATCACCCGCGCCCAGCGGCGCCTCACGCTCAGCGCCGCGCGCCGCCGCCGCGTGATGGGCACCGAGATGATGTCCATGCCCAGCCGCTTCCTGCGGGAGCTTCCGGCCGCGGTGCTCACGGCGCCGATCCGCTGGGGCACGGAGCTCTACCAGGCGGGCGAGGGCATCCGGCCCGGGGCCTCCTTCACCCGCGGCGCCGGGGGCGCCTCCGTGGCCACGGAGCTGCAGCGCATCCGCGGCTTCTTCGACCGCGTTAAGGAGGCGTCGGTTCCAGCCGGCGGCCAGGCCGACGGCAGGCTCTCCGAGCCTGCCGAGAGTCAAGATCCTGCTGCTTTTCCTCCGGGCACCCGGGTGCAGAGCGCGCGCTTCGGCAGTGGCACCGTGCTGGCCGCCTCCGGCAGCGGCGACGGCCTGACCTACACCATCCGCTTCGACCACGGCGGCGACAAGCGCATCCTGGCCCGCTTCGGAGGCCTCCAGCGGGGGTGAGTGCAGGGGGGCAGCTCGGCGAAAAAGCGTTAACCACGAAGACGGAAAGACCACGAAGAAAAGCAGTCGGTCTTCCTTCGTGGTCTTATCGTCTTCGTGGTGAGGTCTTCTCTTTAGGTCTTCCCGGGGAACTTCTCGGCGAGGACTTGTCTGCGGTAGTCGAAGATGCGCTGGATGTCGTGGCGGACCCAGAGGGTGGTGACGAGGGCGCCTAGGAAGCCCCACCCGACCCGGTAGCGGACGGTGTCGGTCATGCGGGTGCCGCCGCCAGGGAGGTCCTCGAAGGTGTGGGTGTGGTGCCAGAGGGCATAGGGGCCCTTGAGCTGGCGGTCCACGAAGCACTCGCCGGGCACGAAGGTCTCGATGAGGGTGCGCCAGCGGAGGGGCAGCCCGCGCACCCGGACCCGGTAGTCGAAGAGGGCGCCCTCGCCCTGGGGCAGGGGGCGCGGCGTCAGAACCTCGAAGCCCAGCCAGGGTGGCGTCAGGGCCTCCAGGTTCGCGGGGTCCGCGAAGAAGGGGAACACCTCTGACCGGGGCACGGGGAGGTCCTGGACAGAGACGAAGAGTTCCTCTTTCATGGGGCTATGTGTCCTCTCATGTGGCGCGACTTCGGTAGGTGATTACAGGACCTGACAGGGCTGAATGAAAAGAAAACAACTCTCGCGGAGAAAGGACGGGAAGGCGGAGGGGCGGCGAGAGAAACAGGTGTGAAACAGGGCCCCCCACCGGCCTTTTCAGTCATCCCCTTCAGCCCTGTTCCTTCGTTTGTTAAAACAGGGACGAAGGGGATAACGAAGAACGGCTCAGAGCAAGTCCTCCAGGGCCTTCTCTGCGGTCGGAAAGCTGAAGGTGAAGCCCTGTGCCAGGACCCGGGTGGGCTGTACGAAGGCCCCCTGCAGCAGCAGGGCCTCGGCCAGCTCGCCCAGCACCAGCTTGGTGGCGGCGGCGGTGACGAAGCCGGGTACCGGCAGCAGGGGCCGGTGCAGCCGCCGGGCGAGGGCGCGGGTGAAGGCCTCGTTGGAGAGCGGCTTCGGGGCCGTGCCGTTGAAGGCGCCGCGCCAGGCTGGATTTCGCGTCGCCTCCACGAACAGGGCCACGAGGTCGTCGAGGTGGATCCAGCTGAGTCCCTGGGCGCCGGTGCCCAGCTTGCAGCCCTGGAACCAGCGCACGGGCAGGGCCATCTTGGGGAGGGCGCCGCCCTCCCGGGCCAGCACCACACCGATGCGGACCAGGGCCACCCGGACGCCGAAGGCCGCCACCGCCATGGCCTCGACCTCCCAGGCACGGCAGACCTCCGCCAGGAACCCCAGGCCCGAGTCCGAGAACTCGTCCACGGGTTCCTCGCCCGCCGGGACGTAGAAGCCGATGGCCGAGGCGTTCACCAGGGCGGCGGGAGGCCGCGGGCAGGCTCGCATGGCCTCCACCAGCTTGCGGGTGGTCTCGACGCGGCTGGCCAGGAGGATGGCCTTGCGGGCGGCGCTCCAGCGCCTGTCCGCGATGCCCTCGCCCGCCAGGTTGATGACTGCATCGGCCCCGTCCAGCGCGGCGGCCAGGTCCTCCCAGGTGCGGGCCGTGGCGCCCGCAGGCAGCTCCGTGCGACCGGGATTCCGGGTCAGCACCGTCACCTCCGCCCCGAGGTCGAGCAGCGCCCGCACCAGGGGCCGCCCCACCAGGCCCGTGCCTCCGGCCACCACCACCCGCTTCAGCTCTGCTGTCGCCATGCCCTGCTCCCATTCCCGTGCATCTCATGCTGCCGATGACCCTCTGATGATCCCAGCCGGGGAAGCGTTGGCCCACATAAAGGCTCATCCGGAATATTGGCCGGCCCCCTGCAATCCAGCGGCTGGGGATGCGAACATGGGGGTTAGGGAACCCCATGAACGCACTGAACCGACAATTCGAGCTCATCCGCCAGTCCGCCACAGTGGCCATGGCGGACCGGATCCTGGCCCTGAAAGCCAGCGGGCAGCCCATTCTTGGGCTCCAGGTGGGCGACCCCGACTTCGGGACCCCCGCCCCGGTGCTGGAGGCGGCCACCCGGGCCCTGCAGGCCGGCCTGACGCACTACGGGCCCTCCAGCGGCTATCTGGACCTCCGGCAGGCCATCGCCGCCAAGCTGCGGCGGGACGAGGGCGTGGCCTACGACCCGGGGGCCGAGATCCTGGTCACCCACGGTGGCATCCACGCCTACTACACCGCCCTGCAGGCCATCCTGAACCCGGACGATGACGTCCTGATCCCGGATCCGACCTGGGCCACGCACGCCAACATGGTGGTGATGCTGCGGGGCAACGCCGTGCGCGTTCCCGCGCCGGCCGAGCACGGGTTCATCCCCCCGCTGGAAGCCTGGGAGCAGGTGCTCACGCCGAAGACCCGCGCCATCGTGCTGAACTATCCCTCCAACCCCACCGGAGCCTATCCGTCCCGCGACTACCTGGAGGCCCTGCAGGCCTTCGCCCAGGCCCACGACCTGTGGGTGGTCAGCGATGAGGTCTACGGCAGCCTGTACTACGGTGAGCGGCCGACCAGCGCGGCGGCGCTGCCGGGCGCCAAGGAGCGGACCCTGATCGTCAACAGCCTGTCGAAAACCTACGCCATGACCGGCTGGCGCGTGGGGTTTCTGGCGGCACCCGCCCGGGTCATTGCGAATGCCCTGAAGGCCAGCCAGAACTCCATCACCTGCGTGGCGCCCTTCGTCCAGAAGGCTGCGGCCTTCGCCCTGGTGGACCCGGAGGTCCAGGAGGCCACGGCCCGGATGCGCAGCGCCTACGCGAAGCGCCGGAGCCTGGTCCTGGACATCGCTCGGGAGCTGGGCAGCGCCAAGCTCCTCGTGACCCCGCCCATGGGGGCCTTCTACTTCTTCCTGGATGTCCGCCCGCTGCGGAGGTCCTCGGTGGAGGTCTGCGAAAGCATTCTCGAGAAGGCCCAGGTGGGCCTGGTGCCCGGCTCCGCTTTCGGAGCCCAGGGTGAAGGCTTCGTGCGCATGACCATCGCAGCTTCCGATGAAGATGTGGCGGCGGGCTTCCGGAAGATCATCGGGTGGGCCGAAGGGGAGAACGGATGAAGATCGCATTCCAAGGCGAGCCCGGAGCCTACTCCGAGCAGGCGCTGCTGGGCCACTTCGGCGAGGTCGAGACGCTGCCCTGCGAGTCCTTCGATCGCGTCTTCGAGGCGGTCCATGCCGGGGCCTGCGACGCGGCCATGGTGCCCATCGAGAACTCCCTCGCGGGCAGCATCCACCAGAACTACGACCTGCTCCTGCGGCATGACCTGGTCATCGTCGGCGAGTGGTCCCTGCGGGTCCGCCACTGCCTGATCGCCTTGCCCGGTGTGGACCGGAGTGAGATCCGGAAGGCCCGCAGCCATCCCCAGGCCCTGGGCCAGTGTGCGGACTACCTGCAGCGCCACGGCATCATCGCGGAGCAGGCCTTCGACACCGCCGGCAGCGTGCGGCTGCTAAAGGAGTCCGGCGACCGGGACACCGCGGCCATCGCCTCCCGGCGGGCGGCGGAGCTGAACGGGATGCAGATCCTGGAGGAAGGCATCGAGGACGACCCCGAGAACTTCACGCGCTTCCTGGCCATCCAGCGGGAGCCGAAGGCCTTCCAGGGCGAGGCCAAGACCTCCATCGTGTTCACCCTGAAGAACCAGCCGGGGGCGCTGTTCAAGGCCATGAGCGTGTTCGCGCTGCGCGACATCGACCTGACCAAGATCGAGTCCCGTCCCCTGCAGGGGAGCCCCTGGGAATACCTCTTCTACGTGGACCTCATCGGCGACACCCGCGAGGAGACTGTCCGGCGCGCTCTGGACCACCTGGGCGAATACGCCACCATGCTGCGAGTGCTGGGGTCCTATCCCCGGTTTCGGGGGTAGGCTTAGTCCTGGCCTTGAGTCCCGTGGACTCCTTCCGCCGAGGCGACCATGCGCTACCTCCTGTCGAACCTGCCGCTGAACCTGGGCGAGGAAGCGCTGGACCTGACGCAGCCTCTGGCCCGGAGCCTGGGGGGCTTGCCCACGGACTTCGTGGGTGTGGTGCTGGAGCGCCGCAGCCTGGACGCGCGGCACAAGGGGTCGATCCGGTTCCTGACGGCCCTGACCTTCGAGACCACCTTGCCCCTGGTCTGCGGCCCGCTGCCAGGCGGGTTGAAGCTCGATGCGGCGCCGGAGCCGACTTCCCACGCGGTGGCCCCGGTTCTGCGGCGGCCCCGGGTGGTGGTGGTGGGCAGCGGCCCCGCCGGCACCTTCTGCGCCCTGCGCCTGCTGGACTACGGCATCGAGCCCATCGTGCTGGAGCGCGGCCCCGCCATGGGTGAGCGGGTGAAGGCCGTCTCGGGCCTGTGGCAGGAGGGAGTCCTGGATCCTGAGGCAAATGCCCAGTTCGGGGAGGGCGGGGCGGGCACCTTCAGCGACGGCAAGCTCACCACGCGCATCGGCCACCCGGCCACCCGCTATGTCTTGGAGGCCTTCGTGCGCTTCGGCGCGAACCCTCGGATCCTCTACCTGGCCAAGCCGCACGTGGGCACGGATGTGATCCGGCGCTGCGCGGTGCTGATCCGCAAGGACGCCGAGGCCCGGGGGGCGCAATACCGGTTCCGCGCCCGCCTTGAAGATGTGCGCTTCGACGATCAGGGACGCGTCTGCGCGGCGGTGCTGGACAGCGGCGAGGAGCTGCCCTGCGAGGCCCTGGTGCTGGCCCCGGGGCACAGCGCCCGCGACACCTTCGAGATGCTGCACCGCCGGGGCGTGGCCCTGCGGCAGAAGCCCTTCGCCATGGGCGTCCGGGTGGAACACCCCCAGGACCTCATCGACCGCTCCCAGTATGGACCCGGCGCCGGGCACCCCTCGCTGCCCGCGGCAGACTACCGGCTGGTCTGCAACTTCGGCCTGAACCGCGCTGCCTACAGCTTCTGCATGTGCCCCGGCGGCGAAGTGATCCAGTGCGCCAGCGAGCCGGGCGGCGTGGTGGTGAACGGCATGAGCCTGGAGAAGCGGGACTCGGGCTTCGCCAACTCGGGCCTGGTGGCCAAGGTGGGCACCGCGGACTTCGGCAGCGACCACCCCCTGGGCGGCATGTACTTCCAGCGGAAGTGGGAGCAGGCGGCCTTCCGGGCGGCGGGGGAGACCTACGGCGCCCCGGCCATGGCCGTGCAGGACTTCCTCAAGGGCCGCGCCACGGGCCGGCTGCCGCGCACCAGCTTCCGGCCCTTCGCCGTGGCCGCGGACCTCCGGACCTGCCTGCCGGACTTCGTCCAGGAGCAGCTGGCCGGGGCCCTCCCGGTCTTCGACCAGAAGCTGCACGGCTTCGCCAGCCGCGAGGCCATCCTGCTGGGCATCGAGAGCCGCACCAGCAGCCCCCTCCAGCTGCTCCGCGGCGAGGATGGACAGTCCGTGTCCCATCCCGGCCTCTACCCCTGCGGCGAGGGTGCGGGTTTCGCCGGGGGGATCACCTCCGCCGCCGTGGACGGCATCCGCGTGGCCGAGTGGATCGCCCAGGCCGCGGGTGCCCCCGAGTTCCAGCCCTTCGCCAAAGCCGCCCGGGCCGGGGATCTGGCTACCGAATACTGAGGTCCCTCGGCTGCCTGCGAAATCCAGGTCGAAAATAAGCTAATGTAGGCCTTGCACCGAAAGAGCAGGGCATCCATCCCGGAGGAACCATGTTCGAATCCGCGGAACTCGGCCACAAGCTGGAGAAGGAAGTCTGGGACCGGGAGCTGCCGGCCCTGCGGGAGGCGCTGCTGGATGCGCAGTTCGACCTGGCCGCGGCGAAGTTCCCGGTGGTGATCCTGGTGGCGGGTGTGGATGGCGCCGGCAAGAGCGAGACGGTGAACACCCTCAACGAGTGGCTGGACCCCCGCCACATCCAGACCCATGGCCTCGACGTGCCCTCGGACGAGGAGCGCGAGCGGCCCCACATGTGGCGCTACTGGCGCATGCTGCCGCCCAAGGGGAAGATCGGCATCTTCGACGGCTCCTGGTACACCTGGCCCATCCTCGAGCGCACCTCGGGCCGCATCAAGACCTCGGAGCTGGACCAGGACATGGGCCGCGTGGCCCGCTTCGAGCAGATGCTCATCCAGGAGGGCGCCCTGGTGCTGAAGTTCTGGATGCACCTCAGCAAGGACGCCCAGAAGAAGCGCCTGAAGCTGCTGGAGAAGGATCCCAAGACCCGCTGGCGGGTGACGCCCCGGGACTGGAAGCACTTCGAGCTCTACGACAGCTTCCGCCAGGTATCCGAACGGGCCCTGCGCGCCACCAGCACTGCCGCCTCCCCCTGGATCGTGGTGGAAGCCTCAGACTGGCGCTACCAGCGGCTCACCGTGGGCAAGATCCTGCTCGAGAAGCTGCGCGCCCGCCTGGACAACCCCGCGCCGCCGCTGCCGCCGCCCGCCCCCCAGCCGGTGGCGAGCCTCGACGAGATGAACGTCCTTAGGGCCCTGAACCTCACCCGGACCCTGGAGAAGAAGGACTACGAGGAGGAGCTGCTCACCCTGCAGGGCCGCCTGAACCTCCTGACCCGGCACAAGAACTTCAAGAAGCACTCGGTGGTGCTGGTCTTCGAGGGGGTGGACGCGGCGGGGAAGGGCGGCGGCATCCGGCGCATCACCCAGGCCCTGGACGCCCGGACCTACCACATCCAGCCCGTGGCCGCGCCCACGGAGGAGGAGCGCGCCCAGCCTTACCTCTGGCGCTTCTGGCGGCACCTGCCCCGGCGGGGCAAGGTGATGATCTTCGACCGCAGCTGGTACGGCCGGGTGCTGGTGGAGCGGGTGGAGGGCTTCTGCGCCGAGGCCGACTGGCAGCGGGCCTACAGCGAGATCAACGACTTCGAAGACCAGATCGTGCGCAGCCAGACCCTGCTGCTGAAGTTCTGGCTGTCCATCAGCCAGGAGGAGCAGCTGCGCCGCTTCGAGGAGCGGCAGGCCACGCCCTTCAAGCGCTTCAAGATCACCGACGAGGACTGGCGCAACCGCGAGAAGTGGCCCCAGTATGAGCGGGCCATCTGCGACATGATCGACCGCACCAGCACCGAGATCGCCCCCTGGACCCTCGTCGAGAGCGAAGACAAGCGCTACGGCCGCCTCAAGATCCTGCGAACGTTGGTGCAGCGCCTCGAGGATGAGCTCTAGCTAGACCGCCCGTTCTTTGCCGAAGACGCGGTCCAGCACCAGGCCGGCGGTCTCTTCGATGCTGCGGCCGGTGACGTCCAGCACGGGCCAGCGGCGGTGGGTCTTGAAGACCTCGTCGGCGTAGGCCAGCTCGTCCATGATGCGGCCCAGGTCGCTGTAGCTGTCCGCGCTGCCCGTGGCGCCCAGGCGCTTCAGGCGGTAGGCGCGGATCTCCTGCAGGCGGTCTGCCTGGATGGTCAGGCCCACGATGCGGCCCTGGGGGATGGGCGCCAGCTCCGGCGGCAGGGGCACCCCGGGCACCAGGGGCACATTCATCACCTTGAAGCCTTCCATGGCCAGATACATGGACAGTGGCGTCTTGCTGGTGCGACTGATGCCCACCAGCACGATGTCGGCGCTCGCCAGGCCGGTCATGTCGATGCCGTCGTCGAACTTGAGGGCGAACTCGATGGCCTCGATGCGGCGGAAATACTTGTCGCCCACGGCGTGGAAGCTGCCGGCCTTCTCTTCGGGGCGCTCCCGCAGGTAGAGGGTGAGGGTGTCCAGCAGGTTCCCGAAGAGGTCCACCTGGGTGATGCGCAGCTCGGCGCAGCGGACCGCCAGGTAGGTGCGCAGCTCCTGCGAGACCGTGGTGTGGACGATGACGGCCCGCTTGTCGCCGGCCATGCCCAGCACGCGGTCGAGGTCCTCGAAGGACCGCACGTTCTGGAAGCGGCGCACCAGGGAGGAGCTCTCGCCCTTGGTGAACTGGGTGAGGGCGGCCTGGACCATCCGCTGGGCGGTCTCGCCAGATCCTCCGGAAACGATGTAGATGGGCTGTCTCTCCATCCAATCAGATTAACCTGATGGCATGAATCCCCGCGTCCTGACTTGGCTGCTCCTGGCCCTCCCCCTCGGGGCGGTGCTCTTCGGGCTGGTCTTGCTGCTCGTGCGCTGGGCCAAATCCCGCCGCCGGACCCCGGCCGATCCCGAGGCCCTGCTGCTGTCCGCAGTGTCCGGCAGCCTGCGGGAGCGGGGCGAGCTGGCCGCCTCGCTGGGGGAGCTGCGCACGGTCCACGAGCGCCTGCTGGACGCCCTGCCCCTGGGTCTGGTGTGGGTGGACCAGCGCCAGCGGCTGGCCGCCCTGAACCTCCGGGGCCGGGAGCTGCTGGGGGTCACGCCGGGTGTGCTGGGCCTGGAGGCGGCCTTCGTGCTGGAGCCCTTCCCCTGGCTGCGGGAGGCCCTGGGCCGGGACCCGGGCCCGCCCCACCGGCTGGAGGCCGCCGGGCGCCGCTGGCGGCTGCAGCGCATCGAGGCGCCGAACCGCATCGGGGCGCTGGTCCTGTTCGAGGACGTCACCGAAGCCGAGCTGGAGGAACGCCGCCGGCAGCTGCGGGAGCGCTTCGCGGAGCTGGGGGAGATGACCGCCGGCGTGGCCCACCAGCTCAAGAACGGGCTGGCGGTGCTCAAGGGCCAGGGTCAGCTGCTGCAGCGGGCGGGCCACGGCGAGGCCGCCCGCGCCCTGCTGGAGGAGACCGAGGACCTGGAGCGGCTGGTGCAGCGCTTCCTGCAGTGGGCAAAGCCACTGGATCCGGTCCTGGAGGTGCTGCGGCTCGAGGAGGTGGCGGGCCAAGCCCTGGCGGAGCTGAAGCGCCGCCCCGTGAGCCAGGGGCGCACGCTGCTCAGCGAAGGCCAGGGCAGTGCCAACGGCGACCCGGTGCTGCTGCACCAGGCCCTGGTCAACCTGCTTGAAAATGCCTGCCAGGCAACCCCCGTGGGGGGCCGGGTGGTGCTGCACATCGGCGAGGGCCGCCTGGACATTGAGGACGGCGGGCCGGGCATGTCTGAGGACGCGGTCATCCGCATGCTGCGGCCTTTCGAGAGCGGCAGGCCGGAGGGCACCGGGCTGGGCCTGCCCCTGGCCCTGAAGTGGCTGAACGCCCAGGGAGCGGACCTGCACCTCCGGCCCCGCCCCGAGGGGGGCACCCGCGCGGAGATCCGCTGGTAACTTGGTGGGATGAAGATCGCCCTGCTCCAGCTCAATGCCCGCCTCGGAGATCCCGAGGGAAACGGCCGCAGCCTGGAGGCGGCCTACGCGGCTGCCGTGGCTGCGGGGGCGCAGCTGGCGCTGGCGCCGGAGCTGGCCATCCCCGGCTACCTGCTGGAGGACCGCCTCTGGGAGCCCGCCATGCGGCGGCGCATCGAGGCGGAATCCCACCGGCTGGCCGCGCTGACCGGGGCGGTCCCGCTGGTGTTCGGCACCGCCCGCCCCGCGCCTTCGGGCCGCCTCTGGAACGAGCTCTGGTGGTGCGAGGGCGGCGTCCTGCGGCACTGCGCCCACAAGCGCGTGCTGCCCAGCTATGACGTCTTCGACGAGCACCGCTACTTCGAGCCGGACGATCGGCCCCAGCCCCTGGTGAGCTTCGGCGGCCACCGCATCGGCCTGTCTATCTGCGAGGACCTCTGGGCCGATCCTCAGCTCGGCAACGTGCCCGTGGGCTACGGCGTGGACCCCATCGCGGACCTGTCGGCGGCGGGCGCCACCCTGATCCTCAACGCCAGCGCCAGCCCCAGCGCCCTGGGCAGCTTTGTGCCGCCGGGCCGCAGCGCCACCTGGGCCATTCCCTCCAAGGACGCCCAGCGCCGCCGCCTGCTGCCGGGTCTGGCGCAGAAGCACGGCCTGGCCATCGCCTATGCCAGCCGCGTGGGGGCCGAGAGCTGGCTGCTCTTCGACGGCGGCTCGGGCCTGGCCCTGCCGGACGGCCGCTGGCAGGGCTGCGCGGCCTTCCAGGAGGGCCTGCTGATGGTGGATCCCGGCGCGCCGGGCGAGGCCTGGACCCCCGCCGAGGAAGGCCCCTGGCTCCGGAAGGCCCTGGTGACGGGCATCCGCGACAACCTGGCCAAGCAGGGCCTGGAGGCGGTGGTGCTGGGTCTGTCCGGCGGCATCGACAGCGCTGTGGCCGCGGCCCTGGCCGTGGAGGCCCTGGGCACGGACCGGGTCTTCGGCGCGGCCCTCCCCACCCGTTTCAGCAGCGCCGAGAGCTCCGCCCTGGCCGAGCAGCAGGCGCGGCACCTGGGCATCGGCTACCTGAGCCTCGATGCGGAAGCCCCCTTCGCCGGATTCACTGCGTCCCTGGAGCGCGCCCTGCCGGGCCGTAGCTTCGGCCTCACGGACGAGAATCTCCAGAGCCGCTGCCGGGGCAGCCTGCTGCTGGCCCTGACTTCCGAACCCGAGATCCAGCGGCGCCTGGGCACGGAGCGCGTGGCCGTGCTCAACACCGGCAACAAGAGCGAAGCCGCCACGGGCTACTTCACCCTCTACGGCGATGGCATCGGCGCCTTCGCGCCCCTGGGCGACTGCCTCAAGGCGCGGGTCTACGCCGTGGCGCGGGACCTGGGCGAGGCCGTCCCCCGCGGCGTGCTGGAGCGCCCGCCCACCGCAGAGCTGCGGCCGGGCCAGACCGACGAGGCCAGCCTGCTGCCCTACGCCCAGCTGGACGCCATCCTGGGCGCGGCCCTGGAGGCCCAGCGGCCCGAGGAGGGGCTGGCAGAAGACCTGGCCCTGCTGCTCGATGGCGCCGCCCTGGACCAGGCCCGCGCCGCGTTGCCGCGCATCCTCGCGCTGCTGCGCCGCACCGAGTTCAAGCGCCGCCAGCTGCCCTTCGCCTTCAAGGTGAGCCCCAAGGCCTTCGGCGCCGGTCGGCGCATTCCCCTCACGGCGCTTTGAACCACCGCGCCAGCACGGTATCCTGACCCTTCTGGCCGGTGTGGCGAAATGGCAGACGCGACGGACTCAAAATCCGTTTCCCCCTAAAGGAGTGTCGGTTCGAGTCCGACCACCGGTACCAAGGCGAGCCCCGCAGGGGCTCTTCTTCGTTCGGGGGTCGGGCTCGAAGTCGCGGATGGCGCGCAGGTAGCCCCCGGGTCGGGCATTGGGTTCCGACTCATCAATTGCCTTCAGCCTTGCCGCTTTATCACGAAAAGTCCATTTCCTTGGGCATGGACGGGTTGAAACCAGACTTGCTCCATGCCTATCGACCGCGCTGTTGCACGGCTTGCCGCATTGTGGTCTGAAATGATGGCTGTTATTCCTGGGATACCCCTTACCTCCAAGAGGTGATGAACCAGCTTGGATAGCCCCTCAGAACAGTAATCTTGACGCCGGAAGTCAGGATGCATTGCATATCTGAGATCGAGCCATTGAGGAAAATAATCGCTGTCTGCCACGGCTGCATAACCAATAAGTCGATCATCCCCTCGGAGCAACAGGACGCATTCCCTTCTGCTTGGCCCTGTCTGCATGACCTCTTCTTTCGTGATTTTACCTAGTTGAAAAATGCTTCCAATATCGGGATAACTCATGAGTTCAAGCGTCGGAACTGCCCACCTTCCGCTGAAGCAAGTAATTCGAAGGCGAGATGTCACCAAACCGTCTTGAGAAACGGTATTGCCCAGGTAAGGAACATTGGGCCCGAATGGCATTTCCCACCCATAGAAGAAACAGAGGTCATATGGAAATTACGCAATATCTAACAGACGAATGACACAAACCAAAGCTAAATATCAACGTCAATAATTTATTCAGTCACCATGTCCCAAGGCCTACCAGGGCTATCGGCCAATTGCAAAATTCAGGCTGTGAATGGCAAGAATCGGTGGACGGTTGGTTGCCAGCTGGCCGGCTCCGCGTCCTGCGGGGCTTTGCAGTCCGGCCGCGGCCATCCGTGAATTCCGAGGAAGAAGAGCCGCCAACCGCAGAGACCGCAGAGGCGCCGACCCACCGGGCATGGGCCCGCCCCCCAAAAGGCGCTTCAGCGGCGCCTTGGGAGGGGGCCCATGCCACGTGTAACTCAACTCACGACAGTTGATCACCGTCCATCACTGTTCATCCCCGGCTACAGAGTTTTCTCCCGAGGTTCACCATGCCTAGGGGTATCCCCTTGCTCGCGTTTTTTTCTCAGCGCTCTCTGCGGTGAGATATCCTTCCCGAAAATCCCGGAAGATCCCTACTTAATCAAGGTTGAAGAATTGGCCTGAATTTCCATTGTATCGCCCGACGTCGGCGGCGTATTCGAGATAAGCCATGCACCTTGAACCGTCATGAACTGATATCCAACTCCACTCTTTGTCGTAATGGCGCTCTCACTCTCGCCTGTCGGTGTGGCTGATGCGGCTGGGGAGATTATGAACACCTGAGATAGAGTATTGGAATTGGACCCCTTAGAATCGGTCGTATACACGTCCATGCGAAGGCTGCCAGCCGAACTGGTGGACGCGGTGAAAGTAGATTGCACCCAGCCGGAGGTAATGCCAGCTATACCGCTAATTGAACCAGTATTGGTTCCAGTGATCGCGCCAGCTGAATTGTAAAAAGTAAATGTCGCGGTGAGCATATCTCCACCGGCATCTATGAAGTTAAATTTACCAATAACACTAGCATAACCACCAGATGACCCCTGGGTTACACTGGCAGGAGTAAATTGAAAGTTGGAGATGCTAGGTGGATGTGTTGTCGGAGTATTATCAGTAATCAGGAAGGTGCCTGAGAGCAGGTTGGATTTTGAACCAGCTGTATCGGTTGCATAGGCTTCGAATCTAAAATTATCTGCAACGGTCGTCGCAACATTTAGGTAGAGAGCGACACTACCTACGGTCACTCCACCGGTTCCGCTGATTGGTACTGTTGCGGCAGAGGCGACTTGGCCATTTGAATAATAATTCGTAATAGTAAAACCAGTTAGGTCGCCGCCACTATCTGTAAAATTGAATGAACCCGTGACACTGATAGCGCCCCCACCAGCGCCCTTGGTTGTAGTGCTTGGTGAAAATTGCAAGTTTGAAATACCTGGGGCATGAATGACAGCTGCTGGTGGCGCCGAACTTCCCCCACCACCCCCTCCACAACCTACAGTCAAGAATAAGAAACTAAGAAAAACCAGGAAATATAATTGTACCGATCGCATCGTCACCTCAGCTTTGTTTTCAATAGATTTTTAGCTTCCTTGTTGGTGACATGGATCACAACAAATAGCTAGAATTTTTTCTGAACAATTCTGTATTAATTGATGAAATAGCAATTAAAGATGTAAATATTCAAAATTTAAGCAAAATATATAAACAAACACGAATATTTTTTACTTTTAGCTGTTCCTTCTCGTCATCCCCGGGGCCAACTCAGACTCCGTTCCCCCCAAATGGACGGGAGATTTGACTCCCAGTTGGGGGAATGCCGTGCCGAGCAGGGCAATTGGTTTTTTCCGACACTCGGTGAGTGGAACTCAAGTAAATGCTGGTCCCGGACGAAATGGCCCCAAACGGTCTGTCCGGTCGCAGGAGGCGACTGGCCCGAGATGAACGGAGTCATCCATGCTTTCCTTCAGACCCACCCTGCTGGCGGTGTTGCTGGGTGTCTTCCTGGCCTCCTGCGGTGGCGGGGGCACGGACAGTGCGACCGTCCAGCCAACTGCGGCAGCTCCGGCCATCACCACTCAGCCCACGGCCCAGACGGCGATCCTGGGCCAGGCAGCCGTCTTCTTGGTGGTGGCCACAGGGAGTCCGGCGCCAACCTACCAGTGGTTGAAGAATGGCGTCGCGATCGCCGATGGCACTTCGGCCAGCTACCACACCCCCGCCACCACCAAGGCGGACCAAGGCGCCCTGTTCACCGTGGTGGTCACCAACGCCTCGGGCACGGTCACCTCCAGCCCGGCCGTGCCGCTCGCGGTCCAGTGGGCCCCGGCCATCATCGCCCACCCCCAGAACCAGACGGTGACCGCGACCAGTGCGGCCACGTTCACGGTGGCGGTGGAAGGCGTTCCCACCCCGTCCATCCAGTGGCAGAGGAACGGCCAGAACATCACCTTGAATGGCAATGCCCTCTCCTACACCACGCCGGCCACCAGCCTGGCGGGGTCCTCCACGGACAACGGCAGCACCTACCTGGCGCTGCTCACCAATACGGTGGGGACCGCCCAGAGCAACGCCGCCACCCTCACGGTCCTGCCCCTGCCGATCGCCGTCAGCCTGGACTCCAGCACCCCCCTGGACCTGCCCGGGGTCCTGGAGGGGCAATCCACGCAGTTTGATGTGGTCGCGACAGGGACGGCACCGCTGAGCTACCAGTGGTACAAGGGCTCCGTCGGGAATGCCACCGCGATCTCCGGCGCCACCAGCGCCACGCTTTCCTTTTCGAAGGTCCAGAGCTCGGATGCCGGGACCTACTACGTGGTGGTGAACAACCCCGTCAATGTGCCCCGGACCTCCCGTTTCGCCTCGCTCAGCGTGACCGCGGCCCAGCTGCCGCCCAGCATCTCCACGCAGACCCCGAGTCTTGCCGTGACCGAAGGGAACCAGGCCAGCTTCCAGGTGGTGGCGACGGGCACGCCCAGCCTGAGCTACCAGTGGCAGCGCAATGGGTTGGACATCCCGGCCTCCAGCAATGCCACGGCTGGCACTTCGACCCTGGTGCTGACCGCCCTGACGCTGGCGGATAGCGGCGCGCAGTTCCGCTGCCGGATCTCTAATGCGGTGGCTCCGGCGGGGGTCTATTCCACGCCTTCCACCCTGACCGTATTGCCTTCGCCCAATCCGCCGGTCATCGCCAGCTTCGCCGCGAATCCCACCGAGATCGTCCTGGGCCAGCCCACGACTCTGAGCTGGAACGTCACCGCTGCCCGGACCCTTGTCCTTGATCACGGGGTGGGGGATGTCACCGGGAGCACCAGCAAGGTCGTCATACCCACGCAGGCGGGTCTGCTGAACTACACCCTGATTGCCACCAATGGTGCCGGCATCAAGACCGCCACCACCCCGCTGACCGTGAACGCTGTCTCCAGTCAGCAGCTGACGGTGGACTTCGACGCCAGCATCAGCACGTCGAGCCTGCCCTCCAGCGGCAACCACGCCTACCTCCAGGGCGCGATCGTGGACTACAGCGTTGCCACCGCTCCCGGCTTCATGAATCTCCTGGTGACCGTTGACGGGCAACCCGTGCCCGCTGCAGGGACCATTGTCATGGCCGGTGACCATGTCCTCAGGGCCCGGGCCCAGCGCCAGGTCCTCACCGTCACGGCCACGGCCGGTCCCAATGGCTCCATCACGCCAGGCGGGGTCAGCTCTGTTCCTTATGGTGCCGACTCCCCCACGTTCACCATCACGCCCTCTCCTGGTTACGTCATCAATGATGTCCAGCTGGATGGGATCTCGGTCGGTCAGGTTGGAAGCTACACCATCCGCAGCGTGACCGGCAATCGCACCCTTACCGCCACCTTCGTCCAGACCAACCGGCTCACCATCACCATGGGCGCGGGCGTGGCCGGCTACCCCGCCACCGGTGACTATCGGGTGGATCGGCCGGTCCCCTATTCCTTCTGGGCCCTGCCCGGTTATGTGGCGCTGACGCTGGTCAACGAAACGGGCGGCTCATCGGAACCCAGCGGCAACCTCGACATGCACCTGGCCCGAAGTCTCACTGTTACGGCCCAGCTGAGGACCTTGGTGATCACCTTGATCCCAGAGGGGAACGGGAGCATCGGGGGGCCGGGTTCGGTCGCCTACGGCCAGATCCCCTCCTACACGTTCATCCCAAATTCCGGCTACAGGCTTGATCAGGTCCTGATCGACACTGTGCCGGTGGTCATTACCCTTCTTAATTACACCTTCCCTGCACCCGTCACGGCCACCCACACCATCCAGGCCTTCTTCAAACCCCTGCCCTGAGGTCTTCATGCGCCCATGGATCACGCTTCCGACCCTGCTCCTGGCGCTGCCGCTGGCGGCCCAGGCTCCGGAACCGAACAGCATCGGCGTACAGGCCCGCCTGAGCCTGCCGGGGGGCAATCTCCCGGATGCCACCGGAAGTCGGAATGCGGGGATCGGGGCCAGCCTCCAGGCAGAGCTGCACTTCGAATCCGTCCTCAGCCTGCGTCTGCTGATGGGGGCCGACGACTGGCGGCCGAAGGGCGCCACCCAGAACCGTGCCGTGCAGGCCTATCACGTTGGCATCGACGTGGGCTACTTCCTCCGGGATGAAGGCCGGGACTATGTCCAGGGCCCCTATGTCATGGCCGGACTGGCAGGCTACACCTGGGCCATCGGCGCGGATGCCCAGTCGCGCACCACACCGCTGCGCTCGACCAAAGCCTGCGTGGATGTCGGGTTCGGGTATCGCCTCAACCCGCATTTCGATGTCGAGCTGAAGGTTCTGGCCGGAAAGGTCGAACCAAATTTCACGGCCAACACCACCAGCCTGGGGATCACCTACCGCTTCTAGGTTTCAGGAAGGCAGGGCGTCCGCCGGGTTACCATCCAGCATGCTGTCGGTGCTGTTGCTCTTCCTGCTGCCCATCGGGGGCGGCATTCCCGCAGGGGTCCTCCTGGCCCGGACCCAGGGCTTGGCCTGGCCCGCGACGGCGGGGCTGTACCTGGTCTCCGACGTAATCCTGGCCTTGGCCTTCGAGCCCATTCTGCGACTGCTGGTGCTCCTGGCAGGCAAGGTTCCATTTCTCGCCCGCCTCCGCGTGGCGATGAGGGAGGTCATGGCCCGCACCGCCGCCCAGGTCAGCAGTCCTGGGGCGGGCCCCCTCAGCCTCGTGCTGATCGCCTTCGGCGTGGATCCCATGACCGGGCGCGCCTCGGCGCTGGCGGCAGGACATGGATTCCTCGCGGGCTGGGCCATCGCGATCGCGGGCGACATGCTCTACTACGCCGTCATCGCGGTGGTGACCCTGCGCCTGAACACGTACATCCAGAACCCGGAGGCGACGGTCCTGGTTGCCATGGTCCTGGTGCCGGTGCTGGTCCGGCGCCTGCGCGGCAGGCTGAGGCCTGCTGGCTAGACCCTGAACCTGGCCACGATGGCGTTGAGCTGCTCGGCCAGATGGCTCAGCTCGTCCACCGTGCGGGTGGACTCCTTAATGGTGGCGGCCATTTCCTCCATGGCCGCGGCGTTCTGCTCGGCAATGGAGGTAAGGTTGCCCATGGCGGTCACGACGGACTGGCTGTCATGACTTTGGGCTTCGCTCTGGCCGCCGATGGTCTGCATGCGCTCCGCCGAATCGGTGATGGCGCTCTGGATGCTGGCCAGGGCCTCGCCGGCGGTGTTCACCATCTTGGTGCCGTCGGTGATGGCGCGGTTGGACCTCAGGATCAGGGAGGTGATCTCCTTGGCGGCGGCGGCGCTGCGCTCGGCCAGCTTGCGGACCTCCTCCGCGACCACCGCGAAGCCCCGGCCGTGCTCGCCGGCCTTGGCGGCCTCGATGGCGGCATTCAGGGAGAGCAGGTTGGTCTGGTTGGCCATCTCGGTGATCACCGAGAGGATGTTGCCGATCTGCTTGGAGTTGTCGTTGATGGCCTGCATGCCACTGATGGCGCTGCCCACGGCGGTGTCGCCCTGGGTGCCGGCCTGCTGGGCCTGCTCGAAGACCTGGAGCGCCCCCGCGACGCTGGCATTCACCACCTGGGAGGCGCCGGCGATGCCCTGGACGCTGGTGGTAGTGGTGGCCACGCTGGCCTTCTGCTTCTCGGCGGCCTGGGCGATGTTCTGGGCAGTGCTGTGCATCTCGGACATGCCCGAGGACATCTGCAGGGAACCGGAGGCCAGGTTCGTAGAGATGGCCATCACCTGCTGGATGATCTGCTGGATGTTCTCCACGAAGCGGTTGAAGTGCCTCGAGAGCGCGGCGATCTCATCGTTCCCGCTCACGTCCAGGCGGGCCGTGAGGTCCCCCTCGCCCTCGGAGATGTCCCGCATGCGCCGCTGAATGACTTCCAGTGGTGTGACCAGGGCGTTGCCGAGGACGTGGGCGAAGCCGAAGCCGACGGCCAGCATCAGCACGCCCAGCAAGGCCATGCCCACGAGGGCGCTGACCTGGCTGCCCCGGAGCTGGTCCCGGTTGACCAGCAGCACGAGGTAGGGTTTCTCTGCCGCGTTCTCGGTCCTGACCGGTCCCCCCACCAGCAGGAAGCTCCCCTTTTCCAGGAACAGGTTGCCCCTGGGAAAGTCCTTGGCGGCTGCCTCCTTCAGGAAGGCCTCGGCGAAGGGCGTCAGCTCAAGCTGGCTGCCCTTGCTCTTCGCCTGCGCCAGAACACGGGGGCCTCTGGTGACAGGATCCAGGGTGACCACCATGGCCTGGCTGATCTCGGTGTCATCCCTCAGGCCATCCAGGCCCCGCTCCATGAGCGCTGCATTATTGGTCTGCACCCCGCTCTGGAGGCTCTCGGCCATGAGGCTTGCGAGGCTGGCGGCCTTCTGCTTCAGCCCGTCATTGAGTGCCGAGTTCAGGCGCCAGAGGGAGAAGAGATTCGCGGCGCCACCGAGGACCATGGCCAGGATCAGGATGGAATAAAGTAACTTCTTGCGAATGCTAAGGTTGTTGAAATACTTCATGGCCACCCCTGAATGCGTTCTGCGCTGGATCGGTTCGCTGGCAGGGGGGTGTGAGTGCTGAGAGGGCCTTATCGGCCTTGTCGAGATTTTTGAGTGAGGACCCCTTGGTCCTTAAAGAAGCCCGGCCCCGCGGGTGCGGGGCCGGGCTCGGGGGTGGGCTGGGGGCTCAGATCCTGAAGCGGGCCACGATGGCGTTCAGCTGCTCGGCCAGCTGGCTCAGCTCGTCCACGGTGCGCGTGGACTCCTTAATGGTGGCGGCCATTTCCTCCATGGCCGCGGCGTTCTGCTCGGCGATGGAGGTGAGCTCGCCCATGGCGGAGACGACGTACTGGCTGTCGTGGCTCTGGGCTTCGCTTTGGCCGCCGATGGTCTTCATGCGCTCGGCGGAGTCGGTGATGGCGCTCTGGATGCTGGCCAGGGCCTCGCCGGCGGTGTTCACCATCTTGGTGCCATCGTTGATGGCGCGGTTGGAGGTCTGGATCAGGGCCGTGATCTCCTTGGCGGCGGTGGCGCTGCGCTCGGCCAGCTTGCGGACTTCCTCGGCAACCACCGCGAAGCCCTTGCCGTGCTCACCGGCCTTGGCAGCCTCGATGGCGGCGTTCAGGGACAGCAGGTTGGTCTGGTTGGCGATCTCGGTGATCACCGTCAGGATGTTGCCGATCTGCTTGGAGTTCTGGTTGATGGCCTGCATGCCCGTGATGGCGCTGCCCACGGCAGTGCCGCCCTTGCCGGCGGCCTGCTGGGCCTGCTCGAAGACCTGCAGCGCGCCCGCCACGCTGGCATTCACCACCTGGGAGGCGCCGGCAATGCCCTGGACGCTGCTGGTGGTGCTGCCGACGCTGGCCTTCTGGTTCTCGGCAGCCTGGGCGATGCTCTGGGCGGTGCTGTGCATCTCGGACATGCCCGCCGACATCTGCAGGGAACCCGAGGCGATGTTGGTGGAGATGGCCATCACCTGCTGGACGATGTGGTGGATGTTCTCCACGAAGCGGTTGAAGTGCCCGGCCAGGGCGGCAATCTCGTCGTTGCCCTGCACGTCCAGGCGGGCCGTGAGGTCGCCCTCGCCTTCAGAGATGTCCCGCATGCGCTTCTGGATGTTCTCCAGCGGCGTGACCAGGGCATTGCCCAGGAAGTAGGCGAAGGCGAAGCCGATGCCCAGCATGACCAGCCCCAGCAGGGCCAGGCCCACGAAGGCGCTGAGCTGGTTGCGATGCAGGCGGTCCCGGTTGACGATGAGCAGCAGGTAGGACTTCACCGGCGCGTTCTCGACCTTGACGAGCTCCCCCACCAGCAGATAGCCGTCCTGTTCCAGCTCGAGGTGGTTTTTGGACAGGTCCTTGCCGGAGGTCGCCTTGAGGAAGGCCTCGGCGAAGGGCTGCAGGTCCAGCTGGCTGTTCTTGGCCTTGGACTTGGTCATCACCTTGGCGGCCCGGGTCGCGGGATCCTGGGTCACCAGCGCCGCCTGGGAGATGTCGGTGTCCTCCCGCATGCCGTCCAGGCCTCGTTCCACCAGGCCCAGGTCCTCGAATTGGACGCCGGACTGGATGCCATCGGAGACCAGGTTGGCAAGGCTCGCGGCCTTCAGCTGCAACCCGTCATTGAGGGCGGAGTTGAGGCGCCAGAGCGAGAAGGCGGTGGAGGCCACGCAGAGCACGGCCGCCAGCGCGAGAATCGAGTAGAGCAGCTTCTTGCGGATGTTGAGGTTGATCCAGAAGACCATGGGTGCCCCTGAGCAGGTATGCCGCTGCATCGGGCTTGAGGCTGACTGGGTTGAATATCAGACCACCTGGGGCGCTAGAACGTCTTCTTCCGGGTGATCAGGGGCCTTCGTTCTAAGTCCTCAGAGTGATGACCGTGGCACCGGCCCCCCCCTGGGCCTGGGGCGCATCCTCCACCCGGATGATGCCAGGGTGCCCCCGCAGGGCCTCCCGCACGGCGGCCTTGAGCCGCCCGGTACCATGGCCGTGGACGATGCGCAGATACTTGCGCCCAGCGGCTAAGCCCTCCTCCACGAAGCGGTAGATCTCGCTGTCCACGTCATCGCTGGCCCGGCCGATGAGGTTGATCTCCGAGTCGAGCTCCTGGACCTCGGCCCGGATTCGGACCTTGCCGCTGGCCTTGGGGGCTGCCTCCCGGGCGCCGATGGGCTCCAGCTCCCCGGTCCGGCACTCCAGGCGGCGGCCCTGGGGGGTCTCCAGGCTGACCCGGTCGCCCTTCAGGCTGATGACCTTGCCTTCGACTCCGAGGCCCCGGTGCCGGGCATAGCCGCCCTCGCGCACCTCTGCCGGGGGCCCGGCGGGCTTCCGCCGCCCGCCCAGCTCCGCCTCGGCCAGCCGGGTCAGCTGCTTCACCCGCTCGTGGGCCTCGGTGCCCAGGCGGTCGGCGTTCACCTCAGTGGCCTTCTGGCGCTCCTTCAGGTCCTTCACCAGGCGCTTCGCCTCGTGGTCGAGGAAGTCCAGCACCCGCGCCACCTTCTCCCGGGATTCCTGCTGGAAGGTCTCGCGCTCGGTGCGCAGCTTTTCCTCACGCTGCCGGAGGATCTCGCGGTCCTTCTGGGCCGCCGCCTGCTGGGAGCGCAGGACTTCGGCTTCCTCCAGCAGCCGGGCCCGCTCGGCCTCCAGCTCCCGGAGGAAGTCCCGCCAGTCCTGCTCGCGCTGGCCCAGAACCTTGTCCGCGTGGTCCAGGACCGGGCGGGGCAGCCCCAGGCGGGCGGCGATGGTGAGGGCCCGGCTCTGGCCCGGCTGGCCCAGCAGCAGGCGGTAGGTGGGAGCCAGGCGCGCCTCGTCGAACTGCACCGAGGCGTTCTGGAAGCGGGTGTGCCGCAGGCCCCACTGGCTGATGTCGCCCAGGTGCGTGGAGCAGAGGATCCAGCAGTGGCGGCGCGACAGGGTCTGGAGCAGCGCGATGCCCAGGGCGGCGCCCTCCTTGGGGTCCGTGCCGGTGCCCAGCTCGTCCAGGAGCACCAGCCCGCCGACGTGATGGTTTTCCAGGATGTCTTTCAGATGCAATATATGGCTACTGAAGGTCGAGAGGCTTCCCGTGATCGTCTGGTGGTCGCCGATGTCCGCGTGGAGGCTGGGCAGGGCGGGAAAGCTGGAGCCTTCCCGGGCGGGTACGGCGCAACCTGCGGCGGCGAGGGCCGAGAGCAGGCCGACGGTCTTGAGGACCACGGTTTTCCCGCCGGTGTTGGAGCCGGAGATGATCAGTCCCGGCCGTCCGGCCTCGAGCACCAGATTCAGGGGCACCACGGGGTGGGGCAGGGGCTCCAGACCCAGCGCCTCACGCACGGCGGGCAGCAGCAGTGGATGCCGGGCCTCAAGCAGGCACAGCCGGCCCTCCCGGGGGTTCGGCGCCAGCTCCGGCAGCAGGCCACCGCAGAGGCTGGCCCAGCGCAACAGGGCCAGGCCCTGGTCCGTGCGGCCCTGGAGGTCCCGCCAGCTCACGAAGTCCTCCCGGCGGGCCCGCAGATCCGCCAGCAGCTCGCGCAGGAAGGCCTGCACCGCCTGGCTGTACTCGCTGTCCGCCTCCACGAAGGCGTTGTTGAGGGGCACAGCCTCCATGGGCTCGATGAAGACTGTGGCGCCGCTGCCGCTGCGATCCAGCACCAGGCCCGGCACCTGGCTCCGGCGCTCGGAGCGCACCGGCAGGCAGTAGCGGCCGTTGCGCTCCACCACCATGGCCTCGTTGCAGGCCTCAGGCGCGCCCCGGAGGATCTTCTGCAGCTTGGCCTGCACGGACTGGAAGGCGTCCTGGCGCTGGCGATGGAGGCTGGCCAGGGCCGGCACGCGCAGGGGGTCCAGCTGGCCGTCGAGGGTGAAGCTCTTTGCCAGGCGCTCCGCCAGGGGCGCGGGATCCGGCAGCAGGGCCGCCGTCACCTGGAGCCGGTCGATGCCCAGGTGGGTGCCCGCCGGGGCCGACCGCGACTCGGGCCAGGGCAGCCCCGCGAGGGTCTGCAGCAGCCGGGACAGGGCCCGCAGACCCTCGCGCAGCTCCCGCCAGTGCTCCGGCAGCAGCCAGCCCGCAGGGTTGAGCAGCTCCTCCAGGGCCCCGTCCATGGGCAGCACCGGCAGCTGGTCCGGCGAGGCCGCCCAGGCTTCCTGCAGCTCCAGCTGGTAGAGGCGTCGTAGTCCCGCCAGCCCATCCCAGGGATCCATGGCCCCCAGCGCCGCCCGCGCCGACGCCGTCCGCGCCTCGCCCTGGATGAGCCGGACCGCCTCCGGAAATTCAAGCACCTGCAGTTCAGAGTTCATGGGTGACGTGACAGCCTTTCCCTACCAGTAAATCAAAAGGGCCCGCTCTCGCGGGCCCTTATATAGATAAAGCGGAGCTTTATCTCAACCGATCATGCGCCGTTCCTGTGCGAGCCGCTTGAGGGTCTTCTTACGGGCGGCGAGCATCTTGCGCTTGCGCTTGGCACTGGGCTTCTCGTAGTGCTGACGCTTTTTCAGCTCGCTGAGAATGCCGGACTTCTCGCACTTCCGCTTGAAGCGGCGAAGGGCGAACTCGAACGTCTCGTCTTCTTTGACCTTGACCAAAGGCATATGGATGCACCTCCTTCCGCGTGGATCTGGCGTCGGGCCTGCAGGGCGGGACCGGGCCGAACGAGAAGTCTATCCTATCTTTCCCGAGATGGCGAGGCCGGATCCCTGCCGCTACCCTGAAGAACTCCCCCACGCCCGGAGCACCATGCCCCGCCCTCTGCTTCTGTTTCTGGACAGCGAGTCCCCACGGACGCCAGGACTGGCGTCGGCGCTGGAGCTCGACGGCTGGGCGGTGCGGTGCGCCCACGGGGAGAAGATCCCGGAGTTCCTCCAGTCGGGCCTGACGCCCAGCCTCCTGCTGCTGGACCTGGCCGCGCCCGGCGAGGCCGGCCGGACCCTGGCCCGGGTGCTGCGGCAGCGGCATCCCCGCCTGGCGGTGGTGGCGCTCTCGGAGGACACGGCGGCCCCGACTGATGGCCGGGGCCACGTCCTGGACATCCAGGCCTACCTGGACCCGACCCAGACGGACGGCGCCCTGGTCGCAGCCCTGCGCAGCTACCTGCCCAAGGCGGACCAGCTGTCCTCGGATGACCTCTTCGGGGACCTGTTGGCGGATCTGGACACCCCTCCGCCGGTGCCACCGCTGGATCCCTTCGCCCTCTTCGACCCGGCCATGCATACCCCCTCGGCACCGACGCCCGTGAGCCTGGGCTACCTGCTTGGCCCAGGGCCCGCCGAGACGTCCACCTTGGCCATCCCTGACCGCAGTCGGCTGCCTGTCCTTTCCGTGAAGGTGCCGCCGGTCCTGCTGTCGGAGGGCAGCTTCTTCGCTGCGGAAAAACCGGCCGAGCCCCTGGCGGAAGCTGAGTTCACCTTCAGCAGCATCTCGGGCCTCGAGGATCCCTTCGGCTGGTCCAAAGAGTCGGTCCCTTCTCCGCCCTCCCCGGGGCCCGGCGGCCACGAGGAATACGGGAACTACTTCCTGCTGGAGAAGATCGCCGTGGGCGGCATGGCGGAGCTCTTCAAGGCCCAGCAGCGCGGTGTTCAGGGCTTCCAGAAAATCGTCGCCATCAAGCGCATCCTGCCGCACTTCAGCGACAACGAGGACTTCGTCACGATGTTCATCGACGAGGCCAAGCTGGCGGCCCAGCTGACCCACCCGAACATCGTGCAGATCTTCGACCTAGGGAAGGCCGGCCAGTCCTATTACATCGCCATGGAATACGTGAACGGCCGCGACCTCCGCACCTTGCTGAAGCGGGCCCGCAGCCTCGGCCTGCCCTTCCCGGAACAGGTGGCGGCCTTCGTGGTGATGAAGGTGGCAGCGGCCCTGGACTACGCGCACCGGAAGCGGGGCTTCGACGACCGGGAACTGAAGCTGGTCCACCGGGACATCAGCCCCCAGAACGTGATCCTCTCCACCGAGGGTGCGGTCAAGCTGGTGGACTTCGGCATCGCCAAGGCAGCCAGCAAGGCGAGCCACACCCTGGCCGGGGCCCTGAAGGGGAAGCTGCTCTACATGAGCCCCGAGCAGGCCACGGGCCAGCCCCTGGACAACCGCTCGGACCTCTACTCCCTGGGCCTCGTGCTCTTCGAGCTGCTCACGGGCGAGCGCTGCTTCCAGGCGGACTCGGAGCTGGGCGTCCTGGAGAAAGTCCGTCAGGGCCGGATCGCGGACCTGGCGACCCTGAATCCCTCGGTCTCCAGGGACATGTTGGCCATCGTCAGCCGGGCGCTGCAGAAGGGCGTGGACCACCGCTACCCCTCGGCCCGCTTTATGGAGCGGGACCTCCGGGACTACCTGCAGCGGCTGGGAACGTCCGTCACGGAGCATGACGTGGCGGACTACCTGCAGGTGCTGCTCAACGGCACCCGGGAGGACCTGCAGACCCTGGTCTCCCAGCGCTTCCCCGTGCCGGGCGACCCCGTCAGCGGCAGCCACCGCACCGCCGGCGAAGGCAGCGGCCCCCGGGCGGCGCTGGCCCAGACCGCTCTGCTCTCGCCCGAGCCAAAGCCCGCCACGCCCCCCCACGATGGCGTCCCACTCCGGCCCCGCTGGCTGCTGCCCCTGATCCTGGCCCTGGCCGTGCTGCTGGCGGTGCTGCTGGTCGTGGCCCGCTGGTCCTGAGCTAGTGCACCTCAAACCGCAGCAGCGGCGCGGAGCACTTCTGGCAGTTGACCTGGTGCGGGGGATTCTTCTTGCCGCAGTGGCTGCAGACCTGGATCTTGGCCTGCTTGCGCCGCCAGAAGCGGAGGTAGAGCAGACCCAGCAGCACGATGAGGAGGACCCCCTTCTGCCAGGGCTGGAGGATGAGGCCCGTGGGGCTGGGCTCGGGGGCCTTCGGCTGCTCTTCCAGGCTGAGGGTCTGTGGGGTCATGCCGGGTCCTCGTCAGGGGCCGAGGGATCCGCTTCAGGCGTCTGTTCCGGGCCCAGGTCGAGGTCTGGCTCAGGCTCCAGGTTTAGCACCCCGGCACCGAAGAGGCCATCCTCGGGCAGGGCCGGCTCCAGGGCGGCCAGGGCCTCGGCTTCCAGGCGGCCCTCGCCGAAGTCCGCGAGCCGCGGCAGGTCGTGCAGGCTCTTCAGGCCGAAGTGCAGCAGGAAGGCCTGGGTGGTGGCGTAGGTCATGGGCCGGCCCACCACGGGCTTGCGGCCCGCGGGGGTGATGAGCTGGCGCTCCATGAGGCTCTTCACCTGATTGGCGCTGCTGGTGACGCTCCGGATGGCGTTGAGCTCGGTGATGGTGACGGGCTGCCGGTAGGCGACGATGGCCAGGGCCTCGATCTGGGCCGGGGTCAGCTTGCCGCTGCGGGTGGTGGTCACCAGCCGGGCGACCATCTCCTTGTAGACCGGGCTGGTGGCCATGCGCCAGCCACCGGCCACCTCCAGCAGCCGGAGCCCTGCGGAACCCTGCAGGCGCTCCTGCAGCTTCTCGATGCCCTGCTGCAGGGCGCCGTCGCCGAGCCCCGTCAGCTCCCGGAGGCGGGGCAGGTCGAGCACTTCACCAGCCGCGGTGAACAGCGCCTCCAGGGCGCCGGGAAGGTCGCCGCCCTCCTCCCAGAGAGGATCCTGGTGGAAGAGGTCCATGTCGCTCATCGGTAGGCTCCCAGCCGCTCGCCCACTTTGGCCGCGCCGTCCGTGCGCAGGGGCGCCCAGTCCGCGGCCCGGGGGCCGCCGATGAGCAGCACCACGGTGGAGCCGAACTCGAAGGTGCCCAGGTCATCGCCGGGGGCGCAGGGCAGCAGGGGAACGGGGCAGCCGCCGTCCCGGGGCAGGGCCTTGCCTTCCAGCCAGCGTGCATCGATGACGACGCCGCCTACGTGGGTGGCGCCCACGAGCACCGCGGCCACCTCGAGGCCCTCGCAGGGGCCGGTGCCCAGGGCGGTCCAGGAGGCCCGCCGGTTGCGCTCGTAGAGGCGTGGGACATGGCCCGTGCTGGCATCGTTCACGGGCCAGAGCTCCCCCTCGACGCGGCTCACGGCGCTGACCCGGCCTTCCAGGGGCACGTGGATGCGGTGGTAGTCCTTGGGGGAGAGGTAGAGCGTCAGGAAGTGGCCGCCCTCGAAGCGCGCGGCGCCCGGGTCGTGCTTGAGCAGCTCCGCGACGCGGTAGGGCAGGCCCTTGGCCTGGATGGCCAGGCCGGCGGTGATGCGGCCGCTGGCGATGATGCGGCCGTCCACGGGGCTGTTCACGAAGCCCGGCGCGGCGGGTCCCTGCGGGCGCAGCCCTGGCTTCAGGCGGCGGGTGAAGAGGGCCTGGAGGCTGGGGTAGTCCGTGAGGGCGAGCTCGGCCTCGGGGAGGTTGATGCCGTAGTGCGCGGCAAAGCCGCCCAGCAGGGGCTGGCGCCAGGAGACGGGCAGGGTGCGGCAGGCGACCCAACCGATCAGGCGGGAGCCGGCCTTCTTGGGATAGAGGCCCAGGACGCGGAGCGACAGGGGGCCCGGCGTCCAGAGCAGCACGTAGGCTGTCCAGAGCAGGACCAGGAGGAGCGCGAGGCGCGAAGGCGCGGGCCAGGAGAAAGTCATCTGACAAGGATACGGTCATCCGGTGGCTTCCGCGGAGTCGTTGGGTCTTGTTACCCCTTCTTAGGGGCCCCCGCTTCCCCCACAATCCCTGCATGGGTTCCGACTCGGTCCACCTGGCCTGGCTGGCCATCGCCTGGGCCGCCTACGGGGCGGTGCACTCGCTGCTGGCTGCGGCTGGGTTCAAGGTATGGATGGCAACTCGCGCCCCCCGCTGGGTGCCGGCCTACCGGCTGCTCTATAACCTGGTGGCGGTGCTGGCGCTCGTGCCGGTCCTTGGGCTGATGGCGAGCCATCCCGGCCCCTGGCTCTGGCGCTGGCAGGGCCCGCTGGCCTGGCTGATGAACGGGCTGGCCCTGGTGGCAGCCGGGCTGCTGCTCTTCGGCCCCGGCACCTATGACCTGAGTGAGTTCCTGGGACTGCGCCAGCTCCGGGAGCGCCGCCTGGGCATTGGGGACCAGGAACCACTCCGGATCTCGGCCCTGCACCGATACGTGCGCCATCCCTGGTATGCCCTGTCCCTGGTGCTGATCTGGACCCGCGACATGAGCACCGCCATGCTCGTCTCCGCCCTGGCGGTCACGGCCTACTTCGTCATCGGCTCCCGGCTGGAGGAGCGCAAGCTGCTGGCGCGGTTCGGAGCCGCCTATGGACAGTACATGTCAAAAGTTCCGGGCCTGGTGCCCTGTCCCTGGCGGCGTCTGAGCCGGGAAGAAGCCCGCTTGCTGGAGGGCCGCTGATGCGCTGGCAGCACCTGACCCCGGCGGAAGCCCGCAGGATGCCCTGGAAGAACGGTCTGGGCCTGACCCTGGAGCTGGCGGTGGAGCCTCCCGGCGCGACGCTGGAGACAGGCTTTCGCTGGCGGCTCAGCTCGGCGGAGGTGGCTACCTCGGGGCCCTTCTCTTCCTTCCCCGGAGTGGAGCGCTGGCTGCTGCTGCTCGAAGGCGCGGGCTTCCGGATCGACTTTGGTGAGCGGGGCTGCGTCCTGCTGGACGAGCCGCGGGTGCCGCTGCGTTTCTCCGGGGACTGGCCGGCCACCGCGACGCTGCTGGAAGGACCCTGTATCGACCTCAACCTGATGGTCGATCCAGGCTGCTGCCGGGCTTCGCTGCAGGTCCTCCACGCCGATGCGGAACTCCCCATTCCCTTGGCCTCGGGCACGCATCTGGTCTTCGTCGCTGCCGGGAGCCTGGCTGTACCCCTCTGGAATCTCCACCTTGAAACCAGTCACTTGCTGCGTGTGGAGGACGGTCCCGCGGAACTGACTCTGGTGCCTGATTCCGACGGTGCCAGCCTGGTCTGGATCCACCTGGAGCACCTCTGAGAATTGGCCTCAGCTCATGCTAGGTTTGGAGTTACCAAACCCCATCCATCGGCCTTGGAGGCATGCATGAAGAAGAGGATCCTATCCTCGCTGTTCGCGTTCGGACTCGCGCTGCAGGCGCAGACACCCCTGAAGATCGGGATCATCAACTGCGCGACGGGCACCCAGGCGCCCATCGGCGAATACATGAGCAACGGCTACAAGCTGGCCCTGGAAGACCTTCAGAAGAAGGGCATCAAGGTCGAGCTGGTGATCGAGGACGACACGGGCAAGCCCCAGGTGTCCATGTCGGCCATGGAGAAGCTGGTCACCCGCGACCGTGTGGTCGCGGTGGTCGGGCCCTACAGCTCCGCCTGCGCCAACGCCGTCTCCAAGCTGGCCGAGAAGTACAAGGTGCCCCTCCTGGTGCCTGTGGCCTCCAAGGAGGACATCACCCGGCAGAACCAGAAGTTTGTGTTCCGCCTCAGCGCCACCACCGAGGACTACGCCTCGATCCTGATCTCCATGGCGCAGAAGCTGGGCAAGCCCAAGACCATGGCGATCCTGAACGAGAACACCGACTTCGGCACCTCCGGTGCGAAGTCCGCCAAGGCCTATGCGGCCCAGGTGGGCATCCAGGTGGTGGTGGAGGAGGCCTACGCTTCCGGCTCGCCCGACTACCGCTCCACCCTGGCCAAGATCAAGGGCTACAAGCCCGACCTGGTCTTCATGGTGTCCTATGTGGCCGATGGCATCCTGCTCATGCGGCAGGCGCGGGAAGTGGGCCTCGAGCCTCAGGCCTTCCTCGGCGCCGGCGCCGGCTTCGCCTCCTCGGAGTTCGCGCGGGAGCAGGCCATCTCCAACAACGTGTTCTCCAGCACCCAGTGGACGACGGATGTGAAATGGCCCGGCGCCAAGGACTTCGGCAAGCGCTACAAGGCCAAGTTCGGGAAAGAAGAAGTTCCCTACCACGCCGCCAATGCCTACGCCTCGCTCATGGTGATGGCCGAGACCGCCGCGAAGGCTGGCGGCGACCGTGAGAAGACCCGCAGCGCCCTGCGCGACGGCAAGTGGAACGGCATCATGGGCGAGGTGGCCTTCGTGGACTTCAACGGCTACACGAACCAGAACAAGCACCAGATGCTGGTGGAGCAGATCCAGAACGGCAAGCATGAAACCGTGTGGCCGCCTGAGTTCGGAACGAAGAAACCGGCCTTCCCCTTCAAGTGGAAGTAGCAGCCTTCTAGCGGACCGTCCGGCCTGTCATCTTAGAGGACATGCATATCGGACACATCATCACCGTCATGGCCGCGGCCTTTGTCGCCGGGGCAATCAATTCCATCGCGGGGGGCGGCACGCTGGTGTCGTTCCCCGCTTTGCTTGGCATCGGGCTCACGGGCCAGCAGGCCAACGTCACCAGCACCCTGGCGCTATGGCCCGGCTCCATCGGCGGCTTCTGGGGGCATCGCGACGACCTCGCGGGCACCAAGGCCTTCGCCCTGCGCCTGATGCCCGTCTCGCTCCTGGGCGGAATCCTGGGCGCCTGGGCCATGCTGGTCACGCCGCAGAAGTTGTTCGACCAGCTGGTGCCCTGGCTGATCCTGGCGGCCACGGTGCTGCTGGCGGCCAATGATCCCGTCGGCAAGCTGCTCAAGAAGATGGGCAGCCACGACCGGACCACCGGCTGGTGGATCGGCGCCATGGTCTTCCAGTTCATCGTGGGCATCTACGGCGGCTACTTCGGCGCCGGCATCGGCATCCTCATGCTGGCGGCCCTGAGCCTCCTGGGGCTGACGGACATCCACCAGATGAACGGCCTGAAGAACCTGCTGGCCCTGTGCATCAACGGCATCGCCATCTTCCTCTTCCTGGGCATGGAGTATCTGCGCCACCCGGGCAACGTGCAGTGGGCCCTCGTCGGCTTCATGGCCGTCGCGGCGGGCCTGGGCGGCCTCTTCGGCTCCCACATGGCCCACCGGGTCGGCCGCACCACCGTTCGCCGCGGCGTCATCAGCATCGGCTTCATCCTGGCCGCCTGGTACTTCTACAAAACCTACGCCGCCTAGTATTCCGTTCCAGCTCCTCAGCGGTGGCTGTGCTAGGTTGGGTGCCACCCATCAAGGAGAAACCATGCGCCTGCTGCTTGCGGCCACCCTGGCCACAGCCCTTGCCGCCGCTCCACCCCCGGATGCCCAGGAGTGTGTGGGCTGCCACGACACGGTGAAGCTCGAGGTTTTCCGCACCCGTGCCCACGGGGGCCTGGACTGCATCACCTGCCACACCGCCGCGAAGAGCCTGCCCCACCCCGAGAAGATGGCTGCGCCCAACTGCGTCCGCTGCCACGACCACCAGGGCCAGGACTATGCCAACAGCGTGCATGGCATTGCCCGCCAGAAGGGCAAGGAGCACGCCCCCACCTGCATGACCTGCCACGGCCACGCCCATGAGCTGCTGTCCCGCAAGGATCCCGCCTCCCGGGTGGCCCGGAAGAACATGGACGCCACCTGCGGCAAGTGCCACGACAAGGCCCACCTGGACAAGCTCGCCAAGAACCTGTCCCGGCGCGCCACCCGCATGGACCTTCAGAAGATGCCGGGCAAGTAGCCTCAGCCCTTGATGCAAGCCAGGGCCTGTTCCAGATCCGCCAGGATGTCTTCCACGTCCTCGATGCCGATGGAGAGGCGCACCAGGCCATCGGTGATGCCTGCCGCCAGCCGGGCTTCCCGGGGCATGCTGGCGTGGGTCATGGAGGCGGGGTGGCTGATGAGGGTCTCGACGCCGCCCAGGGAGACGGCCAGGCCCGCCAGGTGCACGTTGTCCATGAGGATGCGGCCGGCCTCGGTGCCGCCCTTCAGCTCGAAGGAGATCATCGAGCCGTAGCCCGTCATCTGGCGTGTGGCCAGGGCGTGCTGGGGATGGCTGGGCAGGCCGATGTAGCGCACCCAGGCCACCTCGGGCCGGGCCTCCAGCCAGGGGGCGACCTGGTGGGTGTTCTGCTCGGCGCGCTCCACCCGCAGGGCGAGGGTCTTCAGGCCGCGACTCACCAGGTAGGCCTGGTGGGGATCCATGTTGGCGCCGAGGTTGATGAGCATGGCGCGGATCTGCTTGTGCAGGGCCTCGGTCTTGGACACCACGATGCCGCCCACGATGTCGGCGTGGCCGTTGATGAACTTGGTGACGGAGTGCAGCACCACGTCGGCGCCCAGGTCCAGGGGCTTCTGCAGGTGCGGGCTGGCGAAGGTGTTGTCCACCACCAGCAGGGCCCCCGCGGCGTGGGCAAGCTCGGCCGCCGCCGCGATGTCCGTGACGGACATGGCGGGGTTCGAGGGCGACTCGATGTAGACCAGCTTCGTGTTCGGCCGCAGGGCCTGCCGCAGGTTCGCCAGATCCGACGTGTCCACGTAGGTGGAGGCCACGCCGAAGCGGCTCATGTGCTTCTCCATGAGGCCGCGGCTGGGGCCGTAGACCGAATCTGTGCTGACGATGTGATCCCCGCTGCTGAGCAGGGCCAGGTAGACCGTGCTCACGGCACCCATGCCGCTGGCCATGGCCGTCGCGCCGAAGCCGTTCTCCAGCTGCGCGACGTTCTCTTCCAGCGCCACGGTGGTGGGGTTGCCGATGCGGGTGTAGATGTAGCCACCCTCGGTGCCCGCGAAGCGGTTGGCGCCCTGCTGGGCATCCCGGAAGGCGAAGGTGGAGGTCTGGTAGATGGGCGTCACCACGCTGCCGTGGGCGTCATCGGGAATGCCCGCGTGGACGAGCTTGGTGTTGAATCCGCTGTTCCGGGTGTCCATGGCAAGGCTCCAGGGGCCGGGCAGGCCCTGGAGCCAAGTGTTGGGGGCCGTCCCGGATCGGGCAAGCGATTAGGCGCGCAGACTCGCATACCTCCTGCAGGCCGCTGGTGCTTTTACGCTCTGTCAGCCTTGGGCGACTTGCCCGTCTGCGGCGTCGGCTGGTATTCATCGGGGGTCAGGCGGCCGTCGCCGTTGCGGTCCAGCTTCTTGAGCAGCAGGGGTGCCCGGGCGATCTCTGCGGCGCTGATGATCTCATCGCCGTCTTCGTCGAGGGCCACGTCCAGGGGCGGGCGGGGGCGCTCCAGGGGGCGGGCCTCCCGGGCCTGGCCCGTGGGCCTGGCTGGTGGGGCAGCGGTCGTCTGGCCGTCGGGGCGGGCCGGCCGATACTCGTCTGGGGTCAGCTGGCCGTCCCCGTTCTTGTCGAGCTTCAGCAGGGACTGGGATGCGGCGGCCAGCTCGTCGGCGTCAAGGATGCCGTCGCCATTGAGGTCCAGGGCCAGCAGGATGGGCGAGACGGGGCGCGGGGGAGCCGAGGGCTGGGCCTCCGGCGCCTGGGGCAGCGCGGCCAGCAGCGGGAAGAGCAGGAACGAGGGGTGCATGCGTGATCTCCTTCAGAAGAGGGACGGGAGGCCAGGCGGCGGCGCGGTCAGCGCCGGCCGCCCAGGAGGAAGGACGCGTCGGGCCACTGGGGCATGGGAATGCGGTCCGAGTAGAGGAAGGCGGTGCCGGCTTCCCGGCTCGGCTGGCCGCGCAGGGACCGGAGGCGGGCCAGCTGCGGGGCGTCCGCTGAGCGGCCGATGGCCGTGAAGGTGCTGGCGTAGAGGTAGGCCAGCTCGCCATCCAGCTCGCCGTAGCGGCGGCCCAGGGCCCGGAGATCCGTCTCGGTGGGCCCGGCCCCCTTCTGGAAGGTGCGGAGCTTGCTCGCGATGGCCCGGCGCACGGTCACGATGCCCCGCAGCAGCTCGCGCTGTTGGTCCGGCACGGCCTCCATGCGGGCCCGCTGCGCGGGGGTCAGGGCCGCCAGGAAGGCCTCCCCCGAGTCGCCGGTCAGGCTCGTGGAGATGTCGAAGTCCTTCTGGCCCATGGCGGGCAGGTCCTTGAAATAGAAGCCCCCGAAGTAGGTGCCGTGACGCTCGGGGCAGAAGTAGGTGTCGGCCTCCACGGAGCCGGCCAACCAGCTGAAGAACTCGCTGGCCAGGGTCATGTAGGCGACGCTCTCCAGCTTGGAGGCGGCCCGGGGGCGCAGGTCCCGGAGCGCCTCCCGGTCCACCTCGGGCCAGGTGCGGAAGTCGCCGAACTTCCAGGCGCCGAGGGTCCGCCGCTGGGCCTCGCTGAGGGACTGGGCCACCGCACCGAAGGCTCGGGCGCGGTGCCAGGCGAGGCACGCGTCCAACTCGAACAGGTCGGCCACATAGGCCCGCACCGCGAGGCGATCCAGCCCACTGCAGCCTGCGGGCAGACGGCCCGCGAGGTCCTGGTGGAAGGCAGCCACCAGGGGCAGGCGGAAGCGGGCGATGGCTTCCAGCTGCGCGGCCTCTTCTCGGGCGGCCTGCTCGAAGATGCGGCGCTGGGGGCCGCTCAGCAGCCGCATCACATTCCCGGCGATGCGGTCCAGGAACATGGGGTTGTGTCCCTTCCCCCCGGCGTCGATGTCCCGCAGGTACTGGAATCCGAAGAAGTCTGCGACCTTGCCCGGCGGGATGAAGCTGGAGGCGCCGGGTTCGCCGGTGAGGAAGGCCAAGCCGCTGAAGGCGATGGTGTGGAGCTGAGCCCGGTCCGAAACGGCCTGCTCCAGGCTGTAGCCGCCCTCCCGGGGGGGACGGCGGTCCGGCTCGCCCGCAGGTCGCGGCGGGGGCTGCCGGTCCCCCCGCGCCCAGGCGGCGCCGACCGCGAGGCTCAGGACGATGATCGCGCTGACAGCACCTAATCTCATGGGGCCTCCCGTCGCGGCGAAAGAGAACCGTCCGCCGCAGGACAGAGGTTAGGTCGCGAATCCCACCCTGTCGCCCGGTCCTGGCGGGAAGGGTGAACCCGATGGCTCAACAGCGGATTCCAGGGTACCGGCTGCAGGCGGCTAGCTGCCGTGCGCTGCCAGCAGTTCCGCCACCAGGTCGGCCACCTCGCTGTCCGCGGGGCCGGCACGGTGCTCCTGGAAGCCGCTGGCCTCCTCGCCGGGTCCCGTGCTCACCACCAGGGTGCGGGCCAAGGGAGGCACGTCCTCCAGGAAGCCCGCCGCCGGATGGAGATGGCCTGGGGTTCCGAGGGCCAGGAAGCAGCTGCACTGGGCGAGGGCGGCGTGGATGCGCTCCATCTCCAGGGGTGGCTCGCCATACCACACGAGGTGCGGCCGCAGCTGGCCCAGGGTGGCGCAGGAGGGGCAGCAGGAGCTGAAGTCGAGGTCCTCCGCCCAGGGGTGCACGTGGTGGCACTCGGTGCAGCGGGCCTTGAGCAGCTCACCGAAGAGGTGGATCGGAGCCCGGCTGCCTGCCCGCTCGTGGAGGTCATCCACGTTCGCTGTCACCAGCAGGAAGTCCCCGGGCCAGGCCGCCTCCAGCCGGACCAGGGCGAGGTGCGCGGCGGTGGGTTCCAAGTCCGCGAGGCGCCGCCGTCGGGCGTTGTAGAAGCCCTGGACGCGCAGGGGGTCCTGCCGGTAGGCCATGGGCACGGTCACTTCCTCGAGGAGCTGGCGCTCCCACAGGGAGTCGCCGTCGTGGGCCGCCATGATGCCGCCGTCAGGACAGATTCCGGTCCCGGTCAGCACCACGATGGACGATCTGGCCACTCGGACCTCCGTGCGGACATCATAGCGCCCCGGAATTGCCTCTATGCGCCAGGGGCGAAGAACCACAGAATAGGCGCCAGACTCCTTTCCAATGACTTCTTTTTACCTCCCGTACCCCGCCGGTGCGAGAGCCTTTTTTGCGAGCGCCGCCATGACCCAGCCGAACCTGCTGCCCAGCCTTGAGCGCTATGCCAGCAAGGTCTGCACGGCCGAGGAGGCCGTGGCCCGCATCCAGCCGGGGCAGCGGGTCTTCCTGGGCACCGCCTGCGCCAGCCCAAGGGCGCTGGTGGCGGCGCTGGAGACCATGAAGCGGCCGCCTGCGGACCTCGAGCTGCTGCACTTCATCACCACCGACACGGTGCCCCATGATGCCGAGGGCCGCTGCACGACGCGGTTCCGCCACCGCAGCTTCTACGTGGGCTCGGACATCCGGGCCGCCATCCGCCAGGGCCTCGCGGAGTACGTGCCCATCTCCCTGGCCCAGGTGCCCCAGCTCATTCAGCTGGGCCGCATCCCCGTGGATGTGGCCCTCATCCAGGTCACGCCGCCGGACGAGTTCGGCTACGTCAGCCTGGGGGTCTCCGTGGACATCGTCGCGGCGGCGGTGGAGAAGGCGAAGCTGGTGCTGGCGGAGGTGAACCCGGCCATGCCCTGGAGCATGGGGGAGACCACCCTGCACGTGAGCGAGATCGACGCCCTGATCCCCGTGGACACCCCGGTGATCGAGTACCACCACCCGGTTGCCAAGGGCGCGGTGGTGGAGCGCATCGCCCAGTACATCGCCGGGATCATCGACGACGGCTCCACCCTCCAGATCGGCATCGGGCGCATCCCCGAGCAGGCGCTGAAGTATCTCGGCGACCGCAAGGACCTGGGCATCCACTCCGCCGTGATCACGGACTCGGTGATCCCCCTGCTGGAGAAGGGCATCCTCACGGGCAAGCTGAAGTCCATGGCCCGGACCCGCATCGTGGCCAGCTTCCTGCTGGGCACCCGGCGGCTCTACGACCTGGTCCACCGCAACCCGCTCTTCTCGCTCCAGCCCATCCAGGCGGTCTGCGATCCGTACACCCTGGCGGCCCAGACCCGCATGGTGGCCATCACCCAGGCCTTCACCATGGACCTCACGGGACAGGTCTGCACGGACCAGCTCGATGGCGAGTTCTACGGCGGCCTGGAGGCCCAGGCGGCCTTCCTCCGCGGCGCGGCGCGCTCTCCCGGCGGCAAGCCCATCGTCTGCCTCTCCTCCACCAACGATGACGCCTCCATGTCGCGCATCCGCCCTCAGCTGCTGGCGGGGGAGGGCGTGAGCATCGCCCGCACGGATGTCCACTACGTCATCACCGAGTACGGCATCGCCTACCTCTTCGGCAAGTCCATCCGCGAGCGCACCATCGCCCTCATCGAGCTGGCCCATCCCAAGTTCCGCCCCTGGCTCATGGAGGAGGCCAAGCAGCTGGGCTACCTGCCCGCGGACCAGCGCCTGGAGAACCTGCGCAGCTATCCCGTGGAGGAGGAGCGGACCTACGCCCTCAAGGGGGGCCGCCAGGTGATGCTGCGCCCCGCCAAGGCCAGCGACGGCGATGCCATCCGGGGCCTCTTCCACCACCTGTCGAAGGACGACGTCTACACCCGGTTCTTCCGCCGGGTGCTGGCCCTCTCCAGCGACGAGGTGCAGCGCCTCTGCAACCTCAACTTCGAGAGTGAAGTCGCCTTCGTGGCCGTCACCGGCGAGCGGGAGAACGAGTGCGTGGTGGCCCAGTGCTGCTACTTCCTGAACCTGTCGAGCAACCTTGCAGAGACCGCCTTCATGGTGGACCCCGCCTGGCAGGGCACCGGCCTGGGCACAGTGCTGCAGTCCCACATGGTGGCCCACGCCATGACCCGGGGCGTCCGCGGGTTCGTGGCGGAAATCCTGCCCCAGAACGAGAAGATGGTGGCCCTGGCGAAGAAGTGCTGCGACAACGTGAGCGTCACCCGGGAGGACGACGCCCTTCACGTGACCATGCTGTTCGCGGCGCCCTGAGGGTATTTCGTCTCAGTCCTAGCGCCCCGAGCCGGCGCCACTGCCGTATTCGGCGGTCAGGAAGGGATTCTCGGCCAGGGCCCGGATGAGCAACACTCGGGCCTGCTCCCGGAGCTTTTCCGCACCGGGGCCGCGCTCACAGTCGGCAAGGCGCCGGAGGATGCGGGCCCGGAGCGCTTTGTGCTCGGCCACCTGAACCGCCTGTCGCTCGAAAGGGTCCAGGCTGCTCAGGGCCCGCTTCAACAGGGGGGCTGCCGAGCCCCCGGCGCGGGCCACCTCCAGGCCCTCCAGCTCGAGCGCCTTGGCCTGATCGACGAGGAAATCCGGGGCCTGGGGGGCCATGAGCCGCACCTGCTCCAGGTCCCGGCGACAGGCCCGCAGCACCTCGGCGGCGCTCCGGCCCTGCTGGAGCAGCCAGGTCGCCTCCGTGATCCGGGCGTCGATTTTGTAGTAGAGGACATTGGGGTTCATGGGGTCCTTCTTCTGGGCCTGATCGAACCGTTCCAGCGCTTCCACGACGTCTTTGTGCGGATCCCCGCCGACCCGGGCCCGCAGGGCGCCCCGCATGGCCTGGGCCATCCCCAGGTTGATGATGATCTCATTGGTCCCGCGGATCTTCAGGCCCCGCTGGGCGGTCTCGATGGCCTCCTGGAGGTCGGCTTCATAGGGGACGCCGAGGCGCCACTTGTGCTCGGCCCGCATGCGCAGGAGCAGGGAGCGGTTGGAGATGGCGGAGACGTAGGCGCGGTTCCGGCCGATGACCTCGTCCACGAGGGCCAGGCCCTCGTTCAGGTCGGGCAGGGGGTCCAGGCCCCGCATGCCCCGGAGCAGGGCGCGCTGGCCGCAGAGGATCACGCCCACGTTCTGGATGCGGCCGTTGGCGGGTTCCAGCTCCCGGCTCTTCTGGAAGACCTGGAAGGCCTGGTCGAGGGTGGGCAGGACGTCCTCCCCTCGGCGGTCCCGGTCCTGGCACTGGTCGAAGATCACGTCGAGCAGGATGGCCATCGCGAGCACGTCGCCCGGACGCTGCGCCAGCACCCGGCGCAGCTCCGCCTCGGCCTTGGCGAGCAGCTCCTGGCAGGGCTGCTGGCGGTCCACCGCAAGGTTGGCGAGGCTCCAGTAGAGGAGGCCGAGCTTCCGGCGGGCTTCCAGGTTCTCTGGGGCCAGGTTCAGCGCCTCATCCAGGCGGGTGATGGCCTCCCGAAAGCGGCCGCTGGAGTCGACGCCCTTGGCTTCCCCCGTTCGCGCGAGGCTGCGGATGAGGTCCGCCTCGAGGATGAGCGGCTCCGGGTCCTCGGGATCCAGGCTGCGCGCCTTGGCGCAGGCGGCCATGCCGAAGGCGTGGCTCTCCTGGGCATCCCCCCCCAGGAACTGGTTCAGGTAGATGAGGCGGTCCGCCGCCCGCCCGAGATTGAGCCAGCTCTCCTTGTCGCTGCGCGCGATTTCCAGCGCCTGCCGGAGGTACTGGCAGGCGCTGTTCACGTGCGCCAGGGCCTCGGGGTGCTCCCCCTTCTCGATGGCCTGGTTCGCGAGCCCCATCTCTGCGCTCGCCCCGAGCCTGAGGTAGCGGTAGCCCAGGGGCGCGTCCTTGAGCAGGTGCGCCGTGCGCTGGAGCACCGCCGTGTGGCGCCCGGCGAAGGCATCGGCCAAGGCGGCGCGGTAGTCCTGATCCTCGGATCGTCCCCCCTGCGCCTGGGAGAGGTAGGCCAGGGCGGGCTCCTGGAGGGTCTTCTGCAGCCGCGCCTCCTGGGCTTTGCGGCGTTCGGGATCCTTGATCTGCTCCAGGGCCTGTCGGCGGAGGCGGTAGGCCTCGCCCAGGGCCATGCCGAGGCCCTCGGCGGATTCCGGGTTCCGGAAGCCCCGGTCCCAGGCATCCTGCAGATCCTCCAGGGCCGCTTCGTAGTCGTGAAGCGCGAGGTGGAATCGCCCCATGGCATAGGCCAGGGGAGCGCGGGTGGTGGCTCCATAGCGGGCGGCGTCGCTGCGCACCAGGTTCAGCAGCTCGCTCACCTGACGACGGTCCGAGCGCGTGTCGTGGAGGGGCCCCATCTCCGAGGCCTGCACGATCTCCTCCAGCCGGATCAGGGTCATGCCCATCTGAGCCACGAAGTCCGCTCGTTGCCGCGCCCGCCAGAGGGTCCAGGCCCCCAACCCGAGCAGGAACAGGATGGCCAGCCCTGCAGCCTGGGTGGTGAGCCAGGCCTGGCGGTTCTTCCGCAGGCGCAGGAGACCCTTGAGGGCCTGTTCCAGCAGGCTGGTCCGGCGGGCCTTGATGGGCAGCCCGTCCAGCCAGCACTGCAGGTCCTCGGCCATGGCCGCGGCCGTGGCGTAGCGGCGCTCCGGCTGCTTCTCCAGGCACTTCAGGGCGATGATCTCCAGGTCCCGGGGCACCTCGGGGTGGTGGCGGCTGGGCGGGGTCGCCTCCTCGTCCAGCAGGCGGCGGATGATCTCCACATGGGAGGAGGACTCCTGCATGAAGGGGGGGTGGCCGCAGAGGAACTCGTAGAGAAGCGTCCCCAGGCCGTGGACGTCCGTGCGGATGTCCAGGGGGCGGTTCCCTTCGGCCTGCTCGGGGGACATGTAGGCCAGGGTGCCGACGATGGAAGTCGCCCTCGTCTGGCCCGCCACATTGGTGAGCCGCGCCAGCCCGAAGTCCATGAGGTAGGGCTTCAACCGCCCGTCTACAGCCTCCACCATGATGTTCGTGGGCTTCAGGTCCCGGTGCACCATGCCCTGCCGGTGGGCTGCGTCCAGGGCCAGGGCGATCTGGACCAGCAGCCCCACCCTGGCGCGGAGGTCGTTGGCGCACAGCCGGTCCAGTGTCTCTCCCTGCACCAGCTGCATGGCGATGAAGGGCAGGCCGTCGAAGCTGCCCGTCTCGTAGACCTTGACGATGTTCTCGTGGTCCAGGCTGGCCTGGAGCTGGGCCTCCAGGGTCAGGAGGCGGGCGCCGCCCTGGTGCTCCTCGCGGATGAACTTCAGGGCCACCATCCGGTTCAGCTTCCGGTCCCGGGCCCGGTAGACCTTGGCCATGCCGCCCTGGCCCAGCACCTCGAACACCTCGTAACGGTCCCAGGCGAGCAGAGCCGCCGGGATGCTCAAGGACCGGGAGATCGGTTCCAGCTCGACATCCTCACGGAGGATGGCCGTCGGCTGATCCTTGGGATCCGGTAGGGGCTGGGGGGACATGGCCCATTATTATTCAGGTGCGGGTCTTTTGATCCCGGCCAATCTCAGGTACCGCTAGAAATTGCGCCCGGCCTGAGAAACCCCTCCGCATTTGCCTCAGAGAAATCCGCCGTGTTCCACTACCAGCTTCCGGGAGCTTCCATGACTCAGAACCGCCGCTCCTTCCTGCAGGCCACCCTGCTTGCGGCCCTCTCGACCCAGGTTGCCCCTGAGCTGCTGGGGGCCGCTGCCTCCGCGTCCTCGGTCCGGCCCCGGCGACTGGTGCCCGGGGCCACGGTGGGGCTGGTGAGCCCGGCCAGCGCCACGTGGCTCACGGAGGAGCTCGAGATCCTCCAGGAGACCCTCCGGGCCCTGGGCCTCAAGCCGAAGCTCGGGAAGCACGTGCTCGACCGCTACGGCTACCTGGGCGGGACGGACGCGGACCGGGCCGCGGACCTGAACACGATGTTCGGCGATGACTCTGTGGACGCCATCCTGTGCATCCGCGGCGGGTGGGGCTGCAACCGCCTGCTGCCGCTGCTCGACTACCCGCTCATCGCGGCCCATCCCAAGATCCTGCTCGGCTACAGCGACATCACCTCCCTGCTCACGGCGATCTACGCCAAGACCGGCCTCATCACCTTCCATGGCCCCGTGGGCACCTCGACCTGGAACCCCTACTCCCTGGACTATGTCCGCCGGGTGCTGTTCAACGCCGAGGCCGTGACCATGACCAACCCCGTCGTGATCGGCAAGGGGCTGGTGGTCACCGAGGACCGGATCCGGACCATCACGCCCGGCGTCGCCTCGGGGGTGCTGGTCGGGGGGAACCTGACGGTGCTCACCGCCATGCTCGGGTCGCCGTATCTGCCGGACTGGTCGGGGAAGCTCCTCTTCCTCGAGGACACCAACGAGAGCATCTACCGCGTGGACCGGATGCTGACCCAGCTGAAGCTCGCGGGGGTGCTGGACAAGGTCGCGGGCGTGGTGTTCGGGAAGTGCACCAAGTGCCTGCCCGGGGAGGGGCAGGGGTCGCTGACCCTGGAAGAGGTCCTGAACGACCACCTCCGGCCCCTGAAGGTGCCGGCCTGGGAGGGCGCGATGATCGGGCACATCGAGAACAAGTTCACAGTGCCGGTTGGTGTGCGTGCGGAGATCGACGCCGTGCGCGGCTTGATCAAGCTGCTGGAACCCGCGGTCCGGTAGGGCATGCCTGTGCGACGCGCCCTCGCCCTTGCGGCCCTGCTGCTGCTCTTTGGCAGCTTCGCCGGGGCGGCTTCGCCCGCGCCGGTCGCCAGCCAGGCCCGCTCGCTCTGGGAGGTCTGGCCCCGGGTGCGCGTGTCGCCGCCTGATCCCTGGGCCCTGAAGCACCGCGAGCTCCGGGCGGCGTTGGACACCCTCCAGCAGCGGCATCCGGGGCTGATCACTCTGGTGGAAGAGGGCGTCTCCAGCGAAGGGCGGAAGATCCCGGCCCTGCGCCTGGGCCACGGCCCCACGGGCGTGCTCCTCTGGTCCCAGATGCACGGCGACGAACCCACGGCCACGTCAGCGCTCCTGGACCTGCTCAACTGGCTGGGCGCCAACCCCACCGACCCGACGGTCCAGCAGGTGCTCTCGAAGCTGACCCTCTGGATCATCCCGATGCTCAACCCGGACGGGGCCGAGCGCACCCAGCGCCGCAACGCCCAGGAGGTTGACATCAACCGCGATGCCCAGCGGCTGGCCTCGCCCGAGGGCCGCTTCCTGAAGGCGCTGCGGGACCGGGTGCAGCCTGTGATTGGCTACAACCTGCACAACCAGAATCCCAACCTGCGGGCCGGGCTGAAGGGTGACCAGGTGGCCATCGCGCTGCTCTCGGTGCCCGGCGACGAGGCCCTGACGGAGACCCCCGGTACCCGCCGGACCAAGCAGCTGGCGGTGCGGGTTCGGGAGCTGGTAGAGCCCCTCGCCCCAGGTAGCGTCTCGCGCTACGACATGGACTACACGGCCCGGGCCTTCGGTGACTCCATGACCCGCTGGGGCACCTCCACCCTGCTCATCGAGACTGGCGGCTGGGCCGGTGCGGAGGAGGCCGAGCGCCTTGTCCGGCTGAACTTCGTGGCCCTGGCCGGGTCCCTCACGGCGATCGCGGATGGCTCCCTTGAGACGGTCCGCGCCGAGGCCTACTCGCAGATCCCCCTGAACGAGCGGGACGCCCTCACCACTCTGGTGGTCCGGAATATCCGCCTGATCGGAGGACGGGCGCTGCCGCCCTTCCCCGCGGACCTGGCCTTCCTGGTGCCCGGCGCCTTCTCGGGGGACTCACCCCGCCGCCGAGAGCCCTCCCTGATCGAGGTGGGTGACCTGGCCCACCTCCGTGGCCTCGCCGAGCTGGACGCCACCGGCCTGCTGGCGGTGCCCTGGCCGGCCCCGCCCGGCGACTGGGCCGCGCTGCGAGAGTCCCTGGAGTCCCGCGGCCTGCTCGCGACGGACGAGGCCAAGCTCCTCGCCACCGTCCACGCCCAGGGCGAGGCCGCCGTGGCCCGGCCGGGCTTCGCGGGCGCCGTCCTGTTCTACCGGACCGGCAGCGCGGGCACCCTGACCCTGGAAGGCGCCGTGCTCCGCGGCAGGCTGGTGGGCGGCAAGCTGGCTGCGACCGGCCCGGGCGCGGTGGCTGCGGGTCAGTAGGACCTGGCAATCAGGCTCGACCTGGTGGCAATTGGGTGGGCAGGAAGTCCTGGAAGGTGATGAACCAAAAACGATGAAAATGGGACTGGCGTTGCCGGCGCACCAGGGCCAACATCTTTTTCCAGGCAAGGACACCAACCAACAGGGAGGACGGCGTGGGCGACAAGGGCGGAAAGAAGGACAAAGAGAAGAGCCAGAAACAGAAGACAGGGAAGCAGGCAGAGAAATCAAAAACCAAGCAGGAGAAGCAGACCAAGAAGTAGGTCTGAGATGCTGGGGCTTCTCGCCGACTAGGGCTTGCCTGGTTCCGCGGTGCGCGGCTTGAGGAACCAGACGGTCTGGATGAGGCCGTCCTTTACCTCGTAGATGGCGGTTCCGGCAAAGCTGGTCTTGGTGGGGTCCCAGCGGTGGACGAGCTGCTCCTGGTCGATGACGAAGGGGCCCTGGACGGCGTGGCTGGTGATGTGGACGGCGCTGTCCGGGCGCTGCTTGAACAGCTCACCATATCTAGCCAGTAGTGCCTCTCGCCCCTTCATGAGGTCCGTGGTCTCGGGCAGGGTGCGGATACTCACATCTGGCGCATAAGTGGCTGCAAAGGCCACCGCATCTCGCGCATTGTAGGCATTGAGCTGCCGCTGGACGACGTCCTCGGCGGTGGGCTTGAGGAGCTCCGCCGGGGCATAGGGCTGGCCATCCTTCACCACCAGGTGGATGCGACGGGTGTTGAGCATGTCCTGCATGGGATCCGCGTCCAGCACCAGCAGGTCGGCCTTCTTGCCCGCCCCCAGGGAGCCGAACTCCTTCTCCTTGCCCAGCACCATGGCCCCGTTGATGGTGGAGCAGGTCAGGATCTCCTTCGGGGTCAGGCCCGCCTGGGCCATGAGCTTCAGTTCTGTGTAGTACGAAGCCCCGTGGAACGCCCCTTGATTGCCCGCGTCGGTGCCCGTGGCCACGGTGACTCCGGCGGCGACGAGGCGACGCAGGTTGGCAAGGGCCACCGCCGGTGCTTCCCAGACTTTGCCCTCCTGGATGGTCTTCGTCGCGGCCTCGTCCAGCTTCAGGGGCAGGTGCAGCAGGTCGAAGAGGGTGCCCATGACCTGGGGGTTCGCCAGCTCAAACTCCCAAGGCTCAAAGACGAAGCGCCGGGTGCGCAGCATGGGCCCGCCCCGGAACACCACCAGGGTGGGGATGAGGATGACGCCCCGCCGCTTCATCTCGGCCATGAGGGCATCAGGAATGGGCTGATCCAGCACGCTGTGCACCAGGATGTCCGCTCCAGCCTTCACGGCCTCGGTGGCCCCGGCCAGGGAGGTGGCGTGAACCGCCACCCTCAGCCCCAGCTTCTTCGCCTCGTCATAGGCGGCCTGCTGCGCGGCTGTCGTGGGTCCCTCGGAGACCCACATCTTGAAGAGGTCCGTTTGCAGCGCCGCCTGACGGCGCACCTCGGCCCTCGCCGCGTCCTCTGTGGTGCCGGCGATGACCGCCGGGTCGCTGCCCGTGGTGAGGAAGTTGGGGCCGCCGGTGCGACCCTTCAGCGGCCCCGGCGTGAGCAGGGGGCCCGCCACCCACACATGGGGTGCCAGTGCCGCCTTCGAAGCCAGCTCGCGCACCTCGAAGTTCCAGTTGGGCCCGCCCATGTCGATGACGCTGGTGATGCCGCAACGCAGGTAGCGCGCGAAGGTGTCCGGCAGGTCGCGGCGGATCATCGCTGACTCCTGCTCGTAGCTGCGATAGGTCCTGAGGTCCCTGATATCGGGCCGAGTGTAGAGCCCGCCGGACTGGAAGAAGTGCATGTGGGCATCCACCAGGCCCGGCATGATCCACTTCCCGAGGACGCTTATCCGCTCCGCGTCGGCGGGGATCATCACCCTGGCCGCCGGTCCGGCGGCCAGGATGCGGCCGTCCTTCACCACCACCACGGCGTTCGCGATGGGCGCCTCGCCCGGGTTCACCAGGGTGGCACCCACGTAGGCGCGGGGCGAGGTCTGAGCCCGCAGGGAGGCCAAGGGCAGGGCCAGCAGCAGAGCGATGGCCCTGAGTCCTACCGTCGTGCAAGGGGTCATGGGTTCTCCCTGAGGGCTGGGGGTGATGACTGGGTGCGGGACGGGGTCGAGTCGTGAGCCTAGCTGGCGTGGGCTCTGCGAAGGCTCTGGAGCGCTGACGCTAACGCTTGATCGGAGCCGGGAACAGTGGGCGCAGGGCCGCTCCTGCCTGAGGCTGGTTGCCCGTGATGACCGGGCTGATGGGCTGGGTCCTGCCATCTTCGCGTCGGGGGGTGGTGGTAGGAGAACCGCAGGCAAGAAGACCTGCCAGCAGAAGAGCGGCGCCGAGTCGCTTCATGGGATGCTCCTACTGCTATTCGCCGACTAACTCTGACTGGTGTCCGGCAAGACTTTCGCCTTAGGGGTTTCAAGTGCGTCCATGCCGGAGCTCCGTTGGGATGGGCAGAGTGTGACAGAACCGGCATTGATGCAATGCCCAGGTGCTGGGATACCCTCCGGGGCAAGGGGTGATGCCCAGGACCCACACTCGGCCTACTACCGGGCGATCCGGGCCATGACAGACTGGGGGAGGCGTTTCCTACCCTGGGGTCATCATGAGATTGCCGAGCTGGATGCTGTTTCCCCTGGCGGCGGCGCTTCTCCTCTCGGCCGGATGCGGGGGCGGCGGGGCCAGCACACCCACGGTCCAGGCGCCTTCGGCCCTGACCTATTCCGCCAACCCTGCGAACTACACCCGGGGCACGGCCATCACGGCCAATACGCCGTCCAGTAGCGGTGGAGCCGCGGTGTCCTATACCGCCAGCCCAACCCTGCCCGCGGGGTTGAGCCTGAACCCCACCACAGGGGTGATGACGGGGACCCCGACGGTGGCTTCGGCCCAGGCTTCCTACGTGGTCACCGCATCCAACCCGGGGGGATCCACTTCCGTGGGCCTTGTCCTCTCGGTGGGGGCACCCGCGCTGCCCACGGCCAGCAACATCACGGTCAGTCTGACGGGCTTCACAGCAGAGGAAGAAGCCTGGATCCGCGAATACCACGGCCACCTGGTCGCGGTGCTGAACAACCTCCTTGGCACCGCGCCCGTGAAGTCGTTCAATCTCATCTATGATCCGACTCGCCACCGCTCCTGGGGTGGCGCCCTCGACAACCTCTATGCCGACGCCAAGCCCAGGGTGGATCTCTACTGGGCCAGCTGGTACGTGGTCGAGGTAGCCCACCTCTATGTGCCCGGCTACAGCGGGCTGACCACCGATGCTGAGACCAACCTTTACAGGCTTAATGAGTATCTCAGCCAGTCCGTCGCCTCGGTGGTGCTCTATTCGCTGCGGTCTTCGGATTTCATGCAGTATTTCTCAGCGCAGGAGATTGCCGGCTACGGCGAGACCGTGACCCTCCTGGATGACCCGGCCTACCTGGCGGCCTATGGCTCGATTCGGCCCGAGGTCATCCACTCCGCCTGGCCGAACAACTACGGGATGAACCCCGCCGCCATCGATGATGCCTGCATGGTCTACGCGGCCCTCTGGCGGGCGGACAGTGCGTTCTACAGCAAGCTCTTCACGGAGTGGAACAAAGGGCTGTGGCAGGGCAAGGCCGGCCTCGTCGCCACGGTGAAGGCCGCCTGCGCCGCCTCGACGGTGCTCGGCACACCCAGGGACCAGTGGGTCGATGGCACCAAGCTGTTCTTGGCGAACCCTGCGAGTCTGCCCCTGGCCATCGACCTCGTGACCATGAACGCCGGGGCGGGGCGGGGCTATATCCGGCACGACATGGCCGACCGGAACGTCACCGGTTTCGTAGTCATCGGCAAATCCGATCTCACCACCCTCAACCCCCCAGGCACCTCGCCCTGGGCCATCCAGCCGGACCCCACCTTCTTCGGGGCCGTGGTGACCATCACCATCCGGAATGGCACTGGCGCGGTGGTGGCCACCACCACCGCGAAGGTCCGACCGGACATGGACAACGGCTTTGATCCTCTGCCCAGCCTGTCGGTCGGATCCTACTGCATGGAGGCGAGTATCTTCATTCCCGCCTATAGCAGAACCCTCACGGACACGGTCTGCTTCACCAAGTGACTGGGGGGCTCCGGTGGACGGATTCTTACCTTAGCGTTAGGGCCTCCAGGCAGGCTCCCAGGAACAGGGGCTCTGCTTCAAGGCCGCGCAGGAGGCGGGTGAGGTGGTGCCGGTTCCGCTCGGCCTCCTGCTTGGTCTCGGTCATGGCACGACGGGCGGCCCTGGCATTGGGGGCGCCGTATTCCTGCGCCAACCGGAGCTCGGTCTGACGGCAGGCGCGTTCCAGGGTGGCCGCCTGTTCCTTCAGCACCTCGAGGAACATCATCAGCTTGTCCGGAGGAGCGTCCTGGGTGCCGCTGGTCTCGAGCCATGCCAGCTCCAGCTGGAGCAGCTCCAGCAGGTTCCCGTCCTGGTAGGCCGCGCTGGCCTGCTTCAGGTAGTCCTCCTTGGGGCGCCGCTGCTCGGGATCCGGTTCGAGGTCGGGGTGCAGCACCTTGGCCAGGGCCAAGTAGATGTCCCGGAGGCTCCGCTGCTTCAGATCAGCCTTGGCCTTCTCCGCTGCCTCCTTTTCAAGTTGCTTCTTTGTCTTCTTCCGGTGGCTGGCACGCTGGGCCCGAGACCGTTCCTCGGCCGCCAGTCTCTCGGCGGCCTGCCGGGCCAGGCTTTCGGCGAAGTCATCCATGGCCTCCGGGCCGAGGCGATGGGCCTGTTCCTCGGGAGGCATCTCGAACCCCATCACCTCCGCCTTATCCAGGAACAGGTCGGCCTCCGGCGTGGCCCCTTTGCGCCGCTTGGCCTCGTGCCCCTTCCGGGCGTATTTGGCCTGGAGGGCCAGTCCTTCTGGCGTGGGCTCAATGAGCTCGAAGGCGCGGTCCAGCAAACCGGGAATGGCCTGCTTCAGGCGATGGATGCTGGTCTTATCCGGACGACCCCGGGTGGCGGTCTCATCCAGCTTCAAAGCCAAGCCCAACAAGGCCCTCCCCAGGGCCTCCAGGGCGGGTCGGTGCTGGGTGAGATGGAACTGGTCCAGATCCAGCTGGTCCCGCTCGGCCTGCTCCAGACGGGCCTTCAGGTCCCGGATGCGGGAGGCGAGGCGGTTGAAGGCCTGCTGCTCCTTGCTCAGTGCGTCCTTGGGTCCAGGGATCTGCACCAAACCCGCATCTGGGGCTGGTTGCTCGACAACCACAGAAGCACGTGCTCCCGGGTTCAACGCGTCAGCAAGAGTTGTCTCCCTGGCCTTTTTCCGGGATGCCCTGTTCATGCTGCCTCCGCCGTCTTTGACTATCCCATGCATCGGCGGGTGCATCCTCCAGGGGCGCCTACCTGCCAGCCATTCAGTGACTTCGAATCTCTCCCTCTCCGCCAACAAAAGAAGCCGCCCGGGGGCGGCTTCTTTTGGCGGAGAGTGAGGGATTCCCTCCGGGGCCACCGCTTCGCGGCGTCCCCTCCGGCCGCACGCACCGCTCGGCTTTCTGTCGCAGGTCCGACAGCCCCCCGGGCTGTCTCCCTGCGCCAAGACGAAAGCCGGCGCTGCTGTGACTTCGAATCCCTCCCACTCCGCCAACAAAAGAAGCCGCCCGGGGGCGGCTTCAGTTGGCGGAGAGTGAGGGATTCGAACCCTCGGTAAGCTTTTGACCTACACACACTTTCCAGTTGTGTTTATTAGAAGATTTAACGAAATTAATTGACGTTAACTAGCAATTTTAACAGTATGATGAACTGCTGAAGCATTCGGTTGAATTCGATTGAAAGCACCCAATTGAGACCCCAGTGAGACCCAAAAATGCCCTAAAATGTGGTCAAGGTTCGAATCATATCCTGGAGGTCGAACATGCCATCACTGAAGTCGACTACCACCAAGAAGGCGCTTCGCCCAATCGATCCTGAAGGTGTAGAGCGGGGTTCTCGATACGTCCACCTCACGCAAGGCTTCCTGAATAACCTCGGCCCCGCCGACGAACGGATCCGTCTGACGGACATACGCTCCATCGGCCTGAGCGTTCGCCTTGAGCCTTCTGGGCATCATTCCTGGCAGGTCCGCCTCCAGAGCAAGACTGGCTCCAGGCAGCTATGGGAGACCTTTGGCAAGGTGGCAGATATGTCACTGAAGGAAGCTCGCGACCAGGCGGACGACCTTCGCCGGATGGCCAGACAAGATCCGAACGCCAGGCAGGCCTTAAGTAAGGAAAGGGCCCAGAAGCTCCCTTTCGAAGAACTCGCTGAGATGTGGATGGAAGACTATGTCTCAGACCTGAAACCTGGAACTCAGCGCAGCTACCGGCAGAAGTTGGATCTCTACATCAAGCCACGGTTCATCGGTAAGAAGCTCAAGCAGATGGACAATGCGGCGATCGACACGTGGCATACGGACATCTCTACCAAGGGCATTTGCGCCGTCGACAAGGAGAGCAAGCGGAAACCTCGACCCGCTGAGACAACTGCGGATGGAGCTTTCAGAGCCTTGAAATCGTTCTTCAGGTATGCCACGGAGATGAAGTGGGTTTCCATCAATCCGACGCGAGACGTGAAGGCGAATGGCGACCACAAGATCCACCGCCCGCTCGATGAATCGGCTCGCCGCAAGGTGGGTGAGACCATGAACGAGATGATCTTGGACGGCTCCGCAAACGTGATCTATTTGAGGGCCGTACAGCTTTCCCTGGCTACCAGCCTCCGGCGGGATTCGCTCACTACGCTTGAGTGGCGCGAGGTCGATCTCGAACGTAAATATTTAAAGCTGGTGAGCAAGACGGCAACACACCTCAATCCTCAGTACTTGCCTATTGGACCTTTGGCATACAGCATTTTGAAGTCCATACCCCGCATCCTGGACTCTCCCTATGTGTTCCCGGGCCGGGATCCCATGCGCCCGATGGGACTGAGCACTCTGAACGCAACCTGGACCAAGGTTCGGGAGCGAGCCGGTGTGTACGCCGATTATCCCGAAACTGATCGATACGGCAACACCATCGAGAAGCCTCCGATCCGCCCTCACGACCTGCGGCACAGCAAGACCGCGAAGCTGGCTGAAACCGAAGAGAATCCGATGATCGGCGCTGTCGTCGGAATCAAGACCACAGAAGTCCTGGACCGCTACAGCAGCCCAGTGAAGGCGAAAGTGGCCGAGGTGAACACCCGCACGGAAATAGACTTCGCTACGGATCTTGGGGTGGCCATCGACCCCGAGTTTTATACGGCTGGGGCCCGAGCAAAAGTGGCGGCTCCGGAACCAATTCAGGTGGTGATCCAGGTGGGCTCCTGGCCCCCCCGAGGGGTTCGGAAGGCCAAGGAGAAGGCTCCACCTGTGCCCAAGATTCCAAAGCCCCGGAAGACCCTGGCTGACTACCCATCTGACGAGGAACTTCAGAGGATGGTTCTTGAGCGCCCAGTCAGCGTCGTGGCGGTGGAACTGGGTATGAAACCGAAGACTTTGGAAAAGCACTGCAAGGTGCGAGGCCTAAGGGTAATGCCCCGGGGCCACTGGGCAAAAGAGCGTGCGGCAGGGCGCTACTGAGTCAGTTTGCCTTCCGTCTTCTCTATGTCTCGTCATCTCAAATTCGTTCAGTACCTCAGTGCAGGTGGTGGTTCGCGTAACATATTCAGTCGTACGTTCCCTTGTGCAGAGAGTAATCCGATCAGTGTGGTTTGAATTTATAAATTTCAATACGGGCGAACCATATCCATGTACCGCTCATCGTTCAGAACAGAGACGGTCATTAACTGGCACCATACCAAATTATCTACAAATTCGATTTCAGCAGGCAACCTTGATGCGATAGCTGCTGCATGCCTAATATCGGCATCAGAAGGCTCTGGGTGTTCATTGGGATGATTGTGGGCAAGGACTACTTTTTTTGCGCTGTATTGGATTGCAATCCTCACGATTTCTACTGGAGAAAAGAGCACGGAATCTTCGTTTCCAAATCGGATTTCTGAATGGATACACTTCGATTCGCCATCTAGAAATAAAGCAAAAATAGATTCACAGCCAATCTCATGGAAAACCTTTAGAACTGAGTCGCACACATCCATAGACACACTTCTATTTGGAACGACATTACCAATTAGCGCCTTGACGAGTGGAGTGGCCTTTCGTTTCCAGTCTTCCTTGATTGCCTCTTGCCTTTTTGCGTATTTGACTCTAATCAGTTCCTGTTCCGATTCTTTAGGCCACATGAATTCAAGAACATCTATTGCCCGTTGTGCAAGGTATTCCGTATGGCGGCCAGGAGCCTCCATTTGGCTTACTTCCTGAGAATGTCTCGTCCGAAAATGTGCCAGCCACTGGAGCCATCCGTTAGTCCCTGCCCATGGGCGCTCGTCTAACGGAAGATTGGAATAGTCCTTCCGCAACAGATTGTCGACCTTCTTTGTATTTCCGCTTTTGCCCATACCTTTACCCGACCATCCCTACTAAAGGAAGAACAACCCTACTTCTCCCGCCCCCTAGTTTCTCTACGCTGACCTGAACTGGGATATGACTGGCAAGGCCATCCACATGGGAGATGATTCCAATTTGTCGGCCTTGGGATTGGAGTTCATCGAGCACTGAAAGTGCGGTCTCGAGGGTCTCGGAATCCAGGGTGCCGAAGCCTTCGTCGATGAACAGGCTGTCGATGGGTGTGTCACTGGCAGATAGCGAACTGAGCCCAAGGGCCAGAGCGAGTGAAACCAGAAAAGTTTCGCCACCGCTCAGGCTGTTGATGGCACGGATCTCGTCTCCCATGTCCTGATCGATGACCTGGATTTCCAGTTCACACCCCGGAACGCGCTGAAGCCGGTAGCGCGGAGTCAGGCGAGACAACTGATCGTTGGCAAAGACAAGAAGGGCCTCGAGGGTCAGGCTCTGGGCAAAGGTCCGGAACTTCTTGCCATCTGAGGAGCCCACAAGGGTGTTCATCTCATTCCAGAGACGGGTGCGGTCCTGCTGACTCTGAATCGCGAGGGTCAGGGCCTCGGCGTTCCGCCTCGCCTGATTGTCGCGCAGGAGATCCGCTTCCAAACCACCCAAGGCTCGCTTCAGATCATCCAGGGCGGCCTTGAGGGAGCCAGAGAGGGTTTCCAGTTCCTCTCGCGTCTGGGTGGGTCTTTCCGAGGCTAGGTGTTCTCCCAAAGCCTTCTGGTACTCATCTAGCACGGCTTTGGTCTTCGAGCATTCCGTTTCCAGGGCCTGGAGCGCGTCCCGCTCGGCCTGCACCTGGTCCGGGGTCCAGCCTAGGCAGGTTTCCAGTGCTTCCAGGTCACCTTCCCAGCGTTGGGCCATGGCTTCCAAGAAGGTGCTTTCGGCGGATTTCATGGCCGTTTCGGCGAGGTTACATTGTTCCTGGAGGGTGGCGATCGCATGTTTCAGTTCACCCAAGAACTTATCGGCGGCTTGGCTCGTCGTTCGGGCCGTCTCCATGGATTCATCACAGGCCTTCCGATGCGCCTCAAGCCCCTTCTCCACCTCGCCGACACTGCGCCCCTCGAAGAAACCCTTTCGTTCATCCTGGAGCCTATCCATAGTCGTCACGGCTTCATCCCTTTTTGCCTCCCCGGTCGTGGCTGCGTTGCGTTTCTCGCTGGCCGTCGCCCGCTGCCCTTCCAGGGTTTTGGCGATCTCGGCCATTAGCCGGGTCAGTTCAATCTGAGCGACCTCTGCGGCTTGCCGCTTGGCGACGCTCGCCGCAAGCCGAGTCCGCAAGGACGCGGGGTCATGGGTGAGTTCTGCCAAGGCATCTGGATTCAGAACGGAGGCTAACGTCTCACGATGTCCCCGAAGGGCGGAGTCTAGATTGGTGATATCCCTGGAACGCTCAGCCTCCTGAACACTGAGACGCTGGAGTGCCTCATCCACCAAGTGGATCTTCCCGTCCAGCGCCTGTTTCAGTTTCTCAGCCTCGCGCCCCTTCCTTCGAAGCTGTTCGGCCTGTTTTTCGCGTTCCAGGAGAGCCGCTTCCCGTTTGCCGATCTCTGCGAGGCGTTCATCCAGATCCAGGATACGGTCGCGAACCTGTGTCAACGCTTGGGGAGAACGGCCATCCTCCGGTAGCTCGGGAAGTCGTGTGCGAGCCTCCTTCCAGCCCGCCTCCTCCTTCTGGACAACGGCGGCATAGGCCTTCCTCTCTTTCAGGGCCTTTGTTTCGGCCTTTCCTGCCTCGGCCATCTGGGTGTGAGCCCGGGTACGGATCTGCTCCAGTTCGTTCCTTTGGCGATCCAAGTCCGCGACCTGGTGGGTCTGGGCTTCGAGCAGACCAGCCAAGGGCGAGCCCTGGGCCCAAGGGTGCTCAACCGAACCGCACAGGGGGCAGGGCGCCCCATCCACAAGTTGGTGGCGGCGGTCTTCCAAACTCAGAGCCGCTTGCGCCCGCTCAAGGGCGGCCTTGGCCTCCTTCAGTCCGCCTTCCAGAATGGGAAGGTCTCGCTGGGCCTTGTCCAGGTCTGTTTGGGCCTGGGTCTTGGCAGAAGCTTGCGCCGTGGCTTCATCTTCTGCGGCCTTGAGCTGGGATAGCAGGGGATGAAGGCGCAGAAGAATCCCTTCTGCGTCATGAACCTGATCCAAAGAGGTTTGGTTCCCCTTCCTATCGGCATCCAGTGTCTCGCGAGGCTCTTCGGCCATGCGATGCGTAAGCGAGTCCAGAGCTGCCTGCTGGCTGGAGAGTCCAGTGATCAGTTCCTCCAGTTCCTTCTGGAGAGGAGTGCGGGCACTGCCTTGTTCCATGGCAGTATTCCGAACAGCGACCAGAGCCGTCTTGGCCTGATAAAGGGTCTCGCGGGTCTTGGCGAACCCCTCGATGTCCTTCTCAATGCGAGACCACGAGTGGGCCAGGGCTTGCACCGAGCTGGATACATTCAGTTCCTCTTCCACGTGGGCGAGTTCCCCCGACTGGCGCTCCTCTTCGTGCTGGGAAGCATCCCTGTCCCGTTCGGCGGCCAGGGCTGCCTCGCCGAGTGTTTTCGCTTCTTCGAAGAGTTGCTGGGACTGAACGACGGCTTCCTGGAGCTTGGTGTCCAGTGTCCGCGCCGCATCGATATCGGGCTTGGCGGATGTGATGGCTTCCACCGCCTTGGCAAGGGCGTCCTGTTTTTCTTGGAAGGCCTGGCCAAGATCGGCGCTGGATTGTTCAGCGTCCGGTAGGGCGGCTTGACGATCCCGGATCTGTTGATCGAGGGAGTCGTGGTGCGCCCGCGTCATGGCGAGATTGACATGGAGCGGCCGCAGGGGCTGCGCCCGCTCCACCTGCTGAAACTGAATGCGCCGTGCCTCCGCTTGTTCGAAGGTGGCCCCGGCGAGTCCCACCTTCTCCACCGCTTCGGTGCATTGCCGCTCCAGCAGTGCACTTCGCTCGTGCCAGCCAAGGTTGCGCTGAAGTACCACCTGCTCCTTTTCCTGCTGCTCGATCTGTTGCCCCATATTTCCGACCTGGGTTTCCTGCTCGCTACGCGCCTCTTCGCTCAGCATGCCGAGGAGATCGCGCTGGGTCTGGAGATCCTTGAGCCTCTGGTCCTCCAGGGCGCTTCGCTTTTGGGCTGCCATGGAGATACGGGCGTAGATATCCGTGCCCGTCATGGCCTCCAGAAGGTTGGCACGAGCCTCTTCGCTGGCCTTCACGAAGGCTGCGAACTCCCCTTGGGCTAGGAGGACCGAACGCTTGAACTGCTCGAAGGTGAGCCCGACCTTGTTCTGGATGTGCTCCAACACCTCGGTGCGGGTGCCGCTCGGGCGTTCTCCCGTATCTAGATTCTCCAGTTCCATCTCCTGGGACTGAAACTTCCCGTCAGCCTTCTTCCGGGCCCTGGCCACATTCCACCGGGCCCGCCAGCGCGACCCATCCACACCCCGGAAGATCACTTCCGCCCATCCCTGGGCCATGCCACGGTGCAGGATGCTCCGGGGATCCGTGGCCTTCAGGCGATCCTTTTGATCCGCCAGACCGATCTCAGCCCCTCCCTGACCCATGAAGCGCGGGGTTTGGTTGTAGAGAGCGAGGCAAATGGCATCGATGAGAGTGCTCTTCCCCGAGCCCGTTACGCCCCTGATCGCGAAGAGTCCATCCCGAGAAAAGGGAGCCTGGTCCAGGGCGATGCGGAACTCGCCCTTCAGGCTGGCCAGATTGCATCCCCCGATTTCCAGCACTTTCACGCGAGCACCTCCTGTGCCCGCGCCCCACAGGCGGCTGTGTCCTTCGGCCATACCGTGGGCCTCCCTCCATGTATCGCGCACGGTGTGCGCTCCTGCTCGCCGCAGCTCGCCGACATGGGACCTCCCTGCTCCGGCCTCATCGGGTGGCCTCCTGGTTCACCTGGTCCACCAACTCGTGGAGGGCTGACAGATGTTCGTGGGAGGGTTCGCCTGGGTAATCCCGTGACCATTTCCGTTGAAAAACGTCCTCGACGGCCAGTTCCCGGAGCCCATGGATCTGGGGGGCATCGCCCAGAGCCTGCCCAGAGCCCGCGTGTTGTGGGGTGATCTTGGCCAGGAAATACCCCTTCCCATCGAGGGCCGCCTCGATGGTGGCGCGGAGGGCAGCCTCGGGCTTTTCGAGTCGCACGCCCACTTCAAGAAAAGGCTGGGGCTTGCCCGGTACCTCGTTGATTGACCGAGGGGCCAGCGCCCTCAGACCGTCCAGCAACTCAGCCAAGGGCAGAAAATCCTTCTCGGGAATCCGCACCAGATCCACGGCGCGGGGGAGGCGGATCTGTTCCTGCTGAACGGCCCCATCGGTGCTGACCTCCAGCACGGTCACGGAATGGGGATAGTGGCGCTCGGACATGGAGAGCGGGATGGGGCTGCCGCTGTACCGGATACGCCCAGCGTCCATGGCCTGGGGCAGATGGAGATGCCCGAGCCCCACATAGGCCACATCAGCAGGGAACAAGGTCGTCGGGAGGGCGTGCTGGTTGCCCCCGAGCACCTTGCGTTCACTGAGATCCGATAGCTGGCCCATCACCAGGTAGCAGTGCCCCATGGCGAGAACAGGAAGTCCCATAGGCCGTGCCGCCTCGCAGGCCTGGTCGTAGAGACAGCGGACCCCTTCTATGAGGGGATCCTCTCCTTCGACTACCGGGAGGTCCCCTGCACGAAGAAAGGGCATGGCAACGACAATGGCCTGCGCTGCGCCCTGATTATCCTTCAGGCGTACGAGAACACCTTCCGGGTCGAAGGCCCCATCGGGCTTTCGAGGAAGGCTGCCTAGCACCCGGATATCGAACTGACGCAGCAGATGATCGGGTGCTTCCAGGCGAGCAGCGGAATCGTGATTGCCTGCGATGGCCACGATCTGGAGTGCTGACCTAGCCTTGAGGGCCTGGGCCAGGAACCAGAACCACAGGTCTTGCGAAGCCGCCGATGGATTAGCGGTATCGAAGATGTCGCCCGCGATCAGGAGGGCATCGATCTCGAGATCACGAAGGTGATCTAGAAGCCAATTAAGGAAAGCGCGATGCTCGAACTCACGCCCCACATCGTGAAGGGTGTGGCCGAGGTGCCAGTCACTGGTGTGAAGGATGCGCATGCCGGTCCCTTAGTAGCCTGGCCTTGAATTAAAGGATCAATCAGTTTCTAATCCCATTTCTTCAAGGAACTGAGAAGGCGGCTTTGCCCAACCGTTATAGTGACGCGCTCGCGTAAGTGTCAGGCTTTCTTTAACCCTTGTAATGGCAACAAAGCAGTTGCGCCGTTCTTCTTCAAGCTCCCGACTGATAGGCCCGTTCTTTAACGCTTGGAAGGAAGGGAGAATTTGCTGGGCCATACCAATCAGATAGACATGCTTAAATTCAAGCCCTTTTGATCCATGTACTGTCAGGCACCGAACAGAATTTGGGGTTGGTTTGGTGGTTTTCGGAGTCAAGTCCATTTGTTGGAGGTAAAGGTTGAGAGTGAGATCGTCATGCCCATGCTCACGGACAAGGTCTGCATGAAGCTCGCGCCAAGTATCAATTTCATCATTTTGGTCAAGATCATCCTCATCCGTCCATGGTTTGCAGCCCTTAGTTAGGAACCAATCCACGATGCCAGGAAAGTCGAGACGATCCACCAGGGCAGCGCGAAGTCTACCGAGAAGAGTGCTCGCGTTTTCGTCAGCACAATCCATCGCGGCATCAGCCCATGCGCGTAGGAAATCGCCCCCAACCAAAGTGGCGTTTGCCACGATGTCTTCTACCTCCAGGGTTGCCTCCGAAAGCTCATTCCAGGCCACACATAGACGTCTGAGGAGATCACGATCATGGCGTGCATTGGCAAGGCGAAGTGCATGAAATACAACTCGCACGACGGGGGACTCAAAGTCATTCTTGCGGTGTGCCACGTATGCTTCGAGTCCCACTGCGCGGAGCGCCTCTGCCGCAGACTCAAGTAGCTTTGTGGTTCGAGCAAGAACGACACACTCACTTGGTACGAGTTTTCGTTTCAAGATGTCTTTAGCGACAGTCCGAACCTCGTCATTCGGGGTTTCAAAGGCCCCTGAACGGATGACTCGCTCCTCTAAGCTTGCGGTTCGGAACGCAGCAAGTGGCCGTTTGTCTTGGGTGCGCATTTTGTTGTGAACAATGAGCCTGTTCGCAAGGTCGACAATCTCAGGTGGGCATCGGTAATTTTCAGGGAGTTGGACCACACTCATATCGAAATCAGAGCCCAGTGCTTGTAGCCTCTCGGGACTCGCCCCGTTCCACTGATAGAGTATCTGGTCATCATCTCCAACGACGAAAAGGTTTGGATTCTTGTCGGCCACGAATAATTTCAGTAAATCGTATTGGGCCTTGTTGGTGTCCTGAAATTCGTCGACGCATACATGGGTCCATCCCAACCGCAGCACTTTCGCCACCTTGGGCATTTCACGCAGCAATCGGTAAGTGAAGCCCAGGAGGCTGCCGTAGTCGAGTCGATTCGCGACGATCAGGGCATCTGAATAGCTCCTGAACAACAGAGGCACCCAGTCCGGGGTTTTGGTCAGCGATGGCGCTTCTGGGCCGCCCTCGTAAGATTCCGCAAAGAGTCGGTCAACAAGAACCAGAAGACTCTTACGATCGGTCGGCAAAGGAAAACCTTGGTCTTCCAGAGACATGGCGACATCGTTGAGGATTGAAAGACGGTCTTCGTCCTGAGTCAACAGGCTGAAGTCTGGGCGTAGCCCAATGTGAGAGCCATGCTGGCGGAGTACGTCCGTAGCGAAAGAGTGAAAGGTGCAAAGGTGTGCGCGATCACCTCGCTGACCAAGCAGTTGATCGACACGCTCGCGCATTTCTGTGGCGGCCTTATTCGTAAATGTTAGTGCGAGAACTGAAATGTCTTCTCGCTCCTCAAGAAGTCGTGCCACTCGTAATGTGAGAACCCTCGTTTTTCCAGAGCCAGGGCCTGCGAGAACAAGTAGAGGTCCATCCTCCCAGAGCACTGCCTTTCGCTGGTTTTCGTTGAGGCTGTCAAGATCGATGACCATCAAACACCTCCAGCAAGGGCGACAATTTTGTTTAGAATTGCAGCCAGTTCCGCAGTGACTCCTGTGACACCACGTCGTTCCATCTCGGAGGCTACTGCCGCAGCCCCACGTGTCTTGGCCTTGCTAGGCAAATTGCACGCGAACTCCTCCCAATATCCTGGAGTTCCTATAACTTTCGTCACCCTTGCAAGGTTCTGTGTTGGCATGAGCGGCGCATATACTGTGTCGTAGCCATGTGTTAGAAGGTGGATTTCGGCGTTTGGGTATGGGAATGTGACGCGGTCCGCCTCCAAGGCTGACCCAAGATTTGCCATCACACCGGGTTCATACTTGGCGCGCCCTGAATCGTCGTCCATCACACAGTACCAAGGGATTCCAAATGCATTCGCAACCTTTGCGAGTAATCCGACATCAGACTGGCTGTATTCAACAATCTCGATACCGTACCGGTGCAAATCGATCCCACTGGCACGAGCTGCTGAAGGAAAGACCCATGACTCCGTTTCCCCCTCAACTAATAGCCAACATCGGGCGAACAATAGCTCCCCTCGAACTCGGCGAACATGATAATTAAATTTACGCTGTTCCTCGTCTGAAAGAAGGCCGGGCGGTAATCGGAAGGATTCAATTCCAGCCTGGGTCTTTGCAAGTCGACGCACGTTGTGGATATCTATTTCAGACAGCAGGTCGCCACTGTGAGTGGAGATCAGTTTCTGGCCAGATATCATGGACAAAATTCCCCAGAGCGCCCTTATAGCAGATGGGTGGAGGTGTGCCTCTGGCTCCTCAAGTGCGACAATGGGAGCACCGCCCGGCCAAGCCTCAAGAAAAGCAGAAAATAGCATAAGTACGGCAAGACTCTGCGTCCCCTCCCCATGACGGCCAACTGGGACCTTTGCGCCTGTGGAAGTGCTTAGGTGGATCTGTGCCTTGGCGAGCATGTCAAACATGCGCCCAGGCACAGCTTCTATAGAAACGGCTTCACCCGAAGCCATGGGAACTATCTGCTGGAGGTTGTTTAGTCGATCTCGTGCTTGCTCAAAACTGGTGTGGGAATCAATAACCAGGTCATTCAAATCTTTCAGTTTCTGCTCGATTTCGACCTTTTTTTCTTCAGGGAGTTGGCTGTCCTTCAAGAATGGACGCCAGAATGGTCCCTTTGCATCGAAATGACGTGCCGCATCACGGAGGGCAGCCAAGTAATAGTATGAAATTTCTCGTTGAAGAGTGCCAAGGGCCTCAGGCCCAGCCATGAGGGGGTGGCCAGCCTGATCGAGAAATTTCCAATCCTGGTCGAAATCTCGTGTGGTGGGATTGTAGGCGCATGTGACCCTCAGCACCAAATGGTTACGACCATCGGCGTGAACTTGAAGCACCCGTTGACGATTGAATCGACCGACGAGCGGAGCTTCCCAATCGCCTTCTTCATCCTCGGAAAAGGTGATGGTGATCTGGATTGGGTCCGCTGAGGATGGGTCGGCGGAAGCATCCTTCAGGTGAAAATCAAAAGTATCAAACACAACCCCACGCCGTGGCCCCAAATCTCTCAAACAAAGGCGCAGTGCATCTAGAATCGCGGTTTTCCCAGAATTGTTTTCTCCGATCAGCACCGTGGTGCTATCGAGGTCGAGTTCAAGAGTTTTGATACCTCTAAAATTTTGAATTTTTAATTTGCTGAGTTTCATGGAAAATCCGCTTTCAGAAATTCCCTGCATGATCTCGAAATTCAATCCAGGTGAGATTTTAGTGAGTGATAGGGTTAGATGTCGGCGAATGTTATGTCAATTCTGCCTTGGAAGGGATGTCGCATACACATAACTTCCACCATGCCTTCGGATATTGCCAGAATGGTTTCCCTGGTTCGGTAGTTGTCATGATCCGAATCATCCTTGTGCCGAACAATGGGGAAGTGTATTGAATGTTGCTGGAGGCAAGGTCATCTCCTTTGGCGTTGAAGTTGAAATTGCAGATCAGAGCTAGTCCGCTTGCCATCGATACTCAAATGCGTCGGTATCCAGGACCAGTGCATCGCGTTTTTCCTTCCCGCCTGGCATATTCGGCATCATCATCAATTGCATTTGAATGGCGTTGGTGATTCCGCTTAGGCAGGACTTGGTCTTGATCCAGTTAACCGGGCTGAAAACCTTGCCACCTGGCTGCGACTCGTTGGCTGCGGTTTCTAAGGCAAAATTGAGTGCCGTGGCGGCCACAGAAACCACCCAATCTGAGATGCCACTGGTTTGAGCTTGCTGCCAGGTTAGGTCTGGTGCGGGCACACGATCGATATGCTTACTGGCAACGGCAAAACACATGGAAATAGCATATAAATGATGGAATGGCGCATAGGCTCGCATAGCCAGTAAGGTCTCGTTGAACCCATGCGGGTTGTCCTTGCCCCAGCCAGCATAGATGAGTTGCATCCAATCCTGTAACGCGGCAATTCTCTCGGGTGTGTAGTCTCGTTTGAAAAGCTGCTCGAAGTATTTGTCAAAAATTTTGGTCTCGCTGTAGGAAATGTTCGGGCGTTGTGAGTGCCACGCCATAAGGTATTTGCCAAGACTCCCAAGATCCACTACACGTTGAGGGTCTTTTTCAGGTAGAGCCTTTTCGCCGCGTTTGGAAAGAAACTGTCCACTCGTATAGCGCTGCTCGAAGGCTTTCTTCAAGGCCAGTACTCGTTTGTCATTGCTGCGTAGATCACGAGGTTTAACTGTGGATTGCGAGTTAGTAGAAATGCTAATTCGGTCAGCCCGATCATGTTGGGGAATCTCGTAGAACCGAAACATAACGAAGGTGTCATCCAGCTTCTTAACCTTTTCACTGCACGACAGAATGGTTGTAAGTGATTGACATCCATTTACAACGCTCAGCCCTTGAAGGCTGAGCGTATCGCCTTCTATCTGCATGTGTGAACAAATGGCGGTGATACCATTGTGAAAGAAAAAGAAATCACGATTCCGGTCACCATAAATCGTTGCCTTGATCTGCTTGTTGACGTTATTGCTCAGACCTAGTGATTGGCGCACATTTTTCTGGAATAGGGCCCCATCCTTGATCCCTGGGAAAACCAAACAGTCTCGCAATGGAATGGCTGCGACCACAACTGATGTGCCAGCGATTTCCATACTCATGAACTTCCCTGGAGCCAGTTTCAGTTGGTGCTTTAGAAAGGGCTTTTCTTTTTCTAGCGCCATCTCGTAGCGACGCCACAATTCGTCGGTATCAACTAGAGTCAGCGTTGCCGGAAGATCGTCTGCTTCGGCCAGTTCCTTTTGAAAGGCCGCTAGGTCCTTGTGCGCGCCTTCGGTTAGTTCTCCGGTTGTAATCAGTTCGAAATGGATGTCATAGCCATCTTCTAATGCTGCCGAAAGGTCTGTGAGCCTTTGTTTAAGCTTGGCATTGGCATTCTCTTGTAATGCTGACAGGTCCTTGAGTTGGACCCACGAAGACAGCACCTCGCGCAGAGGAGTGGCATCGACTGTCCCGGCTCCAATGAATTTCCCTTGCACAACATATACTGCCTGAGCGTCTTCATCGATGACGATTGCATCTATCTGCTTGTCAAGTGCGCCATCAGTGATGCAGTAACGCGCCTGGTTGGGATCCTGTCCATGTATGTTTCGTACATACCAGGCTACGAATCGCTGCCCGTCGTTTGGGAATTGCTGTTGATAGTAATTTTGTTTGATATCGTTTTGAATTTTGGAGTACATCTCAATCCCCTATAGGTCATTCGTGAATCTGCGAAGTTCACTTCACCTGGCTTCATTCGATAATTTGATCTCGCCAGGATCGCCAAAGAGTCTTCCCATTTCAGGCTCCACCTTCGTTGGCACTGAATTCTCGGCCGGCTGCACGTATTTTCGATATCACTGCCTCTCCTTGAGCCAGGTCAGCGGCTCGAAGTTCAACCACTGTCCACCCAATGTCACCCTTCCTGAGCGCTTCCCGAATGGCTCGATCCCGTCGGAGTCGCATCCCTGTGTGAAATGCAGCGCCGTCCACATAGATGAGGGTCTTGGTTCCAGTCATACGGAAGTCTGCGGCGCTGATCGGTGCGCTGGTGCTATCTGGGCCCACGGACACCTGCTTTTCGACTTCCAGGCCATGCTTTTCGAAAAGGCGGAGGAATTTCAATTCAAGGGGCGATCCCACGCCAGAATCAAAGGCTTCCAGCCAGGGCCTGGGGTCATCGGCATCTCCGCGTTCTGGTGGGAGCGGGGCAGGGGGCTCGGCGGCGAGCATTTCTAGGTCTGGCATGATGTGCGGCCAGGAAAGGTGATCGTGATGCCGCTGGTTGGCATAGGACTTCAGGCAGCGGTAGCAGGCTGTCTCACACCTGGGGTGATCCAGGTGTTCGATAGCCCGTCTTGCCACGAGGTGCATTTCCTCTGCACAGCGCTCCAGGAAGCCACTCCCACCCACGGCAGGGTCAATGAAGGTAAGGGATCCGAGTTTGCGAGTCCCTCCGCCCTCACGTTCCTCCCACATGGGTTCGAGTTCGAATTCGATCTCTGAACCGTCCAGCAGGTAGAGTTGCCGGAGTCCGGTGCGGAGGGCATAGCCAAGGGAGTAGCCCCAGCGCAGGTATTCCGATTCCTCGAACTGCCTGGGCAAGGCTACCGTGATCCTGAGGGTAGTGGCTGGCAGGGATGTGGTGATGGCGGCAGGAACCGGGGGCTGTCCACTCCTTTGACATCCTCCCCCGTGGCCGAACTGATCAGGCCCCTCCGCCCGGCGCGGGCGTCGACGGGCGCCGTTCGGGTTCGCCTCATCGGGGACGGTGAGGTTCTTGCCGCAACTAGGGCAGAGATAGAAACCCCTGGCTCCCTCATGGAGCAGGGGCTTCCCCTGTCGAAGATCTGCTTCCGCAGGTGCTTTCCACTCATTGACCCAGCGGACGGTCTCGGCGGTTCGAAGCTCGGCAACCCACCCAGAGACAAGCCGGTATCGGGCGGTTACCCGCCCGTTTCTCTGGGGGTGGCAACTCACCAGAGAAGCGATGGAGAAGCGATCCTCCTCTTCCAATACGGGTGTGTCCTGCCTGGTAGCCAGGAAGCCTCCGTATTCGTAACCCGGATATCCTCCGCGCTGTCCATCAAGGACCTCCTCGGAACCACATCGCGGGCAGGCAGGCGATTGGGCGTCGAATTTAAGGGTGCAACGCCTGCACCGCACATATACCCAATCAGGTTCCTGAGACTTCGGATTCCATGGTGAGGACAGGTCCAGTCCCACAACGCGCCAGCGGTGGCCGCGAGCATGGACAAGAGCTTCGGGCTGGAACTGAGCCAAGCCGAATCTCCTTGCCACCGTGAGGGGGTCTTCTTCGTGCTCGTCGTTCAGCAACCTGAGGGTGCTGGGCTGAGTCGGGAACTCATATCCAGGAAGGATCCCGAACTCGGCGAAGCGGCGCATCGGGTGCCCACTGCTTCGGTCGTCCGCATCCCCCGCATTCCGGTCATCACGTAATCCAAGAAGGCGCCGCTTGAGGTCCTGGGCGTGGATGGCCGAACGGTCGCCTCGGCCCAATTCGTTCCAGCGGTCAATGGTCTCCTGGAGTTTCACGATCTGGATCCTCACCCGGTCGAAGAGGTCCCGGATTCGAGCAGGCAGTAGTTCCAATACCCTTTCCAGGGCCTCTCGTGATCCGAGGCCCGCAGGTCCAAGAACATCTTCGCCCCAGGCATCTAGTGCCAGGTCGATGGCATGGGGAAACTGGGCCCGAACGGACTCAATCAGGCCCTCCATCTTTGCCTCATCAATCTGCCCCTGGATGTTGATGTAGTCACCCATCCGCCCGGCAAGCCCAGGGTCCGCAGATCCAAAGGCCATGGCGTGAAGGTGGCGTAGGACCACATCCCGGTTACCCAGGCCCACGCCTGGAGCAGGGACTTCCCCGGCGATCATTTCTGCTGGTTTATCAAAGAAGTAGCCATCGTGCGGAGTGCTACGGGCATAGCCGAGAACGATGCCAACCCGAGTGCGGCGCCCTGCGCGGCCCCCACGCTGGGCGTAGTTGTCGGGGCGCGGTGGGATGTTTCTCATCACCACGGCATCCAGCCCACCCACATCGATACCCATCTCAAGGGTCGGCGAACACGCCAGTACATTGATCGTGGACCGAAGGCCCGCCTCGCCCCTCCCCGTCGGGCCACCCGGTGGTGGCGCCTTGAACTTGGCCTCCAATTCGTTCCGGTCATCTCCGGTGATCTGGGCGGTATGCTCTCCAGCCACCAAGGCCATGATGTCGGGGTTCAGAATGCGCTGGACGTATCGGTTCCGACTGACTTCCTCGTCCGCCCAGGGCTGAAGGCTGCCACGGCACTTCGGGCACGGGCTGCCATCCACCACCCACGGCATCCGGACATTGCAGATCGAGCAGCGATAGCGATCCGTGGGGGCGATCAATTCAAGCAGCACGGTGTCCGCATTAATTTGAAGCAGGTTCCGGGGACGCCTGAACCCATGCAGTGCATTTGACCGCAGAAGACGGGGCCCCCGAGTGAGGAATGCGAGCACACCAAGCAGCCCTTCCTCCGTGGCCTCAGCGCCACCCATGCGTTCCATCAGATGACGGAAAAGCCGTTCGAGACTCGGTCCTCGCCCACCGGCCCTGGGTCGACGCAAGATGTTCAGGTGTGTGATGCCATCGGGCACTTCGCTTCTATCGATGGAACCGACAGGATTGCCTTCAAGATCACAGGCATATCCATTCGGCGTCTTGATACGTCGCTCCCAGTCAGCCGGTGCCTTGAACTCCTCAGAGCAGTTCGGACTGCCGGGGTGGAAGGAAATCATCGGGCGCGAGATGGCGGAACGACGGCGCATCTCTTCCAGCAGGCATCGGCTGAGGAATCGGAGCTGGTGAGTCGTAATCCCCAAGGCATCCGCGAGGGCTTGTCCCTGTTCTGCCACATAGGCATCCAGATGCTCGTAGCGAACACCGACAAGCCCAAGGTTGAACAGAGAGGCGCGGTAGCCGGTACTGACTGCGAGGTCATCGAGAAGGGGGGCCTCTTCCCATGCTCGGGCCTTAGCCTGGACATTGCTCGGAAGGTAGGCAGCGTTGTCGAACCCCTGACAGTGAGGGTTGTCCCCTCGTTCCACGCCAAGAGCCACCAGCCGAGTCAGGGTCTCATCCAAGGTTCCACGGCGATTGGGCAACTGCCGCAGGGCCTGCACCACCCTGCGGCGCATTCGGTCGTAGCGGCCTGAATAGGTGATGAATCGCGCCTGGTGGGCGGCGTCCTGACGGCTGTCCGAGAAAACCAGCAGCCGCTCTTTGCCATCGTGGCCTGGGCGGCCATGGTTTTGCTCTGCAAGTCCTTCTACCAGTCCTTCAGCGATCACCCGGACGGCTGCAGAAGTCCCCAGCGATACCGGCGTGATGACATCCCGTGCGCCAGCCGTGCCTCCACACACAAGGCAACGGTTCCTAGCAGGTGCCAACACCACCCGCATGGCATAGTCGGTTTCGGTAGGCGAGAACAGGCACTCTACTGGATCAAAACTGCCTTCCAGAACCTGCCTCCCACGCATCTGCTGTTCGACCCCGACTAGCCCTTCTTCTTCCTCTTCGGGCTCCTGACGGCTGCGGTCATAGAGCAACCACTCATTCTCGTTGTGACGGTTGGCATTTGGCCGAAGGACATCTTCCCCTGGGCCATTGTCACCCGTTATGAATCGAAGGGTATCCGCACCACAGGAGCGGCAGAGATACAACGGCGCGGCCACATGTCCGCATTCGCAGTGCTCCTCGCCCATCGGGTAGAGGCGACCGCACCCAGGGTCCACGCATCGTGTGAAACGCCACCCACCCCGGATGAAACGGTGCACGCGGAGGCGCAGCCCTCCAGGCATGGCCTCCGGGAGCGCCGCACCGACCACCAGGGCAGTGGTGACTTCCTTCCGGATGGCCTCCAGGTCGGTGCCAGCACGCTGTGGCACCTCGGCCCGAATGCGCTCGGCGATTTGGCTCACGGACATGGGCCGACGGGCCAATAGGCCATTCAGGTGCCAGAGCACGCCAGCCTCGCGGACGAGTGCGTCCAGGGTCTTTTCAGGACTGCTGCCCACAAGCTGGGCAAGGGTAGCCCGAAGGCCAGCCTCGTCCCCCAGGGAGAGGGTGACATCTGCGACGGGGGCTGCTGGCCATCTCGCTTCAGGCGGTGTAGTCAGGTCGCACAACTGCTCCCCGATCACCTTGAACCGGATTGATTGGATGCCGGTCAGCTTCCCGAGGAACTCCTGCACCGCTTCCACCCGAAGCCGCTGAATCTCCTCTGCCGAATAGTTGGCCTCATCCAGGCTCTTGATCGTGGCGGAGGTGGCCACGGGCAACACTTCGGGGAACCTGCGCCGATCACTCCGGTTATCTGCGGCCCAGTCCTGCCGTGCTTTGCGGAGGTGGGCCAGGAGGCGACGGAACAAGAGGGCGATGTTGGCGCCCAGGCCGCCCCGGTAGGTATGCACCTCGTCCAGAACCACGAAGCGACAGCGATGGTTCGCGAACAGGGCGTCCCGGTCGGCGGGGCGCACCAGCAGGTATTCAAGCATCATGTAGTTGGTCAGCAGGATGTGGGGCGGGTTCTGGCGGAGGCGCTGCCGCTCATCATCCTTGGTGGAACGGTCGTACCGGGCCACCTTCACATGGGTATGGCCAGACTCCTCCAGATACTGCCGGATGCGCTCTTCCTGGTCATTCGCCAGGGCGTTCATGGGATAGACCAACAATGCCGTCACGCCCGAACGCTGGAACTTGACCGAGTCCTCGATGGCGTTCTGGATGACCGGAAGGAGGAAGCACTCAGTCTTGCCGCTACCTGTTCCCGTAGTGACCACCAGGGGCCCGGCCTCGGGGCCCAGCAGATGGGTGAGGGCTTCGCTCTGGTGGAGGTAGGCGGTGGGGCTCCCGCTCCGGGCTTCCATGACCTGGGCCAGCCGGGCATCCAGACCCAGATCCCGCCACCGCTGGCCGGGGCGGAAGGCCCGGTGCGCCTGAAAGAAAGGTTCCTGGGCAAGAAAGCCAGCCTCGCCGAGGGCGGCCTCCAGGGCGGCCCGGAGCTGGGGGTCGCGGGCCTGAAATTCCGTGGAGATGTAGCTGCGGTATTCCTCAAGCACCTGGTCTACGACGGTGATGGGGTTCAGAGACATACCGGCTCCGGAGGAATCAGATCAATGGCTTCATGCAGGGAGGATTCAACCTCCATGATTCCATAACTAACCTTAATGTCCATGATGTGACAAAAGGTGACCAATTCCCTGAAGGGCTGGATTTCTCAGGCTCGACGGTATCTGGTGCCCCGGCGCTGGCCCTCAACCACGGCATGCCCCTCATCCACAAGCTGACGAAGGAGTGGTCTGACACCTGTGGCATCGAGGCCGGTTGCCGTTTGGGCATCGCCGGAAGTGATCTCTCCGCGTTCTTGGATGAGGCGGACAAGAAGGTCAAAGACATCAGGGTTGATCGCATTCTGGATGGGTCTGCGAGCGGAAGGTCTTCCTTCTGTCACGACCTCTTGAATGCCATCGAACAATGGGCCTAGCCGGGCTTGCGAGTCCAACTCCTCGCCAAGGACGGGAAGGTCGATGGCGGGCTCAGGTAGGTTCTCGTTGAGGGGAATGTCCCAGTAGGGATCATGCTTCTTGGTGAAGGCTTCGAGGCCCAATTTTTTTAACTCGTCGAAAGTTGCAAGGCAAAGTTCTGGAGCCTGCGTGTAGCTCCTGTGACTGAAACTTGAAAGTGCATGGACATACTGTTCGCGGTCAAGGCCATAGGCATCTACCACTACTGCGTCGATTGCAGCGCGCACAGCCCAACGCTCCTCGCCACTCTCTAACACCGGCCAGGAATGCATTGGCCCAGCCTCTCGCCAAATGTTATTGAGTTGTTCTGCCCAAAGGGAAGCGTACCCGCCGTGATTGCATGTCAGGCGAAGCGACGAGTGTGCTAAAAAACATGCAATCAAAGGTGAAAATTTTGGTAACGGAACGCCGTTCAGGATGAATTGATTGACGTTTGCCGAAGCCCTGATTCGTAGGCACCAGTCGGATATAAAAGAGTTCATAACACCAACAATAATCAATGCACTGGCGTTGGTCCTTTCCGCAGGAGCAGCATCAACTGGTGCGCTGTTGGCTACGATCGAGCCTGGCGGCAACATGCAGAAGATTGAAGTTCTCTCGTTAGTCGAGCTTGCGATGCCACGGAATGCCACTCGGAAAAATCGAACACGATCGAGCCAATCACGCTTCTCCCTCATACGCTGGAGTGGAACCCCAAACCTGGGTGGCCATAGCCAACGGTCTGTAAATTGATGAAGAGTCTTGCCCTCATCCAAAGGGAGTGTCGTCTCGTCACGATCATTCCATTCCACAAATCGCCACGAGTCACGAGTGACATCCGCTTGGACGCTAAAACGTAGAGATTGCGAAGAGCAGGCCTTCCCAAAGGTGATACCTGTCGCGTGACATACCTGCGCGATAGCAAGGTCAGCAGGTGTCTTTAACTCGACGAAGGAAAGGTGGCTCCCACCTGTCGCCGCTACGAGTGATTGGTCGTAAGACAGTGCACCTTCTTGGGCAAACAGCCAGCCCGCGTCTTGAAGATAGAAGCGGACCAGGAAGGGGCGTTGGGGCGTCACATCACTACTGTCCTTTGCCCCAAGAACGACAACGGCGAATTTGAAGCGCGAATCGATTTCGAATAGTTTTTTTCGATTTTCAAATGAAAAACAACAATGCAGGACAGCATGTTTAAGATACTGTTGACGCAAACCAGTTGCGCCCTCATTTGCATGGAATGCAGAGGGTAGGACTAGCCCAACGAGCCCATGCGCACAGGTGAGTTGAAGTGCTCGCAATCCAAAGAGAATGTAGGCATCTGCATTGCCCCTACCAGCATTGATGCCCTCGATCTCAACGTGTGCATGAGGGTATAGGGTGCCATGCACAGCCGCGAGTCTTTGGAACTCGGCTTTGTAAGTCTCAAACCCATTTTTAATTTCTTCACTGGCAAGCAGGGCACTCACTACTGAAGATCGTGCCCGAGCATTTCTGGCATCCAAGATCCCGATATCAAAACCTGCAAAAAACTCCTTTTCAAAGGGCCTAAGGCGATCCCATGGCGGGTTCCCGAGTACTGCATCAAATCCTCGCCTTCTTTCCGTAGAAAAGAAAACCTCAGGGAAGGCCAAATCGAAAGGGACGCCCTCTTGTCCCACATCCACCATTTCTCGGAGCCTCGGTCGCAGGCTAATTACATGGTTCAGGTCCTCTGCCATCCCAACAGCTTGTGCCAGTGCTTGGTAACCTTCGTCATCACATCCGTCGCCGAGCATGGCCCCACCACTCCAGGCAGCGGCGAGAAGCTTCAGAGGAGTTAAGGTGAGGTCCAGTTGCTCCTTGGCGAAATGTTTGTGCTCAAGATCCGCTACATCTTTGCCCACACTAGCCTCAAGGTCATGTACGTGGACCATGGCAGCAGTGAGTGTTTCTCGAAGTTGGGTGGTTAGCCCTTGTGCGAAAAGCCCATCGAGCTTCTCTCCACCCTTGGGGAAAGTAAGCAGGTGCTCGAAGAAGGGCCCAGTAAGTGAATCGCCGCAGATGAGTCGATGATCCATAAATGTCAGGGGCCATCCTTCGGCGTAACTTTCGAGCCAGAGGGAGAGCTTGGCAAGTTCGACTGCCAGAGGGTTCTTGTCTACCCCGTAAAGGCAGTGAACCGCCACTAGGCGTCGGCACAAGGCTTCTGCCTTCTTCTGGGACAATCCGCTCGCCTCACCCTCCGCCACTCGGCTCGGAAGGTAGGCCATCAACTCATCGTCCGGATCGGGTAGATCCTGAACCCGCTTTCTAAGTTGGAGGGCATAGGTCAGAAATTTGTCGCGTTCATCTCCAGATTCATTAGCTGCCTGATCCTCGGCCTGAACGGCCAGTTCATCGCAGAGGCGGCAGGCTTCATAGAGGGCCTCTCCCAGGTACCGGCAGGCCTCGACCAAGAAGTGGCCGCTGCCCATGGCAGGGTCGATGACCTTCAGCCCCAGGATCCTTTCGGGCTGTGGATCTTCCTTAGGGCTGCGTTCCAGAAGCTGGGGCCCCAGGGTTTCCTGCACCAGGAAGCGGACGAAGGGATGGGGCGTGTAGTAGCTGCCGGTCGATTTACGGCCAAGTCCCACGCGGAGGAAGAACCGGTTTGCGGGGATGTCCTCGATAAACACAACCCTGGTGGCGCCTCGGGGGGTTGGGGTTTCTTCATCCCCCTGATCCTCTTCCTCGTCTTCAGTGACATCCGCTTCCGTTTCCTCCTGCGGCACATTGGCACGATAGGCATTGCCCTGGGTCCTGGGCACAACCACTTCCAGCTTGGCCCGGCGTAAGCGACACATGGGTTCGGTGGTGATGCCTGGTTCCAGTTCAAGCAGGGCCTCATAGACTCGGCCCAAATCTTCCACATCGAGCGCACCGTAATGCACGCGCTCCCGCTCTATCCGCCCATCCCCTGGTGTCCAGAGGAGGGCATCCAGAAGCTGGGCGACGGCAGGCTCGCCCCAACTCAACCGATCCAATAGCGGCGTGGCTCCTTCCCCGAAGAGCATGCCCCCGAGGGCCTTGATCTCTAGTTCGCTGGAACTCATGCCCGCTGAGAACATGCGCCACAGGGCGCGAAGCCCGCTTTCCAGGAAACCGCCGCTGTCGGCCCCCTGGTCGATCACCTTGCGGACGATCGGCGCCATGGCGGTATTGGGTGAGTAGGTGTTCCGCCAGAGGCTGGTGGCCGCGAAGCTGAAGGCCCTCGCCGGATCGGCAGACGATTCCAGCTTGAAGACGAAGAGCAGGCGATAGACCAAGATCAGGCCCTCACGCCACATCACCTTCGCAAGCTGGTCCGTGGGGCCTGCTGATGCGAGAGCCTCCCGATTGGAAGGGTTGTTCATGACTTCCTGGATGAAGCCCTCAATGGCCTTTCGGGCCTGCACCCGCAGCTTCTTCGTAACCTGGCTCTGGGCCAATCGAGCGGCGTCGGTCAGGTCAGGAATGGCGGCCACGCCTACAGGCGAAGCCAGGGCTCGGAACAGTCGGTAGGAATCTGGGGCGTTGCGAGCCTCTCGCCACCCACCGGATCGGCTCAATGACACGGAGATGTGACTATCGGGACGGGCCGGATCGCAGATCAGGAGGCGCAGTTCCTCGCCATCCGTCAGGAGGCCGACACGTTCCCCGCTGGCCAGCAGAACGCGCTGGGCCACCCTGGAGGGACTGAAACGGTAGGCTCGCCCTCGACGATTCGGGGCATCTAAATCCGTGCCCAGAGCAGTGGCCCAGGCCCTCAGCCTCTTGCCGTCAGGCGTCTTCAGGAGGTAGCCACCGTCTTCGGCGCCTTCGCGGGTCACCACTGTGTCGTGGGCTTCCCAGGAGGTGTAGCCGAAGTGGACCGCCAAGGGCTCCAGCACGTGGTTGAACACGCGCCAATCCCCACCCTGTTCACCCAGGGCTCTCAACTTCCTGCGGAAGGCATCCCAGGCCTCTTGGAGGGCCCGACCTTCCTCCCCCGTGTTCTTGGGGAGCGGGGACCGGCGGGCAAGTTCCGTTTCCAGTTGGGCGAGGACGAAAGGCTCGGGGAGGGCTGGACCGAAGAAGGTGCAGTCGCGGAGATTCAGTGCCATCTCAGCGCCCCCCTTCCGGCATGAGCATCAACAACCCCAAAGGGAAGGGGGGCAGGGTGCGGGCCTCACGGTGGGGGAACAGATCCTTTTCGCGCCGACGGAACAGGCGGATGATCCCATCGGCCTCCCGACGGCCACTGACCGGGTTCTTACCGTCTGTGGCGAAGGCCGCGAGCCGTTCCATGGGATCACTCAGCACAGCCCACCGGGGCAGTTCAGTCGCTTCCTCGAACAGGCCCTGCTGGGCCTGGCGAATGGGGCCGCAGATGGCCTCGACTCGGGTACGCAACCAGGCCTCCAGTTCCCGGTATTCATCCTCTGAGATACGAGCCACCTCGGAGTACCACGGTTCTGCAATCCGGTTGAAGGTTTCCATGGCCGCTGCCTTTGGTGCATCCGACCAGTCCTGGGCCCAGGACTCGAAGTGTCCCTCCCATAGGTCCTTTGGGGAGATGGCTCGACCGCTGTCCACCAGCCGAAGCCATTGGTCTGGATGGTCATAGACCGTGCATCGCCCGCTGCGCTCGATTTGGACGGCGAGGACCCGCTCGTATTCATGGCCACGGGGACTTTCGATGGCTCCAAGGTAGGTGCAGAGCAGGGCCGGTTCCGGAATGGGGAGTTCCAGAGCGCTCACGCGGCGGTCCAGCCAGGCGTTCGCATCACCGAACCGGATGTTTCTCACCCTTGACAGGGCGCGGCGCACTATTGGGTGGGCTCGCCCGAGGAAACCCAGGCGTCGCTCACGCTCGTCCTGGGTCCGGGCGCGGTCCGAAGTGAGCAGCATCGTGGGGCCACTGGCGTCATAACCGGGGACCTCTTTGAGGTCGTGATTCCAGGAGGGGGGTAGCCGAAGCTCGACGGTGCCATCCGTCCCATTTTGGATAGAGCCAACCTGGGAGTCTGCCTCCAGGGCCGCACATACGAATTTCAGAAGGTCTACATCGCTGAGTCGCGCACCTTCCTCCAGGGCCTTCCCGGCATCGGCGACGAATCGGGCCTCCGCGTTCAATCCAATGTCCCCGAGCCAGGCATGGGACTTGGCCTTCTGTTCGAACCCAGTCATGGCTCTTTCCACCTCGGCCAGCAACTCCTGGTAGGCAGGCGTGGTGGTGTCCTCAGGCTCTTCCTCGACCAGCCGGATCTCCCTCGGGGCGGTCTTGAAGAGGCAGTTCTCCTCCTCGGAGAGGCCTTCAAGCAGGCGCACGGTCTGGGCATCGTCCGTTGTCATCCCGCCGAGGGTATTGGGGACGAAGGTGAGCCTCGCCCGTTGGCGCTCGAACTTGGCCACCAGTCGCATCAGCAGGCGCTCTTCGAACGACCCGGCGAGATACAGGTAGCGCACCACAGGGGTTTCTTTCTGCCCGTATCGATCGATGCGTCCGTTCCGCTGCTCCAGCCGATTCGGGTTATAGGGAAGTTCCAAGTGGATCAGGTGGTGGCACCGAGCGTGCAAGTTCAGGCCCTCGGAGGTGGCATCGGTACTGACCAGGACGATGCCATCGTGGGTCTTGAATCGCTCCGTGATGGAGGTTCGGACCGCTTCAGAATCACTGCCACTGATGGCCAAGACTTCACCTGAAAGGGAGCCCTGTGCCAGGGCAGGCTTCAAGTAGGCCACGAGCGAATCCTGGCTGTCCGTGTACTCGGTATAGACCAGGATGTTGGCCACGGGCTTGGCCTGCCGGATGGCCTGGACCTGGTCGAGAACGGCGCTCAGCTTGGGATCCTGCGGGAGGGCTTCTTCGGCCAGGGTCACAAGCGCATCGAGGGCATCCCGCGTGGTCTGGATGCGCTTGCCCTGCTCGCGGTGGCGACGCTGGGTCCGCTGGATCTCGTCGATCTTGAGCGCAAACTCTTCCAGGCCATTGGAGAGCAGGTCCGAGGCCATGTCCTCGGCCTCCAGGAAGGCTTGATCCTGTTCCTCTTCGAAGGACAAGGCACCGAACCGCTCAAGCCTCCGCTGGTAATCCTTCAGGGTCTTGAGGCGCTGACGACGGGTCTCTGTTTCAGATTCTCCCCGAGCCACCATTTCCGCGTACCGGTCCCGGATCACGCTTAGGGTTTTGTGGCAGGCAGCGGCTGTTGAGACGGACCGCTTCAGCAGCGATACGAAGGCCAGAACTTCGCCGAACTTCTGCTGGCGCACGGCCTGCTTCAGGCGCGGCGCGATGGCTGCCATCAGGGCCTGTTGCATGGCCGCAAAAAGCGGATGAGATTCCGGTGAGTAGCTCACCGGGCAGGGGAAGACCTGGCGATCCTTGAACAGGGGAGCGCCCGTCTCTGGGTCCTTGATGTGCTGCTTCAAGCGACGCACCACGTGCTGGCGGTATCGCTCACCACGGAGTCCGCCACGACCATCCACGAGGCTGGGATCGAGCAACTCCATGACTGAGGCAAAGTGGGCATCGAACCCGTCATGTGGCGTGGCAGTCAGCAGAAGGAGGCCGTCGGTCTGCTTCGCCAGGACCTCGGCCAGACGCCTGCGTTGGGAGTCTTCCCAGTCACCGCCGGAACCCAGGCTGACGCAGTGATGGGCCTCGTCGATGATCACGAGATCCCAAACAGTACGTTCCAGTTCCTGGAGAACCTTCTCCTGCTTGGCGAAGTCGATCGAGGTCAGGCAGAAGGACAGGTGGTCGAAGGGATTCGCGCCCAGCACCAGGGACCTTCGACGCTCCTGGAGTTCCCCGGAGCTGCACACGGTATCAAACCGAAGCCCGAACCGATCTCGCATCTCGCCTCGCCACTGTTCGAGCAGGGGCCCGGCTGGGGACACGATGAGGATTCGGTGGGCCCGACGCCTCGCGATGAGTTCAGCGATGACTAGGCCAGCTTCAACCGTCTTGCCGAGTCCGACACCATCCGCGAGCAGCAATCGGGGACGACTCATGCGGATCGCCCGCATCACGGGAACGAGCTGGTAAGGAGCAATATCCAAGCGCCCAGGTTGCACAGCCAGCAGCGCGGAGGGCCCGAGGGCCTGCTCCAAAAGGAAGGCCTCGTGATAGAGCCGCCACTGGGCAAGCCGACCAGCCCGTTTTGGGTCCAATTCAGTAACGATGGGGGTGATCTCCTCGAAGGGATAAAGGAGGTCAAGCTCCATGCCTCGAAGGTCGCCATCCGTGCACCTCAGACGGTAACGGTGCTCACCGCCAGCCGGTTCCGAGTGCACCACCTCCCAAGCCAGGCCGCGTGCCTGGACCTGGGTGCCTGGCAGAATCGTGCTGAGCATACGGGTGCGACTCCCTCATGACGACCTAGAACCGGGGACCTGGCGGTAGAACGGTGTGGCCAGTTGCCGATAGCTAGGATCTATAGAGATTAGCAGTCGAACACGGTGCTCCCACCTGCCTTGATGCGGGGCAGTTGAGTTGTGTCTTTCGTTGCGGGTTGCTCCCAGACCGGGGGAGGTGTTCAAGTCAGGGCTCATCTGTGAACCTCTATCGACCGCAGGCGCGACAACGGCGAGGACCTTCGCCGGCATCAGTTTTAGCCGGGGAAGGTAACGAATCGTTACAGGGTGCTATCCGATCGAGAAGGCACAACGAGGCATCCTGACCCATATCGAGGTATCAGGATGTTCTAGAGGCCTAGCCAGGCTTAGATCGCGGCCTTTTTCTTAGCCTTTTTTGAAACAGCCTCTACAGGCTGTTCAATTAGCGACGGTTCATCGGTTGCGGCGAACTCCAGGGCCTGCCGGTAGAGGGCTTGGATGTCCATCCCTTCATCTTTGGCGCTGGCCTGGTACTTCTTCTCAAGGACCTCGGGGATCCGAACACGGATGACCTTCATCTTCTTGGATTCGGGGGTCGGCTGGAAGCGCATGTGATCTCCTTTGATGGATCACAATTATCAAACATGTGGACGAATATTAGGGATGTAGGCCTGGCTCTGTCATTTAGCCGGGTCAAAGTGTTCGGATGATCGTCACATGACCCAAGTCTTGCATATCTGGCATATCCAAATTATTTTCGTCTTCATTACCTCCTAAGTCCTTTGCGAACCCCGGATGTTGCCTACTTACTATAAATTACTAGAGCTATTCCTAACGCGAATAATGTCTGTAGCAGGCTCAAGTAGTTCTGGCTATGAACCGAATAGGAAATCACGCTCAACGATTGGGCATGAAAATCAACTACTGCGAGCGAGGCGAACCTGCACATACTCCGGTCGCCCCAAGGGGCTCGCGTCGATGTGCAGTTCGCGTCACTCGCCAGGGGCTCCGCCCCTGGACCCCTGCTGGTTGTCCTTCTCCCTGATGCCTGCTCTCTCCCCATTGGCCACCTTCATGATTTCTGTCCCCGAGGCGCCCATGTCCTCCACGCCGCATCCCATTGAGTTCTACATCCCCACGGCCAATCCCCGGCCCCGGAAGGATCCGGCTGATCTTCGGAATCGCCGGATCGTCCTCCCCGTATCCTCCGCCGAATATGAACGCATCCTCGGGCTATCTCTGATCCATGGGTGCACGCTGGCCGGGGTGCTAAGGAGCGCGATCGAATCGATTCCGCCCCCTGTTGGTGACCGTCTGGTCCTGACGGAGATCCGTCGACTGGCCATCAACCTGAACCAGTTGCTCCAGATGTTGCACCGTGGATTCCCTGTCGAGTCTGCTGTCGAACCACTTCTGAATGCGCTGCTCACGGCTGTAGAAGGTTTACGGCGGGAGATCCAGCATGATCAGCAAAAAAATTAAGGTCCGGAGCCTGGAGAAAGCGCTGTTCTACCTTCTGGTGGGCCGGAACGCCGAGATTGTCGATGCCTCTCCGGACATCCTGGCTCTGTTACCACCGACGATCGATACCCCAGATTGCGTGAAATACCTCGCAGAATTGCTGTCAGTCAATTGCGACCTTCGACCGGATGTCGTCTCCCCATTTCGTCACTGGAGCCTCGCGATCGGCAATAGTGAGTCTGTAGATGGGAAATGGAAGGACATCAATGATGAATTCATCAGTGCTCATGGTCTCGAAAGGGATAAGCATTCATTCCTGACCATCCGTCATCTGGATCAAGGTCACGACCATGTTCATCCCGTTTTTTGTCGGGTCGGAAACGATGGCAGTCTGCTCCGCGACGTATTCCGTGACTGCGCCATTTCACAGGCTGTTTGCCGAAGGGTTGAGAAAAAATATGGCCTCCGCGAACTCACGAGCAGTGTGCCTGAGGTAATACCCGTTGGCCCAGGGAGGGCAGGGAAGGGACCTAGGAAAACGCGATCTGAGAAGGAGATGGAGGATCGGAGGTTGCCCACCAAGAAGGAACTCGCGAGGGCGAGATTGGACGCACTGTGGCCAGTTGAGGGCTCACCCCTGTTCTATTCGGACTTCTCTGAACGGCTGGCAGCGGATGGAATCGACGTCCTCCTGAACAAAAAGGGAGACACGGTGGGAGTCTCCTATTGCATCGAGGGTGAAAAGTGGAAGGCCTGCACCCTCGGCGAGAAATACCAGTGGAAGGAACTGAAACCGCATATCAGGTCTATCCAGGACCATGACTCCGCCGTTGCTGCCGAGCGGAAGGCACCAGGAAGTAAATCTTTTGACGCTGCCCTTTCATTCAGTCGGCCTCGTGAGATGCCGTCCATTCCAATGCGACCGAAGTCGCCAAAGGTCGTTCCATCCGTCAACTTGCTAGCCCTTCTGGAGGAAGCGTATGAAAGCCAAGGTTCCCTATACCAGCGCGAGGAGCAACGTCGAGCCCGCGAAGGATCCATCCGTGCCATCGGGCCAAAGGACCGAGGAATCCCGTTCCCCGGTGGAGGACCTCGACCTGGACGGAAGCCCGGAAGGCGACCCGGAAGAGGCTAGGGAATCCGAGCGGACCCAAGAGCCTTTGGAATCCGTGGATCCCGGAGCAAATCCCGACTCGATCGCGATGCCGGGAGCAGAAAAGAGTAATCATGAAGTCGAGGCAATTGCTCAGGCCTCAACTTCAAACCAGACCTCAGCCAGAGTTTCGAGAGACCTCGTGGACACCCTGCCTGAGATCTTCTTGGCCACCACCCAGGAGCAGATCAAGGCCCTCTCTTCCGACTGGGACCAGCGGAGGCATAGGGGTATGCCCCAAAAAACGGGGGTGGCTGGCGAGACGATTGTCTTTGTCCCACCAATTAGTTCCCTGCCGCCACACTTGGCTCCATGGGAATTCGTTCTGGCTAACTGGGAAGAGGTAACGAAGCGCGGCCTTAGGCGAAGCAGGCTGCCTTCTAGCCTGCGAAAGGACAATTACTGGTCGCTGGCCGGGCCCTTCCTTCCGGTTGATGCGAGTGCCTGGATCATTACGCTGGGCATCGACCCTGGCCCGTATCGCACCGAGGAAGGGTTCACGATCCCCCTCCTCGTGGCTGCCCCGAAGGATTGGATTCCTGGACTCAGGGAGGTTTCCTTCCACGGCTGCCACGGAGAAATGCTCTGTTCGAAGTGTGATGGTCGGTCGATGCGGATTCCAAGGGAATGGTGGAATAAATGGGCCTGGGGCGCCATGGCCGAGAGTGCCCTTTACTTCACGTTTGGCGGCGAGAACGGTGGGCTTGAATAGTAAGGCAGAGCATGGCCCTCTATGGCTCTGCGACATGCCTGACCAGGCGCTCGCTAGTCTCCCATAGGGGTTCGTCGTAGATGGTCGAGCCTTGCCTGGATTGAGATGGGCCAATAAGCATCACTATTTGCTGAGTAGTACGGGCCAATTTGGCAGACAAGGCGATGAGATGGGGCTCAGAAGTTGCAGCCAGCCTAGCTCCATTTCCTTTGCTCTGCCTTAGCAATGGGACGACGTCTGTTGACGTGAGGCAGCCTTCACACCTCCTGACATCGGAACCGAAGCCCACTATGGCACTCCGTCTGTTCTTGCCGAGGAACCAATCCGTCATACCTGAATGGGCCCTTCCACGACACTCAGTGATCTCATCTGAACCGAAAACACATGGATGAAGGGTACTGCGCCGGAGCCCCTCGCCGATGGCACGCCAGGGGAGAAATCGCCCCTGTCATGCCATCGGCTACGAGGGTCCCGGATGAGCGTGCGACCCATCGATGCGTTAGGGACGTTGTGGGTTTGATGGCCATATCACGCCACCTGGCGGACCCCCTTCCCTCGCGGGGGGGTCCGACAGGTGACGACATGCACAGAGAAGAACACGGCGGTTGCACCACCGCGAAGTGCAAGAAAGAGGGAGAAGGCCCTCCAGGCTCTGACATGCAGCGAGGGAAGAGCACCACCAAGTGACCTCTAGAGCGGATGTCAAGCCCAGTCCCAGTTTGGCCTGGGCACTCAGGAAACGAAGGAAAGGTCAGACCACGAGCACCGCTAGAAACAGTTGATTTCTAAACCACCAAAGGAGTCCAAATGGACCAGAACACCCAAAACACCAACCCAAATCTCCCTGGCGTAATCTACGTTGGGCGCACAGAAGGGGAACTCGCCACCGTCCTTGGAAAGGTCGGAAGAGTCGAAAACCCTGAATTCCTTGAAAAGAGGGCTCTGTCCTATCGCGTGGCGGACCGGATTTTCCACTTTGTTTTGGAGGCCGCTTTCGCGGTCGAACTTCCAGCGAATGTGTCCATCGATGATGTTGAAACGATGGTTCACTTCCATCTCCAAGGCATGGGGCTCGCGAAGTTCGGCGAGAACTTTCCTGCTCCTGATGGCAGCATGACGCTCCTGGCCCGCCTCGTTGATCAGGCATTGGCCCGGCTGGGGTATCGGTATACGGCTCTGGATGTCGATGCAATGCAGGCTCGGGCCCGTGATTTAAATAGCCGAACCTGGCAGAAGCTCCGCAAAGGCAAGCAAGTGAGGAGTGCCTGCCCCTACAACGCCTGGCTAGAAAAGCAGTGTCAGCCGCCACAGGGAATGGTCGCCATGGCGCGTCCACGGAATCATGTGCGCAATGTTCTCGCTCTGGGCTACCTGATTCGGGATCTGGCTGTGGGCACCGACCTGGAGTTCATCCAGGTGCCCCTCTACCGTGGCGGGAACCTTAAGATCTACCCCACGTCCCTGGAAGCAGCCCTCTTCGAGGCGCAGGCCGAGGCGGACCTCAGTCTGGCCTCCACAACCAGTTTCGCAGCCTGCCCGACCTCTTTGGAGCAGATCCCGGTGGAGCCCTATGCGATGACCTTGTTGTTGGGCTCCAACTTGGAGCATATGGAGTTCCAGAACACGTTCCTTCCTCCGGTGAAGGAGAAGCCCGACGAGGTTCGGATCTCTCCCGAGCATCTGGCGGCGCTTGGGCTGCTCGGTGGGAAGTACGACGATTCCTGCCTCTATGAAGGCCTGGGCGTGCGTGCGCCGCTGCCGCTGGACCTGTACCCCACCATCCTCCAGTATCCCGAGGACCTCCCCGGGATCCGCTTCTGGCTGGGGCTGAAGCACTGCTCCGAGCAGGGCCTGCGCATTCAGGACTTCACCCTACCTCTGTGTGTCGGGTCCCTCTGGGAACGCGCAGCCAGGGCGGCAGGCGTGCTGGCCATGGCCGGACGCCCAGTCCCGAAGAAGGTCCAGGAGTGGGTTGGTAACCGCTGGATCCCAAGCTGTAGCTAGGCTTTTCGAATAACTGCAAAGCATTCGGGGGTGGCTCTTGCCACTGGTGGGGCCACCCCCGACAATCGCTATCACCTTTGAAGGTGGGCACGAAACGGGTGGTCCAATGCTTGCCCACCCAGATTCGCTAGGAGATTACATGAGGTTACCGTTTCAATTTATGAGGCAAAGGAAGTTAAGGGAATCGCTGCTTCAGGCTGAGGTCGAAGCACGACTGCGCGGTCCCGTGCAGCAGCCCGACGATTTGGAAAGTCGTCTATTCGCCATGGCTGTACCTCCGCTGAGCGAGGATGAGGAGATCCGATACCGTCGGCTCATGGCGATGCTTCACTATGGAAAGAAGACTGCCAATCCGAAATATGAAGTCCTGCTCACTTATGGGGAGAAGGATTATCTGGACGGCTATGTCGTCCAGCAGCGGTGGGCACAACTATGGTTGGATGAGCATTCTGGCTCATTCGACCATTTCTCTTCGCATTAGGCCCATCTACTTCCGGGTTCCAGTTGCCTGCCGCTATCAAGGCTCTAAATATAGGCAGGGAGGCCTGGACTCGGGTTCCTCGACCCCCCATCGGTCTCTGCCCCATGAGCACAGCAGGGACGCCGGGTGACCCCGCAGCTACCAGGCGCCAGGTTCATAAAAATAAAAAAATGTAACAATGGCCACCGAGGCTGCACCGAATTGTTAACAGCAGCACTTTGGCACTGATCGGATCGTCCGAGAGGGCCTCGTCTGCTGCATCACTGGGGTCGCAGTGCGACCCCTGATGCGGCTCTGACCGCACGGAGGATTCATGTTCACGAAGATGATCGGTGTTGCCACTCTCTTTGCCGCCGGGTCCCTGATGGCCGGTGGTTCGACCACCGTCGGTGCCACGCCTGTCCAGGCTTTCGGCGCCGAGGCCGCCTTCACCCAGGCCGGTGATTGCGGAGCCAAGGAAGGCAAGGACGAAGCCAAGGCCCCCGCCAAGGCCAAGGAAGACAAGGCCAAGGACGGTGGCTGCGGCAAGGGCACCTGTGGCAGTAAGGACGTCAAGAAGCACAAGAAAGAAGGGGCCAGCAGCAAGGCCAAGAAGGACGGTTCCTGCGGCAAGGATAAGAAGGATGGCTCCTGCGGCAAGGACAAGAAGGAAGGTTCCTGCGGCGCGGACAAGAAGTAGTTTTCCAGGGGAAACGACATGACTCAGGGCAGGTTTACGGGGGTGGGATTGGGACTTCGACGTCCCCACCTTGAGCAGGTTGCCGGGCTGGAAGGCCATGGCGTCCCCTTCTGGGAGACCTGTCCTGAGAATGTCGTCGGAGATGGGGGCCGGTTCAATCGGCTGGCCTGGTCCATCCTCGATCGGGACCCGGTGCTCACCCACGGATTGGCCATGTCCGTGGGAGGCTTCGACACCTGGGACCAGGAATACCTTCGCGGTCTGGAGCAATTTCTGATCCGCACGGGAACCCCCTGGCACTCCGAGCACCTTTGCTTCACAACAGTGGACGACAACTGCCTGCACGAACTGTTGCCCATCCCCTTCACCCGCGAGGCGGTTCGCCATACCATCGCCCGAGCCAAAGACCTCCAGGCCCGCTTGCCGGTTCCACTCTTGCTGGAGAACATCACCTACTATGCCGAACTGGGTGTCCCTGAAATGGCGGAGGCCGACTTCATTACGGAAGTGATCGAGGGAGCGGATGTGGGTTGGCTGTTGGATGTGAATAATGTCTACGTCAACTCCGTGAACTTCGGGTTTGACCCAAAAGAGTGGCTCTCCCGGATGCCTTTGGATCGGGTCAAGCAGTTCCATATCGCAGGCCACAAGCGCTTCGGTAACCTGACCGTCGATACTCACGGAGCCGACGTGATCGAACCCGTTATCGAGTTGATGCAGTGGACTCTGGCACGCCTTGGTCGGCACGTTCCTGTCCTCCTGGAACGGGACAATCACATTCCAGATCTCAATCTGCTGCTGGCGGAACGATCGCGCCTGCAACTTGCCTACGACGCGGTCCTGCTTCCAAGCGAGGTCCGCCATGTCTGAGTCTCGAACCCTTAGGCTCCAGCGGGCCATGGCTTCCCTGATTCTGGACGGGGACGAGAATTTACTCGAGGCGGATCCTGGTTTCCCGGCCCAGATGCAGGGGCTGGCTGAGGCCGATGTGCAGTCCTTCAGGGATCAGGTGCCGGCCCTGATGACCTACCGCGAACTGGCCCGGATGAGCCTGATCGAGCCATTGGAAGACACGTTCCCTATCCTGAGGGCGCTTCTTGAGGAAGCAGACGCCTGGGATGGATGCGTCCAGGCCTTTCTCGACGCTCGAAGAGTTAAGAGTTCCCACTACCGGGATATTGCACCAGCCTTCCTGGGATGGTTGGCAACCACACAATGGGGCCAGGACCGATGGCCCTTCCTACTTGAACTGGCCCACGCCGAACTTCTGGAGGTCCTGGTGGCCCATTTCCCAGACACGACAACTGCCGAGGAGATCCATGCCGATCCCGAACTCGAGGATCGCATCCTCCTGGAGGTAGCCACTCAGGTGGTTGCCTACCGGCACGCCGTGCACAAGGCCAGCGAAGCTTCACCCATCCCAGTCGCTACTCCGACCTACCTCCTCGCGTACAGAAGCCGGGAAGGAGAGCCGGGGCTGATGGAGCTGACCCAGGCAACGGCGGCCTTCCTGGTCATGGCGGGCACCCAGACGCTGGCCGAATCAGCCCGGGCCCTGGGCCTTACCGATCTGGGTCCCCTGATGCACCTGCTACGGGACCTTCACCGTGTCGGGGCCATCGCCGGGTTCCAAGCTCCTATCTGACCCATGCACACCAAGGTCCTCATCCCTGTCTGGGGACCTTTCGCCTGGTCAACCCGGTGCATCGATATCCCGAGTTGGTTTCTGGGGTCTGTCACATGGCCTTGGGGGATGCGGTTGGGGGAAGTAACGCTTGCTCCCTCTTCGATCCCCACGGACACTGGCAGTTGTATGCCGGAACTCGCACTCACCGAATCTGAACTGATCCAGAGAGCCGCAAGCGGCGACTCTGACGCTTTCGGCGCACTCGTCACGCCCCACCTTGCCCTATTCCACAATGGCATCCAGCGCATCCTGGGCAACACCGCCGATACGCAGGATGCTCTGCAGGATGCCCTCATCAGCATCCACCGCGATCTGCCCAGGTTCGAGGGTCGCAGCCGCTTCAGCAGTTGGGGCTACAAGGTCTGCCTGAATGCAGCACTGATGGTGCGTCGTAGCCGAGTGAGGATCCAGGACATGGAGCGTTCCGAGTCTCTGGAGCTGGGACCCTTCGATGCCCGGGGACACCATCTGGAGCCCGACCATCGGCCCGAATGGCAGGAGGCTGCCCAGGCCCACGTGCTCGTCGAGGGCCAGGAGATGAGGGAATGTCTCACCCGAGCCCTGGACGAGTTACCGGACACTCAACGAATCGTGTTCATCCTGAAAGACCTGGAGGACTGGGAGACGGAAGACATTGCGGTGCATCTCCAACTCGCCGCCGGCACGGTCCGGCAGCGGCTACACCGAGCCAGGCTCCTGATCCAGGCTCGCCTAAAAACTTATGTCACGGGAGGTCGATCATGAAATTCCTGCCTTCCTGCCACGACGTCCAGATGGACCTCACCGAATACACCGAAGGGGCACTTCCCGTCTCAAAGCGAATTGGCATCTGGGTCCACCTCCGGTATTGCCGGGCCTGCTCGGGTTTCCTGCGCGGCATGCATGCCCTGTCCGGCCTTGGGAAAATGCTCCTGGCAGCGCCGACCCAGGCACCGGAATCCGCCGAGAAGCTGCTGGCCCAGGTCCAGGAAGCCATCCGAAAGCAGGCCTAGTCCACACGACGTGGACCCTTCGGAAACCTGGCTGGCCTCGGGAGTAGCCTGGCCCGGCTCGGTGGAACTTGAACCATGAGCGAGCTCAGGAGCCGTGGGCTCTTCGTCTGGCAGGGCCGTTCCGGTCAGTTCCCGACCCTGCTTCGAGGGCCTGTCACACCAGTTATCGCTGGAGCAACCAAAACCATTTCACCCATGCCAACCCACTCTTGGCTAAGCGAGGCATATGATCCAGAGGATCGGTCCTATTCGGTACGCCGGTCAGTCCTTAGCTAGGGGCTCGTCAGGCGTGGTGCAGGACCAGTTGGCCCAGGTGGAAAGCCAGCTTGCAGCCTGTTTGAACTGCGCGACCGCGAACACGGCTGCAGGGAGGACCAGGATCCAGTTACTCTCTGCCAGGATCCAAATGCTCAAGTCCCGGGTCGAGGAATTGCAAAAGGGTCAGCGAAACCTGGATCAGGGTGCGACGGGCACGCCAGCCAGTAACAGGGTTGCGATTGATTTGGGTTCGACCCAGGTGGACGCTATCGGATTGGCACAGGGAGGAGTGTCAACCGACAAAACTATTGACCCCCCTTAGCGACAAAACTCCTGACCCCCTAGGTGCGAGGCAGGCCGGCGTAGGGAGGGCGTAGCCCGACCGCAGCCGGCCTGCCTCGAGGCGTGATTTCAGCCTGGTCTCGGGCCC
>CAIZZF010000025.1 GCA_903937385.1 uncultured Holophagaceae bacterium | reverse complement strand
GTGCTCACCAGACCTGCCGGGGTGATCTTCCGGATGGTGTGGGCACTGACGTCCGCCACGTAGACGTTCCCAGTCGTGTCCACGGCCACGCCTTGGGGATTGTTGAACCGGGCTTCTGTGCCTGTGCCGTCGATAGAACCCGAAGCCCCCGCCAGACCCGCCAAGGTGCTTACCACCCCGGAGGGGCTGATCTTGCGGATGGTGTGGTTGTTGGCGTCCGCCACATAGAGGCTCCCGGCCGCGTCCATGGCCACGCCGAACGGCAGATCGAACCGCGCGGCCTGACCCGTGCCATCCACCGTCCCAGGCCCGCCGGGACTTCCCGCGAGGAGGTCCACGCCCTGGGCGCCGACCTTGAGGGTCTGGGTGGCGATGTTGCCGCCGGCGGTGCCCGTCAGGGTGAAGGTCTGCCGGTTGTGCGGCGTCACCAGGGCGCTGAGGTTGCCCAACCTGCTGGCGCCGTCCAGGGTCAGGGCCGTGGGCGAGGGGCCGCTGAGGGTCCAGGACAGCGTGGCGGAGCCGCCATAGGTCACCAGGGGCAGGTTCGAGGTGAAGGCGTCGATGACGAAGGGGGCGGCCGGCGTCACGGTGACCGTCCTGGTCGCCACGGCCCCCAGCGCGTTGGTCACGGTCAGCGTGTAGATCCGCGCGCCCACCCAGTCGGCGGTGATCGCCGCCGAGGCCACGCCCGACGCCGGGCAGGTCACGCTGCCGCCCGCGTAGGTGAGGGTTCCCGTCCCGGCCGAATACACCGGGGTTAGGGTGAAGGTGGCGCCGTAGGTCGGCGTCAGGGGGGAGGCCGTCAGGCTGGTCGCCACGGGGGCGGCGACGATGCTGCTGCTGAAGGTCCCGGCCGTGGAGGGCGTTCCGGCCAGGTTCGTGACGATGCAGCTCAGGTCCACGGTGCCCGAGGCCCCCGCCGTGAAGGTGATGGCGTTCGTGGTGGCGCCGGTGTTGATCGTGCCGTTGGTGATCGTCCAGGCGTAGGTGCTGCCCGACTGGGTGCTGACGCTGGCCGCGTAGCCGCCCGTGGCGGCTGTCACGTTGGCCGGGGCCGAAATGGTCGGCGTGGTGGGGGCGGCGACGAGCGTCACGCTGGCGCTGCCGGACTGGCTGGTATCCACCGTGGAGATCGCCCTGATCGTGTGGCCTGGGGGAGCGGTCATGGTGACGGGGGCAGTGTAGACGCCGTCCGCAGTGATGGTGCCCACGGTGCTATTTCCATTGGGGACCCCGTCCACGGTCCAGGTGACGGTCTTGGCCACGCTTGCCGCGCAGTTGGTGACCGTCGCGGTGAACGGCTTCGGGGTGTTGAGCGTCACACTTGCCGAGGTCGGAGTGACCCCCACGCTGAGCGGGGTGACGGTCACGTCTACGTGGGCGGTGACGGAGTCTCCCGCGGGGTTGGAGACCGTCAGGGTGTAGGTCTTGCTCGAGGTCAGGGGAAGGGTGGTGTAGGTGGTGCCAGAGACCACCGGGTCGAAGGTGGTGGCCAGGTCCTGGTTCTTGATGAGGCCGGTGCCATTGGCGAAGACCCCCTTCATGGACACGGTGCTGCCGTAGGGAACCGTCGTGGTGGCGGCCCCGTCCAGCAGCCGGAAGAAAACTCCCCCGAAGGGGAGGCTGTGGGCCATGGAGGCCAGGGTCAGAAGCAATCCCAGGAACAAAATGCCGACCCGCACCACAGCCTGGACTCCCCCGGTGGGGGGAGCCGCAGGACCGCGAGCGGGCAGGCACGGGATAGGGGACATGAGGTTCAAGTGCCTGGGGAAGGATCCCAAGCTTCAAGCTGCATTAGCTCAGCTCAAAGCTTGGGGTCGTGGACAGTGCAAGGAGCGTGATCAGTTGCTTCGGAAAAACTGCTGCGCTAGAGCAGCTCGAAGCTCGTGATCGTGGGCAGGGCGTAGAGCGTGAGCGTCACCTCCTTGAAGACGGCGGGATTGGCTACCGACGCGCAGCGGATGGTCACGGTGCTGCCGGTGGCTGGGGCCGTCATGGAGGGCATGGCCGCAGGGGCGGAGTAGACGAGCGTGGTGGCGTTGAACGTCCCCAGCTCGGCGTTCCCACCGGTGACTCCATTCACCGTCCAGACCACACTGGTGTCCGAAGTGCCGGACACGACCCCACCTGAGAACTGCAGGGTCTTGGTGAGGCTTACCTTGTCCTTGGGCACGTTGAGGGGCTCCACGGTCACACCAGTCACCGTGACGAGCACGGCGGAGCTGGGGCCGTCGCCAGCCAGGTTCTGAACGGTCAGGGTGTAGGTGGTGCTGTTGTGCAGGACCGGGCTGGTCCAGCTGAACCCGCTGGTGACCACCACGTTCGTGCCATCTGTGCCAGTGATGACGGCCGTTCCGTTGCTGAAGGTGGCCGAGAAGGTGGTGGTTCCACCGTAGGGCACGGTCGAGGCGCTGGGGGTGAAGGCGGTCCCCATGGTGGGCAGGAGGACCACGTTTGCCGTGGCCGTCTTGTACACATCCGTCTTGGCATGGGAGGTGGCCGTGATGATGTGGCTTCCCGCCGTGGCGGGCGCGGTGTAGACGCCGCCGGAGGTGATGGTGCCCACGATGGCGTCGCCGCCGGGGATCCCATCCACGGACCAGTCGAGGGTGATGACCTGGGCGCCGGTGACGCTGGAGCTGAAGGTGGTGTTGTAGCCGGCAGTCACATACTTGGTGGCTGGCGACACATCGGCCACCACCACGGTCTGGCCAGTGACGGTCACCGAGGTGTGGGCTGCATCCCCGGCGGCGTTGGTGACCGACAGGGTGAAGGTGCGCGCACCGACCCAGGTGGTGGACACGGCGGCCGAAGCGGCGCCGCTGGCGGGGCAGGACACGCTGTAGTCAATGGTGCCGGTGCCGGTGCTGGCGTCAAAGGTCGGGGTCAGGGTGAAGGTCTCCCCGTACTTGGGGTTCGCGTTCGAGGCCACGAGGCTGGTGGCCACGGGCGCGGCGACGACCGTCACGGTGGTGCTGGCAAACTGGGTGGCGTCCTCGGTGGAGGTCGCCTTGATCGTGTGGGCGCCCGTTGCTGCCGGGGCGGTGTACAGGCCGCCGACGGTGATGGTGCCCACGGTGCTGTTGCCGCCGACAACGCCATCCACGGCCCAGGTGTAGGCGTTCAAAATGCCGCCGCTGACCGTGGTCGAGAACTGCTTGGTGGTGCTGACCGTCACAGAGGATGCAGCCGGTGTGACAGCCCCCACGCTGATCGGGGTGATGGTCACGACCACGCTGGCGGTGACGGCGTCATCGGCGGGGTTGGTGACCGTCAAGGTAAAGGTCTTGCTCGCAGTCAGGCCGCCGGTGGTGTAGGTGGTGCCGGAGACCACCGAGTCGAAGATGGTGGTCAGGCTCTGGTCCTTGATGGTGGCGTTATTGCCCGTCGCGAAGACCCCCTTCATGGAGACAGTGCTGCCGTAGGGCAATGTCACCGCGGTCACGGGGTCCGCGAACGTGACCAGGGCACTGCTCGTCCCGCTGGCCCTGGCGAGCCCTCCCATGCAGAGGAGCAGCCCCAGCAGCAAGGCGAAGCCCTGCCGGCAGGTCCGACCGAACCACCGCACCAGGCTGGCCACGGGGAGGGCCCGGTTGCCCTGCCGGTGGCTGGCCAGGGAGGTCGGGGCGGGTCGCAGGGCCGTTCCCGTGGAGGCAGGTTCAGGGCGCCCCGCCGTGGTCAGGCGGTCGGAGGAGTTGGGTGTCGGGAGGGGTCGCATGGGAGCTCCGGAGGAGGAAGGTTCAGGACGCCCGGCCGCGGTCAGCCGGCCGGGGGAGTTGGGTGTCGGGGTGGGTTGCATGGGAGCTCCGGGGGAAGAGGGAGGGGACGTGGCTGCGCCATCAGCGCAGAGGAGAAAAATCGACGATCAGGAAGGACTCGATGAAGGGCAGCGGCACCAGGGTCAGGGGCAGCTCACGAAAGACGACAGGGTTGGCCACGGACTGGCAGCGGAGCGTGACCGCCCCCCCCGGGTTGGGCAGGAGTCCGGGCGCGGTGTAGAGGCCCATGGCGCTGATGGTTCCCACCGTGGCGTTCCCGCCGGCCACGCCGTTGACTAACCAGACCACGGCCAGGTTCTGGGCCCCGCTCACCTGCCCACCCGTGATCGCGAGCGAACGGGTCAGGCTGAGCTTGGTTCGCGCGGCCCCCAGGGGCGTCATCTGGACCTGGGTCACGTTGATGAGGAGGGAGGTCGTCGCCTGGGTCCTGGCGGCATTGGTCACCGTCAGCGTGAAGGTCCTGGCGGCAGTCAGGGGTCCGGAGCTGAAGGCCGTCCCGGACGTCACCGTGCCGAGGCCCTGGTCCACCTCGCCCGTCCCATGGCTGAAGGTCGGCGTGAGGCTGGTCGCACCCCCATAAAGAACAGGATTCACCTCTGCCACCAGGCTGGTCGCCAGCGGGGCGTCCACCACCGTCACCCGGGTGGCGCTGGTCTGGGTGGGATCGTCCACGGCGGTGGCCAGGATGGTCACGTCCTGGGCGGTGGCGGGGGCGGTCCAGGTGGCACCGGCCCAGGTGCCCGCCGTCGAGGACCAGGCCACCCGGTTCGTCGCGCCGCCCGTTGCGGTGGCGCTGAACACCGTGCTGGTACTCACGGTCAGGGTGCCCCCGGCCGGGGTGACCGGGCCCAGCGACACCCGCTGGGGGGTCACGGTCGCGGCGACCGTCGAGGTGGCCCCCAGGCTGTTGGTGACGGTCAGGGTGTAGGTGCGGGGACCCGACCACTGGGCGAGGAGGGGCTCGGTCGCCACGCCGCTGGCGGGACAGGTCAGCCCCCCATCCAGGCTGGCGGTGCCTTCGGCATAGACCGGGGTCAGGGTGAAGGTGGCCCCATATAAAGGGGTGGTGGTGGAAGCCCGCAGCTCCTGCGCCTGAGGCGCGGGCACCACCGTCACCGTCGTGGTGGCCTGAACGGAGCCCGAGGTGCTGGTCACCTTCAGGGTGTAGGTCGTGGTCGTGAGCGGGCTGACGGGGACCGGGATCCCGCTCGAGACTGAGCCCACGCCAGGTTCGATGGTGCCGGTGCCGTCGGAGAAGGTGGCCGTCAGGGAAGCGCTGGTGCCTGCGGTGATGGCGGCGGGGGTGGCGCTGAAGGTGCTGATGGTCGGGGCGGGCGTGGGCGTCGGGGAGGTCGGCGTCGGGCTGGTAGACTCCCGGCAACCCACGAGCAGGGCCAGGAAAACCGCTAAGGCTGGGAAAATTTTACGAATCATCGACTCACACAGGCGCGGCCATCCACGCCGGAATAGCCTATGTGTTTTGTCGTAGAAACGAATGGCAAAGGTCAGTCCTGACAGGGCTTTGGGCCATTTGTCCAAATTTTTTATTATTTCCCCCAGATATCCTCTGACTTTGAGCGCCCTCTACCCCCAAACCTCGGCGCGGGGGACCCGCCTGCTGGCGCCTTCGATCGGAGTCCCGGGGCAGCCCGATCACCGGGTTTCGAGCGTGGGTGCCCAGCCAGCCCGGGCCCTTGTCTAGACAGCAAGGGCAGCTGTGGGATCATGGGTTCCCCTAATGGAGCGCCCATGAATCCGAATCTGCTAACTCGCGACGCCCTGACCCACTTCGCCGCGGAGAACCGCGAGAGCTTCGAACAGGAGCTGAAGACCCTGGTGGAGATCCCCTCCGTCAGCGCCGATCCGGCCCACCAGGCGGATGTCCGCCGCTGCGCCGAGGCGGCCCGGGCCCTCTTCGAGCGGCACGGGGGAAAAGCCGAGATCCTGGAGACCAGCGGCAATCCCTTCGTCCACGGCTGGTTCGGGGAGGATCCCAGCCACCCCACGATCACGGTCTACAACCACATGGACGTGCAGCCCGCCAACGAGCCCGAGTGGACGGCGGAGCCCTTCAGCTTCGTGGTGGACGGCGACACCTACCGGGGCCGCGGCAGCACCGACGACAAGGGGCCCGCTGTCACCGCCTTCTTCGGCGCCCTGGCGGCCCGCCGGGCTGGCGTGCCCCTGAACATCCACTTCCTCTGGGAGACCGAGGAGGAGATCGGCTCGCCCAGCTTCGCCAGCGGCCTCAACCTGCACCAGGCGCGCCTGAAGACCGACGCCATCGTGGTCAGCGACACGGTCTGGATCACCCGGGGCAAGCCCAGCACCCCTGCGGGCCTGCGGGGCCTGAAGGGCTTCCGCCTCACCCTGGAGACCGCGGACCACGACCTGCACAGCGGCGTGGTGGGCGGCGCCGCCCGCAACCCCCTGGCCGAGCTCATCAAGGTGGTGGCCGCCATGATGGACGGCGAGACCGGCAAGGTGAAGATCCCCGGTTTCTACGACGAGGTGGTCAAGCCGAGCAAGCAGGAGCTCGAGGAGTGGGCCAATGCCGGCTTCAGCGTCGAGACGTTCAAGAAGGACCACATGATCACCGGCATGCGCACCGAGGATCCGCTGAAGGTCATGAAGCGTGTCTGGGGACGGCCCACCATGGAAGTCCACGGCGTCGTGGGCGGCTACACGGGCCCCGGCATCAAGAGCGCCGTGCCGCCCCGGGCCGAGGTGAAGCTCAGCTGCCGCCTGGTGCCCGCCATGGATGAGCAGAAGACCATCGAGCGCATCCGGAATTTTGTGGCCAAGCACTTCCCCGACGTCCAGTTCCACGAGGAGCATGGCCTGGCCCCCTTCAGCGGCCACGTCACCGGCCCCTACGCCGAAGCCATCAAGGACGCCTACCGCTTCGCCTTCGACGCGCCCTGCTCCTTCACTCGGGAAGGCGGCAGCATCGGCGCCGTCAAGACCATGGAGGACCTCCTGGGCTGCCAGGTCTTCTTCCTGGGCCTGAGCCTGCCCAGCCACGGCTACCACGCGCCCAACGAGAACTACGACTGGGAGCAGGCCAGAGGCGGCATGGCCGCCTTCGCCCACTACTTCGAGACCGTGAGTTCGATCAAGAATTAGGGGCCGCTACCCGCGAAAATCGTCGGCCCTGGGCCGGCGATTTTCGTTAGAAGGTGCCTTGGACAAGGCCTCCATCGACGAGCAGGCTCTGGCCGGTGAGATAGGACGCGGGCTGGCCGCAGAGGAAGGCGATCACGGCGCCGACCTCGTCCGGTCGGCCGATGCGGCCCACCGGAATCGACGCGGCCTGCCGGGCGAAGTGCTCTTCCGTGGTGATGCCGGAGGCCGCGGCCTTCACCTCCGCCAGGTGGAGCTGCCGGTCGGTCATGACGTGGCCGGGCAGCAGGGCGTTCACCGTGATGCCGTCCCGGGCGGTCTCCATCGCCAGGGTGCGGGTCAGGCCCGAGAGCCCCGCCCGCAGCGTTGAGCTGATGGTGAGCAGGGGATAGGGCTGCTTCGCAACGAGGCTGGTGATGTGGACGATGCGCCCCCACTGCTGGGCCCGCATGCCCGGCAGCACCAGGCGGGTCATGCGCACCACGTTCAGGAGGGTGGAGTCCACCCCCGCGCACCAGTCGGCATCGGTGAGGTTGGCGAACTCCGCCGCCTTGGGGCCGCCGGTGTTGGTGATGAGGATCGCCACCGGCCCCAGCTCTGCTTCAGTGGCCTGGTACCAGCGGACGAGATCCTCCGCCGAGGTGACATCCACAGACGTGGCCAGCACGGGCACACCCAGCGCAGCCAGCTCCGCCTTGGTCGCGGCCAGCGCCTCAGCACCCCGCCCGCAGATCGAGACGGCGCAGCCCTCCGCCGCCAGCGCGTGGGCGGCGGCCCGCCCCAGTCCCTTGCTTCCCGCCGCCACCATGGCCACTTTCCCCGCGATGCCCAGCTGCATGGCGACCTCCTGGGCTCCAGCATAGGGCAGGTGTTCAAGAACAAAACGGAACCGCAGATGGCTTCCCCGGAAACCCCGGAAGTCCCTTTGTTGATGACAGCGGACCGGAGCGCCCCGACCATGGGGCATGGTGCGCGCATCTGATCGAATCCCCCTCTTCCTCCTGGCCGCAGTGGGCCTCGCCTTTGTCGGGCTGGGCTGGGCGCCGAAAGCGGACCGCTTCACCTGGTTCATGGAGAACCTGCCGGTGCTCCTTGGGGTGCCTGCGCTGATCGCCACCCACCGGCGCTTCCCCCTCTCGAACCTGCTCACCATCCTCATTGCGCTCCACTGCCTGGTGCTGATGGTGGGCGGCTACTGGACCTATGCCGAGGTCCCGGCCGGCCACTGGGTCAGGCAGTGGCTCCACCTGGCCCGCAACCCCTATGACCGCCTGGGGCACCTCTTCCAGGGCTTCGTGCCGGTGCTGATCTTCCGGGAGGTGCTGCTGCGCAAGGGGGTCCTGAAGCCCGGCCCCTGGTCGGCCTTCGTGCTGATCCTGATGACTCTCGGCCTCAGCGCCGCCTACGAGCTGCTGGAGTGGCAGACCGCGGTCTGGACGGGCAGCTCCGCGGATGCCTTCCTGGGCTCCCAGGGCGACCCCTGGGACACCCAGTGGGACATGGCCTGCGCCCTCATCGGCGCCAGCGCCGCCCTGGCCACCCTGACCCGGTTCCAGGACCGCCAGATCCGGGGGCTGCAACCCAGTGAAATCGCCCTTCCCGCCCAGCCCCCCGGATGCTGAACCCCGCCGCCCTGCAACTTGCGGCAGACCTGGGCGGCACCCTGCTCCGCACCGAGGGCGGCAGCCTGCTGCTGGTGGAGCGCATCCGAGCCCACGGCCTGCCCCAGGTGGCGGTGCTGGGCCGGGATGCCGCGGACCTCCGCGCGCCGCTGGAAGCTGCGGCGCGGGCCCAGGCTCGCGGCCTTAATCTGAACCTGCTCGCCCTGCTGCCCCTGCCGGGCTGCGACCTGGCCGAAGCCCTGGCCTCGAACCAGCGCCGCCTCGGCGCCCTGGTGGCCGCCCTGGATGCGGGCCTGCCCTGGCTCTCGGACCAGCCGATGCTGGTCCGCAGGCTCCCGGGCCGGGTCTTCCGGACGGCGCCGGTGCCCCTCGCCAAGGCGCCCATGGGTCCCCTGGAGAAGGCCGAGCTCAAGCTGCTGCTGACGGACTGGGGCTCGGATCGGCGCAAGCGGGTCTTCCGCCGCCCGGAGTGGCAGGAGGTGCCGACCTTGGACGGCTGCGGCTTCGAGGTGGACCTCTGGCCGGGTGTGCCCGTGCCCGAGGGGGCGCTGCTCCGAGTAGCCCCCTTGGAGCTGCCCTGCGCCACCCCCCTGACAGACGTGCTACGCGGAGCGCTCCGGGCCGCCACCGGAAGCCCCGTGCCCTTCCTGCCCCTGCCCGCGGATCCCGCGCCCCTGCACGCCCTGCGGCTGCTCACGGGGGAGATCGCCGCCTTCCGGGGGTCCGTGCGTGCGTGGGAGCTGGCCCTGACCGGGCTGGCGGCCCTGCCCGGACCGGCCCACTTCTGCGCCCGGTGCTGACCCCGTGAAGCTAGGCTAGAACCCATGAACCCCTCACCCATCGCCCCCCCGATCGCTCTGCCCGATTCGGCGGCCTGAGGTGGATCTCCATGGGGATACCCGCACGGTCCTGACCCTCGACGCCGGGGGCACCACCTTCGTATTCGGCGCCATGCGCGGCGGTCAGGCCATCCTGCCACCCGTCACCCGGCCCTCGCAGGGCCACGATCTGGCCGCCTGTCTGCGCGGGATCGAAGAGGGCTTCCGGGAGGCCTGGGATCGCTGCGGCGGCGCCGCGGCCATCAGCTTCGCCTTTCCCGGTCCTGCGGACTATCCCAACGGCGTCATCGGTGACCTGGTGAATCTGTCCGGCTTCCGGGGCGGCGTGCCCCTGGGCCCCCTGCTGGAGGATCGCTTCGGCGTGCCGGTCCTGATCAACAACGACGGGGACCTGTTCGCTTACGGTGAGGCCCTGGGCGGCCTGCTGCCCGAGGTCAATGCCGCGCTGGCCGAGGCCGGGAGTCCCAAGCGGTTCCGCAACCTGCTGGGCGTCACCTTCGGCACCGGCTTCGGTGGGGGCCTGGTGGTGAACGGAAAGCTCTTCCGGGGCGACAACGCCGCCGGCACCGAGATCTGGGCCCTCCGCAACAAGCTGAGTCCCCGCGCATCGTCCGAGGAAGGCGTGGCCATCCGCGCGGTGCAGCGGAGCTACGCCGAGGCTGTGGGCCTGACCCTGGAGGCCGCTCCGGAGCCCCGGACCATCTTCGAGATCGGCATGGGGCGGCAGCCCGGCGATGCCGCCTCGGCCCGGGAGGCCTTTCGCCGGCTGGGCGAGGTGGCCGGGGATGCCCTGGCCAACGCCCTCACCCTGGTGGATGCCCTGGTGGTGATCGGTGGGGGACTCAGCGGCGCGGCGCCCCTGTTTCTGCCAGCTCTGGTGGCCGAGCTGAATGCGCCCCTGCAGACCCTGGACGGCCGCAGTCTCCCCCGGCTGGAAGTGCAGGCCTTCAACCTGGAGGACCCCGCCGGCAAGGCGGCCTTCCTTATGGGCGACGTCCGCCAGCTGCCGGTGCCGGGCACCAAGCGAAGCGTTCCCTACGACGCCCTCAAGCGAACGGGCATCGGACTCTCCCGGCTGGGCACCAGCCAGGCCACCGCCCTGGGCGCCTATGCCTGCGCCCTGGACTGGCTCGACCGGCGCTGAGACTACATGTTCAGGGCGCGGCCGTAGACGGCCCGGGCCGCCTCGGGGAAGACCTCGTTCAGCGTCGGATGTGGATACATGGTGTTGATCAGCTCATCCACCGTGAACTCGCCGCCCATGAGCGCCACGCTGGAGGCCACCAGCTCCGTGGCCTTGGGGCCCAGGATGTGGATGCCCAGGATCTCGCCGTACTGCTTGTCGGCAACGATCTTGATGAAGCCGTGGGGCTCGCCCACGATGTTGGCCTTGGCCATGGGCGCGAAGGGGAAGGTGCCCACCTGGACGTCGTGGCCCTTGGCCCGGGCGGCCTTCTCGCTGAGGCCCACGGTGCCCACCTCGGGATCGCAGTAGGTGCAGGCGGGGAAGCGGTCGTAACGCACGGGGTGGGGGTGCACGTCCTTGCCCAGGCTCTGGGCCGCGTGCTCGGCGGCCACGATGCCCTCATCGCTGGCCACGTGGGCCAGCCAGGGGGTGCGGACGATGTCGCCGATGGCGTAGAGGCCGGGCTCGCCGGTCTGCATGAACCGGTCGATGACCACGCAGCCTCGGTCCACCTGGGCCTTGGTCTTCTCCAGGCCGACGCCCTCCAGGCGCGGCGCGCGGCCCACGGCCACCAGCAGGTGGCTGCCCAGGACCTCGCCGGCGCTCTCGCCTTCCAGGTGGCAGAGGATGCCGTCCTCCCGGCGCTCGATGGCGGTGATCTTGGTCTTGGTGCGCACGTCGATCTTGTAGGACTTGCGGAGGATCTTGGCCAGCTCCAGGCCGATGTCCTCGTCCTCCAGGGGCAGGATGGTGTCCATGAACTCCACCAGCGTCACCTTGGAGCCCAGGCGGCTGAACACCGACGCGAACTCCACGCCGATGGCACCCGCACCCAGGATGACGAGGTGCGACGGCAGCTCCGCCAGGTCCAGGATGTGGTCGCTGTTGAGCACGCGCAGGCCGTCGGTCTCGAGGCCGGGGATGTCCTTGGGGCCTGAGCCGGTGGCCACGATGATGCGCTTGGCCTCGTGGACCTCGCCCTCGACCTCCACCCGGCCGGAGCCCAGCAGGCGGCCGAAGCCCTTCAGCACCGCCACCTTGTTCTTCTTCATCAGGAACTCGATGCCCTTGGCGTTCTTGAAGACGATGCGGCCCTTGCGCTTCACAATGGTCGCCAGGTTCGGGTGCAGGGCTTTGGCCTCCACCCCGTCGATGCCGTAGTCGCCAGCCACCTGCATCTGCTCGAAGCGATGGGCCGTCTCCAGCCAGGTCTTGGCGGGGATGCAGCCGCGGTGCAGGCAGGTGCCACCCAGCAGGGGGTCCTTCTCCACCAGGGCCGTGGTCAGGCCCAGCTGGGCGCCGCGGATGGCGGCGATGTAGCCGCCGGGGCCCGAACCGATGACGAGGAGGTCGAAAGCAGCCATGCAAAGCTCCGAAACACAGGGCTCCCATGATCCCACACCACCGGCCCAGGGAGGACCCGGGAGCGTTCCCATGCCAAACTGCCTCATCCTTTGCGAGGCTTCCGTGACCCCCAAGCGACCCTGGTACCGCTCCAGCACCTTCTGGATCTTCGTGGGCCTGCTCATGGGTGTGGCCCTCGGCGGCTTCCTGCCCCAGGACCAATACCCGGGTGCCTACAACCTGTTCCGGTTCCTGTCCAAGGCCTTCATCAGCCTCATCAAGGGCCTGATCGTGCCCCTGCTGCTGTCCACCATCATCGTGGGCATTGCCCAGACCGGTGACATCAAGGCCGTGGGGCGCATGGGCGGCAAGGCCTTGCTCTACTTCGAGGTGGTGACCACCCTGGCCCTGTTCATCGGTCTGGGGGTCGCCAACTGGCTGCAGCCTGGCGCCCACCTGCCCATGGACATGACCGCCCACTCGGCGGTGGTGGTCGCCAAGGCCAAGACGGGCTGGGAGATCGCCCTCCACCTGTTCCCCTCGAACCTGATCCAGCACGCCGCCGAGGGCGACATCCTGCCGGTGGTGATCTTCGCCACGCTGTTCGGCATCGCCCTCACCAAGGTCGGCGAGCGGGGCAAGCCCGTGCTGGCATTCTTCGACGGCGTGGCCCAGACCATGTTCAAGTACACCGACTTCGTCATGCTCCTCACGCCCCTGGGCGTCTTTGGCGCCATGGCCTACAACGTGAGCCACATGGCCGCCGGGCACAGCATCAACGGCACGGTCATCAAGGGCTGGCCGGCGGTGTTCCACCTGCTGAAGCAGTACAGCCTGCTGGTGGGGAGCCTCTACCTGGCCCTGGCCCTGCTGTTCGTCCTGGTCTTCGTGCCCGTGGCCTGGCTGGCGGGCATCCGCATCCTGGGCTTCATCAAGGCCATCAAGGACCCGGCCCTCACGGCCTTCAGCACCGCCAGCAGCGAGGCGGCCCTGCCCAAGCTGCTGGAGGAAGTCGTCCGCTTCGGGGTGCCCCGGCAGGTGGCCAGCTTCGTCATCCCCACGGGCTACAGCTTCAACCTGGACGGCTCCACCCTCTATCTGGTGCTGGCCAGCCTCACCATCGCCCAGGCGGCGGGCATCCACATGAGCTTCGGCCAGCAGCTGCTCATGGTGTTCACCTTCATGCTGACCAGCAAGGGCGTGGCCGGGGTGCCCCGGGCCACCCTGGTGATCATCGCGGGCACCTGCGGCAGCTTTGGCCTGCCCGGCGAGGCCGGCATCGCCATGCTGCTCGCGGTGGACGAGATCATGGACATGGCCCGCACCACCGTGAACGTCATCGGCAATGGCTTGGCCAGCGTGGTGGTCGCCAAGTGGGAGGGCGTGTTCGGGACCGACCCGGAGCCGCTTCCGGACCAAGAGACCTAAACGCAGTGTGTCTAAAGTAAATTCTAGGCAAGGTGAAGCCGAAACGGGGTAGATCCACTTCAAGGAGCCCTCATGCGCCGTTCCCTGTCCCTCCTCTGCCTTCCAGCCCTCTGCCTGTCCCTGTCCGCCCAGGCTGTGACCACCGCCGAGACCGAGGCCCTGGTCAAGGAGGCCATCGCCTTCGCCAAGACCAATGGCAAGGATGCCGCCTTCAAGGAGATCACCAAGGTCGGCGGGCGCTTCCACAAGCACGGCGGGGAGCTCTATGTGTTCGTCTACGACATGGACGGCAAGGTCGTGGCCCACGGCCAGGGCGCGTCGAAGGTCGGCGTGAACCAGATCAACGCCAAGGACCCCGAGGGCCGCGAGTTCATCAAGGAGCGCATCAGCCTGGCCAAGGGCAAGGGCAAGGGGTGGCACGACTACATCTACATGAACCCCAAGGACAACAAGAAGGAGCCCAAGACCAGCTACATCGAGGTCTGGGAGCACCTGATCTTCGGGGCCGGCATCTACAAGAAGTAGCCGCCGAGGTTCCGCGGCCCAGCCTTGTCCCAAAAGGCTTCCAGAGCTATGGTTGGAGATTCCCTTCCCGTGCTGCAGAGCCTGCAGCCGACCGCGGAGTCCCCCCATGAAGATCATCGTGACCGACGAGGTGACCGACGAGGGTCTAGCCCTCCTTCAGGCTGACCCCCGGATCAGTCTGGACGTGCGCCTTGGTCTGTCCCGGGAGGCTCTTCATGCCTGTGTGGGCGCCTACGACGCCATCATCACCCGCAGCGGCACCACCGTGGACAAGGCCCTGCTGGACGCCGCCACCAACCTGAAGATCGTGGCTCGGGCCGGGGTGGGCATCGACAACGTGGATGTGGACTACGCCAGCTCCAAGGGCGTGATCGTCGTGAATGCCCCCTTCGGCAACACCAACAGCGCCGCGGAGCACACCCTGGCCCTGCTGCTGTCCGCCTGCCGCCACATCCCGGACGCCAACGCCAGCCTCAAGTCCGGCGACTGGAAGCGGGCGAAGTTCACGGGGGTCGAGCTGAAGGGCAAGACCGCCGGCGTCATCGGCCTGGGCAAAGTGGGCGGCCGGGTGGCCACCCGCCTCAAGGCCTTCGAGTGCGAGGTGCTGGGCTGCGACCCCTACATCAGCGCCAAGCGGGCCCAGGATCTGGGCGTCCGCCTGACGGACCTGGACGAGCTCTGCCGGACCTGCGACATCCTGACGGTCCACACCCCCCTCAATGAGGAGACCCGGGGCCTCCTGGGGCCGGACCAGTTCGCCCTCATGAAGCCCGGCGTCATCCTGCTCAACGTGGCCCGGGGCGGCATCCTCGATGAGCCCGCCCTGCTGGCGGGTCTCGAGTCCGGCCAGGTGGCCCTGGCGGCGGTGGATGTCTGGTCCGAGGAACCCCCCAGCTCCCCGGTGCTGCGCCAGCTCATCGCCCAGCAGCGCCTGGTGGTGACGCCCCACCTGGGCGCCAACACCCAGGAGGCCCAGGTGAACGTGGCTGTGGACGTGTCCCGCGAGATCCTGAACTACCTGGACCGCGCCCCCCTGGAGAATGCCGTGAACCTGCCGCGCTTCGACCCGGCCGTCATGGACCAGATGCGCCCCTACTTCAAGCTCATGGCCGTCCTCGCCGAGTTCGGCCTCCAACTGCTGAAGGGCAACCTGGACCGGGTCACCTTCGGCTTCAGCGGCGCCATCGCCCACCACGACTGCTCGCCCCTCACGGTGAGCGGCCTGGCGGCCCTGCTGGACCGGGCCACCGACCAGCCCGTGAACATGGTCAACGCAGGCCTGGTGGCCGAGCGCATGGGCCTGGTGGTCGAGGAGCATAAGTCCAGCCAGGGCGGCGCCTTCTCCAACCTGGTGACCCTCACCCTGGAGGGTCCGGCCGGTTCCCGGGTCATCTCCGGCACCCTCTTCGAGGGCTCGCCCCGCATCGTCCGGCTCCGGGACTTCGCCATGGACTTCCTGCCCGAGCCCCACATGCTGCTGCTGAGCTACACGGATCGGCCGGGCATGATCGGCCGCATCGGCACGGTGCTGGGCCAGCGTGAGATCAACATCGCCTGCATGAACCTGGGTCGCCGCGAGAAGAAGGGCGAGGCCATGGTGATCCTGTCCGTGGACTCCCCCGTGCCGCCCGCCGTGGTCGCCGAGCTGCAGCAGGCCACGGAAGCCACCTTCATCCAGGCCCTGCACCTGCCTTCGGCCTGAGCCGGGAGTCCCCTTGAAACTCATCGCCTGGGACTTCGACGGCACCCTGGTGGACAGCCGCCCCCTCATCGAGGCCGGCATGGACCACACGCTGAAGGCCCTGGGCCAGCCCCACAGCCTCATGGAGACCTGGCTTGGCTGCGTCGGGCTGCCCCTGGAAGAGGGCATCCGCCACACCTTCGGCCACCTGGACCTGGAGTACGCGGTGGTGCTCAAGGCCTACCGCAGCTACGCCCACGCCGAAGAGGAGCACCTCCTGAGGCCCTTCCCGGGCATCTCCGAGCTCCTGCGGGAGCTGCAGGCCCGGGGCGTGCGCATGGGACTCGCCACCTCCAAGCGGAGGATCCCCGTGCTTCGGCAGATCGCGTTGCTCGGCTGGGAGGGCACCTTCGACCCCATCATCACGCCGGACGAGGTCACCCACGCCAAGCCCCACCCAGAGTCCCTTGAGCTCATGCAGACCGAAACGGGCATCCCGGCGTCCGAGATCCTTATGGTGGGCGACACCTCCTTCGACCTGGACATGGCCCGGGCCGCCGGGGTGCCCAGCCTCGCCGTGGGCCACGGCTTCTCAACCCAGGAGGCCCTGGCGGCCTGCGGACCCCGGGCCTATGCCCCGGACACCGCCGCGCTGCGGGATATCCTTTTGGCCTGGAGCGCCTGAAAGGAATCCCTCATGGCTGAACTCACCCACCTCGACCCCGAAGGACGCCCCCGCATGGTGGACGTCTCCGCCAAGGCCGTGACCCGACGCATCGCCATCGCCGCCGGCTACCTGGAGCTCGACGCCCCGGCGGCGGAAGCTCTCTCCCGGGGCGGCGGCCCCAAGGGCGATCCCTGGTCCGTGGCTCGCATTGGGGCCGTGGGCGGCGTCAAGCGGGCGGCGGATCTGATCCCCCTGGCCCACCCTCTGGCCATCGAGGCCGTGGAGGTCAGCCACCACTGGGACCCCGTCGGGCGACGGGCCTGGCTCCGGGTCGAGGTGAGCTGCGAGGGCCGCACGGGCATCGAGATGGAGGCCCTGGCGGGCGTGACCATCGGCCTGCTGGTGCTCTACGACATGCTCAAGGCCGTGAGCCACGGTATGGCCCTGGGCCCGGCCCGGTTGCTCCGCAAGGAGGGGGGCCGCCGGGGGCAGGTGCTGCTGCCCTGGGCGGATTGCCCCTGGGAACCCTAAGTGGTCCAGGCTTAATGGAAAACTTTTGCATATGCAAGCTCCCATCCTGCCGATAAGATGAACATTCGACTGTTCCCACCAACGCTCAACCGGGGTGACCACCCCCATTTGGAGGCCTAGCGAAGCAGGCTTTTCCGTTCCAGCCGGAGTTTACCCATGCGTCTTGCCATCCTGACACTCGTTATCGCGTCATTGAGTCCCGGCCTCCAGGCCGCCCCCAAGCGAACCCACAGGAAGACGGTTTCCCGGCCGACCCCTGCCTCTGCGAATGTCTCGGTCCATGTCGTCAAGAAGGGTGAGACCGCCGCTGCGATCGCCCGAGCCAACGGCCTTAGCATGGGCGAGCTCGCCAAGCTGAACCCCGGCAAATCCCTCACCAAGCTCGGCGTTGGCGCCAAGCTCAATGTGCCCCGGACGCCTGCCGTGGAGAGCGCCCTCGCCAGTGGGGATACCCCCACCAGCCCCCGGCTGCCACTGGCCGCCCTGCCCGCCAGCCCCGCGGTCACGGCCACGCCCATGCCCCACCTGGAGCGGCTGCTGCCCTACCAGGTGCGCGCCACGCCCCCCGCCAGCGGCCCCCTAGGCACGGCGGACCTGGACGCCCACCAGTCCCCGGCCACGACCGCCCAGCTGCTGGCCCGCCTGCAGCCGGTGATGCCGCCCATCACCGAAGCCGAGCTCAACGCCCTGCTGCCGACCTACTCGCAGGCGGACCCGGAGCGCCTGGACCTCCTCTGGCCCGTGGAGACCCGGACCATCAGCTCGGCCTGGGGCCCCCGGATGCGCACCAAGACGGTCCGGGTGAAGGACCAGCGGAAGAAGAAGGTGCGCTACAAGGGGCGGCACAAGGGCATCGACCTGAACGCGCCCACGGGCACTGCGGTCTTTGCGGCCCTCGACGGACAGGTGGTGACGGCCGGGCGCCACAAGCAGTACGGCAACTACATCGTGGTGGAGCACGGCAATGGGGTCGTCACCCTCTACGCCCACCACCACCTGAACCTGGTGCGGGAAGGCGACATTGTCCGGCGCGGCCAGAAGATCGCCGAGGTCGGGCGCAGCGGCAACGCCACGGGCCCCCACCTCCACTTCGAGCTCAAGGTCGATGGCATCCAGCGCAATCCCCTGCCCGTCCTCAACGACGAAGAGGAGATCCCTGCAGAAGTGGCCGCTCACAATGCCCTCCTGGGAACTGGCACGGCGCACTGAACTTCCCCGCCGCCGGAAGCACTGGTAGGAAGCGTGCCTTCTGATCCTTACGCGGGATCGGTTCGGAAGGCCGTGTTAGACTTGGTCCTTTCGCCGTTCCGAGGTGGTCATGCTGCTGTACCGAGCTTCCCTCCAGACCCTGGGGGCCATCGCGCTTCTGGCCCTGGCCCTGGCCTGCAAGGGGAGTAGTGGCACTTCCGCCGCCTCTGACACGGTTGCCCTGATCTCGGGAACGGTCACCTACTCCCGGGTGCCCCTGGCCAAGGATGCCAATGGCGTTCCCACGGGGCTGGTGGACTCGACGGTGGCGGCCAACCTGACGAGCCTCCCGGCCCGAGGGGTTGTCCTCCGGATCTATCAGAAGGTCGAGCAGACCAAGCCGGATGGCACCAAGACGCTTGTCTGGCAGCTCACCGGCAGCGGCTTCACGGACACCTCTGGCAACTACTCCCTGAGCGCCACCAAGGATCGGCCCACCCTGGTGGAGCTCCAGAGCTCCTTCGCGGGCGGCGGCACCAGCCTCATCAACCTGATCGCGGAACCCGGTGGCTTCAACAGCACCACCCTGAACTACAACCGCCTCCGCTACGGCATGCGGAAGGCTGTGGATGGGACCGCCTCCACCAGCACCAACAACGTGCCGGCCTCGGTGCTCAGCGCCAATGCCACGGTGAACTTCACGGTCGGGCTCAATGACCCCTGGTATCTCGTGGACCCCGCCATCAACCTCGGCACCTCTGAGTCCACCACGCTGCCCCTGGCCGTGCTGGAGACCACCATCTCGGGCCACACCCAGGGCACGGGCAGCCGCGTCCTCGGGATCGGGGACACCATCTATACGTTCGTGACCGACTACGCCACGGCCTCTCCCGGAGCTAGCCTGGATCTCCACTACTGGCGCGGCAATGAGAGTCTGGGCTCCTTCGTCGAATACACCCGGGACCTGGTGCAGCTCCACGATCAGCTCTATGACCCTGCCAACGGCACCTATCACTTCCGGGGTGCCCTCCGGGCGGGCCCGGTCAATGACGACGCCTGGGACGAAGGGGTCCTCCTGCCCCTGCTGGCCCGGAACGCCCTCTATGCCGGGAACTTCGGGCGGACCTTTTCCACCCCGCTGAACCCGCTCACCCCGACCGGGACGCCGCTCGACAGCCTCAGCCCGGACATGGCCCGGATCGAAGGCCTTGCCGAGGCCATGGCCGCCAACGTCCTCAAGTCCCCCTATCTGGCGGACACCAAGGGCACGGCACTTGCCTCCGTCAAGGACATCCGGACGGTCACCACCCAGGGACCCAATTCCGCGACCGCCCTGCGCGCCCTGGCCTGGGGCGTGGTCCTCAAGGCCAACAACGTCAACGCCCCCGGGCTGGCTGCGGACTGGGCGAACATGAACCCGCTGGCCGCGGTGCGCTTCTTCCAGGCCCCCACCTCCCTGACCAACGGCGCCACGGACACCACGGCCCGGGACATCGAGCCCCTGAACATCTACTCCCAGCTCACCCGGCTCAAGGAAGGCAAGGCCTCCAGCGAGCCCGTGGATCTGGCGTCGATCTTCTCGGATACTGCGCTGACCTCCCTCTCGGCCCCCTTTGGCCTCACCTGGCCCCGCCCCACCACCACCGCGGGCGCGCTCCTTGCGCCCTTCGTCGCGGACTGGGGCACCGATCCCAACGCCACCACCGCGCCCCTGGCGCCCGTGACCCTCAGCATGGCGAAGGCGGTCCAGGTCGGCGGCGTCTATCCCAACCTCAGCCAGGGCGAAGTCTTCTACGCGGGCTTCAGTCTCACCGTGGACAAGCGCTACAGCCTCAAGGCCACGATTACACCCGCGCTGACCAGCGATGCCAGCCTGGAGGTGGACCTGCCCTTGATGGGTCGGACCTTCACCTTCAAGGGTACGGGCTCCCAGGTGGATGGCGTCGTCGTGCCCGTCTACAACACGGCGCCCGTCTACCACCCGGTCCGGCTGCGGCTCAAAAGCGCCGCGACGGTTCAGCCCTCCGTGGCTGTGACCATCGCCTTTGTGCCTGCCTCCTGATCCCCGGCAACGGAGGCTCTCATGACTGCCCTTGACGCGCTTCAGACCTTGAAGGCGCGAGCCCCTTTCGTGCCCGAGCTCGCCATCGTCCTGGGCTCCGGCCTGGGCGCCCTGGCCGATGGCCCCGAGGCCAAGGCTGGCCTCGCCATCCCCTTCACGGAGCTGCCGGGCTTCCCGGCCCCCACCGTGGCGGGCCATGGCGGCAAGCTGGTCTTCTGTGAGTTCGAAGGTCGCAAGGTGGTGCTCCAGGCCGGCCGCTTCCATTTCTACGAGGGCCATCCCATGGACCTCGTGGTGAGCCCCATGCGCCTCTACGGGCGGCTCGGCGTCAAGTCCGTGCTGCTGACCAACGCCGCTGGGGCCCTCAACCTCGCCTTCGGGGTCGGCGAGCTCATGGCCCTCACGGACCACATCAACTTCTTCGGCACCAACCCGCTCATCGGACCCAACGTAGAGCCGGGGCCGCGCTTCCCCGACATGACCGCCATCTACGATCCGGCCTTTCGCAGCCTGCTGCAGGACTGCGCCCGGCAGCTCGGCCAGACCCTCCGCGAGGGTGTCTACCTGGGCCTCACCGGCCCCAGCTACGAGACGCCGGCGGAGATCCGCGCCTTCCGTGTGATGGGGGCCGATGCCGTGGGCATGAGCACGGTGCCGGAAGCCATCGTCGCCCGCCAGGAGGGCATGCGTGTCGCCGGAATCTCCTGCCTCTGCAACATGGCCGCCGGCCTCCTGCCCCAGCCCCTGACCCACAAGGAAGTCCTCGAAGCCGGCGCCGCCGCCGCCGACCGCTTCGGCGCCCTGGTCCGGGCCTTCGTCCGCGGGTTGCCCAGGTAGTTTTGTCCGGCCCCAAGCAGGAAGCCCGGCATTGCCGGGCTTCCTGCTGTTGAACTGAAAAGGCAGCTGGGCGGGTGCGTCCGGCGATTACAAGCACAAGCAAGAGCCCGGCTCCGCCGGGCTCTTGCGCGGGGGTCCGGGGGTATTCGCGCAGCGCAGCGGAGCGTGGGACCCCCGGAGATTACAAGAAGAAGCCCGGCTCTGCCGGGCTTCTTCGCGGGGGTCCGGGGGTGTGCGCGAAGCGCGGAACCCCCGGAGAACACTACCCGTTGTTTTCCTGATGCTCCTCGATGAGCCGGTTGACCACATCCGGCTCGGCCAGGGTCGAGATGTCGCCCATACCGTCGTACTCCGCCGAAGCGATCTTGCGCAGGATGCGGCGCATGATCTTGCCGCTGCGGGTCTTCGGCAGCCCCGAGGCGATGTGGATGACATCCGGGGCGGCGAAGGCGCCGATGACCTGGCGGACCTGCTCCTTGAGGGCGCCGATGAGCTGCTGGCTGCCGTTCTCCGCATAGCCGTTGTTGAGCAGCACGTAGCAGTAGATGCCCTGGCCCTTGATCGGGTGCGGGTAGCCGACCACGGCCGCCTCGGCCACAGCTTCGTGCGCCACGAGGGCGCTCTCCACCTCGGCCGTGCCCAGCCGGTGGCCGCTGACGTTGATCACGTCGTCGATGCGGCCGGTGATCCAGTAGTAGCCGTCCTCATCCCGCCGCGCCCCGTCTCCGGTGAAGTAGTAGCCGGGATACTGGGTGAAGTAGGTCTCCCGGAACCGCTGGTGGTCGCCATGGACCGTGCGGGCCTGGCCGGGCCAGGGGGCGCCCAGGCAGAGGGCGCCGGAGACCCCGTTGCCTTCGAGGGGAACCCCGGTGGCCGCGTCCACGATCACCGGTTTGATGCCGAAGAAGGGCAGCGTGGCCGAACCGGGCTTGGTGGGCGTGACGCCGGGCAGCGGGGTGATGAGGATGCCACCCGTCTCTGTCTGCCACCAGGTGTCCACCACGGTGCAGCGACCGTCGCCGACCACGTCGTGATACCAGCGCCAGACTTCGGGGTTGATGGGCTCACCCACGGTGCCCAGCACCCGCAGCGAGGTCCGCTTGTACTTCTTGATCCAGTCATCGCCAGCCTGGGCCAGGGCCCGGAGGGCCGTGGGCGCGGTGTAGAAGATGTTCACGCCCAGGTCGTCGATGATCTGCCAGTAGCGGCCGGCGTCCGGATAGAGCGGTGTGGACTCGAAGATCACCGAGGTGGCGCCATTCGCCAGCGGGCCGTAGACGATGTAGCTGTGACCGGTCACCCAGCCGATGTCGGCCGCGCAGAAGTAGATGTCGTCCGGATGGTAGTCGAAGACCAGCTTGTGGGTGTAGGCCGCGTAGGTCAGGTAGCCGCCGGTGGTGTGCAGGAGGCCCTTGGGCTTCCCGGTGCTGCCGGAGGTGTAGAGGATGAAGAGCGGGTCCTCCGCGCCCATCCACTCGTTGGTGCAGGTGGAGCGCTGCTTGGCGGTCTCCTCATCCAGCCACAGGTCGCGACCGGGGTGCATGGGAACGTCGCTGTCGGTGCGCCGCGCCACCAGCACCGTCTCCACCAGGGACATGCCCTCGATGGCCCGGTCCACGGTGCGCTTGAGGGGCACCTTCTTGCCGCCCCGGAGACCCTCGTTGGCGGTGACCACCACCTTGCACTTGGCATCCACGATGCGGTCACGCAGGGACTCCGCCGAGAACCCACCGAACACCACGGAGTGCACGGCACCGATGCGGGCGCAGGCCAGCATGGTGTAGACCAGCTCGGGGATCATGGTCAGGTAGAGGCAGACACGGTCGCCCTTCTTGACCCCGTTGTGCAACAGGACATTGGCCACCCGGGCCACGTGGTGCTTGAGGTCCCGGTAGCTGATGTGGGTATACTGGCCCGGCTCGTCCTGGGCCCAGATGAGCGCCGTCTTGTCCCCCAGGTGGGGCAGGTGCCGGTCCACGCAGTTGAAGCAGGCGTTGACGCGCCCGCCCAGGAACCAGGAGAAGTCGACCTCCTTGTAGTCGGCGTCGAAGACCGACTGCCAGGGGTGGAACCAGGTCAGGGTCTTGGCCTGCTCGCCCCAGAACCACTCGGGGTTGTCGAGGGAGAGGCGGTAGAGCCGCTGGTACTCCTCCATGGTCTTGATGTGGGCCCGCTCCCGGATGTGCGGCTTCACGGGATAGAGGTCTTGGGACATGGTTCAGCTCCGTGCCAGGGGTGATGCGGGAGAGGAAAGGGTGGTAGGCGCCTCGCCCATGAGGGCCAGGGCCGTGGTTTCACGCGTTGCCGCGGTGGATGGGGAAGATGGGGGGGTGGCGATCATTGTCCGGCCAGGTGAGGCCCTTGTCCAGTGCGCGCCAGGCGGGTCAGGTTCCACCCGAGTGCCAGGGGGCCGCCCCGGGAAGCGGGAGAGCCGGGCGATGGATTCCTCCGCTCACCCGGCTCCCCATCAGGCCTTCAGCGTCGGGGACGCTAAAGGGTCAAGTCAGTGCTGGTAGGTGCTGATGTCCCGGTCCTTGGTTTCCTTCAGGAACAGGAACCCGATGACCACCGTGATGAGCGCCACGATGATCGGATACCAGAGGCCGTAGTAGATGTTGCCCTTGAGGGCCACGATGGCCGTCGCGATGAGGGGCAGCATGCCACCGAACCAGCCGTTGCCGATGTGGTAGGGCAGCGACATGGAGGTGTAGCGGATGTTGGTGGGGAAGAGCTCCACCAGGAAGGCTGCGATGGGCCCGTAGACCATGGTCACGTAGATGAGCATGATGAACAGGATCAGCAGGGTCATGGGGTAGTTGACCTTGGACTTGTCAGCTTCCTTGGGATAGCCCAGATCCACCAGTGCCTTCTTGAGGGCGGCTTCCGAGGCGGTATTCCAGCCTTCGACCGTGGTGGTGGTGACCTGACCGGTGGTGGGGTTCTTGCCCTGGAGGGTCGCCACAACCTTCTTGCCCGCAATGGGGGCGACCTTGTTGAAGTTGAGGCCCTGCTTGCCGAAGAAGTCGTTCACGCGGTCCAGCTCGGAGAACTTGCTCCAGGGACCCACGAACAGGTTGAAGGTCTCGTCGGCAGGGTTCCCGGCCACGGTGATGACGGTGGTGTTCTGGAAGGTCTCGAGGGCGGGATTCACGTAGTGCGTGAGGGCCTTGAACAGGGGGAAGAACGTGAGGGCGGCGATGAGGCAGCCGGTGAGGATGATCTTCAGGCGGCCGATCTTGTCCGACAGCCAGCCGAAGAAGATGAAGAAGGGCGTGCCCAGCAGCAGGGAGGTGCCGATGAGGATGTAGGTGGTGGCGAAGTCCAGCTTCAGGGTGATCTGGATGAAGAACAGCGCGTAGAACTGGCCGGTATACCAGACCACACCCTGGCCGGCGGTGGCGCCCAGGAGGGCCAGCAGCGCGTACTTGTTGTTGGGGTACTTCAGGAAGCTGTCGGAGAGGGGGGCCTTGGAGGTCTTGCCCTCGGCCTTCATCTTGGTGAAGACAGGGGACTCATGCAGCTTCAGGCGGATCCAGACAGACACAGCCAGCAGGAAGATGGACATCCAGAAGGGAATGCGCCAGCCCCAGGTGGCGAAGGCTTCCTTGGTCATGGTGGAGCGGCAGGTCAGGATGATGCCGAGGCAGAGGAAGAAGCCCACGGTGGCCGTGGTCTGGATCCAGCTGGTGTTGTAGCCGCGGCGGTCATGGGCCGAGTGCTCGGCCACGTAGGTGGCGGCACCGCCGTACTCACCGCCCAGGGCCAGGCCCTGGAACAGGCGCAGGGTGACCATGATGATGGGGGCCCACCAGCCGATAGAGGAGAAGGTCGGCAGGAGGCCGACGCCGAAGGTGGACATGCCCATCACGACGATGGTCACGAGGAAGGTGTATTTCCGGCCGATCAGATCGCCAATGCGACCGAACACCAGGGCGCCGAAGGGGCGGACCAGGAAGCCGGCGGCGTAGGCCGCGAAGGCGGAGAGCAGGGCCGCCGTCTCGTTTCCCTTGGGGAAGAAGAGGGTGGCGAAGAAGGGTGCCAGGGTGGCGTAGAGGTAGAAGTCGTACCACTCGAACACCGTCCCCACGGACGATGCGATGATCACCATCCGTTCTTCCTTGGTGAGTGGCGTCCTTTCGGCGACTTGCTCAGTTGCGATGGCCATGTTGTCTTGCCTCCTTGGGTTGAAATGCGTTAGATCCTGCGCGTGAACCATTGCGGAATGGGGATGGGCCGACCTGGGCTCCAGATGTCATTCCTTCATTCAAAATCCCCTTCTGAGTGCCGACACGACCTCTGCCGACAAGGCTTCCTGTCGTCTGTCCAGATCTACTGGGCCAAGAGACAGGGGGACTGTTGCGATATGAGAACCGTGATGGACAAGCCATCGTGCGGAACATGTGGGTTGGATAGGCTGACCCTAGCTAACGCCTTCCTCCGGGTCAGGTCAAGAGGGATTCCTATGGATTTTTGTTTTTTTATGAGGAAAGATGAATTGCGTCACAAAACTTGATATAAAAGGATCTTTAGATCGTCAACGACTCATTGAATGCATCTGAATTCATTTTTTTCCTAAGCCAATGCCACACATTGAATGGTATTAATTCGATACCGACCACTCGGTTTGTCCAGATCCGTCCGCTACACCCCCCCAACAGCTGAGCCCCAGCGCTGCTCGCACCTCCGACCTCCTATGATGGTTCTGACTCCCTAGCCCCAGGACGCCCCATGCGCATTGCCCTCATGGCCGACCTCCACGCCAACCGGCGCGCGCTGGAAGCCTGTCTGGACCATGCCCGGGCCCAGGCGGTCGACCGGTTGGTCTTCCTGGGGGACTATGTCGGCTACGGCCCCGAGCCCAGCGAGACCCTGGCGCGGGTCATGGCCGAGGCCGCGAAGGGCGCCATCGCCGTCGCCGGGAATCATGACCAGGCCGTCGGGCAGGAACGCGAGACCATGACCTCCGATGCGGAATTCGCCATGGCCTGGACCCGCGGCCAGCTGGGCGCCGAGGCCCGCGAGTTCCTGGCCAGCCTGCCCATGCGTTTCGAGGACGATACTCGCCTCTACGTGCATGCCAGCCCCCAGACCTACCCCGAGTGGATCTACGTCAACGACGGCCCCGCCGCCAAGCGCGCTCTGGAGGCCAGCCGCGCCCAGACAGTCTTCTGCGGGCACACGCACGTCGCCGCACTGCATGGCATCACTGCCACTGGACAATTGGTGTCCTTTCAGCCCGTGCCTTCGGTGCCGATTCCCCTGCCCCGGCACCGGCGCTGGCTGACGGTGGTGGGTGCCGTGGGCCAGGCCCGCGACGGGGACCCCGCAGCGGCCTACGCCGTGCTCGATACCGGCAGGGCGGAGCTCACGCACTTCCGGGTGCCCTATGATGTGGAGGCCGCGGCGGTGGCCATCCTCCGCGCCGGGCTGCCGGCCTCCCTCGCGGCCCGACTCCGGAAGGGATCCTGAGCCATGACGGGGCCGCGCATCGAGACCGGAGGCACGCTGGATGGCTTCCTGATCGGAGAGAGGATCCACCGCGGCGGCATGGCCTCCATCTGGTCTGTGACCCACCCGGACCACGGCTTTCCGCTGCTGATGAAGGTGCCCGTCATGTCCGAGGGCGTCGATCCCGCGGCCATCGTCGGCTTCGAGATGGAGCAGATGATCCTGCCGCGCCTCTCGGGGCCCCATGTTCCCCGGTTCGCCGCCCAGGGGGATTTCGATGTCCAGCCCTACCTGGTCATGGAGCGCATCCCCGGTGCCTCCCTGCTGCCGCTCCTGACGGAGCTACCCCTGCCCTGGCCGGCCGTGGCGAAGCTGGGCACCCGCATCGCCCTCGCCCTGGATGACCTGCACCGCCAGCATGTGGTGCATCTGGATGTGAAGCCCTCCAACCTGCTCACCCGGCCCACGGGCGAGATCGTGCTCGTCGACTATGGCCTCTCCCACCATGATGAGCTCCCGGACCTGATGGGCGAGGAGTTCCGGCTGCCCTACGGCACCGCGCCCTACATGGCTCCGGAGCAGGTCCTGGGCCAGCGCCGGGACCCCCGCAGCGATCAGTTCGCCCTGGGTGTCCTGCTGTACTTCTTCCTGACCGGCGTGCGGCCCTTCGGCGACCCCCAGCGCCTGGCGGGCCTGAAGCGGCGCCTCTGGCGCGATCCGGTGCCCCCCCGGCGCCTGCAGCCCGACTGTCCGCCCTGGCTGCAGGAGGTGATCCTCCGGTGCCTGGAGGTCCACCCGGCCTGGCGCTACCCCACCGCCGCCCACCTCGCCATGGCCCTGCAGCATCCGGATCAGGTCAAGCTCACGGCCCGCTCGGAGAAGCTGAAGCAGGATCCCTTCACCACGGTCCTGCGCCGCCGGTTCCGGGAGCAACCCCAGGTCTCGGCCATGGCCAAGGCGCCCGCGCGACATGACGGGGACGCACCCATCCTGGCCGTGGCCATCGATCTCTCTCCGGCGGCCGCCCCCATTGCCGAGACCCTGCGCACCATGGTCGCGCGCATGCTCACCACTCTGCCCGGGGCCCGGGTCGCCTGCCTGAACGTCCTCAAGCAGGGACGCATCACCCTGGATGAGACCTTGGACGCCCAGGGGCGGAACATCCACCACCAGCGCCTGGTGGAACTGCGCAACTGGGCGATCCCCCTGGAGCTGGACGAAGGCCGCATCAGCTTTCATGTCCTCGAGTCCACGGACCCCGCTTCGGCGATCCTGCATTACACCAGCTCGAACCAGGTCGATCACCTGGTCCTCGGCGCCCGCGCCAGCTCGCTGCGCCGCACCCTGCTGGGCAGCGTCTCCAGTCAAGTGGCCGCCCAGGCGCCGTGCACGGTGACCGTGGTGCGCTCACGCCGGATGCGCACCTCGGAGCTGCCCCTCAGCAAGGAGGAAGAGTCCGACTCCTGGACGGTCGGCTGAAAGCGAAACGCCCCGGCGAGCCGGGGCGTTTCAGGTGTGGTGGTGACAGCCTACTCGGCGTCCTCGGCCTTGGGCTCGGGGAGGGTGTAGTCCACGAACTCGATGAGGGCCATGTCGGCCGCGTCGCCGAGGCGATGGCCCATCTTGAGGATGCGTGTGTAGCCGCCGGGACGGCTCTCGAAGCGCTTGCGGAAGTCGGCGTCGAAGATCTTCTGGACGGCGACCTTGCTGCCGAGACGAGCCATCGCCAGGCGGCGGTTGGCGATCGTGTCGGACTTCGCGAGGGTGATGAAGGGCTCCACGAAGCTGCGAAGCTCCTTGGCCTTCACCAGGGTGGTCTGAATGCGCTCGCTCTCGATGAGGGCGGTCGCGAGGTTCTTCATGAGGGCCTTGCGCTGGTTCGTGGTGCGGCCCAGGCGCTTGCCGGAAACGTTGTGACGCATGGGGGCTCCTTACACTTCCTGCTCAAGCCGCATACCGAGGGAGAGGCCGATACGAGCGAGCTCGTCCTTGATCTCCTGGAGCGACTTCTTGCCGAAGTTCTTGGTTTTCATCAGCTCGGCCTCGGTCCGCTGGACCAGCTCGCCGATGGTGGTGATGTTGGCGTTGCGGAGGCAGTTGTTGGCCCGCACGGAAAGTTCGAGCTCTTCGACGGACTTGCCGAGCCAGGTGTTCGCGGCCTCGACACCAAGCGTGGCGGTGCCCATCTCCATCTCGGTGAAGTCCTCGTCCTGACGGGCGAACACCAGGAAGTGGTCGCGCAGGATGAGGGCCGCATCAGAGACGGCTTCCTTGGGGTTGACGGCGCCGTTGGTCCAGACCTGGAGGGTGAGCTTTTCGTAATCGGTGCTCTGGCCCACCCGGGCGGGTTCGACAATGTAGTTCACACGGACGATGGGGCTGTGGTTGGCATCCATGGGGATGAATCCGAGACCAAGAGTCTCGTCATGGTTGCGGTCGGCAGTCATGAAGCCGCGACCGAGCTGCACGCGCATCTCGATCTCGAGCTCGCCCTCTTCGCCCAGGGTCGCGATGTGGATGTTGGGGTCCACGACTTCGACGTTCTGGTTGCAGCGGATGGCGGCGGAGGTCACGGCGCCCTCACCCTTGGCGGAGATGGTCACCGTCTGGGGCTCGTTGCTGTGCAGCTTGAAGGGCACTTCCTTGAGGTTCAGGAGGACGTGGGTGATGTCCTCCCAGACGCCGGGAAGGGTCGTGAACTCGTGCATGACGCCCTTGATGCGGACGTTGGTGACAGCGGCGCCCTGGATGCTGCTGAGCAGCACCCGGCGGACGCTGTGCCCGACGGTCGTGGCGAAGCCACGCTCGAAGGGATAGGCCACGAACTCCCCGTAGGTGTCCGTGAGGGACCCTGGGGTCACCTCCGCGAATCGCGGCCTCTGGAAATCGCTGAGGTTCAGCATCCTGCCCCCTTACTTCGAATACAGTTCAACGATCAGCTGCTCGTTGATATCAAGGGTGATGTCCTCGCGGGTCGGGGTGGCTAGCACCTGGCCCTTGAAGGCGGCGGCATCGAGCGTCAGCCATTTGGGAATGCCACGACCGGCGGAGGTCTCGACGGAGCTCTTGATCCCGTCATTCTCCTTGGCGCGCTGGCCCAGCTCGACAACCTGGCCAGGCTTGACCTGGTAGGAAGGGATGTCCACGCGCTTGCCGTTGATCTGCACGTGGCCGTGCATGACCATCTGGCGCGCGGCAGACCGGCTGGACGCGAAGCCCAGGCGGAAGATCACGTTGTCCAGGCGGCTCTCGAGGAAGCCCAGCAGGTTGTGGCCGGTAACGCCCTTCTTGGCGTCAGCCTTCTCGAAGTAGTGGCGGAACTGCTTCTCAAGCACACCGTAGATGCGCTTCACCTTCTGCTTCTCGCGGAGCTGCAGGGCGTAGCCAGTGGGCTTCTTGATCTTCCCCGCGCCATGCTGGCCGGGGATCTTGCCTTTGCGGGTCTCGAAGGAACACTTTTCCTTGAAGCAGCGTTCGCCCTTCAAGTAGAGCTTCATGCCCTCGCGGCGGCAGAGGCGGCAAACGGCGTCTGTGTAACGTGCCATGTCTCTCCTCCTCTCTTAAACCCGGCGCCGCTTGGGCGGCCGGCAGCCGTTGTGGGGAATGGGTGTGACGTCGCGGATGCTGGTCACCTGGATGCCCGCTGCGTTCAGGGCGCGGATGGCGCTCTCGCGACCGGCTCCGGGACCCTTGACGCGAACATCCACTGAACGGACACCCTGCTCCTTGGCGGCCTCGGCAGCAATGCCGGCGGCGACCTGGGCTGCGAAGGGCGTGCCCTTGCGGGTGCCGCGGAAGTTCTGGTTGCCGCTGGAAGCCCAGCAGAGCATGTTCCCCATCGGATCTGAGATGGAGATGATGGTGTTGTTGAAGGACGCCTGGACGTGAGCCACGCCGTGAGGAACGTTCTTCTTTTCCTTCTTCTTGACCACCTTCTTGCCGGCGGTCCGGGTCTGGGTCTTTGCCATGTGCTCCTCGCCTTACTTCTTCTTGCCGGCTACGGTGCGCCGCTTGCCCTTGCGGGTGCGGGCGTTGGTGTGCGTGCGCTGGCCACGGACGGGGAGGCCCTTCCGGTGACGCAGGCCGCGGTAGCAGCCGATGTCCATGAGCCGCTTGATGTCCAGGGAGATGTTCTTGCGAAGGTCGCCCTCCACGGTCTCTTCGGCGGTAATGACGCGGCGGATGCGACCGACCTCGTCCTCGGTCAGATCCCGGACCTTGGTGCCGAAGTCGACCTTCGCCCGAGTCAGGATGCTGTGCGCCTTGGAGCGCCCGATGCCGTAAATGTAGGTGAGCGCGATCTCGATGCGCTTGCCGATGGGCAGATCAATACCTGAGATGCGTGCCATCGTTTCTCCTTAACCCTGACGCTGCTTGTGCTTGGGGTTTTTCTTGCAGATGATCCGGTTGATACCTTCGCGGCGGACCACTTTGCAGTGCTCGCACAGCTTCTTGATGGAGGGCCGTACTTTCATGGTGTCCTCTCGTTCACTTGAATCGGTAGATGATGCGGCCACGGGTCAGATCGTAAGGGGTCACCTCGACGAGTACCCGGTCACCAGGGAGGATGCGGATGAAGTTCTTGCGCATCTTTCCGGAAATATGTGCCAGCACTTGATGTTTGTTTTCCAGTTCGACCCGGAACACGGCATTCGGCAAAGCCTCGACCACTGTGGCTTCGAGCTCAATGGCTTCTTCTTTGCTCAAGCGTGTTCTCCGAAGACGTGACGCAGCGTGTCAAACACCAGCTCAGGGGCGCGGTTGCCATCCGCGCTCGTGAAGTTCGGCCGGTGCTTGTAGAAGCCCAGGAGCGGTTGGAAGGTCGAGTTGAACTCGCCCATCCGGCTCTTGAATGCTTCAGAGGTGTCATCAGAGCGGTGCTTCAGGGGACTTCCGCACAGCTCGCAGACACCGGCCTGCTTGGGAGGCTTGGATTCCAGGTGGTAGATGGCGCCGCAGGCATTGTTGCTGCAGACACGTCGGCCCACCACACGGGCTTCCAGCACTTCCTGGGGGACATCAACGAGTACCACGTGCCCGACCTTCATGCCTTTGGAGGAGAGGAAGTCTTCCAGGGCTTGAGCTTGCTGAAGGGTGCGTGGGTAGCCGTCGAACAGCACATCAGAGGTCTCGTCCAGCAGCCGCGCAAAGACAAGTCCGTTGACGGTGTCGTCGTCCACCAGTTTTCCCTCGGCCATAATGGCTTTCGCCCTAAGGCCGATCTCCGTTCCTTTCGAAACGGCATCTCTCAGAATGTCACCGGTTGACAGGTGAGTCAAAGAGAATGTTTCCACCAGGCGCTTGGCCTGGGTGCCCTTCCCGGAGCCGGGGGCCCCGAGGAGGATGTTGGCGATGAGGCTCATGCTGCACCCCCGCGAGTGGAGCGACCGCGGATGCGGCCCTTCTCAAGGAAACCGTCATACCGGCGCATGACCAGCAGGCTCTCAAGCTGAGCCGCGCTGTCCATGGCCACGCCCACCACGATCAGCAGGCTGGTGCCGCCGAAGTAGAAGTTCAGGCCCTGGATGTTGTTGGTGATCAGGAGCGGAACCAGGGAGACCAGGGCCAGGTAGATGGCGCCCACGAAGGTCAGCTTGGACAGGATGCTGTCCATGAAGATGCTGGTCTCCTTGCCGGGACGGATGCCCGGGATGTAGCCGCCGGAGCGCTTCATGTTCTCGGCAGTCTCATCGGGGTTGAAGACGATGCTGGTGTAGAAGAAGGCGAAGAAGATCACCACGCCCACGAAGACCGGGGTGTAGATCCAGAAATGGGTCTGCGGGCTGAGGTAGGAGGCCGCCTTCGCCAGCCACTCCCAGCGGGTGAACTGGGCGATGGTGGCCGGGAAGAAGATCACGGAGCTGGCGAAAATGACGGGCATGACGCCGGCGGTGTTCACCTTCAGGGGCATATAGCTGCTGCGCTGACTGGACATGCCGGCCGAGTCGGCCCGGCGGGCGTAGTGGATGGGGATGCGCCGGTAGGCGTTCTCGACCAGCACCACGGCCAGCAGCACCACGGTCATCGCCGCGATCAGCAGGATGAAGATGCCCGGAGGGGGCACGTTGGGTGCGTTCTTCAGGGACTGGGTGATCATGACGGTCATGGTGGTGAGCGCCTGGGGCAGGCCCGCCACGATGCCGGCGAAGATCAGCAGCGAGATGCCGTTGCCGATGCCGCGCTCGGTGATCTGCTCACCGATCCACATGACGAAGATGGTGCCCACGGACAGCGTGAAGGCTGCCAGGAGCCGGAAGGCGGTCGGGCTGAGGGTCGTGGTCACCACCTCGAGGCCCGGGGCGTTCTGGCTCTGGGCCAGGGACGCGATGCCCATGCCCTGCACGAAGGCCAGGCCCACGGTGAGGTAGCGGGTCCACTGGTTGATCTTCTGGCGTCCAGCCTCGCCTTCCTTCTTCTGGAGGTTCTCCAGGTAGGGCACCACGGCTCCCATCAGCTGCAGCACGATGCTGGCGGTGATGTAGGGGGCGATACCCAGGGCAAAGACAGAGAACTTCTTGAAGGCGCCACCGGAGAAGAGATCAACGACGTCGAAGAGCCCGCCGGCCCCGCGGCGAAGCGCGGCCTGCAGGTTCTCGGCGTTCACCCCAGGCACGCTGACGTGCACGCCCAGGCGATAGATCGCCAGGAGCACCAAGGTGAACAGGAGCCGCTTGCGCAGCTCCGGGTTTGCGAAGAGGTCTTTCAGGCGGTTCATCGGCCGTTACTCGGCGGACTTCGCGCAGGGCTCCTGGATGGTGCCGCCCTTGGCCAGGATGGCTTCCCGGGCACCCTTGGTGATGCGGTCGGCGACCACGTTCACCTTGGAAGTGAGCTCACCGCTGGCCAGAACCACGATCTTCTCGACGCGGCTGTTGACAAGCTTCTTCTCGCGGAGCGCCTCGAGGCAGACCGTGTCGCCATCCTTGAAGTGGATGGAGATCAGGCTGAGCGGGACTTCCTTCGTCTCGGGAGCGAAGATGTTGGTGAAACCGCGCTTGGGCAGGCGGCGGACCAGAGGCATCTGGCCGCCTTCGAAGCCGCGCTTGCTGCGATAGCCGCTGCGGGACTTCTGGCCCTTCTCACCGCGGCCGGAGGTCTTGCCCAGGCCGGAGCCCTTGCCGCGACCGACGCGCTTGCGGTTCTGTGTGGCGCCCTCTGCGGGCCTGAGTTCGTTGAGTTTCATGACCTACCCCTTCACCTTGACGTCGAGGAGATGCGGGACAAGCTTGACCATCCCGTGGACGTTGGGGGTGTATTCGCATTCGCGGGTGTCACCGGGGCGCTTGAGGCAGAGGGTCTGCATGAAGGCACGGTGCTTGGGAGTGGTGCAGATGATGGAACGCTTGAGCGTAATCACCACCTGTTTGCCGAGGAATTGCGACATGTCAAGCCTCCGCCTGGTCAAGACCGCGGTTGGTCAGGACCGTGTAGGGATCCATGAGTTCCTTCAGCCCTTCGAACGTGGCGCGAACCACGTTGTGGGGATTGGAGGAGCCCAGGCTCTTGGTCATCACGTTGTGGACGCCGGCAGCTTCCATGATGGCGCGGACCGCGGCGCCGGCGATGATGCCGGTGCCCTCGGGGGCGGGCTTCAGCAGCACGCTGCCGGAGCCGAAGTTGCCCAGCACCGGGTGCGGCAGGCTGCCGGTCGGGGTGAGGGGAACCCTGATCATGTTGCGCTTGGCGCTCTCGATGCCCTTCTTGATTGCGGAGGGCACTTCGAGGGCCTTGCCGAGGCCGAAGCCAACCTTGCCATTCCCGTCGCCCACAACCACCAGCGCGGAGAAGGAGAAGTTCTTGCCCCCCTTCACCACCTTGGTGACGCGGCCCACGTAGATGACCTGGTCCTTGAATTCCCCGCCTTCAGATCCGCGGGAGTCCTTGTTTTCTTTGAGCTCTGCAGTCGCCATCGTCATCCCCTAGAACTGGAGCCCGGCTTCGCGGGCGCTGTCAGCCAGCGCCTTGACGCGGCCGTGATAGACGTAGCCGTTCCGGTCGAACACCACCGAGGTGATGCCCTTCTCCTTCAGGCGAGCGGCGATGCTGGCACCGACAGCCTTGGCGGCTTCGATGTTGGCGCCGTTCTTCAGAGAGGCGCGCAGGTCCTTTTCCAGGCTGCTGGCGGTGGCAAGGGTGATGCCCTTGGTGTCGTCCACGGCCTGGACATAGATGCGCTTCAGGCTCTTGTAGATGGTGAGACGGGGCCGCTCGGGCGTGCCGCTCACGCGGCCGCGGATGCGGGCCTTGGTCTTGTCGCGTCGAATGTTGATTGAGTTCGCCATGGTTTCCCCTTACTTCCCGGTCTTGCCGGCCTTGCGGCGGATGACTTCGCCGGTATACATGACGCCCTTGCCCTTGTAAGGCTCAGGCTTGCGGTATTTCCGGATGTCGGCGGCGACCTGGCCCACGAGCTGCCGGTCGGTGCCGGTCACCACGATGTGGGTGGTCTTCTCGACGGCCATCGTGATGCCAGCGGGGGCTTCGTAGTTGATGGGGTGGCTGTAGCCGAGCTCCAGGTGGAGCTTGGCGCCATCCATGGAGGCCTTGTAGCCGACGCCGACGATGTCCAGTTCCTTCTTCCAGCCCTCGGTCACGCCGACGACGGCGTTGTTGAGGAGGGCGCGGGTCAGGCCGTGGTAGGCACGGGTCTGGGCTTCTTCGTTGGCGCGGAGCAGGGTGACGGAGTCGGCCTGGATGTCGAGCGTGATCCCACCAAGGATCGGGCAAACAAGCTTGCCTTTGACGCCTTCGACGACGGCCTCGGACCCGGTGACGGTGACAGTCACGCCCTTGGGCAGTGTCACGGGCTTCTTTCCGATTCGAGACATGGTTTATTCCTTAGATGAGAGCGGGGTTGCCGCCCTTTTCAGGATGGGTTACCAGACGTGGGCGAGGACTTCGCCGCCAACGTTCTGCTTCCGAGCGTCCTTGCCCGTCAGGAGACCCTTCGGGGTGGACAGGATGGCGATGCCGAGGCCGCCGTGCACATCAGAGATATCCTGGGCGCCCGTGTAGATGCGAAGGCCGGGACGGGACACGCGGCGGAGGCCGTGGATCACGTTCTGCTTATCCTTCACGTACTTCAGGTTGAGGATGATGTAAGAGCGGCCCTCGTGCTCCACTTCCTTGTAGGAGTGGATATACCCTTCCTGCTTCAGGATGCCGCAGAGCTGGGTCTTGATCTTCGAGGAAGGCACCACCACGGCATCGTGACCGGCCATGATGCCGTTACGGATGCGGGTGAGGTAGTCAGCGATGGGATCGGTGTTCATGGTCCCCTCTCCTTACCAACTTGACTTCTGGACGCCGGGCAGTTCGCCGTTGAGGGCGAGCTTCCGGAAGCACAGACGGCAGAGTTCAAACTTGCGCAGATAACCTCGGGGCCGACCACACACCTTGCAGCGATTGCGGTGCTGGGTCGAGAACTTCGGCTTGCGCTGATCCTTGACGATTTTGGAAATCTTGGCCATCGGTATGATCTCCTTGGCTACTTGCGGAAGGGCATACCGAGGTGACCCAGCAGGGCCCGCGCTTCGGCGTCATTCTTGGCGGTGGTCACGAAGGTGATGTTCATCCCCTTCATCTTGTCCACCTTGGAATAGTCGATTTCCTGGAAGATCAGCTGATCCTTCAGGCCCAGGGTGTAGTTGCCGCGGCCGTCGAAGGACTTGGTGGGCACGCCACGGAAGTCACGGACACGGGGCAGGGACAGGGTCACGAGGCGGTCGAAGAACTCCCACATGCGGGGCCCGCGCAGGGTCACCATGCAGGCGATGGGCATGCCGGCGCGCAGCTTGAACTGGGCGACGCTCTTCTTGGCCTTGCGCACGATGGCCTTCTGGCCAACGATGGAGCTGAGCTCGTCAACGGCGACGTCGAGCACCTTGATGTTCTGGATCGCGTCACCAACACCCATGTTGATGACGATCTTCTGCAGACGGGGGATCTGCATCGCCGAAGTGAAGGCGAACTCCTCCTTCAGCTTCGAAGCCACCTCTTGGTGGTAGCGAGCCTTGACGCGGGGCTCCGCGTGGCCTTGCGTGGCAGTCATGGATTCCTCCATTTCCGAGAGGCGGCAATGCCCCAGGGGTTCGGGAGAGCGGGGGGGCTTGGGACGGCGGTCCGGCCCGTTTCCCCCCAACCTCAGTTGTCATGGCGCAGGATGCGCCGTGGATCTCCACCCCGCGCACGGGGCAGAACGGCTATCTTCCCACAGGAAAGGCCTGGAAGGAAGCGAAAAGGTCCAGTGGTGCGAACTGCGCGAATTCACCGGAGAAGAATAAGCAAAGGGGCGGGCTGTGCCCGATCCGTGCTTGGGGGGCCGGGTTGCGTGAGCAGCACCGAACCACCGTGGAGGAGTAGGCGAGGGGCGGGCTACCGTCCCAAGCGCGGGGGCCCGGGGGTATGCGCGCAGCGCGGAACCCCCGGACAACACTAGGCCCGCTTGCGCGTGCCCTTGCCCGTCTTGGCGTCGAGGAGCATGACGTTGGAGGCGTGAATCGGGGCCTCCTTCTCCAGGATCCCGCCACCCTCACCCGTCTGGGGATTGGGCTTGGTGGCCTTCTTGATCAGGTTGAGGCCGGTGACCACCACGCGGTTGTTGGAGGGGCTGACCTTGGCGATGGTTCCGGTCTTGCCCTTTTCCTTGCCGGCGATGATGACGACCTGGTCGCCCTTCTTCAGCTTCATCTTGGTCGTGGTTTCCATCAAAGCACCTCAGGGGCCAGGGAGACGATCTTCATGTACTTCCGCTCGCGCAGTTCACGGGCCACGGGGCCGAACACGCGGGTGCCGACGGGCTCGCCATCCTTCTTGATGATGACAGCGGCGTTCTCGTCGAAGCGGATGTACGAACCGTCCTTGCGACGGAAGGCTTTGCGCTGGCGGACGATGACGGCCTGGACAACGGCCTTCTTCTTCACAGTGCCGCCGGGAATCGCTTCCTTGACAGAGGCCGTGATGACGTCGCCGAGCTGGGCGATCCTGCCGACACCGCCGCCCAGGGGCAGGATGCAGCAGATCTTCTTGGCGCCGGAGTTATCGGCGACGGTGAGCATGGTTCCCATCTGGATCATGTGAGCTCCTTACTCGCCGGCCTTCTGGACGATCTCAAGGACCATCCAGCGCTTGCGCTTGGAAAGGGGGCGGGTCTCTACGATCTTGACCACGTCGCCGATGGAGCAGGCGTTGGTCTCGTCGTGAGCCATAAACTTGGCGGTCTGCTTGACGGTGCGGTGGTAGAGCGGGTGCTGGAACTTGCGCTCCACCTTCACTACCACGGTCTTGTCGGCCTTGTTGGAGACCACCACGCCGTTACGAGTCATCTTGGTTTCGAGGCTCATGGGTTCTCCTAGGCCAGCTTGGTGGCCAAGGCCGTCTTGACGCGGGCGAGCTCACGACGGGTCTTGCGGACCTCGGCAGTGTTCTCGACCTGGCCCACGGCGTGCTGGAAGCGGAGGGTAAAGCGCTTGGCGGCCAGTTCGGCCTCCAGCTGCGCCAGTTCCTCCACACTCTTGCCGGTCAACTCGGAAAAGGGATTCTTCTTGGACATGGCTCTCACTCCTCCGGCGGCGTGCGGGTGATGAACTCAGACGCCACAGACAGCTTCATCTGGGCCAGGCGCAGCGCCTCGCGTGCGGTTTCCTCGGTCACACCTTCCATCTCAAAGAGGATGCGTCCGGGACGAATCACCGCCACCCAGCCGTCCGGAGCTCCCTTGCCAGAGCCCATGCGGGTTTCCGCGGGCTTGGAAGTGGTCGGACGATCAGGGAAGATGCGGATCCAGATCTTGCCGCCGCGCTTGATGTGGCGGGTCATGGCGATACGGGCAGCTTCGATCTCACGGTTGGTGAGCCAGCAGTGCTCCATCGCCTTGAGGCCGAAATCGCCGAAGGCGAGCTCGTTGCCACGGGTGGCGACGCCGCGGGTGCGGCCCTTCATGGTTTTGCGGTTCTTGACCTTCTTGGGCATCAGCATGGATTCACCTCAGCGCTTCACGGTCTCGGCAACCTGGTCGCCCAGATTCACCCAGACCTTGATGCCGATGATCCCGTAGGTCGTGCGGGCCTCGGCGAAACCGTAGTCAACACCCGCGCGAATGGTCTGCAGGGGCATCTGGCCGGAGAGGTAGTCCTCGGTCCGGGCGATCTCGGCGCCGTTCAGGCGGCCGGAGACCTTGATCTTGAAACCCTTGGCGCCGAAGCGGATCGCAGCTTCCTCCGCCTTACGCATGGCGCGGCGGAAGGCGATGCGGCGCTCGAGCTGCTGGGCAACGCCCTCGGCCACGAGCTGGGCGTCCACTTCAGGCTTCTTGATCTCCTGGATGTCGACGGACACGGGGCGGTTCAGGCGCTTCTGGAGGTCTTCGCGGAGCTTGTCGATCTCAGCACCCTTGCGGCCGATGACGATGCCGGGGCGGGCGGTGTAGATGCGCACGGTGACCTTGTCGGCGGCGCGCTCGATGTCGATCTTCGAGACCATCGCGTTCAGGCTGTGCAGCTGCTTCTTCAGTTCGCGGCGGAGCTTGATGTCCTCATGGAGCAGCAGCGCGTAGTCGCGCTTCGAGAACCACTTGCTGTGCCAGTTCTTCTGGTAGACAAGGCGGAACCCGTACGGGTGAACTTTCTGACCCATGACTACTCCTCCCCGGCCGCTGACGCGAGCTGGATGGTGATGTGGCAGGTGCGCTTCTGGACCCGGTAGGCGCGGCCCATGGGTGCAGGGCGGACGCGCTTCATGCGGAAGCCCTCGTCCACGAATGCGGTCTTCACCAGCAGCTCATCGGGATTGACAGAGGGATTCTTGTCGATGGCGTTGGCCACGGCGGAATCCAGCAGTTTGCGGATGGGGGCGGCGGCATACTTCTTGGCCTGCGTGAGGACCCACTGGGCCTCGCCGACATGCTTGCCGCGGATGAGGTCCACCACGAGGCGGGCCTTCTGGGCCGAGCCGCGCAGGTGGCGAACGGTGGCGGTAGAAACGATCTGTGCCATCGCTATTTCCCCTTCGCCTTGGTATCTGCCTTGCCGGCATGACCCTTGAACGTGCGGGTCATGGAGAACTCGCCCAGCTTGTGGCCGATCATGTTCTCAGTGACATAGACAGGAATGAACTTGTTGCCGTTGTGGACGGCGAGGGTAAGACCGATCATCTGCGGAACGACGGTGGAGCGACGGGACCAGGTCTTGATCACGCGCTTGTCGTTCGCCGCCTGGGCGACTTCCACCTTCTTCTGGAGGTGGGCGTCAATGAACGGGCCTTTTTTCAGGGAACGTGCCATTGTCGGGCCTCCTAGTTGATCCGCTTGACGATGAACTTATCCGTGCGACGGTTGCCACGGGTTTTGTAGCCGCGGGTCGGCTGGCCCCAGGGCGTCACAGGGTGACGACCACCGGAAGTCCGGCCCTCGCCGCCACCATGGGGGTGGTCGACGGGGTTCATGACCACGCCGCGGACGGTGGGACGAACCCCCATCCAACGGGTACGGCCGGCCTTGCCGATCTGGATGTTCTCGTGCTGCAGGTTGCCGACCGTGCCGATCGTCGCGTAGCAGTCCAGGTGGATCTTGCGGATCTCACCGGAGGGCATGCGGAGCTGGGCGTAGTCATCTTCCTTCGCCACGAGCTGGGCGAAGGTGCCGGCGGCGCGGGCGATCTGGCCACCCTTGCCGGGCTTCATCTCGATGTTGTGCACCGTGTTGCCGACCGGGATGTTCCGGAGGGGAAGCGCGTTGCCCACCAGGATGTCGGCGGTCTTGCCAGCCACCACGACGCGGCCCACTTCCAGACCATCGGGGGCCAGGATGTAGCGCTTCTCGCCGTCGGAGTAGACCAGCAGGGCGATGCGGGCGGTGCGGTTGGGGTCGTACTCGATCGTGGCCACCTTGGCGGGCACTTCGAGCTTGTTGCGCTTGAAGTCGATGATCCGATACTGGCGCTTGTGGCCACCGCCGATGTGGCGGGTGGTGATCCGGCCGGTGTTGGAACGGCCTCCAGTGCGGTTTCGCTTGGAAATCAGGGAACGCTCAGGCGTGTCCGTGGTGATTTCCTCGAAGCCGAACTTGGACATGCCGCGCTGACCAGGGGTCGTTGGCTTGAGCTGTTTGATGCTCATGGTTGTCCTCTTGCCTCAGGGTTGAAAGGGGCGGGCGATAATGGGCAAAGCTTGTCCGTCCGCCATGGAATCGCCTACTCAGACGCGGGTGCGCCCTCGGCGAGCTCGACGTAGGCCTTCTTGCGGGGGCTGGAAGTCCCCACGAAACGGCCCAGCCGCTTGGTCCGGCTCGGAATCCGCACGGTGCGGATGTTCTTCACCTTGGACTGGAGAAGCAGTTCGACTGCTTCCCGGATCTGGTGCTTGGTGGCCCAAGTGGCCACTTCGAACACCTGGATGTTCTTCTCCCGAAGGAGCTGGCCCTTCTCCGTGAGGAGGGGCTTGCGGATCACGTCAAAGATCTTGGTCATGGCTTCACAACCTCCTGGAGGGCCAGGACGGCTTCCTTGGAGAAGATCACCTGGTCGTACTTGAGGAGCTCATAGACGTTCACGCCCAGGCTCTCGACGGTCTGCAGCTTCGGGTTGTTTCCGGCGGCCATGGTGAGCTTTTCGCTGGCTTCGGTGCCGACCAGGAGGGCCGAACCGGTGACGCCGAGCTTGCCGAGGGTCTGAACCAGGGTCTTGGTCTTGTGGGATGCGACGTCCCAGTTCTCGACCACCATGATCTGGCCGCTCGCCAACTTGGCGGACAGCGCGTTGCGCAGGGCAGCGCGACGGGCCTTCTTGGGGAAGGCGTAATCGTAGGAACGGGGGTGCGGACCGTGGGTGGTGCCGCCGCCCTTCCAGAGCGGGCTGCGGATGGAGCCCACACGGGCGCGGCCGGTGCCCTTCTGCTTCCAGAGCTTCTTGCCGGAGCCGCTGACTTCCCACTTGTCCTTGGTCTTCGCGGTGCCTGCGCGCCGCTTGGCCAGGAAGTGGCGGACCGCTTCCCAGATCAGGTGCTGGTTCACGTCTTCGAGCTTGAACACTTCAGGCAGGAGTTCGACGGTGTCGACCTGCTTGTTCTCGAGACTGAGTACGGGGTGCTGGAAGGCTGCCATCTTAGGCCTCCTGCTTGATGACGATGTAACCGCCCTTGGGGCCGGGGACGGCGCCCTTGATGAGGAGCAGGTTGTTCTCGACGTCCACCTTGGCAATCTCCAGGTTGCGCACGGTCACCTGGGCGTCGCCCATGTGGCCGGGCATCCGGACGCCAGGAAAGACGCGGCTGGGATAGCTGGACTGGCCGATGGAGCCGGGAGCACGGTGGAACATGGAGCCGTGGGTCGCGCGGCCGCCGGAGAAGTGGTGCCGCTTGATGACGCCGGCGAACCCCTTGCCCTTGCTGATGCCAGTGACGTTCACCTTGGTCTTCGCCTCGAAGGCGCTGGCCAGGACGCTGTCGCCGGGCTTCGATTCGTCCGTGGCATCCACCTTGATCTCGCGCAGCACGCGGACCGGAGCGACGCCCTGCTTCTCGCAGTGGCCCTTCTCAGCCTTGGTGGCGCGCTTGCCGCCGTTGGGATCCACGAAGCCGATCTGCACCGCCTCGTAGCCATCTTTGGCGGAGGTCTTGCGCATCACAACCACGCAAGGGCCAGCCTGGATGACGGTCACGGGGACGACCTGTCCCTGCTCATTGAAGATCTGGGTCATGCCCAGCTTCTTGCCGATGATTCCTTTTGACATGATCTCTCCCCCCTCTACCGGTTGCCCTGGCGACTGAAGACCTTGATCTCCACGTCGACGCCAGCAGGCAGGTCGAGACGCATCAGCGTGTCCACGGTGTTCTGAGTGGGGTTCAGGATGTCCAGCAGGCGCTTGTGCGTGCGGATCTCGAACTGGTCCCGGCTCTTCTTGTCGACGTGGGGGCTGCGGTTGACGGTGTACTTGTTCGTGCGGGTGGGGAGGGGGATGGGCCCTGCCACCTGGGCGCCCGTGCGCTTGGCGGTGTCCACGATCTCACGGGTGCTCTGGTCGAGCAGACGGTGGTCGAAGGCACGCAGGCGGATGCGGATGTTGTCTTTCATGTTCACTCCATTGGGACGGAGACCGTCCATAGACGTGGGGCGCTGACCGCCCATGTGAATCCGTCCCGGAAACAGGGACAGGGCTGATCAGCATAGCAAAAGCCGCTGGAAATTCAACGGCTTTTTTGGAAGAACGCACGACCTCCCGTGGGAGGAAGCGGTGGATCAGGAGGCCCGGCAACCTCGCGGTTCGGGAAACGGCCTCACCCCAGGGGGGCTAGAACAACAAACGAGCGGTCTTGCCTTGCTCCAACATCGGGCGTTGCCCGGTTCTGGAGATAAGAATAACTACTTGGCACCCTTGACCTTGGCGACGATTTCTTCGGCCACGTTGCGGGGGGCTTCCTCGTAGTTCGAGAACTGCATGGTGTAGTTGCCACGGCCCTGGGTCATGCCGCGGAGGGTGGTGGAGTAGGCGAACATCTCGGCCAGGGGCACCTTGGCGGTGACCACCTTGGAGCCGGCCCGGTCTTCCATGTTCTCGATGCGGCCACGGCGGCTGTTCAGGTTGCCGATGACATCACCCATGTAGTCCTCGGGGACCACGACCTCGACGGCCATGATGGGCTCGAGGATCACGGGGGAGGCCTTCTCGCAGCCAGCCTTGAAGCCCATGGAACCGGCGATCTTGAACGCCATCTCGTTGGAGTCCACATCGTGGTAGCTGCCGTCGTAGATGGTGACCTTGATGTCGACGCAGGGGTAGCCTGCCAGGACGCCGGACTGCATGGCTTCCTGAATGCCCTGGTCGGTGGGCTTGATGTATTCCTTGGGCACCACGCCGCCCTTGATGTCGTTGATGAACTCGTAGCCCTTGCCGGACTCGTTGGGCTCGACGATGAGGCGGACATGGCCGTACTGGCCGCGACCACCGGACTGGCGGACGAACTTGCCTTCGCACTCCACCCGCTTCCGGATGGTCTCGCGGTAGGCAACCATGGGCTTGCCCACGTTGGCCTCGACCTTGAACTCGCGCATCATGCGATCGACGATGATCTCAAGGTGCAGCTCGCCCATGCCGGCGATGATGGTCTGGTTGGTCTCGGGGTCGGTCTTGACCTTGAAGGTGGGATCTTCCTGGGCCAGGCGGCTCAGCGCGATGCCCATCTTCTCCTGGTCAGCCTTGGTCTTGGGCTCGATGGCCACCTGGATAACGGGATCCGGGAAGTCCATGGACTCGAGGATCACGGGGCGGTCCTCGTCACAGATGGTCTGGCCCGTCAGCACATCCTTGAGACCCACGGCGGCGCCGATGTCCCCGGTGCGGACTTCGTCGATGTCCTCGCGCTTGTTGGCGTGCATCTGGAGGAGGCGGCCGATGCGCTCACGCCGGCCCTTGGCGGGGTTGTAGACGCCGGAGCCCGCGGCCAGCACGCCGGAATAGACGCGCAGGAAGGCCAGCGAACCCACGAAGGGATCGGCCATGATCTTGAAGATGAGGGCGCTGAAGGGCTCGCTGTCGTCAGCTCGGCGCTCGACGGAGTTGCCTTCCTCGTCCAGGCCCGTGATGGCGGCGATGTCGAGGGGCGAGGGCATGTAGCTCACCACCGCGTCGAGCATGGGCTGGACGCCCTTGTTCTTGAAGGCGGAGCCGCACATCATCGGCGTGAACACGAGGCCAATGCAGCCCTTGCGGATGCCCGTGCGGATCTCGTCTTCGGTGAGGGCCTCGCCCCCAAGGTACTTGTCCATGAGCGTGTCGTCGGTCTCGGCAACCATCTCGACGAGCTTCTCGCGCCACTCCTTAGCGGTCTCCACGAGCTCCTCGGGGATCTCGCCGTAGATGACCTTGAAGCCCTTGTCACCCTCGTCGAAGGTGAGGCCCTTCATCATCACGAGATCGACCACGCCCCGGAAGTTCTCCTCGGAGCCGATGGGGATCTGGATCGGCATGGGCCGGGCCTTCAGGCGGGTGCGCATCATCTCGACGACCCGGAAGAAGTCCGCGCCGGGGCGGTCCATCTTGTTCACGAAGGCCATGCGGGGCACGCCGTACTTGTCGGCCTGGCGCCACACGGTCTCGGACTGGGGCTCCACGCCACCCACCGCGCAGAACACGGCGCAGGCGCCGTCCAGCACGCGCAGGGAGCGCTCCACCTCGGCCGTGAAGTCGACGTGACCGGGGGTGTCGATGATGTTGATGCGGTGCTCGATGCCCTTCAGCTGGCCAGTCTGGGCAGTCCAGGCGGCCGTGATGGCAGCTGAGGTGATGGTGATGCCCCGCTCCTGCTCCTGCACCATCCAGTCGGTCGTGGCGGCGCCTTCGTGCACTTCACCGATCTTGTGGATCTTGCCGGTGTAGTACAGGATGCGCTCCGTCGTGGTGGTCTTGCCGGCATCGATGTGCGCCATGATGCCGATATTCCGGTAGCGCTCGAGGGGGGTCTGACGGGCCACTGCGGCCTCCTGAAAGGATCAAATCGGAATCGGATTTCGGGGGTGCTTCAAAGACCTTCGCAGGAGGAGCCGCCAAGCCGGCGGCTCCTCCCGGTCTTGGGTGCTGCTACCAGCGGAAGTGCGCGAAAGCCTTGTTGGCTTCGGCCATCTTGTGGACGTCGTCCTTCTTCTTCACGGCGGCGCCGCGGAAGTTCATGGCGTCCAGAATCTCGCCGGCCAGCTTGTCGCGCATGGTGCGCTCGCCGCGGGAGGCGGAGTAGGTCTTGAGCCAGCGCATGGCCAGCGACTGGCGCCGGTTCTGGGCGACTTCGACGGGCACCTGATAGGTGGCGCCGCCGACGCGGCGGGACTTGACTTCCACCGAGGGCTTGATGTTGTTCAGGGCCTTCTGGAAGACCTCGAGGGCCTCCTCGCCGGACTTCTTGGCGACGATCTCCAGTGCACCGTAGAGGATGCGTTCGGCGGTGGCCTTCTTGCCGCGCTCCATCAGGATGTTGACGAACTTGGAGACGACGAGGCTGTTGTAGACGGGATCCGGAAGGATCTCACGCTTTGCGGGGGCGGAACGGCGTGCCATGTTTCACCTCACCTACTTCTTCTTGGCCGGAGCGGCACCGGCCTTGGGCCGCTTCGCACCGTACTTGGAACGGGACTGGTTGCGGCCTGCGACGCCAGTGGCGTCCAGGGTGCCGCGCACCACGTGATAGCGAACGCCCGGCAGATCCTTCACGCGGCCGCCGCGGATGAGCACGATGCTGTGCTCCTGCAGGTTGTGGCCAACGCCAGGGATGTAGGTCGTGCACTCGATGCCGTTGGTGAGACGCACACGGGCCACCTTGCGGAGGGCCGAGTTCGGCTTCTTGGGCGTGGTGGTGAACACGCGAGTGCACACGCCGCGCTTCTGCGGGCAGGCGTCGAGCGCGGGGCTCTTCGTCTTGTTCTGGAACGTCTTCCGCCCAATGCGGATCAGCTGATTGATGGTAGGCACACCATCCTCCATGGAAGGCACCGGTGGATCCGGGCCTGGGCCCGAGAGGTTCCGCGGAGGGAACGTCGGACGGATGAAAACCTGCGCCGACCCACGGGGCCGGAACCATCTAGGCTATCGGAAAAAGCCCAGAAGTCAACGCAACAACTACATACGGCCTGAACGTCACCCGGCCAGGGGGCAGCCGCAGCCACCCGCGGCGCAGCCATGGCCGCTCTTGGGGGCCTCAGTGGCCGCGGGCGAAGGCGAGGCGGAGGCTGCTGGCTCCGAGGCCGCGCCTTTGTACCAGCCCCCACCGGACAGCGAGAACGCGGCGACGGACAGCTGGCGCTTCATGCCCTCCTCTGCCCCGCAGGCTCCGCAGGCGTGGACAACGGGCGCGGACAAGCTCTCCAGCTTCTCTTCAGGCTGGCCGCAAGCTTCGCAACGGTATTCGTAGAGGGGCATGGCAGACTTCTCCTGGGAATGGTCCCCGAACCGATGATCTTACTTCCGAACCTACGATGCCGTCACCGACCCTTTTCTTCCAGACCCCTGAAGCCTTCCTCGCGGCCTTCCCCCGCCCGGGGACACTGTGCTTCACGAACGGGTGCTTCGACCTGATCCACCCCGGCCATGTGCAGTATCTGGCGGACGCCCGCGCCCAGGGCGACTTCCTGGTGGTGGGACTGAACAGCGATGCCTCCGTGGCGCGCCTGAAGGGGCCAGGACGCCCCCTGCAGGACGAGGCCGCCCGGGCGGCCGTGCTGCTGGGACTGCGCAGCGTGGACGCCGTGGTGCGCTTTGACGAGGACACGCCGCTGGAGCTGATCCAGGCTCTGCGACCCGACGTCCTGGTGAAGGGCGGGGACTACACCCCGGAGACCGTGGTGGGCCGGGACTTCGTCGAAGCCCAGGGCGGGCGCCTCATCCTCATCCCCTTCCTGCCGGGTCACAGCACTTCCAAGATCGAAGCGCGGATCCTCAGCGGGCGCGGCGTGACACTGGAATAGGGTCTGCCCAGGCGGTGGTGATACTCGATAGTCCCTTCGGTTGACGCGGGGCCGCGCAGGTCTCGCTAGGCTGGAACTCCCCCCTCAAGGGGTGTCTCAACCCAGGAGTACCTATGCGCAAGACCCTCGTCATTGCCTGCTTTTTCACGGGCGCAGCCCTCTCGGCCCAGAGCATCACCGGCGGCCTCTACACGGGCCTCTCCCTGCCCGTGGGCGACCTGAAGGACAAGTCGGACCTGGGCACCAACCAGATCTTCGGCTCCCACGTCGGTGGCCACCTCGACTTCCAGGTGGCCCCCCGCCATGAGGTCCGGGCCCACCTGACCTTCCAGGACTTCCCGGGGTCCGGCTGGGGCGGCTTCGCCGCTTCCAAGAATAACTACAAGGCCTTCCAGGCCGGCGCCGACTGGATCTACCGCTTCGAGGGCCTGAATCGTGGCTGGTACAGCATCGCCGGGGCGAACCTGAACCAGATCAAGAACGACTGGGAGTTCGTCAACGGGGCCGGCCGATGGACCAGCGGCAGTGACTCCCAGAGCGGCAAGCTTGGCGTGCGGGGGGGAGCCGGCTACATCTTCAACCGCACCTTCGCCCTGGAAGGCACCTTGAACCAGATCTTCGTCGACAAGAGCGGCCCCGATGGCTTCGGCTATGACACGGCCACCTGGCTGCAGATCAGCGCCGTCTTCCGGTTCGGGAAGTAGCTTCAAGTCCTCCATGAAAACGGGCCGCGGATGCGGCCCGTTTTCATGGAGATCAGAGAACCCTAGACCAGCGGAGAGAGCAGCTGCCAGTACTTCGGCAGGGGCCAGAGGTCCGCGTCGCAGGCTTCTTCCAGCTGGTCGAGGACCTCGCGGAGGGCGTGCTTGGACTGGTTGACCGAGTTCCCGAAGGCCTCGGTGCGGGCATGGAGGTCCTCGATGGCCTCGGCCGCGTTCAGGGCCGCCTTCATGGCACTGAGGCGGGCCTGGGCCTCGCCGGCGAGCGTGGCCTGGTTCTGCAGGGCCTGCTTCAGGGTCTCGGGGACGCTGATGCCGACCACAGCCAGCTTCGCGAGGCTCTCGGCACGGGCGCCGAGGTCGGCCGAGATGGAGGGCAGGATCTGGGTCTCGGCCATTTCCCTCAGGACCTGGGTCTCGATGGCGATCGCCTTCTGATACTGCTCGTGCCGGATGTGGAGCCGGGACTCGAGCTCGCCCTCGGACAGGATGCCCGGCTTCGAGAAGACGGCCTTCACGGCAGGCTCCTCCCAGATGTGCAGGGCGGCCACGGTGTCCTTGGCGTGGGGCAGGCCCCGGCGCTCGGCCTCGACCTTCCACTCGTCCGAGTAGCCGTTGCCTTCGAAGCGGATGGCCTTGGTCTCGATGATGGCCTGGCGCACCACGGTCAGAACCGCGGCCTTGTGCTCCTTGCCGGCATTGAGCTCGGCGGCCAGCTTGGTGTTGAGGTCCTCGAGGGCCTCGGCCACGGCGGCGTTGATGACCGTCAGAGGCAGGGCGATGGGCTGGCTGGAGCCCACGGCGCGGAACTCGAACTTGTTGCCCGTGAAGGCGAAGGGGCTGGTGCGGTTGCGGTCCGTGGCGTCCTTCTCAATGCGCGGCAGGTTGCCGATGCCCAGGTCGATGATGCCCTGGGTGGAGACATTGGCCACGTCGCCCTTCTCGATGGAGTCCAGGATGTGGTTCAGCTGGGCGCCCAGGAAGGCGGACATGATGGCCGGGGGCGCCTCGTTGGCGCCGAGGCGGTGGTCGTTCCCGGCGCTGGCGATGGCCGCGCGGAGCAGGCCGCCGTGGGTGTGGATGGCCTTCAGGGTGGCGCTGAGGAAGTAGAGGAACTGCAGGTTCTCCTCGGGCGTCTGGCCGGGCTCCATCAGGTTCTGGCCCTCGTCCGTGGCGATGCTCCAGTTCACGTGCTTGCCGCTGCCGTTGACGCCGGCGAAGGGCTTCTCGTGGAGCAGGATGGCCAGGCCGCGGCGCTCGCCTATGGACTTCAGGAGCTCCATCAGCAGCTGGTTGTGATCGCTGGCGAGGTTGGCGGCTTCGTAGATGGGGGCGATCTCGAACTGGTTGGGGGCCACCTCGTTGTGGCGGGTCTTGGCGGGGATGCCGAGCTTGAAGCACTCCAGCTCGACTTCCTGCATGAAGCCCAGCACGCGCTCCTTGATGCTGCCGAAGTAGTGGTCCTCGAGCTCCTGGCCCTTGGGGGGTTTGGCGCCCTGGAGGGTGCGGTTGGCGAACATCAGGTCGGGCCGCTGCTGGGCCAGTTCGAGGTCCACCGCGAAGTATTCCTGCTCGGGGCCGCACTGGGCCACCACCGTCTCCGCGTTCACGCCGAAGAACTTCAGCGCGGCCTTGGCCTGATCGGAGACCACGGCCATGGAGCGGAGGAGGGGCACCTTGTGATCCAGTGCCTCGCCGTGGTAGCCGATGAAGGCCGTGGGGATGCAGAGGGTCTTGCCCAGGGGCCCTTCCATGAGGAAGGCCGGGCTGGCGGGATCCCAGGCCGTGTAGCCCCGGGCCTCGAAGGTGGCGCGGAGACCGCCGCTCGGGAAGGAGCTGGCGTCCGGCTCGCCCTGGGTGAGCATGCCGCCACTGAAGCGCTCGGTGACCTGGCCGGGCTCGTCCCACATGATGAAGGCGTCGTGCTTCTCAGCGGTGGCGCCGGTCATGGGGAGGAACCAGTGGGTGAAGTGGGTGCAGCCCAGCTCGATGGCCCATTCCTTCATGGCCAGAGCCACGCTCTTGGCCACCTCGGGAGACAGGGGCTCGCTGCGCTTCAGGGACTGGCGATAGGACTTGTAGACGTCCTTCTGCAGCCGCTCGCGCATGGTGCGCTCGCTGAAGGTATTGCAGCCGAAGTACTGGCTGACCTTGACCTGGTCCAACCGTGAGATGCTGGACGTATCCGGAGCCTGGGTCTTGGACATGTTTCCCCCTTGGATGAATAGGCATGAATACAACTAGACGTGGACCGATAGCCGCCCCTGGGGGGCATGCATCGGATTCCCACATCCACTTGGACCCTGTGATCCTCGACCAGGGTAGCACAGACCCGCGTGTGGCAACAGCCTTTTTGGCCTGTGACCGGGCCCTCCTCCTGCTGGAGAACCTCCGCCAGAACCAGGCCGGATTGCCACGTCCTGCGGCCCTGGCCTGGGAAAGAGCCGCTTTCTCCGAGGTTTTCGACCATCCAGAGCCCAGCCGGCGCATCCAAAGTTTCCTGGCGAAGGGTTGACAACTCGTCGGGGAAACAACCCGGGCCTCCCCCCAAGCCCCAGGACCTCTAGAATGATCCCATGGACCTGACCGCCCCCTACCTCCCCGACCTCGAGAGCATCCCCGCGGGCCTGGACCTGCCTGCTGAGATTCGGCGCCTCAAGGCCGCGCGCAAGGCCGTCATCCTGGGCCACTACTACCAGGAACCCGAGATCCAGGACCTGGCCGACTTTGTGGGCGACAGCCTGCAGCTGAGCCAGCAGGCCGCCAAGACCGATGCCGACGTGATCGCCTTCTGCGGCGTCCACTTCATGGCGGAGACCGCCAAGATCCTCAACCCCACCAAGACCGTGGTCATCCCGGACATGGACGCGGGCTGCAGCCTGGCGGACCGCTGCCCCGCCGATTACTTCGCCGAGTGGCTGAAGCAGTACCCGGACCACGACGTCGTCAGCTACATCAACTGCTCCGCGGGCGTGAAGGCCCTAAGCACGGTCATCTGCACCAGCAGCAACGCCGAGCGCGTGGTGAACAGCCTGCCGAAAGACCGGAAGCTGGTCTTCGCCCCGGACCGCCACCTGGGCAAGTGGGTGATGAAGCAGACAGGCCGCGACATGGTGCTGTTCCCGGGCTTCTGCATCGTCCATGAGCAGTTCACCGCCAAGCGCCTGGCCGCCCTCAAGGCCCAGCACCCGGAGGCCAAGCTCATCGCCCATCCCGAGTGCGACGCAACCGTCAGCCAGCTGGCGGACTTCGTGGGCTCCACCGCGGCCCTGCTGAACTACGTCGAGAAGGACCGCGCCAAGGCCTTCATCGTCGCCACCGAGGCGGGCATCCTCCACCAGATGCACCTGCGGCGGCCCGAAGCAGAGCTGATCCCCGCCCCCGCCGACAGCGGCTGCAACTGCAGCCTCTGCCCCTACATGAAGCTCAACAGCCTGGAGAAGCTCTACCTCTGCCTTCGGGACCTCAAGCCCGAGATCCATCTGGAGGAGTCCCTCCGGGTGCAGGCCCTCAAGCCCCTCGAGCGGATGCTGGCCCTCGGTTGAGCGAAACCCTCATCCCGGCACCCTGGAATCCCCACAGCTGGCAGCGCTGCCCGGCCGCGCAACAGCCTACCTACGACCAGCCTTCCGAGGTCGAGGCTGTGCTGGCGCGCCTGCGGCGGCTGCCGCCCCTGGTGGTGCCGGGCGAGATCACCCGCCTGCGCGGGCTGCTGGCGGAGGCCGCCGCTGGCCGGCGCTTCCTGCTCCAGGGCGGTGACTGCGCCGAGCGCTTCCAGGACTGCACGCCGGAGGCCATCGAGGGCAAGCTGCGGGTGCTGCTGCAGATGTCCGTGGCCCTCACCCACGGCGGCCGCAAGCCCGTGGTGCGCGTGGGGCGCATCGCCGGCCAGTTCGCGAAGCCCCGCAGCAAGCCCACGGAGATCATTCAGGGCCGGGAGCTGCCCAGCTACCGGGGCGACCTCATCAACGGCCTGGAGCCTGATCCTGACAGCCGCCGGCCTGATCCCGGCCGCATGCTGGAGGCCTACTACCACTCGGCCGCCACCCTCAACCACCTACGGGCCCTCACCGCCAGCGGCTTCGCGGACCTGCACCACCCGGAGCGCTGGGAGCTGCCGGGCGGATCCGGGGAAGTGCCTGCCTACCGACGGACCCTGGACCAGGTGCGGGAGTCCCTGGACTTCCTGGAGGCCCTGGGCGGCGTCCAGCGCGACGTGCTGGAGCGCATCGACTTCTTCACCAGCCACGAGGCCCTCCTGCTGCCCTACGAAGAGGCCCTGACCCGCTGGGTCGGCGAGGACCGGGGCTACTGCAACCTCGGGGCCCACACCCTCTGGGTGGGCGAGCGCACCCGCCAGCTGGACGGCGCCCATCTCGAGTACCTCCGCGGTCTCCGCAACCCCCTCGGCGTGAAGGTGGGTCCCAGCGCCACCCCGGACCACCTGGTCGCCCTGCTCGATCGGCTCGATCCCGACCGCGAGCCCGGACGCATCACCCTGATCTCCCGCTTCGGCGCCACCCGCATCCAGGCGGCCCTGCCCCCCCTGCTGGCGGCGGTCCAGGCCACGGACCACCCGGTGCTCTGGAGCTGCGACCCCATGCACGGGAACGGCGTCGAGAGCGCCTCGGGGTTCAAGACCCGGGACTTCGCCGCCATCCTCGCGGAGCTCCGCCTGGCCTTCGAGCTCCACCGGGCCCAGGGCTCCCACCTGGGCGGCGTCCACATCGAGCTCACGGGCGAGGCGGTCACCGAGTGCACCGGCGGCACCGAGCGCCTGTCTGAGGCCGACCTCGCCAAGGCCTACGAGACCGGCTGCGATCCCCGGCTGAACGGCACCCAGAGCCTGGAGATGGCCTTCCTCATCGCCGAGATGATCCGGGGCTGAGCCTCACTGCACGGTGGGATGGACGCTCTCGGGGCCGAGGCGAAGCGCCAGCTGCTCGAAGCCCGCACTGAGGAAGACCTCCGCGCCGGCCACCAGGCCGTGCAGCGGCTTCAGCTTCGGGGGCGTCAGGAGCAGCACCTCGCCGGCACGGAGCGGGGGCAGGTCCAGGCCCTCCCAGGCCTTCAGGGGCGCGCTCCGCCGGGTGCTCCCCAACCGCAGCTCCAGACTGCCCGTGGGCCAGGCATCCGTCAGCCAGGCCCCCAGCACCAGACTGCCGGCCTCCTCCAGGGCAAGACAGAAGCCCCCGATGGCGCCGCCGGCCAGCCCCACGGCAGCCATGGCTGGCTGGGGCGGAGCCGCGAGCTCCGCTCCCGGTCCCCGGACGCCTAGACGATCCAGCTGGGAGCCATCCATCCGGCGCAGGGCCGCAGGCCGGGGCAGGCAGGGACCCAGGGCCACCGCCGAGGCGGCCGGCGCCAGGAACTCGGGGAGGGTCCCCCGCCGGTCCCACTTCTCGGCATAGGCCACGGTCTGGCGCGCCCGAGCCAGGGCCCGGGGCCCCCCGTCCAGCAGGCGGCGCAGGCTGGCGGGTACCAGCACCTCGGCCAGCCGGTCGGGATCCCCCTCGCCCAGCTTCCGCAGGCGGAGGGCCTCAATGCGGCTCAGGTCCGCCAGGCGGCCGGAGTCCAGCCGGGCCACCAGGGCCCGCCGGACCGCCGGACCCTCGTCCCAGGTGGCGGTGCCCAGCAGCATCAGGCTTGGGCTTCGACCCACTCCCGTGTGGCGGCGGAGAGGGCCTTGGGGCGGTTGGTGGTGAAGTCCAGCATGACCTGGACCGACTTGCCCTCGGCGAAGAGCTCGCCGGCGAGGCCCTTGGTGACGCGGTAGGTGAGCTCGAAGGAGCTGTTGCCCACCCGGCTGCAGTGCAGCTCCACGCGGACGTCGTCCCCCAGCAGGATGGGCATGCGGTAGTCCACCTCCACCCGGGCCAGCAGGAACCCTTCTTCCTGGAACTTGCGGCCCCCCAGATAGCTCCGCCACCACTGGAACCGGGCCTGCTCGATGTAGGTCACGATCATGGCATTGTTCACATGACCCATGGCGTCCAGATCGCCGAACCTGACCTCGATGGGGTGGGAGAATGGCATGGTGCCTCCAATACAATTACCTTAACGCCAACCCCGGAATCGACGATGCCCGCCCCCCTGCTCCTCGCCTACGACCCCGCCTGCACCCTCTGCTGCCGCATGGCCCTCTGGCTGGCCCAGAGAGACCGGAGGGGGCTGCTCCTGGTGGTCTCCCTGCGCGACCCCGAGCTGCTGCGCCTCGGCCCGGAGCTGGCCGGGAAGCCGCTCGAACGGGAGATCCACGGCCTCGACCTGGCCACTCGCGAGGTCCGCGCCGGGGCCGACCTGCTGCGCCCCATCGCCCGCCGCCTGCCGGGCTGGCGCTGGCTGGCCCCCCTGCTGGCCCTGCCCGGCTGCCCCGGACTGGTCAACCGCATCTACCTCCGCTGGTCCGTCTGGCGGTTCCGACGCACGGGCCGCCAGCCCTTCTAATGCACCCGGACGCCGCCACTCGCGTAGCCTGGAGCCATGTCCGCCCTTCCCCGCCAGTCCTGGCACCCCGACCGCCGCTGGGCTGATTCCCTCATCGCCCTGCTGGCCCTGTTGGCCCTGCTGGTGGCGGGGCTGACCCTCTCGGCCCGCCAGCGCAGCGCCAAGCGCCCCTCGGAGCGGGCCAGCCTCCAGGGCCGCCTGCTGGAGGTGGCCCTGGGGGGGCCGGGCTTGGTCCTGCGGCGGGGCGTGCCATCGCGGGACTGGGCCCGGACCGAGCGCCAGGCCAAGGAGCCCTGGGACCGGGCCCTGCTGGCCGTCCTGAGGGAGGAACTCGGCGAGCAGCAGGAGCCGACCGAGCGCTGGCTGGCCGCGACCACACCGAGCGGAGCGGGGGGTCCGGGCTTCCGGCGCGTCTGCCTCGCCGCCTACACCGGGGCGCCCCTCCCCAGCCGCGCGGACCGGACCGAGGTCCATCGCCGTCTCGGGGATGGCTATGTCGCCGACCTGCTGGAAGCCCGCCTCCGGGACCGCGAGTCCGGAGGTGAGGCGCTGCGTGCCCAGGCCCGGCGCACCCTGGCGACCCGCCTGGCCGGACTCGCGGCCATGGGGTTGCTGGTGGTGGGCGCCGCGGCGGGCGGCCTGGCCCTGCTCATCTACCTGCTGGCGACCCGAGACCGGCCCCAGCCCCTGCCCCTGCCGACCTGGTCCCTGTCGGGCCGGGCCGCAGCCCTGGTCCTCCTCACCTGGTTCCTGGGCTTCTTCCTGGCCAGCAACCTCGCGGGGCTGCTGCTGGCACCCTGGCCCGGGCTCCGGTGGCTGGCCATTCCCCTGGGCTACGCCCTCCACGCGGCGCTGGGGGTCAGCCTGATCTGCTGGGCGGAGGGACTCAGCCTGCGGGAGCTCTGGCAGCGGGTCGCGCCGGGTCGCGCGGGCCGGGACCTCGTCTGGGGCGTCGCCTTCCTGGGGCTGGCGGTGCTGCTGGTGCTGGCCGTGGCCCTACTGACGGGACCGCTGCTGAACCCCGACCAGAGTCCCCAGCGGGACCTGCAGGAGCTGCTGCGCAGCCTGCGCGGCTGGCTCCCGAACCTGGCCCTGTTCCTGACGGTCACCCTGCTGGCGCCCTGCTTCGAGGAACTGCTCTTCCGCGGCTTCCTCCTGCCCGTGCTGGCCCAGCGGCAGCAGCTGGCCCTGGCCCTGGGCCTGTCCGCGCTGCTTTTCGGGGCCATCCACCTCCAGCCCGCGGGGCTGCCCGTCCTCAGCACCCTCGGCCTGGTCCTGGGGCTGGCCATGCGCCACACGGGCAGCCTCCGCACCCCCATCCTCATCCATGCCTGCTGGAACGGCACCCAGTTCCTGCTGCTGCGGGCCTTCGCCTGATCAGGACTTCAGCCTGAACCGGGAGATCGCAGGCGCCAGCCACCAGAAGAGCTGGAGGATCACGAAGGTGAAGGCGGCCCACTTGAGGATCCGGACCCAGTCGATCTGGCCGGGGCTGGACCCCGCCGGGGCCTTCCGGGACGCCAGGTAGCTCTCGACGGGATCCTCCGCAAGGTCGATCTTCAGTGCCCGTCCCGATCGGGACCGGGTGACCGTGGGGGCTGGACCGCTGTCTTCCAGGCCCAGCTCCGCGATCCGGAACCGGGCGGTGGACACGCTGCTGCCGTCCTCCTCCTGGCCCAGGGCCGCGAAGAGGCGGGCCCGCATGCTGGCCGGTCCGGGCAGGGCGTCGATGAGCTCCTCCATGAACTCTGGCAGGGTGGTGTAGCGGTTGTCGGGATCGACGGCGAGCGCCCGGTTGAACACCGCCGCCAGCTTCGGGGAGAGGCCCGGCGGCAGGATCACCGGCTCCCGCAGGATGTGGACGATGATCTCCGTGATGCCGCTGCCAGGGTGGGGCAGCTGGCCCGTCAGCAGCTCGAAGGCGGTGGCGGCAAAGCTGTAGCGGTCCGAGGCGGGCGTGCCGTCGCCGCCTCGCAAGACCTCCGGCGGGGCGTAGGCGGGCGATCCGAGGAAGTCCCCGGTCATGGTCAGCCGCAGGGCGATGGTCTGGGCATAGCTCTCCGTGCCTTCGGCCCCGGGCGCAGGCAGCTCCAGGGAGTCCTCGGCATCCATGCCACTGTGCCCCATGCTCCGGGCGATGCCGAAGTCCATGAGCTTGGCCCGGCCCTCTTCGCTGAGCAGGATGTTCTCCGGCTTCACGTCGCGGTGGAGGATGGCCTGCCGGTGGGCCGCCCGCAGGGCCCGCATGGCCTGGATCAGCACCCGCGTGGCGGTCTCCTGATCGAGGCTCTTCTCCTTGATGTGCTTGTCGAGGCTCTTCCCTTCGACGTATTCCATGGCCAGGAAGGGGCCCAGCTCCTCCTCCACACCCACATCGAAGACGGTCACCAGGTTGGGGTGGTTGAGCTGGGCGCTGATCTCGGCCTCGCGGCGGAACCGCAACATGGCCTGGCGCCGGGCGGCCCCGGTAACGCGAATCACCTTGATGGCCACCCGCCGCTTGAGCAGGGGATCCTCAGCCAGGTAGACCGTCCCCATGCCCCCCTGACCGATGGGGCGCAGGACCTGATACCTGCCGATGGTCTTGGGGTCCGCCATGGAACTGAGATTCTAACCGCGAGACCGCCTCCCGGAGTCGAGGTAGAATCGAGGATTCGACCCACTGGAGTTCCCATGGCCGCCCTGCTCGAAGCCATCGAGATCAAGCGCAAGATGTTCTTCGAACTCGAGGACACCCCCTATCACTGCCTGGACGTGGAGATTTCGACCCCCACAGCCCGGGGCGGGCAGACCCTGGTTCGCATCAAGATGCGGAACCTGCTGACCCGGGCCGTCTTCGACAAGACCTTCAAGGCCGGCGACAAGTTCAAGGAGCCGGATCTCGTCCTCCAGGACTCCAGCTACCTCTACAGCGATAAAGAGGGCTCCCACTTCATGGACCAGGAGACCTACGAGACCCACACCCTCGGCCCGGACCTCCTCGGCGACGCCCTGGACTACCTCACCGAGGGCCTCATGGTGCAGATCCAGAAGTTCAATGGCAACCCCATCGGCCTGCAGATGCCCACCCAGGTGGAGCTGACCATCACCTACACGGAGCCCGGCGCCCGCGGCGACACGGCCAGTGGCAACGTCACCAAGCCCGCCAAGCTGGAGACCGGCATCGAGATCAAGGTGCCCCTCTTCATCAAGGAGGGCGAGAAGGTGAAGGTCAGCACCGAGACCGGCGAGTTCGCGGGCCGAGCCTGATGTCCCTGGCCGCCTGATGTCCCGCAAGTTCCGCCTGGGCCAGAGCCGGGAGGCTCAGGATCTGGACCACCGGGAGGTCTACTCCGGCGAGCGGGCCACGGACAGCAAGCGGCGCCAGCGGCGGGCGGAGCGGCTCGAGACCGGCATCGAAGCCCACGATGCCCAGGCCCTGCTGCGCCTGCCAGACCCCACACCCTGGCTGCACCTCCCCGAGGCCACGCTGATCCAGCGCCACAGCCAGTGGGTGGACCTGGAGCTCGCCGATCACTCGGTCCTCTGCGCCACCCTGGGGGGCAAGCTCAAGGGGGTCCACCTGGTCTGCGGAGACCGGGTGCGCTATGCCCCCATGCCCGTGGAGGCCACGGATGCCAAGCGGCCCCAGGGCCAGGTCGTGGCCGTGATGCCGCGAAAGTCGCTGCTCAAGCGGGGCGGCAGCGATGACCGCGAGCCCTGGCAGCTCATCTGCGCCAACGCCGACGAGCTGTGGATCTGCGCCGCCGTGGTGGACCCGCCCCTGCGGCCGGGCCTCCTGGAGCGGGCCCAGCTGCTGGCCCTGGACGCCGGCCTCACCTTCCGCATCCTGATCACCAAGCGGGACCGGGCCGCCAAGAAGGACACCCTGCCCGAACTTGATCCCCTCCGGGAGCAGGGCGTCGCCATCCATGAGACCTCGGCCCTGAAGGGCGAGGGCATCGAGCCTCTGCGCGCGCTGCTGCGGGACCGCGTGGTGGTGCTACTGGGCCACAGCGGGGTCGGCAAGAGCACCCTGGTGAACGCCCTGCGCCCCGACTCGGTCCTGAAGACCGGTACCCTCACCAAGTTCGGCACCGGCAAACAGACCACCACCGCGGCCCGCTGGCTGCCCCTGGCCCAGGCGGAGGGCGCCGACGGCGGGATCCTCGTGGACACGCCAGGCATCCGCACCCTCAGCGTGCGGGGCTTCGACCGGGCCCTGCTGGCCCAGGTCTTCCCTGAGTTCCCCGCCGAAGTGCTGGAAGAGCCCTGCGCCTTCGATCCCGAGGACGACGAGACCCTGGACCGCCTGGAGCTGGCTTACCCGGAGCGCCTGCAGAGCCTCCAGCGGCTCTGGCTGGAAATGGATACTCGCAACCCCAACCAAAACGTGTGGCGCTGATGCAGGACCGCATGCAGTCTGAGTCCAGGGTCCTGGGCCTGCTCTACCAGGCAGTCTTCGGTTCCCTGTTCCCGCTGTTCCATGTCGCGGCCCGCACCTTCGCCCGGCGGGAGCGCGCCCACGATGTCGCCGACCAGATCGCCAACGCGTTCCTGACGCTGCGGCCCAAGTACCTGGACGCCATCCTGGGCAACACCGCCCGGGTGCTGGGCCGGGGCCCCAACCATCCGGAAGTGGACCGGGTGTCCCGGGAGATGGTGCGCCAGCATGCCCGGGCCTGGGTGGACTTCTTCTTTTACGGCCAGCGCCCCGTCGAGGAAGCCCTGGCCCAGTTCGCCAGCATCGAGGGCCTGGAGCGCCTGGACGCGGCCATCGCCCAGGGCCGGGGGGTCATCCTGCTCACCGCCCACGCGGGCAACTTCGAGCTGGGGGGCATCCTGCTCCGCTCCCGGGACCTGAAGGTCCACGCCGTCTACAAGCCCGACCGCTTCGAGGCCGTGGAGCGACTGCGGGAGCAGCTGCGCGCCCAGGGCGGCGTGGTGGGGGTCCCTGTGGACGGCGTCGGGTTCTCCACCCTGCCCCTGGTAAAGCTGCTGCGGGAAGGCGCCATGGTGGGCATGCAGGGGGACCGGGACTTCAGTCTGAACGGCCTGCCCATGCCCTTCTTCGGGCGGGAGGTCCCCTTCCCCCGGGGCCCCTGGGAGCTCTCCGCCATGACCGGCGCACCCATCGTCACCACCTTCCTCTACACAGATGAGGAGCGCCGGTTCCACGCCAGCTTCGGGGAACCCCTCACCATCCGGGGCGCCCGGGGCGAGCGCATGGCGGCCATCGAAGCGGGCATGCGGACCTATGTGGCCGACCTGGAGGCCCTGCTCCGGCGGCACCCCAGCCAGTGGTACTGCTTCTATCCCTTCTGGGATGATCCGGCCCGCAGCGGGACTTGATCACGCCTGAGCCCTGCCCCCTGCGCCTTTGCGCTCTGATATGGGATGATTGATCCGAGCTCAGGGCCGACCGATCTGTCCCCTGTTCCTTCTAGGAGTTTGACTCATGCGCGTTTTCGTTCCAGTTCTGCTCGCAGCGGCGGCCATCCTCGGCCTCCAGTCTTGCAAATCCAAGGGCTCCGATGCCGTCGTGGCCGCCCCCACCCAGTCCGGGACCGCCACCCCTGCCGCTCCCGCAGGCGCCGATGCCATCACCGGCACGGTGCTCGAGCGCATCGATGCCTCCCCCTACTGCTACCTGCGCCTCAAGACCGCCAAGGGCGAGGTCTGGGCCGCCGTGCCCGAAGCCAAGATCGAGAAGGGCGCCGAGGTCACTCTCGCCTCCGCCATGCTCATGAACAACTTCGAGTCCAAGACCCTGAAGCGCACCTTCCCCGAGATCTACTTCGGCAACCTGGCCCCTGCCGGTGGCGCGCCCGCGACCCCCGCCGCGGCAGCCCCCGCCCCCGGCGCCAACCCCCACGCCCAAGTGGCCAACACCACGGCGACCATCGAGGTGGGCAAGGTCGACAAGGCCAGTGGCTCGGATGCGCGCACCGTGGCGGAGATCTGGGCCCAGAAGGGCAGCCTCAAGGGCAAGACTGTCACCGTCCGCGGCAAGGTCGTGCGCTACAGCGCCGGCGTCATGGGCAAGAACTGGATGCACCTCCAGGACGGCAGCGGCGATGCCGGCAAGGGCACGAACGACATCACGGTGACCAGCATGGACGGGGCCGCCAAGGGTGATGTGGTGACCGCCAAGGGCACCGTGGCCACGGACAAGGACTTCGGTGCGGGCTACACCTACTCGATGATCATCGAGGATGCCAAGGTCCAGAAGAAGTAGCCGCGAACCACTGTTCCAGGATGAAAAACGGGCGCCAGCGGCGCCCGTTTTTCATGTGTGTTTGATGCGGGGCTAGGCCAGGGCGGGAACCGCCACGAGTTCCTTCACCCAGGCCGATACGGTGCGAACGCCCTTGGGCGCCTGCAGGGCCTTCTGGTAGCGGCGCAGCTCGCCGTCGTGGTTGACGATGAAGTCGCTCTCCTCGGCGTGGTTTGTGATGGGCAGCCAGGCGGAGGCCTGGAGGCCCAGGTCCGAGGGCGCCACTTCCAGGGCCAGGCTGAACGGCGCGGCCTGGAGGATCTGGCCCAGCAGCGCGGTCTCGGCGGCACTGGTGAAGGCGGCGTCGTGCAGCAGCACCACGGCCTTGACCGCCCCCTGCTGCACCTTGCCCAGCAGTTCCTCGAGGGCCCCGAAGCGGAAGCCCCGCTCCGTGAAGCCGCGGCGGTTCAGGATGCCGTCGGCACTGGTCTGGAACCGGGGCAGCAGGATGGGGAGGGTCCGGTCGCCGCTGCCATAGCGCAGCTCGGGCGCGGAGGCCAGCTCACCCAGGCGCTGGGCGGTGTCACAGCCAAAGGTGCCCTGGCCGATCACCGCCACGGGACCCGCGGCCTGCAGGGCCTCGCGGATGGCTTCGGCCGTGGCCGGGGCACCCTTGAGACGGGGGGTGGGGGCGGCGCCCGAGCGGTTGAGGAACTCGTAGGCGTAGCGCTCGGCATCCGTGATGAAGAGGGTGGTCTCCTTGCCCTCGGTGGGGCGGGGACGAAGGCGGTAGGCCTTGTTGCCCTCGTGGTCGATCCAGATGGGATTGCCCAGGGCCGAGCAGCGGCTGATGGACGGCGCGCTCTTGAGATACCAGACCCGCTTGCGGAACCGGAAGTCGCGGCTGGTGAGGGCGCCCACGGGGCAGAGGTCCACCACGTTCCCCGCGAAGGGGTTCTGGTCCAGGGACAGCCCGGAGAAGGTGGTGACTTCCAGCCGGGAACCCCGGTTGGCCACGGTCAGCTCACCGCCGCCGCTGATCTCGCGGGTGAAGCGGACGCAGCGGGTGCAGTGGATGCAGCGGTTCTTGTCGATGACGATCTTGGCGCCCAGGTCCTCATAGCGGTAGTGGCGCTTGGCCTCGACCATCCGGGAGTCGCCGCTGCCGTAGTTGTAGGAGTAGTCCTGCAGCTTGCACTCACCGGCCTGGTCGCAGATGGGGCAGTCGAGCGGGTGGTTGATGAGCAGGAACTCCATCACGCCGGCGCGGGCATCGGCCACGGCGGGCGTGTTGGTGAAGACCTCCATCACCACCGCATCGGGTTTGTCCTTGGGCGCGGGGGGCACCGTGGTGGTGCAGCTCGTGGCGAGCTTCGGCTGGCCCTTGATGTCCACCAGGCACATGCGGCAGGTGGCCACCGGCGTGAGCGCGGGGTGATAGCAGTAGTGGGGGATGTCGATGCCCACCTGTCGGCAGGCGTCCAGCACCAGCGTGCCGGGGTTCACGCTGAGTTCAACGTCGTTGATCTTGATCGTCGGCATGGGCCCACTCCAGGGCTTCCAGAATGGGGCTTGATGCCTCGCAGGTAAAGATCGGTTCCTCGGGGGAGCCAGCGATGGCAACGGTTATTCCGTACCAACTCCTCAGCCCCTTCCGACGGCGCCCACCATGCACTGCCGGCAGAAATCCAGGAAATCCTCCAGATCCGGGATATCCAGGTTCACTGTGGCGGGAGTCACATTCGGGATGACCACCCGCTTGCGCAGCTCTCCAGTGGCCTCCAGGGAGAAGACAAACCAGGCCGAGCGGTCCTTTTCAGAGGACAGGGTGAGGCTCACCAGCCGGGTCTCGAAGAACAGGTCCGGGGCCCCGCCATCCTCCGGGGTCTTCCAATCCGGGATATGGCCCCGCTTGACGAATTCAGCCTTCAGCTGCTCCAGCGTGTGCTGGACCGTGAACTGAACCTCGACCTGGACATCCATCGGCCCCTCCCATCCCTTCTCTATTCGGTCAAATTCCCCCGAACCCAAGCCTGGACATCCCGCTCTATCCAGAAGCACTGAAAGCATGGAAAAATAAAGGGTTCAGGGGGCAGCCATGCCAACGGCATTGATCTCGGTCTACGACAAGACGGGGCTTCTTCCCCTGGCCGAGGGCCTGCTGGCCCAGGGCTGGCGGATCCTGGCCACGGGCGGCACCCTGCGCACCCTCCAGGAAGCCCGGCTCGAAGCCATCGAAGTCGCCAGCTACACCGGCGCTCCTGAGTGCTTCGATGGCCGCGTGAAGACGCTGCATCCCCGCATCCACGGCGGTCTGCTGTTCCGCCGCGACCTGGCCGACCATGTCGCTGACGCCAAGGCCCAGGGCATCGAGCCCATCGACCTGGTGATCATCAACCTCTATCCCTTCGAGGCCACCATCGCCCGCGAGGGCGTCACCGCCGCCGAGGCCATCGAGCAGATCGACATCGGCGGCCCCAGCATGATCCGCAGCGCCTCCAAGAACCACGCCTCCGTAACGGTTCTGACGGACCCGGACCAGTACGGCCCCTTCCTGGAGAAGCTCCAGGCGGGCACCTGGAGCCTGGAGGACCGCCGTCGCTGCGCCCTGGAGGCCTTCCGCCGGACCGCCGCCTACGATGCCGCCATCTCCGGCTGGATGGAGCGGGAGCTGAAGGCCGGCAAGGCCTCGGAGCTGCCCCACCACCTCGCCCTGAACCTGGTCCAGAAGCAGGGCCTGCGCTACGGCGAGAACCCCCACCAGCCCGCGGCCTTCTATGTGGAGCCCGGCTGCAAGGTCGAGGGCATGGCCTCCTGCCTCCAGCACCAGGGCAAGGAACTCAGCTTCAACAACCTGCTCGACGCCGACGCCAGCGCCCGCCTGGTCTGGCAGTTTCTGGCCCCGGCCTGCGTCATCGTCAAGCACAACAACCCCTGCGGCGTGGGCCAGGGTCCCCACGCGCTGGAGGCCTTCATGCGCGCCCAGGCGGGGGATCCCATCAGCGCCTTCGGCGGCATCGTGGCCTTCAACCGTCCCGTGGGCGCCGAGGTCGCCCGCGTCATGGCCCAGAACTTCTGGGAGGTCATCCTGGCCCCCGCCTTCACGGGCGAGGCCCTGGAGGTGTTCGCCACCAAGAAGCAGCTCCGCATCCTCCAGACCCCCGACCAATGGCCCCAGAGCGCCAAGGGCCTGGATATCCGGTCCATCGGCGGCGGCTTCCTGGCACAGCGTGCGGACGATGCCTTCGTGCCCTTCGAGGAGTGGGAGATCAAGGCCAGCGGCCCGGGCGTGAAGCCCCGGACGGAGGACCTGGTGCTGGCCCAGCGGGTGGCCAAGGCCGTGAAGTCTAACGCCATCGTGCTGGTGAAGGACGGCGCCACCGTGGGCATTGGCGCGGGCCAGATGAGCCGCGTGGACTCGGTCGAGATCGCCTGCCGCAAGGCTGGCGACAAGGCCCGGGGCGCGGTCCTGGGCAGCGACGCCTTCTTCCCCTTCCCGGACGGCGTCGAGCTGGCCGCCAGCCATGGCGTCACCGCCGTGGTGGAGCCCGGGGGCAGTCTGCGCGACAACGAGGTCATCGCCACGGCCCAGAAGCTGGGTGTCTGGCTGTTCTTCACCGGAATGAGACACTTTCGGCATTAGGATTCTACCGGCCCCCGCGCGCAGAGCGGGCACTGCCCGCTCTGCGTTTCTTCATTACAAGCGATCGTTTGACCCCCTGGAAACACCATGAAAACCTCTGAGATCCGGCAGCGCTTTCTCCAGTACTTCGAGCACCAGGGCCACCGGCGCGTGGCCTCCAGCGCGGTGATCGGCCCCGCGGACGACCCCACGGTCATGTGGACGAACTCAGGCATGATCCAGTTCAAGGACGTGTTCCTCGGCAAGGAGAACCGCGACTACAGCCGGGCCACCAGCAGCCAGAAGTGCTTGCGGGCCGGGGGCAAGCACAACGACCTGGACATGGTGGGCTTCACCGCCCGGCACCACACCTTCTTCGAGATGCTGGGCAACTTCAGCTTCGGCGACTATTTCAAGGCGGAGGCCATCCGCTTCGCCTGGGAGTTCGTGACGGGCCCGGTCAGCGAGGGCAACCTGGGCATGGATGCCAGCAAGCTCTGGATCACCGTGTTCGAGGGCGCCGACGGCGTCCCGGCGGATGCCGAGGCCGAGGAGCTCTGGAAAGCCGCCGGCGTGCCCGCAGAGCGCATCATGCGGTGCGGCAAGAAGGACAACTTCTGGCAGATGGGTGATACCGGCCCCTGCGGCCCCTGCTCCGAGATGCACTACGACCGGGGCGCCCACGTCCCGGGCGATGACACTCCCAACGGGGAGGGCGACCGGGTCATGGAGATCTGGAACCTGGTCTTCATGCAGTACGAGCGCGACCCGAAGGGCGTCCTGACCCCCCTCCCCAAGCCCAGCATCGACACGGGCATGGGCCTGGAGCGAACCGCCAGCATCCTCCAGGGCGTGGACTCGAACTACGAGATCGACCTCTTCGTGCCCATCTTCGAGGCCATCTGGAAGGCCGCCAAGGTGCGGCCGGAAGACCGGCACGAGCTGGCCAACCGCACGGCCTCTCAGGTCATCGCGGACCACATCCGCGCCGCCACCTTCATGTGCTATGACGGCGTGGTGCCCGGCAACGAGGGGCGCGGCTACGTGCTGCGCAAGATCGTGCGCCGCGCCCTGCGCTTCGGCCGGAAGCTCGGCATCGAAGGCCTCTTCTTCTCCGAGCTGGCCCCCGCCGTCTTCCAGGCCATGGGGGATCAGTATCCGGAGCTGCTCGCGGAACTGGGCCACATCCAGAAGGCCCTCCACCGCGAGGAGCGGCAGTTCAGCCAGACCCTCTCCACGGGCCTGAAGATCCTCGAGGCCAGCGAGGTCGCCTCCGGTACCCTCGCGGGCTCAGACATCTTCAAGCTCTACGACACCTACGGCTTCCCCGTGGATCTGGTGGAAGACTGGTGCCGCGAGCGGCAGATCACGGCTGACCTGGCCGGCTTCCAGCTGGAGCTCAATGCCCAGCGCACCCGCGCCCGGGCGGCCATGAAGGCCCATGACCTGCGCCTGGCGGGCGACCTGGCCATCCTGGCCGACCTGCCCCAGACCCGCTTCACCGGCTATGACCACCTCGAGAGCCAGGCCCATGTGGTGGCCCTCTTCGATGCCGAGCACCGCCGCGTGAAGCAGCTCTCGGGCGATGGCTACGCCCTGCTGGACCGCACCCCCTTCTACGCCCTGTCCGGCGGCCAGGTCGGTGATACCGGGCAGCTCCGCTTCGAGGGCGGCCACGCGGAGGTCCTGGACACCACGGCCCCGGCCCACAAGCGCCACCTGCACAAGGTGCAGGTCACCGGGGTCCTGGTAGAGAACACCACCGTCAACGCCCATGTGCATCCCATCCGCCGGCGCCGGATCCGCGCGCACCACACGGCGACCCACCTGCTCCACGCCGCCCTGCGGGAGGTGCTCGGCACCCACGTGAAGCAGGCCGGCAGCGTGGTGGACCAGAACCGGCTGCGCTTCGACTTCACCCACTTCGCCCCCCTGGAGCCCGCGCAGATCGTCGAGATCGAGCGGCTGGCCTCCCGCCAGGCCCTGAAGTCCATCGACACCTCCACGCGGGAGATGGACATCGAGGAGGCCCTCACGTCCGGGGCCATGGCCCTCTTCGGCGAAAAGTACGGCGACGTGGTGCGGGTGGTGCAGGTCCCCGGCTTCTCCACCGAGCTGTGCGGCGGGACCCACGTGACCAACACCGGCGAGATCGGCGTGGTGAAGGTCATCTCCGAGGGCGCAGTGAGCGCGGGCGTCCGACGCCTCGAGGCCGTCGCCGGAGAACTGGCGCTGGAGCTCCTGCAGGCCGACGAGGCCATGATCCACCAGCTGTCCCGTCAGGCCAACACCGGCCGGGAGGCCCTGCCCGAGCTGCTCACAACCCGCGACCACCGCATCGTCCAGCTCGAGCGGGACCTCAAGGAAGCCAAGCTGAAGGCCGCCAGCGGCGGCAGCGGCGCGGAACAGGTCGAGCAGGTCAACGGCACCACCCTTGTGATCGCCCAAGTGGAAGGCCTGGAGGGCAACGCGCTGCGCGAGCTCATGGATCAGGTGCGCACCCGTCACCACAGTGCCGTCATCGTGCTGGCCTCGACGGTGTCCCCGGACAAGGTGGCGGCCCTGGTGGCCGTCTCAGCGGACCTGCCCTATGACGCGGGAGCCCTCTTCCGCGCCATGCTGCCCGCCCTGAACGGGCGCGGGGGCGGCAAGAAGGATCTGGCCCAGGGCGGCGGCAGCAACCCGGCCGGCCTCCCGGAGGCTCTGGCTGCGGTGAAGGCTGCGCTTTAGGTTTACAGCATTTGCACCTTCTCGGTATCGGCTGCGCCGATACCGAGAAACACAAAGACGGGTCGTGACGTCGGCCGGTTGCGACTTACTTGTTGCCGCCTTTTTCGTGGCAGCCGAGGCAGGTGATGAGCTTCGGATCGGGACTGCGCCAGTAGACGCTGTCCTGGCCGGCCACCTCCTTGCGGAGGCTCTCCGGCACGCGGGCCCAGTAGAAGATGAAGGCCGTGCTCCCGTCCGCCCTGGTCTCCTTCATGTAGAGCGGGCCGGGCTCGGTGCCTGGCTTGCCCTTCTCATCCGTAAAGGTGGCCATCACCGCGTAGGCCCCAGGACGCAGTGGCTTGCCCGCCTGGTAGTCATCGATGCCCGAGGCCGTGACCCAGATCCGGCGCCAGCGGTCCCCGTGGGCCTTGCTCCGGGAGGGCGCCGCTTCCGCGGGCTCGAGGCTGGCGTAATCCAGGGCCCGGACGGGGAGATCCGCCTCCTGATCGTTCCGCTTCGCGGCATCCGCCTCGGCGGCGGCCTTGTTGGTGGCCTCGTTGCCAAACACCATGATGCCCCCCAGCTTGCCGCTGAACCCCCAGGTTCCCAGCCAGAGCAGGCCCATCAGGAGGGCCGGCACGCCGGCGCCGCGCTCGAAGAACCGGCGTCCTCCGTGGCGACGGTCCGCGGGCGCAGCCTCAAGCTGACGCCAGGCGCGCCAGAGCAGGAAGACACAGAGACCGCCAATGACGAAGCCCGCCGCCGCCGCGAAGATGTGCAGCTGCAGCATCTTCTGGAGGACCTGTTTCTCAGACGCCACCACCGGGAGGAAGCCAGAGGGCGGAATCAGGTTGATCTGACGCCCCCACAGCAGGCCGCTGAAGAGGGCCACGGTGCTGCCAGCCCAGGCCACCAGGGCCAGAAAGAAGGCCGTGCCCGTGGTGACCTTGCTGTGTTTCGGGAAGAAGGAGGCGAGCGCCGCCAAAGGCAGGGCCGCCACCAGGCCCAGGGGCAGGTGCACAAAGGCCGGGTGCTCCCGGGCGATGAACTCGAGGAGAGGAGAGGCGATCATGAGACTCCTGGCTCAGAACACGCGTGCGACGTTGAAGCCCAGGGCCCACTGCGACGAGAGGCGAGGCCCGCCGCCGTAGTCCCCACTGAGCACCTGGTTGGCGGTGGTGCCGCTCGCATTGGTGCCGAACATGGTGAACCGGTGCTTGAAGGTCTTGTAGGAGAAGCCCGCAGCGAAACCGTTCTGGTAGGTGGTGCCATCGGTGATGCCGCCCGGCGCCGCCTTGGCGAACTTCGACGGGCGGGGGTAGTACTCGGTCGCGAAGGAGAACTTGTCCGTGAAGCCGATGCGCAAGCCCAGGCCCACATTGAAGACCCCGCCCTTGTTGGGGGTGGTGTTCGGCGTCTTCCCGGGAGGCACCGGCAGGATGGTGTCGGTGGTGGTGGTCTTGGTGATGTAGGTCGGCACCACCGAGAAGATGATGTCGTCCGTGATGAAGATCTCCGTCGGCAGCTGGGCCGTCATGCCGGAGATGCCGACCTTGCCCAGCGGCGTAATGGTTTCCTTCACGACCTCATCGAACCGCTCCGCGCGGACGGCCATGCGGACCCGGTCCCCGTTCAGCACTTGCTGCTGGAGCCCCACGTCGAAGGTCTTGTTGTCGGCCGTGCGATAGATGAAGACGTTCAGGCCCTTGATGGACTTGATGCCGAAGGTGAACCCCACCCCGGCATAGGCATAGCCATCCAGGCCGTAGACGTCTTTGCCATGATCCTTGAGGGGCTGGATGAACCGGTGCGTGAACACCACCCCCAGATCCCAGTACTGCATCCGTTCCGCTGAGGGCAGGTTGATCACCAGCGGGTAATCGGAGGACTCGGCCTGGAGTGCGCTTCCGGCCAGGAGGGCGCAGAGCAGCAGGGGGGTGGGCTTCAGTCTCATCGGAGCTCCAGGAACAATCACTTGGCGGCGAACTTGCGCATGATCGCGATCATGGACTGGACATCAGCCTCGGACATCTTGTCCTTGAAGGCCGGCATCTTTTCCTTGCCCTGCAGGGTGACCTTGACCCAGTCGCTGTCCTTTTTCTTGTTGGCCTTTCGGCTGTCGGTGAAGTCGAAGCCAGAGTCCGGCAGCGGCTTGCCGCTGTTGTCCCGGCCATTGCCGTTGAAGCCGTGGCAGCGAGCGCAGGCGTCGTTCCAGTACTTCTGGAGGTCGCCACCCTGGAACTTGGGCAGGTCCTTGGCGGGATCACCCGCCAGCAGGGAGGCGCCGGCGAGGAGCAGGGCAGAGAGAAGGGTGAGCCGCATGAAGGGTCTCCTGTAGGGTGAGGGGGATAGCGTCGGAAGCTAGTTCCAGACGTTGCCAGTGGTGGTGTGGTTCTGGCTGTGGCAGGTCAGGGCACAGCCGCCCTTGCCTGCGGTGGTCGGGGTGTAGAGCCTGCTGCCCGTGACCGCGGACCCGAACACGATGGTATCGCTGGGGAGCTGATCCGTGGGCGTCCCGCTGATGCCGCTGACCGCGGTGGTGTCCAGGTACTTGAAGTGGTTCTGGGCGCCGGGCTTCGCGACCGTCATGCTGTGGCAGGTGTCGCAGGTGGTCTTGTGCTCGCTGGGGCTCGTATGCCGACCAATGGCGTCGTTGTACTGGGTTGCCGCGGTGGTGGCCACCGCTTTGTGGCAGGCAGTGCAGTAGGTGGTGGTGTTGACCGCGAGGGTGCCGGTCTGCCAGCCGGGGGTTACCTGGCCACCGTGGCAGCTGATGTTGGAGCAGGTGAAGGCGGAGACACTGTTCACGAAGCCGGCGGTGCCACTCTTGGCGTTGAAGGGGGCTGCGATGGCGACCGAGGCCGGGCCGGAGGTGATGGGCGCGGCCACCCGCTTGTTGGCGTTGCTGTAGTGGGTGTTGGCCGCGTCACCGGGAACGGAGCCGGCATGGCAGGCCGCACACTTCGGATAGACCGCAGTGGCCATGGGAGCCGGAAGGGCAGGCGTGGTCCGGGTGAAGGTCGCCAGCGCGAGGTGCTTCGGATGGGAACCTTGCAGGTTGGGCCAGGCCGTACCGGTGGGACCCTGCGTGGTGAAGCTGGCCCCCACGTGGCAGGAGAGGCAGGTCCCGGCAGTCATGCCTGCGTTCAAGGGAGAGCCCAGGGTGTGACAGACCACACAGGTGGGTCCGGCCTTGGTCGAGGTTCCGCTCTGGTCATGGCAGGTGGCACAGTCGGCATTGAACTGGGCCAGCGTCACGGTCTGGTGGTGGTTGCCACCGCTGGTGGTGTCCGTGCTGAAGAAGGGCACAGGATGGGCCACACCGGTGCCCTTGGCGGCATTCCAGTGGTAGACCACAGGTTCGTGGATCTGGGCCGTCCCGGTCGCACTGTGACAGGTGAGGGCGCAGCCGCCATCCCCCTCCTTGTTGGTGGCCGTGATGGTGTAGGTGGCGGCCCCACTGATCGGGAAGGTGGCGTTGGTGAGCTTGAACTTGACGGTGCCGCTGGGCAGCTTGTTGGTGCTGCTCACCACGGGCGTGTCGAGCTCTGCGAAGTGCTTGACGGCCCCAAGGCTCGTGTTTGCCGAGGACATGTCATGACAGACCGTGCAGTCGAGGGTGCCTGCGGTGGCATGGGTGCCCCAGGCGTGGCGTCCGACAGCATCGTTGTACTGCGAGGTCGTGGTCCCCCCGTTGATGGCGTGGCAGGAGGAGCACTGGGTGGCGGAGTTGATGGTTCCCGTTCTCCAGCTCACGGTCGCCTGGCCCCCGTGGCAGCTGGTGCTGGAGCAGGTGAGGGAGGTCGGGTTGAAGGAGGCACCGCTGCCGCTCTGGGCATTGAAGACGGCAGCCATGGCGACACTGGCGGGTCCGGTGGGGGCCGTGACCAGCGTGTTGGCGTTGGTGTAGTGCAGGGTGGTCCCGGTGCCGCTGCCGGCATGGCAGGAGTCGCAGGTGAGCGTCGTGGGCAGGCCCATGTGCTTGGCGTGGGCTCCGGCGATGTTCGGGAAGGCCGTTCCCGTGGGACCCGCGGGGATGCCAGCCGAGCCCGTGTGACAAGACAGGCAGGTGCCCGCGCCCGTCGAGGCAAGGACCGGATCGCCCAGGGTGTGGCAGGCGGAACAGAGGGGCGCTTCGGGGTTGGGAGACGTGCCGGAGTGGGCGTGGCAGGACCCGCAGTCCGAGGTGAAGAGCGCCTGGGTGACCGTCATGTGGCCATTGCCCTGGGTGTCTTTGTCGGCGGCCAGGAAGGGGACGGGATGGGAGGCCCCAGAGGCCGTCCAGGAGTTCACCGCCGCCGTGTGGACGTGGGTATGGCAGGTGAGGGCACAGCCGCCGTTGCCCTGCGTGGCACTGGTGACCGTGTAGGTTCCGGCACCCGTGACGATGAGGGGATTGAAGACGATGGTGCCGCTGGGCAGCTGGTCGGCAGGGGAGCCGGTGGCCACGCCATCCACCGACTGGGTGGCCAGGTATTTGAAGTGGGACAGCGCTCCCGGCGTGCCATTCGCCATGTTGTGGCAGGTGGTGCAGTCGATGCTGTTCGCCGCCGTCTTGGCGTTGTGCCTGCCCAGGCTATGGCGACCGAAGGCATCATTGAACTGGGTGGTGACCCCGGCGCTGGTGGCGACCCCATGGCAGAGCAGGCACTGGGTGGCGGAGTTGATGAGTCCGTTCTGCCAGCCGGGGGTGATCTGACCCCCATGGCAGCTGACGCTGGAGCAGGTCAGCGCGGCCGGGGCGTAGGTGGGATTGCCCCCGGTCTTGGCGGCGAAGACCGTATCGATCGAAACAGGCACCGGTCCCACCGGAACCGTGACCAGGGCATTGGCATTGGAGTAGTGGACGGCCGTGCCTGCCCCACTCCCCGCGTGACAGGTGTCGCAGGTCAGGGCCGTGGCCAGGGCCATGTGCTTGGCATGAGCCCCCGCGATGCTGGGGAAGCTGGAGCCACCGGGCCCGTTCGTCGCCACGCTGCTGCCGGCATGGCAGGAGAGGCAGGTGCCCGAGCCCTTACCCGCGACGACAGGATCCGCCAGCCGATGGCAGGTGCTGCAGAGGGGGGCCACCGCCATGGGTGAGGGTCCAGCGTAGGCGTGACAGGAGGCGCAGTCGGCACCGAACTCCGCCGCGCTCAGGGTCACGTGGCCGTGGTTCAAGGTATCGGTCTGACCCGCCAGGAACGGCACGGGGTGAGGCGCAGTGCTGGTGCCGTGGCAGAGCGTGGCGTTGTAGCAGCCGGGCTGGGTATTGGCCGGGGCCGGAGACGAAGGGTGCCCAACCGGATTGTTCGGAGACCCCGTGTAGTGGCACTGGGCGCAGGCTGCGGCATTGGAGGGATCGGTGGTGGCGTGCGAGAGGACCGAACCACCCGAGGCGCGCCAGGGCTTGACGGGATGCGGTGCTTTCGCGCCATGGCAAGTCGCGCAAGCATTGGCCGAGGGACCACCCGAAAAATCCTTCGCGTGGCAGATCTGACAGGAGACCAGGCTGCCGCCCATGGAGCTGGCCGCAGCCTTGGCGCGCACCCCATGGATGCTGGCGCCGGCCCAGCCGGGCACCGTCTGGTGGTGACAGCCCGTGGTCATGCAGGTCGGAATGCCGCTGCCCACCTTGAGCACGGAGAGTTCATGACACCGAGTGCAGGTGTCGATGCTGGCGATGGCGCTGCCGGGGTGCGTATCGATCCACCCAGCCGCGTGGTAGTTGCCGTAGTAGCTGGCAACCCCAGAACCGGCCTTGGAGCCGCCACAGCCGACCAAGGTCATCAGACAGACCAGCAGGCTGCCGAGGAGCCCCCGAAGGCCTGCCCGTTGGTTCCAGTTATGGTTCCTGATCATGGGGACACCCAAGCATGGCTGGCGGCGCGGGACTGAGGGCGCTGGCGGCGGGAAAGAAGATCGGACTGGCGGAAGGCTCTGGCATCCATTGTCATGGCGTTGCAACGTCATGAAGGCCCCAAGGGGTTTGTCTCACGACATGCCCCGTGGTTGTTTATGAAATAAATTAGACAAAATTGCTGCTGCAAGACTACTTAACTATCGCGCCAGAGTCCAGAAGTGCCAATATCCCGATTGGTGGCCCATTGCTAGACCGTTCGATCTAGTCCCTCACCGTTGATCCCACTTGGGTTGTGGCATAACCTTCAGCTTCCATGGCCGTACGGTTTGCAGGAAACCGATCCCCCCACCCAGGTGCCCTCCGGTGCCTCGCCTTCCTGCTGCCCTGGCTCTGGGCCGCAGTCTTCGCCTTCGCCCTCGATCCGGATCGGCCCCTGGCCACCCACGCGCATCGCTCGTGGCGTAGCGAGGAGGGTCTGCTCCGCGACACGGCGGTGGCACTCCTGGAGACGCAGGATGGCTTCCTGTGGGTCGGCACAGAGGCAGGCTTGGTCCGCTTCGACGGTGCCACCTTCAACCACTACTCCAGGGTTGAGCTGCCGGAGTTCACCCACAACCAGATCCAATCGCTGGCCGAAGGCGCCCTTGGCGCCGTCTGGATCGCGACCTCGGAGCCCGGGCTCTATCGCCTGGCGCAGGGGGTGGTGAAGGCCTTCGGTGCCGCCGAGGGCCTCCCGAACCAGTCAATTCGGCGCCTGTTCAAGGACCGCGCCGGGACCCTCTGGGCCGCGCCCACCGAAGGCCCGCTGCTGCGGTTCGATGGAACCCGGTTTCAGACCGTACCCTCGGACGCAGCCAAGCTGCGGATCCGCGCTCTGGCGGAGGATCCCGAAGGTGCCATCTGGGTGGGGACCGCCAGTTCCGGCATCTGGCGCCTCCGGGAAGGACGCTTGGTCATTGCCGCGCTCACGGCAGCGGAAATCACCACGCTTGGCATCGGGGCTGATGGTGATGTCTGGGTGGGCACCCGGTCCCAGGGTCTGCTGACGCTGGCCGAAGGCCGCCTGGAGGCGCCCCGCTGGGCGCGGGGCTTGCCGACCAAGGCCATCAGCTCGCTGCTGCTCGATCGCGAGGGCAGCCTGTGGATCGGCCTCGAGCAGGCCGGACTGTTCCGTCGCACCCCCGATGGGCGGCTGGAAGCCGCGCCAGGACATTCCCAGTCCCGCTGGACGCCGCTTGCCCTGCTGGAGGACAGCTCCGGCGCCCTGTGGTCGGGAACCGAGAACTACGGCCTGAGCGTCCTCTATCCAGTCCCCTTCCGCCTGGTCCCCGCAGCAGGTGCCACTCGCGAGGAACCCGCCGAGAGGGTGTGCCAGGACACGGCCGGAAACGTGTGGTGCCTGACCGGAGACCTTGCGCTGGGAAGGGTCCGGGCGGGACGCATCGAACGCGTTCCCCGGGGCAGCCTGCCGGACGCTCCCCTTTCCGCTCTGTGGCCCCGCCAGGCTGGGGGACTCTGGCTCGGCACCCGGAAGGGTGACCTTTACACTCTGGAGCAGGAGCGCCTCCGCAAGGCCAACTGGACGCAGGGTGGCCAGGCCGCCGCCATCCAGGCCCTCTATGAGGACCCCATGCAGGTCCTGTGGGTGGTCACCTCCCATCAGGGACTGTTCCGGATTGCTCCGGGCGAACCACCCCTGCTCTACCCCTCGGTTCAGGGCGTGGCGGCCATCACGGGTGGCGGCAAGCAACCCCTGTATCTCGCCAGCCCCACCCAGGGCCTGGGTATCCTCGAGGCCGGGCAGGTGCGGTGGCTGGGCCGGGCGGAAGGCCTGGATTCGACCGGCGTCCAGGCTCTGCATCTGGATGAGGAGGGCGGCCTCTGGCTCGGCACCCGGGAAGGCCTGCGGTACTACCGAGACGGCAAGGTCCAGCGTCTGCCCGAACGGCCCAGCCTCCTCACACAGGACATCCACGCCATCCTGGAAGACCGCTTCCGGCGCCTGTGGCTCAGCACGGGCCAGGGCGTGTTCCGAGCCCCCCGCCAGGGCCTCCTCAGGAGCCTCCGCGAGGCCAGCTCTGTGCCCGCGGTGCTGTTCGATCATCACGATGGTATGCCCTCCCGGGAGACCAAGAGCGGTGCCCAGCCTGTTGCCTGGCTCACCCGGGAGGGAGAGTTGTACTTCCCGACGAGCCGCGGACTTACCTGCGTGGACGGCAATACTCCGGCGCCCAAGGGATCGACGCTGCGCCTGCATCTCCTGAAGTCTGAGAGCGACGAGATCGTCCTCCCGGACACCCTGCCCATCCAAGTGCCCCCGGGAACCCACCGCTTCGAGATCTACTTCACGGCCACCTCGCTGACGCGGGCCGACAAGGTCCGCTTCCGCTACCGCCTTGAGGGCTGGGATCGCGCCTGGAATGAGGTCGGTGAGCGCCGATTCTCGGCCTATTCCAGCGAGTCCCAAGAGGCCTATCGCTCGGCCTATTCCAATCTGCCCCCGGGCTCCTACCGCTTTCTGCTGCAGGCCTGGCGGCTGGATGACGAGGGCCCTCCCCAGGAACGCTCGGTGGCTGTCCGGGTGCAGCCCTTCCTGTATCAGCGGCCGACCTTCTGGGTGCTCTGCGGACTCGCCGCAGCGGCTTTTGGCTGGTGGCTGCTGCGCCTCCGCCTCCAGCAGATCGAGGCCCGGTCCGCCGTTCTCGCCGAGCGGAACCGCATCGCCCGGGAGATCCACGACCATCTCGCCCAGGGGTTCACGGGCGTCCTCCTCCAGCTGGAAGCCGCTGGAGCCAAGCTCTCCCGCATGCAGGGGGACCCTGCTCCGGTCCTCACGCGCATCGAGCACGCCCGAAATCTGGCCGCGGACAGCCTCCAGGAGGCCCGTCGCTCGGTCATGACGCTCAGCCCCCGGAAGCCCGAGGGCAAGGACCTCCTGGGCTCCCTGCGAGCCCTGGCCGACCGCCTGCTGGCGGGCACGGAAATTCAGGTAGAGCTGGCCCTCACCGGGAAACCAAGGCCCCTCCGCAACCAGCTGGAGGAGGACCTCCTCCGGATGGCCCAGGAGCTGCTGACCAATGCCCTGCGCCACGGCAAAGCGCGGTGGGTTCGCATCGTGCTGCAGTTCGAGGGACGGCTGGTGCACCTCAGCATCGAGGATGACGGCCGCGGCTTCGATCCCGCCGCCAGCGCCGCTGGCTATGGCATGCGCAGCATTCGTGAGAGCCTCAAGACGCTGCGGGGGCACCTCGACGTCGACAGCACCCCGGGCTTCGGCTCCCGCATCACCCTCACTGTGCCCATCCGAAGGTGGCCTTTATGACCCTAGACTCAACCGAACGCATCCGCCTCCTCATCGTGGATGACCACCCGGTCGTGCGTGACGGGCTGGTCGCGATCCTGCATGAAGGTGAGCCCGATCTGGAGGTCGTGGGCGAGGCCGGCGATGGCAAGGAGGCCGTTGTGGCCTGGCGGAACCTGCGCCCCACCGTGACCATCATGGACCTCCAGCTGCCGGGGCAGACCGGCGTGGAGGCCATCAAGGCCATTCGCCGGGAGGATCCCGAGGCCCGGGTGCTGGTGCTCACCACCTTTGATGGTGATGCAGACATCCAGCGCGCCCTCGAAGCCGGCGCCCGTGGCTACCTCCTCAAGAACGTCCGCAGGGCCGCCTTGATCGAAGCCGTCCGAGCTGTCGCGGCAGGCCAGCGCTACCTGCCACCCGCCACCGCCGCCCGTCTGGTGGAGGCCATGGAGTCCGAGCGCCTCACCGCCCGCGAATTGGACGTGCTGCGCCTGCTGGCCCAGGGTGAGCGCAACCGCGAGATCGCCAACACCCTCGGCCTGGCCGAGCCCACGGTGAAGATCCACGTGAACAACCTGCTGCGGAAGCTCGAGGCCAAGGACCGGACAGAGGCGACCGTGATCGCCCTCCGGCGCGGTCTCATCCACCTTGCCTGAGGCTCAGCGCGCGATTTCGACGGCCCTCAGCTCCCGCATGACGGTGACTTTGATCTGCCCGGGATACTGCATCTCGGACTCGATCCGGCGGGAGACATCCTTGGCGATCCAGTAGGCCTGGTCGTCGTTCACGGAACCGGCATCCACCAGGATGCGGATCTCACGGCCCGCCTGCATGGCGAAGCTCTTCTGGACGCCCTTGTAGCTGTTGGCGATGCCCTCGAGCTGTTCGAGGCGCTTCACGTAGGTCTCCAGCATCTCGCGGCGGGCGCCGGGCCGGGCGGCACTGAGGGCGTCCGCGGCGGTGATCAGCATGGCTTCCACGGTGCGGGGCTCGAAGTCCCCGTGGTGGCAGCTCATGGCGTGGATGACCTCCTCCTTCTCCCCGTAGCGCTGCAGCAGCTGCATGCCGATCTCGATGTGGGTGCCTTCGACTTCCCGGTCAATGGCCTTGCCGATGTCATGGAAGAGCCCCGCGCGCCGTGCCAGCCGAGCGTCTGACCCCATCTCGCCGGCCATGTATTCGGCGATGCGGGCCACCTCCTTGGTGTGCTCCAGCACGTTCTGGCCGTAGGAGGTCCGGTAGTTCAGACGGCCCACCAGCTTGTGCAGCTTGGGGTGCACATCCGGGAAGCCCATCTCGATGCAGGCGGCCTCGCCGATCTCCTTGAGGTGCTGGTCCATGTCCACCTTGACCTTCTCCACCACCTCCTCGATGCGGGCGGGGTGGATGCGGCCGTCCGCCAGCAGCTTGAGGATGGCCTGGCGGGCCACCTCGCGGCGGATGGGGTCGAAGCTCGACACGACGATGCTCTCGGGTGTGTCGTCCACGATCAGGTCGCAGCCCGTGGCCTTTTCCAGCGCCCGGATGTTGCGGCCCTCGCGGCCGATGATGCGGCCCTTCAGGTCGTCGCTGGGGAGCTGGACGGAGCTCACGGCCTGCTCGGCCACCACGTCCGAGGCCACCCGCTGGATGGCGGCGCCGATGGTCCAGCGGGCCTTCTTGGCGGCCTCCTCCTGGGCCTCCTCCTCGATGCGGCGCACCAGCTTGGCGGCATCCATCTTGGCGGAATACTCCAGCTGGGAGATGAGCTCCTTCTTGGCATCCTCGCGGGTGAGCCCGGCCACCTCCTCCAGCCGCTTGGCCTGGGCCTCCACCAGCTGGCGGGCCTCGACCTGCTGCGCCTCGAGGCGCTCCAGCTCGGCCTTGCGCTTCTCAGACAGGGTCTCCACATCCTTGGTCTTCTGGTCCACCTGCTGGTGCTTCTTGTCCAGGCCCTCTTCCTTGGACTGGAGCCGCTGCTCCTGCTTCTCCAGGTTCTTCTGGCGCTCCGTGAGCAGCTTCTCGGCCTCAGTCCGGGCCTGCAGCGCCTGCTCCTTGGCCTTCAGCTCGGACTCCTTGCGGATGGTCTCGGCTTCCTGCTCGCCCCGCTGCCGCAGCCGCTGGGCCTCCCGCTGAGCTTCCTCCAGGAGGCGCTCGCGCTCGGCCTTGATGTCGGACTCGGCCTTGGATTGCGCCAGAGAGGCTTCCGCGGTGGCTTTCTGGGCCTTGAGGGCCATGAGCAGGCCCACGCCGGATGCGGCGAAGAAGAGGATAAGGAAGATCCAGGCGATCAAGTTCATCAGCGACTCCAAGGATGAGGATCCAAAGAGCCAACAGCACCCGAAATGAAAATCCCCGCTCAGTCGTGGAGGCTTGCCGAGTTCCCTAGCTTGTAGGGGGGAGACCAGAATCCCTGGCTAAGGCGCGCCGTCGCGCGGAACGCACAGGTCAGGGGGAAGGTTTCCCGTGTCGACTTACGGAACAAGCGCTTGGCCATAAGCACGGGCCTCGCAGGGAGATCAGTCACCGTCCTCGTCCAGCAGGGGCACAGGGGCGGAAGGTTCGTCCGGAACATCGTTCAGAAGCTTGGACAGAGTCTGTTCCAGGTTATGGGTATGCTGGTTGGCTTCCTGCTCCAGGCGCGCCACACGGTGCGCCAGATTCAGGGCGCCCAGCAGGTACCAAGACGGAGTGTCCAGGCCTTTCGGGACGCAGCCCCATCTTACCTGGCATTCAGAGTCCATGTCCTGAAAGGTCTCCTCCAGAATCCGGAGAGCCGCCGCGAGGGTCTCGGGCTGGTCCGTCTGGACCTGGAGCGTCCGGCCCTGGACCGTCACCGTGACCGGGTGGGTGCCCGGCAGAGGGAGGGGGAGCGTCATCCCAGGGCCTCCAGCGCGCGCAGGATCGCCGCCACCTGCTCCCGGGTGGCCTCGCGGTCCTTCTCCAGGGCGGTCCGGGCGGCCACGGCCTCCTCGAGGCGGGCCCGCAGGGACTGCAGCTCCTGATCCCCGGCAGCCCCGGCTGACTTCATCGCATCCAGCTCTTCCTTCAGCTGGTTGCGCTGCTGGAGCAGGGTCTGCATCTTGGCTTCGAGCTGTTTCAGTAGGTCCATGGGAGCTGCCTCAAAGGACTCATTCTACGCCCGGAGCTTCGCCCCCAGGGACTCGGCCGCAGCCAGCGCCGCCGACACCCAGCCATCGACCTCATCGCCGACGAGGGTCCGCTCCGCCTGGAAGCGCATGCGGAGAAGCCAGGCCTGCTGCCCCTCCGGCAGGCTCTTGTGCCGGAACACATCCACACAGCGGAGCTCCAGCAGGCTCTCGGCAGGGAGGGCCGCCGCCATGGCCTGGTGCAGGTCCGCGTAGGACTGGCCCAGGTCCACCAGGAGGGACAGATCCCGCTCCACCGAGGGGAACCGGCTGAAGGGCCGGAAGACCGGGATGATCCGGTCCTGGGGCCGAGGCAGGGCGTCCAGCTCCACCTCGAAGCCGAAGAGCCCCTCGGCCAGCCGGTGAACCGTGGGAAGGCCGGGGAGGTCCAGGTCGCGGGCCAGCCCGGCGAGGTCGGCCTCCAGCACCGCCCGGGCGGGACTGAGGTAGTCCTCGCCCCCCAGGACGCCGCCCCACACCGCAGCCAGGGCCATCTGCTCCCGGGGACCGGCGGGGGTGCTGCGGTAGGTCGGCGCCAGCTCAAAGAGCTTGATCTGCCGGGAGCCCTGGCGCAGGTTCTGTTCCGCCGTGGCCTTGAGGCTCGGCAGGAGGGAGGCCCGCAGGACGGAATACTCGTAGCCCAGGGGGTTGGCCAGGGTCCGCCCGGCCGCCGGGTTGTCCGGAGGGGCGAAGAGGGCATCGGCCTCGGGGCTGATGAAGCCATAGGTCACGGTCTGGTGGAAGCCCAGCTGGGCCAACCGGCGCGCCACCCGCTGGCGCAGGAGGTAGGCGGGCGCGAGGTGCTCGGGCGGTCCCTCCATGGGCGGCAGCACCGAAGGGATGTGCTCGTAGCCCCGCAGGCGCAGGACCTCCTCGGCGAGGTCCTCGGCGATGGCCAGGTCATGCCGCCAGGTGGGCGGCGCGACGCAGAGCCGGTCCCCTGCAACCGTCACGGTGCAGCCCAGTCGGGCCAGCGCCTCCTGGGCCGCCTCGAGGGGCACGGCCTCGCCCGCCACTCGGGCGAGCAGGGTCAGGTCCAGATTCACCGGCGCCGCAGGTGCGGGGACTGCCCCTGAGGTCCAGGCGCCGATCAGCTTCGCCTGGCACCAGGCCTGGAGCCGCGCCACCAGCAGGTCGCGGGCAACCCGGGCCATGGCGGGGTCGGCCCCGCGGCCGAAGCGGTGCGAGGCGTCGGTGTGCAGGCTGTGGCGGCGGGCCGTGGCCCGCACCACCTTCGGCTCGAACCAGGCGCTCTCCAGGAGCACGCGACGCGTGGCCTCGGTCACCTTGGTGCGGTCGCCGCCCATGACGCCCGCGAGGGCGATGGGACCGGCTTCGTCGGCGATGACGAGGTCGCGCTCCGTGAGGGTCCGGGTCACCCCGTCCAGGGTCACCAGAGTCTCTGCGGCCTTCGCCCAGCGCACCGTGACGGCGCCGTGGATGGCATCCGCATCAAAGGCGTGGGTCGGATGCCCGTAGCGGAGCAGGAGCTCGTTGGACGCATCCACCGCCGGCAGCCGCTTGGGGCTGGCCTCCAGGGCCCGCAGGAAGGACTGGACCGCCTCGGGGGTGATCCCCTCGCCGAGCGCCAGCACCGCCGTGGCATAGATGGGGCAGGCCTCGGCCTCGAGCCGCACCGGAACCAGCGCCGCACCTTCGGAGACAGTGCCGGTGGCGATGGGTGCCAGGGGTTGCTGCAGCTTGGCGGCGAGCTCGCGGGCAATGCCCCGGTGGGACATGGCGTCCCCGCGGTTGGCGGTGATGTCCACGTCCAGCGCCTCGGTGCCCTCGAGGGCGGCCACGCCATCCACGGGGAAGCCGAGGGCGGCCAAAACCTCACAGAGCTGGCGCGTGTCCAGAGCTGCGGCGGCCGGAATCTCCTGGGCCAGGACCTTGCGTTCGATCCACATCAGTCGAGCCCTCCCATGGCCTTTAGGAAGCGCTGGTCGTTCTCGAAGAACAGGCGCAGGTCCGGTGTCTGACTGAGCATCATGGCCATGCGCTCGACGCCCATGCCGAAGGCCCAGCCGGACCACTCGTGGGGATCGATGCCCGCATAGGTGAGCACGTTGGGATGGATCAGGCCGGCGCCAAGGATCTCGACCCAGCCTGAGCCCTTGCACACGCGACAGCCCTTGGCGCCGCAGAGCGGGCAGCTCACATCGACTTCACAGCCGGGCTCCACGAAGGGGAAGTAGGAGGGCCGCAGGCGGATCTCCGTGTCCGGGCCGAACAGGGCACGCAGGGCGTATTCCAGCGTCCCCTTCAGGTGCTGCATGCCGATGCCGTGGCCCACGAGCATGCCCTCCACCTGGTGGAACATGGGGCTGTGGGTGGGATCGATCTCGTCCTTGCGGTAGACGCGACCCGGCGCGAGGAAGCGGATGCCGCCACGCGCAGCGAGGTCCGGCGCCACCCGCAGCAACGTCCGCACCTGCACGGGGCTGGTGTGCGTGCGCAGCAGCAGCTCGGGATGCGCGGCCAGGTAGAAGGTGTCGGAGCTGGCTTTCGCGGGGTGGTCCTCGGGGATGTTCAGGCCGTCGAAGTTGTGCGCTTCGGTCTCGACTTCGGGGCCTTCCTCCACGTGGAAACCCATGGGGCGGAAGACGTCCACCAGGCGATCCATCAGGCGGTTCAGGGGATGCAGGGCGCCGCGCGGCGGCTGGGGCGGTGGCAGGGCGGGATCCCAGGAGGCCGCGAGGGCCCCGAGCTTGCGCTTGGCCGCTTCGAGCTCCGCCTGGCGGACCTTGAGGCCTTCCTCCCACTGCTGCTTGAGGCCGTTGATGGCGGCGCCCAGCTCGCGCTTCTGTTCCTTCGGTGCGGTCTTGAGCAGCTCCATCAGACGGGTCGCGTGGCTGGCCTCGCGGCCCACGAAGGCGCCCTTCAGGCGCAGCAGGGCATCCAGGTCGCCGCAGGCGGCCAGCGCGGCAGGGAAGGTTTGGCCCGCCTCAACGATTTCAGGCGGCAGCAGCTGATCCATGGAGCCCTCGACTGGTGGTTCAGAACAGAGAAAGGCCGCTTGCGCGGCCTTTCGGGTGTCTGCGACGTGCTGCTTCGCGTTCAGCCCTTGGCCACGGCCACGAGCTTGGTAAACGCCTCGGGATTGCGAACGGCGAGATCCGCGAGGATCTTGCGGTCCAGGTCCACGGACGCCTTCTTCAGGCCGCCCATGAACTTCGAGTAGCTGGTGCCGTTCTGGCCGCAGGCAGCGCTGATGCGGACCACCCACAGGCGACGGAAGTCACGCTTCTTGACCTTGCGGTCGCGATAGCCGTAGCCGAGAGCCTTCTCGACCGCTTCCTTGGCTGAGCGATACAGGCGGGACTTGGCGCCGTAGAAGCCCTTTGCGAACTTCATCATGCGCTTGCGGCGCTGGGCTCGTTTGAAACCGCGTTTTACGCGAGTCATGTTGAATCCTTTCCTCGAGGCAGCACGTCCCGGTGGGGGCGGGCTTTAGGGGCCTCATCGGGGGTGGCAACAGCCACCGGGTTGAACCGCCGGCGTAAGCGCCGAAGGCGTAAAGGGTAAAACCACGCGCAAGCTACGCTTGCGCGGTTACGGGGTCCCCAAGGGAACCCCGCGAGAAATCACGCGTAAGGCAGCATCGCCATGACGGCCTTCTGGTCGGCCTTGGACACCATGCGGCCCATGTCGAGCTGGCGCTTCCGCTTCGCGGTCTTCTTGGTGAGGATGTGGCGCTGGTGGGAGCAGCCGCGCTTGAACTTGCCGCCGGCGGTCTTCTTGAATCGCTTCTGCGCGCCCTTGTGGGTCTTGATCTTGTAGCTCATGGGTTCCTCACTGGATCTGGGATTCGGTTTCGGGGGTTTCGGGCTTGGCAACCTTGGGTTTCTTGGGCGGCTTGGGGGCTTCGATGATCCGGGGGGCGAGGATGGCGTGCATGTCGCGACCATCGATGCCTGCAGATTTTTCAACGATGGCCTTGTCGCCGATCCGCTGGATGACTTCTTCAATGATTCGGTAGCCGATGTCGCGGTGGACCACTTCGCGTCCGCGGAACATGACCACCACTTTGACTTTGTCTTCATCCTCCAGAAACCGCAGGATGTGCTTCACTTTGAAATCGAAATCGTGGTCATCGGTCTTGGGTCGGAACTTCACTTCCTTGACGACGATGTTCTTCTGCTTGGCGCGGGCAGCGTGCTCCCGCTTGGCTTCCATGAATTTGTATTTGCCGTAGTCCATGATTCGGCAGACAGGGGGATTGGCATTCCCGGCTACTTCCACCAAGTCGAGACCGCGCTCTTCTGCGATCCGGATGGCCTGCTGGGGAGGCATCAAGCCAAGCTGTTCGCCATCTTCGGAGATGACGCGGACCTCTTGGGCCCGGATGCCGTCGTTGATGCGAGTCTCATTAGGACGAATGGTTCCTCCCCTAGTTGCACAAGGACAAAAAGTCTATCACTTCAATGCTTCCCCGCCAAGCACGGAAAACAGGATCAGCGCTGGCGGTCCCGGACCTCGGTCGCCAGGGACGCGAGGAAGTCGGCCAGGGGCTGGACCCCCAGGTCGCCCCGGTGGCGGTGCCGCACGGAGACCGTACCCGCCTCGGCTTCGCGATCACCGATGACCAGCATGTAGGGCACCTTCGCCAGTTGGGCTTCCCGAATCTTGGCCTTGAGGCTCTCGTTCCGGAGATCCAGCTCGGCCCTCAGCCCCAGCGCCTTCGCCTGGGCCGCGGCCTCCGTGGAGAAAGCATGCGCGCGGTCCGTGATCGGCAGGATGGCCACCTGGACCGGCGCCAGCCAGGCCGGGAAGGCTCCGGCGGTGTGCTCCACCAGGATGCCCATGAAACGCTCGAGGCTGCCGAGGATCGCGCGGTGCAGCATGATGGGCTGCCCCTCGCCGCCATCGGGGCGGGTGTAGGTAAGTTCAAAGCGCTCGGGCAGCATGTAGTCCACCTGGAGGGTACCCAGCTGCCAGGGCCGCTTGAGCGCATCCAGGATCTGGAACTCGATCTTGGGACCATAGAAGGCCCCCTCGCCGGGGTTCAGGGTGTAGGGCATGCCGGCCTCATCCAGGGCCTCGGCCAGCGCCTTCTCGCCCGCATCCCAGACCTCATCGGAGCCCAGCCGCTTCTCGGGCCGGGTGCTGAGGGCCACGCGCATGCCCTCGAAGCCGAAGGTGTCGTAGACCTCCTTCAGCAGCTCCAGGAAAGCGGCCATCTCGGCCTTGATCTGCTCGGGCGTGCAGTAGATGTGCGCGTCGTCCTGACAGAAGGTGCGGACCCGTGTGAGACCGTGGGTGACGCCGCTGCGCTCGAAGCGGTGCAGGCGTCCGAAGTCTGCGTAGCGAATAGGCAGATCCCGGTAGCTGTGCTTCTGACTGCCATACATGATGCAGTGGCCGGGGCAGTTCATGGGCTTCACGGCGTATTCCCGCTCTTCGGCGGTGGTGAAGTACATGTTCTCGGCGTAGTTGTCGTAGTGGCCGCTGGTCTTCCAGAGCGCCACGTCGAGGATCTGCGGCGTGATGACCTCGCTGTACTCGTATTTGAAGTAGAGCTCGCGGATGTAGGTCACCAGCTCGTTATAGACCTGGGTGCCCTTGGGGTGGAAGAAGGGTGAGGCCGGCGCTTCGGGGTGGAAGGAGTAGAGCCCCAGTTCCTTGCCCAGCTTGCGGTGGTCCCGGGCCTTGGCCTCTTCCAGGCGCTTCAGGTGCTCATCGAGCTCCTTCTGGGAATGGAAGGCGGTGCCGTAGATGCGGCTGAGCATCTGGCGCTTCTCGTCGCCCTTCCAGTAGGCGCCGGCGATGCTGAGCAGCTTGAAGGCCTTCAGCTTCGAAGTGCTGGGGACGTGGGGTCCGCGGCACAAATCATAGAAGTCGCCCTGGCTGTAGCCGCTGACAATGTCGCCCTGGGGGATCGTCGCGACGATCTCAACCTTCAGGGGCTCATCAAGTTCCGTAAAGCGGGCCACGGCGGCATCCCGGCCCAGGTCCTCCCGAATCACGGGAACGTCCTCGGCCACGATCTTCCGCATCTCGGCCTCGATGACCGGCAGGTCCTCGGGCGTGAAGGGCTTGTCCATCCAGAAGTCGTAGTAGAAACCATCTTCGATGGTCGGTCCGATGCCCACTCGGGCATGGGGGTAGAGGCGCTTCACCGCATGGGCCAGCAGGTGGGCCGTGGAGTGACGCACCAGTTCCAGGCTGTCGGGGCTCTTGCTGGTGACGATCTCAACTTTGACGCCGTCTGCCAGAGGCGCCTTCAGGTCCACCAGCCGACCGTCGACCTTGATGGCCAGGGCGGCCTCCAGCAGACGGGCACCGATTCCGCCGGCCAGGTCAGCCCCGGTGGCACCCTCGGCCAGCTGCCGGAGAGAGTCATCTGGAAGTCGGACCTCGATGGACATGGCTGCCTCGAAATAGAGAAGAATTCTATCGTTCTAAACAACTCCGGGCCATCAATTATGATGGCCCGGAGGGGATTTTAACGTCGCAGCGACCTACTTTTCCACTCCTGTGCAGAGCAGTATCATCGGCCCTCCAGGTCTTAACGGCCGTGTTCGGGATGGGAACGGGTGTGACCCCTGGGGAAAAGCCACGACGAAGGGTAGAAG
>CAIZZF010000024.1 GCA_903937385.1 uncultured Holophagaceae bacterium | reverse complement strand
GGCAGCGTGAGCAACGGCGTGGGCGCGGTCACCAGCGGCACGGCCTTCAGCAGCGGCGTGATCACCGCCGCCAAGACCTTCACCCTGACCGTCACCAACAGCCTGGGCAGCACGGCCACCACCACCCTGACCGTGAGCCCCCAGACCGTGGTCGTGGGTGCGCTCAGCCCCGCAGCGCCCACCGTCGCAGTCTCCACCGCAACCACCTTCAGCAGCACGGTGACCGGCGGTATCACCAATGGGGTGACCTGGACGGCAACATCCGGTGCCATCACCACCGGCGGCGTCTGGACCGCACCGGCCACCGCTGGAAGTGCCATTATCACCGCCACGTCGACGGAAGATGTGAGCAAGACGGCCACGACCACCGTCACCGTGGTGGGTCTGCCGAACAAGCCCGTCATCACGCTCAACCCCTATGTCACGGGCTCCCTGGCCGGGGCCACGGCCACCGTGCCCGCACAGTCCGGCATGACCTTCACCTGGACAGCTACCGGCGCCACCATCACGGCCGGCGCTGGCACCAATACCATCACCTTCACACCCGCAGCCACGGGCACCGTGAGCCTCAGCTGCGTGGCGAGCAACTCCCTCGGGAGCATTTCCGCCACGGGGACCGCTGCTGCCACGATCGTTGCCGCTCCTGCAACCCCCATTATGGTCGCAGCGGTCAACCCGGTGCTGCTCGGCAGCTCCACCACCATCACGCCTACCTTCACCGGGGGCAGCGGAGTCGTGAACCTCGGTGTGGGCACCGTCACCAGCGGCGTCGCCTTCCCCACCGGGACCCTCACCGATCCCAAGATCTTCATCCTCACTGTGACCAACCAGGCCGGCGCCACGGCCACGGCCACCCTCACCGTTCGGGCCCAAGATGCCAAAGTCACGGCCATCAGCCCACTGGCTCCCACGGTCTCGGCCAACAGCAGCACCGCCTTCGCCGCCACCGTGACCGGGGCGGTCAATACCAACGTCATCTGGTCTGCTACCGGCGGCAGCTGGCTGGGTAGTGTCTGGACCGCCCCCGAGACGGCCGGAACCTACACGATCAAGGCCACCAGCTCGGCTGATCCCTCCAAGTCAGCCTCCACCACGGTGGTGGTAGTGACCCCCCCGGCCCAGCCCACCGTGCAGGCTCCGGCCAGCGTCACCACCGGCAAGGCCGGCTATACCGCCTCGGTGGCTGCGCAGTCAGGCATGACGTATGCCTGGACCGTCCAGAACGGCCGTATCACGGCTGGGTCAGCGACCTCCAGCGTGACCTTCACCGCGGGGGCCACCGGGCAGGTGAGCCTCTCTTGCACGGTGGGTGATGGCGGGAGCACCAACCTCTCTGACACTGCCCTCATCGCCATCGTTCCCCTGCCGGTCATCAGCGACTTCTCTGCGAGCAAGGCCGATGTGGCCGCCGCCGGGGCTTCCGTCCTTAGCGCCACCTACCGGGGAGGTACCGGCGTCCTCACGCCCGGGAACCTGGCCCTCGCCAGCGGGGCCACCTTGACGGTGAACCCCGCCACCAACACCACCTACACCCTCACCGTCACCAACACCGCTGGAGACACCACCACCGCGGCCCTGACGATCACGGTAGGTACCGCTCCCAGCATCAGCCTCTTCAAGGCCAGTCCCTCCACCATCACGATGGGCCAGGGCACCCTGCTGACCTTCGCTTTCACGGGAACCGGCGTCATCACGCCCGGCAACCTCTCGGTCACCACCGGTGAGCAGCTGGCGGTTTCCCCCGCGAGCACGACCATCTACACCCTGACGACCACCAGCGCCACAGGGGCAACGGCTACCGCCGCCACCACGGTTACGGTGCTTGGTTTCACCAGCAAGTTCGCCTATGTTGCCAACTCCGGAGGCGGAATCTCGGCCTACACCCTAAGCGATGGCGCCGGGACGCTCGCGGAGCTGGCCACCTCGCCCTTCGACACCAATGTGAACGCCCTGCATGTCACCAGCGACCCTCAGGGCAAGTTCCTGTTCGTGGTCAACGGGGACGGCCTGGCTGATGTCCCCAATACCGTCACCGCCTTTACCATCGACGGCACCACCGGCGCCCTCACCAGGGTGGCCACCTATCCCACGGGCACCAACCCCTGGGCCAGTGCCGTGGATCCCTCGGGGAGTTACCTCTACGTGCGCTGCGACGGCACGCTCTCGGTCTTCGCCATTAACGCTGCGACGGGGGCTCTCACGGCCGGCACTCCTATCACCACGGCCGGCGGCACGGGTGATGTGCTGGTGCACCCCTCGGGCCGCCAGCTCTACTCCGTTGGCCGCACCAGCGACCAGCTCCAGGTCTTTGACATCACTGCCAGCACGGGTGTCCCGACCCTTCACAGCAGCCTGGGACTGCCCTCCGGCGCTGGCGCTCTGTCGCTCGCACTCAGCAACACGGGTGAGGTGCTCTTCACCAAGAGCGAAGGCGCCGCTGGCGGCGCCGCCCAGGAATGCATCGTCTATGCCTACGCAGTGGAGCTCGAGGCCGGTGGCCTCCTGCCGCTGGCCCCGACGGACACGGGCCTCACCCAGGCGGACTCCTACCATGGCGTCTCCGCGAATCCGACACAGCCGGTCATCTACCTCACCCTGGCCACCACCGACAATGACTACGCGGCCTATGCCTACAACCTCCAGACTGGCGTGCTCACGCCCTTGGTAGGCAGCCCCTACGAGCTCTTCGGCGGGACGGGCTCCGACAGCCTGATGGTGAGCCGCAATGGCAAGTGGGGGCTCCTGACCAACTACAACGGCAGTCAGGTCGCCATTGGCGCCATCGATCCGGCCACGGGCGTCCTGCTCAGCGTCACCAAATACAGCGCAGGCAGCTTCCCCGTCTGCGTCACAGTCGTGGGCACCGTCCAGTAACACCCGCACCCCAAGTGTCCAAACCAAGGGCCGACCTCTCAAGGTCGGCCCTTGATCCTTTATTGGGGGACCCGACTCCCGGCGAGCCAACACCCTTTGGCGCTATCTCCTCACTCGCGTTGATACCCCTACCTTGCGAAGAATGGATCCAGGATCACGGCAGCGGTCAGCACCAGGGCGAAGAGGTTAATGTTCATGAAGACGCGGCGGTAGAGGACCGCATCCTGGCCGGGCCTGAGGAGGGGCAGGGAGCCCACCACGAGCCAGATGGCACCGAGGCCCAGCATGACCTCCGCGGGCCAGGAGACCAGCACCCGGAAGAGGGGCAGCAGGCCGCAGGCGGCGGCGGTGCCGCAGGTCCAGGTGAAGGTCAGACGGGACAGTCTGTGCCGCCCGAAGAGGCCCACCAGGGTGGGGTAGCCGGCCTCCTCGTAGCCCTCGGCATGGAGGCCCACCAGCAGCCAGAAGTGGGGCACCTGCCAGATGAAGAAGGCGAAGGCCAGAGCCAGTACCGTAGGGTCCGCCACGCTGCCGCCGGCGGCGGTCCAGCCGATGGCGGGCGGCAGGGCGCCGATGAGGGATCCCGGCACCACCGCGAAGGCGCTGACACGCTTGAGGGGCGTGTAGAAGCCGTTGTACCAGCCCAGGGCCAGGGCACCCAGGAGGGCTGAGGTCAGGTTGTGGGCCAGCAGCAGGATCAGGAAGCCCGCCACGGCCAGGGAGACGGCGAAGACGGTGGCCTGAAGTGGCGTCAGGTCGCCCCGGGGGATGGGGCGGGTGGCGGTGCGCGGCATCAGGGCATCAAAGCGATGCTCCTGCACCTCGTTCAAGGCGCTGCTGCCCATGGCCAGCAGCAGGATGCCGAGCAGGGTGGTGATCAGGCCGCTGTCCGCTCCCCGCAGGAAGGCCACGTAGCCCGCCGCTGCCGTGAACGTGGAGGCGCCCGAGATCCGGAGCTTGGTCAGCTCCAGCAGGTTCGAGATGGGGTTGGACTTGGGGAGGGGGAGGGCTGCGGCGCTCATCGGCTAGTCCAGGGTCTTGATGTAGCGCACGACCTCGTCCAGCTCCTGGGCCGTGAGCGCAGTCTTGGGCATGGCGGGCGGATAACCGCGCACCACCTGAGCCGAGGGGTCGGTGATGGACCGGCGGAGGTAGGCATCGTCGACCGTGATCGTGTGGAGGTTGCCGGCGACCAGCACCTGGGCCTCGCGGCCATAGATGGCCTTGAGGGTGGGGCCCACCTTGGGCTTGCCATCCACGGAGTGGCAGGCGATGCAGCCCTTGGCTGTGAGCACCGCCAGGCCCAGGGGCTGGTTCGCCAGGTCGGGGTGGGCCTCGGCGGCGCGCAGGGCCTTGCCGGGTTCCGGGGCGTCCTCGCCCCCGAAGTACCAGGCCTTGAACTCGTCTTCGGGCACGACGACGACCTTGCTCAGCATGAGGCTGTGGTCCACGCCGCAGATGACCGTGCACTCGATGTCATAGGAACCGGGCTTGGTGGCCTGGAACCAAGTGGTGTTGGTGCGGGCGGGCACGGCGTCGATCTTGAGGCGGAAGGAGGGCACGAAGAACCCGTGGATCATGTCGGCGCTGCGCACGTCCAGGCGCATGGGCTTGCCCAGCGGCGCAAAGAGCACCTTGGTCTGCTTGCCGTTGGGATACTCGAAGGACCAGCTCCACTGGCGGGCCGTGACCTTGATGGCCATGGCGTCCCGGGGGGCCTGGCGCATGTATTCGTAGTTGGTCCAGCCGTAGTAGAAGATGGACAGGAACAGCACCAGGGGGATGGTGGTCCAGAGGATCTCCAGGCCCACATGGCCCTCGATCTGGCTGGCCACGGGGTTGCGCTTCTTGCTGTAGCGCACCACGAAATAGATCATCAGCACGGTGATGAAGATCAGGAACACCACCGAGAGCCCGAACACGTAGAAAAAGACCGCGTCGGACTTCTGGGCAGACAGGGCGGCTTGGTTCATCCAGTCCATGGGAGCCTCAGCGGAAAGCGACGTCGGAGAAGAGCAGGGCGAAAAAGATCAGCAGCGTGCCAAGGGTCACCAGGATCACGATCTTGAAGACCGGACCCTCATACTTCAGGTGCATGAAATAGTAGAAGACCAGGCCGGCCTTGAGGGGCGTCAGGGTCATGAGGCCCCAGACGGCATAGGTCTGACTCACATGGCTGAGGCCCACCAGGCAGCCGGTGAGCAGGAGCAGCAGCAGCCAGACCCCGATGAAGGTGCCATAGCCCGGGTGTTCGATGGGGGCTTCGTGGGAATGCAGCGTGTCATTCATGGGAGGTTCCTAAGACCGAGCATCCAGCTTGGCTGGAAGCGAGGTGGGGGTCCGGGGGTGTGTGCGCAGCACGGAATCCCCGGAGGAGGTCAAGCAGCCAGATAGAACAGCGGGAGGAGGAAGATCCAAATCACGTCCACGAGGTGCCAGTAGAGGCCGCTGTTCTCCAGGTGGATGTAGCGGTCCTGGCGGATGCGGTCTGTGGCGACCCACCAGAGCATCACGCTCAGCACCGACAGGCCGGCGATGACGTGCACACCGTGCAGGCCGGTCATGGTGAAGTAGAGCCCGAAGAAGACCTGCTCCCCGGGGGGCAGGGTGGCCAGGTGGGCCGAGTTCGGGTACAGCCCGTGGTGGAACTTGGCGCTCCACTCGAAGCCCTTGATCACCAGGAAGGTGAGCCCCAGCCCCAGGGTGGTGCTGAGCAGGGCCATGGCCCGCTGCTTCTCGGCCCGCTGCACCGCCACGATGGAGAGCACCACCGTGAGGCTGCTGGTGAGCAGGACCAGGGTGTTGATCACGCCGAGGGTGGCGTTCAGCTCCATGCCGCCGTGGTGGAACTCCGCGGGATAGCGGTAGCGCATGTAGGAGTAGCCGATGAAGAGGCCTCCGAAGAGCACCATCTCGGTGACGAGGAAGAGCCACATGCCAAGGCGTGAGCCCAGGTCGTCGCGGTGAACGTGCCCGCTCATGGGTGCTCCTCCTGCTCGAAGTGGTAGGGGCCCCGGGTGATGGTGGGGATCACGTCGAAGTTCTCAAGCGGCGGTGGGCTGGGGATCGTCCACTCCAGCGTGACGCCGCCCCAGGGGTTGTCTTCGGCCTTCTCGCCCTTGAAGGTGGCGTAGATCAGGGTGGCGAAGAAGATCACCAGGCCCAGCACCAGGAACCAGCTGCCCACGGTGGCGATCACGTGCATGGTGTGGAACTGGGGCAGGTGGACGTAGTAGCGGCGGGGCATGCCCATCATGCCTAGGATCATCATGCCGAAGTAGAGCATGTTGAAGCCGATGAACATGGGGAACCAGGAGGCGTAGATGGCCTTCTTCGAGTACATCTTCCCGAACATCTTGGGGAACCAGTAGAGCAGTGCCGCGAACAGCGCCATGCCCGTGCCGCCGAACATCACGTAGTGGAAGTGGCCCACGATGAAGTAGGTGTCGTGGATGTGCACGTTGATGGCCAGGGCGCCCTGCATGACGCCCGTGAGGCCGCCGATGCAGAAGAGGAAGATGAAGGTCAGGGCGAAGAGCAGGGGCGGCTGGAAGTCGATGCTGCCCTTGTAGAGGGTGCTCACCCAGTTGAAGACCTTGATGGCACTGGGCACGGCCACGACCATGGTCAGCAGCGAGAAGATCATGAGGGCCATGCCGCTCATGCCCGAAGTGAACATGTGGTGGGCCCACACCAAGCTGCCCACGCCGGCGATGGACATGGAGCTGAAGGCGATGGCCTTGTAGCCGAAGATGGGGCGCTTGGCGAAGGTGGGCAGGATCTCGGAGATGGCGCCCATGGCCGGCAGGATCATGATGTAGACCGCCGGGTGGGAGTAGATCCAGAAGAGGTGCTGGTACAGCAGGGGATCACCGCCCTTGGCCGGGTCGAAGATGCCGATGCCGAAGAAGCGCTCGAGGATCACCAGTAGCAGCGTGATGGCCACGATGGGGGTGGCCAGCAGCTGGATCCAGGCGGTGGAGTAGAGCGCCCAGCACATCAGGGGCATGCGGAACCAGTGCATGCCCGGCGCCCGCATGCGGTGGATGGTGGTGATGAAGTTGATGCCCGTAAGCATGGACGAGAAGCCCAGCACGAAGGCCGCAAAGACCGCGAGGCTGACGTTGGTGCCGGTCTTGAGGCTGAAGGGCGCGTAGAAGGTCCAGCCCGTGTCCGGGGCGCCGCCACCCGTGAAGAGGGAGAGCACCGCGAGGATGGCGCCCGCGATGAAGAAGTACCAGGAGGCCAGGTTCAGGCGGGGGAAGGAGACGTCCTTGGCCCCGATGAGGATGGGCAGGAAGAAGTTGCCGAAGATGGCCGGCAGGCCGGGCACCACGAACAGGAAGATCATGATCACGCCGTGCACCGTAAACATGGCGTTGTAGGTCTGGGCTGTGACCAGCTTCTGGAAGGTGGTGAGCTGCACCAGGCGCATGACTAGGCCTATGCCAACGCCCACGAAGAAGAACGTCATCATCGAATACAGGTAGAGCAGGCCGATGCGCTTGTGGTCCGTGGTGGTGAGCCAGGCCATGACGCCCGTGCGCGTCCCGGTATCCACCAGGTAGCTGGGCTCTGGGGTGGTGGCGTGGGTGCCGCTCATGCGTTCTCCTCGGTCTTGGTCTTGTCCTTGCGACCGCGCCTCACCACCGCCAGCAGGAACACGCCGGCGGCCAGGAGGATCACGATGGCGCCGATGCTGGTGGTATTCAGGACATAGCGCCGGCCCGCGGGGTCATAGCTGAAACAGAACTTCAGGAACTTCTTGATGGTGGGTTGGGCCTCGCCCCGAGCTGCCTCCTGGGCCGCCAACTGGACATCGGCAGGCAGGTAGGAGGTGCCATACATGTAGCGGGTGACGCGGCCCTCGGGGCTGATGAAGATGATCGCGGCTGCATGGATGAAGTCATCGTTCTGGCGCTTGAACTTGAAGCCGACGGCATCGGCCAGGGCGCGGGTGGTGGCCGCGGGCCCGGTCAGGAACCGCCAGGCCGCGGGCGGAAAGGGGCGGGTGATCTCGGCCAGGTAGTTGGTGCGCTTCTGGGCGGCGACCTCTGGCTCGTCCCGCTCGTCGAAGCTGACGGTGAGCACCTGCAGGTCCTGCCCGGGAATCGCCTGGGTCCGGTTCAGCACCTCGGCCACGCCGCCCAGTTGCGGCGTGCAGATGCCGGCACAGCGGAAGTAGTTGAGCGTCAGGATGGTGGGCTTGTTGATGAGTGAGCGCAGGGTGACGGCGCTGCCATCCTCGGCCTTGAGGACCAGATCTAGGGGGATGCTGGCGCCGAGCTTCTCATCGATCCCCACTTCCTCGGGCGTGCTGGCCGGGGCGGGTGCCTGGGCCTTCAGGGCAGCCGGACCCGCCGCCAGGGCCAGGAGGGCGAGCGGCAGCAGCAGGCGTCGGAGGGAGAGGAGGCTCATGGCGATTCTCAGCGGGGGGTCGAGGCGGGGGGGACGGGGTGGGTCTGGGCATACTCCCGGGAGAGCGTGTCCACGGCCCGGCGCACGGGGATGCGGGTGGGGATGACCTCACCGGCACTGGCGAAGAGCTTCTCCAAGGCGGCGATGGCCTTGGGATCGCTGGCGGTGTGCTCGAAGGTGCCCAGGGACTGCACCACGTGGGCCAGGGCCATGCGGTCCTTCTTGGAGAGGTAGTTGTAGGACACCATGGAGCTGCCCTTGATGCCCTCATCCAGCGTCTTGTAGATGTCTTCCAGGCGCGTGCCGTTCTTCCAGGCGGTGGCCTGGGTGAAGTTGCGGGGCTTGGGGTTGAGGCCCGTGCCGCCGGGGCCGTCGCCCTTGCCCTCGCCACCGTGGCAGGTGGCGCAGGTCTGGGCGTAGACCGCCTTGCCGCGGGCCATCAGCGCAGGATTGGGCGTCAGCACTGTGCGGGGATCGATGGGCGGAATGACCTCCCGGGCCATGGCGGGGTAGTCCGTGGGATCCAGCCAGCCGGTCTCGCCCTGCACGGCCTGGACCGGGGCATCCGGCAGGGTGTGCGCCTGGTAGCGCAGCCCAGGCAGCACCGTGAAGCCGAAGAAGGCGGCGATGAAGATGAAGCCGATGACCACCATGAGGGCGGTCAGCAGGCGCTTGAGCTCGCTGGGGGAGAGATACTGGTCGATCATAGGCGGAACTCCAGACCCTCGCGGAGGAAGGGATCGCCAACGGGCATGTCCTCACCCTTCTGCATGGCACCCCGGACCCAGAGCAGGATCCCGCCCAGGAAGAAGAGCGCGAAGCTCAGCTCGGGCCAGCCGAAGCGCGGACTGCCGCCGAGGGCCGGAAAGATGAGCCAGTAGATGTCGAGGACGTGGGCGCAGAGCATCAGCAGGGCCACGCGGCGCAGCCGCTTGGGGTCCCGCTTGGCGTCCCGCGTGACCAGGGCGAAGAAGGGCAGGATGAAGTGCAGGCCCGCCAGGGCGAAGGTGATCGCGCGCCAGGCACCAGCGAGGCGCACCTTGTAGTAGATGACCTCATCGGGCATGTTGGCGTACCACATCAGCATGTACTGGGCGAAGCCGATGTAGGACCAGAACACCGTGAAGGCGAACAGGAAGGCGCCGAGGTTGTAGAGGTGGTCCTGGCGCACGCCCTCGAGACGGCCTTCACCCTGGAGATACAGCAGGGAGAGCGCCGTGGCCGCGAGACCGCTGAGGAAGGCCCCGGCGAAGATGTAGACCCCGAAGATGTCGCTGTACCACTCGGGCGTGAGGCCCGAGATCCAGTCGAAGGCCACCAGGGTGATCACCAGCGCGAAGATGGCCATGAAGGCCGGCGCGAACTTGCGGGCGCGGAAGTTGAAGGCCGGGTCCCTGCTCACGTCCTGCTTGAGGGACCCGCCCACCAGCACGGCGAGGGCAATCACGCAGAGGACGAAGGCCGCGATGGTGCGGACGGAGAAGAAGGGCAGGCTCAACCAGAACGCCTTGCCCGCCAGGATCGGATGGTGGGCCGCCTCGGGCCGGGAGCCCGGGTAGAGCACCGGCACCGCGCCCAGGGCGATGAGGCCCACGGGGATAGCGGGCAGCAGCAGGGTGGCCAGGCGCTCGGGGATCCGGCGGATGGGCACGCTCCACTTGGCGCTCACGAGGTGTTCGAGGGCCACGATGAAAAGTGATCCCAGGCCCAGGGTGAACATCAGGACGAACCAGAGCACCCAGTTGGCCCAGAAGCGCTCGTGCCCAGCGGCGAAGTAGGTGCCCAGGACGCCGGCGGCGCCCAGGGCCATGGCGCCCAGGAGGAGGGGAGGAGTGGGATTCTGCTGGCTCATGGGGCGACCACCTTCAGGTCCTCGTCCGTGGCGTTCTGGGCGCGCTGGAGGGCGCGCACGTAGTGGACCACCGCCCACCGCTGGTACTCGGTGAGGTAGGCCGCATGGGCGGGCATGGCGTTCTTGCCGTTCACGACCGCCCAGTAGATCTTGCCGTCCGGGTAGTCGCGGAACTGCTGGGCCTGCAGGTTCGCGGGCTTGGCGCCGTAGGCGGCGGTGAGGCTGCCCGCGCCGTTGGCCAGGGCACCGTGGCAGACCTCGCAGCGGTTGGTGTAGACCTTCCGGCCCTGGGCAAAGACGTCCTTGGTGCGCGGCAGGGGGTTCACCAGGGTGGCGGAGGCCTCCTGGGTGCCCGTGGCCGTGGGCAGGTAGCCCCGGGCCACGGTGCCCGGCACCGGGGGCTGCATGCCGTGCCCATCCTTGAAGAAGGTGGAGGCCTTCTGGGCGTTGAGGCGCGGCTGATCCTGCATGTACTTCATGGGCGCCAGCAGCGGGAACCACTTGATGAGGGAGTAGATTCCCAATCCGGCCACCAGGCAGGCCACGAAGATGCCGCCCAGGGTGCGCAGGATGTAGTCGCTGGTTAGGAAGGGGCTGCGGTCCGGGGCGGGCAGCACCTCGATGTCCACGGCGCCCGCAGCCTCGAGTGCCTGGGCCGCGGCGGCGCTGTCGAAGGCTTCGCTCTCAGCCTCCAGGGCCAGGGCGTAGCGGTCGCGGGTGATGCCCTTCATGGCCTTGGAGGACAGGATGGGATGGCCGAAGAAGGGCAGGCGGTTGAGCAGCAGCAGCATGCCGAGGCCCGCGGTGAAGGTGGCGAAGAGCACCGTCACTTCGAACATGATGGGAACGAAGGCTTCCCAGGAGGCCGCCGACTTGCCACCGGTGATGATCGGGTAGTCGATGGCGCTGATCCAGTACTGGAACCCGAAGGCCGTGAGCGCGCCCAGCACGCCCATGACCAGCACCATGCCGCCCAGGGGCGAGCGGCGTAGGCCCAGGGCGTCATCGATGCCGTGGATGGGGTAGGGCGTGTAGGCCTCGACCAAGCCGAGCTTCGCCGCCCGCAGCTTGGGGATGGCGTGCATCAGCGCGTCGGGCGTCTCAAAGAGGCCGAGGACGGCATAGGACTTCTTACTCATGGCTGCCCCCGTGGCTCGGCTGTGCGTCGGGGAGGATGGCCTTCACCTCGGTGGTGGCGATGACCGGCAGCACCCGGGCGAAGATCAGGACCAGGGTGAAGAAGAGGCCGAAGGTGCCCAGCAGGATGCCGAAGTCGATCATGGTCGGCTTGTAGATGCGCCAGGCGGAGGGCAGGTAGTCCTGGTGCAGCGAGATCACGATGATCACGAAGCGCTCGAACCACATGCCGATGGTCACGCCGATGGCCACGAGGATCATCCAGAAGTAGCTGCTGCGGCACTTCTTGAACCAGAGCAGCTGGGGGATGAAGATGTTGCAGCTGATGGTGACCCAGCCGGCCCAGCCGTAGGTGCCGGTGATGATGTTCATGAAGCCGTGGTGGAGGTATTCGTTCATGGAATACCACGCCGTGAAGCCCTCCATCATGTAGCTGTAGGCCATGATGCAGCTCATGGAGAGGATGACCTTGTTCATCACGTCCAGGTGGCGCATGGTGATCAGGTTCTTGAGCTGCATGGTCTCGCGCACCACCACCAGCACGATCACCACCATGGAGAACCCGGCGAAGATCGCGCCCGCCACGAAGTAAGGCGGGAAGATGGTCATGTGCCAGCCGGGGACAACCGAGGTGGCGAAGTCGAAGCTCACCACGGAGTGCACCGAGAGCACCAGGCCCGTGGCCAGGCCCGCCAGCAGCAGGTAGGCCTTCTCGTAGTGCTGCCAATGGGAGGCGGCACCGCGCCAGCCCAGGGCCAGGATGGTGTAGATGGTCTTGCGCAGCTTGCTGGTAGTGCGGTCGCGCATGGAGGCGATGTCGGGGATCAGGCCCAGATACCAGAACATGAGGGACACGGAGAAGTAGGTGTTCACCGCGAAGACGTCCCAGAGCAGCGGCGAGCGGAAGTTGGTCCACAGGGCGCGCTCGTTCGGGTAGGGGAACAGCCAGTAGGCCAGCCAGGGCCTGCCCACGTGGATGAGGGGGAAGATCACGGCGCACATGACCGCGAAGATGGTCATGGCCTCGGCGAAGCGGGCGATGGCATTGCGCCAGCGCTTCCGGAAGAGGAACAGAATCGCCGAGATCAGCGTCCCGGCGTGGCCGATGCCTACCCAGAACACGAAGTTGATGATGTCGAAGGCCCAGAACACCGGGCTGCTGTTGCCCCAGGCGCCGATGCCGGTGGTGAAGGTGTAGCCGATGCAGGCCACGCCGACGGCGAGGGCCGAGAGGGTGACGGCCAGGGCCAGGTACCACTGCTTGGGCGGCTTGGTCTCGGGGAAGGCCAGCACCTGATCGTCAAGGCTGCCCGGGGTGACCTTGCCCACGGTGAGCGCGGGCTCCAGCAGGCCTTCGGGGATCGGGACCGCGTGGACGGAGGCGTCAGTTCGCATGGTGACCTCCCTCGACGGGGTTCTTCAGATCGGCCAGGTAGGTGATGGCGGGCTTCGCGCCGACCTCCTCGAGCACCTTGTAGGCCCGGGTGGCGGTGACCAGCTGGGCGATGCGGCTCTTGGGATCCTTGAGGTCGCCGAAGACGATGGCGTCCGAGGGGCAGCCCGCCATGCAGGCGGTGGTGACCTCGCCATCCAGGATCGAGCGGCCCTCACCCTTGGCGCGGATCTTCACGTCGTTGATGCGCTGCACACAGAAGGAGCACTTCTCCATGACGCCGCGCGGTCGTACCGTAACTTCCGGGTTGTAAGCCAGGGTCTCGGGCTCGGTCTTGTAGGCGGTGTATTCCAGGAAGTTAAAGCGGCGCACCTTGTAGGGGCAGTTGTTGGCGCAGTAGCGGGTGCCCACGCAGCGGTTGTAGGCCATCTGGTTCAGCCCGTCGGGGCTGTGGTTGGTGGCGTTCACGGGGCAGACGTTCTCGCAGGGGGCGCTGTCGCAGTGCTGGCAGAGCATGGGCTGGTGGACCACCTTGGGGTTCTCCAGCTCGCCCTCGTAGTAGCGGTCGATGCGGATCCAGTGCATCTCGCGACCCTTGGCCACCTGCTCGGCGCCCACGACGGGCACGTTGTTCTCGGACTGGCAGGCCACCACACAGGCGGAGCAGCCCACGCAGGCGGCGAGGTCGATGACCATGCCCCACTTGTGGTCCGGGAACTTCTGCTCCTCGTAGAGCGTTACCAGCTCGGGCTGGTGGTGGTGACCCTGGGGGTGGTGCAGGAACTCATCCATGGTGAGGGAGCGCACGATATCGCGGCCCTCCATGCGGTGGTGGCTCTGGGTGCGGGAGAGCTCCTTCCGACCACCAGCCTTGGTAAGGCGCGCGCCCGGACGGACGTTGGCGGTGGTGGGATCCAGGCCCAGGAACGGGTAGGCATTGGCACCCACTCCCTTGGCGACCCCGCCGGTGGTGCGGCCGTAGCCGAGGGCCAGGGCAAGCACGCCCTTGGCCTGGCCGGGCTGGATCACCGCGGGCAAGCGGAGGGTGGTGCCCTCCAGGCTCAGGGTGACGAAGTCCCCTTCCTGGATGCCCAGGGCCTGGGCGTCCTGCACCGACACGGCCACCGGGTTGTCCCAGGTCATCTTGCTGATGGGATCCGGCGTCTCCTGCAGCCAGCTGTTGTTGGCGTGGCGCCCATCGTGGGGGGCAAAGCCCGGGAAGAGCACCAGCTCCAGGCCTTCGGAACCCTTGACTGTGCGCCCGGCGGCAGCGGCCACGGACGTGCCCTTGAATACTGGGCTCGCGGTCTTGGGGTCGCCCTTCACCAGGCCGTCGTGCAGGGCCTGCTCGAAGGTGCCGCCCTGCAGCACAGCCTTCTCCCAGCGGGCCCGGAGGTAGGTGTGGTAGTCCGCGGCCGGAGCAGCGCCCAGGGCCTTCAGCATGCCCAGGAGGAGGTCCTCGCCCTGCCGCGTGTCGTAGAGGGTGCCCACCGTGGGCTGCTGGAGCACCGTCGCGCTGGGGGTGCTGTAGTCGCCCCAGCTCTCCAGCCAGTGGTTCTCGGGGAACAGCAGCTGGCACTGGGCGGCGGTCTCGTCTTCCATGAGGCCAACCCAGGCCCGCAGGGGCACCTTGGCTAGGGCGTCTTTCCAGGCGGCGGCCCGGGCATAGGTATAGGCGGGGTTCACATCCCAGAAGATCGCGGCGGCGTAGCGACCGGCGGCCATGCCCTGCACGGCGGCCTCGACATCCTTGGTGGTGGCCAGGGGCTCGGCAGGGCTCAGGGCCACAGCCTCGGAGCCAAGCATGGCGTTGAGCAGGTGGGCGGCCTGATGGGCTGCGGCGGGCATCTGGGCGCCACAGAGCACCACGGCGTTGCGGCCCGCGTGACGGAGGTCCTTCACCAGGTTCGCCCAGGCCTTGGCGGGTACGTCCACGCCCTCGGAGAACCCGGCGGCCAGGGCCGACAGATCCGTCCCGGCGGGAAGCGGGAGGCCCTTGGCGGCAAGCTCCCGGGCCAGGGCGAAGGCCAGGGCCGCCAGCCGGGAAGGCGCCACCGGATAGCGGTGGTCGGCATTGGTGCCCGTCAGGGTCAGGGGGCCTTCCAGCACCCAGAGGCGGTTGATGGGCTCCTTGGCGCTCTTCAGGCGGCGCTGGGCGCCCCAGGCAGCCAGGGTCTCGGGATCCTCGCCATTCAGGAAGTCCGCGCCCAGGGACAGGATCACCTTGGCCTTGGCCAGGCGCGGCTGGATCGCCACGCTCTGGCCGTAGCTGGCGCGGGCGGCCTCTTCGGCAGCGTCCCCGGCGGCGGGCTCGTAGGCCAGGTGCTCCAGGGTCGGCAGGGCGGCCTTGAGGTCCGCCAGCAGGGCCTTCCGGGTGGGAGAGGCGACAGCGCCCGAGAGCAGCAGCACAGGCTTGCCGGTGGCCTTGGCGGCCTGCAGGGCCCCGTGGAGCCGGGCCTCGGCCTCGGTCCAGCCAAGGGTGCGACCCTCAGCCTTGGGGGCGCGTAGCCGGTCGGGATCATAGAGCCGAAGCACATCGGCCATGGCGCGGGGGCTGGTCTTGCCCCGCACGCCGGGGTGCTCGTCGTTGCCCGTCAGGTGGATGGGACGGCCCTCCCGGGTCTTCACCAGGACGGGGTAGACCCGGCGGCCTTCCTGGAAGGCGCTGGCGTAGTAGTTGGCCACGCCCGGGGTCACCTCCACGGGGCGCTTGGTGTAGGGCACCACGGTCCCCTGGCCCTTGCGGTCGCAGCCCACAGTGGCGGCCAGGGCGGCAGCTGCGCTCACCAGCCCCAGGAAGTCGCGGCGGGAGACGCCGCTCTGGGGAGGCAGGCCATGGACATCGTCATAGGCCGGGACCGCGCCCGGCAGGAACTCATCGTGGGCGGCCTGGCGGGCCTCCGGCGTTTCCACGCGCTCTTCCAGCGTGCGCCAGAAGCGGGGCGCTTCCACGGGGCCATGATCGGGGAGTCGGGTCTTCATCGGGTCATCCACGGCGCTTGATGGCGTGTTCGGGGGGCGTAACGGAAATCCGCTGGAGGGCCAGGGCAGGCACCTCGGAGGGGGTTTCCAGGTCGGACGGGAAGACCAGGCTCAGGGCCTGGCGACCCAGCAGGAAGGGGCCCGCCAGCAGGGCGGCGGCCCGGTCGAGGAGGGGTTTGCGGTCGGCATCGGCCATGGTCAGTCTCCCCTGGGTCCTAGCGGTGGCAGGCGGCGCAGTTCTCGGCGCCCCGGGTGATCTTGGAGCCCGGCGGCAGCGCCGCGTGAGGATCGCGATGGCAGGCCAGGCAGTTGCCCATGCGCATGCCCATCTCGCGGGTGATGACCTTCATGGTCTGGACCTCGCCGTGGCAGCTCTGGCAGGCTATTCCCGCGTTCACATGGGGCCGGTGGTCGAAGAAGACATGGTCCGGCAGGGTGTGGACCCGCTGCCAGGGCAGGGGCTCCCCGGTCTGGGCGATGCGGGCCAGCTTCTGGATGGCGGGGCGGTCGGCCTTGGTGACCTTGTGGCAGCCCATGCAGAGGTCCACGCTCGGGATGCCCGCGTGCCGGGACTTGTCGACGCCCGAGTGGCAGTACTGGCACTGCATGCGGAGGGTGCCGGCATGCAGCTGATGGCTGAAGGGGATGGGCTGTTCCGGGGCATAGCCCTTGGCGAAGCGGTCCGGCTCCGTGAGCCAGCCCACGGAGAGGATCGTGACGAGGATCGCCACGGCCGCGGCCGGCAGGACGAAGCGGAAAGCTCGGTCGAACGGGTGCATGCACAACCCCTTGGGAAGCGCTGGTCCGCGGGTGAGGCCGGGGGACCATCGGGGAATGGGTGGGACGTTGTCAGAGCCGGTGGGCGGGCCAGGACGATTGCAGTAGTCGCATGTGTAGAAATAATTAATGAAATTTAAAAAAAGAACGAGCCTGAGCTGTGATGACAGCGGCTTGGGGAAGTTGTGCTGTCGGTCACGATGATAGATCACCCTGAAAAGAATGTTTAACTATTTTTTCTGAGACACTTCCAAGCATTTAAGACGATTTTGGGGTTGTCTATCTAGACGTTATCTCGAGGGGCGTTTTCCTCCATGGAAGGTCCCCTGGTTGCGGCCTCTCTGGCGGGGGTCCAGGCAGGGCTGCCCCTGGGTTGGAGAGGCCCAACCCTGCACCGCTCTTTGGCCGCAGGACCCTAGGTAGGGAAGCCCATCCAGGGCTTCAGCAGTCCCAGATGGCCAAAGAGTGCTCCCATGCGCTCCACGGGCAGACCCATGACCGTGGAGAAGCTGCCCTCCACGTTCTCGATGAAGAGGGCGCCGATGCCCTGGATGGCATAGGAACCAGCCTTGTCCATGGGCTCCCGGGTGCTGACATACCAGCGGATCTGGGCCTCGCTGAGGGGGCGGAAGAAGACCTGGGAGGTGTCCACGAAGCTGTGGATGGTGTCGTTCTTCTGGAGGCACAGCCCCGTGTGTACCTGGTGGGCGCGGCCCTGGATCAGCAACAGCATCCGCACCGCGTCTTCCACGTCCACCGGCTTGTTCAGGGTGTGGTGGTCCACGGCGACGGTCGTGTCAGCGGCGAGGACCCAGCGGCCCGGGTTGCGCTGGGCGACGACCTCGGCCTTGAGCTCGGCCAGGCGGAGGACCAGGTCCGAGGGATCCTCATCCAGCAGCGGCGTCTCGTCCACGTGGGGGGCCTGCAGCTCGAAGGGGATGCGCATGGCCTCCAGCCACTGGCGTCGGCGGGGGCTGCCGCTGGCGAGGATGAGCGGCTGCATGGCCATGTCGGGCAGTCCGGGCAGGGTCTCGCTCACCGCAGGCCCCGGGTCTTGAGATCGGCTGTCATCACGCGCATGTGGATGCTCTCGACCTCGGTGCCCAGCCGGAAGCCGAAGCGAGGGTAGAAGTGCTGGCGGTCGCGGGTCTCGAGGACGAAGCGGGTGACCTCGCCCACCCAGGGGTGCCGCAGGCCCCACTGCACCATCTGCCCGGGGATGTCGTATTCCATCATGTCCCGGGCCGTCACCATGTCGTAGAGCTTGGCTTCGTAGGCATGATCCGACCAGAGCCGCGTGACGCCCACCAGGCGACCACCCTTGGAGCCCTCCGGCACCAGGCGCGCCGTGAGCAGGTGCGAGCAGGCCAGCAACCGCCGCCACTGCTCGATGGTGCGGTCGGCGGTCCAGTAGACCTCCTCCGCCTGGAAGAAGATCTGGAGCTCCCGCGGGTCGATGCTCCAGGTCTCGTCCCGGAACGCGATGGTTCCATGCGGGGTCGACAGAGGTTCGGGTGTGAGGAAGTCGCGATCCATCAGGTTTTCCATGACAAGGTTCCCCATCCTAGCCGCGGGAGGACTCGCAACGCGAGGATTCCCAGCGCAAGGGCACTGGCTAACAGGGGCAGCAGCCAACCCGAACGAGCCGGGGTGTGCACCGGGCGCCACTGCAGCTCCAGGGCGTAGGCGTCCTCACTGAGGGGGCCGCCCCAGAGCTGGAACCGGCCGTCCTCCCGGAAGAGCCCGGACTTGCCCGTGAGGGTGGCGCGCACCAGGGGCACACCCAGCTCTGGGGCCCGCAGGCGGATCTGGGCGGCGTGCAGGTCCGTGGCGATGCTGCGCTCGAACCAGCCGTCGTTGGTGAGGTTGGACAGCAGCTCCGCGTGGCCCAGCTCAAGCCCCCGGCGGGTCCGCTCCGGCAGCAGGGCCTCGCTGCAGAGCAGAGGATGCACGCGCAGGGGGCCACCGGGCGCGGGCACCGGGAAGGCGCAGCCCTCGTGCAGCTCGCCCGCCTCCTGGGAGACGAAGCCCAGCTGCTGGTCCAGCCAGCGGCGGAGGGGCTCGGGTCCGGGCATGCGCTCGCCGAAGGCCATGGGCTCCGTCTTGGCGAAGAGAAAGGTCGGCTGGCCCGGGGCTTCGCCGCGCACCAGGTTGAGGAGGCCCCCCTCGGTGCCGTAGAGCCAGGCCACTCCACGGCGAGCGGCCTCGGCATTCAGCCGTGGGTCCGACTGGCGGTCGTCGCGGCCCAGGACAGAGCTCTCGGGCCAGAGCAGCAGGGTCGGGCGGTCCCGGCGCGGCAGCCCGCTGGCGCGGAGCAGGGCGTCGCTGCGCTGCCACATGTCGGCTTCCATGCCCGGCAGGCGCTGGCCCGCAGGGTAGTTCGGCTGGATCAGGGCCAGATCCAGGCTGCGGACAGGTCCCCGGGGCAGCAGGAGCCAAGCCCCGCCGCCCAGGGCCAGGAGACCCAGGGCCAGGGCCGGACCCGCCAGGACGCGCCGGAGGGGGCCGCCCTCCGCCAAGGTGGCGCCCGCCCAGGCACCGGTGCCCCAGGCCAAGGCCGACAGGCCGGACGCGCCCAGGAAGGCGGCGCTGCGGGCGGTCCAGGGCAGGGCGCCGAAGGCCGCGCCCCAGGTCCAGGGATAGACATGGAAGCCCCAGGACTCCCAGGCCAGCAGGAGCAGGGCGGCACCCAGGGCCGCGCCCAGGGGGCCGCTCCGGCGGCCCACCCAGCGCGATCCCAGGGTCACGGCCCACAGGCCCGTGGCCTCCCAGAGACTCAGCAGCAGGGTTCCCAGCAGGGCCACCCCGAGGGGCAGGCCCCCCTTCGAGGCCAGGGTCTGGGGCACCCAGGCATAGAGGAAGAGCAGGCCCGCGAGCAGGGTGAGCCAGGTCCAGAAGGCGTGGCGGCCCCGGAAGACGGCCTCCATCAGGAACACCGGGAAGGCCAGGGCCGCGACGGGTTCCAGCCAGCCCCCCAGGGCGCCGGGATAGCGGAAGGCCAAAGCGAAAAGCGACGCCAGCACGGCGGTTTCCAGGGGGCGCAGGAGCCAGGGCGTCTTCACGGGCGGGGTCCGCTCCGCCGGGCGGCTTCAAAGCAGGCGATGCCCGCCGCCACGGCGGCGTTGAGGCTCTCCAGGCCCTGGATGGGGATGGCGAGGCGCTGCACGCCCTCGGGCAGGGTCACGTCCGCCCAGCCATGGCCTTCGTTGCCCACCCACAGGCGCAGGGGCTCGGACAGGTCCGCCTCGGCCAGGGGCAGGGCGCCGGGTCCCCCGTCGAGGGCGAACCAGTGGCCCTCGTCGGGGACCAGGGCGGCCACCCGGCGCAGAGGCAGCAGGAAAGCGGCCCCCATGCCCCCCCGCAGGGCCCGGGGATGGAAGGCGTCGGCGCAGCCTGGCCCCAGCAGGGCCTCCTGGAAGCCGAAGGCGGCGGCGCTGCGCAGGATCGCCCCGAGGTTACCCGGGTCCTGGATGCCCCAGGCGCCGATGACCCGGGGCGCCAGCGGGCCCGTGGGCTCGGGCCCCAGGTCCACGAGGAGGGCGTGCTCCGGGGGGCTGCCCGCGTCGGCGAGCTCCCGCATGAGCGCCTCGCCCAGCACCTGGGTGGGCACGGCCAGGGCCGCCTCCAGGGGATGGGGCGCGGCCTGCTCCAACCGCAGCCAGAGAGCGGGCCGCAGCCGCGCCCCAGCGGGGGTCTGCCGGGTCTGGGCCCAGGTCTCGATGAGCTTCTCCCCCAGCAGCAGGGTGGCGCCCCGCCGGGCGCCGCCGGGCCGGAGACGGGCCTGGAGCTCCTTGAAGCGCGGATTGACCTTGCTGGTGAGGGTGGGCGACATGGGCGGGCCGAAGTGGAGCTTTCAGAGTACCCGTTTGGGCGGAGGGCGGGGTTCGGGGGTTTGCGGGCATCCGGGAGATGACCGGTCTGTGCTGATCTGCCACCCTAACCAGCAGGCCGTGGGCTCCCGCAGGGATCCGGTTTAGACTATCGGCGACCCACGCAGCTTTTCATCGATTCCCCCAAGCGCCCTCCAGGAGCACCGATGCAACCTTTTGTCCCTTCTGACCAGAACCTGCGGGAGTTCTCGCTGCGGGCCGTACTCATCGGCCTCGTCATGGCCGTGGTCCTCGGCTCCGCCAATGCCTACCTGGGCCTGAAGGCGGGCATGACCATCGCCGCCACCTACCCGGCGGCGGTCATCGGCATGGCCCTCATCAAGCTCATGAAGGGCACCATCCTGGAAGAGAACATGGCCCGCACCGTGGGCAGCATCGGTGAGTCCGTGGCCGCCGGCGCCATCTTCACCATCCCCGCCTTCGTCATCAGCGGCATCTGGCCGAAGTTCTTCACCATGGGGAACTACGTCACCAGCTCGCTGATCATGTTCGCGGGCGGCGTGCTCGGCATCATGTTCGTGGCCCTGCTCCGCCGGGTCATGGTCGAGGACGCGGAGCTGCCCTATCCCGAGAGTGTGGCCGCCGCCGAGATCCACAAGGCCGGCGCCCGTGGTGGCAGCGGCACCAAGTTCCTGTTCGGGGCCATGGGCCTCGGCGCGGTGATCCAGGCCCTCGTGCAGGTGCAGCTCTTCGCCACCACCTGGGAGCGGTTCGTGGGCTTCAAGGCCACGGCCATCAACCTTGTGCACGGCTGGAAGGCCAAGGTCGGCGGCGGCATGCTGCTGTCCTCGCCTGGCATCAGCCCCGCCTACATGGGCGTGGGCTACATCATCGGCCCCAAGCTGGGCGCACTGAACTTCTCTGGCGGCATCATCGCCTGGGGTCTGCTGGTGCCCATCATCACCTACTTCCTGGCACCGGGCGTGCTGCCCGAGGGTGCCGCCGAAGGCGACTGGATCGCCCTGTCGGTGTCCGTCTGGAAGTTCATCGTCCGCCCCATCGCCATCGGCGGCATGCTCATGGGCGCCTGCTTCACCCTCTTCAAGATGCGCAAGAGCCTGGCCACGGGCCTCAGCCGCTCCATCTCGGACGTCAAGAAGGCCGCCTCCGGTGAGCACGTGGTCGACCGCGTCAACAAGGACCTGCCCTTCACCTACGTCATGTTCGGCCTGGGCTTCGCCGCCCTGGTGACCTTCCTGATCACCTGGCGCATCTTCCAGGTGAGCCCCCTGGTCTCCCTTGTGGCGGCCCTGGTGGTGGTGATCCTGGGCTTCTTCTTCTCGGCCATCAGCGGCTACCTCGTCGGCATCATGGGATCGAGCAACAACCCCATCTCCGGCCTGACCCTGACGGCGCTGGTGATCACTGCCCTCGTGATGGTGGTCCTCGGCGTCAAGGGCCGGGAGGGCGTCGCCGCCGTTCTGGGCGTGGCTGCTGTGGTCTGCGTCAGTGCTGCCGTCGCCGGCGAAATGCTGCAGGACCTCAAGGCCGGTCACATCCTGGGCGGAACCCCCTGGCGCATGGAGATGGGCGACCTGCTCGGCGTGGCCCTGGCCTCTGCGGTGCTCTTCATTCCCCTGATGGTGCTGCATGAGGGCGACATTTCCGCCCAGGGCACCAAGCGCATTGCCGAACTCACCGCCCAGCAGGTGCAGATGGTGACGGCCCCGGACGGCACGACCTACACGCTGGATCAGGTGAAGCAGCTCCCCGCGGACCAGAAGAAGGCTGTTCTGTCGCTTGATGCCGGCTTCGGCTCCAAGCAGCTGGCCGCTCCCCAGGCGGGTCTCATGGCCCTGCTCAGCCGCGGCATCGTGGAAGGCAAGATGGCCTGGCCGCTGATCATCGTCGGCATGATGATGGGCCTCGCCTTCATCCTCATGCAGGTGAAGAGTCCGATGCTGGTGTCCGTGGGCATGTATCTGCCCCTGGAGACGACCTTTGCCATCTTCCTGGGCGGCCTGATCAAGGGCGTCGTTGAAATGGTCGGCGCCAAGCGCGGCCTCAATGAGGCCCAGAAGGTGCGCACCGAGAACAACGGCGTCCTGCTGGCCGCGGGCCTCATCGCCGGGGAGGCCCTGGTGGGCCTGGTCTTCGCCGCCTTCGCCTTCTACGAGGTGAAGTTCCAGCTCACGCGCTTTGTCTGGGGTCCCACCAACGCCCCGGGTGCTTTCTGGATCAGCCTCCTGATCCTCGCCGGGATCGCTGTCTACCTCGTGCGGGTGCCCCTGGCCAACGCCGGCGCCGCCGATGAGCCGGCACCCCCAAGCGCCAACTTCTAGAGTCCGGGGGTTCCGCGCTGCGCGCACACCCCCGGGCCCCCGCGCCAAGGCCCGGCTCAGCCGGGCCTTGGCTTGCACCCCTCCCGTCGCCCCGGAGCCATCGCCATGAACCCATTCCCCGATGAGGCCTTTCTGGCCCTGGTGCCCACGCCGGCGGTGGCGGCGGAGCCGGGCGAGGCGGGCAATCTGGTGCTGATCCGGCCGAAGATCGTCTCGCCCCGCTGGGCTTGGCTGCTGCGGCTGATGAAGAAGCCCGCCTACCGCGTGAGGCTCGACGCCCGCGGCAGCGCCGTGTGGCGGGCCTGCGATGGTATCCGGACCGTGGCCCAGGTGGTCGCAGTCATGGAGGCTGCCCAGCCTGGCGAGGCCGATACCCAGGTCAGGACCGCCCAGTTTCTCCTGGGGCTCGCCCGGGGGAAGTTCCTGCGGCTGAGCTGAGTCCAGGCTTCACTGCCGCTAATTGGATTAGATCAATTTCAGTCGCACCCAATCACCCTCTGTGGACTTGATGTGCCAGAACCAGCGTCCGTTGGTTGGGTGTTTGGTGACATGACTCGCTGCGGCAGAGAGGGAAGTGAAGACCCAACTGCCAAGTCGCACTGAACCATCCTTCAGCAGCAGTGCCTTGAAGGTCTTCCCCTTGTGGAGCCCTCGCAGGGCGAATGGGCCTGATCGTGTCTCCATTGGATTCAAGGGTGCTTTTTTTGATTTAGCCGGCTTTTCCTGAAGGTTGAAGATCTCTTTGAATTCCTCTTCCTGGAATAGCTTGTACCTCCGATGCAGTTCGGAGCTTTGGTTCGAGGCGCCCCGAAATTTTCCGTTCTGGCGATTCCCCTCTGGCTTCCTGGTAACTCGCAGCAACAAGGACTCTAGGTCCTTCAGGTGTTCGTCATGGGTGGTCAAGTACACGCTGAACCGATCCCAGGCACCTGAATGCCGATCCTTCTGGTGCTGTTTCAATCGGGCTTTGAGATTGGTCGCCAGACCCACGTAATAGAGCCGGTTATCGGTGTAGAGGGCATAAATTCCGGGTTTTCCCGCCACGAATTCTTCGACAATGCCAACTTGGTCGAGAATGATCCCAGGAAGATCCTCCAAGTAGTCAGAAACCAAGTGGGCCTTGCGCGTCATTCACTATCCCCCGAAAAACTACTCCATGGGCAGCAGCCCCTGGCGGTTGCGAATGATGGCGGGGATGTGGAGGTCCTCAGCACCGCCGGTCAGCTCACCGCTGGGGGTGGGGGCCTGGGGCATGAGGCGGGTGGGCGTGGGGCCCTGGGGTTCCCCGGCGGGCCCATCGCCGTAGAAGCGGCCGCTCTCCACGTTGGGCGGGAGGGACTGGGAGATCGCGGGCAGCAGCGCACTGTAGGTCTGGACCGGGACTTCGGCGGTGCCGCCCAGATGGGTGCTGGTGCGGCGGTCCCGGAGGAGCTGATCGTCCTCGAAGCCGCTGGCGAGCACGGTGACCAGGACACGGTCTTCCATGCCCTCGCCTTCCACGGTGCAGGCCTTGATGTCAGGTCGACCGCTGTAGTGCTCCTGCAGGTAGTTCATGGCGGTCTCGATGGCCGAGGCCTCCATGACCTCCCAGTCGGCGGTGATGGACACCATGACGTTGGCCGCGGCGCCGCTCTGGGCTCGCTCCAGCAGGGGGCAGGCCAGGGCCTTGCGCAGGGCATCCATGACGGCCTCCTCGCCCCGGCCAGCGCCGGTGCCGATGAGAGCCTCGCCGCCGTTGCGGAGCACTGCCTCAACGTCGGCGAAGTCGCCGTTGATGATGCCGGGCTTCAGGATCAGGTCGGCGATGCCGCGCACGCCCTGGATCAGCACGCCGTCCGCCACGCGGAAGGCTTCTTTCATGGTCACGCGGGCGTCGCAGACGCTCTTGAGGCGCTCATTGCTCACGACGATGACGGTATCGGCGGTCTCTCGCAGGTTGGCTAGGCCGTCCAGGGCCAGGTCACCCTTCTTCCGGCCCTCCCAGGCGAAGGGCGTGATGACGACGCCCACGGTGAGGGCGCCCAGTTCCCGGGCGTAGTTGGCCAGCACGGGGGCCGCGCCGGTCCCGGTGCCGCCGCCCATGCCTGCGGTGATGAAGACCATGTCGGCGCCCTGGAGGGCCGCCAAGACTTCCTCGCGGCTCTCTTCCGCCGCCACGGCGCCGCGCTCGGCGTTGCCGCCGGCGCCGAGACCACGGCTGCTCTGGGGACCCAGGGGCAGCTTCAGGTGGGCCTTGCTCTGGGCGAGGCTCTGCTGGTCGGTGTTCATGGCGATGAACTGCACGCCGGTGACGCCGCTGTCGATCATGCGGTTGATGGCGTTGCAGCCAGCGCCGCCCACGCCGAGCACCTTGATGTTGGCGCCGGGCAGGGTGTGGGGGCAGGGCAGGTAGGGGGTCTCAGACATCGGGGCTCCCGAAGGGTTCATGGGCTAGAAGAAATTCCTGATGCGTTCGAGCAGGCTGCCCCCGCGATCGGGCTTGACGCGGGTCTCCGCTAGGTCCCGGGCCAGGGTCTTGACGGCGCCGAGGGCGTTCACGAAGTAGGGATTGCCCGTGGCCTGGGGCAGGCCGGCCACGCCCTGGATTCGGCCCAGGACGACCCGGGGCCGGCCCAGCAGGGTCTGGGCGAGGATGGCAAGGTGGGTGAGCAGGGCGCCGCCACCCACCAGGTGAACGCCGCCATGGATCTCGTGCATGAGTCCGGTGCGGCCCATCTCGGCGAGCACCAGGTTCAACAGCTCCGCGGCGCGGGCCTGCAGCACCTCGGCGATCTCGCGGCGGGAGACCGTGCGGCCCTCCTCCTCGAGTTCGACGGACTCTTCGGCGGGTACGAGGGAGGGGAGCACCGTGCCGAAGCGGATCTTGATGCGCTCGGCCGCGGCGATGCCGCCGAGGTGCTTGGTGATCTCGAGGTCCCGGGTGAAGTGCGCTCCGCCGATGGGGATGATCGCCGAGTGGAACAGGGTCCCGTGCAGGAAGATGCCCAGGTGGGTGAGCTGTTCCCCGATGTCCACCACCACGGCGCCGTTGTCGCGGTCTTCGCGGCTCAGCACGGCCTCGGCGCTCGCCAGGGGCGAATACATCAGGTCCGCGCCATGGAGCCCCGCGTTCTTCAGCGCCAGCTGGATGTTCGTGATCACGGGGTTGGGGGCCACGATGATGCGGACCTCGGCCTCGAGCGTCTCGCCGAACATGCCCACGGGGTTGCGGATGTCGCGCTGGCCCTTGATGTGGAACATCTGCGGGATGCGGTGGAGGACCAGTTCCTCCTTGGCCAGCTTGCAGCCGTTGGTGGCCTGCTCAAGCACTCGGTCCCGGTCCGCGGCGGAGATGATCTTGTCGCTACTGGAGATGGTGATGGAGTCGCGGAGGTTTTCGCCCTTGAACTGGATGCCGTCCACGGCCACGCGGATGCAGTCCACCCGGGTCTGACCCGCGGTGTTCATGGCTTCCTCGACGGCTCGCACCACGGCGCGGGTGCTGATGTCCATGTCCGTGATCTGACCCTGGGTGATGCCGCCCTGGGAGGCCGCCTGACCCATGCCCGTCACATTGATCGTCCCGTCTTCCTCGTGGACGGCCACCACCGCCACTACTTTGCTAGCACCAAGATCGAGTCCGAGGAGGACGGCGCGCTGAGGCATGAAGATCCTTTTCCTTGCTCTAGGTTTATACCATTTCCATCCCGGGAATTGAGCATTCCTGGCCGGAAAAAACACCCATTCGATTTCGGCAGGTCAGCGCGGACCCTTGGGTGGAGCGCTGGCGTCCTCGGGTTCCCCAACGGCCACCTCATCATCCCAGCGTAGGTCGATATACCGCAGCCGAGCCAGATCTGGTCGCTGGGCGAGGCGATCCACGAAGAGCCCCTGGAAATTGGGCACATTTTTCGTGACATCCTGGCGGGAGAGGAAGATTGGGGCGGGGAGCCCGTCGATGTAGGCCACAGGCCCCTTGGGGCTGTCCCGCAGCTCGGTGATGCGCTCGTAAAAGCCCTGCTGTTTTTCCCGCAGAGTGCGTGCAGCACTCACGAGGCGGGCCAGTCCCTGGTCTGTCTGGCTGGCTGGATCCACCACCACAGGAATGGGATTTAGGTTGGCCTGGCTGACCCGGTCGAGTACCACGCCGTCATCCGAGACCAGGAAGACCCCATTGGGCCGCACCAGCCAGAGCACCGGACGGCGCTCTTCGATGGCCAGGCTCAGGCGGTCCGGCGGGTCCTTGCGGATCTGCAGGCCGCGCACCCAGCGCTTGGCCTCGATGCGGCTGCGTAGCTCCTCGGCGTCCACCCAGAAGAGCGGCTTGCCCAGGACCAGCTGCTCCGCCAGCTTCTGGATCTCCAGCTGCCGTTCGCCCCGGCAGCCGCTGACATTCACCTGCTCGATGACGAGCTTCTGGAGGCCCAGGTAGCGCGTGCCGAACTCCAGCAGCCCCCAGCCCGCGAGACCCAGGACCGTGAGGGTGATGCCCGCCCGGACCCAGGGAAACCAGGGTCGCCGGGGGCGGGTTCGGGGGAGCATGGCCATGGGGTTGAAGGTAGCAGGTTGGCTGTCAGCTATCAGCTGTCAGCTGCCAACAGATGGGGCCCGGCAGGCCCATCGTTGCTGACCATTTTCGGGCTGTCGGCTCTCAGCTCTCGGCTGTCAACAGATAGGGTCCGGCAGGTCCATCGTTAGGGGTCTATTGATAGCTGACAGCTGATAGCCCTACCGCCAGATCTCCACCTCGGGCTCCAGAGCCACGCCATGGGCCTCCAGGACCCGGGCGCGGACCCGCTCCATGAGCTCCGCAAACTGGGCGGCGGTGGCCTGGCCGTGGTTCACCAGGAAGTTGGCGTGCTCGGGACTGACCTCGGCGTCGCCCACCCGCAGGCCCTTGAGGCCCGCCGCATCGATGAGGCGCCCGGCGCTCTGCCCAGGAGGGTTCTTGAAGATGCAGCCGGCATTGCGCTGGGAGAGGGGCTGGCTGGTGCCGCGCTTCGCCCGGTATTCCGCCACCTGTGCGCGGATCGTCTCGGGATCGCTGGCCGCCAGTCGCGCCGTGGCGGACAGCACCACGTGACCGGCCGTGAGGAAGCTCCCGCGGTAGCGGAAGTCGCCGGGCTCGGGGGCGCGCTCCACCAGCTCGCCCTCGGGGGTGAGGAAGCGGAAGCGGGTCAGCACGTCCACCCACTCGCGGCCGTAGGCCCCGGCGTTCATCCGGATGGCCCCCCCGAGGGAACCTGGAATCCCGCTGGCGAACTCAAGTCCCGACAGGCCTGCCTGAGTCGCGGCCTCGGCTAGGGCGATGTGGCCGTGGCTGGCGGGGGCCGTCAGCTCCTGGCCCTCGCGCTGAACCAGCTTCGGCAAGGCGAGCCGCAGCACAGGCGTTTCCACATCGCCCAGCACCACCAGGTTCGAGCCGCCGCCCAGCACCCGCCAGGGCAGTCCCTCGCGGACGCAGGCCCGCACGAAGGCCTGGGCCTCGGCCTCGGTGGTGGGCTCGAAGAGCCAGCGGCAGAGGCCGCCCACGCCCAGGGTGGTGAGCCGGGAGAAGGGCACGTCCCGGCGGTGCGGGAGGCCTAGCAGGTCATCGGGGAAAGGGCGCGTCATCGGGTCCAGTATGGACTGGGGAGGTTCCAGATGAAGGTGCTGCTGTTCGGTGCGACCGGCATGATCGGGCAGGGGGTCCTGCGCGAGTGCCTGCTGGATCAGCGGGTGTCAGAGGTCCTCGTGATCGGGCGCAGCCCCTTCGGGCAGGCCCATCCCAAGCTGCGGGAGCTGCTCCACGCGGACTTCTTCGACTACTCGGCCATTGAGGGCGAGCTGACGGGCCTGGACGCCTGCTGCTTCTGCCTCGGTGTCACCTCGGCGGGGCTCACCGAGGCGGCCTACCAGCGCGTGACCGTCGACCTCACGCTGGCCGCGGCCCAGACCCTGGTCCGCCTGAACCCGGCCATGAGCTTTTGCTACATCTCCGGGGCCGGCGCCGACAGCACGGAGCAGGGCCGGGTCATGTGGGCCCGGGTGAAGGGCCGCATCGAGAACGCCCTGCTCCAGCTGCCCTTCAAGGCCGTCTATGTGTTCCGCCCAGGCGCCATCCGGCCCCTCCACGGCATCACCTCCCGGACGGCCCTGTACCGTCTGCTTTACCTCCTGCTGGGGCCCTTCTGGCCGCTCCTGAAGGCGCTCTCACCGGGCAGCTTCACCACCACGGAACAACTCGGCAAGGCCATGGTCCAGGCGGCGCTGGTGGGGGCACCCAAGGCCATCCTCGAGACACCGGACATCAATCAATTGTAGGGGCTTCCAGCGCCAGCAGCTGCGCCTTCCGCTCGGGGGAGCCGAAGGCGCTCCAGCCGCCGGGGCCGTTCGCGGCCACCACGCGGTGGCAGGGCACCAGGATCAGGACGGGGTTGGCCTTCACAGCCTGGCCCACGGCCCGGGCCGCGCCGGGGTGACCCGCCAGCAGGGCCACATCGCCGTAGGTGAGGGTCTGTCCCGGGCGGGTGGCGCGCAGCACCTCCGCCACGCGGTGCTGGAAGGGCGTCAGGTCCGACAGGTCTAAGGGGATGTCCCGCAGGTCCTGGGGCTGACCGGCCAGGTGGGCTAGGAGCCGACGCAGGGCATCCTGGACCCAGGCGGGCGCCGTCGCGGCCTCGCCCGGCCCCGGGACCTCGGCGAAGCGCAGCAGGCAGATGCCCTCGGGGCGCCAACCCAGGCGGAGGCGGCCCAGCCGGGTGGTGAAGGACAGCTCGCGGATCATGAGGCCGCGGCGACCTCCCCCTTGGGCGGGATGAAGGACATGGCCCGCTCGGCCAGGGCGGTGATGGTGAGCGACGGATTCACGCCGATGTTGGCGGAGATGGCCGCCCCGTCGATGACGTAGAGGCCGTCGTAGCCGAAGAGGCGGTGCTGGTGGTCGATGGCGCCGGCCTCCGGCGAGTCGCCCATGGGGGCGCCGCCGAGGATGTGGGCCGTGGTGGGGATGCCCAGGAGGGTCTCGGTGAGGAGGCTGGTGGGGTAGCCCCCGATCTCATGGGCCACTCGCCGGGCCAGGTCCGTGGCTTCGGGCGCCCAGGCCTTGGCCGGGAGACCGTCGCCCTTGGTGGTGACGGCGCCCCGGAAGAAGGCGGTGAAGGGACTGCGGCCCAGGCGCATGCGGATGTGGCCGTCCACGGTGCGCATGTAGAGCAGGATCATCGTGTACTTGGCCCAGTCCGGCACCAGGTAGGCCCGCACGGTCTGGATGGGGTGGCGGACCACCAGGCCCAGGGCGCTGAGGATGCGCTGGACGAGGGTATCCCCTGGGGCGTTGGGCAGCATCAGGGTGCGAAAGACTCCGGCTCCGGCGGGGTAGCGCACGGGCTCCAGGTGGCTGTGCTCGTCCGTGTGGAGGATCGACCCGATGGCGATGCCCTGGGAGAGATCCTTGTCACGGCGCTGGGTGACCACGCCGATGAGCACCTCCGAGTTGGTGCGGATGAAGTCGCCGATGCGGTCCGACAGGCGCGGCAGGCCCTCGGGCTTCTCTTTGAGCTGCAGCAGCAGGGGCACGGTGCCCGTCACGCCCCCGGCGAAGATCACCTTGGCTGCCCGGTAGGTCCTGCGGGTGTTGAGGGCCGGGATCGCCCAGGTGCCCTGGCGGGCCTCCAGCTCGTAGCCACCCTCGGGGTGGGGGCGCACCCAGGTGACTTCCGTGTCGGCCTCGATCTCCAGGCCCCGCTTCTCGGCCAGGTAGAGGTAGTTCTTGTCCAGGGTGTTCTTGGCGCCGTGGTTGCAGCCCAGCATGCAGCCGCCGCAGAGCTCACAGCCCGTACGCTCCGGGCCTTCCCCGCCGAAGAAGGGATCGGGCACGGTCTCCCCCTTTTTGCCGAAGTAGACGGCCACCTCGGTCTGCTCGAAGGTGTCGTCCCGGCCAAGCTGCTTGCCCACTTCCCGCAGGACCTCGTCGGGGTACGTAAGGCTGGGATTCTGGATGGCCCCCAGCATGCGCAGGGCCGTCTGGTAGTGCGCGGCCAGCTCGGTCTTCCAGTCCGCAAGGTGGCTCCAGGAAGGAGACTGGAAGAAGGGATCCTTGGGAATGGGCAGGGTGTTGGCGTAGACCAGGGAGCCGCCCCCGACGCCCACGCCGGACAGGGCCGTCACATGGGGCAGGAAGGTCATCTTGAAGAGCCCCCGGCAGCCCAGCACGGGCGCCCAGAAGAAGCGCTTGAGGTTCCAGTTGGTCTTGGGGAAGTCGCCCGTGCGCAAGCGGCGGCCCTTCTCCAGGACCAGGACCTTGTAGCCCTTCTCGGTGAGGCGCAGCGCACTGACGCTGCCGCCAAATCCGGATCCGATGATGATGTAGTCCCACACCATGGCCATGCTCCCCGCTGTCCTGGATGGATGAGTGAAGCCTAGCACTTGCTGGGGCTGGAAGCCATTTGGGATGCGGGGCCGGAACGGCCTGAGGCACACTGGTGCCATGCGCTGGCTCAGCATCGACCACGGCACCAAGAAGATCGGCCTCGCCTTCTCAGACGAGCTGGAGATCCTCTCATCGCCCTTCGAGGTCTGGCCCCAGGAGGGCGAGCGCACCCTGGAGCGCCTGGTCCGCCTCTGCCGCGAGGAGGGCGTGCAGGTTCTCGCTGTGGGCCTGCCCCGCCACAAGGACGGCGCCGAGAGCGAGACCGCCCCCGCCGCCCGGGCCTTCGGCGAGGCCCTGGCCCAGCGCACCGGCCTGCCCCTGCGCCTGGTGAACGAGCACCTCAGCAGCGCCGAGGCCGAGCGCCTCCTCCGCGAGCGCGGCGTGAAGCCCGAGAAGCGCAAGGCCATGCTGGACGCGGCCGCCGCGGCGGTGATCCTGGCGGAGGTTCTGGAGGAACGGCGAGCCCGAGGGGTTGCTGCGGATCGGTTGGATTAATTTCGTGATTCGCGAAACGCGAATTCGGCGGCCGGCCCTAGCCCAGCCTGACGGTCCGCATGCAGCGCTCGGCGAGGCCGGGGTTGTGGGTGACCAGAAGGGTGGTGGGGCGCAGCTCGGCGTGGAGGCTGGTGAGGAACCCGAAGACTTCCTCGGCCGTGGCGGCGTCCAGGTTGCCCGTGGGCTCGTCCAGCAGCCACAGGGCGGGCTTCCGCACCAGGGCGCGGGCCAGGCCCGCCCGGGCGGCCTCGCCGCCGGACAGCTGGCCTGGGAAGCGCTCCCCCAGGCTGCCGAGGCCCACGGTGCTGAGCAGCTGGCTGATCCAGGCCTCGCCCTCGGCCGTGGAAGTGCCGTCGATGAGGAAGGGCATGCGCAGGTTCTCGCGCACGGTGAACTCTGGCAGCAGGTGCGGCTGCTGGAAGGCCAGGCCCACGCGCCGCCGCCGGTAGAGGGCCCGGGCCTCGGCGCCCGCGGGGACGGGCTCATCGCCCACGGTGATCTGGCCCCCCTCCCAGTGGTCCAGGCCCGCGACGCAGTTCAGGAGGGTGGTCTTGCCCACGCCGGAGACCCCGACGATGGCGCAGAGGCTACCGGCCTCCACGTCCAGGGAGAAGCCGTCGAAGACCGGGTGGGCGTTGCCCGGGTAGGTCTTGTGGAGGTCGGTGACCGTGAGTGGGTGTCCGATCATTCGGCCCTCAGCGCATCGACGGGGTCCAGGGCAGCGGCTTTCTTGGCGGGGTAGCGGGCCGCCAGCCAGGACACCAGCAGGGGTAGGGCGGCCACCAGCACGATGTCCAGCACCTTGAGCCGGAAGGGCATGTAGGTGATGAAGTCGTAGACTGCCGCCGGCAGCTTGAGCAGGCGGAAGTGATCCAGGACCAGGCAGAGGGGCACGCTGGTGCCCAGGCCCCAGGCGGTGCCCACGGCGCCGATGCGCAGGCCCTGCAGCTCGAAGAGCCGCTGGATCTGCTTCGGGGTGGCCCCGAGGGCCAGCAGCACGCCCAGGTCCCTGCGCTTTTCGGTCACCAGCAGCACCAGGGAGGCCACGATGTTGAAGGCGGCCACCAGGATGATGAGGCTGAGGATGGCGGCGAAGAGCCACTTCTCCACGGTGAGGGCCGCAAAGAGGGATCGGTTGGAGTCCCGCAGGTCGGCGGCGTGGTAGGCCGGCCCCAGGGCCTTCAGCAGGCGGGGCTTCACCTCGGCGATGGCGTCGATGCTGCGGCTGCGCACCTCGATCATCTCGGCCCGGCCCTCGGAGCGGGCCATGCGCATGGCGTCATTCAGGTGGATGAATGCCCAGGACTTGTCGTATTCGGAGCTGCGGCTGTAGAACGTGCCAGCCACCTTGAAAGCGGCCACCTTGGGCTGCTGGCCGCCCAGGCCCAGCTCCAGGCGGAAGACCGCAAGGGCCACGGTGTCGCCCACCCGCAGGCTGAGGCGCTGGGCCAGCTCCTTGCCCAGGATGATCTCGCCCTCCTTGAGCTGCTCGATGGGGGCGGGCTGCATGGTGTCGAAGATGCTGGAGGTGCCGTGGGCGGTGGCGGGCTCTACGGCCTTCACCACGACGGTCTCCGGGGGCATCTCGCTGTTGGGGCGGCGGAGCAGGCCCTTCTCCAGGCGGATGGGCGAGGCGGCCTGCACGCCGGGAACAGCCCGGATGGTCCGCAGGGCGGCTTCGGTGTCGGGGATGTCGCCGGCCAGGTTGAAGACCGTGAAGTGGGCCGTGGCGCTGTATAGCGTGGCCTGGATCTCCTCGCGGAAGCCGTTCATCACCGCCAGGGCCACCACCATGGCGAAGACGCCCAGGGCCGTGCCGCCGCGGGCGAAGCGCACCATGGTCCGCACGAAGGCCCCCTTGCGGTGGGTCTTCAGGTAGCGGTCGGCGATGATGCTCTCGAAGCGCGGCATGGCACCAGAGTAGCCTGGGCGCGGCCCCTAGCCGATACCGAGGTGCCCTTCGAGCATGCGGCGGAACTCCAGGTCCAAGTCGTAGGGCTTCACCAGGATCTGGGCCACGCCGACTTCCTGGGCGCCCAGGACCAGTTCGGCGTCCACCGAGTCCTCGGCCAGCACCACCTTGGGCATGGCGTCGTCAAGGCTGCTGCGCAGGAAGGACGCCAGAGCCAGGCTCTGGAGCTCCGCCACGCCACCGTCCACGAGGATCAGGTGAATGCCGGGTCGGCCCACGTGCTCGAGCAGCTCGGTCAGCGTGGCAGCGCAGAGCACGCGGCCGTAGCCGTCGCTGCTGAGAAAGGTGGCCAGGGCATCACGCTCGGACCCGGCGGGCATGGCCAGGAGTAGACCGCGGGCCCGCTTCTTGACCCGCAGCAGAGCCTGGGAGCGGTCGTCCACAGGGGGTGGCTCCGGGATGGGTTCCGGCGCGCTCGCGGGCACCGCGACCGCCGGCGGCTCTGGCGGGGGCGGGGCCGCCTCGGCCACAGGTTCGGGCTCGACCTTGGGGGCAGGTTCAGGCTCCTTCTTCGCCGTCGGCTTGGGTGTGTACTTTTCCTGTTCCTCTTCCCGGTTCGCCTCGGACTGGCGACGGGCCTTGGGGGGAACTGAGGTGGGGATAGCACCGGCGCGGCTGGCCACGAGGCTGCGGACGGAGCCCAGCATCCCTTCCTTGCCCGGCTCGAAGGCGATGCCCAGCAGCACGCCCTGGCTGGCATCCAGCCATGCCACCGTGCCGCCCAGCTCCAGGGTTGGGCACTTGGGGAGCTTGACCATCTTGATGAGCATCAGGGGCTGGCCCACCTGCAGCATGTTGGCGCCCATGTGCATCTTTCGCTGGGTCTTCACGTCCATGGCGCGATCCACGCGGACGCAGATGCCGGTCTCCGAGATGTTCTCGATGGTGCCGTTCATCCCCACGCCGTCGAAGAGACCCGTCAGCACGGTGACGGTGGCCCCTTCCCGGGGGTTGAGCCGGGCCCGGGGCTTTTTCCGGCGCTCGGCCAGGGCGATGGAGGAGGGCACTTCCAGGGTCGCGGAGCCCGGCTTGGCTTCCAGCAGGCGGGTCGGGGCCTTGAAGCGGAGCCCTTCCTGGATGAAGAGCAGGTTGATCTCGCCCCCCTTGTCCACGGTCAGGGCGCCCTGGGGCGCGACGATGACCTTGTCGTCCATGACCGAGACGAAGGTGGCGGGCACCTCCCGGCCCCGGTGATCCACCAGCAGCAGGGTCGCCCGGACCCGCTGCGCGTCTTCCAGGTAGGCCAGCACCAGCTCGGATCCCTCCGACGGCTTGGTTTTCTTCATTCCGAACATGGCCATGAAGGCACGGCTCCCTGGGGCGAGTGGGGACTTTTCTTTGCAAGTGGCGTCAGGTTGGCACGGCGCCTCTTTCAACCCATCGACCTGGGGGACAGGGGCTTGATTATTGTCCGCAGGCAGGGCAGCTTTGGCGTATGGATCAAACCCCCCTCCGCTGTCTGCTCATCGCCCGCCAGGGTCAGGGGGACCGGGAGGAGCGCATCCAGGACCACCTGCTGGAGCTGGCCGAGCTGGCCCGCAGCTGCGGCTTTGAGGTGCAGGCCCGGCGGAGCCTGCGGCGGGCGCTGATCGCACCCAAGACTTTCTATGGTTCCGGTCAGCTGGAGGCTTTGGCCGAGGAGGCCCGGCGGCAGGAGGTCAGCCATCTGATCTGCAACGACGAGCTGAGCGGCAGTCAGGTGAACGCCATCGAGAAGCTCACGGGCCTTGCCTGCATGGACCGGACGGGCCTGATCCTCGCGATCTTTGAACAGCGCGCCGAGACCCGGGAGGCCAAGGCCCAGGTGGAGCTGGCCCGCTGCGAGTACGAGTTGCCCCGGCTCAAGGGGGCGTGGACCCACCTGGAGCGGCAGGGCGGCGGCGTGGGGCTGCGCGGCGGTCCGGGCGAGACCCAGATCGAAGTGGACCGGCGCATGGTCCGCACCCGCATCAGCCAGCTCAAGCGGGAGCTGAATCACCTGGAGCAGGTCCGCCAGACCCAGCGGCAGGGCCGTCCCCAGGGCCTGCCCCGGGTGGCCCTCGTGGGCTACACCAACGCGGGCAAGACCAGCCTGCTGAGGGCCCTCACCGGCGAGGGGGAGCCCCGGGACCTGCTCTTCGCCACCCTGGACACCACCACCCGCAAGGCCTTCCTGGGTCAGGACTTCGATGCCGAGACGGGCGAGGCCACCGAGGAACCCCGGCACTGCCTCGTGGCGGACACCGTGGGCTTCATCCGAAAGCTGCCACACCAGCTGGTGGCGGCCTTCCGCAGCACCCTGGGCGAGGTCCGCACGGCGGATGCCCTGCTGGTGGTGGCCGATGCCGCCCACCCGGACCTGGAGGAGCACCTCAAGATCGTGGGAGCCACCCTACGGGAGATCGGCTGCGAGGCCGAGGGCGTCGAGGCCCAACCCAGGCTGCTGGTGCTCAACCAGGTGGACCGCCTGCACCGGCCCCAGCGGCTGGACCTGAAGAAGCGCCACCCCGGCGCCGTGCAGTCCTGCGCCACCGAAGGCACTGGCCTTGACGAGATCAAGACCTGGCTGCGGGAACTGGTTCCGGGACCACCCCGGCCCCGGGAGCTCGAGGCCTGGGAGCTTCCGGAGAAGGTCCCGACCGAGGTCTAGCTCAGAGCTTCCGGAGCCGGCTCGGGGTTCTTCCGGGGCAGCAGGCCCACGGTGGCCGCCATGCCCAGGGCCAGGAGGATCCGCAGGAAGAAGAGGTTTCGGCTGAGCCCATGGGCCTTGTTGTAGGCCATGCGGTCGGCGTGATCCGGGGCCAGGGTCTCGATGGGGGCGTTGATGCGGGCCCGGATGGCCTGGATCTTGGGAGTCAGGATGAAGGTGCTGGCCAGGCACATGAGGAGGGCCACAGTCAGAGCCGCGCTCCAGAGGCGGATGGGGCCGACGAGATCATCCTTCACCTCGGCCACCCAGCGGCCGCCCCAGCTGAGGCTCGCCAGGCCAAAGGCGGCCCAGGCCGCCCAGTCCAGGCGCCCGATGATCAGGCCCGCGATGCGGCCGGCCACGTCCCGGCTGGACAGCTCCCGGAAGAGGACGGGTGCGCTGAAGATCCCGAAGCCCAGGGCCGCTCCGGCCCAGAGCAGGAGCAGCAGCACAGCCAGCTGGTCGAGGCGACGAAGGGTAGATGGGCTCATGGTACGGGCCTTGGCGGAGGGAGGTGGAGTGGTGGAAGGTGGGGGGCTATTTCTACCACTCGTTGTAGGGGATCTGGTTCGTGCCCTTGTCCGTGGAGCCGCTGCGAACCCGATAGATGCCTGTCTCCGAATCGGGATTGTCCGGATCCGGCGGTTCCGGCTCGGTCTGCCAGGTGTCCCGGGAGCGGGTCATGGGGTCCTCGGGGATCTCCCGCAGGTAGCCGTATTCCTTGAGGGGGGCGAGGCTGGTCGGATACTTGCCACGATCCGCCCGGTGCTGCTCCAGGGCATGGTTCATCTGGAAGAGGTTTTCCTTGAGGACAGCCTCCCGGGCCGTCAGCAGCTTGTGGCGGTAGCCCACCAGGCCCACCGTGGCGAGCAGGGCCAGGATGGTCATGATCACGACCAGTTCGATCAGGGTGAAGCCGCGCTGGCGGGACAGGGAAGGGCGCATGGCTCTAGCTTAGCGCACCCGGGGACACCCGGAAGCTGGATGCTAGAATCAACCCGGGGGTAGCCCTTGCGTGGGATCAGCCGATGCTCGCTTGGCCTAGTGGCGCTGCTCCTGTCGGTGCTCCTCGCCGCCTGCAAGAGCCCGGAGACCGCCCTGCGGGAGCGGCCGGTCCAGCGGGTGGAGCTGGTCCTGAAGGTCGATGGCGCCACGCCCGAGGAGGAAAGGGCCATGTCCGCGCAGCTGGCCGCAGGGATGGGCGTGCCGGTGGACCCGGCGGCGGAACCCACGGGCTCCTTTCGGGTGTTTCGCCTGACCCTGGAGGGCCACAAGAACCCCTACGAGAGCCGTGGGTTCGGGGCCACCTGGGCGGCCACCGCGGGCACCGGCACCCTCTACGGGGCCCTGGTGCCGGGCATGGCAGGAGGCGTGGGTCTTGCCGCCATGCCGATCGGCGCTGGCCTGGGCCTGATCGGAGGGGTGGCCTACGGTCCTGCCCACTACGCAAATAACCAGGCCCTCCTGAAGAAGCTGGGCTACCTCCCCTGGGTCTTCGACGCCACCTGGGAGGTGCTGGAGCGCAACCCACCGCCCCTGGAGTCGGTGGTCGCCAGCAGGCGCCACGCCTACCTGGACCTGCGTCCCCATCTGCAGCCCCTGCCAGAGGGGGACCGCAGCGAGGCCGCGGCCCGGAAGGCCAGCCTTCTGGCCTACGTTGACGCCCTGCTGAAGCTTTTCCAGAAGAAGGGCTAGGCCCGAGCGGAAGCGCCCGCTGGTGGTATGTTTAGCCAGGCCGAGGGTGAATCCGGGGGGCTCTCCCCTGTTGTTCTGGGTGGGGCGATGCTGATCGAAGAGGCGGTCCGGTTCCTTTCCCAGATTCCCCCCTATCAGTTCCTGGAGGGACCCGCGCTGCGGGAGCTGGCCGAGAGCCTCACCCTGGTGTTCCACCCCAAGGGGGCGGTCATCCTCCAGCAGGAGGGACCCTCCGGGGACAGCCTCCACATCATCCAGAAGGGCGTGGTCAAGATCACCCTGCGGCCCAAGGGCGGGGCCGAGGAGGTGGTGGTCGACTACCGGGAGCGGGGCGAGTCCTTCGGCCTGGTGTCGCTCATGGGCGGCCAGCAGAAGACCACGGCCATCGCGCTGCAGGACACCATCTGCTACCTGCTGCCCAAGGAGCGGCTGAACGAGCTGGTGCTCACCCACCCCGCCATCGCCGAGTACCTGCTGCAGTTCCACCTCACGAAGTACGTGGACATGACCTCCCGCGAGATGCAGGGCAAGAGCCTGTTCCTGGGCAGCAGCGACCACCTGTTGTTCACGGCCCAGGTGGGGGAGATCTGCCGCAAGGTCAGCACCGTGGTCGGCCCCGAGACCACGGTCCGCCAGGCGGCCCGGCGCATGGCAGACGATCGCCAGAGCGCGGCGCTGGTCATCGGCCCCAGCGGCAGTCCCATCGGCATCCTCACGGACTCGGACCTCCGCTCCAAGATTGTTGCCCAGGGCTGGTCCATCGACCTGCCGGTTTCCTACGTGATGAGTCACCCCGTGGTCTCCGTGGACGAGAAGGATCCCTGCTTCGAGGTGGTCCTCAAGATGCTGCAGGGCAACATCCACCACGTGGCCGTGACCCGGGAGGGCGCCCTCCGCGGCATGGTGACCAACCATGACTTCATGGTGCTGCAGGGTCGGAGCCCCCTCGCCTTTTCCGAGGACATCGAGCTGCAGACCAGCCTCGACGGGCTGGCCCCGGTCTCCCAGAGGGTGCTGACCATCATCGGCGGCCTGCTGCGGGAAGGGGCCCGGGCCGCCAACATCGTCCGTATCATCTCGGAGCTCAACGATCGCGTGGTCCGGCGGCTGCTGGATCTGGCCGAGCAGGAGTTCGGCCCACCGCCCGCCCCCTACTGCTGGCTCTCGCTGGGCAGCGAGGGGCGGAAAGAGCAGACCTTCCGTACGGACCAGGACAACGCCCTGATCCATGCCGATGTGGCGGAAGAGCTGCGGCCCAAGGTGGAGGACTACTTCCGCCGCTTCACCGTGTTCATGCGCCAGGGGCTCGTCCGCTGCGGCTTCGAGGCCTGTCCCGCCAACTACATGGCCAGCAATCCTGAGTGGCGCCAGCCGCTCTCGGTCTGGAAGCACTACTTCACGGGCTGGATCTCGGATCCCACCCCGGAGGCCGTGCTGAAGTCGCTCATCTTCTTCGACTTCAGGCCGCTCTATGGCGACGAGTCCCTGGCCTGGGAGCTGCGGGAGCACATGGCCGAGCTGGTCTCGGAATACCCGGCCTTCATGGGGTTCATGGCCAACATGCTCGTGCGCAACCGGCCGCCCCTCGGCTTCTTCGGCTCGGTGGCCGTGGAGCGCAGCGGTGAGCACAAGGACGGTCTGAACCTGAAGATCAAGGCCGTGGCGCCCCTGGTGGACATCGCCCGGCTCTTCTCGCTGGAGAAGGGGGTCCGGGCCGCGTCGACCATCGAGCGCCTCGAGGCGCTGCGCGGCGGCACCACCCTCATCTCGGAGCGGGTGGACGAGCTGGAGCAGGCCTTCGAGTTCGTCACCCTGATGCGGGTCCACCACCAGTACCGCCTCATGGAAGCCGGGAAGACCATCGACAACTTCATCCGCCTGGACGCCCTCAGCAGCCTTGAGCGGCAGTCCCTGAAGAACACGTTCCGCCTCATCCTCAAGATCCAGGACCAGGTCCTGGAGCGCTACAAGGGCTTCATCCTCTGAGGGCGGATCCATGGCATGGCCAGCTTGGTGGGACCGGATGGTGGGGCGGCCAGCCTCCGAGAAGATGCGCCCACTCGAGGAGATCCCGTTCACTGTCCTCGACACGGAGCTGACGGGCCTGGATGATCGGCGCGATGACATCGTCTCCATCGGAGCCCTTCGCATGCGGGGCGGCCTGATCCGGGTCGGGGACACCTTCCAGGCCCTGGTGAAGCCGGGAGCGATCCTGGACGGCCGCACCGTCGTGGTCCACCGGATCACGCCCTCGCAGCTGGAGGAGATGCCCTCCATTGATGCTGTCCTGCCGCCCTTCCTGGCCTATCTGGAGGGCACGATCCTGGTCGGGCACTGCATCGCCCTCGACCTCGCGTTCCTGAACCGGGATGCCCGGCGCCTGGCGCTGAGTTCGATCCGCAACCGGGCCGTGGATACCCTGGCGCTCTACGGCTGGCTCCGGCGCCGGGCCGCCGAGCATCCCGCCTTTTCCCTCGAGGCCACCGCACCCAGTCTCTTTGACCTTGCCCGGGCCTTCGAGATCCAGGTGGAGGCCGCGCACTCGGCCATCGGGGATGCCTATGTCACGGCCCAGGTCCTGCAGCGCCTCCTGCCCTTCCTGGCCCAGGCGGGCATCGAGGACCAGGCGGGCCTCTGCCGCGCCGGGCATCCCGACCGCCAGCTGGCCAACCTCACAGCGTCCGACGGCCACCAGAGCTTTTAGAGCTCCCACACCAGCAGCCGCGCCCCTCTGCGAGAGTGGTTCTCTTGTCTCAATAGAAAAGGCCGGGGATTTCCCCGGCCTTTTCTATTCTTCCGATCAACGTCCGGAGACGTCTCTGGCTCAGTGCTTGGTGGTGGCGCCAGCGGCGCCGAAGCCGGTCTGGCCACGGACATACTGGTCCTCGAAGGCCTCGATCTCGGCCTTGGCGCGGTCGCTGCCGTCCAGCTTGGAGAAGATGTAGGCCAGCCCGAAGGCGATGGGCATGGCGAAGAGGGCAGGCTGGGTGTAGGGGAAGAGCGGCTTGGACATGTGGATCACGTCCACCCAGACCGACTTGGAGAAGAGCACAAAGAGCACGGCAGAGATGAGGCCGCCGTAGCCGCCCCAGAGGGCGCCCCGGGTGGTCAGGCCCTTCCAGAACATGGAGAGGATGAGCACGGGGAAGTTGGCCGCAGCCGCCACGCCGAAGGCGAGGCCCACCATGAATGCGATGTTCTGCTTCTCGAACAGGATGCCGAGGACGATGGCGACGAAGCCGAGGCAGATGGTGGCCACCCGGGAGACCTTGATCTCCGTGGCTTCTGAGGCCTTGCCCTTCATGATGACGCGGGCATAGAGGTCATGGCTGATGGCCGAGGCGCCAGCCAGGGCCAGGCCGGAGACCACCGCCAGGATGGTCGCGAAGGCGACGGCCGCCAGGAAGCCCAGCAGCATGTTGCCGCCCACGGCCTTGGCCAGGTGCATGGCGACCATGTTGCCGCCACCGATAAGCTTGGCGGCAGGACCCACGACGCCCACCTGTCCGTCGGTGAAGAAGTCGGGGTTCTTGCCGACGATGATCATGGCGCACAAGCCCATGAGGAAGATCACATTGAAGAAGTAGGACACGAAGCCCGTGGCGTAGAGCACGGACTTGCGGGCTTCCTTGGCGTTGGTGACGGTGAAGAACCGCATCAGGATGTGGGGCAGGCCGGCGGTGCCGAACATGAGGCCCAGGCCCAGGGAGATGGCGGTCACGGGGTCGGCAAGGAGGCTGCCGGGATACATCAGCTTGGGGCCAAGCTTGTGCACCTTCGTGGCCTGCTCAAGCAGGTTGTGGTAGGAGAAGCCGAACTTGCTCATGGCCAGCACCATGACCAGGGTGCCGCCGAGGAGCAGCATGCAGGCCTTGATGATCTGCACCCAGGTGGTGGCCACCATGCCGCCGAAGATCACGTAGACCATCATCAGCAAGCCGACCGCGAAGATCGCGATGTTGTAGTCGAGGCCGAAGAGCAGCTTGATGAGCTGACCGGCGCCCACCATCTGGGCCAGCAGGTAGAAGCAGACCACGGTCAGCGAGGAGATCGCCGCCATAGTGCGCACCTTGCCCTGGTCGAGGCGATAGGCGGTGATGTCGGAGAAGGTGAACTTGCCCATGTTCCGCAGGCGCTCGGCCATGAGGAAGAGGATGACGGGCCAGCCGGCGAAGAAGGCCAGCATGTAGATGTAGCCGTCGTAGCCCTGGGTGTAGACCATGGCGCTGAGGCCGAGCAGGGTCGCCGCCGACATGTAGTCGCCGGCGATGGCGAGACCGTTCTGGAAGCCGGTGATGCCGCCGCCGGCAGTGTAGAAGTCGGCCGTGGACTTGGTGCGGCCCGAGGCCCAGTAGGTGATGCCCATGGTCAGGGCCACGAAGATGCAGAACATCGCGATGGCGTGCCAGTTGGTGGGCGACTTGGCCTGGATGCCATCCAGGGCCGGGCCAGCGAAGGCTAGGCTAGACAGGGCGAACATGCCCAGAGCCGTGACGATGCGGTTCAGACGGCTCATTACTTGCCCTCCTTCTGGGCTTCCTTGATGATTTCCTGGGTCAGCGAGTCGAACTCGCCATTGGCCCGGACCACGTAAATCGCGGTCAGGATCCAGAAGAAGACGAACATGAAGAACTCGACGACGACGCCGACGGTCAGCATGGAGCCTTCGGAGATGGGGCGGCCGAGCAGGGCGGGCTTGAACGCCACCACGAGCACGAAGCCATAGAACATCACCAGGGTGATGGCAGACATGGTCCAGGCGAAGCGTCCCCGGCGCTTCACCAGCGTCTGGAACTTGGGATTGTTCCGCATCAGTTCATACATCTCACTGCTCATGGCTGGTGCCCCTCCTTGTGAAGTGGTGCCCTATCGGCCCGACGTGGGGAATAGGGGTATCGCGTGGTTTTAAGGTTGGTAGATGAAGAAATCATATATGACCGCCTACTCGTGTGCAAGTGACGGAGTAATTCTGCAACGCAATGAAAAGGACCCGCATGCGGGTCCTTTTCATTCAGGGGAAGTGTGTCGCGTCAGCTGAGGCTGGTGGCGATGACCTTCTCGCGGCTGTAGAACTCCAGCACGTCGCCTTCCTTAAGCTCGTCGTAGCCCTCGATGGCGATGCCGCAGTCGAGGCCGTTCTTCACCTCGGAGACATCCTCCTTGAAGCGCTTGAGGCTCTTGAGGGCGCCCTCGAAGAGGGTCTCCTCGCCACGCTTCACGCGGACCTTGTTGCTCTTCTGGACCTTTCCTTCCGTGACGAAGGAGCCGGCGATGACGACGCGGCCGATCTTGAAGAGCTGGCGCACTTCAGCCTGGCCGTGGATGGTCTCCTTGTCGGTGGCATCCAGGAGGCCGACCATGGCCTGCTCGATCTCCTCGGTCACCTTGTAGATGATGTCGTGGAAGCGCAGGTCCACGCCTTCCTCGCGCGCCAGCTCCATGGTCTTCTTCTCGGCCTTGGTGTGGAACCCGATGATGGTGGCCTTGGAGGCCTCGGCAAGGAGGACATCGTTCTCGGTGACGGTGCCGGCGGCGCTGTGAATGATGCGCACGCGGACCTTCTCGGTGCTGAGCCGCTCCAGCTGGCCCACGAGGGATTCGACAGAACCCTGGGTGTCAGCCTTGATAATGAGAGGCAGCTCCTTGACCTGGCCATCCTTGAGGGTGCTGAAGAGGGTCTCGAGGGTGGCACGCTGCTTCTGCTGCGCGGCCTGCTTGGCCTTCTCCTGGCGGAAGGTGACGATGGTGCGGGCCTTGGGCTCGTCCTCCACCACCTGGTAGTTGTCGCCGGCGGAGGGCACTTCCTCGAAGCCGAGGATCTGCACCGCGCTGGACGGACCCGCTTCCGTAACCTTGCGGCCCAGGTCGTCAAACATGGCGCGGACGCGGCCCATGGTGGCACCGGCCACGAAGATGTCGCCAGCGCGCAGGGTGCCACGCTGCACCAGGACCGTGGCCACGGGGCCGCGGCCGCGATCGAGACGGCCTTCGATGATGGACCCGGCTGCGGGACAGTCATAGACAGCCTTGAGTTCCTTCATGTCAGCCACCAGGAGCAGCGTCTCCAGGAGCTCGTCGAGGCCCTGCTTGGTCTTGGCGCTCACCAGTACGGCGGGCACGTCGCCGCCGTAGGCTTCGGTCTGGACGCTGTATTGCAGCAGGCCCTGCTGGACCTTGTCTGGATTGGAGCCGGGCTTGTCGATCTTGTTGATGGCGACCACGAGGGGCACGTCCGCAGCCTTGGCGTGGTTGATGGACTCCACGGTCTGGGGCATGACGCCGTCATCGGCGGCCACCACCAGGACGGCGATGTCCGTGACCTTGGCGCCTCGGGCACGCATCTTGGTGAAGGCTTCGTGACCGGGGGTGTCGAGGAAGACCACCTGGCGCATCAGGCCCGTGTTGGGATCCTTCACGTCGACGTGGTAGGCGCCTACATGCTGCGTGATGCCGCCGGCTTCCCCGGCAGCCACCTTGGTCTTGCGGATGGCGTCCAGGAGCGAGGTCTTGCCGTGATCGACGTGGCCCATGATGGTGACGACGGGGGGGCGGGGCAGCTTCTCACCCTGCACCTCACCGGCCTCATCGGCCATGATCTGGACGTCCTCTTCGAAGGTGACGATGTCAGCCAGGAACCCGAACTCACGGGCGATCTCCTTGGCCATCTCAGTGTCGAGGGGCTGGTTGATGGTGGCGAAGATGCCCCGGTGGAGGAGCTTGGCCACGACATCCTTGGCGGGTCGGCTGCACTTCTCGGCGAGTTCCTTGACGGTCACGCCTTCGGACAGCATGACGATACCGATCTCGTCCTCGATGTATTCGCCGGCGACCTGCTGAGCGCGGGAGCGGGGCTGCCGGAGCTTGAGGTCGAGTTCCTCTTCCTTGCTCCGGACGTAGCCGCCCTTCTTCTTTTTGCCACTCTGATGGGCGCCGCGACCGGGACCCTTCTGGCTGTTGGGATCAATGGGACCAGCGGCCGGAAGGGAGGGACCACGGCCGGGGCCGCCGGGACGGGGGCCGCCGGGACCGCGACTGGGGCCACCGGGACCGCGGTTGGGGCCCATGCCAGGACGGCTGGGGCCCATGCCAGGGCGGCTGGGGCCCATGCCGGGACGGCTGGGGCCGCCGGGGCCGCCGGGACGTCCGCCAGGTCCCTGAGGCCGCACGCCTCCCACAGGACGGGCCTGGGGCAGCTGGATGTAGCGGGCGGGTTCCTGGACTCGGGGGGCGGGGGCAGGGGTGTCCGACATCTTGATGCGGGAGTAGCCCTGTTCGGTCCTCATCTCGGTGATCGCGGGCGGAATGTAGGGGCGCCGCGTGGGATTGGTCGGGGGCAGGGGCTCGTGGCGAACCTCCCCGCGGCCGGTGTTGGTGGCCATCTGGAGGACGGCCTTTTCCTTCTGGGGCATGCCGGACCGCTGGACATTGCCTGGGGTCTGGCCGGGCCGCTGCACGATGGGTCGCGCGCCAGCTTCGGGGCGGGGCCCAGAGGACAGGGGCGCGGAGGCGGCACCGGTTACCGGGGGCTGGGTCGGACGCGGGGCCATGGGACCCGTGGGACGGGCCGGGGGCAGCTGGATGTAGCGGGCGGGCTTGTCGTCCCGGGGGGCCGGGGCGGGCGTGCCAGAGGACACCTTGAGGCGGGAGAAGGTCTCCTGGGGCTCCGGGGTGGCCACGACGGGCTTGGCCGGGGCGGTTTCAGCAGCTGCGGCGGGAGCCTCGGCCCTGACTTCGGGGGCGGGCTCAGGCCGGGAGGCCGGCTCGGCGGCGACCACAGGCTCGGGGCGGGGCTCCGGCGTGGGCTCGACCTCGGGTCGGGGTTCGGCCTTCTTCACCAGGACCGCGGGGGCGGGCCGGGGGGGCTCAGGCAGGGGCTCCGGCTCGGCCTTGGCCGCGGCGGGTGGGCCCTTGACGATCCGGACGGCGGCGGAGGGCTTGTGCAGGGCGAGGGGAGGGGCGTCGGATTCCCCCTTCTGCTTGCCCTGGAAACCCCGGCGCAGTTGATCCGCCTGGTCATCGGTGAGGTTGGAGCTATGGCTCTTCCCTTGGAGGCCCAGACGCTTCTCACAGGCCTCAATGACCTCCTGATTGGCGACTCCGAGCTCTTTGGCGAGTTGGTTGATACGCAGCATGTAAGCGGACTACCTCGGCCTGGGGGTGGGAATAAGGGAGGGGCTGCAGGACTACAGCCTACTCCCCGAAGTGAGCCTGCACGGCATCGATGAGACGGAAGGCCAGATCCTGATCCAGACCTTCCACCTGCATGAGCTGTTCGGCGGTCACAGTGTAGAGGGATTTGGCATCGGGATAACCCGCGGCGGCAAGGCGCTCCGCGAGGGTGGCATCCAGGCCGTCGACCTGGATGATGTCAAGGAGGGAGGAGGCCGGAGCCTCTTCCTCTGCCGCTTCGGCAACCGGCTGCGGAAGCGCCAGGCCCATGGCGGCCTCGGCTTCGCGCCGCTTGTCAGACTCACTGCGGACATCGATGTTCCAGCCCGTCAGCTTGGCGGCGAGGCGCACGTTCTGGCCCCGCTTGCCAATGGCGACGCTGAGCTGCTCGTCGTCCACCACGACCTCGACCCGGCGTCCCTCAGGATCCACCAGGTTCACGCGGAGGGCCTTGGCCGGGTTCAGCGCGTTGGCGATGAACTGGGCCGAGTCGTCCGAGTAGCGCACGATGTCGATCTTCTCGTTCTTCAGCTCGCGGATGATGGCCTGGACGCGGCTGCCCTTGAGGCCCACGCAGGCGCCCACGGGATCCACATCGGGATCGAGGCTGTGGACGGCCACCTTGGCGCGGTCCCCGGCTTCCCGGACGCAGTTCCGGATGACCACGGTGCCGTCATGGATCTCAGGCACCTCGTTCTCGAAGAGCTTGATGAGCAGCCGGGGATCGGTGCGGCTGACCTGGACCTGCGGGTCCTTGGCGCTGCGATCGACACTGACGATGACGACCTTGATGCGCTGGCCCTTGTCGAAGCGGTCCCCGCGGAGGGCCTCGCTGCGGCGGAGCATGGCTTCCACCCGGTCGATCTCAAGGATGATGGCGCTCTTCTCGAAGCGCTTGACCTCGGCCACCAGAACCTCGCCGATGCGGTCGGCGAACTCAGTGAAGATGCGCTCGCGCTCCGCTTCCCGGACCTTCTGCACCAGCACCTGCTTGGCGGCCTGGGCGGCAATGCGGCCGAGCTGGCTGGTGTCCTGGGGCAGCCAGAGCGTGTCGCCCTCGGCGGCATCCGGGTTCAGCTGCTGGGCTTCCGTCAGGCTGATCTCAAGATCCTCTTCCTCGACCTCGGCCACGACCTGCTTCAGGGCGTAGACGTGGAACTCGCCGGTCTCCCGGTCCATCTGGGCCTGGAAGTTTCCGTAGAAGTCCTGGGCATTGAAGTACTTGTCCGCAGCCTTGGCGAGGGCTTCCTCCACCGCCGCGAAGACGTCTTCCTCGGGGATGCCCTTTTCCGCAGCGATCATCTTCACGCTGTCAAAAAAGGTCGTTGCTACCGTTGCCATGTCAGGCCTCCTCTTCTTCGACGGCGCTTGTCTCTACGCCGCCGGCATCAGGTGCTTCAGTGAAACGGGCGGCCAAGTGCTTGGGCCGCGGGGTCTTTTCCTCGTCGAAAGGCGCGAGACGCGCCTTCTGGATCGCCTCGAGGGGTACGGTCTTCAGGACGCCGTCCTCCTCCAGGGTGATGTTCGTGCCTTCCAGGGGGCCGATCCAGCCCTTGAAGCGCTTCTGCCCGTTGATGGGCGCGGCGGTCTGCACGCGGCAGAGGCGGCCGGCAAAGCGGCGGAAGTGGTCCGCCTTGACCAGGGGACGCTCCATGCCGGGGCTGCTGACCTCGATGCCGAGCTTCTCGCGCAGGTCCGGGAACTCCACGTCGAGCCAGAGCAGGAGGCCCTCATGCGCGGTCGTGCAGTCGTCCAGGGTGACCTTGCGGCGGCTGGTCTCGGCGTCCAGGTGGTCAATGTAGAGGCGCAGCACTTCGTCCTTGCCCTCGCGGGCAGTCTCGAGTTGCACCAGCTCATAGCCCAGCAGGGCCAGCTGGCGCTCGAGAGGAGGCTGCACTTTCTTCAGATCCACTGACACTCCGGGATAAAAACAAAAAAGGTGGGTCGAACCCACCCAGTCTTGGCACCCGAGACGGGACGCCATGGCCGAATTGAGCCTGAAGTCTACCGCCTTTTGCCAGGAACCTCAAGGCGGCATAACGGCGAGTCCCCTGGCGGGAAACAAGCTGCTGCCCGGACGAATTTAGTTGGTGAGGGGTCGGGGCCCCTCGGATTCAATGGAGGAGAAGGGGGCGACCATGGCCACGATCCTGGACGGCAAGGCGCACGCGGACCGCATGCTCGAGGAGGTGCGGCTCCAGGTGGAGGCCCGGCTGGCCAAGGGGCTGCGCGCACCCGCCCTGGCCGTGGTGCTGGTGGGCGAGGATCCGGCGAGCCAGGTCTACGTCCGCAACAAGGGCGCCGCCTGTGGCCGGGTGGGCATCCGGTCCCTGGAGTTCCGGTTGGCCTCGGACACCCCCCAGGCCGAGGTGGATGGCCTCATCGACCGGCTGAACGCGGACCCCACGGTGGACGGCATCCTGGTGCAGCTGCCTCTGCCCAAGGGGCTCGACGCCAAGCGGGCCCTGCACCGCATCAGCCCGGCCAAGGACGTGGACGGGTTCCATCCCATGAACCAGGGCCTGCTGCTGGAGGGTCTGCCGGGACTGCGCCCCTGCACCCCCACCGCCTGCATGTCCCTGCTGGCCCACCATGGCCTGGCCCTGAAGGGGCTGCGGGCCGTGGTGCTGGGCCGCAGTGAGATCGTTGGCAAGCCCATGGCCCTCATGCTGTTAGAGCAGCATGCCACGGTGACCATCGCCCACAGCCGCACCCGGGATCTGCCGGCGGTCTGCCGGGAGGCGGACCTGCTGGTGGCCGCCGTGGGTCAGCCCGGTCTGGTAGAAGGCTCCTGGGTCAAACCCGGTGCGGTGGTGCTGGATGTGGGCATCAACCGAGTCGTGGACCTGGCCTTGGGCGAGCGCATCTTTGCCGCCGAGCCTCGGAAGCTGGAGGTCCTGCGGACCAAGGGCGCCGTCCTCTGCGGCGACGTCCGGTTCGGCGAGGCCATGGAAGTCGCCTCCGCCGTGACCCCCGTCCCCGGCGGGGTGGGGCCCCTGACCATCGCGGGGCTGCTGCTGAACACCCTCACGGCCTGCGAAGCCCAGGGGCGCTGAGTCGAAGTCCTGCATCGATCCAATGGGTGCGTGGCATGACCTCGACGATCCAGTGGTCGGTCAAGGGCACAATCCGCCGTCCACGTTCACGATCTGACCGCTCATGTAGCTGGAGAAGTTCGAGCAGAGAAAGGCCACCACGCTCGCCACTTCCTCAGGCTCGCCCTGCCGCTTGAGGATGGTGGGGGAGAGCAGCTCCCGCTTGGTCTCCTCGGAGACATCCGCAGTCAGCTCGGTGTGGATGAATCCGGGGTTCACGGCGTTCACCAGCACTCCGAAGGGGGCCATCTCCCGGGCGAGGCTGCGGGTCAGGGCGATCACGGCGCCCTTGCTGGCACCGTAGTTGGTCTGGCCGGCCATGCCGATGATGCCCGTGGGACTGACGATGTTGACGATGCGGCCCCACTTGCGCGCCATCATGCCCCGGACAAAGGCCTTGGTGGCGTAGACGGTGCCGCGGAGGTTCACGTTCATGACCTCGTCCCACTTCTCCTCGCTCATGAGGATGAAGGGCCCGTCCTGCCGGGTGCCCGCGTTGTTCACGAGGATGTCCACCGGCCCCAACTCGGCCTTCACGCGGTCCGCGGCGGCCTCCAGGTCGGCCTTCACCCGCACATCCGCCAGCACGGCCAGGGAGCGCCGGCCCAGGGCCCGGATCTCGGCGGCAGCAGACTCGGCCAGGTCCAGGTTCTTCTGGGCGTGGACCACCACGTCCGCCCCCCAGCGACCGAGTTCCACGGCGATGGCCCGACCGATGCCCCGGGAGGACCCAGTGACGAAGGCGGTGCGGCCGTGCAGGGGGAGAGGGTCAAAGGGCATGGATGAACTCACAGGTGGCAGCTGTAGGATGGCTTACAGGAGTGCCGATGTCCAAGGATCTGGTCAGTCCCGACGCCCTCGAGGCCTTTATCCAGCTGCACCCGGAGTGGGTGGCGCAGGGGGACTCTCACGGGCTCACCCTCCGTCGCCGCTACGTGTTCTCTGCCTACCCGCGGGGTCTGGGCTTCGTGGTCGCCGCCGCCGAGTACGCCGAGCGGGCGAATCACCATCCCGATCTGACCCTCGGCTACCGCTGGGTGGTGGCCATCCTCACGACCCACGTCAGCCGTGGTGTCACCCAGCGCGACCTGGACATGGCCCAGGCCCTGGACAAGCTCTACCAGGAGCACATCTGAGGGTCCTGACTAGCGGCGAGTGGAGCCCGGCGGTCGGTTGAACCGCTCCTGCAGGGACTGCACCCGGGTCAGGTCGAGCCGCTCGGGGTGTGCCGGGTCCGAGAGCATCAGCTCGCCCAGCTCGATGGCGCCGTGGCGGGAGGGCGGCTGTGCCATAACCCGGATGAGGCTTCTCCGCAGGTCTTTCCGGTAGAGGCTGAAGGCTTCCTGGCGAGGGGTCTCATGGTAGGCCAGGTCCCATACCTCCACCGTGGCCTGGCCGGCGCGCCGCTGGGGTGCTGGAGGAGGGCGAAGAGCGGTGTTGAGCAGCAGACCTTCCCAGCAGCCCGGGGGAACAAGCAGCACCCGGGTGAGGGGATCCTTCTCGAACCGGGACCGGAAGCCTGGGCTGGTAACGGGCAAGCCGACCGCATCCTGGGCCGCCAGTGGCAGGAACACCAGGAGGCAGGACAAGAGGCGCATGGAACTCACCGGGGAGGGAAGGACTTAGGGTTTCCGGGGCTTGGGCTTGCCGGGACGGGGGGCCGGCTTGCGTGCGGGGCGACCCGCGGCTCCCTCAGTGTAGGTCCGCTTGGGGCGGTCGCCAGCAGGCGCGCCGCCGGGACGCGGGCGGCTTTCGGGCCGGGCGGGGCGCTCGGCGGAGCCGAACGTGCGGCGAGGCCGCTCTTCGCCTTCGTCGCGGCGCGGACGAGCTGGGCGGTCGCTGGGGCCCGTGCGGGGGCGGGCCTCACCCTCTTCCCGGCGGGGCCGGGCGGGGCGCTCGGCGGAGCCGAAGGTGCGGCGGGGCCGCTCTTCGCCTTCGTCGCGGCGCGGACGAGCTGGGCGGTCGCTGGGGCCCGTGCGGGGGCGGGCCTCACCCTCTTCCCGGCGGGGCCGGGCGGGG
>CAIZZF010000023.1 GCA_903937385.1 uncultured Holophagaceae bacterium | reverse complement strand
GACGGCGTCAAGGCACTCGTTGACGCCCTGGACGATCTTGCGGAAGTCACCCTGATGCTTGGTGGCTTCGGCGCGGGTGGCCAGCTTGCCTTCCACGGCGGCGACGTTGAGCATGTTGGCGTCGGCCACGAGGGCGTTCACAGCGTCCACGCACTGGTTGAGGTTGTTCTTGATCTCGTTGAAGTCACCGTTGTACTTGTCGGTGATCTTGGGGGGGATGTCGCCCTTGGAGATGCGGTCCACATAGCCCGCGGCCACGTTGAGGGGGCCGATGACGGCGTCGAGGCAGTCGTCCACACCCTGGACGATCTTGCGGAAGTCGCCCTGGTGCTTGGTGGCATCGGCGCGGGTGGCCAGCTTGCCTTCCACGGCGGCGACACTCAGCATGTTGGCGTCGGCCACGAGGGCGTTCACAGCGTCCACGCACTGGTTCAGGTTGTTCTTGATCTCGTTGAAGTCACCGTTGTACTTGTCGGTGATCTTGGGGGGGATGTCGCCCTTGGAGATGCGATCCACGTAGCCGGCGGCCACGTTGAGGGGGCCGATGACGGCGTCGAGGCAGTCGTTCACGCCCTGCACGATCTTGCGGTAGTCGCCCTGGTGTTTGGCGGCGTCGGCGCGGGTGGCCAGCTTGCCATCCACGGCCGCCTGGTTGAGCATGGCGGCATCGGCCACGAGGGCCTGGAGGTTGGCGCGGACCTGCTTCAAGGCCGGCGCGATCTCATCCTTGTCATCCGCGGCCACCCAGTCCCGGCTCAGGTCGCCATTGGAGATCTGCTGCAGGCCGCCCACGATGCTCTGCAGGTTGTCGGTGAAGCCGTCCATGGCGTCGGCCAGCTCGCCGATCTCGTCCTTGCGGTCCATGTGCAGGCGCACGCCCAGGTGGCCCTTGGCCATCTCCTTCATCATGTCGACGCCCTTGGACAGGGGGCCGGTGATGGACTTGGTGAGGATCAGGCCGATGCCCACGGCGAAGAGCACCGCGATTCCCATGATGGTGTACATCATGCGAGCGGCGGCATTTGCCAGGACGGTGTTCCCGTCGGAGGCATCCTTGGCCAGCTTCAGCTTCATGTCCTGGAGGTGCTCCAGGGCCTTGTTCACGTCGGCCTGTTCCTTGGCGCCGTCCCCCCGGAGGAGGGCTTCTGCATCTTTCAGCTTGCCGGCCTTGGCCAGGGCCATGACGCGCTCGGAGATGGCGTCGTAGCGGTTGTTGGCATCCTTGTACTGCTTGTACATCTCCTTGCCTTCCGCGGAGAGGAGGGTCTTCTGGAAGCCCTCCTCCGTCTTGGTCAGCTGGACCTCGATCTCCTTGAGGCGCGCACCGTATTTCTCGGTGTCTCCCGTCATGATGGCGTCCCGCACGTTCACGCGCTGGCGCTGGAAGAGCTGCATCATGTCGCCCAGCTCGCCGAGGGGCACGGTCATCTTCTCGTAGAGCTGGGTGTCGGCCTCGTCGATGGCGTGGATCTTGTTGCTGCCCATGAAGCCCATGCCGACGAGCAGGGCGGCCACGACGAGGAAGGCTCCGATGAGCTTGGGGCCTATCTTGGTGTTATCGAGGAATCGCATGGTGGATCTCCTTGAAGAACGAGGGTAGAGAGAAGGGAGTGGCGTGGGATCAGCGCGGGAGGGCAGGGCTTGCGCCTACCCGCTGAGAGGGGGGAGGCTCAGGTGGCGGGACAGCGGGGCGGGAACGGCCCACCTCCCATGGGACTGGCGGCTTGCGGGCCCCGCCGCGCAGACAGACTGTCCACCGACCCTCGGATCGACTGGGAGGCTGGAGAGTGCAGGTATCATGGAGAGACCAGCAAAAGACAGGGGGGTAAGGAAGCCTGTCCTCCTCCAATCGACGTCCCGCTCAATTAAGTTGAATATCGACTCATGCGTATATAAAGCAATTGCAAGTGAAAAAAAGATTGTGGTTGTGTGATGTTGAAAATAAAATAAAATCTTATTTTATCGATCATTTTTTACCTATTTGAAAGAAAAAAACGATAAAATATCATTCGCTAGTCGCTTCGGCTGTTTTCGTAAAAGGCGTGTGCGGGTCCAAAGCTATGCCGGAATGGTCCAACCTCATGTCCCCGACCTCCCCCGCCGATGCCGAGTGCATGACCGAAGATCTCGAGGCCCCGAGCCCGGATCAGGTCTGACTGCCTGCCCTCGTTCCCCGGTGGCGTAACGTTGCCACGCCTTCTTTCTTACCCCTATGTGATTGTCCCGTGAGCCATGGCCTACACCTCCTTCTTCCGTGACACCGACGCCCTGAATGCCATTGGGGAGCACGTCATACCGGCCATCAGCCACTCCCGGGTGATGCGCGTCTGGGATGCGGGCTGCGCCTCCGGCGAGGAACCCTATACCCTGGCCATCCTGTTTGCCTCGAAGCTGGGCTCCTTCCACTACCGCAACCTGGACATCCTCGCCACGGACTATGAGGAGAGCAACTACGCCCAGTTCGCCGACAAGATCCGGGCCGCCGAGTACAGCCGCCAGGACATCTTCTGGGTGCCGCAGACCCACCGGGAGCAGTACTTCGAGGGCACGGACAGCCCGGAGGTGTTCCGGCTGATTCCCTCGATCCGGGAGCGGGTCCGCTACATCCAGCATGACCTGCTGACCCTGGTGCCCCCCGAGACCGGCTACTCCCTCATCGTCTGCAAGAACGTCCTGATGCACTTCTCGCCCGCCGACCAGGTGAAGGTGCTGGAGATGTTCCACGAGACCCTGCTGCCCGGGGGCTTCCTGGCCGTGGACGGGAACCAGGCGATCCCGCCAGCCTTCGCCACCCGCTTCAAGCAGGTCGAACGGGGCACGCCGCTCTATCAGAAGCCGGAAGCCTGAGTCATGCGCGTCATTCCCCTCCACCGGGATGACCCCTCGGACTATGCCTGTGTCTCCTACTGGATCCTGGGCGAGAACAACACCCCCTCGGACCGCAACACGCTCATCGACACCGGCAGCACGAATCCCGAGAACCTCGCCTACTTCCTGCGGGAGATGGCGCTGCCTTCCAAGGGCATCGGGAAGAAGTCCGTGGAGCAGGTCATCCTCACCCACGAGCACTTCGACCACACGGGCGGCCTGCCTGGCCTGGAGCGGCAGTTCAGCCCGGAGACGTTTGCCTGGAAGGCCTTTGGTTCGCGCTACAACTCGGTCCATGACGGCATGTTCCTTATGGTGGGCGACCAGTTCGGCAAGCTGCTCCACACGCCGGGCCACTCGGAGGACTCCATCTGCGTCTACCTGCCGGAGAGCGGCACCCTGTTCTCCGGGGACACGCTCTACCGGATCTCAGATCATCTCGGCGCCTATCCAAAGGCCTATGTGAGCTCGCTGGAGCGCCTCGCGGGGCTCGACATCAAGCGCATCTACCCCGGTCATGGCCAGCCCATCCTGCGTGACGCCACGGGCTTCATTCGCAGCTGTCTCGAGAACGTGCACCTGTCCCTGATCAAGGATTGAGGCCCGGCCATGAAACTGGTCTATGACGAGCGCTTCCGGGGTTCCACCTACGCCCAGGACAATGCCGCCATACCCGGTCGGATGGAAGCGGCCCTCAGTGGGCTCGGGGATCGTGCCTGGGAGCGCATCGCCCCCGTGGCGGCCACGGTGGAACAGCTGCACCTGGCCCATGACCCGGGCTACGTCCAGACGGTGGTCGAGGACCCGGAGCGCTTCGCCATGGCCAGCCTGGCCGCGGGTGGGGCGATCCTCGCCGGGCGCCTGGCCCGCAGCGGTGACCCAGCCTTTGCCTGCGTCCGCCCGCCCGGGCACCACGCCTCCCGCACAGGCGCCTGGGGCCACTGCACCTTCAGCAACCTCGCGCTGGCCCTGCTCGTCCTGCGCGCCGAGCGGCGGATCGAGAGCGCCTTCGTGATCGACTTCGACGCCCACACCGGGGACGGCACCCGGGATGTGCTCGCCGGCTGGCCCCAGGCTGAGATCTTCAACCCCTTCGCGGCGACGGCCGAGGAATACCTGGAACTGGTGGAGACGCGCCTCGGGGCGACCGGACCCACGGACATCTTCGCGGTCTCCGCCGGGTTCGATGCCTACAAGCTGGATGTGGGGCACAAGCTGGACACCCCGGATTTCGGAAGGCTTGGCACCCTCATCCGCGAGGCCTCGGTGCGCCTCAGTCGCGGCCGCCGGTTCGCGGTGCTGGAGGGGGGGTACTATCTGAAGGACCTGGGCGCCAATGTGCTGGCCTTTTGCCAAGGATTCGCGGGATGACGGAAACCATCGGAATGGGCCTTGAACTCATCCAGCGGCCGCGCTCCGCGGACCTGGGGGACTACGACTGGTTCGACATCGAGCAGGACGGGACCCAGGTGGGCAAGTCGCGCTGTCGCATCGAGGCCGGCCAGTTCACAGTGTTTTCGATCATGGTCTACCCCGAGTTCGAGGGGCATGGCTACGCCCGGGCGGTCATCGACCACTTCAAGAGTGGCCACCCCATGATCATCGCGGACCGCGTCCGGTTCACCGCCCGGTCCTTCTGGCTAAAGGTAGGGTTCGTGCCCGAGACCATCGACCGGTATGTGTGGCGCCGAAACTGAGCAGCCGCCTCACCTGCTGAGGGCTGGCTCCAATGCATCAGCTTGAGAGGGCTCTGCCGGGAAAGGGCCGACGCGGCAGCGGGGTGGAATTCCCGTTCCCGCGTTTCGCATTCGTGACATTCTCATGCTAAGTAAAAAGACCTACGCGGGTCTTGATATAAGGATATATGACTCCTTTATGAAGACGGAAGGCCAGGAACCATCCCGAAAGCACCAGGCGGTGGTGGCCCTCTGGGCCTTGGGCGTTGCCTTGGTCCTAGGGGTGCTGCTCCTCGGTGGCGGCTACCTGCTGCTGACGGGGCACACCCGCGAGGCCCGACAGCAGGCCCAGAATGAGCTGGGCACCATTGCGGACCTGAAGGCCGCCCAGGTTGCCGATTGGTACCGGGATCGGGTGGTGGACACGGGGCGGCTCGTCCAGGGCCCCCTGGACCAGGAGGTGCTGCGCCGCTATCTGCAGGGGCCTCTGGACCCCACGCGTGAGCGGCACCTGCGGCCCTGGCTGGAGCATCTCCGCCAAGGCGGCTACGCCAGAATCATACTCTTTGATGGCAAGGGACTGCCCCGGCTGTCCGTACCCGCCAATCTGGGCAGCGCCTCCTGGTCCTATGACCAAGCGCAGCTCCGCCGGGCCCTGCAATCCGAGGACCTGATGGTCTCGGACCTGCACCGGAATCCTGACCACTCGACCGTACACCTCAACATCTGGGTGCCCATCAGCGCAGGACTGAGCTCGGGGGCTGCGCCGGTGGGTACGCTGCTGTTCAGGGTGGATCCCGCCCAGGGCCTGTATCCGCTGCTGAAGGCCTGGCCGACTCCCAGCCAGACGGCGGAAATCCTGCTCATCCGTCGGGACGAGCGCGAGGCTGTGGTGCTGAACGACCTGCGGCACCAGGGCGGGGCGCCCCTGGCCCTGCGGATGACCCTGGGTCCGACCACCTCGCGTCCGGTCGCCATGGCGGCCCTGGGGCAGGAGGGGCAGACCGAGGGCCTCGACTACCGCCAGGTGCCCGTGGTGGCCGCCGTGCGCCGGGTGAATGGCACGCCCTGGTCTCTGGTGGCGAAGGTCGATGAGCGCGAGCTCTATGGCCCCATCCGGCGCCGGACCCTGATCAGTGCCGTCGGGCTGCTGGCCCTGCTGGGACTGTCGGTCCTGGGCCTGGTGATGCTGGTGCGGCTGCGGGAGGGGGCCTCGGTCCGCGCCCGGCTGGCCCTCTCGCAGCGGTTCGAGTGGCTGATCCGGGAAGCCAATGACAGCATCCTGCTGCTGGACTCGGAGGGACGGATCCTGGAGGCCAATGCCCAGGCTGTGGCCCAGTACGGCTACTCCGAAGCCGAGTTCAAGGGCATGAACATCCTGGACCTGCGACCGCCCGAGATCAGGGAAACTGCCCAGGCGCAGTTCGCGCAGATGAAGGCTCTTGGTGCGTTGCGCTTCGAGACCACCCACCGGCGCAAGGACGGCACCATCGTCACGGTGGAGGTCAGCGCCCGGTCCTTCGCCTCGCCCGATGGGCCCCGGATCAGCAGCCTGATTCGCGACATCAGCGACCGGATGGTCAAGGACCGCGAGCTCAAGCGGATGACGGGTCTCTACGCGGCCCTGGGCCAGGTGAGCCAGGCCATCGTCCAGTCCCCCTCGCGGCAGGTGCTGCTCGACCGGATCTGCAAGGCCATGGTGGAGCCCGGCGGCTTCGCCATGGCCTGGATCGGCTGGGACGATCCCCTCACCCACCGTGTGGCGGCGGTCGCCAGCCATGGCGACCAGCTCGGGATGCTGGACCGCGTGGAGGCCCGCAGCGATGACACGCCGGAAGGGTGCGGGGCCGTGGGCACGGCCCTCCGCGCCAGCTGCCCCTGCATCGTGAATGACTTCCTGGAGGGGCCGGTCTCCAAGCCCTGGCGCGCCGAGCTGGTGGCTTCCGGGTTCGCCAGCACGGCTGCCTTTCCCATCCGGGAAGGGGGCCAGGTGCGGGGTGTGCTGGCGGTCTATGCCCGGGAGCGCGACTTCTTCGGCACCCATGAGGCGGAGTTGCTCGAAGAGGCCTCCATGGACATCTCCTATGCCCTCGATCACCTCGAGGGCGAGGCCCAGCGGCGACAGACCGAGGCCGCCCTGCGGGAGAGCGAGCAGTTCCTGAGTGAGGCCCAGGAGGCGGGTGACATCGGCATCTACATCTGGGACATTCCGGAGAACCGGTGGCGGAGCAGTGCCTCCCTGGACCACATCTTTGGCATTGACGGCCAGCACCCGCGTGACCTCGACGGCTGGATCGCCATCGTCGCCCCGGAGTTCCGGGCGCAGATGCACAGTTACGTGGCCGGGATCATGGCGCGTCGCGAGCGGTTCGACCTGGACTATCCCATCGTGCGGGCCTCCGATAACGTTCCCCGGTGGGTGCACGGCCGGGGGCTCATCCACTACGATGCGGAAGGTCAGCCCCTGACCATGACGGGCGTCATCCAGGACATCACCGAGCGGCGGGCCAGCGAGGTCGAGCGGCTGCAGCTGGAGCAGCAGCTGCAGCAGTCCCAGAAGCTCGAGAGCCTCGGCAGCCTGGCGGGTGGCGTGGCGCACGACATGAACAACGTGCTGGGGGCGATCCTGAGCCTGTCCTGCACCCTCCGGGAGGGAGCCGATCCGTTCGGTGCCGAGGCCCGGAACCTCGACACGATCATCAGCGCCTGCATGCGGGGCCGCAGTGTGGTCAAGGGCCTCCTCTTCTTCGCGCGGAAGGACCTCCAGGAGGAGCAGCCCATCGACCTGAATGACCTGGTGCGGGAGATGGGGCACCTGCTGGGCCACGCCATGCTGCAGAGGGTGCACCTGGAGATGGACCTCGAGGAAGGGCTCGACCTCCTGCGCGGTGAGCGCGGGGCGCTCAGCCACGCGCTGATGAACCTCTGCGTGAATGCCATGGATGCCATGCCCAGCGGTGGCAGCATCCACATCCACACCTGCTCAACGCGGGACGGTGGCCTGCTCCTCCGGGTGCAGGATACGGGTGCGGGCATGGCGCCGGAAGTGCTCGCCAAGGCCATGGAACCCTTCTTCACCACCAAGCCGCAGGGCAAGGGCACGGGGCTGGGACTCGCCATGGTCTACGGCACCATGAAGGCCCATGACGGCACCCTGGAGCTGCTCAGCCAGGTGGACGTCGGGACGGAGGCGGTGCTGTTCTTCCCGCCCACCCGCGTGGTGCCGCGGCACATCCCACCCGCTGCGGTCGCGGTCCAGGAACTCGCCCCGCAACCGAAGCTGCGGATCCTGCTGGTGGACGATGACGAGCTCATCCGCGAGTCCGTGGCCCCCATGCTGGAGATGCTGGGACACCAGGTGCTGACGGCCTCAGGCGGGGCCTCCGCTTTGCGCCTGCTTGAAGCCAGTGGCGCCATGGACCTCGTGATCCTGGACATGAACATGCCTGGCATGAGCGGCGCGGAGACGCTGCCGAGGTTACTGGAGCTTTGTCCAGGAATGCCTGTGGTCATGGCCACGGGCTTCAGTGACCACGAAATTGCCCCGCTGCTGGCCGGTCACCCGGAGGTTTCCATCCTGAGGAAGCCCTTCAGCATGAGGGAATTCCAGCGGAAGCTGGACAGCATCTCCTTCCCGTAGAGCGAGTGTTGGCGCGCCTGTGCGCATGATTCAATTCATGGCGACCCCGTTTCCTGCCGAAGGGAATCAGGGAGCCGAACCGTGTCCAAGATCGTGGTCATCGATGACAGCAAATTCATGCGCAACCTGCTCACTCGGTTCCTTGAGGGCGCGGGACACGAGGTGATCTCCCTGGGTGAGGTGCCCGCTGCAGAGCTCGGCGCCAAGATGCTGGAACTGGCTCCGGATCTGGTGATCACCGACTTTCAGATGCCGCTCTACAATGGCGTGGTCGTGACGCGGCTGGTGCGGAAAGTGATCCCCGGCCTGCCGGTCCTGGTGCTGACCGCGAGCCACGATCCCCTGGTCATGAAGGCCCTGCTGATCGAATCGGTCAACCGCGTCCTGCACAAGCCCCTGAGCTCCGAGGAGCTCCTCGACGCCGTGCGCGACGCGCTCTGAGCCGCCGCCGTCGGATGGTGCGCTCACCTCGCGGTTGAAGGCTGCGCCGCGCTTGATACCGACTGCATTCGAAGAGAAAAGATCACCATCAAGACACCGAGAACCGCAAAATTCAACACCGGCAGTCTTTCTTGGTGTCTTGGTGGCAAAGCCTTTACTTTCTCCTTAGAATTTCAAGTGGAGACCTACAGTCGGTCGAGGGCGTCTTTGCCGATGCCGGGGTTCCAGACCAGGGGCTCGTAGGTGGCGAGGCCGGCCTTGAAGAAGGGATCGTTGTCGCGGATGGTGTCCAGGTCCGCGAGGGGCGCGGCATCCTGGACGCGCAGCAGCAGCAGCCCGCCCGTGCGGGGATCCAGCGGCCCCGAGGCCAGCAGGATGCCCTGTTCCTGGAGCGTGCGGAGGTAGGCGCGGTGGGCCTCCGTGATGGCCTCGATCTCGGACAGCGGGCGGCGGTAGCGGACGAGCATGACGGCGTACATGGGGGCTCCTGGAATCGCCCCAGATGAACATGGATGGGCCGCCCTGAAAAGCCCGGGTCAGTCGAAGGGCAGCTCCAGCCCGTGGACCAGGAGGAGGTCGTGGTAGACCCGGGTCCCCACGGCGAAGGTGGTGGTGCCGGCGGGTGTAAAGCCGGCCTTGACGTAGAACCGGCGGGCGCGGGCGTTCTGTTCCCAGACCTGCAGCCAGGCACCGTCGTGGCCCGCCCCGGCCGCCTCCGCGAGGGCCGCCTCCATGAGCTCCCGGGCGGCGCCGGTGCCGTGGGTGGTTGGGTCCAGGTAGAACCGCTCGATCTCCACGGGCCTGGCGAAGGTCGGAGCTGGGCTCCCCGGAACGGGGCCGTGGGCGTGCAGCAGCGCGTAGCCCAGGAGCTCACCGCCCCCCTCCAGCAGCAGGGTGCGGCGGGCATCATCGGCCAGCTCCGCGCCCTGCGGCGCCGGGCCGAAGGCCTCCGCCAAGTGCGCCTCCAGGTCCGGGGCCGGAATCAGGCCGGTGTAGGTGCTGCGCCAGAGGCGCTCGGCCAGAGCGGCGAAGGCGTCAGCATCGGCGGGCAGGGCATGGCGGATCAGCATGCCTAGAGGTTACCAAAGTAGTGAAAACAGGCTAAAATACTCGTTTTGGCGAGCCTCCATGCACATCCAGGAACTGATCCTTCGCCTCCAGCGGTTCTGGGCCGATCGTGGCTGCCTGATCGGCCAGCCCTACGACCTGGAGAAGGGCGCAGGCACCATGAATCCGCTCACCTTCTTCGGCGCCCTGGGCGCCAAGCCCTGGAATGTGGCCTACGTGGAGCCCTCTCGCCGTCCCGCGGACGGCCGCTACGGCGAGAACCCCTTCCGCGTCTACAAGCACCTCCAGTTCCAGGTGATCCTCAAGCCCAGCCCCGCCAAGGTGCAGGACCTCTATATCGAGAGCCTGGAGGCCCTGGGCATCGACTTCTCCAAGCACGACCTCCGCTTCGAAGAGGACAACTGGGAGTCCCCCTCCCTGGGCGCCTGGGGCGTGGGCTGGCAGGTGGTGCTGGACGGCATGGAGATCAGCCAGTTCACCTACTTCCAGCAGGTGGGCGGCCAGGACTGCCGGCCCGTGAGCGCCGAGCTGACCTACGGCATCGAGCGCATCTGCATGTTCCTGGGCGGCTACGACAACATCTTCGACCTGGTCCACGGCGAGGTGAAGACCGATGACGGGGTCTTCCCCGTGACCTATGGCGAGATGCGCCAGCGCGAGGAGTTCGAGCTGTCCGCCTACAGCTTCGAGCACGCGGACCTGGACCTGCACCGCACCCTCTTCGAGGCCTTCGAGAAGGAGGGCTGGCGGCTCCTGACGGACCACGGCCACTTCCTCAGCGCTTACGAGCAGGCCCTCAAGATGAGCCACACCTTCAACGTGCTGGATGCCCGCGGCGCCGTGAGCACCACCGAGCGGCCCGCGGTCATCAAACGGGTCCGGGACCTGGCCTGCGGCTGCGCCAAGGCCTACCTGGAACACCAGGAGACCAGCGCCGCCACGGTGGCCTCGGCCGGGAAGGGGGGTGGCCTGTGAGCGCCGCGAAGCCCTTCCTGCTGGAGCTGCACTGCGAGGAGATCCCCGCCCGCTTCCTGCGGCCGCTGACCGCGGACCTGAGTGGCGCCCTCACCACCTGGGCTGCCAGCCAGGGCCTCGAGCTCGCCGGCCTGGAGGTGTTCTACTCCCCGCGCAAGCTGGCTTGGCGCGCCGCCGGCCTGCCTGTGGCCCAGGCGGACCAGACCGAGACCCAGGTGGGTCCGCCGCAGCGCATGTGCGTGGACGCCGCCGGGCAGCCCACGATCCAGGGCGAGAAGTTCGCCGAGAAGTGGGGCGTGCCCTTCACCGCCGTGCGCTTCGAGCAGCCCGCGGGCAAGAAGGAACCCTGCGCCGTGGTGACGGTCAGCAAGCTGGGCCGACCCACGGTGGACCTGCTGCAGGAGGCCCTGCCGGGTCTCATCGCCGGGCTGCACGTGCCCAAGGCCATGCGCTGGGGCAACTCGGATTTCGAGTTCGTGCGGCCCATCCGCAGCATCCTCTGCCTCCTGGGGGACCAGCTCGTGCCCATCACCGTGGACGGCGTCACCGCCGGGAACACCACCTGGGGCCACCGCCTCTTCCACCGCGCCCAGCCTGAGCCGGTGCAGGTCCCGGAGCCCGCCGCCTACGAGGCCGCCCTGGAGGCCGCCGGCGTGGTCGTCAGTGTGGACGTGCGCCGCACCCGCATCGCCGCGCAGCTCGACACCCTGGCCGCCAGCGTGGGGGGCCGCGTGGTCGCCGACGCGGAGCTGCTGGACACCCTGGCCGAGATCGTGGAGTTCCCGAAGATCGTCTGCGGCGAGTTCCCCCCGGCCTTCCTGGAGCTGCCCAAGGAGGTGCTGGTCACCAGCCTCCGCGAGCACCAGAAGAGCTTCTGCATTGAGAAGCCAGACGGCACCGACCTGCTGCCCTTCTTCCTCACCGCCGCCAACCGCACGGACGACCCCGCGGGCTTCGTGAAGGCCGGCAACGAGTGGGTGCTGAAGGCCAGGCTCTACGATGCGCGGTTCTTCTTTGCGGAAGACCGCAAGCTGCCCCTCTCCGATCGCCTGGAGAAGCTGCAGGCCCTCACCTTCCAGCGCGACCTGGGCAGCTACCACGCCAAGACCGGTCGGGTCGTGGCCATCACGAAGGCGCTGGCGACGCGGCTGTCGCAGGACGAGGCCCACATCGAGCGCGCCCTCGAGGCCGCCCGCATGGCCAAGTGCGACCTGCGGACCCTCATGGTCGGCGAGTTCCCAGAGCTGCAGGGCATCATGGGCGGCGAGTATCTCCGCCATGAAGGCGCCCACGAAGAGGTCTGGAAGGCCGTCAAGGAGCACTACCGCCCCGCGGGCGCCGACGACGCTCTGCCGACCACGCCCCTGGGTTGCCTGCTGTCCCTGGCCGACAAGCTGGACACCGTGGGCGGCTGCTTCGCTGTGGGGATCATTCCCAGTGGCTCCAAGGATCCCCTGGCCCTGCGCCGCGCGGGGCAGGGCGTCGTGCGCATCCTCTGGGAGCGGGGCTGGGCCTTCACGCCCGCGGACCTCATCGGTGTGGTGCTCGGCATCGTCGGCCCCAAGGCCACGAAGCCCGCCGCTGAGACCACTGAGGCTCTGCTGGCCTTCTTCAAGGATCGCGTGGCCTACCAGCTGGAGTTGGCGGGCTATGCAGGCTCCGTCCGGCGCTCGGCCCTGGCCGCGGGCTGGGAGGACCTGGCGGACCTGAAGGCCCGCTGCGAGGCTCTGTCCGGCTTCGCCGAAGATGCCCGGTTCGCCTCCCTGGCGCAGAGCGCCAAGCGCATCGGGAACATCCTGAAGGACGAAATTCCCTCCGGGATTTTCGATAACGCCCTGCTGGTGCAGGGCGAGGAGAAAGAGCTGGCCGTGCAGCTTCAGCGCCTGGAGGGGACTACCAGCCAGGCTGAACTGCTTGGGGTGCTGGCGGATCTCGCGGCGCCGCTGGAGGCTTTCTTCAGCGCGGTCATGGTGAAGTGCGAGGACCCGGCCCTCCGTGCCGCCCGCCTCAGCCTCCTGCTTCGCCTCCGCCAGGCCTTTCTCCGCGTCGCGGATTTCTCGCTCTGGCAGTGAAACTGCATTCACCACGAAGACAGGAAGACCACGAAGGGGCTTCTTGATATTTCTTCGTGGTCTTCGTGGTTAAAAAGGAAAGCGGGGCCCCCATGCACCACGAACGGATCGCGATCATCGACTACGGCAGCCAGTACACGCGGCTGATTACTCGGCGGCTGCGGGAGCTGGGGGCTTTTGGCCTCGTCCACAGCAGCGGCACCACCGCCGCGGACATTGCGGGCCCGGACCTCCGGGGCGTGATCCTGTCGGGTGGGCCGAACTCGGTCCTGGAGCCCGGTGCGCCTGAGCTGGACATGGCCATCCTCGAGCTGGGCGTGCCGGTGCTGGGCATCTGCTACGGCCAGCAGATCATCGCCCGGAACCTGGGCGGCCAACTGCACCGGGCCACCAGCCGCGAGTACGGCAAGGCCGAGATCCAGGCCATCCCTGAGCAGTCCGTGCTCCTGGAGGGACTGCCCCACACCCAGCAGGTCTGGATGAGCCACGGCGACCACGTGGAGGTGGCGCCCCCGGGCTTCACCGTGACGGCCAGCACGCCCAGTGTGCCCGTGGCGGCCATGGAGGACGCGGCCCGGCGGATCTACGGCATCCAGTTCCATCCCGAGGTCACCCACAGCGCCCAGGGTACGCCCCTGCTGCTGAACTTTCTCAAGTCCTGCGGCATGAGCCTCGACTGGAACGCGGGCAACTTCATCGAGGAGAAGGTGAAGGTCATCCGCCAGCAGGTGGGCACTGGCACCGTGGTGCTGGGCCTCAGCGGCGGCGTGGACTCCAGCGTGGCGGCCCTGCTGCTGCACAAGGCGATCGGCAAGCAGCTCACCTGTGTCTTCGTGGACCACGGCCTCATGCGCAAGGACGAGAGGCTGCAGGTGCAGGCCTACTTCGCGCCCTTCGAGCTGAAGGTGATCTGGGTGGACGCCGCCGACGAGTTCCTGGGCGCCCTGGAGGGCATCACCGACCCCGAGCAGAAGCGGAAGATCATCGGGGGCAAGTTCATCGAGGTCTTCGAGCGGGAGGCGGGCAAGGTGCAGGCGGACTTCCTGGGCCAGGGCACCACCTACCCGGATGTCATTGAGAGCAGCGGCATCGGTGGCGCCATCCTGGTGAAGTCCCACCACAACGTCGGCGGCCTGCCCGAGCGCATGCGCATGCAGCTGGTGGAGCCCCTGCGGGAGCTCTTCAAGGACGAGGTCCGCGCCACGGGCCTGGCCTTGGGCCTGCCCCAGGAGATGAACCAGCGGCACCCCTTCCCGGGTCCGGGACTCGCCGTGCGCCTGCCGGGCACCATCACGCGGGAGCGGGTCACCATCCTCCAGAACGCGGACGCCATCTTCCTCCAGGAGCTGCGCGAGAGCGGCTGGTATGCCCGCACCAGCCAGGCCTTCGCGGTCCTGCTGCCGGTGCAGACCGTGGGGATCATGGGCGATGAGCGCACCTACGAAGCCATCTGCGCCCTGCGGGCCGTGACCAGTGAGGATTTCATGACCGCCGACTGGGCCCGGCTGCCCCACGAGCTGCTGGAGAAGATCGCCCAGCGCATCGTCAACGAGGTGAAGGGCATCAACCGCGTGCTCTTCGACATCACCTCGAAGCCCCCCGCCACCATCGAGTACGAGTGATGGCCAAGCGCATCGAACCGAACCGCAAGTCCGTGAAGGATGTCCTGGAGGACCTGCAGGCCGGGCACCGCGAGGCGGCCTTCAGTGGACCCGAGTCCGCCCTGAAGTATCTGCGCCGGACCCTGGAGGGCCAGGGCAGCCTGCCCAATGCGGTCAAGGCCGTGGCCCAGGATCTGGCCACGGAGGCCCTCGGCCAGCTGGGCCGCTGGGAAGAGGCCGTCGAGTCCTGCGGCCTGGCCCTGGAGCGCCTGCCCGAGCTGGAGGCGGCGTTCCCCCACGAGTACCGGCGGCTGCTGGAGGGCCTGACCTGCTTCGAGCGGGGCATCCAGGCGCACAGCGAGCTGGGCGACTTCCACGGGGCGCTGGAGCTCTGCGACCAGGCCATCGCCCTGAACCTGGGGGCGCACTACTCGGCCAAGCGCGACTCCCTGGAGTGGGCCCGCTAGAGGCTCCCGCCCCCGAGTCATCACTCATTGGTGTTTTGAAAAGTATTAATGATGGCTTTTTCTGCCAGGTGGGGCAGCCTGAACTACAGTCATCCGGGAGAGGAGCCGTTGAGTCACTGGAACGGGGAGGCCATGGCGGACCATGCCTGGGTGGGGCCGAAGCAGACCAGCGTGCTCATCGTCGATGACCTGCCCATCGTCCGCCTCGCCTTGCAGCGCATTCTCACCAAGGCGGGCTACCGCTGCCTTGAGGCGGAGGACGTGGCGGGGGCCCTGGCCGTGCTGGCCAAGGACGGGATCGACCTGATCCTCTGCGACATCCAGATGCCCGGCGCCTCGGGGCTGGACCTCGTGCGGGCCATCCAGGACCGGATCCCCGACATCTCGGTGGTGATGGTCAGCTCCCTGGAGGACACGGAGACTGCCATCGAGTGCCTCCAGCAGGGTGCTTTCGGCTACGTGCTGAAGCCCTTCCAGCCCCGCGAGATCCTGGTCCAGGTGAACAGCGCCCTGAGGCGGCGGATGCTCGAGATCTCCTTCCGCGACCGGGAGGCCCAGCTGGCCCGGAAGGTGCGGGAGCAGACCCTGGAGATCCGCCAGTCGCGGGAAGAGATCGCCCTCCGGCTCATCTCCGCGAGCGAGCACCGCGACAACGAGACAGGCATGCACGTGCGGCGCATCGGCCTCTACGCGGCCGAGCTGGTGCGCCTGCTGGGCTGGAGCGAGCTGGCGGTGGAGACCATCGAGTCCGCCGCCCCCATGCATGACATCGGCAAGATCGGCGTGCCCGATGCCATTCTCCAGAAGCCCGCGGCCCTCACGCCGGACGAGTGGGTCACCATGAAGATGCACACCACCATGGGCGCCACCATCCTCAAGGGCTCCACGGTCCCCTTCATCCAGATGGGCGCCCGCATCGCCCTGGGGCACCACGAGAAGTGGGATGGCAGCGGCTACCCCTTCGGCCTCCGCGAGCAGGAGATCCCCATCGAAGCGAGGATCACGTCGCTGCTGGATGTCTACGACGCTGTCAGCAACCGGCGGCACTACAAGGAGCCCTGGCCAGAACCCCAGGTGATCCAGGTGATCCGGGAGGGGGCCGGCGCCCACTTCGATCCCGACCTGGTGGAGCTCTTCCTGCCCAACCTGGACCTGTTCCGGGAGATCCTCGCCACCCACCCCAACGACCCCCTACCAGGGTTCACGGGGCTGTAGAGGTGGCGCAGCAAAACCCCACGAGGCCGCCTCGGGTTTTGTTGCGCCACCTCTTAGGGGCGAGGAACCCTATAAAGCCTTTGCTGGCTCTTCTGTGCCCTCTGTGGTTTGCTTCGGACGTCGATACGAGTCCCTCTTCAGCCCTGTTCTTCCGGCAGCTTCGGCAGGACCAGGACCTTCGCCAGCGCAGCCCTCATGGCCTCGACATTGGTCGGCTTCACCAGCACCTCATTGAATCCGATATCCCGAAAACCCTGGAGCTCGTCCTCAAGCGCATGCGCGGTGTAGGCGATCAGCGGGATCGTGGCTGTGCGGGGGTCGGCGCGCAGGGTACCGCAGACTTCCTCCCCACTCATGTCAGGCATCCTGATGTCGAGCAGGACGATGTCGAAGTTGCAGTCTTCCTTGAGCAGAGTGAGTGCCGCCTTACCGCTGGCCACCTGCTCCGCTTCCCAGCCTTCCCGCCTCAAGATGGCGATGGCGAGTTTGCGGTTCAGCTCTGTATCGTCGACAATCAGCGCTCTTTTTTTCATTGGTTCGGCACGAGGAAGAAGAAGGATGCCCCATTGCCCGGTTCGGATTCAATGCCCATCTCTCCTCCCATCAGAGTCACGAATTCCCTTGCGAGAGCCAAGCCCAGTCCGGTACCAGTATGCTCGCTGGTAAGAAAATTGTCCGCTTGATGAAATTTGTCGAAAATTCGCTGTTGCTGGTCCTTTGATATGCCGATTCCGGTGTCGCTCACGGCGAACCGCAGGGCATGCTCGAGGCACTCGACGGACAGTGTGATCGAACCTTGGGCCGTGAACTTGACGGCGTTGTTGAGGAGATTGTTGAGGATCTGGACCAGGCGGGTGGGGTCGCACAGCAGCGTGGCCGGAAGATCAGGAGCGTACTGCTCTGTCAGCACGAGGCCTTTGCGCTCGGCATGGGCCCGATGGACTGCGGTGACGTTGACCAGGAGAGGCTTGAGTTCCGTTTGCACCGGTTTCAATTCCATTCGCCCGGCCTCGATCTTGGCCAGATCCAGCAGGTCATTCAACAGATTGAGCAGATGCTCACTGCTGCTGTGAATCGTCTCCGCGAAAGAGCGCTGCTCGGCGTCCTCCAGATCCAATTTCAGAAGTTCCGAAAAGCCCAGAATGCCATTGAGGGGTGTCCGCAATTCGTGGGACATGCTGGCCAGGAACACGCTCTTCAGCCGATTGGCCTCTTCAGCCCGCTGGCGGGCCCCTTCCAGGTGAGTGAAGGAGTTCTGGACACTGTCTGCCATGCGGTTGATCGAATCGGCAAGGAGCCCCATCTCGTCATCGCTGGCCTTCCCGATCCGGAAGGACAAGTCGCCTTGCTCAATCTTCTGAAGACCCCCGGAAAGCATGGTCACCCGGCCGGTCAGCATGTTGGCCAACCAGACCGCAATCAGGATCACCAGCACGATCATCAGGGTTGTCATCCCTGCCAGGGACCATGCCGTTTTGCTCATGCTCGAAAAAATCATGTCGCGAGTATCTTTTGCGGTTTGCTTCATCTGATGGCTGTAGACATTGACTCGGGTATCGAGCAACGCTTTCGTCACGGTGGCGGCCTTGTGGAATTCATCCACATTTGCCCCAATGGTCACGTATCCGAATCCGCGGGGCGTGTTGCCATATTTCCCCGTGAAGTAGGGGATGGTCGCCGCAGTCGTCAACTTCCAGACTCCCGACCAGAGGATGGCGAAGGAACCAGACCCCCCCTGCTTGGTCAGGTCGTACCAGCCCTGGCACTGCGGGGCGAAATTCAAGTAGCGCCCGTCCAGCCCTCGGATGCCTTCCTTGATCAACTCCACAGAAGGTTTCTTCTCTCGGCTCTGGTGATCAAAAGCCGGTACGGTTTCAAGGTATTTCCTCAGTGATTTGCCACTCTGTTTCCACCCTTTGTAAATAGAGGCCTCGAGCCAGGGGGTTTCGTAGTCCCCTGTTTTTGGATTGAACCCGATGATCGATTGATGCCGAGGGTGGGCGATGTTTCGATCCCGGTAATCCCACATGAAGGCATAGTTGCCGTTCGAAGCATCCGGAATGGGCGTATAGCGGGCCTCTGTTGGCATCAGATTGTCGGTAAAACTCATCACGTGATCGTGGTTGAGCGCCAGGGTCACATATCCGATCGTCTTGCCGTTCCTAACTGCCGGGGTTGCCCAGCGGATGATCCCCTGGAAGCGCTTGCCAAGGGGATTCTCCCGGCCAGAGTAGGCTTCCTTGCCCGGAGCGAAGGGAATGTTGGCCTGCTGGGCGGCTTCTGGGGTAACCGCCCCGTAGTAGTGGGATCGAACGTAGGGTCCAATCACGTCCGAAACATAGATCTCTCCCGGCAGCAATCGTTTCAGGTCCTCAAAGTAGGTCTCGGCACAGGCATAGGTATTCCTTTTCTGAGCCACATTACGCAGCTCCCTGGACAGCAGTCCTGTCGCCGAAACCTTCACCCTCTCAAGACCGTCCAGATCCACGAACGTCATCTCGTGATAGAGAGGACGCTCCTCCCTCAAGCTGGAATGGTCCGGGGGACGATAGTTGAAATCCAGCTTGTTCTCGGGGTTATCGGGTTCGATCGTTTCTGACCGTGTCGTTTGTTTGGTCTCCTGCATCCAGGATTTCTTATCCCCGCTCAGAGCCCATTTCCCGGGCACCACCAGGGCACGAGTTCGGTTCCTCAGGAAGCGCTCGAAATCGGCCTCGGTAGGTTCGAGGGCCGCGGCCAGAAGCACATCATTGTCCCGGGCCTTCAAGAACTCTGCGACCGCTAGCGCGGTGTCCGTCGTCAGCCGCTCGATGAGTTCCCGTGACTTGAGATCAAGGGCGCGCACTGATTCCTTGGCCATCACATCGCTCAGCTCTCCCACGGTGTCGCGCATGCTGTCGGCCATTCGGGTACTACGGTCGGAGACTTCCCTCCCCAGCCGGGTGACCCCCTGCCAGGCCAGCAGCGCCAGCAGCAGCATGGGGACTACCTTGATCGCAACAAACAGAGCGACAAGCTTTGTGCGAATGCCGAGCCGAGCCAGATAGCCTTTCATCCGAATCTCTCCGCTGATCTTGGTACGCTCGTCCCCGCTTGCCGTTCCGATATCGGAAGCAACTCCTGAGTGGCTTCGAGCGACCTGGACGGTGGGGCTTCAGGCGACGTGATGGCCTTGCTTCGCACGAAGGCTTCGGCCTGAGTACGAAGGTCGATACCAGTACCGGGGAACTTGCCAGCAACAGCCATGATGCCCCCCTTATCGGTCGGGTGGCACCAAGGCTGATTTTCATCCCACCGCAGCATCTTCTGGAACAGAAAAAGAGCTGCAGATGCTTCTGCAGCTCTTTTTCTGTGGGTGATGACTGCCCGGGTTAAGGGCGTGCGAACCGTCAGGCGTGCCCGTCGGACTTGGCGGGCTGGGCGCCCTTCCTGCCGCGGCTGATGGTGAACTCGCCGAGCATCATGGGCACGGCGGCCTTCAGCATGAGGGTGAAGACCAGGAAGCCCAGGGCGAAGATGCCCGCGGCCACGGAGATCTCAGTGATGGAGGGCGTGTAGACGTAGATCTCACCCAGGGCGTCAGGGGTCAGGCCGGGGATGATGAGGCCCATGCCCTTCTCGATGTAGACGCTGGCGTAGATGAGCACGCAGCCGATGTTGAGGGTCACCCAGTTGGTGCGGGTCTTGGGCACCAGGAAGAGGATGAAGGCGATAGCGCCGAAGATGATCGACGCCCAGGCGTAGGGCACCAGGGTGTTGTGGCCCTTGAGGCCGAACAGCAGGTACTGGAAATAGACCATGTGCTCGGTGCCCGAGTAGAGCTCCTTGAAGGACTCCGCGGCGGTCAGGAAGAGGTTGAAGCCCATGGTGTAGGCCATGAGTTCGGCAATCTTGAAGATGGCCTCGTCCTTGATGGAGAGCTTCGTGGTCTTCCGCAGGATCTGGAGCAGGATCAGCAGGATGGCCGGGCCCGAGCAGAAGGCCGAGGCCAGGAAGCGCGGGGCCAGGATGGCGGAGTTCCAGAAGGGGCGGGAGGCCAGGCCGTTGTAGAGGTAGGCGGTGCAGGTGTGGATGCTGACGGCCATGGGGATGGACAGCAGCACCAGGGGCGTCACCAGCTTCTTGACGTAGTGGCGCTCGGTGTAGGCGCAGTAGAGCAGGTAGGTCACCACGAAGTAGTTCAGGACCAGGTAGGCGTTCAGCACCAGCACGTCCCAGGCCAGCATGGACTGGGGCCAATTGAGGCGGCCCACCAGGGGCATGATGTGCCAGAAGCGGTCGGGACGGCCGATGTCCACCATGACGAAGCCCAGGCACATGACCAGAGCGCTGATGGCCAGCATCTCGCCGAGGATGGTGATCTCCTTGATGGGCTCCCAGTCGTAGATGTAGGCGGGGATCACCAGCATGATGGCGGCCGCGGCCACGCCCACCAGGAAGGTGAAGTTGCCGATGTAGAAGCCCCACGAGACCTGGTCACGCATGTTCGTGACGAGGAGCCCGTTGTGGATCTGGCCGATGTAGGCGTTGGCGCCGAAGGCGATCAGCAGGAGCAGGAAGCCCACCCACAGGTAGTAGACCGGGCCCCCGGTGGTGATCATCCGGAGCGTGTCGGTGATGAACCGTGAGAAATTCCTCAGCGTGGTCATTGGCTCACACCCCGTAGAAGTAGAAGAAGTTGGGTTGAGTGTTCAGCTCTTCCTTGAACTTGAAGACGCGCTTGTTCTCAAGGACGTAGCGGATCTCGCTTTCCTTGTCGAGCAGGTTGCCGAACTTCCGCGAGCCGGTGGGGCAGACCTCCACGCAGGCGGTGTAGAGGCCCTTGCGGGTGCGCTGGACGCAGAAGGTGCACTTCTCCACCACGCCCTTGGCGCGGGGGCGGTTGCCCAGGTAGTGGGTGTCGGTGTTGACGTCCTTGCTGGGCAGGTTCGGCTCACCCCAGTTGAAGTGCCGCGCGCCGTAGGGGCAGGCGGCCATGCAGTAGCGGCAGCCGATGCACCAGTTGTAGTCCACCACCACGATGCCGTCCTTCTCCTTCCAGGTGGCGCCCACAGGGCAGACCTTGACGCAGGGCGGTTTCTTGCACTGCTGGCACTGGACGGGCATGTAGAAGTGGCCCTCGCGGGGGACTTCGGCGGGGTTGTAGTACTGCTCGGCGACCTGGAGGTTGACGCCCTCCTCCTTCTCCATCTCCAGCACGCGGATCCACTGGATCTCCGGATCCCGGGACTGGTTGTTCTCCTTGACGCAGGCGTGGACGCAGCGCCGGCAGCCGATGCAGCGGCTCAGGTCCAGGGCGTAGCCGAACATCACGCCGGGCAGGGCGGGCGTGTTGGCGACCTTGACGTCCTTGCCGTACTTCTCCTTGTATTCCTTCTCGAGGCGCTCGATGACCGTGAGGACCTCCTCCTTCGAGAGCTCGCGGAAGTTGTGCTGGAGGAACTCCTCCTTGCTGAGCTTGCCGCAGCCGGTCAGGGCCGTGGCCACGGCAGCGACGGCGGCACCGAGGAACTCCCGGCGGCCGTTGTTCTCGCCGGAGGGGCAAGGAGCGCCAGGGCTGGGCTGGCAAGCGTCCTGGTCCATCATTTGGCACCTCCGTTCTTGAGCTGGATCGCCTCGGGCCGGGCTGGCGGGGGCATGGGTTTCAGCGACTTGAAGTGGGGCGAGTGCGGGTTGTGGCAGTGCACGCAGAGCAGGTACTGCTTCGCGCCGTTCCAGCTCCCCGTGCGTTTCCCGTGGATGCCCACGCGCCAGTCGCGCAGCTTGTCGCCGTGGCACTGGCCACAGAGCTGGTAGGAGGTGTTGAAGGACACCAGCTTGCCGTTGGCGAGGTGGAGGTTGTCCCGGTTGTAGGCATCGTGGCAGTCCAGGCACCAGCGGGTGTCGGGTCCGTGGTGGAGGGAGATGTCGGTGTGCATGTCCTTCAGCACGCGCCGGGTCGTGTTCGGCGCCATGGACTTGGGGTCATGGCACTGGCTGCAGGGGAAGATCCCCTCGCTGAAGGGCGGCTTGGGCACCTGCACCAGGTCCTTGGGGGCCTCCACCGCCGCGGCGGCGTGCTTCTTGTGTTCCTCGGCGGTCACCGCCGTGGCCGCGAAGGCCAGCAGGCAGGCCGCCATCCAGGGGAGGATGCACAGGCGCAGGAGTCGGGTCATGGAGTCACCTTCAGCAGACGGGGAGCGAGGATGAACGTGGTGCCTAGGAACATGAAGGCCAGGAAAAGGGTCAGCGGGTGGCCCACGGCCATGTCTTCGAAAAGGAACTTAATGGTAGCCAATGCGAGGAACGGATACACGAGCCAACGCAGATCCAGAGTCGGGATCCGGCGGGCCGACCAGGCCAGGCCGATGGTCAGGGTCGTGAGCACGGCCGTGCGGCCCACCGCCAGGCGGGCCAGCTCCGCTGGTCCCGAGGCCCGGGCGGGGCCGATGAGCCAGACCGCCAGGGCGCCCAGGCTCAGGACGACCAGGCCCCCGGCCAGGAGGGTGAAGGGCTGGAGCTGCGGCCTGCCTTCCGGCGCCGGGGGGCGGGTGAGGGCATAGCCGACGGCGCCGGCCAAGAGCGCCAGAGCGCAGCCCATCGCCAGCGCGGGGGCAGGCCCGGAACCCGTCGGGCCCAGGAAGGCCTGGAAGGTCCATCGGAGCAGACCCGAGCCGCCACAGGCCACCGCAAGGTAGACCGCACTCTGCAGCAGGAGGATGGGGCGCTGCGTCCGGACGGTTCCGATCAGGGCACCCAGGCCCAGGATCCCTGCCAGCACGCCGAACCAGGGCAGCGGGGCGACCATGCCGCCTCCCAGCAGCAGCAGGAAGGTAGCCAGGAGCGAGAAGTAAGTGAAGTTGGCGCCGGTCGCTTCTTCGTCCCGGGCGAAGGGCGCTGCGGCGGCGTAGCAGGCCGCGCCGGTGAGGATCGCACCGACGCCCAGGAGGCCAGCCCCGGACCCGGAGGTCAGGGCCAGGCGGAGCGCGCCGCCGAGGCCCACCACCAGGGCCAGCAAGGTCTGAGTGCGCTCGAAGGCGCCGACCACCCGGCGCTGCTTCAGCAGGCGCCAGGCGAAGCTGCCGAGGTAGCCCGCCGCCAGCGCCAGGGTGAAGCCCATGGCGCGGGTGGCGCTGAGGTGCAGGTAGCCCTCGGGGGGGCCGCCGGTCCAGCCCGCCAGGTAGGCCAGCACCAGGGCGCCGAGGTTGGCGGCCAGGGCCGTGGGCCAGCGGAGGCCCTGCCAGCGGCGGTCGTAGGTGAGCCAGAGCGAGCCCAGGCCCAGGATCAGCAGCACCGTCAGGAAGGGCTCCAGGGCGTGGGTGGCGGCCATCATGACCAGGGCCGAGCCCAGGGCGCCCAGGGTGGCCATCCAGACCATGGGCTGGAGGTCCCGGCGCCAGGCGACGACGGTGTGCATGACGGTGACCGCGAGCAGGAGGGGGGCCGCCACTTCCGGGGCCAGCCACTTGAACCGCACGGTGGATTCCACCACGAGGGGGTAGGCGATGAGGATGGAGGCCAGGGCGTCGAAGGTGGCCACCATGGCCTGCTTGTCGCGGAGGGCGATGAGCGCCCAGGCCAGGGCATAGGTCAGGCCCAGGGCCACACTCATGGCGTTGGGCAGGCGGCCGGCCTCGGCCAGGGTCCGGATGAAGAACCCGCCGCCGAGGATGAGACAGACCTTGCCGATGAGGCCCATGATCTGGACCCCGCTGGGCAGGGCCGGGGGCGGCTCTACGAGGACCGCAGGCGTTGCTACCGGGCTGGCCTTGGGCAGGGCCAGCGGGGCGCCCGCCTCCAGCACGGCGACCCGCTCCAGCACCGCGGCGAGGGCCGTCTCCAGCGAGGCCACCCGCGCCTCCAGGCCTGACCCTGGGGGGGGGACGCCGGGCTGGCTAGAGGGGGTGGACACGAGGCAAGGCTCCTGGGGGGCGCAATCGAGGCTGGGAGGTGAGTTGATAGGTTCCATGCCACGACAGCGGCCCTGATTGGTCAAGATAAAACCATTTATTCCAATGAATTCATAAGAGATTTAATGGTCGTCAGGGTCGCTGAAAAGAAGCTCTAGGTGGTTGACCTGCAAGGGCTGCGTGAGAAAAAAGAGATGACTACACCTGTCGCCATCGGGGTGCATCCGGACCATCATGTGCTGGACATCACAACAGGCATCTGGCCGATGCAGGGAAAAGCCTTTGAGCCACCGAAGAACACCGGTTTGGAGCCAAAAGAAAGCGCCGAATGGGGATCAGCAGTCGGGATCTCTCCTGGAGGCACCTCCAGCGGGATTGGATCTGATCACCGCCAGATGTCTGTAGGCCTCGCGTATCGGCGCAGCCGATACCGAGAAGCTCCCCTACCGGGCGTCGGCGCCCAGCTGCGTCGATCGGGGTCATCTGCGGTTCCACCGTTTTCTTGAAGGAACCCGCTTCAGCGCCAGCTCGCTCCGCGCCGTCCCAGGGCCGTCAGCACCTCCTCGGCGGCCCGGACGCCGTGGTCCTGGGCCTCCTCGAACAGGGCGAAGCCGCTCAGCTCGGTGTGGGCGAAGTGCACGGCGCCGAAGGGCCGGGACAAGGCGAGGAATTCCGGGTCCCAGAGCAGGCCCGGGGTCGGGCGCACCATGGCGTGGCCCCAGCGCATGACATCCAGGCGTGTGACCAGCTCCACGAGGTCCGGGTGGGCGGGCCGCAGGTCTTCCAGGACCATGCGGGCGCAGGCGGGCCAGTCAAGCCCCCGCATCCGAGCGCGCTCTGCATCGCAGTCGGCGCCGGCGAAGGGCCGGTACCAGGTCAGCACCGTGGGGCCGTGGTCGCGCAGGCTCTGGTGGGTGGCGGCCACGTAGCCCAGGGCCTCGCTGTCGCGCAGCACGTTGTCCCAGGCCAGGGGAAAGGTGGGCTCCTTGGGCCGGGCACGGAGGGTGAGGTTGGCCACCAGCCAGGGGGCGTTGCGGATGCGGGCCGCGGCGGGGCGGTCCAGGCCCTCCACCACGTGCTTGGCCACGTGCTGCGGTCCCGCGAAGATCACCCGGCGGGCCCGCCAGCCCAGGCGGCGCTGGTTCACGGCGTCCCAGGCGGTGACCCAAAGGCCGTCCCGGTCCGGCCGGATCGCCGTGGCGGCCACGCCGCAGCGCAGGCGGTCGCCGCTGGCCCGGCGCAGGTGGTCCACCAGGAAGCCGTTGCCCTGGGGCCAGGTCAGCAGGGGGCGGGAGTCCTCGCCGGGGCCTTGTTTGCGGGCGGCGAAGTAGAAGAGGCCGGCCCAGGCGCTGGTGGTCTCCAGGCGGGAGCCGTAGTCGTCGCGGCAGGCGTAGCCCAGCAGCCAGCGCAGGCGCGGCGACTGCAGCCCGCGCTGGTCCAGCCAGGCGGCGAAGGTGAGCTGGTCCAGGGCCCGGGCCTCCGGGGCGTCCGAGCAGCGGGAGCGCGGAATGCTGAAGGCGGGCCGGCCCCGGCGGTCGCGGAAGGCCGCCCAGTGGTCCACCTCGCGGAAGAAGGCGTGGTACTGCCGCTCGTCCTCGGGGCTGGCCCCGGCGCGCAGGTAGAGGCCCTCCCACCACTGCCCGTGGGCGAAGATGCGCTCCTCCGGGGCCCGCACCGTGGCCTCCTCGGCAAACATCGGGTCGCCCTTGGCATCGAAGCCTTCGAGCACGCCGCACTCCTTCAGCAGCCGCAGCACCGCGTGGTTGCCCCGGTCTGGCACCGGCAGGTAGTGGGCCGCCCAGGGGAAGGGGCTGACGTGGTTCTGGCCCGAGCGCGAGGTGCCTCCGGGTTCGGACTCGAGCTCCAGCACCGCGAAGTCGTCCAGGCCGCCGCCCGCCAGGCGCCAGGCGGCGCTGAGGCCCGCCACGCCGCCGCCCACGATGAGTGTGGAGATGGGCTCGAAGCGGTCAGGTTCCGGGAAGGCGCCGCCCCTCAGCCAGTGGCCCAGGGCCAGGTTGGGGCCCACCAGCTCGCCGCCGAAGGGGAAGGCAGGCTTTGGGCGGCAGGCCAGGGGCAGGGCCGCGGCCGCCGTCGCCGCCAGGAAGTCCCGGCGCTTCACGACCAGCGTCTCCACTCCCGGGCGTAGAGGTGCACGAGCACCTGGTTGTCCAGGCGGTTCACCTCCACCGGCACCCGGTCCATGTCCTTGGGGAAGGCAAACATGGCGGCGGTGGCCTCGTCGGACAGGTGACGCAGGCCTGGCAGCACCCGGGTGGGCACCGCGAAGTCGCGCTTCGAGGCCAGCGCGAAGCCCCACACGCCGAAGGAGGGCACCGCCAGGTGGTAGGGCCGCACCTTGAGGCCTGCGGACTCCATGGTGGCTGTGATGCACCAGAAGGACTCCCGGGCCATGAGCGGTGAGGTGCTCTGCACGGAGATGACGGCATCCGCGGTGAGGCGGCGCTGGAGCAGGCGGTAGAAGCGCGCGGTGTAGAGCTTGCCGAGGGCGTAGGTGTTGGGATCCGGGAAGTCCACCAGGGCCAGGTCGAAGGGGGCCACGGCGGTCTCCTGCAGCCAGACCATGGCGTCGGCGTTCACCACCCGCACCCGGGGATCGTCCAGGGCGGCGCCGTTGAGCGCGCGCACCATGGGCTGGCGCCGGGCCATGTCCGTCATGGCCGGGTCGAGGTCCACCAGCACCACTTCCTGCACCGATGGGTGCTTGAGCACCTCGCGCACGGCCAGGCCGTCGCCGCCGCCGCAGATCAGCACCCGCCGCGCGTCCGGCTTCACGCCGAAGGCCGGGTGCACCAGGGCCTCGTGGTAGCGGTACTCGTCCGCGGAGGAGAACTGCAGGTTGCCGTTGAGGAAGAGCTGGAAGCTGCCCCGGCCCCGGGTGAGGACGATGCGCTGGTACTCACTGTCCCGGGCGTAGACGATCTCGTCCGCGAAGATCTCCTCCTCCACGGCCAGGGTGAACTTCCCGGCGAAGGCCAGCCCCACCGCCAGGATGGCCAGCACGGCCAGGCAGCGCAGGCGGATCATCCGGGTGGGTCCCAGCTGTGACACCAGCAGGTGCGTGGACCACAGCCCCACGGCGGCGTTCAGGAGACCGAAGAGCAGGCTGGTCCGCACCAGGCCCAGCTTGGGCATGAACAGCAGGGGAAACAGCAGCGACGCGAACAGGGCGCCGATGTAGTCCAGGGTGAGGACGCCCGCCACCAGGTCCTTGAAGCGGATCTGGTCCTTGAGGATCCGCATGAGGATGGGGATCTCCAGCCCCACCAGGGTGCCCACCGAGGCCACGACCCCATAGAGCACCACCCGGAAGGCGTGGGTGTGGGCGAAGGCCTGGAACAGGATCGGCGCCGAGAAGCCGCCCACCAGGGCCACCGCCAGCTCCAGGTCCACGAAGCGCCGGGCCAGGCCGCGCTGCAGGAACTTCGACAAGTAGGAGCCCAGCCCCATGGCGCTGAGGTAGACGCCGATCACCGTGGAGAACTGCGTGACGGAATCTCCCAGCAGGTAGCTCGACAGCGTCCCCGCCACCAGCTCGTAGATCAGCCCGCAGCTTGAGATGAGCAGCACGCTGAGAAACAGCAGCGGCGCCTTCAGCGTGGGCTGGGTGTCGCTCAGTGGTTCAGACATGTTGGAACTCAATAGACAACTGTTTCACCACGAAGACACGAAGACACGAAGAATGAAAAGTGCAGTTATCTTTTGCACTTCTTTGTGTCTTCGTGTCTTCGTGGTGGATCTTTTCCTGGCCAGCATCACCCATGGATCGCGGCGGCGATGATGATGGAGATGCCCAGGATGAGGCTGCCGAGGACGATGCCCAGGGCGGTGTTCTGGTCGTCCTCCATCTCCTTGCGCAGCGAGAAGGGCAGCACCTTGATGAGCACCAGCCAGACGGCGCCGAGGATCACCAGGCCCAGGATGGAGAAGACAGCGGCGACGAGGAGCTGGTGCAGCAGTTGGTTCGTGAACATCACTTACCTCCGTGGAAGCCGTTGTTGTGCAGGAAGGTGCGGTAGGCGCCGGGGGTCTGGCGCACGCTGGGCGGCAGGTCCGCCCGGCGGCGGTTGCCGAAGAACTCCCGGCCGAGGAAGCCGTTGGCCACCAGCAGGCTGAAGCCGCCGCCCAGGAAGAGCAGGTAGAGGATCCGCATCAGCCGCCTCCGGTCTTGGTCGAGTACATGCTCTCCTGCCAGCGCCAGCTCTCAAAGGCCGCCATGCGGAGCACCAGGAGCAGCGGCACGATGAGGATGGCCAGCAGAGCGAGGCCCGGGTAGAGCCAGCGCATGACCCCCTGGCGCAGCCGCACGTCGATGCTGCGGACGGGCGGCACCCGGCCGTCCCAGGTGGGGGCGAGGCGCAGCACGTAGGTGCCCGCGGGCACGGCGCTGAGGTAGACCGTCTCGCCTTGGGCGCCCTCCGCCCAGGCCTCGCCGCCGTCCACGCCGTGGTAGAAGCTCGACTCCACCAGGAACAGCTCGGCCACGCCCGTGGTCTCGCTCACCAGGGCGCCCTCCAGGGAGATCCAGGCATTGTTCACCGGAGCTTCCAGGGTGAGGGCCAGGTTCTGGAAGCCGTCCTTGATCTCGATGGGGCCCGAGAAGAAGACGGGCTCCTGGGACTCGGCGGCGGGCGCGGGGCCGGGCGTCGGGGCCGGTCGCTTGGCGGGGATGCGCCGGTCCGGCGCGGCGGCGGAGGCAGGGTCGAGGCGCGCCAGCTCGAAGAGATCCAGCCGCTGGCGGAACAGCTCTGTGCTGCGGTGGGTCATGGACTCCACGATCACTAGCACCAGCAGCAGACCCAGGGCGCCCACCAGCCAGAGGGCGCCTTTCGCCAGGGTCGCCTTATGGGGGTTGGGCTGGAAGGAGGCGATGCCCTGGGGCGCGGAGGGAGCGCCCTCGAGCTTGAACGCACTCCACACGGTCTCGGGCTCCAGGTAGGTGGACAGGCTCCAGTTCACCTCGCCGCCGCCACCCTTGTGGGCCTGCCGCTCGCAGCTGAGGCTGCGGGGCGGGGCCACGAACTCGGCCACCTCCACCCGCTCACCCTGCTCCACGGCCCAGTAGAACTCGCCCCAGACGCCCTCGACCACGGCCGTCACGTCCTGGAAGCGCCGCCAGCTCGCGCCCAGGGCGCTGAGGTTCTTCTGGCCGTCCCGCACCGCGGGCACCTCGCCCGGCGCCACGGCCGTGGCCAGGCTCCAGTGGCCGTCGCTCTGCACCAGCCACCGGAAGCCGTGCTGGCTGTCCAGCAGCAGGTATTCGTTCCAGGGGTAGTCAATGTCGTCGATGCAGCAGCTGCGGCGCAGCTGGCCGATGCAGGTGACGCGCTCGTCGCCGAGGGTGCCCTCAGTGCCCAGGGGGATCACCACATCCGGTTGGGGCTGCTTGAGGCTCTTGAGGAAGGTCAGCTTGCCTTCTGCCGCGGAGAGCAGGCTGCCGCAGCTGGGGCAGCCCACGCGCTGGGTCTGGTCCGGAGCGTGCAGGGCCAGGGTCCCGCCGCAGTGGGGGCAACCGAGGCTCTGGACGCCCACCTTGGCGGGCTTGCGGCGGCCTCCCTGGATGCCCAGCTCCGCCAGGGGCGTCTCCCGGCCCAGGAAGAACAGGGGTGGCTCCTCGCTGTAGTCCAGGGTGGCGAAGGCCCCGTTGCGGCCAGAGAGGTCCGCGTAGCGGTAGGTGGCGCCCGGGTCCACGGCCCAGGGGATCTCGCCCTCGGCGCTGTGGAAGGTGGCCTGGCTGACCTCGCCCACGGTCCAGAGGCCGTCGGGCCCCAGGTCCGCCGGGCCGCCCGGCTGCAGCGTGTCTGTCGGGGGCAGGGTGCCGTGGGGCTTCTGGGTGAATGTCAGGTAGAAGCGGCCCTGGGCCTCGGCCAGCCAGCCCCAGCGGCCGTCGTCCAGGGCCAGATACCACTCGTCCCAGACGCCGCCCAGGGGATGCTTCAGCTGCACCCGGCCCGCCAGGGTGAAGGCGCGGCCTGCGTGGGTGCCGGAGGCGCCGAGCCCCAGGGGTGAGCCCGTGTCCACCAGGTCCGCGACCTTGCCCAGCAGCTCGGGGTTGCGGTCCCGACGCGCCGCCAAGGCCTTGCAGTAAGGGCAGACCGTGACCATGGTGCCCGGCCTGAAGTTCAGGGCGGCACCACAGCTGGGACAGGAGGCGAGGGTGGTCATGGGATGCCGTGATTATGCAGAGAGGTCAGAGTAGCGGGAAGACATTGCGCAGGCCCTCCGCGAAATCACTCTCCGCCGTCAGCAGGCTCAGCACCAGGTGGCCATCGCCGGGCACGTCGAAGAAGGAGCCGGGATGGACCAGGGTACCGGTGGCCTCCAGCAGCCGCAGGGCGCAGGCCTCGTCCGCGTCCACCGCGGGGCGGCGCAGCAGCACGGACCAGCCCCCCTCCACGGCCAGACGGCTCAGGTGTGGATATTCCGCCAGGGCTGTGTCCAGGGCGGCGAGGTTGGCACGGAGCCGGGCCTGAACCTGCGCCCGCAGCCCAGGCGCCAGGGCCAGCAGGGTCGCAGCGGCGGCCTGCACCGGGGCGGACACGGAGAGGTACTGGTCTGCCAGGAAGGCCAGGGCCTCCAGGTGCTCGGCGGCGCCGGGGCCCCGCACGGCGATCCAGCCGAGCTTGAGCTGCGGCAGGGCGGCCACCTTGCTGAGGCCCGACAGCAGGAAGACCGGGCAGGGCGGCGTCGGGTCGGCCAGGGCCGTGGCCAGGCGATCCTCGGGCGGCTCCAGGGCGTAGTCCGCGAAGACCTCGTCCACCAGCAGGGCCAGGCCCCGGCGGGCGCAGAGGGCCGTCAGGCCGTCCCACTCGGCCCGGGACAGGAAGTGGCCCGTGGGGTTGTTGGGGTTCACCACCACCACAGCCCGGGTGCGCGGACCAGTCGCCGCCTCCAGGGCCCCCAGGTCCAGGTGCCAGCGCTCGTGGAAGTAGGACTGCACCGGCCGGGCCACCAGGCCCTCCAGCCGCGCCAGCCAGTGGAACAGCGGGTAGGCGGGGCTGGGCACCAGCACCTCGTCCCCGGGGTCGCCCAGCAGCTTGAAGAGCAGGCCGTAGCCCTCGCTGGTGGAGGCCGTGAGCAGGAGCTCCTCGGCCCGCAGCCCGTGCCCGTGGTGCGCCGCGACGGCCTGCCGGGCGGAGCGGGTGCCCAGAGGATCCGGATCGTAGGCCAGCACCGCCGGCTCGGCCAGGGCCGCGCGGATCGCCGCCTCGGGATAGCTGAAGCCGCAGCGGGTGGGGTTCGACACCGTCAGGTCCAGTACCGCCTGCCCCGCCGCGCGCCGCCGGGCCAGGGCTGCGGACAGGGCGTTGGGCTCGAGACCCTGCGGAAGACGGGAAGAGAGGCGCATGGGACCAGGGTAGACGAGATCCGGCGAAGGCTTCCCGGTTGGAGTCATGAAGCCAAGAACGATAAGAAGAAAGGACCAAGGAATTAAACACAAAGAACACACCCGCATGCCTGGGTCCTGCTAGGGATCTCGGCGGTTAATCAGCCGTCCCCGGAACGCCCGAAGAAGCCGATAATGGGGCGGACCAACCAAGGAGGCTCCCATGGCGAAGACGCTCAAGGTCGCGGTGCTGCTGGCCGGCTGCGGCCACCTGGACGGCGCGGAAGTGCGCGAGGCGGTGCTCACCCTGCTGGCCCTGGACCAGCACGGCGCCACCTTCCAGTGCCTCGCGCCGGACGCGCCCCAGCACCACGTCATCAACCATGTCTCGGGCCAGCCGGTGCCCGGCGCCGTGCGCAACATCCTGGAAGAGTCCAGCCGTATCGCCCGGGTGGGCCAGTGTCTGGATCTGGCCCAGGCCAAGGTGGAGGACTACGACGCCCTGGTGATGCCCGGCGGCTTCGGCGTGGCCAAGAACCACTGCAGCTTCGCCTTCAAGGGCGCCGAGGGCGACGTGCGCCCTGACGTGGCCGCCTTCGTGCGCGGCTTCTTTGACGCTGGGAAGCCCGTGGGCGCCATCTGCATCGCCCCGGCCCTGGTGGCCCTGACCCTGGCGGGGAAGACCACCACCGAACTGACCCTGGGCAACGATGCCGGCTGCGCCGCCGCCGTGACGAAGCTCGGCCAGCACCACCGCGACACCCCCAGCGCCCGCGAGGTCATCATCGACGAAGCGAACAAGCTGGTCACCACCGCCGCCTACATGTTTGATGACGCCCGCCTCAGCGACGTCTGGGTCGGCATCGAGCGCTGCATCGCCGAAGTGCTGAAGCGGGCGTAGGGGCTTTAGAAAAGATCAATAGATCCAACGCGGTATTTCGGTTTGTCTCGCGTATCGGCGCAGCTGATACCGAGAAGACGCGAAGAAAAGCAAAGGAACTGCTGTGGCTTTTATTTGTGCCCTTTTGTGTTCTTTGGGGTTGATTTACCTTTTTTGATTTTTGGTGTTCATCGGTGTTCATCGGTGGCCTGTTCTTCTCCCGCTGAAGGTGCTGCGGCCTCTCGTCTACATGCTCTGCACCCCCGTGAAACGGCTTTTCTGACGGGGATGAACGGAGGTGAGTGGGGCTAAGGAACCAGTAGCTGCCGCTTCCCGTGCTAGTCGTCCGGCCAGGACCTGCTCAGCCTCGCGCCCTACATGGCCGAGGCAAAGTCCTGCTTGTCTCATCGCCTGTTCGCACACTATGTCTAGCCTTTTCAAGGCCGGACAGGGTCATGCTTCAGGGAGTTCTAGTGGCCTGCTATTGTTAGGCCCTTTATCCAGGAGGAGCCCTTGTCCTACACCATCACCCCGGAGCACCTGGCAGCAATAGCCGGCCACGCGACACCCCTCATGGCCGGGCTTGCCGAGTGGCTCAACATCACCTGCCCAGGCTACGAGATCGATACGCCCCAGGAGTTCTGCCACTTCCTGGCCCAGGCCTGCCACGAAACCGATCACTTCCGCACCCTTCGCGAGTATGCCTCGGGAAGCGCCTACGAGGGCCGGGTCGATCTCGGCAACAGGAATCCGGGCGATGGCGTGCGCTTCCGGGGTCGTGGCATCTTCCAGACCACCGGCAGAGCCAACTATCTCCAGCTCGGCATCAAGAAGGGGAATCGGGATTTCTTCATCAACAATCCAGAGCTCCTGGAACAACCCGAACTCAGCGTCTGGAGCGCCTGCGAGTATTGGAAAACGAGGGGCCTCAATGACATTGCCAACCAGAGCGATTCCGCCGTGCTCAGCAAGAAATACAAGGGCCAGGTGCTTTCCGTCACCCCGGTGGAGTTCATCAGTCTCTCCATCAACGGCGGGTATAACGGGATGGAAGAACGCAAGGGCTTCTACGCCAAGGCCAAACGGATACTCGTCTAGCTACGGGACCCGGGCGACCGTCCAGTTCTCCATGTTCGCGTTGGTCATGTCGAAGGGAGTCCCCTTGACCATCCCCGGCACAGGCGCCAGGACCACCTCGCCCAGCTTGGTGTAGCTCTTGAAGACGAAGGGCAGCCCGTGGGATAAGGCCGCGTCCGGCTTGTCGTTGAGCTGGAAGTGCAGGTGGGGCTCAGTTGAGTTCCCGGAATTGCCGAGGCTGGCGAGCTGCTGGCCCTCGGTCACGGTGTCTCCTGCGGCGACGAGGAACGTGCGGGGCTTGCAGTGCATGTAGGCCGCGTAGCAGCCCCCCCCGATGTCGAGGATCAGGTAGTTGCCGTAGTAGGCGTCATTGGTCAGCAGCGGCGCATCCTGGGCATTGCCGGAGTTCTCGATCCGGCCATCCACCACTTTGACCACTCTGCCGGCAGCCACGGCATAGAGCGGATCCCCGTAGGCATAGTAGGAGGTGTTGATCCTGGGATCGCCTGAATAGGTGTTCTCCCAGAGCTCATTGCCCTTGGTCAGGTCGAAGGCGAACTTCTCGCTGGTGTAGATCTCCCCGCCCGTAAAGGCGGCGTACCAGTAGTGGTAGCCCAAGGTGGATTGGTTGAAGAAGAGGCAGTAGCTGCCCTTCACCGGCGCGGCGATCACCCGGGGGGACTCCCCCTTCCGGGGCTGGAGGCGGCCCCCCTCGACCCTGATTTCCTGCTTCCCGGCGGGATCGTAGAAGGTGAAGCGATGGGAGAGGCTGTTGGGAACCGCCTGGGTCAGGGGGATGGGCACCTGGATCGACAGGTAGTAGCGGTCCAGCCGGTCAATCTTGATCTCGCTGCTGGCGGGCAGGGGGTCCTGGAAGATGATGGGGAGGTCCGCCTTTTCGATGACGAGCAGACTCGCCTGGGTGGCGTCATCCAGCACCGTGATGCGCCGGAGCTCGAGCCCCTCCTTCTCGTATTCCCAGGTGTTAAGCAGGTAGCCGATGCGAAGAAACGCTTCGGTCTTGTAGGGGACGTAGCTCTGGGAGACCTCGATGAGGTCCCGGCCTCTCGTGGGCGCATGACTGCAGCTGAGGAGGCCGACGGCCGTCAACAGAGCCAGGAAGAGGCCTGTTCGCTTCAGCATGGCAAAGCTCCTGTCTGGAAGTCACCCTCGCCGCGCCTTGGGTGGACCATGCGGCGCAGGGCAGGGGTGAGGGTGCGGCTGGCGGCGAGGATGCGGGCCTCTTCGTCGAGGGCGCGGATCCAGGGGGCGGCGTGGCCCAGGACGAGGCCGGAGTCGGGCAGGGGGAGACTGCGGTCCAGGGCCTGGAGCACCTGCTCGGCCACGGGGATGCTGTCCCGCCAGCGGGAGGCAGCCAGGGCCTCGGCCTGGGGGGGCCGCAGGGGCGCCTGGATGAGGGCGAGGAGCGCCTCCAGGCTGAGCTTGGAATGCTGCAGGAAGGCCGCCAGCACGTCGGCGCTGGGGCAGGGCCAGATCAGGCGCCACAGGGCCCGGGGGGCGTGACGCGCGAGGCTGCGCCGCTCGCCCGTGGTGAGGGTGGGCCAGAGCTGCTGGAGCTTCTCCGTGGCCTGTTGGCGGGCCTGGGGGTGGGCCGCCGCGTCCGCCGCCACCGCCGCCAGGGCCCGCCAGGGCAGGCGGCCCAGGAGCTGAGCCCGCAGGTGGGCCGGGGCCTTGGGATGCTGGGCGACCCAGCGCAGCAGCAGGGGCCGCTTCCGCAGCTCCGGCAGCTCCGCCGCCGACTCCAGCCAGCCCCGGGGTGGATCGGGCTGGCGCAGCAGCCGCAGGAAGCGTGGCCACGGCACTGCGGGCGGCAGGGCCCAGGGAGTGGGGGAAGGGCGGGGCATGGGGAAGTGTATTAGCTGTCGGCTGTCAGCTGTCAGCTCTCGGCCAAGAAGGGCGAGGCGGGTCGGGTGGTCGCGCCCCGGGTGGGTCGGCGCCAGCTGATAGCTGATAGCTGATAGCTGATAGCTGATAGCTGATAGCTGATAGCTGATAGCTGATAGCTGATAGCTGATAGCTGATAGCTGATAGCTGATAGCTG
>CAIZZF010000022.1 GCA_903937385.1 uncultured Holophagaceae bacterium | reverse complement strand
GAACGAGCTGCGCTCGCCCTTCGGGTCCGCGTCCTTCCCACACCCAGGCCTTCGGCTGGAAATCGCTGCGCGATTCCCACATCGCCCCCTCAAATGCCATCAGCAGCAAAAAGGGTTACCCACACAATTCAGCGAGGAGGCCTTTTTTCTGAATTTTCCTTATCAGCTTTTCATCAGCAGTTATCGGTGTTCATCGGTGGCCAGTTTTTTTTAGTTGTTCCTTTTTTTGAAAAGGAGGCTGCGGGCTCGCCTCAGCCTTCCTGCGACGCATCCAGATCGGCCATCGCCTGGGCCAGACTGCCGGGGGGCTGGCCGAGGGCGAGGCGCAGGAGGAACTCGATGTTGCCCTCGCCGCCCTTGATGGGGCTCACGGCCAGGGCCTGCGGGGCCAGGGGCGTCCCCTCGAAGAACTTCCAGATCTCCATCACCACGCGCCGGTGGACGGCGGGGTCGCGCACGATGCCGCCGGAGCCCACGTCGTCGCGACCCGCCTCGAACTGGGGCTTCACCAGCAGCACCGCCTGGGCCCCGGGCTTGAGGCTGGGCAGCACCGGCGGGATGGCCAGGCGCAGAGAGATAAAGCTCAGGTCCGCCACCAGCAAGTCGCAGGGCTCGGGGATGGTGGCCGGGTCCCAGGTGCGGAGGTTCACCTGTTCCATCGACACCACCCGGGGGTCACTGCGCAGCTTCCAGTGCAGCTGGTTGGTGCCCACATCCACCGCGTAGATCCGCACCGCGCCCCGCTGCAGCAGGCAGTCCGAGAAGCCGCCAGTGCTGGCGCCAGCGTCGAAGCAGACCCAGCCCGTGGGGTCGATGGCCCAGCGGTCCAGGGCCCCGGCCAGCTTCAGACCACCGCGGCTCACATAGGGCAGCGCCTCGCCCCGCAGGCGGATGGGCGCGGCCTCGTCCACGGCGGTGCCGGCCTTGGTCACGGGCCGGTCGTCCACCAGCACATCCCCGGCGAGGATACGGGCCTGGGCCCGGGCCCGGGTCTCGCAGAGGCCCCGCTGCACCAGCAGGAGATCCAGGCGCGACTTAGCCACGGGCGGCCCGCTTCTGGCGCTGGATTTCCAGGCGGTAGACGCCAACGTTCTTGTTGTGGTCCCGCAGGCTGGGGGCGAAGGTGTGGCCGCCCCGGCCCGTGGCCACGAAGTAGAGGTCCTTGCCGGTCAGCGGGGCCTTGGCGGCCTCCAGGGCCGTGGCGCCGGGGATGGCGATGGGCGTGGGCGGCAGACCCGCCACCGTGTAGGTATTGAAGCGGTGCGGCCGCCGGATGTCGGCCTGCAGCGGGGCCGTGAAGCGCAGGTCGCCGCTGGCCCAGCGGGCGTAGAGGCTGGTGGGATCGCACTGCAGGCGCATGCCCAGGTCGAGGCGCTTCTTGTAGACCCCCGCCACCCGGGGCTGTTCCTCGGCCAGCTTGGTCTCCTTCTCCACAAGGCTTGCCAGGATCAGCGTCTCGTAGGGCGGAAGCACCCCGCCCTCCAGCTGCGGCCGGATCTGGTCCCGGAAGGCCTCCACCAGCAGCAGCATGACCTCCTCGGGCTCCATGGCGTGGTGCAGGCGGTAGGTGGCTGGCGCCACCAGCCCCTCCAGGTTCTCGGCCGCTTCAAAGCCAGCGGTCTTCACGAGCCGCGGGCTCTTCCATAGGGTCCAGAAGACCTCCTCGGGCACGAAGTCCTTGAGGCGCCGCTGCACGGACCAGGCGTGGGCGCCCTCGGGAATGGAGACGGGCGTGAAGTGGATCTCCGCCCGCCGCAGCTTGCCCGCCACATCGGCGAGGCTGGCCTGGGGCCGGAAGGTGTACTCGCCGCGGATGAGCTGCAGCTTCCGGGCCCGGGCCCAGAGCCGGAAGAGCGAGGCCGAGCGGATCACGCCCTCGCGCTCGAGCTGATCGGCCACCTGGTTGATGCTCGTGCCCTTCTTCACCAGGACCGTGGCCTCCTGCTGCAGAGGTCCCTGCCGCTTCCAGGTCCACCAGGCCCCCAGGGTCGGCAGCAGGGCCAGCAGCAGAATGGCCACGAAGAGCCGGAGGGAGAGGACACGACGCGCCATGCCTTCAGAATGACGTGAGCGCCGAGATCCAGCCACCGGAGTCCTCCGGACGCAGCCATCCGGCGCTTGTGACCCGCCTTTACAGCCTGTCAAAAGCGGCAGGAGGAATTGCGCTTGGTCGCCTGGGCTCTGCCGGGGCTCTCCTGGGGGGACTGGGATGGGCTGGAACCCGGTGCTGGCCTCACTCTGCGGGGGAGGCTCTCTGTGCCTGGAAGAGCCCGTCCACGCGCTGCCCAGCCCCCCAAGCTTGGGCGCTGGCTGGCGCTCAGCGCTGGCAGCCCTGGCCTGGGAAACGTTTATCCTACCCAGACGCCTTGCTCCGAGGGGAGCGGGCACCCCTGCCTTATCTACCCTAGGAGGCCCTCATGCTTCATGTCGTCGTGCTTGGTGCGGGCCGTGTGGGTGGTGCCATGGCCAAGGATCTGGCCCCGGAGTTCCGGGTCACCGTGGCGGACCGCTCCGAGGCCGCCCTGGAGCGCATGCAGCAGGTGGGCCTGGCCACCCGCGCCGCGGATCTCTCCAGCCCCGACGCCGTCAAGGCCGCCGTGGCCGATGCCGACCTGGTGGTGGGCGCGGTCCCCGGCTTCCTGGGCTTCGCCACGGCCAAGGCCGTGCTGGAGGCGGGCAAGCCCCTGGTGGACATCTCCTTCTTCGACGAGGACTGCTTCGAGCTGGACGCCCTCGCCAAAGCCCAGAACCTCACGGCCATCGTGGACTGCGGCATCGCCCCGGGCTGCCACAACATCATCCTGGGCGACCTCTCCCGGCAGTGGGACCGCGTCACCTCCTTCGAGTGCCTGGTGGGCGGCCTGCCGGTGATCCGCACCTGGCCCTACGAATACAAGGCCGGGTTCAGCCCCATCGACGTCATCGAGGAATACACCCGGCCCTCCCGCTACGTGAAGGACGGGCGCATCGTGACCTTTCCCGCCCTGTCCGAGCCGGAGCTGCTGGAGTTTGATGGCCTGGGCACCCTGGAGTCCTTCAACACTGACGGCCTGCGGAGCATCCTCAAGAGCTTCCCCCAGGTGCCGGACATGAAGGAGAAGACCCTCCGCTACCCCGGCCACATCGAGAAGATGCGCATGCTGCGGGAGTCCGGCTTCTTCAACAAGGAGAAGATCCAGGTGAGCGGCGTCGCGGTGAGCCCCCTGGACCTGACCACGGCCCTGCTCTTCCCGCTCTGGTTCATGGAGGAGGGCGACGAAGACTTCACGGTCATGCGCGTCACCGTGGAAGGCGAGAAGGCCGGCCAGCCGGTGCGCAAGCAGTTCAACCTGCTCGACCGCTACGACCGCGCCACCAGGACCACGTCCATGGCGCGCACCACTGGCTACTCCTGCACCGCCGCCGTGCGCCTCCTGGCCAGCGGCCGGTTCTCCCGCAAGGGCATCAACCCGCCCGAGTATCTGGGCCTGGAGCCCGGCGCCTGGGACTTCATCCGCGCCGACCTCGCCAAGCACGGCGTCATCTTCACCGAGTCCGACTGAGCCCCGGATAAGAAAAAAGAGGTTCATCCGGGAATTCCGGGGAAGGCTGAGCGGACTTTGAGGAAGAAGTAGGCATCGTCCCGGTAGCCGTAGCCAATGCGCTTGATGAGCTTGATCTTGTTGTTCACGCCTTCGATCAGGCTGGTGTGGATCGGAAAGT
>CAIZZF010000021.1 GCA_903937385.1 uncultured Holophagaceae bacterium | reverse complement strand
GAGGCTATCGGACCGTCCGCAACATCGTGGCCATCGCCTACCTCATCGCAGGCAAGCTTCGATTCGATGGACTCGCACCCCTTTGGGGCTCGCCGCTGGGGGCCGTTACCCCGTTACCCACCTGAAACAGCGAGGAACCGATTAAAAGCTGATAGAGAAAGAAATAAAGGAACATGTGTTCTTGTCTTTTATTGTTCTTTTATCGGTGTTTATCAGCACTTATCGGTGTTCATCGGTGGTGATCAGTTTTTTTCTTTGCGTGTGAATCGGCCTCACTCGTTGCCGGACCAGCGGAAGTCTTTGAGCTGTTTGCGCAGGGCCATCTTCATGAACTTGCCGGTGGCGGTGCGGGGGATCGCCTCCAGGAAGAGGTAGGCGTCGGGCAGCCAGAACTTGGCGAACTTGGGGGCCAGGAACGCCCGCAGCTCGTCGGGCGTGGCCGACGCGCCGGGGCGTAGCACCACGCAGGCTACGGGTCGCTCGTCCCACTTGGGATGCGGCACGGCCACCACGGCGGCCTCCGCCACGGCCGGGTGGCCGATGAGGGCGTTCTCCAGGTCCACACTGCTGATCCACTCGCCGCCGGACTTGATCAGGTCCTTGCTGCGGTCCGTGATGCGGACGTAGCCCTCGGGGCTGGTGGTGACGATGTCGCCCGTGCGGAACCAGCCGTCCTCGGTGAACTTGGTGGCCTCGGCGGGGTTCTTGAAGTAGGCGCTGGCGATGAAGGGGCCGCGCACCATCAGCTCGCCCATGGCCTTGCCGTCCCAAGGCGCGGGGCCTTCCAGGGACTCGACGCGGACCTCCACGAGGGGCACGGGCAGGCCCTGGGTGGCGCGCAGGGCCAGCTTCTCCTCCGCAGGCAGGCCCGCGAGGCTGGGCTTGATGCGGCTCACGGTGCCCAGGGGGGTCATCTCGGTCATGCCCCAGGCCTGGACCACGTGGAGGCCGTGGTCCCGCTCGAAGCGCTCGATCATGGAGGGCGGGGCGGCCGCGCCACCGGAGATGATCTCATTCAGCTTCGAGAGGTCCCAGGTCCCGGGGGGGGCCTTGTCCAGCGCATCCAGCAGGCTGAGCCAGATGGTGGGCACCCCGGCAGTCTTGGTGACGCCCTCACCGGCCATAAGGTCCAGGAGGCTCACGGCGTCCAGGTGCGGGCCGGGGAAGACCTGCTTGGCGCCAATCATGGTGCAGGTGAAGGGCAGGCCCCAGGCGTTCACGTGGAACATGGGCACCACGGGCATCACCACATCGGTGAAGGACGCGCCGAGTACGTCGGGCAGGGCGCTGACCATGGAGTGCAGCACCAGGGCCCGATGCGAGTAGAGGACGCCCTTGGGCCGGCCGGTGGTGCCGGAGGTGTAGCAGAGGCCCGCGGCCTGGTTCTCGTCGATGGCGGGGATCTCGTAGGACGCGGGCTCGGCGGCGATGAGCTGCTCGTAGTCGAGGGTGCCTTCAGGCAGGTCCTGGCCGTGGGCCCAGACCACCACCTGGCGCACCTTCACATCGGCCTTCAGCTTCTCCCAGACCGGCAGCAGCACGTCGTCGACGAGGAGCATGACGTCCTCGGCGTCGTTCATGATGTAGGAGAGGTCCGTTGGCGAGAGGCGCGGATTCAGGGTGTGGAAGACGCCCTCGGCCAGCGGGATGGCGAAGTAGGCCTCCAGGTGGCGGGAGTGGTTCCAGGCCAGGGTGGCCACCCGCTCGCCCGGCTTCAGGCCGAGCCGCTTCAGGGCGTTGGCCAGCTGCTGGGCGCGGCCGTGGAACTCCGCATAGTTGGTCCGGTGCAGGCTCTTGTCCGGGCGGCGCGAGACGATCTCCACCTCGGGATAGTAGTCAGCCGCCCGCTGGAAGAGGTGCGGGAGCGTGAGCGGGAACGCCATCATCAAGCCGTCCATGCGAGTGCCTCCAAGTGAATGCGTCTGTGGGGGGGTGCCTTGGGAACACGATACAACCACAGGCATCGATCGCGATATGGCGATCCGCAATGGCGCAACCAAGGGCCGTTGTGGTCACAGCAAAGAAAGCTTTAACCACCGATGAACACCGATAAAAGCATGATAAGAATCCCGGGTTAACGGCCCTGCTCCGCCCATTCGGGCAGTGATGGACCTCCACCAACGTCCCATGCCGGAGGTCCGGCGCATGGGTTGAAATGAAAAAGGATCCACCACGAAGACACGAAGACACGAAGATGCGCCGACACATCCCGCACGGGTCCGCCCCCGGGATCCAACCCGTGCAGTGTGGTCGCTACCCCTGATGGTGCGGGCCTTGTGGCCCCCCGAGGGGCCATGCTCTTCTTCGTAGTCTTCGTGACCTTCGTGGTGAGCCTTTTGCTTTATCAGCTTTTCATCAGTTTTTATCGGTGTTCATCGGTGGCAAAAAAGCCTTTTTCAGTGACCTTTTTTCTCGACTTGCCTCAGGCGCCCAGGGGTTCGGTGGCGTCCTTCCGGGGGGCCTGGAAGAGGCTGAAGGCGTAGGCCAGGCCCACCACGGCGAGGCAGCCGATGACGTTGTACCAGAGGAAGGAGATGGCGGTGAACTTGAAGCAGAGCAGCACGCCGGCTTCGGCGACCAGGGCAGCGTAGAAGGCGGTGCCGCCCTGCACGCGCTTGACGAAGAAGGCCGTGATGAAGATGCCGAGGATGGTGCCGTAGAACAGCGAGCCCAGGATGTTCACGGCCTCGATGAGCGAGCCCAGGCGGGCGGCGTACTCCGCAAAGGCCATGGCGAAGCCGCCCCAGGCGAAGGTGGCGAGGCGGCCCACCCAGACTTCGCGCGTGCCGCTGCCGCCAACGAGACGCCGCCACAGGTCCACCACCGTGGTGGCCCCCAGGGCGCTGATCTCCCCGGACATGGAGGACATGGAGCCCGAGAACACCGCCGCCAGCACCAGGCCCACCAGGCCCGCGGGCAGGCTGCTCAGCACGTAGGCCAGGAAGATGTAGTTCGTGTCGCTGGGGTTGGTGCCGGGGTTGGCCTTCTCGATGAGAGCCACGCCCTCCCGCCGGATCATTTCGCTCTCGGCGTGAGCCTGCTGAAAGTGCCGCTTGGCGGCTTCAGTCTGGGCCGCGTCGCCGCTGTGTCGGGCCGCCACGAAGGCTTCGGCCCGCTGGCTCTGGGCCTCCCGGGCCTGGGTGAACTTCGTCTCGAGCGTGCGGTAGGCGGCGGCATCGGGGCCCGCCAGCACCTGCTTCACCGGGCCCGGGTTGAAGAACAGGGGCGGCGTGTGGAACTGGTAGAACACGAAGACCAGGGCGCCCAGCAGCAGGACCAGGAACTGCAAGGGCACCTTGACCATGCCATTGAGCAGCAGGCCCAGGCGACTCTGGGTGATGGAGCTGCCCGCCAGGTAGCGCTGCACCTGAGACTGGTCCGTGCCGAAGTAGGACAGCATGAGGAAGAAGCCGCCGATGAGCCCGGACCAGAGGTTGTAGCGGTTGTTGAGGTCGAAGTGCGGGTCGATGACGTTCAGGCGGCCCAGGCCGCCTGCCACGTGCAGGGCGTCGCCGAGGCTCACGTGGGCGGGCAGGCGGTGGACGGTCATGAGCCCCGCCAGCAGCATGCCGCAGGCGATGATCACCATCTGCGAGCTGTGGGCCCAGGCCACGGCCTTGGTGCCGCCCACCACGGTGTAGGTCATGACCAGCACGCCGATGAGGAGGATGTTCGCGTGGATGCTCCAGCCCAGCAGTACCGAGAGCACCAGGGCCGGGGCGAAGATGGTGATGCCCACGGCCAGGCTGCGCTGGATCAGGAAGAGGCAGGCCGCCAGCAGGCGGGTCTTCAGGTCGAAGCGGGCCTCGAGGATCTCGTAGGCCGTGGACACCTTCAGCCGGTGGTAGAGGGGGATGGCCCAGATGGACAGCACGATGGCGGCCAGGGGCAGGCCGAAGTAGAACTGCACGAAGCGCATGCCGTCCACGTAGGCCTGGCCCGGCGTCGACAGGAACGTGATGGCGCTGGTCTGGGTGGCGATGATCGAGAGGCCGATGAGCCACCAGCGGTGGTCCCGGCCGCCGCCGATGTAGTGGTCGCCGGTGGTGGCGCCGCGGCCCTTGTAGAGGCCCCACAGCACCACGAACAGCAGGGCGGCGCCGAGGACGAGCCAGTCCAGGCGGCTCATGCGCAGATCCGGGCCAGCAGCCAGAAGCCCAGGATGCAGAGCAGCAGCTCACCCACCACCACCGCATAGAGGCGCGGCCAGGTGCCCAGGATCGGCGGCGGGGCCTCGTCAGTCATGGGGCCGCCCCAGGGCCAGGAGGTTGGCGAAGAGGCGGGTGGCGCCGGGCACGCCGTCGGGCAGCTGCCGGAAGAAAGACAGGCCCGTGTAGACGTAGCGGCCCTTGCCGTGTTCGGCCACCAGCAGCGCGCCGCCGTCCTCGGCCTCGCCGGGATCCGCCATGCCCAGCAGCGGCACGTAGCGGGCGTCCCAGCCCTCGGCGTGGTAGAGGCTGCGCTCCTGGATCCAGCCGTCGAAGTCGCGGGCTGTGAGCTCATTGGGCCAGTGGAAGAGGGCGTGACCCGGCTGCAGGAAGCGCACGGGCACGGTCTCCACGGTGACGCGCTTGCGGCCCACCTTGAAGGGATAGGGGCCGATGGTGTCCGTGACCATGGCGGCGTTGATGCCGGGAAAGCCCATGTTCACGGTGTAGAGCACCAGCTCCGTGCCGCCCGCCGCGACGTAGGCGTGCAGCCGCTCCTTGAGGGTCTGCAGGGCCGGGCGGGTGTTGAAGGCGCGGATGCCCAGCACGATGGCGTCGTAGCCCTGGAGATTCTCCTGGGCCAGGGCCTCGTCCGAGAGCAGCTCCACCTGGTAGCCCAGGCGCCGCAGGGCGTGGGGGATCTCGTCCCCGGCGCCCATGACGTAGCCGATGCGCGGGCCCGCCCGCCTGAGGTCGAAGCGCTCCAGGCGGGCCTGGGCCAGGGGCAGCAGGGTCTGCAGGGGGATGTGCGGGTGGTCCAGCTTCAGCAGGCCCCGGGCGGGAGTGAAGCCCGAGCCCGTGTCCACCTCGGCGCGCAGCTCGCCGGAGGCGGTCCCGGCGGGAGGGCTCAGGCGGAAGGTCAGCTCCTTTTCCTCCCCGGCGCGGGCCAGGGTGAAGGGCTGCTCGGCCGGCGCCACGGCCCACCCTGCGGGCACCCGGAGACGCATGCGGCCCGAGGCGCCGGCGCCGCCCGCCAGCACCTTGAGGCGCAGGTCCCGGGCGCCATCCGCCGCGAAGACCTGCACGGTCTCGGCCAGGTTCACCAGCACGGGTGGCACCACGGCCAGGGGCTGGGTGCGCTCGCCGAGGACCGGATCGCGGAAGCGGAACTGCACGGGCACCGTGACCTCGAAGGCGCCCCCGGGCAGGGCCAGGCGGGCCCGCAGGCGGAAGGGCGCCGGGGCTTCAGGCAGGATCGTCCAGGCGTCCGCGCCGGGGCCGTTCAGCCACGCGGGCTGGCCCAGGGGCGTGTCCAGGGGCAGGGTGAAGGTGAACACCTCCTTGCGGGCGGTGTTGTCGGGCAGGGGTTGGCGGTCGCCGCGGTGGACCAGCTCCCGCACACCTTCGGGCGTGACGAGCTCCAGCGTGAGGGCCTCCAGCGCCAGGGGCGCGGCGCCGCGGGCCAGCAGCGCGGCGTTCACCGTGAGGCGGTCCCCCGGGGCCACCCGCTGGCGGTCCGCCAGGGCCTCCACCCAGAGGCCGGCGGCGCAGCGGAGGACCTCTTCCAGCTCGGCGGCTTTGGTCTTCACCAGGGGCTCGGCCTGGACCGCCGGGGGCAGGGCGCGCAGGGCCAGCAGCGCCCGCAGCAGCGCCGGGAGGCTGGCGGCGGGATGGTCGGGACGGAAAGCCGACCGGGCCTCGCGCAGCCGCGCGGCGAGGTCGGCGGTGCCCGGGAAGCGGGCCCAGGTGAGGTCGATGCCCTCGAAGAGGTCCGTCGTGGCGGGCGCCCCCGCCAGCAGCTCGAAGCCCTCCTCCCACTGGCCCCGCTGGGCCAGCCCGCCGAAGCCCTGGCTGCGGTGCTGGCTGCGGCTCTCGGCGGCGAGCTCGCCGTAGGAGCGGCCCAGCAGCGGGTCGTAGGCGCCCACGTCCAGGCGCAGCCCGGCGGCGGGCTTGGGGGCGTCCTCGCCGAAGCGGAAGAGGTTCCAGAGCAGCCGCCTGGCTTGCCAGGGCCGCAGCCCCGCCTGGACCTGCTCCGGGAACCGCGCCGGATTCGCGGCGGCGGCGAAGGCCTCGATGGCCAGCAGGGCCGAGGCCGTGTGGTGGCCGTGGCCCGCCCGGGCATCCGGCGGGAAGCGCGTCAGGATGACGTCGGGCCGGAAGGTGCGGATGACGCGCACCACATCCGCCAGCACCCGGTCGTGGTGCCAGAGGCGCAGGGACTCCTCGGCGGTCTTGCTGAAGCCGAAGTCCACGGCCGAGGAGAAGAACTGCTCCGCGCCGTCGAGGCGACGCGCGGCCCGCAGCTCCTGGGTGCGGATGGCCGCCAGGCCGTCGCCCAGCTCGGGGCCGATGAGGTCCTGGCCGCCGCCGCCGCGGGTGAGGGACAGGTAGGCGGTGCGCAGGTGGCGGCCCTTGGTCAGGGTGGCGAGCACGGCGGTGTTCTCGTCATCGGGATGGGCGGCGACGTAGAGCACGCTGCCCACGGTCTGCAGGCGGTCCAGCTGCTTCTGCAGGTCCGCCGCGTCCCGGACGGGCGCCTGAGCCTGGAGGCCAGGCAGGGCCAGGAGCCCCAGGGTCAGCAGGATGAAGGGGCGGAACAGGCTCATGGCGGCGGTCTCGGAGAGGGGGGCGGGGCGTCTGCGGAGGATTGTCGCACCGGGTCAACCCACCCTTACGGGGATTATGCTATGACAGCACACACAGCTTTCTGGACCTACACTAGATCCGCTAACCATTCGTGAACTGTGGAAAAGCGAGCGGGGTCAGGCAGTGAAAAAAACAACATCACCCCAAAAAGCGAAAACCGCACGATCTCCTGAAGGAACCGTCGAGATTGACCGGGTTCCCCCCATCGTGGGCATCGGGGCCTCGGCGGGCGGCCTGGAGGCGCTGGAGCAGTTCCTGGCGCAGATCCCGGTCACGAGCGGCCTCGCCTTCGTGGTGGTCCAGCACCTGGACCCCACCCACAAGGGCATCATGGTTGAGCTGCTGCAGCGGGCCACGCTGATGTCGGTGGTGCAGATCCAGGACAACTTGAAGGTCGAGGCGAACTGCGTCTACGTGATCCCGCCCAACCGGGACCTGTCCATCCTGAACGGCGTGCTGCACCTGCTGGAGCCGGCAACCCCCCGGGGGCTGCGCCTGCCCATCGACCACTTTTTCCGCTCCCTGGCCGATGACCAGCAGGAGCGCAGCATCGGGGTCATCCTCTCGGGCATGGGCTCCGACGGCACGCTGGGCCTGCGCGCCATCAAGGAGAAGGCCGGGTCGGTCTTCGTGCAGACCCCCGCCACGGCGAAGTTCGACGGGATGCCGCGCAGCGCCATCGACGCGGGTCTCGCGGACGTGGTGGCCCCCGCCGAGGAGCTGGCGGCCCGGATTCTGCTCTACCTTCAGCACGTCCCCCTGCTCACCGATCGTCCGGCCACGGACCGGGAGGACCATGACCAGAGCTCGCTGGACAAGGTGGTCCTGCTGCTCCGCAGCCAGACCGGACACGACTTCTCGCTCTACAAGAAGAGCACCATCTACCGCCGGGTCGAGCGGCGCATGGGCCTGCACCAGCTGCCCAAGATCGCGGACTATGTCCGTTACCTGCGGGCGAATCCCCAGGAGACCGACCTGCTGTTCAAGGAGCTGCTGATCGGCGTCACCAGCTTCTTCCGCGACGCCCCCATGTGGGAGCAGCTCAAGACCGAGATCATCCCCGCCCTGCTGGCCGCCCATCCGACCGGGGCCACCCTGCGGGCCTGGGTGCCCGCCTGCTCCACGGGAGAGGAGGCCTACTCGCTCGCCATCACCTTCTGCGAGGCCCTCGAGGAGGCCCGGCCCGCGGCCCGCTACGCGCTGCAGATCTTCGCCACAGACCTGGACAGCGATGCCATCACCCGGGCCCGCACGGCGGTCTATCCCGCCAACATCGCCGCGGACGTCTCCGAGGCGCGCCTGCGCCGCTTCTTTGTGCAGGAGGAGCGGGGCTACCGCATGGGCAAGGAGATCCGGGAGATGGTGATCTTCGCACCGCAGAACCTGGTCATGGATCCGCCCTTCACGAAGCTGGACCTCCTCAGCTGTCGGAACCTGCTGATCTACCTTGAGGCCGACCTGCAGAAGAAGCTGCTGCCCCTCTTTCACTACAGCCTGAGCCCCGGCGGCTTCCTGCTGCTGGGGAGCTCGGAGACGGTCGGCTCCTACACGGACCTGTTCACCCAGCAGCCGGGGAAGACCCGCATCTACCGGCGTCAAGCGAGCAACCTGGGCGGCGTGGAGGTCCAGTTCCCATCCGCGGTCTCGCGCCTGAACCCCGGGACCCGGCAGGTGCCTCTTGCGCAGCCCCTCCTCCCTTCCTCGGAGCCGTCCTCCGCTCACCTGCAGGCCCAGACCGAGGCTCTGCTCCTGCAGCACTTCTCGCCAGCGGCCTTGCTGACCACCCCCAAGGGCGACATCGTCTTCATCAGCGGCAAGACGGGCAAGTATCTGGAGCCTGCCGCGGGCAAGGCCAACCTCAATGTCTTCGCCATGGCGCGCGCGGGCCTCGGCGATGCCCTCTACTCCGGGTTTACGAAGGCCCTCCGGTCCAAGGAGACGGTCTCCCTGCCCTCGCTGGCCGTGGGCTCCAACGGGGGCACCCGCCACGTGGACGTCACCATCCAGCCCCTGGAGGGACCCCCGGCCCTGGCGGGCCTCGTGCTGATCGTCCTGGCGGACGTGTCGACCCCGCCCGAGCACCCGGCTGCGGGCAAACGCGGCAAGGCCGGCCCCAGGGACGCCGAGCTCACCGCCAAGATCGAGGAGCTTCAGCAGGCCCGGGAAGAGCTGCAGACCACCCGCGAGGAGATGCAGACCTCCCAGGAGGAGCTGAAGTCCTCCAACGAGGAGCTGCAGTCCACCAATGAGGAACTGCAGTCCACCAACGAGGAGCTGACCACCTCGAAGGAGGAGATGCAGTCCATGAATGAGGAGCTGCAGACGGTCAACCACGAGCTGCAGGCCAAGGTGGACGAGCTCTCCCAGGCCAGCGACGACATGAAGAACCTGCTCAACAGCACCGACATCGCCACCCTGTTCCTGGACGATGAGCTGCGGGTGCGGCGCTTCACCACCCAGATCAACAGCATCATCAATCTGATCCCGGGCGACGCCGGCCGACCCATCACGGACCTGGTCACCCAGCTGGACTACCGCACCTTCGTGGAGGACGTGAAGGAGGTGCTGGGCAGCCTGATCTACCACGAGCGCCAGGTCGCCACCCACGATGGACGCTGGTTCAAGGTCCGGATCATGCCCTACCGCACTCAGACCAACCGCATCGATGGCGTGGTGATCACCTTCGTGAACATCAGCGAGTCGAAGGTGCTGGAGGTCTCCCTGCGCGAGATCCTCACCCTGCTGGAGAGCCGCTTCCTGGGTCAGGCGAGCGGGACCGCCTCGGCGGCGGACCTGGAGGCCCTCCTGCACAAGACCCACACGGTGCTGGACCGGCGCTTCCTCACTCAGCTCGCCCCCCCGCCCCTCCCTGAGACACCGCCGAAACCGAGCCGGCAATGAAGCCTGACAAACCTTCCAGCGAGGACCTGCGCCGCCGCGCGGAGGCCCGCATGAACAGCCTGGCCCGCCCGGCGCTGGAGGTTCCCACCACGGTCACGGCCATGCGCCAGGTGCATGAGCTGCAGGTGCACCAGGTCGAGCTGGAGATGCAGAACGAGGATCTTCAACAGACCCGGGTGCGCCTGGAGGAGGCTCTGGCGAGCTACACGGATCTCTACGACTTCGCCCCCGTGGGGTACCTCTCGCTGGAGCCGGACGGCAGCATCGTCCGGGCCAACCTGGAGGCCGGGCGCATGCTGGGGCTGGAGCGGGCGCGGCTCATGGGTCGACGCTTTGCCGACTTCCTGGCCAAACCCGATGCGCTCGCTTTCACGGCCTACCTGGAGCAGGCCTACCTGGGCCAGCCCCTGGCGCCCTTTGAGGGGCGGATACCGAGGCCCGATGCACCGCCGTTGATCCTGCTGGTGGAGGTGGGACTGGCTTATGACAGCCGGCGGTGTCGCGTCGTGCTGTCCGATATCACCACCCTCCGGGAGGCCAAGGACCGGCTCCGGGAGAGCCACGAGCGGCTGGGCAAGCTCTCCCAGCACCTGCCGGGCATGATCTATCAGTACCAGCTCTTCCCGGATGGGCGCTCCTGCTTCCCCTACTGCAGCGACGGCCTCAGGGCCCTGTTCGGCCTCGAACCCGAGGCCGTGCGTGAGGACGGCCGGTCGCTGTTCGCGCTGATCCACCCCGAGGACAACGGCGCCCTCATGGCTTCCATTCACCACTCGGCGCAGACCCTGGAGCCCTGGCAGTATGACTTCCGAATCGAGCGGCCGGGGACAGGCACCCGCTGGCTGTCCGGCGCGGCCCAGCCCGAGCCCCTGGAGGATGACAGCATCCTGTGGCACGGCTTCGCCAGGGACATCACCGCACGCCTGGAGGCCGAGCGGACCCTGGCGGCCAGCGAACAGCGGGCCCTCCGGGAGCGCCGCCAGCTGAGCGAGGTGATCTGGGGCACCAACGCCGGGACCTGGGAATGGAATGTGCAGACGGGCAAGACCACGTTCAACGAGCGCTGGGCCGGGATGCTGGGCTACACCCTGGCGGAGCTGGCACCGACCACCATCGCCTCCTGGAATGAGCTGGCGCACCCGGAGGACCTGGCGCGTTCCCAGGAGCTGATTCAGCGCTGCTTCCGGGGCGAGGCCGAGGACTACCAGTGCGACTGCCGGATGCGCCACAAGGAAGGCCACTGGGTCTGGGTGCTGGACCGGGGCCGGGTGGTGGCGTGGACCCCCGACGGCCAGCCGCTGCGGATGTCCGGGACGCACCTGGAGATCACCGAGCGCAAGCAGGCGGAGCTGGCCCTGGCGGAAGCCCTCGTCTTCAACCAGCAGATCATCGCCTCCGCCCAGGAAGGGGTCGTGGTTTACAACCAAGAGGGGCGCCTGGTCCTCATCAACCCCTTCATGGAATCCCTGGTGGGCCTGCCCGCCAAGGACGTGGTGGGCAAGCTGCCCTGCGAAGCCTTCCCCTTCCTGGAGGAGCTGGGCGTGCCCAAGGGGCTGGAGCGGGCTCTGCGGGGTGAGCAGGTCCAGTTCCCGCCCGCGGCCTGGGCCCTGGAGTCCACCGGTCGCTCGGGGTGGGCTTCCTCCACCCAGGCCCCGCTCCGGGACAACCGGGGGGAGATCGTCGGGGTCATCGAGACGGTGACCGACCTGACCGAGCTGCACCGGGCCCAAGAAAAAGAAAAACAGCTGGAGGTCGACCTCCAGCACACCCATAAGCTGGAGAGCCTGGGCAGCCTCGCCGGGGGGGTCGCCCACGACATGAACAACGTCCTGGCCGCCATCCAGGCGGTGTCCGAGACCCTCCACCTGACCCATGGCGCCGACGCGGCCCTGGGCCGGTTCCTGGACATCATCGACCGCGCCTCGGCCCGGGGCCGGGACCTGGTGAAGGGGCTCACGAACTTCGCCCGCAAGGACCTCCGGGAGCCCAAGCCCCTGGACCTGAACGCCCTGGTGCGCGAGGAGTCAGACCTCCTGCGCCGCACCACGCTGCAGAAGGTGGAGGTGGTCCTGGACCTTGAGGAAGACCTGCCCTGGGTGCTCGGTGAGCCGGGCCCCCTCGCCAACGCCCTCATGAACCTGTGCGTGAACGCCGTGGATGCCATGCCCACGGGTGGCGCCCTCACCCTGCGCACCCGCAGCCTGCCCGGCGCCCACGTGGAACTCGCCGTGCAGGACTCCGGGGTCGGCATGACCCCCCAGGTGCTGGCCCGAGCCACGGAGCCCTTCTTCACCACCAAGGCCATGGGGAAGGGCACCGGGCTTGGGCTCGCCATGGTCTACGCCACCGTCAAGGCCCATGGCGGGACCCTGAGCCTGCAGAGTGAATCAGGCAAGGGGACGCAGATCACCCTCAACCTGCCCTCCTGCGCGTCGACCCGAGCGCTCAACGCCACCGCTCCCGCCGCTGGATCCAAAGCCCCGTCCCTGGAGATCCTGCTGGTGGATGACGACGAGCTGATCCGGGACTCTCTGCCAGCCATGGTGGAGTCCTCCGGTCATCACGTGATCACCGCAGCCGGGGGCCAGGCGGCCCTGGACATGATTGATGCCGGCCTGGAGATCCAGCTGGTGATCCTGGACCTGAACATGCCGGGCATGAACGGCCTCGAAACCTTGAAGCAGCTGCGGCAGCGGCAGCCCTGGCTGCCCGTCCTCCTGGCCACGGGCCACCTCGATGCGGACACCAGCCGGGCGCTGCAGCAGGCGGGCCGGACCCTCAGCATCGCCAAGCCCTACACCCTGGAGGAGCTGGACCAGAAGCTCCAGGAGATCATGAGGCTGGAAGGGCTGTGAGCGCCGTTGCGCCACGGGGGAGTAGACAGGCTGGTTCACCCACCAGTCCATGCCCGGGCTGCCCTCATGGTGCTGCGGGAAGCCGCGGCGGGCTCGTTGGGGGGCACCCGATCCGTATCCCCCTGGGCGGCGTCGTGGATACTGGTGCTGGAGACGACACCTCTCCCCCACAGGAGACGGTCCCGGTATGAGCATCCTTTGCGCCAGGCGCCCATGACCTCCCCGCCCCGCGTCACCTTCACCCAGGCGGCCAGGCTGCTGGATGTTGGCCCGCGGTCCCGACGTCATGCGGCCATCGTCCTGGAGCGCGGCATCCCGGAGCTCGCCCACATGGTCCTGGCTGGCGAGGTGCGGGTCTTCCATGCCTCGGTGGTAGCGCAGCTCCCCGTGAGCCTCCAGCGGCGAGCCGTCCAGGCAGGCCCGGCCACGCTGAAGGCCGTGGCCACCGAACTCCAGATGACCTCTCCAGCGCCGTTGTTTGCCTGGGACAAGGCCATCCTGGACGCGGCGGCGCTCACCTTCTCATCGGGCCAGGAGGGTCCAACCGGATTCTTGGACCTCTTTACGTCACTCCAGAGAACCCTCGCGGTTTCTTTGGCTTTGGCACCGAAAACCTAGCCAGTCCCGCCCGGTTCCGGTTTCTGCGGCGTTCTCTGCCGGTCTTACATCTGATCCTTGAGGCCCTTGGCGGTCTTGGCTCGGGCCCCTGGCCCTCGGGGCTGCGCCCCCGTCGCGCTTGGGGCGCGACGGTCCTATCCTCCCTCCGCTCCGCTGCGGTCGGAGGGTGCACGGCCGCAAGGTCGTCTTTCCTCTAACGACGAAGGCCGCCTTGCGGCGGCCTTCTGCGGCGTTCTCTGCCGGTCTTACATCTGATCCTTGAGGCCCTTGGCGGTCTTGAAGACAACCTTGCGGCCGGCGGGGATCTTGATGCTCTCGCCGGTCTTGGGGTTGCGGCCCATCTTCTCTTTGGTGGCGCGCACTTCGAAGGTGCCGAGACCGAAGAGGTTGACGCGGTTGCCGGCGAGAAGGGTCTCGACGATGTGGTCGCGGACGCCGTCCAGGATGGACTTGGAGCGGGCCTTGGACAGGTCCTGGGCTTCCGCGAGGTTGGCAGCGAGCTCGGCAATACCGAGGGTGTCGGGCTTGGCGGTGGACTTCGGCATGGAGATACTCCTTGGAGATGGGGTGGACGGGATCCGCGATCACACGGGAATCCCGGCGGAGCCGGCTGTCCCCCGAGGGGACCGGCACAGAGGGAATGGGGTGGGACCGCGCCTACTCGGCGGCGGCGGTGACTTCGAGGGTGACCTTGGCGTGCACGCCGCTGTAGAGGCGGACGTCCACGACGTAGGTGCCAGCATCCTTGATGTGGGGCACGGTGATGTCGCGGCGGTCGAGGGTGAAGCCCTTGCCCTTGAACAGCTCGGCCACATCGGCGTTGGTGACGGAACCGAAGAGGTGGCCCTGCTCGCCGGCCTTCTTGGCGACAGCCAGGCTCACGGCCTCGAGCTTCTCGGCCAGGCTCTTGGCATCAGCCAGTTCCTTGGCGCGGACCTTCTCGGCGCGGACCTTCTCGAGCTCGATCTGGCGCTTGTTGCCGGCGGTGACGGGCAGAGCCATCTTGCGGGGCAGCAGGAAGTTGCGGGCGTAGCCGTCCTTGACGTTGACCACGTCGCCGCGGGCGCCGAGGTGGGTCACGTTCTCGATCAGCAGGATTTCCATGGGGACTCCAGGAAGGGATGGGTTGGTTGCGGCCAGCGCCTCTTGCTCGCGTTGTCCCCGCTTGGGTGAGACGGCGTCGTGCGCCGTCAGGGCCGGATCCCTGGGGGTCCGCCCTGTCCCCCGGTGGGTTCAGGCCGATCAGAAAATCCAGTGTAACGGGGGATCCGCCGATACAAAAGCGTGGATTTCCCCCCGCCCGGAGCCTGGATGAGCACCTACGCCGATCGCCGTGATGCCCGCCGGGTCATCGTGGGTCCCGAGTTCGGGATCTCCTTCACCCTCAAGGGCCACGCCTACCGCGAGGTCCGGATCACCAACCTCAGCCCCGGGGGCTGTTTCGCCATGGTGGGCGTCCGGGATGCGGGCCTGTTCAGCCGGGGGGCCACCCTCGAGGTCCTGACCCTGGACCACCCGGAGCTGCCCAAGCAGCCCCTCACCGCCACGGTGAGCTTCGTTCTGGGCCACCGACCCGGGAGTACCACCATGGACATGGTGGGCGTGGGCATCCAGTTCCTCTGCATGGAGGACGCGGCCCGGGAGGCGCTGGACACCTGGATCGACGCGGCCCTGGCTTCGGGGTCGAAGTCCCGGCTGGGCTAAGAGGTCGGAGAAAAACCCCTCGGCTGCCTTGGTTATTTCCCGGCCTCTAGGCCTTTCCGAAGAACCCGAGGATCGCCGAGGCCACTTCCTCGCGCATGGCGGCGGTCATCTCGGGGTAGACCGGGAGGCTGAGCACTTCCTTGGCGGCCAGCTCGGACTCCGGCAGCTGTCCGGCGCGATAGCCCAGATCCTGGAAGCAGGGCTGCTCGTGGAGGCAGATGGGGTAGTAGATGGCGCAGCCGATGCCCCGCTCGCGCAGGTGGGCCTGGAGGGCGTCGCGCCGCCCCCCCTTCACGCGGATGGTGAACTGGTTGTAGATGTGGCGGCCGTTCGGCACCACTTCCAGGGGCAGCACCACCTCGTCGGCGCCCAGGGCGGCCATGCGCTGCAGGTACCAGGCGGCGTGCCCCCGGCGGCCTTCGTGCCAGCGGTCCAGCATGGGCAGCTTGGCGCGCAGCACCAGGGCCTGGAACTCGTCCATGCGCCCGTTCATGCCCACCTCGTGGTGGACGTAGACCGGTTCCATGCCGTGGACGCGGATGCGGCGCACCCGGGCGGCCAGGGCGGCGTCGTCGCGGATGGCGGTCATGCCGGCGTCGCCGAAGGCGCCGAGGTTCTTGGTGGGGTAGAAGCTGTAGGCGGTCATGTCCCCGAACTCGCCGGCGGACTTGCCCCAGCCCTTGGCGCCCAGGCTCTGGCAGGCGTCCTCCAGCACCGGGATGCCGTGCTTCGCGGCCACGGCCATGATGCCCGGCATGTCCGCCAGCTGGCCAAAGAGGTGCACGGGCATGATGGCCTTGGTGCGGGGGGTGATGGCGGCCTCCACCAGGGCGCCGCTGGCGTTGAAGGTGGCGGGGTCGAGGTCGATGAAGACGGGCTTCGCGCCCAGGCGCGAGACCACGCCCGCGGAGGCGAAGAAGGTGAAGCTGGGCACGATGACTTCATCGCCATGACCGATGCCCAGGCCCATGAGGGCCGCCAGCAGGGCGTCGGTGCCGCTGGACATGGCCACCGCGTGGGCGGCGCCCGCGTAGGCGGAGATCTCGGCTTCGAGGCCCTTGACGTTCTCGCCCAGGATGAAGGCCGAGCGGTCGATCAGCCCCGAGAGGCCCTCCAGCACCTGCGCCTTGATGGCGGCGTTCTGGGGTGCGAGCTCAAGCATCGGGACAGGCATGGGGCCTCCAAATTCACGCCGGCCAGTATGGCACCGGAGTCAGCCTGCAGCCGTCACATTGGCGGACCGCACATGAGAAAATCAACTGATTCACCACGAAGACACGAAGACACGAAGTCAAACAAAGCAGGTGCTTTTCTTCGTGTCTTCGTGTCTTCGTGGTGAGTCCTTTTACTCCAGCGTCTCGGCTGCCTCGCTGGGCTTGGTGGGGCGCATGAGGGGGAAGAGGATGACGTCGCGGATGCTCTGGCTGTTGGTGAGCAGCATGACCATGCGGTCGATGCCGATGCCCTCGCCGCCGGTGGGCGGGAAGCCGTGCTCCAGGCTGGTGATGAAGTCCTGGTCCAGCAGCATGGCCTCGTCGTTGCCGGCCTCGCGCTCGTCCATCTGGGCCTGGAAGCGGGCCATCTGATCCACGGGATCGTTCAGCTCCGAGTAGGCGTTCGCCAGCTCCATGCCGCCGATGAACAGCTCGAAGCGGTCCACAAAGGCCTCGTCGCCCTCCAGGGTCTTGGTGAGGGGCGACAGCTCCAGCGGATAGTCCGTGATGAAGGTGGGCTGGATGAGCTGCTTCTCGGCGTGGTGCTCGAAGAGATCCCCCAGCAGCATGCCTGCGGACTTGGTGGCCGCGTCCTCGATGTGGACCGCCTGGGCCAGGGTGCGGATCTGGGCGTCGTTGTCCAGCAGGACGCGGTCAATGGCGCCGTACTCGGCGATGGCGTCCTTCATGGTGAGGCGGCGGAAGGGCGCCGCGTAGGAGATGACCTGCTCGCCCCAGGGCAGCTGCTCGGACCCCATGACCTCCCGGGCCACGCGGCTCAGCAGGTTCTCGGTGAGGGCCATCATGTCGCGCAGGTCGCTGCCGGCCTCGTACATCTCCATCATGGTGAACTCGGGGTTGTGGCGGACGCTGAGTCCCTCGTTGCGGAAGTTGCGGTTGATCTCGAAGACCTTCTCGAAGCCGCCGACGATGAGGCGCTTGAGGTACAGCTCCGGCGCGATGCGAAGGTAGAGGTCCATGTCCAGGGCGTTGTGGTGCGTGATGAAGGGCCGGGCCGTGGCGCCGCCGGGGATGGGCTGCATCATGGGCGTCTCGACTTCCAGGTAGCCCTGCTCCTCCATGTGGCGCCGCACGGCGCTGACGATGCGGGAGCGGGTCTGGAAGGTCTTGAGCACATCGGGATTCGAGATGAGATCGAGGTACCGCTGGCGGTAGCGCTGCTCCTTGTCCTGCAGGCCGTGCCACTTCTCGGGCAGGGGCAGCAGGGCCTTGCTGAGGAAGCGGACCTCCTTCACGCGGACGCTGAGCTCACCGGTCTTGGTGCGCATGAGGGGCCCGGTGACCTGGATGAAGTCGCCCATGTCCAGCAGCTTGAGGAGGTCCCAGCCGGGCTCGGCCAGGTCGTTCATGCGGAAGAAGGCCTGCAGCTTCTCGCCGTTCTCGGTGAGGTGCGCGAAGACGCTCTTGCCCATCTCGCGGATGGTGAGCACCCGGCCCATGACGGACACGGTCAGGCCCAGGCCCTCCAGCTTCTCGTTGGTCCAGGTCTCGGCGTCGGCGTAGGTCGCCGCCAGGTCGGCGATGCCGTGGCTGCGCTGGGCCTTGCGCGGCCAGGCCTCTACCCCGAGGGCCTTGAGCTTCTCGAGCTTCTCAAGGCGCACATCACGATACTGGTTGGGCTGCATGGGGACTCCGGCGCGAATCCCCTAGTTTACAGCCTGCTCAGCGATCGCCGAAGGTATAGGCCACGAAGGCGCTGATGTCCGGGGCCACGAAGGTGCCGGCCTCTTCACTGAAGCCGAAGCGCCAGCGGGGCAGGCGGGTGTGGCGGAAGGTCCAGTGCTGCTGCCAGCCGGGGCGGTCCAATCGGGAGAGGCCCACGCGGTAGGGGCTGCCGGCGTAGGCCAGACTGACCTCGCCCCCCAGGCCCGACAGGAGGCCGGCGCCCTCGCCCTGGTAGCCCAGGGTGGCCCAGGTGCGGCTGAAGGAGGTCTTGTCCATGACCAGCCGCAGCGGGCTGTTCTTTGGCAGGCCCAGCACCACCCGCTCTGCCTGGCCGAAGAGGCGCCAGCGGCCATAGCGTCGCCACAGCGCCACACCCACCATGCCGTCGGTGCTGCCGCTGCCTGAGAAGTCCGCCTGCTTGCCCGTGGGCAGCTGGACGGAGCCGCCGAAGCGCCCGCCGGACTCGACGGTGCCGAAGGGCTGGACCCAGGCGATGTCCAGGTCCAGCAGGGCCACGCCGGGGCGGGACAGGTCGCCAATCACGCGGCCGTCCCGCTCTAGGTGATAAGCCAGGCGGCCCTTCGGGGCATCCTCCCGGCCTCCCTGGGGCAGGTTGAACAGCTTGTGCCAGTTCCACAGGAGCTGGTCCTCGATGCCGCCAGAGCGGGAGACCACCCGGGTCCGGACGTTGATCCGGCTGGTGCCGGTCTTGAAGGCCCAGTCGCCCGTGAGCTGCCACTCCTCGCCGTCCAGGCGGGCCCAGGTCCGGCCGTCGGAACTGCGCTCCAGGTCCGGCCGCAGCATCTGGCTGGAGGTCTCGATGGCCAGCTCCTTGACGCCTTCAGGCAGGGGCTCCGGGAACCCGGCAAACCAGGTCACGCGGTTGGGCCGGGGGGTCTCCTGGGCCAGGAGGCCGGTGCCCATTATTGCAATTCCCCATACCCACAGTTTGACGCAGGTCACGATGCCCCCTGATGGTCCAGGCCTATTCTGCTTGCACAGCGGCCTTTCTTGATATTGATTCCGCAATGGTCATGAAAGAATTCTAGTGCCGCCATAGACGATACCCGTATGATGATCCGACCCCGATCCTTCCACGCTCCACCCCTCAACGTCCTTCTCTCATGGAGTTCGCCATGACCCGTCTGAAGTCCCTGCTTCTGGAAAAGATCCAGGAACACCGTCCCCGCATCACGAAGCTCACCAAGGAGTTTGGCAAGGTGGTGATCGACGAGGTCACCATCGACCAGTGCATCGGCGGCGCTCGTGACATCAAGTGCCTGGTGACCGACATCTCCTACCTGGACTCCCAGGAAGGCATCCGGTTCCGCGGCAAGAACATCCCCGAGACCTTCGCCGCCCTGCCGAAGCTGCCGGGCGCGGAGTACCCGACGGTGGAGTCCTTCTGGTTCTACATGCTGACCGGCGAGATCCCCACCGCGGCGGATGCCGAGGAGATCAAGCTGGACTTCAAGTCCCGCGCCAAGGTGCCTTCCTATGTCTTCGAGGTGCTGAAGGCCATGCCCAAGGACAGCCACCCCATGGTGATGCTCTCCACGGCCGTGCTGACCCTTCAGAAAGAAAGCAAGTTCGCCGCCGCCTACCACGGCATGAAGAAGGTGGACTACTGGGATCCCATGTATGAGGATGCCTGCGACCTGCTGGCCAAGCTGCCCGAGATCGCCGCCTTCATCTACCGCTACAAGTACAAGAACGGCGAGATCATCGCCCCCAATCCGGACCTCGACATGGGCGCGAACTTCGCCCAGATGATGGGCATTGCCAAGCCCTACGACGACGTGGCCCGGATGTACTTCATCCTTCACAGCGATCACGAGAGCGGCAACGTCAGCGCCCACACCACCCACCTGGTGGCCTCCGCCCTGTCCGACGCCTACTACTCCTTCAGCGCCGGCCTCAACGGCCTGGCGGGCCCCCTTCACGGCCTGGCCAACCAGGAAGTGCTGGACTGGATCATGAGCTTCCAGAAGCAGCTCAACGGCGCCGAGCCCACCGAGGAGAACGTCAAGGCGGCCCTCTGGGACACCCTGAACAGCGGCCACGTCATCCCCGGCTACGGCCACGCCGTGCTGCGGAAGACCGATCCCCGCTACACCGCCCAGATGGAGTTCTGCCTCAAGCACATGCCCAATGACCCGCTCTTCAAGCTGGTCAACACCATCTACAAGGTGGCCCCCGGCGTGCTGACCGAGCAGGGCAAGACCAAGAACCCCTGGCCCAACGTCGACGCGCAGAGCGGCGTGATCCAGTGGTACTACGGGCTCACCGAGTACGACTACTACACGGTGCTCTTCGGTGTGGGCCGCGCCATCGGCGTGCTGGCCAACATCACCTGGGACCGCGCCCTCGGCTACGCCCTGGAGCGCCCCAAGTCCGTCACCACCGCCATGCTCGAAGAGTGGGCTGCCAAGGGCGGCCGCTAGGCCCCAGCGCTTTTCGCTCCATGAAGAAGGCCCGGCACCGCCGGGCCTTCTTCATGAGGTAGGCATTCCGCTAGAGCACGTAGGACAGCTCGCTCTCGGGGGTGCGGCAGTCCATGTCCACGCCGCGATCCCGGTGGTCGGCGATCTCGGCGGCGGTGCCGATGGTCCGGCCGAACAGGAAGAGCGTGAAGGCTAGGTCCTGGACCTGATGGAGGCTCAGGCGCCCGGACTGGAGGTCCTTCCAGACCAGCTTCAGGGTGATGACCGCCAGGACCGCATCCACATTCACGCAGAACACGTTCTTGGTGACGCCTTCGTCGTAGAGCGCCTGTGCCAGCAGGTGGTAGAACTCCCAGAAGGCGTTGTAGACGCCCCGCTCCTTCATCACCCCGGCCACGAACTCCTCCCGGGGATCCACGTTGATGTGGTTGCCCCGGAAGACCGGGTGGTTGATGCAGGGAATGGGCTTCATCAGGGGTTCATCTACCTCCCGCATCTGGTGCTTGAGGGTGCCGTAGGCCTTGGCAGCCCGGACCGCGAGCTGCTTCAGGTCCACCCCGTGGTTCGGATCGCCGGGGTCGGCCAGGGCGACGTCCTTGAACTGCTCTGCCAGGTAGGTGATGGCGTCGTAGCCGTTGCCGCCGTGGGCCCGGCCCGTGTTGGCCAGAAAGCCGACGAAGGCCATGGAGATGTCGTTGCGGGCGCTGACGCTCTCCTTGGCGCCCTTGGCGGACAGGGTGCCGGGGCCGTTGGTGATCGTGAGTCCCACGAGGGTCTGGAACTCCAGCAGATCGCTGGGTGTGGGTACCCGGGCGAAGAGCACCTTGAAGGCATTCTCGGTGAAGCTGTGGTTGAGATTGGACAGCTTCTGGTCGACCAGCTTCTTCCAGTGGGGGTTGTGGGCGCGGTCCACCACGGAATAGGCGACGATGCGGCTCATGAGGTAGAAGTAGGTGACGGCGTTCTCCACGAGCTGGCGGCTGATACGCTTCTCCAGCATGGGATTCCAGAGCACGCAGACCGCGATGGTGGCCAGCAGAAACTCGTAGGTGTCGCGAATCTCCAGGTTCCGGGTGGCGGCCAGGTCGATGATGTGCTGGCAGACCTTCAGGGCCACGCAGGACTTTTTCGACCTCTTGACCTCCTTGAAGAGCAGATCCGAGATGTCGGTCTTGCGGGAGGGCTCTGCGGTGAGCAGGTGCTGCACGACGTATTCGTCAAGCTCCGCGGGAAAGGCCTGGGTGCTCTCGTTGAGGCCGAACTCCCGGATGAGGTCGATGATGAACTGGGAGTGGGTCCGGGACTTGGAGAGCAGGTCCTTGTCGCCCACCAGGGCGATCTGGGAGGCCAGGTAGGCGTTGGGGGTGCAGCCGTTGGCTCGGGCCACATCGATGAGCTCCATGCGGCGCTCATCGATCTTCATGAACAGGTTGAGGATCAGGTTCAGGGTGGGCAGGTCGTGCTTGTCAGGCATGACCTTGGCCAGGGCGAAGTGGAGGTTCTCCTCCATCGTGTATTCGGAGAGCTCCAGGACCGACTTCCCATGCAGCTCCGCCACATGGGACTTCCGGTTCATGCGCGTGGCGCCGGACTTGTTCGCCATGTTCTGGCGGAGGTAGTGGGCCCCCACCAGCTTGTTGACCTCGATGATCTGGTGGTCGTAGGGAACGGGGGGCTGGGACAGGGGCAGGTAGAGGTCCTTGGGGAGCTTCACCAGGCTGTCTCCCAGCCAGAGCTTCAGGGAGAGGTCACCGGTCGTCTCGAAGTCCGGCAGCTCGTCGATCTTCTCGTAGACGGCCCGCACCGCGTCGGGGATGTACTGGATGCTGGACACCCGGACGCCCCGCTTGCTCACCTTGGGGTCTTTGGGATCGAAGACCTCCACCCCGAAATACTCGTCGAACCATTTCTCCTTGGCTTCGGCGTCGTCACCGCTGCCTGAGAGGGCACCGGCATGGCCGCAGGCCCGGGTGATGTTCTTCTTCCAGCGGCCCGTGACGCAGGCAATGATCGGCTTGGTGAAGCCAAAGGTGCGGTCCTTGATCCAGTCGAGGGCCTGCTTTTCGTAGTAGCCGCCGGGCTCCACGTAGATTACGACGGCCTTCGTGCGGGGATCATTCTGGGCCGCGTAGAGGAACTCGGGCAGGGCGAAGTGGATGTAGACATCCTTCCCGCTGGAGACGGCGGTGCTGATGCCGAAGCCGGCGGTGCGGAGGTACTCGGCCATGGTGGTGGTGAAGTTCCCTGAGTTGGAGTGGATCGCGATGGAGCCCTTGGCCAGGGTCTCCTCGGGATGGTCGCCCCCCAGGCTGCCGCCGATGCGGACCCGGTCCCAGGCATTGGCCATGCCGAGGCAGTTGGCCCCGATGACGTCCACCCCGGCCTCCTGGCAGAGGGCGCGGATGTTCCGGGAATCCCGCGCGGGGACCTTCTCCGTGACAATGACGATGCGCTTGAGCGCCTCGTTGTGGGTCACGAGCTCCGAGACGGCCTTGCACACGCCGGTGGGGGGAATGTAGACCACGCCCATGTCGAAGACGATGCCCTTCTCCATGACCTCCCGGATGCTGCGATAGACCGGGATGTCGCCGAGCTTGGTTTCCAGCACGCCGCGTCGGCCGTACTGGACGCCGGCGACCACGTTGCCGCCGCTGTATTCGTGGGAGACGGGTGTCACCTTGCGGCTCTCGCTGCCCAGGATGTTCATGACGCAGACGCGGTTCTGCTTGGTGACGAGCTCTTCCAGGGAGTGGAGGCCCACATAGTAGGGGAAGGGTCGAGTGGTCAGTCGTCGCATGGTGTCTCCTAGGCCCGGCCCTGGGTTTCAATCAGCTTGCGGTAGGCGGCGGCGCCCTCGGCCCCCCACCAGCGGTCGATCTTCTGCGCCCGCTCCAGCGTGAGGATCATGGACGTGTCGTGGCCGAACATCTGATAGGGGAGCCGCAGCCGGTCGAGGATGTCCTTGGCGTAGAACATGCCCTTCACCACGTTGGGACCGCCCCGCCCGATCACCACGTAGAGCGGCTTCCAGCCGGCCTTGGCCACATGGTCCCGCAGGGCGTCGAAGACGCCTTTGAAGGTCACGTAGATGTCCGTGTTGTTGGCCTTGCCGCCGATGAGGAGCAGCATGTCGGCCTGCTTGTACCAGTGCTCGAACACGATGCGGCTGATCTCGTAGATCTTTTCGTAGGGCGGGTTCCCGCCGAAATCCGAGGAGAAGATGGCCGCCTCACCCAGAGTCTCCGTGCCTGCGCTGTTCGCGCCGCCGCCGAACATGAAGGGCAGGATGGAGCCGTTGGGGTTCATCTCCAGCACATCGCTCTGGCCCTGGTAGGTCCTCAGCTCGTTGATGTCGAGCTCGAAGGGCGTGGTCTCCGTCTGGAACAGGCCGTCCGGCAGGCCGATGCGCTTCCAGGCCGGGTTGTCCTGGTCGAAGCTGGCCTTCACGTCACAGGCGACCGGGAGGATCTGGTTGCCCTGCCGCATGACCCGGATCGGGTTCAGCTCGATGGTGGTGAGCCCGTAGCCGTCGTAGAGGTCCCAGAGCTTGGGCAGGTGCTGGACCAGGGCCGAGATGAAGGCCTCCGGGCAGCCGGTGTCCGTGAGGGCGTTCGTGATCTCGAAGGCGTTGATGCCGGTGAAGGGGTCGATCTCCACCACGGCCTTCTTCTCGGGTGGCAGGTCCTCAATATCGACGCCGCCCCAGGGCGTGATGGTGAAGACGGGCCCCCGGCGGGCGCTGGAGCTCGAGATGCTGAAGTAGACCTCCAGATCCGAGGGCACGAAGGCCTCCATGGTCACCCCGTTGGCCGTCACGACCTTGTTGCCGTAGGTATGCTGGGCAAAGAAGAGCTCCCGCTTGGCCAGGAGGGCCTCCTGGACGGTCTTGACCACCCGGACCAGCCCGGCCTTGCCCTTCTTGCCCACGCCGCCGTTGAAGGCCGGCTTCACCACCAGCTTCTTGTGCTTCTCCAGGAACTGCTGGATCTCCTGGTTGGTCGCGGACCCATCGATGAACTCGGCTACGGGAAACTCCACCAACTGAAGGAGCTTGGAACCGTACCGAAGGCCTGAAAGTTGCATACTTTCCCCCCTCAATCGACGCTGGCAACGAACCAGGCCCGACACTCTCCGTCGTGACCTTGATACATGATGACACTATCGTCTTTCTGGTCCAGCGAAAAGATTACCTGCAGGTAGTATTTTGATTTTAAGTTTTTATAGCTCTATTCACATAGCTTATGGCGCGTGTTGTCAGCCTGTGTGGTGGGCGTTCTCGGGGTTCATTCAGTCCTGTCGTCGGTAATTACTTGTAGGAACAAGAGAGGGATGGTGACCGGATGGGGATCAGCCGGGTCCATGCTGGAGACCAGATTGGAGACGCTCTGTGAGGCTTCGCTGGATGCGGTCTCGCACGGCTCTCTCAGCTGGGTATCCTCGGGGCGGGAGGTCCCATGACTGGCGAAACCAATCTCCCGATCCTCCTGCGCAACATGCGTCCGGCCCTGCACGGGGAGGCCTTTGGCTTCTTCTCGCTGGTGGAGGAGGTCGCGCTGCCGCTGCTGCGTGGGGCCCAGGGCAGCTTCCAGGAGGAGGAGGGCCTGACCCTGATCCTCCCGTTGGAGACGGCGAGGGCGCACGGGCTTACTCCGGAGGCGGGGTGGGCCCTGATCACCCTGACCGTCCACTCCTCGCTGGAGGCCGTGGGCTTCCTGGCGGTCCTCAGCGCCACGCTGGCCGCCGCGGGGATCAGCCTCAATGCCGTGTCCGCCTGCCATCACGACCACCTCTTCGTGCCCTGGGACCGGCGGCTTGAGGCCCTGGCCCTTCTGGAAGGGCTCGCCGGTGATCGGCCGTTCGGGACGCCCTGAAATCAGCTAACCTTGCCTTCGTCCTCAGGACAGGAGGCACCCATGAGCGTCAATCCGGTGGTCTGGTTCGAGATCTACGTGAAGGACATCGACCGCGCCAAGGCCTTCTACGAGGCCGTCTTCCAGGTCACGCTGCAGCCCCTTGGCGTGCCGTCTCCGGACATGGAGATGTGGGCCTTCCCCGGCGACCAGACGGGCTACGGCACCCCAGGGGCGCTGGTGCGGCTGGCTGGGGTTCCCTGCGGCGGCTCAGGCACCCTGGTCTACTTCCACTGCGCGGACTGCGCCATGGAGGAGGCCCGGGTCCTCCCCGCCGGAGGGCAGATCCACCGGTCCAAGATGGCCATCGGGCCCTACGGCTTCATCTCCCTGGTCGTTGATCCCGAGGGCAACTTGGTGGGGTTGCACTCGATGGCCTAGTCTTCGCCCTTGAAAGGGGCGCAACAAGATTTGCCACCAAGGCACCAAGAAAGACAACCGATCATCTGCTTTGCAGTTCTTGGTGCCTTGGTGTCTTGGGGGTGATCCTTTTCCGTCAATGCAAATCGGAATGCCTCAGCCCCGGTTCTCGGCGCTGGCCTTCACGAAGGCGGTGAAGAGCGGGTGCGGGCTGAGGGGGCGGCTCTTGAACTCGGGGTGGAACTGGCAGGCCAGGAAGTAGGGGTGGTCCTTCAGCTCCACGATCTCCACGAAGACCCCATCGGGGCTCATGCCGGTGAAGACCAGGCCCTTGGCCTCCAGGGCCTTCTTGTACTCGTGGTTGAACTCGTAGCGGTGCCGGTGGCGCTCGCTGATCTCGGTGCTGCCATAGGCCTTTTCGGCCTGGCTGCCCGGGGACAGACGGCACGGATAGGCGCCCAGACGCATGGTGCCGCCCAGTTCCTCCACATCCACCAGCTCGCGGAGCTTGAAGATGACGCGATGCTTCGGCTCTTCGTCGAACTCGGTGGAGTCGGCCCCGTCGAGGCCCGCCACGTTGCGGGCGAACTCCACGGAGGCCATCTGCATGCCGAGGCAGATGCCGAAGAAGGGGATGCGGTGCTCGCGGGCGTACTGGATGGACTTGACCATGCCCCGGGTGCCGCGCACGCCGAAGCCGCCGGGTACCAGGATGCCGTGGCAGTCCGACAGGAAGATGGCGGGGTCCTGGTTTTCAAGGTCTTCCGCCTCGATCCACTTCAGGTCCACGTGCGCCTCGAGGCCGTAGCCCGCGTGGTGCAGGGCCTCGATGAGGCTCTTGTAGCTCTCCTTAAACTCCACATACTTGCCCACGATGCCGATGCGCACGCTGCCCTTGGGGTTGCGGATGCGGTGCAGCAGCTTCTCCCAGGCGCTGAGGTCCGGCGTCTTCTCGCCCAGGCCCAGCAGGGCCGCCACCTTGGCGTCCAGGCCCTCGTTGTGGAGGTTCAGCGGCACTTCATAGATGGAGTGGGCGTCCAGGGCGCTGAACACCGCATCCTGGGTGACCGAGCAGAACAGTGCGATCTTGTCCTTCAGCTCGCGGGGGATGTGCTGCTCCGCGCGGCAGAGCAGCACGTCCGGCTGGATGCCCAGGGCGCGCAGCTCCTTGACGCTGTGCTGGGTGGGCTTGGACTTCAGCTCGCCCGCGGTCTTGATGTAGGGCACGTAGGTCAGGTGCATGTTGATGGCGTTGCCCAGGCCCGACTCCAGCTTGAACTGGCGGATGGCCTCGATGAAGGGCTGGCTCTCGATGTCGCCGACGGTGCCGCCGATCTCCACGATCACCACGTCCATGTCCTTGGCGACCTTCTTCATGACGCTCTTGATCTCGTCGGTGATGTGCGGGATCACCTGCACGGTCTTGCCCAGGTAGTCGCCGCGGCGCTCCTTCTGGATCACCGTGTTGTAGATGCGGCCCGTGGTGATGGTGTGGTTCTGGGTGGTGGGCACCGAGGTGAAGCGCTCGTAGTGGCCTAGGTCCAGGTCGGTCTCGGCGCCGTCGTCCGTCACGAACACCTCACCGTGCTGGAAGGGCGACATGGTGCCGGGATCCACGTTGAGGTAGGGATCCATCTTCATGAGGGTGACCTTCAGCCCGCGAGCCTCCAGCAGCGCCCCCAGCGAAGCCGCCGCGATCCCCTTGCCCAAGGACGAGAGCACACCACCGGTTACGAACACGTACTTGGTCATGGCCTTGCTCCTGCATGGGTCGTGGGTTCAAGAACGAGAAAAGCGCTCGCAGAGAAAAGACGAGATGGCGGAGGTTCGCAGAGGGACAGGAATGCCTGCCGAGGCCCGTCTTTCCTCAGCGACCCTCTGCCATCTCCGCGCCCCTCCGCGAGAGTGGTTCTAGAGATGCAGCTGGATCGCTGGTGTTGGCGAAGGCTCACATCTCCTCCGGGGCCTGGATGCCCATGAGGTAGAGGCCCTGGCGGAGGGCGCGGGCGGTGGCGACGCAGAGGGCGAGGCGGGCTTCGCGGACTTCCGGGGTGTTGTCGGGGGCGAGGATCGGGCAGTTGGTGTAGAAGCCGCTGAAGGACCGGGCCAGGGCCACCAGCTGTCGGGCCAGGGGCGTGGCCATGCAGCCCTCGGCGGCGGCGGCGATGGCCGTCGGCAGGCCCGCCAGCTCGAAGAGCAGGGCCTGGGCCTCGGGTGCCGCGAGGCCGCCCAGGTCCGCGGGCAGGGGCGCGAGGGGAAAGGGCAGGCAGGGGCCCTGGGCCGCACCGGCCTGGGCCTTGGCGGCCCAGTCGCCGCCGGCCTTGCGCAGCACGCTCAGGATGCGGGCATGGGCGTACTGCACGTAGGGCCCGGTGTCGCCGTCCAGGGCGATGACGCGGTCCCAGGTGAAGGTGATGGGCTTCACGCGGTCGTTCATGGCGTCGAAGAACACCACGGCGCCCATGCCCAGCATCTCGGCCACGACCTCGCGCTCCGCCAGCTCCGGGTTCTTCTCCTGGATGATGGCGGCCACGCGCTCCCGGGCCTCGTCCAGCACGTCCTCGAGGAAGATGACGTTGCCCTTCCGGGTGCTCATCTTGCCCTCGGGCAGCTTGACCATGCCGAAGGGCGTGTGCAGCATACGCCCGTGAAACCAGGGATCCAGCTTGTTGAGCACGGCGAAAATCTGCTGGAAGTGCAGCACCTGGTCAGTGCCCACCACATAGAGGCAGCGGTCGAAGGCGTAGGTCTGCTTGCGGAAGAGGGCCGCCGCCAGGTCGCGGGTGGCGTAGATGCTGGTGCCATCGCCCTTCTGCACGAGGCAGGGCGTGGCGATGCCCACATCCTCCAGGTTCACGATGCGGGCGCCCTTGTCGCCCTCCACCAGCAGGCCGGCCTGCTCCAGCAGGGCCATGGTGGGGACCAGCTGGTCCTCGTAGAAGGCCTCGCCCTGCTCCAGGGTGTCGAAGGCCACGCCGAGGCGGTCGTAGATGCGCTGGAACTCCTTGAGCGAGATCTTGCGGAACCAGGCCCAGAGCCGCCGGGCCTCGGGATCGCCCTCCTCCAGGCGACGGAACCAGGCGCGGCCCTCGTCGCGCATGGCGGGGTCGTTTTCCTCTTCAGCGTGGAAGCGCACGTAGAGCTGGAAGAGTCGAAACAGGGGCGTGCGGCGCTTCTCCGGGGCCGGCTCGGCCCAATCGAAGTCCGCTTCCAGGTCTGCGTTGGTGTCCTGCGCCCAGCGGGTGTAGGCCGCCAGCAGGGTGCCAAACTGGGTGCCCCAGTCGCCCAGGTGGTTGAGGCGGTGCACCTCCCAGCCCAGGAACTGGTGCAGCTGGGCCAGGGCGTGGCCGATCATGGTCGACCGCAGGTGGCCGATGGTGAAGAGCTTGGCGATGTTGGGCGAGCTGTACTCGACGATCACCTTGCGGCCGTTGGCCCGGCGGGAGCCGAAGGGCTGGTCTCCGGGCGCCTGGAGGATGGCCCCCAGCACAGCGGTGGCGCGGGTCTCGGGCGCCAGCTTCAGGTTCAGGTAGGGTCCCGCGGCCACCAGGGCCGCGCCGTCGATGCGGATGCCCGCGGCCAGCTCCTGGGAGAGCTGCACGGGGTTCTTGCCCAGCTGCTTGGCGGCGCGGAAGCAGGGGAAGGCGAGGTCGCCCAGCTCGCCGGACTTGGGCCGCTCCAGCGTGATCTCCACGCCGGGCAGGGCCGCCGCCAGGTGCTGTTCGAAGGTGGTTCTCAGGGCATCCATGCTCGGGGGTTCCTCAGGGTTCAGTCGGCCAGCTCGGCCATGGCTTTTTCGAATTCCTCGGGCTTGGGCGGCACGCCGTGCCAGCCAGCCTGGTTCTCCATGAAGCTCACGCCCTTGCCCTTGACGGTGCGGGCGCAGATCATCACGGGCTGACCCACCACGGTGCGGGCCCAGGCCAGGGCCTCCAGGATCTGGGTGAAGTCGTGGCCGTCGATCTCCTTCACGGCCCAGCCGAAGGCGCGCCACTTGTCCGGCACGGGGTTGATGTTCATGACCTTCTTCACCTCGCCGTCGATCTGGAGGCCGTTGAGGTCATGGAAGACGCAGAGGTTGTCCAGCTTGTGGTGGGGCGCGGCCATGGCCGCCTCCCAGATGATGCCTTCCTGGCTCTCGCCGTCCCCCACCACGCAATAGACGCGCTGGGGCGCCTGCTGCACCTTGAGGCCGATGGCGATGCCCACCGCCTGGGGCAGGCCCTGGCCCAGGCTGCCGGTGGTGACCTCGACGCCCGGCGTGGCATGGTTCTCGGCGTGCCCCTGGAGGCGCGTCGGGTAGCGGCGGAAGGTCTCCAGCTCGGTCCGGGGGAAGAAGCCCTGGTGCGCCAGCAGGGCGTACTGGGTGGGGCAGGCGTGGCCCTTGGACAGCACGAAGCGGTCCCGGGCGGGGTTGGTCGGATCCTCGGGGAACACGGTCATCTCGTGGAAGTAGAGCGCCACGCCGATGTCCACCCAGCTGAGGCTGCCCCCGGGGTGACCGCTCTGGGCCTTGTAGACCTGCAGCAGGGCATCCCTGCGAATGGCCTTGGCCTTCGCGGCGAGCTCCTCGACGGACTCCAGTTTCTGTTGCGGCATGACCCCACCCTTCTCGGGAGGCCATTCGCCTCCCATCAGGATGCCCCGGCGCGGGCCAATCGGGAAGGGGCGAATGGGGTCTGGAGTCGGTCTTTTCCGCTTGACCCAAGGGCTGCTTGCGATAGGATGGTTATTCGCGCTTCCCGAAGGACTGCCCCGGGAGCTGGAGACCCGAACCATGGCCAATCACAAGTCTGCCGTCAAGAAAGCCCGCCGCGATGCTGAGGTCCGCCTCAACAACCGCAGCAACCGCTCGGAGCTGAAGACCGCCGTCAAGAAATTCCTGACCGTGGTTGAAGCCGGCAACAAGGCCGAGGCCGCCACGCAGCTGCCCCTGACCCAGGGCCTGGTCGACAAGGCCTGCCGCAAGGGCGTCATGCACAAGAACGCCGCCGACCGCACCAAGTCCCGCTTGGCTCTGAAAGTGAACAAGCTGGCCTAAGCGATCTACCCATTCGCAAGAAAAAAGACCCGGCGAGCCGGGTCTTTTTCTGTAAAAAGATCTCCATAAGCGGAGGACTGCCGAGGGGCGGAGAAAAGCAAGACAGGACAAGGCTTTTCTCCGCTTTCCTCTGCTCTTCCGCCGCCTCCGCTTATCCAACTTCTTTAGCCTTCTCGCCCTCTGTCAGCACCACGCGGCGGGCACGGCGAGGTCGCCCGGAGGGACTCGGTCCCAACTGAAGGCGGGGATGAGGTCCTCGGCCCGGCAGGGGTCGGGGGTGACTTGGCAGCCCAGGCTCCAGCCGAGCCAGCCGAGCACCTGTGCCGTGTCGACGCCCCGGTCCGCCAGGGCGGCCAGGCCCAGGGCGCCGGCGCGCTTGCCCAGGCGGCTGCCATCCGGGGCGGTGACCATCCCCAGGTGGGCATAGGCGGGGCGGGGCAGGCCCAGGGCCTCCTGGAGCCGAACCTGGGTGGCGGTGACCGGGCGCAGGTCGGCCCCGCGGACCACCTCGGTGATCCCCTGGGCGCCATCGTCCACCACCACAGCCAGGTGGTAGGCGAAGCAACCGTCCCGGCGGAAGAGCAGGGGATCCCCGGTGAGGGCCGCGGGGTCATCGGCCTGGGGTCCCAGCAGGAGGTCCGTCCAGGTGAGGCTCCCCTCGGGCAGCCGCAAGCGCAAGGCGCCAATGTCCTCCGGGGGGACCGCCTGGCCGCCTTGCGGCTGAAGTCCCCCCGGACCCCCGCCATGGCTCTGGAGTGAACCCATGGCCATGGCCTCAGCCCCATCCCAGGTCCGGCCCCGGCAGCGGCCGGGGTAGGGGCGCAGGCCGTCCTCCGCATGGGGTGCGGAGGCCAGGGACTGCAAGTCCTTCCGGGTGCAGACGCAGGGATACAGGCGGCCCGCCCCGTGGAGCGCCGCCAGGGCCGCGCGGTAGGCCTTGGTCCGCTGGGACTGCCAGAGCACGGGGCCATCGGAGTGGAGGCCCAGGGCCGCCAGGTCCCCCAGCTGGAGCTCGCCGAGTCTCGGGCTGCAGCGGGGCCCGTCCACGTCCTCCATGCGGATGAGCCACCGGCCGCCGGGTGCTCGGGCCGACAGCCACGAGGCCAGCGCCGTGCGGAGGTTGCCCAGGTGGAGGACCCCCGTGGGCGATGGGGCGAAGCGGCCGATGGTCATCCGATTAGCATAGGAGCATGTCGCTCTTCCTCCTCCACCGCCTGCCTCCGGTCCTCCGTGCCCTCCTGGCGCAGGGGTTGGCCTTCGCGGGGGTGGTGGTGCTGGCACGCCTGGGGCTGCGGCTGCCGGGCTTCGTGTGGGTGCTCCTGCAGGCGGTGGGGGCGGTCTTCCTGTCCCGGGCCTTGGCCCTGGAGGTCCGCTGGATCATCCTCCAGGCGGTGCTGCCCTTCCTGGCTCGGGCGCTCTGGGGCCTGACGCTGCCCGCCTGGGTCTATCTGGTCCTGTTCCTGGCCCTGGCGCTGGTCTTTGGCGGGGGCCTGCTGACCCGCGTGCCCCTCTACCACGCCAGCCGGGATGCCTGGGTGAAGCTGGAGGGCCTGTTGCCCGAGCGCCCGGGCTTCGCCTTCGTGGACCTGGGCTGCGGCTTTGGCGGACCGGTGGCCCATCTGGCCCGGGTCCGGCCCGATGGTCGCTTCACGGGCATCGAAGCCTCGCCCCTCACCTGGCTGGTGGCCTGGCTGCGCTGCCTGCCGCTACCGAATGCCACCATCCGCCTGGGAAGCCTCTGGCGCATAGACCTCGCGGCCTCTGACGTGGCCTACGCCTTCCTGTCCCCGGTGCCCATGCCCGCCCTCTGGGCCAAGGCCCGCCGCGAGCTGAAGCCCGGCAGCCGCTTCATCAGCCACAGCTTCGAAGTGCCCGGCGAAACCCCCCAGCGCACCATCCCCGTGGCCGGACGCGAAGGGGCGCGGCTGCTGGTTTGGGACCTGTAGAGCCCCAAAAAACCCTCGCGGAGGGGCGCTGAGAGAGCGGAGGGTCGTGGAGGAAGGCCGAGAAGGCAGAGGAGAGGAACATTCCTCAGCAACCTCTGCCTTCTCCGCGCCCCTCTGCGAGCGTGGTTCTCTTTACCAGCCGAGCAGATAGGCGAAGATCAGTGGCGCGACGATGGTGGCGTCGCTCTCGACGATGAACTTGGGGGTGTCGATGCCCAGCTTGCCCCAGGTGATCTTCTCGTTGGGCACGGCGCCCGAGTACGAGCCGTAGCTGGTGGTCGAGTCGCTCACCTGGCAGAAGTAGCCCCAGAGCGGCACGTGGGTCAGCTCCAGGTCCTGGTGCAGCATGGGCACCACGCAGATGGGGAAGTCCCCGGCGATGCCGCCGCCGATCTGGAACATGCCCAGGGTCGCGGTCTTGGTCACGTCCTGGTAGTGCTGGGCCAGCCAGGTCATGTACTCGATGCCGGTGCGCACGGTGTGGACGTTCTTGATCTCGCCGCGGATCACGGCCGCCGCGTACATGTTGCCCAGGGTGCTGTCCTCCCAGCCGGGGACGACGATGGGCACGTTCTTCTCGAGGGCGGCCAGCATCCAGGAGTGCTTGGGGTCGATCTGGAAGGAGGGTTCCAGCACGCGGGACTTCAGCACCTGCTGGAAGAACTCGTGGGGAAAGTAGCGCTCGCCCGCCTGGTCGGCCCGGGTCCAGACGTCCAGCATGGCCTTCTCCATGCGGCGCATGGCCTCCATCTCCGGGATGCAGGTGTCGGTCACGCGGTTCATGTGCCGGGCCAGCAGGTCCGCCTCGTCCTGGGGGGTGAGGTCGCGGTAGTGGGGCACCCGCTCGTAGAAATCGTGGGCCACCAGGTTGAAGATGTCCTCCTCCAGGTTGGCGCCGGTGCAGACGATGAGGTGCACCTTGTCCTGACGAATCATCTCGGCGAAGGAGAGACCCAGCTCGGCGGTGCTCATGGCCCCGGCCAGGGTGACCATCATCCGGCCGCCCTGCTCGAGGTAGACCCGGTAGCCCTCGGCGGCGTCTACCAGGGCCGCGGCGTTGAAGTGCCGGAAGTGGTGCTTCACATAGCTGCCGACGGGGCCGAGGGCGGGGCTGGCTGGGGTCATAAATCCTCCGAATGCTTTCATTGTGGCAGGCGTGGCCCTGCATTTCGTGTCCAGAATTCAGCCCTGGCCCCTCCTGACCGATGAAATCGGCAGGAGCTGCAGCATGTTTTTTCTGATCGGGTTGGCGGTGGTATTCGTCGCAGTCATCGGGGGCTACCTGATGGAAGGCGGCAGCATACCTACCCTGCTGCACCCCCTGCCCGCCGAAGGACTCATCATCTTCGGCGCCGGCGCCGGGGCCTTCCTGGCGGCCAACCCCCTGAACCTGATCAAGCGGGTGGCCGGGGATCTGGCCAAGCCCCTGAAGGGCAGCCCCTACACCAAGCCCGTCTACATGGAAGCTTTGATGATGCAGTACGAGATCTACGTGAACATCAAGAAGGGCGGCCTCCTGGCCTTGGAGCAGGACGTCAATGACCCGCACAACTCGTCCATCTTCAAGAAGTATCCGACCTTCACCGGCAACCACCACGCCATGGACTTCTTCTGCGACTCCATGAAGCTGCTGATCAACGGCAGTGCCAAGATGGATGAGATCGACATGGTCATGGACGCGGACCTGGACGTCCACCATGCGGAGAACGCGGCCCCCGGCGCCGCCATGGGTGCCCTCGCCGATGCCTTTCCCGCCTTCGGCATCGTGGCTTGCGTCATGGGTGTGGTCATCACCATGGGCTTCCTGGACCAGCCACCAAACATCATCGGCGCCAAGGTCGGCGCGGCCCTGGTGGGCACCTTCCTGGGCATCCTGCTGGCCTACGGCGTGTTCCAGCCCCTGGCCAAGAACATCGACGCCATCAACGGCCTTGAGGCCTACTACTTCAACTGCATCCGCGCCGGCCTCACCAGCTTCGGCAACGGGGCAGCCCCCATCACCGCCGTGGAGTTCGCCCGCCGCAACATCCCTTCCACGGAGCGGCCAGGGTCGGGTGAGTTAGAGGAAGTCGTACGGCAGATCAAGCCGAGGTAGCGGCGATGTCTGAGCAGCAAGCCCCCGCCGAAGTCAAAATCCGCTACGTCAAGAAGAAGGGGGGCCACGCGGCGGCCCACGGGGGCGCCTGGAAGGTGGCCTACGCGGATCTGGTGACGGCCATGATGGCCTTCTTCCTGCTGATGTGGCTGCTCAGCAGCGCGAACGCGAACACCAAGGCGGGCATCGCCGGGATGTTCCAGGACGCCAACTTCTTCAACACGGACCGGGGCAAGGAGATCCTGGCGGACCACGGCAAGGGCATCCTGCCCGGGGGCCGGGGCATGGCGCCGGGACCCGATGGCGACGGGGGCACGGACGCCAATGCGGACTCTCCGGGGGCCGCAGCCGAGGAGCGGAAGACCATGGAGGCCACGGCGGAGTCCATCGAGAAGGCCTTCCAGCAGGACGAGCTGCTCCAGGCCTTCCAGGACCAGATCAGCATGGACTTCACCGACGAGGGCCTGCGCATCCAGATCCAGGACAAGGCGGCCCAGGTGCTCTTCGACTCCGGCAGCGCCACCCTGAAGAGCTACACCCTGTCGATCCTCAAAGAGATCGCCCGGGAGCTGGGCAAGCTGCCCAACCGGGTGGTCATCGGCGGGCACACGGACTCCTCCCAGTATTCCAACCGGGCCTACACCAACTGGGAGCTCAGCTCCGACCGGGCCAACGCCGCCCGCCGGGTCATGGAGAGCGCCGCCGGCGGCCTCCGCCCGGGCCAGGTGCGGCGCGTCACGGGCTACGGCGACACCATCCCCCTCGAGGGCAAGGACGCCAAGGATCCCCAGAACCGCCGCATCTCCATCGTCGTCGTGTCCGCCGCCACCGAAGCCGCCGAGACCAAGCACCAGAAAGCCCAGCCCCGCGAGAAGGGCGCCGAGAAGCCCAAGGCCAAGGCCGCTGCAGGGCACTGAGGTGGCCTACCAAAAAAGGGTCAGCTAGGATTTCGGGGAAGAACCAAGAAACGCCAACCCCTCCCCCTGTGTGTTCTCCGCACGTTCAGGCAAAAGCAACCACTCTCGCAGCGAAAAGACGAGGGGGGCGGAGGGGCGCTGAGGGCTTCGGGCTAGCCGCCCGCAGCGCCTAGAGGCCTTGGCCGAGGGGGTGTCCACCGCTGTTCTCTGCGACCCTCAGCCATCTCCGCATCCGCTGGGAGAGTGGTTGCCCTTCTCCCACGAACTGGGTGAATCCATGGAGAGCTGGCATTCCCAGAAACCCCGGAAGAACCAAAAAAAAGGTTCATCCGGGAATTCCGGGGAAGGCTGAGCGGACTTTGAGGAAGAAGTAGGCATCGTCCCGGTAGCCGTAGCCAATGCGCTTGATGAGCTTGATCTTGTTGTTCACGCCTTCGATCAGGCTGGTGTGGATCGGAAAGT
>CAIZZF010000020.1 GCA_903937385.1 uncultured Holophagaceae bacterium | reverse complement strand
GCTCGCCCTTCGGGTCCGCGTCCTTCCCACACCCAGGCCTTCGGCTGGAAATCGCTGCGCGATTCCCACATCGCCCCCTCAAATGCCATCAGCAGCAAAAAGGGTTACCCACACAATTCAGCGAGGAGGCCAATAAAGGCAGAGGGCCCCGCTCAGGGCCCTCTGCCTTCATATGGGTCATATTTATTGTATTAATTGATTATAAGTATCTTGAAACAAATTCTTAGCCAAACCATCTAGCGATTGGCCGCCCACGCGGGGGGCCTAACCTCCTCCACAGGCAAGTTTATTACGCCTCGGCGAAACAGAACCTATGATGAGTCAGGATGTTACCGGAGACAGCATGCGAAGCACCTCCCTTCCGCACCTTGTAATCATTGGACTGGCTGGCCTAGCCGCGCAGTCGGCGTTGCGTGGCCAGGGTGCCTTCGAGACGCCCAATAAGTTCTACGCAAGCGCCAGCTGGCAGTTCGTGAGCATCGACACCGAGGCCCGGCTGGTTCGGAGGGGTGCCCTAGGGGCCTCCGTGGGCATCAATTTCGAGGATACCTTTGACATCCCAGTCCAGAAGCAGGCCTGGGCCGTCGATGGCAGTTGGCGCATGGCCCCTCGACACCTGCTGGATGTGGGCTACATGGCCATCAACCGCATCGGAGACAGGACGATCACCCGCGACATCAGCTGGGGCGACTACACCTTCGCTGCCAATGCAAAGGTGCGAGCCACCTTTGACACCACCTTCCCCTACCTGGGATACCGGTATGGTTTTTATGAGGGCGGAGATCTAGAGATGTCTGTCGGCGGTGGCATCAGCTACCTCCATATCGGGATGGGCCTCAGCGCGACGGGCACGGTGACCAATGCCGTCACGGGTGCGGTTACGACCAGCGCTGGCAAGTCCGGCAGCTTCGACCTCCCCGTGCCGCTCCTCGCCTTCCAGATCGACGGTCGCATCTCCAAGGACTGGTTCATGTCCGGATATCTCCGCCCCTTCTTCATCTCTACGGGGGACTTCCGGGGGGGGATGAACGTGCTCGGCATCACCGCGAACTGGTTCCCCAGCCAGCACTACGGCATTGGCCTCGGAGTCGAGCGCACCCTCATCGACATCCAACGCGTCAGGTCGGGCGACTACGAAGCCCGGTTCAGGTACAACATCTCAGGGTTGAAAGCCTCAGCGCTCTTCCGCTTCTGAACCAACGAACCCTCCCTGCGGAGAGGAGGGGCGTGCAGGGTGGCCCGCTTCCCCGAGGGTCCAGAGGAACCTAGGTCAACTCCAGGCTGATGGGACAGTGATCCGACCCCAGCACATCGGCGTGGATGCGGGCGTCGGTCACGCGGGCCAGCAGGGGGCGGCTGGCCAGGAAGAGGTCGATGCGCCAACCCACATTCCGCTCCCGGGCGCCGCCTCGGGCGGTCCACCAGGTGTAGAGGCCAGGCTCGCCGGGATGCCGCTCGCGCAACACATCTCCCAGGCCCGCCTCCAGGTAGAGCTTGAAGTCCTCCCGCTCCTCGGGCGTGAAGCCTGGGTTCTTGGTGTTGTCCTTGGGCCGGGCCAGGTCGAGCTCCTCGGGGGCCACGTTCATGTCGCCCACCAGGATGACCTCGTCGCCCGCCGCGTGGTGCTGCGCCACCAGGGCCGCCAGATCCTTCGCGAACTGGCGCTTGAACGGCAGGCGCACCAGGCCCGAGGAGGCGTTCGGGAAATACCCTGCGATGAAGACCAGGTGGTCCTTCCGGGACACGATGATGCGCCCCTCGGCGTCGTAGGCGGCGATGCCCATGCCCTTGGCGTGGCTGAAGCCCAGCTCCTTCTTGGTGAGGGTGGCGGAGCCCGCGTAGCCCTTCTTGCTGCTGGCGGGGAACCAGCAGACGTCGTAGGCGCTCTCCAGCTGCCGGCGCACGTCCAGGTCCACCTCTTCCCACTCCGCGCGGATCTCCTGGAGCGAGATTACGTCCGGCTCCGCCTCCTCCAGCCAGTCCATGAAGCCCTTCTTGAGCACCGACCGGAAGCCGTTCACGTTCCAGCTATAGAACTTCACAGATCCTCCACGAAGCGGTCGAGCAGACGGTCCGTGCGCCAGCGCAGCAGACCCAGCAGCAGGAAGCCGCTCCAGCCCTTCAGGCGGCCCTCCAGCCGCAGGTGGGCGCCCCGGTCGTCAGGTCGGATCAGGATGTGGCCCTGCTCGAGGGCGCCGGCCCGGGAGCGCTCCCAGCGCAGGCTGAGCGCATCGGCGGCAACCTCCACAGGCTGCCAGTGGCGGAACGCCTTCAGGCTACGCAGCTCGGCGGGAGAGCCCAGGGCCTGCAGCCGGGCGGCGACCTGCTCGAAGGGGGCGTCCGTGAGGATCTCCGCCTCGAAGGTGAAGACCGGCTGCCTCACTTGACCAGGAAGCCGGGCTGGGCGTCGTCCGGCGGCGCCACCAGGTAGGGCTTGCTGGCGTTGTCGCTGGCGGCGAGAAGCATGCCGTGGCTCTCGATGCCCATGAGCTTCCGGGGCGCCAGGTTGGCCACCACCACCACCAGCCGGTTCAGCAGCTGGTCGGGCTCGTAGGCCTTGCCGATGCCGCCCACGATGGTGCGCTGCTCGATGCCGAGGTCCACCTTCATCTTGATCAGCTTGTCGCTCTTGGGGACGCGCTCGGCCTCGAGGATCCGGCCCACGCGCAGATCCACCTTGAAGAAGCTCTCCGCGTCCACGGTCTCGCGGATCTCGGGCACATCCAGGGTGGGCTTGGCCTCGACGGGGGCCGCCGCGGCCTCGAGTTCACTCATTTCCTTCTCCTTGTCGATGCGCTGGAACAGGGCCTTGGACTCGCCGATGGGACCGATGGCGGGGCCGTCCAGGGCGAAGCCGTGGAAGGTCCGCGCCCCGACCTGGTCGGTGTGGCCCAGGCTCTCCCAGAGGCTCTGGGCCAGGCCCGGCATCACCGGGGCCACCAGCAGGGCGGTGGCGCGCAGGGCCCGGTACAGATTGGCCAGAACCGCGTCCAGCTTGGGATCGTTGGCGGGGTCCTTGGCCAGCTTCCAGGGCTCGGCCTTGACGATGTAGCCGTCCAGGGCCCGCAGGTAGGACCAGAGGGCGTCCAGGGCCGCGTGGAAGTCGTTGGCGCGGGCCTTCTCCAGGTATTCCGGGAAGACCTCCAGCAGCCGGGTCGCCAGCTCCTGGTCCTGCTCATCTAGAACCGAAGGCATGGGCACCAGCCCGCCACGGTAGCGCTGGATCATGCTGAGGGTGCGCGAGGCCAGGTTGCCCAGCCCGTTGGCGAGATCGGCGTTGAGTCGGTCCATGAAGCCCTCGTAGGAGAAGCCGCGGTCGTGGCCGACCTGCATCTCGCGCATGAAGAAGAAGCGCAGGGCGTCGTTGCCGAAGCGCAGCAGGGTGTCCGGGCGCACCACATTGCCCTTGCTCTTGGACATCTTGTCATCGCCCATGAGCCACCAGCCGTGGGCCAGGATGGTCTCGGGCAGGAACAGACCCGCAGACATGAGGAAGGCCGGCCAGTAGACCGCGTGGAAGCGGAGGATGTCTTTGCCCACGAGCTGCAGGTCCGGGGGCCAGCAGTTGCCCGGGCAGGCCGAGAGGTAGTTCAGCAGCGCGTCGAACCACACGTAGATGACGTGCTTCTCGTCGCCGGGCACGGGGATGCCCCAGCTGATGCTGGTGCGGCTGATGGACAGGTCCTGGAGGCCACCCTCCACGAAGCGCTTCACCTCGTTGAAGCGGAAGTCCGGCTGCACGAAGGTGGGATGCGCCTCGAAGTAGGCCAGCAGGCGATCCTGGTAGGCGCTGAGGCGGAAGAAGTAGGTCTCCTCCTCCAGCTCCACCAGCTGGTGGGCCAGCCCCTGGGCCTGCAGCTCCTTGGCCTGCAGCTCGGTGACGTAGGCCTCGTCGCTGACCGAGTAGAGGCCCTTGTAGGTGGCCTTGTAGATGTCGCCCTTGTCCAGCAGACGCTTGAAGAGGCGCTGCACCTGATCCTTGTGGTCCTGATCCGTGGTACGGATGAGCCGGAAGTGGGTCATGCCCATGCGCTGCCAGAGGTCCGTGTAGTTGGCCACGACCTCGTCGGCCAGAGCCTTGGGGGTGATGCCCCGGGCCGCCGCGGCCTTCTCCACCTTCTGGCCGTGTTCGTCGGTGCCCGTGAGAAAATAGACCTCTTCCCCCCGCATGCGGTGGAACCGGGCGACCACGTCCGCCAGCACCGTGGTGTAGGTGTGGCCGATGTGGGGGCGGTCGTTCACGTAGTAGATGGGCGTGGTGACATAAAAGGGCTTGGACACATGAGCTCCGAGCCTTCCAGTCTACCGGGCCGAGGCCCGGTCCGCGAGGCCGCCTCCCTGACGTCGCCAGCAGGTGGCCACGTGATCATCCACCAGGCCCATGGACTGGAGGTAGGCGTACATGATCGTGGGCCCCACGAAGGTGAACCCCCGCTTCTTCAAGGCCCGACTCAGGGCCTCGGCCTCCGGGGACACCGCGGGGAGGTCCGCCAGGGTCTCCGGGTGGTTGACCTGAGTCTTCCCGCCTACGAAGGCCCAGAGAAAGGTGTCGAAGCTGCCGAACTCGGCCTGCACCGCCAGGAAGGCCCGGGCATTCTTCCGCGCCCCGAAGACCTTCAGGCGGTTTCGCACGATGCCCGGGTCCAGGAGGATCGCCTCCAGCTCAGCGTCGGTCAGGGCCGCCACCCGCGCCACTTCGAAACCGTGGAAGAGCCTGCGGTAGGTCTCCCGCTTCCGGAGGATGGTGATCCAGCTGAGGCCCGCCTGGGCCCCTTCCAGCACCAGCTTCTCGAAGAGCCGCCGGTCGTCATGGACCGGAACCCCCCACTCCTCGTCGTGGTAGGCCACATAGGTCGGATCACTCCCGCACCACCCGCACCTGGCCAGGGTCATGCCCCCTCCTTCGCTTTTCCCAACACAGAATCGGGCGGCCGAGCCGCCCGATTCTGTGCGGGGTTGACGCCCTGTTAGGCCTCGGTGACCGTAGCCTTGATGATCCGGTCGTCGCCGCGGATGGCCTTCACCACGGCGATGTCCGCCTCGCCTACGCACTGGCCGAAGACCGTGTGGACACCGTCCAGGTGAGCCACGTTGCGGCGGTCACCGTTCACCACGAAGAACTGGCTGCCGCCCGTGTTCTTGCCCGCGTGGGCCATGGAGAGGGCGCCAAGCTGGTGCTGGTGGGGGTTGCCCGCGGTCTCGCAGGGGATCTTCCAGCCGGGACCGCCGGTGCCGGCGTGCCCGGAGGCACCCTCGCGGCTATTGGGGCAGCCGCCCTGGATCATGAAATCCGGGATCACGCGGTGGAAGGCCAGGCCGTCGTAGAAGCCGGCCTCGATGAGCTTCACGAAGTTGGCCACGGTGCCCGGGGCCTCCTTGGAGAACAGCTCGATGTTGATGTCGCCTTTGTCGGTCTGCAGCAGGGCTCGGGTCATGGGTCACCTTTCAGGGTCAATCCCCCAGGATAGGATCCCCTGCCCTGGCCGTCAGCAGGAAGTTCCTGGGCGGGGGGGGCCGGGCCTACTCCGCGAGGGGGTCCACATGATAGGGGACGGAGATGACGATGATCTTGGGCTTACGCAGCAGTGTTCCCTTGAGGCGCCAGGCCGTCTGGTTGTGCAGAACGTTCTCCATCCAATGGCCGGTCACGAACTCGGGCAGGATTACGGTGAGCGTGTATTCCGGCTCCACCATGCGCATGCGGTCCAGCTCCTGCACGATGGGCTCGACGACCTTGCGGAAAGGGCTGCGCAGCGAGCGGAGAGGGATGCCCTCGCAGTAGCGGGGCCAGTCTGCCCGCAGCTTCTCCAGGGCGGCGCTATCCCGTCCGTGCTCATCTGGAAAGTCGATGGTCAGGGCCTCCACCTCGCCATGTTCGGCAATCACCTTGGCGTAGTTGAGGGCCTGCACCACCCCGGCGTGGATGCCGGAGACCAGCACCACCACGCGGTTCCGCCGGGGGCCGAAGTAGTCCACCCGGCTGGCGGCGAGGAGGGACTTGATACGGATGTAGTGCCGGTGGATGTTGAAGAAGGTGAACACCAGCACCGGCACGAGCACAATGACGATCCAGGCCCCGTGGGCAAAGCGCGTCACGGCGATGACCAGCATGACGATCAGGGTCGTTACGGCGCCCAGTCCGTTCACAACCGCCTTCAACCGCCACGCCTTGCCCTTGAGGCGGAACCAGCGTACCACCATGCCGGTCTGGCTGATGGTGAAGCCCAGGAAGACTCCCACGGCGTAGAGGGGCAGCAGGTGGTCTTCCTTGGCCCCGAAGAGCAGGACGAGGAAGCCCGCCGCCAGGGAGAGGATGAAGATGCCGTTGGAGAAGACCAGGCGATCGCCCTGGCTGGTGAACTGCCGAGGTAGGAAGCCGTCCCGGGCATGGAGCGCCGCCAGCCGCGGGAAGTCCGCATAGGCGGTGTTCGCGGCCAGGGCCAGGATGGCCATGGTGAAGCCCGTGCTGGTGAGGTAGATCAGCTTCGGCAGGCCGTGCTCGGCGCCGCCCAGGATGATGCGGGTCAGCTGGGACAGCAGGGTCTCGGGCGAGTCCGGCTGGTAGGTGAGCCCGTAGTGGTTCGTCAGGTAGGTGATGCCGAGGAACATGGTGCCCAGCAGCACCACCATCCAGGTCATGGTCTTGGAGGCATTGTGGGAGACCGGCTCCTTGAAGGCCGTCACGCCGTTGCTGATGGCCTCCACACCGGTCAGGGCCGTGCAGCCGGCGCTGTAGGCCCGGGCCAGCAGCCAGAGCACAGCCAGCTTCGAGGTGCCCTCCAGGTGGACCGGCGCAGCGTGGGCGACCACGACCTCATGGCCGGTGGCGACGTTCCAGAAGCCCTTGGCCAGCAGGCCCAAGATGCAGATCACAAAACCGTAGGTGGGCAGGCTGAAGATCAGTCCGCTCTCCTTCACGCCCCGCAGGTTCATGAGGCCGATGAAGCCAATGATGACCTCGGCAAGGAGCACGCGGTGGGCCTCCATACCAGGGAAGGCAGAGACGATGGCGGACACGCCGGCGGACACGGACACGGCCACGGTCAGGATGTAGTCGATGAGCAGCGAGGCCCCCGCGGTCTGGGCCGCGACCTCCCCCAGGTTGTCCTTGGCCACCAGGTAGGCGCCGCCCCCGCTGGGATAGGCGTGGATGGTCTGGCGGTAGCTGACGTTCAGCACCAGCAGCAGGCCCACGATGCCGATGGCCACCCACCAGGACCAGCCCAGGACCCCGGCGCCGAAGATCGCAATGGCCGCCGTGAGGGGCGCCATGATTTCCTGGGTGCCGTAGGCCACGGAAGACAGCGCGTCGGAGCTGAACACCGCGAGTGCGATGGGGTTGCTGATCCGAGTCTCGTGGCTCTCTTCGCTGGCAAGGCGGCGGCCCAGAAGGAGGGTTCGGAAGTTGGGCATGAGGTGGGCTTCCTGGAAATGCGGGCCATTGGACCTGGAACGATGCTGCCGTCGGCGCCGGCAACCTCGCCTTACCCCCCCCTCTCAAAGCAGGTGAGTAGGTTTATAGGTTGCCCATGCAGGGCGTTAAGGCGGTGTTAGGAATTGGGACGAGGCCTGCGTCCGGAACCCAGGCACTGCGACTCCTTGGACCAGGAAGCCGGCATCCCAACAACAACCTAACGCCCCGGGCCGAACTCCTAACAGCGTCTTAACGCCCTTCGGAACCATCCTGTGGCGTTGGCCAAAATCTCCGGCACCAGCAGCCCTCCCAGCTCTGACTCCTGGTGCTTAAGCCCTACAACTGGAGGTTCTATGCACATCGTATTGCCCTGGTTCCTGCCCATGGCCCTGCTCACCTCTATCCTGGGGCTCGATTCGATGCGAACTCCGCGAGAGACCAGTCTGGAGAGTCGCTCCGAAGCCCATTGGCTGCTGGTGATCATGTTCCTTCCTCTGCTGATCTGGCTGCTGGTCCAGTTCAGCCAGTCCTCCCAGGTGATTCCATGAGTCCCACGCTCCTGCTCGCCCTCATCCTCGCCCTGGGCTTGATGGCCTACCTCGTGGTCGCCCTGTTGATGCCGGAGAAGTTCCAGTGAGCCCCGCCTGGCTGCAGTTCGTGCTCTATCTGCTGTTCCTGTTGCTCCTTTCAGTGCCCATGGGCGGTTTCATGGGCCGAGTTCTCGAGGGTGAGCGCACCTTTCTTCATCCGGTCCTGGGCCCCCTGGAAGGTGGTCTGCTCCGCCTGATGGGCGTCCACGACGAGAACATGGGGTGGCGCAGTTACGCCCTCGCGATCCTGCTCTTCAACCTGATCGGTGGTCTGGCGCTCTACACCCTGCTCAAAGCCCAGGCCCTGCTGCCCCTGAATCCAGACCACATGGGTCCTGTGGCCACGGATCTGGCGATCAATACTGCTGTGAGCTTCACCACGAACACCAACTGGCAGGCCTACTCCGGAGAGACCACGCTGAGCTACCTGGCCCAGATGGCGGGCCTCGCGGTGCAGAACTTCCTGTCGGCGGCCACAGGCCTCGCCGTGCTGGCTGCACTCATCCGCGGCTTCGCCCGGCGCGAGTCAGAGTCCCTGGGGAACGCCTGGGTGGATCTGGTTCGTAGCACCGTCTATATCCTGCTCCCGCTCTCTCTGGTGTTCGCGCTGGTAATGGTCTCCCAGGGCGTGGTCCAGACGCTCTCGGGGGCGATCCGCACCGCCTCCGGGCAGCTCATCGCCGTCGGCCCCGTCGCCTCCCAGGTGGCCATCAAGATGCTGGGAACCAACGGGGGCGGCTTCTTCAACGCCAATGCCGCACACCCTTTCGAGAACCCGACCCCCTTGAGCAACTTCCTTCAGACCCTGGCGATCCTCCTGATCCCCGCAGGCCTCTGCCACACCTTCGGCCGTCTGGTGAAGGATCGCCGGCAGGGCTGGGCTCTGCTGGCGGCCATGACCCTGCTCTTCCTGGGAGCCCTGGCGATGGTCTCCACACTGGAGGCAAGGCCGAACCCACAGCTGACCCGCGTCGGTGTGCTCCAACCCGCTGGCAACATGGAGGGCAAGGAAGTGCGCTTCGGAGTGGCTGGCACCAGCCTCTTTGCGACCGCCACCACGGCCGCCTCCTGCGGGGCCGTGAACGGCATGCACGACTCCCTCTCACCGCTGGGTGGCCTGCTTCCGCTCTGGCTCATGCAACTGGGGGAGGTGGTCTTCGGCGGGGTCGGATCCGGGCTCTACGGCATGCTGCTCTTCGCCATGGTGGGCGTGTTCATCAGCGGCCTCATGGTGGGTCGCACGCCCGAGTACCTGGGGAAAAAGCTGGAGGCCTTCGAGATGAAGATGGTCTCCATCGCCATCCTGCTGCCCCCCGCCATCGTGCTGGTGGGCACGGCTGCAGGCGTGCTCCTGCCCTCGGCGCTGAGCTCCATCTCGAATCCTGGCCCGCATGGCTTCACCCAGGTGCTCTACGCCTTCAGCAGCGCCGCCAACAACAACGGCAGCGCCTTTGCGGGCCTGAACGCCAACACTCCCTTCTATAACTTCACCTTGGCCCTGGCCATGCTGATCGGCCGCTACGGCACCATTCTCCCGGTCCTGGCTCTCGCGGGCTCCCTGGGCCGAAAGAAGATCACGCCCAAAGGACCCGGCACCCTCCCGACCCACACCCCGCTCTTCGTGGCGACCCTGGTCGGGGTGGTGCTGCTGGTGGGGGCCCTCACCTTCCTGCCGGCCCTGGCGCTGGGCCCCCTTGCTGAACAGCTGAGCCTCCGATGAGATCCAACCTGCCCGCCCCTTCCCAGGCACGTCCCCTCCTTCAGGCAGACCTGGTCCGCCGGGCCGTCCTTGATGCCCTCCGCAAACTCAGCCCTCTGCACCAGTTCAGGAACCCGGTCATGTTCACGGTCTGGGTCTGCAGCGCCTTCACCACCGGACTGGGACTCCAGGCCCTGCTGGGTCATGGCGACGGCCGCCCCGGCTTCATTCTCGCCATCGCCCTTTGGCTGTGGTTCACCCTCATCTTCGCCAACTTCGCCGAGGCCATGGCCGAGGGCCGGGGCAAGGCCCAGGCCGACAGCCTCCGTCGATCCCGACGGGATGTGAAGGCTCGCCGCCTCCAAACGCCGGTCCGGACGGGCCCCTCCAGCCTCGTGGCTGCTCCTGATCTCCGCATCGGCGACCTTGTTCTGGTGGGAGCCGACGAGACCGTTCCCGGGGACGGGGAAGTGGTCGAAGGTGTCGCTTCCGTTAATGAGAGCGCCATCACTGGCGAGAGTGCTCCGGTAATCCGGGAGAGTGGCGGGGACCGGAGCGCCGTGACCGGTGGCACCCTGGTGCTATCGGACTGGCTGGTGATCCGCATCAGCGCCAATCCAGGAGAGAGCTTCCTGGACCGGATGATCGCCATGGTGGAAGGCGCGAAGCGGCAAAAGACCCCCAATGAGATCGCCCTCGACATCCTCCTGGCCGGTCTCACACTGGTGTTCCTCCTGGCCACCGCCACCCTGCTGCCCTATTCGATCTTCAGCGTCCGGGCCGCCGGGCAGGGAACGCCCGTAAGCCTGACAGTCCTTGTCTCGCTCCTGGTCTGTCTCATTCCGACTACCATCGGCGCCCTGCTCAGTGCCATCGGTATCGCCGGAATGGACCGGATGATCCAGGCCAACGTCATTGCCACCAGCGGCCGCGCCGTGGAGGCCGCCGGAGATGTCGACGTGCTGCTGCTGGACAAGACCGGCACGATCACCCTCGGCAACCGGGAAGCGGTGGCCTTCCTTCCCGCCGAAGGCCTTGGCGTGGAAGCCCTAGCCGATGCGGCCCAGCTCTCGTCCCTCTCGGACGAGACGCCTGAGGGAAGGAGCATCGTGGTGCTGGCCAAGTCCCAGCACGGGCTCCGGGAACGCGACCTCCGTCTCCTGGAGGCGCACTTCATTCCCTTCACCGCACAGACCCGCATGAGTGGTGTGAATCTGGTGGTCGGCGGTGAGGCCCGGGAGGTCCGGAAAGGCGCCGCCTCAGCGGTGGAGGATTATCTCCTGGCGAGAGGAGGAACCTTCCCGGAGAGCCTCCGCCGCATCGTGGAGCAGGTATCGAAGGCTGGGGGCACGCCCCTCGTAGTTGCGGAGTGCCTGGCCGGGCACCCCCAAGCCCTCGGCGTGATCCAACTCAAAGACATTGTGAAGGGCGGCATCAAGGAGCGGTTCGCAGACCTGCGCGCCATGGGTATCAAGACGGTGATGATCACTGGAGACAATGCTCTTACAGCCGCCGCCATCGCCGCGGAGGCTGGCGTGGACGACTTTCTCGCCCAGGCGACACCCGAGGCCAAGCTGAATCTCATCCGGCAATACCAGGCGGGCGGACGGCTGGTCGCCATGACCGGGGACGGCACCAACGACGCGCCAGCTCTGGCCCAGGCCGACGTGGCCGTGGCCATGAACTCGGGAACCCAGGCGGCCAAGGAGGCTGGCAACATGGTCGACCTGGATTCCAATCCCACCAAGCTCATCGAAATCGTTGAGATCGGCAAGCAGATGCTCATGACCCGGGGTGCCCTCACCACCTTCAGCATTGCCAACGATGTGGCCAAGTATTTCGCCATCCTGCCCGCGGCCTTCGCCGCCACCTATCCGGCCCTGGGTGTATTCAACGTCATGGGGTTGCACAGTCCGGAGAGCGCCATCCTTTCGGCCGTGATCTTCAATGCCCTGATCATTGTCGCGCTCATCCCCCTGGCACTGCGGGGGGTCCAGTATCGCTCCGCTGGCGCGGCGGCCCTGCTCGAGCGCAACTTACTGGTCTATGGCCTCGGGGGCCTGGTGGTGCCCTTCGCCGGCATCAAGGTCATCGACTTCCTCCTGGTCACCCTCCATTTCACCGCCTGAGGTGCCAACCATGTCCACGCCCTTTCTTGCCGGCCAGCTCCGCCCCGCCCTGGTTGGTGTCCTCGCCCTCGCGGCCCTAACAGGCATCGCCTATCCTCTGTCTGTCACGGGCCTAGCCCGGGCCTTCTTCCCCCGGCAGGCGGAGGGCAGCCTCATCCGCCAGAACGGCGAGGTGGTGGGCTCTGCCCTCATCGGACAGGAGTGTACCGACCCTGCCCTGTTCTGGCCACGCCCCTCAGCCACCCTCGACACCGATGGCAAGCCGCGACCCTACAACGCCATGGCCAGCGGGGGTTCCAACCTGGGGCCGTCCAATCCCGCCCTGGGCAATGCCGCACGAACCCGGATGGAGGCCCTGGCATCCCTGGACTCCGAGACTCAGGGATCCTTCCCGGTGGATCTGGTCACGGCGAGCGGCAGCGGTCTCGATCCCCACCTCACGCCTGCCGCAGCCCTGTTCCAGGTCCGCCGAGTGGCCCGTGCCCGTGGCCTCCCGGAGGACCGGGTCCAGAGCCTAGTCCTCCGCCACACCGAGCCACCTCAGCTGGGGTTCCTGGGCGCGGCCCGGGTGAATGTCCTCAAGTTGAACCTCGCCCTGGCAGAGCTGCGCTAGGCTAGGCCCATGTCCGAGCCCCGCCGGCCTGATCCCGACCTGCTGCTCCGCCAGGTGCAGGAGGCAGAAGCCCTCGAAGGGCGGGCGAGGCTGAAGGTCTTCTTCGGCGCCGCGCCCGGTGTAGGCAAGACCTTCGCCATGCTCTCCGAGGCTCGGGAGCGGAAGGCCGCTGGGGAAGATCTGGTCGTCGGCGTCGTGGAGACCCACGGCCGGAGTGAGACGGCGGCCCTATGCGAGGGCCTGGAGATCCTGCCTCGCAAGGAGCTGGCCTACATGGGCCAGTTCCTTCCCGAGTTCGACCTGGAACTGGCCCTGGCCCGCCGGCCCGCACTGATCCTCATGGATGAGCTGGCTCACACCAACGTCCAGGGCTCGCGCCATGCCAAACGCTGGCAAGACGTCATGGACCTGCTGGACGCCGGCATCGACGTCTTCACGACCATGAACGTCCAGCACCTAGAGAGCCTCAAGGATGTGGTCACCCAGATCACGGGCATCGTCGTCCGCGAGAACGTGCCGGATGTGGTCATGGCGCGCGCGGATGAAGTCGAGCTGGTGGACCTGCCACCGGACGAGCTGCTGGTGCGGCTGCGGGAAGGCAAGGTCTACATGCCGGAGCAGGCCCGCCATGCCCAGGAGCACTTCTTCCGAAAGGGGAACCTCCTGGCCCTGCGGGAGCTGGCGTTGCGCCACACGGCGGAGAACGTCGATGCCCAGATGCGCCGCTACATGGAGTCCGAGGGCATCAGGAAGACCTGGGCGGCCGGAGATCGCCTGCTTGTCTGCGTCGGACCCGATGGACTCTCCGAGCGCCTGATCCGTTCCACCCGCCGCATGGCCGGGGCCCTGAGCGCACCCTGGATCGCCCTCTACATCGAGTCACCCAGGCACTTCAAGTTCAGCGAGGCCGAGCGCATCCGGGTGGAAGCGAACCTGCGCCTGGTGGAGAAGCTGGGCGGGGAGACTTTCGTCATCGAGGGCGCGGGCCGTGCTGACGAAGATATCCTTGCCTTTGCCCGGGACCACAACATCACCAAAATCGTGGTGGGCAAGCCCTCGCGCCCGAGGTGGGTCGACCTCTTCGCCGGGTCCACGGTGGATGACCTCATCCGAAGCAGTGGTGACATTGATGTCTATGTCATCACCGGAGAGGCAGGAAAGGAGGCCGTTGCCCCAGGCATCCGATCCCGCCTCACCAGTCCCCTGCGGAACTACCTGCTCAGCACCACCGCAGTGGTCATCGCAACCGGAGTGGCAGGCTTGGTCTTCCGCCGCACGGAGCTCGCCGACATCGTGATGATCTACCTGCTGGGCATCCTCATCGTCGCCACCCGCTTCGGCCGAGGCCCCTCCCTGCTGGCTTCGCTGCTCAGCGTGGCCGCCTTCGACTTCATTTTCGTGCCGCCCTACTTCACCTTCGCGGTGGCGGATTTTAGGCATGTCGGCACCTTCTCCGTGATGCTCCTGTTGGGCGTGGTCATCGGCAACCTCACCGAGCGCATCCGGGCCCAGGCCCGGTTGGCCCGCGCCCGGGAGCAGCGGACTCAGGCCCTCTTCCACCTGGGCCAGGAGCTGGCCCGAAGCACCGGCACCGCCGCCCTGGTGGCCTCTGCCATCCAGAACGTGGCGACCCAGTTTCAGAGCCGCGCCGTACTCATGCTGCCGGATGCCACCGGAATGCTGGAAGCCCCTCAGCACCAGCTCGCCTTCCCCCTGAATGAGCAGGAGCGGGGGGTGGCCCAGTGGGTCTACGAGCACGACGAACCCGCGGGTTTGAGCACCCTCACGCTCCCGGGAGCCAGGGCCACCTACCTTCCCCTCAAAGGCTCCAAAGGAAACCTTGGGATCCTCGGGCTCTTACCGGAAGGCACCCCCCAGTGGCTCGAGCCAGATCAGCGCCAGCTCTTGGAGGCCTTCGCCTCCCACACTTCCCTGGCCCTGGAGCGCTCGCTCCTGGCAGAGCAGAGCTCCTCAGACCGGCGCCGGGCCGATGAGGAACGCCTCCGCAATGCCCTGCTCAGCTCGGTGTCCCACGACCTGCGGACGCCGCTGGGTGTCATCACGGGTGCGGTGAGCACCGCCCTTGAGACCCCCGACCTATCCGAATCCGTGCGCCGCGACCTGCTGCTCTCCGCCCAGGAAGAGGCCCAGCGGCTGCAGCGCCTCGTGAGCAACCTGCTGGACATCACCCGACTCGAGTCCGGCAGCCTGGTCCTGCGCACGGAGTGGATGCCCGTGGAGGAAGTGGTGGGTGCCGTCCTCAACCGCCGAGAGCTGGGGACCGAAGCCACACGGGTGCGCACCCAGCTGCCGGAGGACCTGCCCCTGGTGGCCATGGACGCCGTCCTGATGGAGCAGGTGCTGGTGAACCTCCTCGACAATGCCTTGAAGTATTCGCCGCCGGGCTCCCCAGTGGAGATCAAGGCCTGGGCCGCCTGGAAGTCCCTCACCCTCTCGGTGACCGATCAGGGGCCGGGCATCGCACCCGGCGAGGAGGAGAGGATCTTTGAGAAGCTCACGCGGGGCGAGGCCGGTACCAGCCGACCCGGCGCGGGTCTGGGCCTGGCCATATGCAAAGGCATCGTCACCGCCCACGGGGGCCAGATCCAGGCCGTGAACCGTCCCCAGGGCGGAGCGCAATTCCTGGTCAGCCTTCCTCTGGGCACGGCCCCGGCCATTCCCGAGGAGGGTCCATGACCAGCGCGCCGCTCCAGGTCCTGCTCGTCGAGGATGAGCCCCAGATGCGTCGCTTCCTCCGGGTGGCCCTGGAGGGCAGTGGCTACCGCTACCTGGAGGCTGGCACCGGCCAGGAGGGCCTGGCCCTGGCCGTGCAGCATCGGCCTGATGTGATCCTGCTGGACCTGGGCCTGCCGGACATGGACGGACTGGAGCTCATGACCCGCCTCCGCGCCTGGAGCCAGACGCCGGTGATCGTGATCTCAGCGAGAGGGCAGGAGACCGATAAGATCGGGGCTCTGGACGTGGGTGCGGACGACTACCTCACCAAGCCCTTCGGGACCGGCGAGCTGTTGGCCCGCATCCGGGTGGCGCTGCGCCACGCCGATCCTGGCGCTATCGAGGAACCCGTGTTCAAGCTGGGGCGGTGGCAGGTGGACCTGGCCCGACGCCAAGTGCTCGTGGCGGGCCAGGAAGTTCATCTCACCCCCCTTGAATATGGGCTGTTCACCACCCTGATCCGCCACGCCGGCAAGGTCGTGACCCACCGGCAGCTGCTCAAGGAAGTCTGGGGTGGCGTGGCTGGCGCACAACCGCTCTATCTGCGCGTCTACATGGCGCAGCTCAGGCACAAGCTCGAGGAGGATGCCTCCCGCCCCCGCTACCTGCAGACCGAACCCGGCATTGGCTACCGGCTGAGGCTTGAAGACTGAGTTCGCTGGGCCGTGGAGCTGGCCCGGGACCTCATAGGCTCAGGGTCCGATCCACCCAGGTCCCAAAATCTTCGACCATCGCCGGGGTAAGATCGTGGCCCGCCTCATAGCGGTGGGACTCGAAGGACACCCCCAGTTCCCCCAGCCAGGCGTCCGCCTTGACGGCCCACGAGACCGGCAGCTTCGTGTCCTGCAGCCCGTGGGAGACAAAGCCAGACAGCCGCCGAAGGTCCTCCGGGCAGGCCAGGTGCGGCGCGAGCTCCGGCAGGATGCGCCCGGAGAGCAGGCCGAAGCCCGCCACGAGCTCGGGTCGGGTGAGCCCCAGGCCGGCGCTCATGATGCCGCCCTGGCTGAAGCCGGCGATGAGCGTGCGCTGCGGGGCGATGCCCAGCTCCCGCTGGAGGCTCTCCAGCAGGTTCGCCAGCTGCTGCCGGCTGGCCTCGGCCTGCTCCGGATTGATCGCGGGGCCCTGCGGCCCGAAGACCACCTCGAACCAGCCATGGCTCTGGGGGCCGAAGGTGAGGGGAGCCCGCGCCAGGACACAGCGGAGCCGGGGGTCCTGCTGCCGGGCGAGGCCGCGGAGCTGGGCCTCGTTCCCACCCACGCCATGCAGCAGCACGAGCAGGGCCTCGGGCCGGGCCGCGCCCAAGGTCTCGTAGGCCAGGCCTGACCGGGGATCCACGTTCATCGTCTCGCTCCTGACCCAGACCACCCCGCCCCATCCCGCCGGGATCGATCATCGAATCCCGGCAGGACGAGGGCGGGGGTCACCCTCGCTCAATGCGCCTTACAGGTTCTTGTGGGCCCCGTCGCACATGGGCTTGTTGCCGCTGTGCTTGCAGGCGCAGAACCACTTGTCCCCGGTCACGTCGGCCGTGTAGGCCTGGGGCACGAAGGTGCTGCCCTTGTGGGCGCCATCACACATGGGCTGGCTCTTGCTGTGGCCGCAGGTGCACCAGTAGTAGGTCTTCCCGGCTTCGACGGCGACCTTGATGGGCGCTTTCTGGGGAACGTTGGGCGTGGCGTCGGACATGGCTTGCTCCTGGGTTGAGGGTTGGCTGGGAAAGGTTGTCCTGAAATTTAAGGATAGGGCGTGTGAGCGGCGAGTCGTAACCCTGGCCTCTATTTGCCGAGGCCAAGCTGGTTCATGAAGGTCTGGTTGTCCCAGAAGAGATACTCCTCGTCCATGGCGCCCGACTTGTTCCAGTGCGCGATGGTAGCCATGCCGAGCTTGTAGGCCTTGCCCGTGGGGGCGATGCTCTTGCCTTCGCCGATGGGCATGGGCTTCGAGAAGGTGCCTTCCATGACGCCGATGACGGCGGTCCACTCGCCCTGGCCGAGCTTCACGGTATGCACCTTGATGCGGGTATCGGGCGCATAGACGAACATGTCGCTGAGGTCCTGGATGTGCTTCTCGATGCCCTTGGTGGTGTGCCCATCGGGCCAGTGCACGAGGATGTCGTGTGCGTGGCTGCGGTGCAGCTCGGTCCACTTCTGGTTGGTGAAGACGTTGTAGTCCAGGTCGTCGAAGGTGTCGAGGTGCGCCTTGACCAGACGCTCGGCCGCTTCGTACGACATCACGCTGGGCTTGGTCTTCTCTGCGGCGCGGGCGGAACCGGAGGCCAGCAGGCCCACGGCCAAGACTGTAAGGAGGCTCGTCAAGAACTGGAAGGGTCGCTTGGGCATCGTAGAAATCCTCATGAGCTGAAACCGCCATTTGCAGCGACATCGTTGCAAGTTGAACCATGCAATTTATCTGCCATTATTTATTATTGTTTTGTTTATATTTATTATTTTGTGAAACAAAATAATAAATCATATTGATAATAAAATTCTCATTATGAAGGTCCCCCATGCAACCTTCCGACCTCGATCTCCGCGAGCTGCTCCAGGCTGACCCCAAGGGCGGCGTCATGCATTTCGCGGGGCAGCGCACCCTGCTCTTCGACGCGGTGGCCCTGGGCATCCTCCGCAAGGAGCTCATCGGCACCCTGGGCATGGCCGGTGCGAGGGGCATCCTCACCCGGTTCGGCTATGCCCATGGCTGGCGCACCGCCGAGAGCGTCCGTGGCCTCTATCCGGGGGTCGACAACGACGGCCTCCACAACCTCGGCGCCCGGCTGCACACCCTGCAGGGCGTGGTGACCGCGGAGATCACACCCCCTGGGCGAACCCACTCGCAGGACCTCATCGATGACATCTGGCACGACTCCTACGAGGCCGAGCAGCACCTCCTCCACCTGGGGCAGGCCGACGAGGCGGTCTGCTGGACGCTCTGCGGCTTCGCCAGCGGCTACCTCTCCTGCTGCCACGGCCGGGAGATCATCTGCCTGGAGGACCGCTGCCAGGGCAAGGGCGACGCGGTCTGCCATGTGACCGGCCGACCCCGCGAGGACTGGGGCGAGGCCTTCGCCAGCCAGATGCCCTTCTTCCAGTCCTCTTGCCTGGACACAGCCCTGGCCGAGGTGACCGCCGAGCTCAAGCGGGTGGAGCGGCAGCTCCGCAGCCGGCGGCAGGAGCTGCGGATCACCCGGGAAGGCCCCGTCGATCCGAGCGGACTCGTGGCCCAGAGTGCAGCCATGGAGCGGTTGCTGGAGCTGGCCCGCCGGGTGGCCAAGGTGGACTCGACCATCCTCATCACCGGCGAGAGCGGCGTCGGCAAAGAGCGGATCGCGCGGCTGATCCATGACGAGTCGCCTCGCCTCGGTGGTCCCTTCATGGCCCTCAACTGCGGCGCCGTTCCCGAAGGTCTGCTGGAATCGGAGCTCTTCGGCCACGCCAAGGGCGCCTTCACGGGCGCCACCCAGGACCGCCCCGGACTCTTCGAGGCCGCCCAGGGCGGCACCCTGCTGCTCGACGAGATCGGCGAAGTGTCCGCGCCCATGCAGGTGAAGCTCCTCCGGGTGCTGCAGGAGCGCGAGGTCCGCCGCGTGGGCGAGAACCGCAGCCGCCCCATTGACGTGCGGGTGTTGGCAGCAACGAACCGTGACCTGGTGGCCGAGGTCCAGGCCGCGCGCTTTCGACAGGATCTCTACTACCGCCTCCGCGTCATCGAGCTCCGGGTGCCATCCCTGCGGGACCGTCAGGCGGACATCCTCCCCTTGGCCCGGCTGTTCGTGGCCGAGGCCGCGGCGAGAACCGGGCGCAAAGTGACGGGCTTCACCCCGCGCGCCGCGCACCAGCTGGCGCGCCACGGCTGGCCGGGCAACGTCCGCGAGCTCGAGAACGCCGTGGAGCACGCGGTGGTGCTGGCCCGCGGCAGCCGCATCGACCTCGAGGACCTGCCGGACGACCTCAGCCTGGTCCTGCCCGCGGCCTATGCTCCTGGCGACACCCGCACCCTGGAGGAAGTGGAGCGCGACTATATCCTCGCCATCCTGGAGGCGGTCAAGGGGAACAAGGTGCAGGCTGCCCAGAGGCTCCGCATCGGCACGGCGACCCTGTATCGCAAGCTGAAACAGTACGGGGAGCCGAAATGATGAAGGTCATGGGCATCGTGGGCTGGAGCGGCAGCGGGAAGACCAGCCTGGTGGTCCAGGTGCTGCCGATCCTGAAGGAACGTGGGCTCCGGGTCTCGACCATGAAGCATGCCCACCACCGCTTCGACGTGGACAAGCCGGGCAAGGACTCCTTCCGCCACCGGGAGGCCGGGGCTTCAGAAGTCCTGGTGGTCACCTCCTCCCGCTGGGTCCTGATGCACGAGTCCCGGGAGGAGCCGGAGCCCAGCATCGAGTCCCTCATCGAGCGCATGACCCCCGTGGACCTGCTCCTCATCGAGGGCTTCAAGACCCATCAGCACCCCAAGATCGAGATCTACCGGGCGTCCGAAGGCAAGGCCCTGCTCTGCCCAGAGGATCCCGGGATCGTCGCGGTGGCCAGCGACGTCCCCCTCTCGAACCTCAGCGTTCCCTGCCTGGACCTGAACGATCCCCCAGTCATCGCCGAGTTCATCCTCGTCTACACGGAGTTGGGCCGCCCGAGTACTCCCGGAGACAAACCCGCAGATTCATCCGACCATGGGACGTGATGGCCACTCCTGAACTCGACCCAGACCGCGCTCCCGACACGGAACCCGCGCCCCTGACCGAGGCGGGTGGGGTCGCCTCAGCCGCCCCGCTCGAGGGGCCCCGCGGCCCCTCCCTCCGCCAGTTTCCCGAGCTGCTCGACATGATCAAGACTGAGAAACACCGACTCGTCTAGTGTGAGCAGGAGCGGACATTGGCTTTTTCGTCCTGTCGGGCTCGTTGCAGGCCAACCCATAGGTCATTACACTGGTTGATGTAATTGACGATTGGCAACAATGACCTGCCTACCCAAACCAATCCCGGAACAACGCCCCCTGCTCGGCTTGGCAGAGGCTGGGGATTTGGCGGAGCTTTTCGAGGTGTTGGCCTCCGACACCCGCCTTCGGCTGCTTCATGCACTGATGATCCTGGATGATCCATGCATGTCCGACCTGGCTGATGCAGTCGGGATGAAGGCCCAGGCCGTATCAAACCAGCTGCGCAAGCTGGTTGACCTCGGAATCCTCGATACCCGAAGACATGGCAATCACATCCACTACCGCATCGTTGAGCCCTGCGTGACCAAGCTTCTGCACCATGGCCTCTGCATCCAGGAGGAGTTGCCGCTCCGTAAAGTGAGAGCTTCATGAGGCGCTGGATCGCCATCCTGCTCCTCTGCCTGGTTGGGGCCTACCTGGGCGCAACCGGCGTGGATGAATGCGCGGGGTCGCCAGAGGACGCCTGCGCCCCAGTCTGCCATCTTCTATGCTCTGACGGCTGCGCGACGGCTCCGGTGCCGGAGGCGCCCGTCGCACCCCGCCCCGATCACCTGCCACGGGCTACCTTCAAGGTGAGCCCTCCTCCACAGCCTCTCCTTCGAACGGTGGAGCCGGAGAAGACCCCTCCTCGGCACTAGGACTGAATCCATTCACGGATCTTGTCGGGCGCAGCCCTGCCCGATCAACCGCTCATTCCGAGGAAAGCCATGCGTTGTGCCCTGATCGGGGCCTTGCCCTGTCTCTTGCTAGCCCAAGTTCCAGCCAACCAGTCTTCACCCCATCCACTCACCTTTGAAACCATCCTCAGCCATGCGCTGCCCGGCCTTGAGCGCCTGAGGCTAGAGTCCTGGCTGGCGGAGCGGAACCGCGAACTGGCGGGCAGTGCTGGTTCTCTGCGGGAAGGGCCATCCTTCGGGATCGCCGCTGGCCCTCGCCGGTCGACAGGACAATCCAGCACCACAGATCAATCCGCTGATATCGATCTGCCCCTCTTCTTGTCGTCGGGCACCCGGAACAGCCTCATCCGAGCCCTGAACCACGCTGACCCATTGCTTCGGGAAGGCGCTCGCAGGGAATCTCTCCTTCGCCTCCGCCAAGCCTACCTGGAGGCCTGGCTTGAGCAGGAGGTGACTTCCTTGCGGGAGCAGGACCTCCGGACCGTGGAGGCCTGGCTGAATGCCGCAAAGGTGCGGTTGGATTCCGGGGCCGACCCTGCATTCCAGGTGGCCCTGGTGGAAGGCGAAATCCTGAAGGCCCAGATGGAATTGGCGGAAAGTCGACGCCGAGCCTCCCTGGCTTGGATCTCCCTCCGCAGCCAGACCGACCTACCAGAACGACCCGTTTCCCTCGCTGATCCTGGGCCCATTCCAGCCCTCGATTCCCTGGTGTATTCCAGCACCTATCAGAACGCTCCCCTCCGTCGGGCACTGACGGCGCGTCTTGAGGTGGAGCGCGAAAACCTTCGCCACCGGGAAGCCCTCGGCCTCAGCCGCTGGTCCCTTCGGGGCTCCTTCGCCAAAGAAGGCGAGGATCGCATCGCCAAGGTCGGTATGGCCTACCGCTTCAGCCGACCCGGCGAATCCCAGGCCGTCCGACGTGAGACCGAAGCGGGATTGGCGACTCTCCACCGCGAACTCCAGCTCGCGCTAGCGGAACTGGACGGCAGGTTTCAATCGGCCCTTGAGCGCCTCCAGAACCTCGGCGGCATGGCTTCGCGGCGGTCCTTCCAAGCTGCCATCCAGGCGGTGGGGCTGCGGCTCCAGTCCGGGAAGGAACGCCCATCCGACGCTCTGCCCATCCGGCGCCAACTCTTAGAGGCCGAAGTGGCAGGGCTTCGGCGTCACTACGCCCAGCACCTTCTCCAGGCTGAATTGCAGGCACTCACCGAGGGAGTCACCCCATGAAACCCCTGACCACCGTTGCCCTGGTGGCACTCCTTCTCGCAACCATCGGCTGCGGAAAAGACAAGGAGGCTGTTACGGCCCACGAAGGACACGACTCCCACGAGGGCCAAGGCTCGCACAACGGATCTTCGCCCAAGGTGTCACTGAAGGAGATCCGTGGCCTGCGTCTCATGCAGGTCCCGGAATCCCACAGTGGGGGCGCTTGGTACCCAGCAGAAGCCACCGGGGATGAAGGGGCCCAGATCATTCTTTCGGCTCCGGTCAAGGGCATCGTGTCGAGTCTGCCCGCTTCGCCAGGCCGACCCGTGAGCCAAGGAACAGCCCTAGCTGTTGTCCAAAGCCCGGAACTCGCCCGGCTCAAGGCTGATTGGATCTCATCAAGGGCCAAGCTAGACCGGGCTGAATCCGAAGAGGCCCGCGAGGTGAAGCTCTACGAGGCCCAGGCAGGTAGCCGCCGGGAACTGGAGGCAGCGCGCAGCGAGGCAGCCACTGCACGTGCCGATGAAGAAGCCACCCGACTGGCCCTGGAAGCACGGGGACTTCGACCCGAGCAGGCCGGAGCCGCTTTCACAGTCAAATCCCCGAGGGCGGGGGTTGTTGGGACCTGGAAGGTACAGGTGGGCCAAGGCATCGAAGCCGGTCAGGAACTGGGGACTTTTCAGGGGGCCTTCGCTGCTTTGGCCAGGGTGGAACTGCCCCTTCCCGTTCCGGAAGCGTGGAAGCCTGGAACGACCACAAAGATTCGGTCCAGCGACGGCCATCAGTGGCAGGGCCGACTGGAGAGCGCCCCCATGGCCCTCTCCCAGGACACGCGAAGACTCAGCTATCGTCTGCGCCTCTCCGGTGGCGCCCTGCCGATGGCAGGCACCCCCCTTGAGGTCTACATCCCGCTGGCCCAGGGAGTGAGCCTTCCGCAAAGTGCCCTCCAGCAGATGGATGGAGTCTGGGGTGTGTTCGTCGGGGACGGTGACTTTGCCGGCTTCCGTCCTGTGAAACGGGGCGTCGAATTGGGTACCGAGGTGCTGGTCCTGGAAGGCGTGAAGCCAGGTGAAACCGTGGTGGCTGAAGGCGCCTACCTGCTGAAGGCCCTGCAACAGAAACGCTCCGAGCCAGGGGAAGGGGGCGGTCATGGGCACTGACCTTACCCACCACCGATCCCTGGTCCGGCGTTGGTTCGATTGGATCCTGCCGCGTCGAGGCTGGGTCTTTGCCTTGTCAATCGTCTGGGCCGTTGCCGGGGTGCTTTCCTTTCTCAACTTGAAGCGAGACCTGTTTCCTGACATGAGCCTGCCGGTGCTGTCGGTACTCATCCAAAGCCCCGGTCGATCCACCACGGAACTCGAACTTTCGGTGGCTCAGCCTACAGAGCAGGCTCTGGGAGGCATGCCCGGTGTTCGCCGGGTTACCTCGCAGGTACTGCCGGAGCTGCTGCAGGTGGTCGTCACCTTCGAGAGCGACACCGATCCCTGGAAGGCCCGTCAGCTGGTGGCCGAGCGCCTGGGAACCGTGCTGGGTGGGTTCCCGGCTGGGACACGCCCACCCTTGATGTCCAGCGCCTCAGGACGGCTCCAGGAACTCATGGAGGTCGTGCTTGAAGGAGAGAAGATTGATCCATTGAAGCTGCGAGACCACGCCGAGCAGGTGTTGGTGCCACGACTTCAAGCTGTGGCGGGCGTGGCGAGGGTGGAACGCCTGGGCGGCCAGGAGCGGTCACTCAGCATCATGCTCATTCCGGAACGGATGCGAACCCTTGGCATCGGTCTGGATCGCGTCATGGCTTCGCTGGAAGAAAGCCACCAGGATCTTGCGGCTGGGGTTCTGGAGATCCAGGACAAGGGGTGGTTCATCACCGTGGGGAACCTTGCGGCGACCTCGGAGGAAGTGCGTCGCCTTCCAGTCCAAGGCCCCAAAGGCTTCGTCACGCTCGGCGAACTGGCCGAGGTCCGTGAGGCCCCGGCCTTCCGTCGAGGCCTCGCCCGTCATGACGGCCACGAGGATGTCAGCCTGCGGATCGTCAAGCAGCCGACTGCGGCCTCCTTGGAGGTGGCTGAGGGGGTGCGCGATGCCATCAATCAGTTGAAGAAGGACCTCCCCAAGGGCATGGTCCTGGAAGTGATCTACGACCAGGGCCGCCTTGTCACGAAGGCATTGAATGGCGTAACGCTTGCGCTGCTCGTCGGCGGTCTCCTGGTGGCCGTCGTGCTGGTCGTGCTGCTCGGAAGCTTTCGTGGCGCCGTGCTGGTTCTGACCGTGCTACCCCTCGCCACCTTTGGCGCCGCCATTCCCCTCCATCTCGCTGGCCTTGGCCTTAACGCCATGACCCTCGGCGGCCTTGCGATTGCGGTGGGTCTCCTGGTGGATGCCTCCGTGATCATGGTCGAGAACCTGGCTCATCGGCTACACCAGTGGCCACAGGCCACTAGGGCCGCATCGGCGACAGCCGATGGCGGGGGCGAAGCCCTGAGCACCGGAGGTGCGAACCATGACCACCAGGAGCACCTCGAACCCCGTCGCGTGGCCCTGACTCGGGCCTCCGCCGAAGTGGCCGTACCGATCCTGACGGCAGTCCTGGTGATTCTGGCTGTCTTCATCCCTCTGCTGTCCATGGGCGGCGTCGCTGGGAAACTCTACGCGCCACTAGGGGTGGCGGTGGCCTCGGCCATGACCATCAGCTTGGTACTCAGCTTCACTTTGGTTCCAGCCTTGGTGGATCGCTTTCTCCCTCCGGGCATCAATATGGAGGAACCGAGGCTGGTGGTGGCCATCAAGTCCATCTACAGCCCGGTGCTGAATTGGGCCATGTCCCATGGCCCTCTGGTGATGGGTCTCGCGTTCGCGGTTACCCTGCCCAGCATCTGGTTGGCGCTGCGCTTGGGCTCGAATTTCCTGCCCGCCCTGGACGAGGGTGCCTACATGCTCCTGTCCAAAGTTCCTGCGGAATCCAGCCTGGAAGCTGTGGACCAGGCCAACCTCCAGTTGGACGAGCGGCTGAAGGTCATCCCTGGCGTTCATGCGGTCTATCGCCGAAGTGGCCGGGCTGAGGTCACAGAGGATCCGTGCCCCATCACCGATAGCGAGATCATGGTGATCCTTGAACCCGACGCCAACGAGAAGGCCGTCGGGAAGAACCTGCTGGCAGTGGCTGAGGACATGCCGTTCCCCGTGGAGGTGAACACCCCTATGCAAGAGCGGATTGCCGAAGGCATCGGCGGGACACCTGCAGACATCCAGGTCAAGTTCTTCAATCGTGATTTGGTCGCGCTACAGAAGGGGATTCCGGGCCTGCAGGAGCGTCTGGAGAAAGTGCCGGGAGTCAGAAGCGTCACCCCCGACACCCCGGCCCCAATGCCGCGCTGGCGTGTCGTTCCGGATGATGAGGCGCTGCGTCGCCTGGAGGTTCCCCGGATGCTGGTCTCCAGGACCCTTCGCGCCGCGCTCCAGGGACTCCCTTCGGAAGCGCGGTTCGAGGGGCCCCAAAGAATTGAACGGGTGGTCCAGTTCCCCAACGACGGCCAAGTCAGCCCACAGACCCTCAAGAACACTCCCATCGTGCTGGATGACGGTCGGGTCATTTCCCTTGGCCAGGTAGTGGTCTTCCAAGAAGCCCAGACCCCGACGCTGATTCGGCGAGAAGCCGGTCAGCGGCGCATTGGTCTGAATGTCCGCTCGGACGGCGACCTGGGTGGCACCGCCAAACGAATCGAGGAGGTCCTAACGAACACGAAGCTTCCAGAGGGCACTTTTGTCTCGTTGGGCGGCAAGATCGAAGAAGCGCGGGACACACAGCGCCGTCTTTGGGTTGCGATTGCCTCCGCCATGGCTCTGGTGGTCGCCCTGCTCTATCTGGCGTTGAAGCAGTGGCGCGAGGTGTTCGTGGTGTTGGCGACCCTGCCCAATGCTTTTGCAGGGGCCCTGCTCGCCCTCTGGATTTCTGGAGAAACCTGGAACATCAGTTCCATCGTCGGCATGATCGGGCTCTTTGGCGTGGCTGTGCAGAACAGCCTGGTGCTGATCACCCAAGCCAAAGACCTTCTCGCGAAAGGCCTGCCCTTCCATGAGGCCCTGCGGGAGGCCAGTCTGGGCCGGGTCCGTCCCAAACTGATGACCGCTGGGGCTGCGATTCTGGGGCTTCTGCCCATGCTTTTCGGCTTCGGGGGCTCGGAATTGGAGCGCCCGTTGGCTGTCGCCATGGTAGGGGGCCTCATCACGAGCACCCTATTCACCCTCCTTGCCCTGCCAAGTTTTTACGCATGGGTAGAAACCTTCACAAATAACAAGGCCCCCCAGGACTAGAGCCGGGGTTGGCAGGTCGTCCTGTCTTCGCTACAGAGACAAACAGGGCATTCCATCGGATCATGAAGCGATATGGATCAACCCGAACCGACTCCAGATCAACTCTCCCACTCCAACGTCATCCCCCCAGAAGGCGATGATGCGCAGGGCTCCGCTTCAGGCCCAGGTTCGCATATGGTTCGCACTGAAAATTCATCGATTCCAAATAGATCTTTTTTCAATAACTTACGAGAACTCCTGGACATGATCAAGTTCGAGCACACGGTGTTCGCACTGCCCTTCGCGCTGCTCGGCGCCCTGGGCGCAGCGCAGGGCCTGCCGCCCCTGCGGACGGGCCTCTGGATCCTCGCAGCCATGGTGGGGGCCCGCACGGCGGCCATGACCTTCAACCGCCTGGTGGATGTGGACCTGGATGCCGAGAACCCGCGCACCGCCAGTCGCGCCCTGCCCGCGGGCCGGGTCTCCAGACTGGGCGCCATGCTGCTCCTGGGCGCGGGAGTCATGCTCTTCGGGCTGTCGGCAGGCGCCCTGGGACCCCTCACCTGGGCGCTCTCGCCGCTGGCCCTGGTCATCATCCTCGGGTATTCCCTGTGCAAGCGCTTCACGGCCTGGGCCCATGTGGTGCTGGGCCTGTCCCTGGCGGGCGCCCCGCTGGGCGCCTGGATCGCCGTGGCGGGCCGCATCGAGGCCCCGGCCCTCTGGCTGTCCGGCGGGGTCCTGGCCTGGACCGCGGGCTTCGACATCATCTACTCCCTTCAGGACGAAGGCTTTGACCGGGCCCGGGGACTCCACTCGATTCCCTCGAAGCTCGGGGTGCAGCGATCGCTGCTGCTCTCGCGGTTCTTCCACCTCGTGGCCCTCGTCTGCTGGGCCGCGTTCAACCACCTCATGGGCGGCCACCTCTGGCCCTGGGCGGCCTGGGCCACGGTGGCAGTCATGCTGGGTCGGGAGCAGTGGCTGGTCCGCAGCGGTGATCTGACGCGCATCGACCAGGCCTTCTTCACCCTCAACAGCCTGGTGGGATTGGTGTTCTTCGTGGGTCATGCGGTGGAATACATGCTGGCGAAAACCTTTCAGGTCGGGATCTAGCTCAGGCCGGGATCGAGCTTTCGCCCAGACATGAGCAATCGCCACCCTGGGGCGTCCCAGGTATGCTTGAGAGCCATGCCTACGCCCAAACCCGCCAGCCGCCGAGCCCTTCGTCTCAGCCGCCCAGACTCCATGCGCTGGCTCACGGTCATGGTCGTGTTCAGCCACCGCACCTTCCGCTGGTCCCTGACCCGCCGGAACCTGCTCTGGGCCATCGGCCTGGTGCTGGGCTTCTGGGCCCTGGCCATGATCGGCTCGGGCTACGGCTTCTGGGCGACGAAGAAGATCATGAGCTTCGGCCGCCTGCAGCAGGAGACCCAGGACCAGCAGGATCAGCTGCGGTCCTCCCTGGACCAGGCGCAGGCCCTGGAGAATGAGGTGACGGCCCTGCGCAAGCAGCACACCGAACTCATGCGGCTGCTGGATCCCAAGGCCCCCGCAGGTACCGTCCTGCCCGCCCCGCCGGGCCAGCCCTCCGCCGCCCCGGTACCCCCGGGCACCCAGGAGAAGCTCTCCCGGCTCCGCCAGGACCTCGACTACACCGCCAAGCAGGCCGCCGTGGTGCGAGCCCGCATGGAGCCCGTCATCCGCGCCTGGTCCCACACGCCGTCGATCCCCCCCACCGCGGGCTACCTCAGCTCCGGCTACGGCGTTCGCCTCAGTCCCTTCATGCGCAAGAACGAGTCCGATGATGGCCTCCTGGGCTACCACTCGGGCATCGACATCAGCAACAACCTCGACACCCCCGTGCAGGTCACGGCGGATGGTGTCGTGGTGGAGGCTGGCTGGATGGACCGCTACGGCTGGGGCGCCCGGGTGCGCCACTCGGAAGAGCAGGAGACCCTCTACGCCCACCTGAACCGCCTGAACGTGGTCCTGGGCCAGCAGCTCTCGCGCGGCGACATCCTCGGCACCATGGGCCGCTCCGGCAACGCCACCGGCGTCCACCTGCACTACGAAGTGCGCCGGAATGGCCAGCCCGTGAATCCCCAGCCCTACCTCCGCCTCCAGCGCCAGTGGCTCCAGGCCATCCGCAAATCCTGATCGAAGGAGTGCCCCATGGGTTTCTTCAGCAGCAGCAAGCCCAAGCCCGAACCCGCCCCCGCGATCCACTCCCTCCTGGGGAAGGATGTGCTGCTCAAGGGCGAGATCCACACGGGGGGTCGCAGCTTCCGCATCGAAGGCACTGTGGAAGGTACCATCCATTCGGTCGGGGAAGTCTCCATCGCCCCCGGCGGGCTGGTGACCGGCACCATCCTGGCCAAGCACCTGGTGGTGACCGGCCGGGCCCTTGGTGTCATGAAGATCTCGGACTGCCTCGAGATCCACGGCACCGGCTATGTGGAGGGTGAAGTCGAGGTCGGCTCCCTGGTGGTGGACGAGGGTGGCACCTTGCAGGGCGTCTGCGTGCGCCGGGACCGCTCGGGCGCCCAGGAGACCCTGGCTGCGGGCACCCTGGCCACCAGCGAGCTCGGAGCCCCCGGCCAGCTGCTCTAGCTTTCCCCGCTAGCGGAAGAGCGGCCCTGGATCGGACTTGACGCCCAGGTAGGCGTAGGCGGCGTCCGTGGCCTTGCGGCCCTGGGGCGTGCGGTCCAGGAAGCCCACCTGCATGAGGTAGGGCTCCACCAGGTCTTCCAGGGCCCCATCGTCCTCGCCCAGGGCCGCGGCAAGGGTGCGCAGGCCCACGGGGCCCCCCCGGTGCTTGTGGCAGAGGGCATAGAGATAGTCGCGGTCGAGGCCATCCAGACCCAGGTCGTCCACCTCGTGCAGCTTGAGGCAGGCCTCGGCAGACTCGATGGTGATGGTGCCGTCACCCTTCACCTCGGCATAGTCCCGGCACCGCCGAAGCAGCCGGTTGCAGATGCGCGGCGTCCCGCGGCTGCGCCGGGCGATGGCCTCGGAGCCAGCCTCAGAGAGGTGGATGCCCAGCAGCTCCGCGGAGCGCCGGCCGATGATGGCCAGGTCCGCCCGGGTGTAGAACTCCAGGCGGTGGACCATGCCGAAGCGGTCGTGCAGCGGCTTGGAGATGAGCCCGGCCCGCGTGGTGGCGCCCACCAGGGTGAAGGGTCGCAGGTCCACCTTGAGGGTCTGGGCGCTGGGCCCCTGGCCGATGAGGATGTCCAGCTTCCGGTCTTCCATGGCGGAGTAGAGCATCTCCTCGATGGGCGCCGAGAGCCGGTGGATCTCGTCGATGAACAGGAACTCGCCCGCCTCCAGGTTGGTGAGGATGGCCGCGAGGTCGCCCTTCTTCTCCAGGGCCGGAGCCTGGATCACCTTGCAGGGCGCGCCCATCTCGTTGGCGAGCACGTGGGCCAGGGTCGTCTTGCCCAGTCCCGGAGGGCCGAACAAGAGCACGTGGTCCAACACTTCTCCGCGCTGGCTGGCCGCCTGGAGGGCGATCTCCAGCCGGGCCTTCACCTTGGCCTGGCCGATATATTCCTGAAGACGCTGCGGCCTGAGGGAATATTCGGCGGGATCCTCGGTGTCGGTGGTGGGATCGAGGTCGGGGTGTCGGTGCATGACTCCTATTCCCGCATGGGACTTCCACTTGTGTCCAGCCAGTGGACGGATAATCTTGGGTCACGCCCGACAATCCCCGCCTTCGTCCTCTGTCCCCCCCCGAGACCTGCTGTGCCCCAGCGCTACCAACTCCTCATCCGCGACCGCCACGGCTTTGAGCGCACCGTGCCCGTGTCCCGTTCCGTCACCTTGGGACGCCAGAGCCTCTGCGATGTGGTGCTGTCCGACAGCATGATCAGCCGCGCCCACCTCCGGCTAGAGCTGCAAGGCGAGACCTGGTGGGCCGAGGACCTGGGCACGACCCACGGCAGCACCTGCGGTGAGCAGCAGCTGGGCCGGGCCATCTGGACGCCGGGAACCCCGCTCCGCCTGGCCGATGGCGCCTATGTCATCACCCTGCTCTGTTCGGACCAGAGCAGCTCGGAGCTGCACCTGCAGGCCATCCTGGAGACAGCCCAGCTGCTGGCCGAGGAAGTGGACCTGGAAGACCTGCTGGAACAGTCCCTGGACAAGCTGCTGGCCATCTCGGGCACGGACCGGGGCTTCCTCATGCTGCTGGAGGACGGCGAGCTCACCCCCCGGGTGCAGCGGAACCTGGGCCAGGAACTGGAAGGCAGCATCCACCTGTCCATGTCCAGCGTCCGCAAGGTCTTCGAGACCGGCGACCCCATCTGGATCCTCAACGTCTCCGAGGACGACCTGCTGCAGAACCAGCACTCCATCCAGCGCCTGGAGCTGAAGACCATCCTCTGCCTGCCCCTGCTGCTGCAGGGACGGCGCCTGGGCGTGGTCTACCTGGACAGCCGCAGACCCATCACCGAACCCCCCGACCGCGAGACCTTCGAGGCCATCGTGGCCCTCTGCGCCATCGCCATCGAGCGCACCCGCCTCTCCGAGGAGAACCTCCGCAGCCACGTGCTGGCCACCGTCGGCCAGGTCGCCAGCTCCATCGTCCATGACTTCAAGAACGGCCTGTTCGTGCTGCGAGGCCACGCCGACCTGCTGGAGCTCTCCACGGAGGATCCCAAGGTCCGACACCACTCTCAGAAAATCCTCCAGTGCGTGGACCGGCTGACCCACCTCAGCCAGGACGTCCTCGACTTCGCCAAGGTCCGGGAGCCGCGCCGCGAGACCGTGGATCTCCGGTCCTTCCTCGACGCCATCCTCGAGCCCTTGGTTCCCCGGGCCGCGGAGATGGGGGTCAACCTCCACGCGGAGGGTGCTTCCTGCCTCGTGAAGCTGGATCCCGGCCGCTTCACCCGGGTGATGGAGAACCTCCTGGCCAACGCCCTCGACGCCACCCAGGACCTCAGCGGCGAGATCCTCGTCGCCTGGCACTCGGTCAACGGGGGCGTCCAGATCCACGTCAAGGACCAGGGCCGGGGCATGCCACGCCGGATGATCAAGCGGATCTTCGAGCCGTTCTTTACCTACGGCAAGAAGAAGGGCACAGGCCTGGGCATGGCCACTGTGAAGAAGATCGTCGACGAGCACGGCGGCAGCCTGGAGTTCCTCAGCGAGGAGGGCCTGGGCACCGAGGTCATCGTCACGCTGCCGGACCACCCCATCACCGGTGTCAGCAAGACCCTTGAGGCCAGCACGGGCAAGAACCCCGTCGTGCGCCCGGACGCGCCATGACTGCGCTCCGGATCGGCCAGGGCTTCGATGTCCACCGGTTCGCGACGCCCGAGGAGGGCCGCCCCCTGATGCTCATGGGCTGCCCCATCCCCCATGACCGCGGCCTCGCCGGGCATAGCGACGCGGACGTGATGCTCCATGCCCTCATGGATGCCCTGCTGGGCGCGGCCGGACTCGGCGACATCGGCCTGCACTTCCCGGACACGGAACCTGCCTACAAGGGCGCGGACTCCGCCCACCTGCTGGAGCAGGTCATGGGAGACCTGGCCGAGCGGGGCTGGCGCGTCGTCAACGCCGATGTCTGCCTGATCGGGGAGCGCCCCAAGATCGGCCCCTACCGCCAGCAGATGCGCGACCGCGTGGCGCCCCTCCTCGGACTCTCCGCCGAACTGCTCAATGTGAAGGCCACGACCACGGAGCGACTGGGCTTCACGGGTCGCGGCGAAGGCCTGGCCGCCCAGGCGGTGGTGCTCCTCCAGCGCAGCTGACCCCACAGGTGATGAGACCGGGCGGGCCTTCATCGCATATGATGGGTGTTCCGGAGGCTTCATGAAGTTCCACCCCGCTGTTCCCGCCCTGGTGCTGCTGGCCGCGGCATCCTTCACTGCCTGCAGGAAGGTGCCCCTCACGCCCAGCGCTCCCATTCCCGCGGGCACGGTGGTCTTCCGCTTCACCCGCGCCATCCGGGGCCCCGTCGAGCTCACGGTCGACGGCGCCCGCATCCCCGTCCAGCAGCCGTCCAAGGAAGCCCGCAGCCTCCAGATCAGCGGACTCGCCACGGGCAAGCACCGGTTCTTCCTCACGAGTCAGTCGGAGACCTTCAGCCCCGACTCCGGAGAGCTGGACCTTCCCGCGGACCGGGGCCTCTACCTGGTCGCGCTCACGCAGAAATTCGATGCGGTCCTCTACGGCAAGCCGGATCAGCTGCCTCCCGCGGAGGGGCTTCCGGGCGTCACCGCCCTGCTCATCAAGTAGCCACCTCGTGGCGCGGCTGGCCCGGACGCACCAGGGGGACCGCAGCCTCTCCAGCGGAGACACCCTCCTGGCCAGCTGCCTGGAAGCGGGCGTCCCCGTGGCCTCGGCCTGCTCCGGCCGGTGTGCCTGTGGCCGCTGCCTCGTCACTGTGCTCCGGGGCGCCGAGCACCTGGAGCCCTGCGCCCCTCCCGAGACGGCCCTGCTGGGCAAGCTGGAGGCCGGGCCTGACCAGCGCCTCGCGTGTCAGTGCCCCCTGCCCTCCGAAGTCCACGAGCTGATCATTACGGCAGGCTACTGGTGAGGCGTGCCGTCGGGGTCGCCCTGGGCCTGGCCCCACTCCTGGGCCTGGGGGCCTTCTGCGCCTGGAAGACCCGGGCCGTGGCCCGGGAGCTCATCGACCCGCCCTTCTACCGGGCCCAACCCCTCGCGCGGGTGGAGGGCACCTACCGGGAGCTGGCCCTGGGCCAGGATGGCGATCCCGGCGGCACCTGGACCAGCACCGAGGTCGAGGGTCTGCAGCTCTGGCGCTTCACCCGGCCCACGCGTTCCCCGGGCCTGGTGCTGCTGCTGCACGGCTTCGGGGATGACCGCTGGGGCACCAGCCCGGCCCTGAAGTGGTTCCCGGGGCTCGATGCCGCCATCTTCACCTACCGGCGCCGGGATGATGCCATGCGTCGGGGCGGCCAGGTGCCGCCCGTGACCTTCGGCGCCCTGGAAGCGAAGGAGGTGGTCCGCATGGTCCACCACCTGGAGGCCACGGGGCTGCCCCGGCGGCAGATCCTGCTGCTGGGCCGCAGCCTGGGCGCCTCCGTGGGCCTGCTGGCCCTGGCCGACCTGGAGCGGGAGGGCCGGGGGCCCCTGGCTGGCATCATCTGGGAGGGCGCCCCGGCCAGCTCCCGCAGCTTCGCGGAGCGCCTGGTGCGGGGCCCGGAAGATCGGCTCTGGCACCTCCTGGCTCCACCCATCGGGGCCACGGCGGCCCGCCTGGCCGGTCGCTGGGGTGGCTACGACCCCGCAGCCACGGACCTCGTCCAGGGGCTGGCGGGGCTGCGCCTGGCGACCCCCAGCCTCTGCTTCCTGGCCACCCAGGATCGGCTGGCCCCACCCCCGGTCCAGCGGCAGCTGGCGGCCCAGTTCCAGCACAGCCGGGTGGTCGAGGTGAACACCTGGCACCTGCACTGCGCCGAAGTGCTGGGCCCTGGCTACACCGCCGCCATCCGCGACTCGGTGCAGGCCTGGTTCCCGACGGGCAAGGACAAGGGCCCCGCAGGGCCCTGAGTCCGGTTCGATGGGTTCCCGGCCCTAGTCGTCTTCGTTGGCAGAGACGGTGGCGCGCAGCAGCTTGGGTGCAAGGCGCTGGACGATGGGCTCGAAGACCTTGTTCACCAGCTCCTCGTCGTAGGAGACCTCGGCGCCGGTCCCAGCCACCTTCACGCTGGTGTCATCAAGCTTGTCCTCGTCCTTCCAGGCGCCGAGGATCTCGCCGGTCTCCACCTCGATCAGGCGGATGTCCAGGCGACCCGTGAACGAGGCCTTCTTGACGTTCACACTGCCAGCCACGGCCCCGGCGATGCCGCTGCCGGTCACCTTGCCCACCAGGGCGCCCACGCCCCAGCCCGAGCTGAAGCCAGATTCCTTGTAGGCGAAGCGCGTGACCTTGCCAGTCATGACGTACTTCACACCCAGCAGCTTGCCGATCTTCTGGACCGTGGCGGTATCCACCTCGCCACTCTGCTGGAAGTTCAGCTCTCCGCGGATCTCCTGGAGGCGCTCCCGCTCGATGACGCGGATCTTGTTCTTGCCCTTCTCTACGATCTCCGTGGTGAAGAGATCCCGCAGCTGGTTCGAGATGGTCCCCATCTGGTTGCCCCAGCCACCGTGGCGCCAGCCATGCCAGGCATCAGGTGCGGCCTTGAATTCCAGGATGGCGATGCGGGGCAGCTTGGCCTTGTCTTCCTTGGACAGCTTTTTCTGAGCCAGGGCAGGAACCGTGATCGCAAAGACCGCGAGCAGCGACAATAGCATTGTGCGGAGGCGCATGGAGACTCCCCAGGTAGAGACAGGTTCTGAGAACGCTCGACTAGTCGTCGATGAGCTTGCTGCGCAATTCCTTGCCCAGCTTGAAATAGACCACCCGCTTGGGGGGGACCTGGATGCTCTCCCCGCTGCGGGGGTTGCGCCCCTGGCGGGCGCGGCGGTCGCGAAGACGGAAGCTGCCGAAGCCGCGCAGCTCAACGCCCTCGCCCGTGGTCCGGAGGGACTCGATGATGCTCTCCAGGAAGGTGTTCACCAGGAGGTCCGCGTCCTTCTTGCCAAGCTCAAGCTGCTTCATCAGGTGACGGGAGAGGTCAGCCTTGGTGAGGGTCTCCATCGATTCCATGGGAACTCCGTAAGGGTTGATTCGTATGGATGCGCAAGGGCAGTCCTCAATAAATCCCCCATCCGAGCCCTTTGGTCAAGGGGGACATCTCCATCTATTTGAAAAAAAGAGTGTACCCCCCTCCCGAAGAAGGGGGGAGCCCTTCAGTCCAGCAGCCACTCGAGCAGGAACCGGGGGCCCTCGCCGCTGCCCCCATGGGTCCGGTAGTCCCGCTCCTTGCCGGACCAGGACCCGGAGAGATCCACGTGGACCCAGGAGGCCTGGCCCACGAACTCCCGCAAGAACAGGCCGGCGGTGATGGTGCCCCCCCACCGGATGCCCGTGATGTTCTTCAGGTCCGCCAGGGGACTCTTCAGCAGGTCCGAGTATTCCTCCACCAGGGGCAGCTGCCAGAGGTACTCGCCCACGGCGCCACCCGAGTCCACGAGCCGGTCCACCAGCTTCTGGTCGGTGCCCATGACCGCGGAGACCCCGTCGCCCATGGCGACCAGCGCCGCGCCGGTGAGGGTGGCCAGGTCCACGACATGGTCGGCGCCGAGCTCGCTGGCGAGGTGGAGCAGATCGGCCAGCACGAGGCGGCCCTCGGCGTCCGTGTTGAGCACCTCGACGGTCTTCCCGCTGCGGGTGCGCAGGACATCACCGGGCTTGTAGCTGGAGCCTGAAGGCATGTTTTCCACCAGGCCCAGGAGGCCCGTTACCTGCACGGGGACTTCCAGCTGGGCACAGGCGACCAGGGTGGCCAGCACGATGGCCGCGCCCGTCATGTCGTCCTTCATGGTCTCCATGCCCGAGCCATCCTTGAGCGATAGGCCGCCCGAATCGAAGCAGACGCCCTTGCCCACGAGCACCACATGCTTCTTGGGCTTTTCCTTGGGCTTGTACTCCAGCTTGACCACCCGGGGCGGCCGGACACTGCCCTGCCCCACGGCGAGCACCGAGCGGAAGCCGCCCTTCTCCAGGGCGGGCACGTCCAGGATCTCGCAGTGGATCTTGTGCTGCTTGGCCAGCTTCGCAGCCGTTTCCGCAAAGACCTCAGGATAGAGATCACCAGCGGGGGTGTTGGCCAGATCGCGTACGCGGTGGCAGGCAGCCACGCCGGCCTCGACCACGGGCAGCTTGCGCCGCGCCTTGCGGGTGTCATCGCCGTTCGTGAAGACCTCGACCGAAGTGAACTGCTTGGCTTCCGGCTTGCCGCCCTTGAACGCCACGAAATCATAGTTAGCGAGCAGGACTCCTTCAGTCACAGCAATCTGCACGGCATCGTGATCGAGGGTGGAGGTGGACGGCGACAGCACGCCGATCTTCTTCCACTTCTTCTTCAGGCAGAACCGTCCCGCAGCGCCCACGGCCTTGCGGATCTTGTTGAGGGTCACCTTCTCCTCGTCACCGAGGCCGACCAGCACCATCCAGCGGCTCTCCTTGACGCCATTGGGGTGGTGAAGCGGAACAACTTCAAGATAGTCCGCCTTGAAATCCTCTTCATCCATCACCTGCCGGGCGACCTTGCTGATGGCGAGCGGCAGACGGTGGCGTTCACGGCCCGAAAAGACGGGAACGATCAGGGCATCTCCAGCGAAATCCTTACCGGTCTGAGAACTGATATCCACTGAAGGCATAGGGTTTCCTCCTCGTGATCGAGCCTAGGAGCAGGACGGAAAAAAGGAAAGCCCATTTTTCGATCGTTAGCGATCGCAATATCTCAGTCGGTTAGGGCCCACTTTTCCATTCTTATCAGTCGAATCAGGCGACCAGGCAAATTATGTTTGCCATTTACAACAAACATAAGTTGCCTGGCCAGGGCCATCCCCAGGGAAAGCGGGCCCCGCTCAGGCCGCGCTGGCCCGCTTCAGGAGCTCTTCGAAGCGCTCGAACAGGTGCGCTCGGGGCCCCTTGGGCTGGCGCTTGAGGACCATCCCGGCCTGATCCGGCGTGCGCCCCCCCTTGGTCTGGTTGCAGGAGAGGCAGCAGCCCACCAGGTTCTGCCAGGTGGTGGAGCCCCCCTGGCAGACCGGGATGACGTGGTCAACCGTGGTGGCCTTCTTGGTGCAACCCTCGTATTGGCAAACGTAATGGTCCCGGCGGAGGACCCGGCGCTCCAGCCGGCCCAGCAACAACTTGGAGTCGCTGCAGGCCTGGACATGGGGGAAGATGATCAGCTCGAGGCGGACCTCCAGGTTACCATGCCGCTCGAAGGTGGCTGGATTCAACACATGAGCCCGGCCTGCCACGACGGCGCAGAGCGCCCGGCGACGACTGACTTCCTGCATGGGGACATAGTTCCGGTCCACGGCAATGACTTCCCCGGCCCCGTGTCGCTCCTTCCCTTTCAGCATCGCACCCTCGCGGTTGCCCGAATCCTAAGGCAAATGCGGGAATTGTGAAGGGAATTATTCGGTTTCATCCGGGAGCGCAGCCGGGGTCCCGGATTCCAGAAACGGCAAGGCCTCCACGTCCTTGAGCTTCCGGGTCATCACGTTGGACCGGGTGGTGACCTCGCCCACCTTGTTGGCCGCCTCCTGCAGCTTCTTCTCGACCGCCTTGAGGCTGTCCGTGAAGCGACCGAACTCGGTCTTCACCTCGCCCAGGACCTTCCAGACGTCGGCACTCTGCTTGGTGATGGCCAGGGTCTTGAAGCCCACCTGCAGGGCATTCAGGAGGGCAGACAAGGTCGTGGGACCCACCACCGTGACCCGGTAGTCCCGCTGGAGCCGCTCGAACAAGCCCCGGCACCGCAGCACTTCCGCGTAGAGACCCTCCGAGGGGAGGAACAGCAGCGCGAAGTCCGTGGTGAGGGGCGGACGGAGATACTTCTCGCAGATGCCCTTGGCCTCGGTGACCACCCTGGCCTCCAGGGCCTTGGCAGCCGCCTGGACCCCAGGCAGATCCGCCAGCTCCTGGGCATCCATGAGCCGCTGGTAGTCCTCCAGGGGGAACTTGGCGTCGATGGGCAGCCAGACGGGCTGGTCCTCGGAGGGGCCGGGCATGCGAACCGCAAAGTCCACGGCCTCGCGGCTGTCAGGGTTCACCCGCACCTGGGCCTCGAACTGCTGGGGCGCCAGGAACTGGGCCAGCAGGCCGCCCAGCTGGGCCTCGCCCAGCATGCCCAAGGTCTTGAAGTTGCCCATCACCCGCTTGAGGCCGCCCACGTCCTGAGCCAGGGTCTGCATCTCGCCCAGCCCCTTGTGCACGGCCTCCAGGCGGTCGCTGACCTGCTTGAAGCTCTCGCCCAGGCGCTTCTCCAGGGTGTCGTGGAGCTTCTCGTCGACGGTCTGCCGCATCTGCTCCAGCTTGGCGTCGTTGCCCTTCTGCAGGGTCTCGAGCTGCAGGCGCACCGCATCCTGCACCTCCAGCAGGCTCCGGCGCTGCTCCTCCCGGCCCAGGGTCAGGGCCGCCTGGAGGTCCTTGGCAAGCTCCCGGAAGCGGTCGGCGAGCCCCTCGGCCAGGGCCTTCTGGTGCTCGGCCTTGGAGGTCGCCAGGTTCTGCCCCAGGCCCGTCAGCTGGTCCCGCAGGGGGCTCAGCTGGGTGACCAGGTCGGCCTGGCTGTCCCGCCGGGACCGGCCGATCTCGTCGGTCAGCTGGCGCTGGAGGGCCTCCAGGCCCGGGTCGCGCCGGGGGCGCAGGGCCGCCCAGACGGCGAGGGCCGCGGTGATGAGGGTCAGGAGTGCGAGGATCAGCTGCAGGTTCATGGGGTGATTATCGCCGGTCTGACTGGTCAGGCAGTGTCCATTCCGCGCAGCGGCCTTCGCCGTCCGCAACCAGGGTCAGGTCCGCCACCCAGGCCGAGGGCCAGGGGCCGCTGGTGCCCGCCCACTCGACCACCAGCCGGTCCTCGGCACCCAGGGTCTCCTCCAGGCCCAGGGTCCAGGCCCCTTCCGGCCCGGGGCGGTAGAGGTCCAGGTGGAACAGGCCCCCCCCGGGCAGCTCATAGTGGTGGAGCACGGCATAGGTGGGCGAGGCCACGGCATCGGGATCGCCGCCCAGGCCCCGGAGGAAGCCCCGAGTCCAGGTGGTCTTGCCGGCCCCCAGCTCGCCCCGCAGGAGCCAGGTCCCGCCGGGGGGCGTGAGCCGGGCCAGCTCCTCGCCCAGGGCCTCGGTCTCTGCCTCGTCGGCCAGGAGCCGCTCAGCCACGCAGCAGCTCCGGCAGCAGGTCCGCAAGGTCCCGGGGCAGCAAGCCCGCACCTGGCAGGCGGTCCGCCGCGGCGCCGTGGAACCAGGCCGCGGTGGCCACTGCCTCGCGCATGGGCAGCCCCTGGGCGCGGAACCCGGCCACCATGCCCGCCAGCAGGTCGCCGCTGCCGCCGGTGGCCAGGCCGGGGTGGCCCGTCGGATTGATCCAGAGGTCAGGGCTGGCGCCGCCGGCGATGACGCTCTGGGCGCCCTTCAGCAGCAGCACCCCGGGCTTGTCGGCAGCCACGTCCCGGGCCTGGCCCAGCCGCTCGTCCATGAGCAGGGGTCGGGCCAGGTGGAAGAGCCGGGCGAACTCACCGGGATGGGGGGTGATGGCAGTGCCCGGCCGGTCCATCCAGCGCGGGCCTTCGCCTTCTTTGAGGGCCGAGGCGTCCACCACCAGGGGGCCCTGCCAGTCCGGCATCTCGGTGATACCGCCGGGACCCACCAGCAGCACATCGGCCTCGGCGGGCACTAGGCCGCGCCAGGGCTGCACCATGGCCTCGGGCACCTGGGCGGCGATCTCCGCCCGGACCTCAGGATCGGTCAGCACCGTCACCAGGCCAGCCCCGACCCGGAGGGCGCCCAGGGCCGCCAGCACGGCCGCCCCGCTCATGCCGATGCTGCCGGCGCGGATGGCCACGTGGCCGAAGCTGCCCTTGTGGGAGTCCCAGGCGCGGGGGGCCAGGGCAGGCCGCTCCAGCAGCTGCAGGTGGCCGAGGGGAGGTTGGTCAAGGGGGATGGGCACCACGGTGATCTCGCCGCACCAGTTCCGGGCGGGCAGCAGGCCGTGACAGACCTTGCGGGCTCCGAAGCAGGCTGTCTTGGTTGCGTGCACGGCTTCTCCCGGCACCTCGGCGGAGCTGGGATCCAGGCCCGAGGGCAGGTCCAGGGCCAGGACCGGCAGCCCGCTGGCGTTCAGCGCCTGCACCCAGGTGGCCGCGGGGCCTTCGAGGGGCCGCGTGGTACCGAGGCCGAAGAGGCCGTCCACCACCCAGCCCCGCCAGGTCGCCATGACCCGGGCGGGAGCCTCGGCGGTCTGGACGGTCTGGCCCAGGCCCTGCCAGAGCCGGGCCTGCTGCGCCACGTCCCCCGTCCAGTGGGGCTGGGCGAAGGGCGACCAGACGGTCACGGTCCGCCCCTGTAGGTGGGCGAGGCGGGCCAGCGCCAGGGCGTCGCCCCCGTTGTTGCCGGGACCGGCCAGGACCTGGACGGGCACTCCCGGTGGCAGGAGTCCCAGCGCACCCAGGGCGGCGTGCTCCTGCAGGACCAGCGACGCCACGCCCCAGCCTTCGATGGCCTGGCGTTCGGCGGCCCGCATCTCGTCGGCGGTGAGGAGAGGGATCATGGAACCAGTCTAATCCCGTTGTCCGAGATGCGCCGCCAGGGCCCGGGGATAGAGCTCCATCTCCGCGCCATAGACGCGCCGCTGCAGGTCCTCCGCCGTGTCTCCGGGCAGCACCGGCACCCGCTGCTGGTCCAACACCCCGCCGTGGTCATACTCGCCATCCACCAGGTGCACGGTGGCGCCGGACTCGGCCTCACCCGACGCCAGCACGGCGCGGTGGACATGCATGCCATACATCCCGGGACCGCCGAAGCGGGGCAGCAGGCCCGGGTGGATGTTGAGAATGCGCCCGCTCCAGCGGGGCGGCACCGTGAGCTTCTTCAGCCAGCCGCAGAGGCAGATGACCTCCGCGCCCGCGGCCTCGGCGGCCTGGTAGCAGGCCTCGGAGAAGGCCTCGTCCGAGTCGAAGCCCCCTCGCACCACCACGGCCATGGGCAGGCCCTCGGCCTCGAGCCGGGCGATGCCGCCCGCCTTGGCGGTGGAGGCCACCCCCACGACGGGCAGCCCGGGCACCCGGCCCTCGCGGCAGGCCCTGAGCAAGTTCAGGGCGTTGCCGCCGGTGCCGGAGATGAAGAAGGCGATTCGCCTCACTGCAGGGCCGTCAGCACCGCCACATCCGCGATGTCCTGGGGGCTGCAGCCGCGGCTCAGGTCATTGGCCGGACGGGCGAGGCCCTGGAGGAAGGGCCCGATGGCGGCCGCGCCACCCATGCGCTCGGCGATCTTGTAGCTGATGTTGCCAGCATCGAGGTCCGGGAAGACCAGCACGTTCGCCCGGCCCGCCACGGCGGAACCCGGCGCCTTGCGGCTGCCCACGGAGGCCAGCAGCGCGGCATCGGCCTGGAGCTCACCGTCCGCCGCCAGGTCCGGCGCCTTCTCCTTGAGGATGGCCAGGGCCGCCCGCACCTTGTCCACCCGGGGGTGCTCGGCGGAGCCGCGGGTGGAGAAGCTCAGCAGCGCCACCCGGGGCTCCACGCCCATGACGCTGCGGGCATTCCCTGCGGCCGCCAGGGCGATGTCTGCCAGCTGCTCCGGCGTGGGATCCGGCACCACCGCGCAGTCCGCGAAGATCACCGCGCCCTGCTCCCCGAAGGAGGCGTCCGGGTGGATCATCATGAAGAAGCTGGAGACGGTCTTGATGCCCTTGGCGGCGCCGATGGCCTGGAGGCAGGCGCGGACGGTCTCGGCGGTCGTGTTCAGGGCCCCGGCCACCATGCCATCGCCGTGGCCGGTCTGGACCTGCATGGCCCCGAACCAGAGGGGATTGCTGAGGGCTTCGAGGGCCTGGGCCTCGGTGATGCCCTTGGCCTTGCGGCGCTCGTAGTAGGCGCCGGCCAGCTCCGGCAGCAGCGGGCTGGTGGCGGGGTCCACGAGCTCAGCCCCCTTCAGGGACAGGCCCAGGGCCGCGCCCCGCTTGGCCATGTCCGAGGGATCGCCCAGGATCGTGAGGCGGCAGAGACTCTGGTCCAGCAGCATCTGGGCCGCCTGGAGCGTGCGGTCCTCGCGGCCCTCCGGCAGCACGATGTGGCGCTGCAGCACCTTGGCCCGCTCGCGGAAGCGCTCCATCCAGAGGGAGTGGTTGGCGTTGGTCAAGGGAGCCTCCTGCGGCGGGGTGTGCGGTTAAAGAGTCAGGCGTCGGCGAGGAAGGTCCGGGCGTCGATGCCCGTGCGCTCGCGGAACGTGTCCGCCAGGCTGGGCACGCCGGAGCTGGCCTCGTCGAGGTACATCGCTTCGATGCGATGCATGGGGATGAATCGGGTACTCAAGGCCACCTGGTCGGCCTGCCCCGTGCGGACGAGGCTCAGCACCTCCTCCCAGGGGCTCAGATCCAGGCCGCGCAGGGCGATGCCGGCGGTCTCCAGGCCGAGGATGCGGCCCCAGAAGCGCTCCCGGGGGGACTGCGCCACCACCACCACCAGGTCACCGGGATGGAAGGGCATGGGCAGCGGCATGGCGGACTCCAGGGATGCTAAAGGGCTGGCCCCTCGACAATGAGGCGCCCTTCCGTGAAACCTTCCATGGCCCAGCGCGGGCCTTCGAAGCCGTTGCCGCTGGCGCGGACGCCGCCGAAGGGCGCGGCGTCGAGCCGGAAGGTGGGGGGCAGGTTCAGCAGCACCCCACCGGCCCGCAGCGTGGCCTCCGCCAGACGGAGGTGGCGCTGATCCCGGCTGTAGGCACTGGCCCGCAGCCCGAAGCGGGTGGCCGAGGCCAGGGCGAGGCCCTGTTCAAAGGAGTCCACCGGGGTCAGCACGGTGACGGGCGAGAAGGCCTCCTCACACTGCAGCGGATCCTCCTCCGACAGCCCCGTGAGGATGGCCGGTGGCAGCAGCGCGCCCTGGCGCTGGCCACGCAGCAGGAACTGGGCGCCGGCCTGGGCGGCCCGGTCCAGACCTGCGTCCACCCGGCGGGCCGTGGCCTCGTCGATGACGGGCCCCACCAGCGTGGCGGGATCCATGGGATCGCCGCAGGGCAGTGCCTGGATGGCCGCGACGAAAGCCGGGGCGAAGGCGTCCCAGAGCTTGCGGTGGACATAGATGCGCTGGGCCTTGGAGCAGCTCTGGCCAGCGCCGGCCACCGCCGCCGGGGCGATGCTCTTGGCGACGGCCACGGGGTCCACGCCCTCGTCCACCACCACGGCGCCATTGCCGCCCAGCTCCAGCAGCAGCCGCTTTCCGGCCAGCACCTGCTCCAGGTGACGACCCACGCGCTCGGAGCCGGTGAAGCTCACCACGACGATGCGGGGGTCCCGGGCCAGGGCCTCGGCCTGCACCGGATCGGGACCAGCCAGCTGCAAGAGCGCAACGGGAGCCCCCACCAGCGCCCGGGCCGCCTCAAAGCTCGCCCAGAGCAGCTGGGAGGTGCGCGGCGCCTGGGGACAGGGCTTCCAGATCACGCTGCAGCCTGCGCCCAGGGCCGGCGCCAGCTTGTGGACCGCCAGGTTCACCGGGAAATTGAAGGGCGTGATGGCCAGGGCGGGGCCCAGGGGGAAGCGCCGGAACACCGCCCGGCAGCCGTCGGCCCCGGGCATCAGGTCGTAGGGGATGGCCTCTTCGCCGAAGGTCGCGATGGCCTCGATGGTCGCCCGCAGGGTCATCTCGGCGCGGCCCACCTCACCCCGGGCCATGGTGATGGGCTTGCCGGTCTCGACCGCCATGGCCGTGGCCAGCTCCTCCCGGACGAGGGCCACCTGCCCCAGCCAGGCCTCCAATAGCGCCCGCCGGGCCAGCCGGGAAGTCCCCTTCCAGCCCTCGAAGGCCAGCTCGGCCCGACTGGCCTGTTCTTCCCACGCTTCTGCGCCCATGGGCCACCATCCGCATCTGCCCAGCCAACAGCCAGGCCCAACCAGCTTATCCGCGCCAGTCCGCGCGGCCCATGAACCAGATCACATCGCCTCCTGGTCCATTAATCATTCTTCCCCGGACAAGGACCGATGCAATGAGCTTGAAGACTCGACAAAGGGCAAAACCATGATGCTGACCCTGCACAGAGAACCCTCGGCTTCGCTCATCCGCCTGGAAGGGAACTTTACCTTCGAGTCCCACACCGCCTTCCGATCAGCCACCCAGGAGCTGCTGGATGACCCGGGGACCGAGCAGATCACCCTGGACCTTTCCGGCCTGCACTACATGGACTCATCCTCCCTGGGCATGCTGCTGGTGCTCCGCGAGAAGACCGAAGAGAAGGGCATCCAGGTGGTGCTCATCAAGCCCTCACCCGCCGTCATGGGGATCCTCAAGATCGTGCAGTTCGGCAAGCTGTTCGAGATCCGGGAGGCCTGACCTTGCGGATCCTGGTCGCCGACGATGATGCCCTCTTCCACATCGTGGCGAATGCGGTCCTGGCGGGCGACGGCTACAAGGTAATCCACGCCCGGGACGGCCTGGAGGCCCTGGACCTCTACCGGGAGCACCGGCCGGACCTGATCCTCACCGACTACCAGATGCCCGGGCTGAACGGCATCGAGCTCTGCCGGAGCATCAAGGCGCTGGACCCCCACCGCTTCATCCCCATGGTGATGCTGACCGGGGATGAGAAGTCGCGGATCCTGCGCGAGAGCCTGGACGCGGGCCTTGTGGAGTTCCTGACCAAGCCCGTCACCCCGGACGAGCTGCGCCTGCGGGTGCGCTCACTGGTGGAGCTGATCTCGCTGCACCAGAACCTCGCACTCGCCAAGTCCTCAAGCGACGAGGAGATGCTCATCACGAAGCACATCCTGCACCGGCTGGTGGAGCCCGGCCTGCGGGCCCTGCCGGACCACATCCACATGGAGACCCTCCATACCCAGCGCATCAACGGGGACGCCTGCGCCTACCAGCAGGGGCTGCCCGGCATCCACTTCGGCCTCCTCTGCGACGCCACGGGGCACGGGCTGGCCGCAGGGGTCTCGACCATTCCGGCGATCCAGGCCTTCCAGGGCATGGTCAGCCGCGACATCCCCCTGGAGACCATCTACCGGGAGATCAACACGAAGCTCCGGAAGATGCTGCCCTCGGGCCGGTTCGTCTGCCTCCTGCTGGTGCGCCTGGACCTCCACAACGGCACCCTCTCCCTGCTGAACGCGGGCCTGCCCGAGGCCATCTTCATGAACCCCAAAGGCAAGGTCCGCCGCTTCGCCTCGCGCAACCTCCCTGCAGGGGTCCTCGATCAGGTCGAGGACCCCGTGGTGGAAGAGGTCGCCGTCTCCGGCGGTGAGCGACTCCTGACTTTCACCGACGGCATCCAGGAGATCCTGGGCACGGAGGACGCCTACCGGGTGCTCACCCAGGGCATGAGCGACACTCCCTTCGAGGTCCATCGGTTTGTCATCCAGGAGTCCTTGAACCTGGGCATCCACAACAATGAGCAGCACGATGATGTCAGCTGGGCCCTTTGGGAAGTGCCGCCACCCAAGCCAGTCGTGCCCTCCCGCATGGACAAGGTCCTGCCCGTCGCCGTGGCCTCCCACACCAGCCCCTTTGCCTTCGAGCTCTGCTTCGACCCCCGTCAGCACCCCCTGCGGGAGGTGCTGCCGGACTGCCTGCGCCTGTTCAACAACCACGGTGTCCCCAGCTCCATGAATCAGCTGCTGGCCATGACCCTGACGGAAGCCAGCACCAACGCCCTCGACCACGGGCTCCTGCACCTGGATTCGGCCCTCAAGCAGCAGGGCTTCGAGGCCTACGATGCGGTCCGGAAGGAGCGCCTGGCCTCCCATGAGACGGGCACCCTGACCCTCCGCTTCCGGCTCTATCGGGAGGCCTCGGGGGCCGTCTGCGCCCTGGGCATCGAGGTCGAGGACTCCGGACCGGGCTTCGACTGGCGGGCCTTTGAGCAGGCCGGGGCCGCAGATGCCCACCAGGCCAGCGGCCGGGGCCTGATGATCATCCGGTCCGTGGCCTCGGAGATGAGTTTCAACGAAAGTGGCAACTGCCTACGGTACAGCCTATCCTGCGGATAGCATGAGTGCAGGAGCACCTATGACCAAGCCACTCGTCCCCGCCGACCTCCTGAAGTCCCTCCAGGCCGTGGACAAGGCCGCTGCCAGCCCCGCGACCGCCAAGCCCAAGGCTGGCCCCGGTCCGAAGCCCCTCCAGAAGGCCTCCACCAAGCCCCAAGGCAAGAGCGGTGTGACCCACACCCGCATGAGCAACCGCGGCAAGTAGTCAGGCGAGCCTAATCCGCCAGGGACCAGACCTGCAGGTGGCTGGTCTGCTTCAGCACCTCCGCCACGAAGTCCGCGGCGGGGGTGCCGAAGCTGCGGACCCTGAAGCGGCCCCCGCTGGGCAGGTGCACCACGTGCACAGAGGCTCCGCCGGGAAAGTCCGGATGCTGGGCCAGGGGACGGGCGAGGGCTTCGAGGTCAAGGGCTTCCAGCCAGCCTTCGGGCAGTGCCTGGATGCGGGCGCCGGGCACCAGGGCACCCACCTCCCGGGCCTGCAGGAGGGCCAGGTGCCAGCGGCCCTCCTGGACCCCCTGCCAGCCGAGAAAGGGCGGGAGCGCCCCGAAGCCGACCCCGCCCTTCCGGTGTTCGGGCCAGGCGCGCAGCTGGTCGATGCCCGCCGCGTCCGCAGCCTCCATGGCCAGGGTCGCCAGGTCCGGCCGGGCCGGAGGAATCCAGGGTTTGAGGCTCCACATGCGGTTGAGCATCGCATATCGGGTAGGCTGGGGCGCATGGTTACAACGCAACCGGGCGGTCAGCCCGTCATCGCCACGGGGCAGCAGATCGGCGCGGGCTGGAGCCCGGCCCTGTCCGTGGCCAAGGCCTTGGCGGCCCTGGCCGAAGCCCGCCGCACCGGGGCCCAGGCGGTGTATTGGCTGGCGGACGAGGACCACGACCGGGCCGAGGTGGCCTCCGTGGTGGGCTGGCGGCAGGACAGGCTGATCCGGCACCGCTTCCGCTTCGACACCCGGCCTGGCACCGCCACGGGCTGGCTGCCCTGGACCCCGACCCACCAGGCCGAGGCGACGGACCTCTGGGGCCCCCTTCCTGAGCCGGAGGAGCCCACCCTGCGCGGCCACACCCTGGCCCTGGGCCAGCCCCTCTGGGCCCTGGGCCTGCGCCCCTTCTCCCCCACCGATCCCGCGGTCCGGGAGCCCATCCAGGCCGCTCTGGAGTGCTGGCGGGGCCTGGGCCTGGAGGCCCTCCTGGCGCGCCAGGCCGAGCGCCTGCAGGCCGAAGGCGCTGCCCTGCCCCTGGATCCGCGGGTGCAGGCCGCCTGGTTCTCCCTGGACCCCCGCAGCGGCCGCCGCCAGCGGCTCGAGGCGGGCGAACCCCTGCCTGGGGGCCACTGGCTGAGTCCCGGCGCAGCCCTCCGCCCCCTCATGCAGTCCCTGCTCTTGCCGGTCACCGGCGTGGTCCTCGGCCCCTCTGAGCGGGCCTACTGGCGCCTCTGCGAGCCCCTCTGGGAGCGGGTCGACCTCCCCGCCCCCCGGATTCTCCCGCGCCCCAGCGTCTACGTGGTGCCCCCGGGCTTCCGCGTGGCCCCCGGCCAGCTGGATGCCCTGCGCCTGGGCGCCTGGGACCGACTGGGCGCCTGGCCCGGCGCCCTGCCCACGGCCACCTTCCCCACCGCCGAGCCCGATCCCGCCTGGCCCGGGGCCGTGCGCCTGCGCTTCCGGAGTGAGCTGGCCCGGAGCCGCGACCGGCTCGTGAAGCTGGACCGCCGCCTCCACCGCGAAGCCGCCGCCGAGTCCCTGGGGGGCGACCCCGAGCGGCTGCGGCAGGCGCTGTTCCCCTTCAGCCGCCCCCAGGAGCGGGTGCTGCCCGGCCTGCCCTGGCTGCGCGACGAGGCCCTGCTGGCGGCCATCCTGGAGCGCATGGATGGCACCGCGCCGGTGATCCTGGTGGAGCAATCATGAGCCCTGCACCCAATGCAGCCCCCCTCGAGATCCTCGCCCTGGGCGCCCATCCCGATGACGTGGAAGTCCACATGGGCGGCCTACTGGCCCTGGTGGCGGACCGGGGTCTGCGGGGCGCCATCCTGGACCTCACTTCGGGCGACCTGGGCACCCGGGGCACCGCCGAGACCCGTCGGGCCGAGGCCCAGGCCGCGGCCGAGATCCTGGGCGTGGAGCGCGTCATCCTGGACTTCCCCGACGGCCGCTTTACCGAGGACGAGCACTACCTCCAGCGCCTCATGGCCGAGCTCCGTCGCCTGCGGCCCCGGGTGCTGATCCTGCCCGCGCCCGACGACCGGCACCCCGATCACCGCCGGGCCTTCCGCCTGGCCCGGGAGGCCGCCTACTACGCCGGCCTCAAGAACCATCCCTGCCCCGGCACCCCCTGGCGCCCCGAGGCCATCGCCTGGGTGGGCGGGGAGAACCCCGGCCAGCCGGACCTGCTGGTGGACGTGAGCGCGGTCTGGGACCGCCGCATGGCCGCCTTCGACGCCTTCGGCAGCCAGTTCGCCCAGGACGCGGCCCAGCCCGTCACCCGCATCGCCCACCCCGCCTTCCGCCGCGGCGTCCTCGGTCGCGCCATGCACTGGGGCTCCCTCCGCATGTGCGACTGGGCCGAGGCCCTCTGGTGCGAGAGGCCCGTGCCCAAGGCCTTGGTGGAGCTGCTGGTCAGGCTGGAGCCGAGCCCGAGTCCCCAGCCCTGAGCCAGGATCAGGGTTTCTTTGCCGGGGCGGGCGATCTGGCCTGGCGCCAGCGCTGCTCCGCCTCCGTGGCTTCGGCAGTCTGCTTGAGGGCCTTCAGCGCCTCCAGGTAGCCCTCGTGAATCGCCCGCTCGTCTTCAGTGGCGGCGGGCAGTTCGGACGGATTCTCCCGCGGTCGCGCCACCAAGTCCCGCCAGGGTTCCCGGAACCAGTCCGCCATGGGCTCGAAGCGGCGGCTCTTCCGGAACTCGGTGGCGACAGCCCTGTGAACCACAGCTGGCAGCCAGGCCTTCCAGCTGGACCGGGAGCCGAAGATGGGCAGTCCCTCCGCCAAGGCCACTACCGATGGTGGCCCTGGCAGGAAGGCCGACCAAGCAATCCAGGCCTGCCAGAGGCTCCGGCTCGCAGGCCAGCGATGGAGCGCCGTGGCAAGCTCAGGAACCACCTTGCGGGCCTGGAAGCGCCAACTCTCCGGTTTGGAGAGCCATGGCGCCTCGGGACCGAAATCCACGGGAATGACAGCCGCGACCGCGTCTTCGAGAAGCCGCTCCTCCAGGGCTGGCAGCGGCATGCGCGCCCGGGCCAGGTTGTAGCGATCCCTCCGGGCGTCCAGCTGGTCTGGGTGCTTGGCCAGGAAGGCGTCCAGCACCTGTATCCGGGCCGGAGCCACGGCTCGCATCGGCAGGGCTAGATGGGCCGGGTCTGGCGCGTCCAGGCCCGTGGCCACGATGTCGGTCTCGCCCTGGAAGACGGACCAGCCAGCGCCATGTAGCTGCGCCTGCTGGAGCCGCTTGGTATCGGTCTCCGTGGGGGCCTCGAGGCGCAGTTCCTCGGGTCCCCAGGGGGCAATCTCAGGTGAATTCCGGAGGGCGGCCCAGCCCTCGGCCCAGGTGGGTTTGCCCCAGACCAGGAACCGCAGGGGCTTCGCCGCCGTGGGCGGCGCCGGCGGCTCCAGGGGCGGCAGCTCCAACACCTCCAGGAACTCGGCGGGGGCGGGAGGCAACTTCGACGGCGAGGGCTTGCTGTCCTGGGCAGCAGGTTTCCCAGGACCGTAGAGAGACTTCAGAGAAGCCGCATACTCCCGCCAGCCGGGACCCGCCAGCCTACGTCCCTCCTGCAGCCCCCCGATGGCCTCGGGCCATCGGTTCAGCTCCACCAGGGCGACCACGCGCCAGAGGGCCACCCCGGACCGGAGCTTCAACCACTCGGCCCAGGCGCCCTCCGGTGGAGGAGAATCCGGGGAGGCGGTCCAGGAACCCCAGCAGCTCCCTGGCCTGCTGCTTCTGCATGGCGTAGCGTGCGAGATCGCTAAGCAGATCGGAAGACGGCCAGAGGTGACCGGGGGAAGGCTGCATCCGGGCCAGCGCGTCCAGGTCCAGGAGACTCGCACTGCCTGCCTGACTGGCCAGCCAAAACGCTGAGAGCCCTTCCACACCGGGACTGCCCTCCCCGGGAACCGATGTGGATCCCGTGTGGGGGCAAGCCTGCCAAACCCTGAGTGCAGCCTCCCGCAGCAAGGCGACTTCGGGCTGAACCGCGGGTGCGTCCAGGGACCCCATGATGGTCAGCCAGACCGTGAGAAAGTCCCGATCCGTCCGCCAGCCATCCGACAGCTGGTTCAGGCGGTGGAGGGTGTCCACCACCTCCCGCGAGATGCCAGCAGCGGCTTCAGGGTGGGTCATCCGGGCAGGTCTATAGGAGGGCCAGCGGGAGTCCGTGGCTTCCATCAGGCCCTCACCCTGACCTTGGCCCCGAAGAAGCCTGAAGCGGGCCGTGGATAGCCTGAAGGCCAACCTCAAGCGCTGGTCGAGGGCGAAGCCACTGTCCGGGTGGAGCACCAGAAACTGATCCAGGGCCTCCCAGGTGGGTTGCAGGCCCAGGGAGAGGAGGTGATCCCGAAGCGTCGCGCCCGTGGGCAGCGCCACGCCTTCCGCCAGGGCCCGGCCCTCCCGGTCCAGCAGCACCCAGCGAGGTCCATCGGGCCAGCCACGGACCTGGCGCAGCCGGATGAACGCTGCTGCCTCGAGGTGCTCGATGTCCAGGTCCCTGGCCCGAGTCAGTTGAAGAAAGGTCTCGTCCGCCACTTCGTGGGGGGCCGTGGACATGGAGTCGGGTAAGAGCAGGGTCAGGGGGGCGTGGGACGCCCGGCGCCAGGTATCCGCGTAGGCCGGCCAGGCCTCGGTCTGCGCGGACAAGGTGCTTCCCAGGACCAACACAGCAAGGCCCACAAAGTTCTTCAGGACACCCTTGCGATCCGGCACAACCACCCTCGATTCCCACAGCCTGCGTGGGCAGGGCTGGAAACGTCAAGCCCGGCCACTCAGCTTCTAGGCGTATTCAGCTCCAGGACTCTGCATTAGCCTGAGGAGATGAACCGGTTTGAAGCGGAGGTGCTGGCCCAGATCCAGGGGCGGGGGGATGCGGTAAGCGGCCGGGTGCTGGTGGCCTGCTCCGGGGGCGGGGACTCGGTGGCGCTGCTGGTGCTGCTCTGGACCCTGCGGAAGAGCCTGGACCTGGAGCTGGAAGTGCTCCACGCGGACCACGGCCTTCGGGCCGAGTCGGCGGAGGACGCGGAGCTCGTCCGCACGCTCTGCCGGAACCTGGACCTGGACCTGGCCGAGGCGTCCCTCGGGGTGCGGGCCCACCAGGAGACCCAGAAGGTCGGCCTGGAGATGGCCGCCCGGGAGCTGCGCTGGGACTGGTTCCACCAGGAGGCTGAGCAGGCCGGGGCCGCGGCCGTCGCAACGGGCCACACCCTCGACGACCACACCGAGACGGTCTTCCTGCGGCTGGCCCGGGGCGGCGGGCTGGGCAGCCTGCAGCCCCTGGCGCCCCGGCAGGGACTGCGCTGGTCCCCTCTGGCGGAAGTGCGCCGGGCGGAGCTGCGCGCGTACCTGGCGGCCAAGGGGATCCCCTGGCGGGAAGATGCCAGCAACCTGGAGCCCTTCACGGCCCGGAACCGCTGGCGGCCCCTCCTGGAGGCCCTGCGCCAGGAAGCCCCGGACCTGGATCGCCACCTCTTCGAGACGCACCTCCAGGCCGAGGAGGCCCGACAGCTGACCCGGACCCTGATCGCGTCCTGGGAGGGCACCCGCTGGTCCCTCCAGGAAGGGTCCATCTGCCTCCGCCGCGAGGCCTGGACCGAGCCGGAACTGCGCTGGACGCTGGAGTTCGCCTTCTCCCGCCTGGGCTGGCCCCGGGAGGCGGCGCTGCTGCGAGGACTCGCGCCCTGGGTGCAGGAACGCCTCGCCCAGGGCCGCAAATCCGCCTCCTGGGGGCATTTCTGTCTAAACCTCGAACCTGGTGGGGGGTATCTGCATCTAAGAGACAGCGCGCCGCCTTCCCGGGCCTAGTAGACTGGAAGGCCACCTGGGCCGCAGACGGCCCCAAGGAGTCACCCTTTGAATTCCATGATGAAGAGCGTTCTGGTCTGGCTGGGCATCGTCGCCCTCCTGGTGCTGGCCTTCCGCCAGATCCCCCAGAACAGCCGCCAGATCGAGATTCCCTTCTCCACCTTCTACACCGAGGGCGTGGCGGGGAAATACAAGTCCGTGACGCTGTCCGGTTTTGATGTCGAAGGCACCTACAAGCAGCCGGACAAGAACAGCAAGACCGGCGAGGTCATCGAGAAGTTTCGCACCGTGGCGCCCCCCATGCAGGACCTGGGCAAGGTCATCCTCAGCTGGAAGACCGAGGGCCAGCTCGACGAGTTCAAGGCCTCCAAGCCCAGCGAGAACAACTTCGCCTATGTGCTGATGTTCTGGGCGCCGCTGCTGGTCTTCGTGGTGCTCTGGTTCGTGTTCATGCGCCAGGCCCAGATGGGCGGCAACAAGGCGCTCAGCTTCGGCAAGGCCCGGGCCAAGGGCCTGTCCGCCAGCACCAAGCGCATCACCTTCGCCGATGTGGCCGGCTGCGACGAGGCCAAGGACGAGCTGAAGGAGGTCGTGGACTTCCTGAAGGATCCCGCCAAGTTCGTGAAGCTGGGCGGCAAGATCCCCAAGGGCCTGCTGCTCATGGGGCCTCCGGGCACCGGCAAGACCCTCCTGGCCCGCGCCATCGCCGGTGAGGCCAAGGTCCAGTTCTTCTCCATCTCCGGTTCTGACTTCGTGGAGATGTTCGTGGGCGTCGGCGCCAGCCGCGTGCGCGACCTCTTCGAGCAGGCCAAGAAGAGCGCCCCCTGCATCGTGTTCATCGACGAGATCGACGCCGTCGGCCGCCACCGCGGCGCCGGCCTGGGCGGCGGTCATGACGAGCGCGAACAGACCCTGAACCAGCTGCTGGTTGAGATGGACGGCTTCGAGGGCAACGAGGGCGTCATCCTCATCGCCGCCACCAACCGCCCCGACGTGCTGGATCCCGCCCTGCTCCGCCCCGGCCGCTTCGACCGCCGCGTGGTGGTGGACCGGCCCGACGTGAAGGGCCGCCACGAGATCCTGAAGGTCCACACCACCGACAAGATCCCCCTCAGCCCTGACGTGGAGCTGGAAGTCATCGCCCGCGGCACCCCCGGCTTTGCCGGCGCCGACTTGGCGAACCTCTGCAACGAGGCGGCCCTCACCGCAGCCCGCGGCAACAAGAAGTGGGTCGAGATGGCCGACTTCGAGAACGCCAAGGACAAGGTCTACATGGGCAGCGAGCGCCGCAGCCTCGTGATGACCGAGGAAGACAAGCGCATCACCGCCTACCACGAGGCCGGCCACACCGTGGTCGCCGCCGTGGTGCCGGACAGCGATCCCCTGCACAAGGTCACCATCATCCCCCGCGGCCGCGCCCTGGGCGTCACCTGGCAGCTGCCAGTGAAGGACCGCTACAACACCACCCGCGACTACATGGAGAGCCGCATCGCCATCTCCATGGGCGGCCGCATCGCTGAAGAGATCTTCTTCAACCAGCTGAGCACCGGCGCCGCCAATGACATCCAGCAGGCCACGGACATGGCCCGTTCGATGGTCACGGAGTACGGCATGAGCGACAAGCTCGGCCCCCTGAACTTCGGCGGCGGCCAGCACGAGGTCTTCCTGGGCCGCGACTTCGCCCAGCACCGGGAGATCTCCGAGGACACCGCGCGCCTCATCGATGTGGAAGTCCAGGAGTTCGTCCTGCGCAACTACCGCCGCGCCAAGGCCGCCATCGAGACCCACCGCGAGCAGCTGGTGACCATCGCCGAAGCCCTGCTGGTGCGCGAGACCCTCGACGGCAACGACATCGACATCCTGATGAAGGGTGGGACACTGCCTCCGCCGAAGAACACGACCACGCCCTCCGCCCCGGCCACGGTGGAAGATCCCTCCACGGATCCCGGGTTCAACCCCGCCCTCAAGCCCGCGTGAGCTCGGCAGCGTTCGACTGGGGACCACGCCTCGCGGGTGGTCCCCTTTTCATCGGCATCCTGAACCTCACGCCAGACTCCTTCAGCGACGGCGGCCGCTACCTCGATCCGGACGCCGCCCTGGCCCAGGCGCAGCGCCTGGTGACGGCCGGTGCAGGGATGCTGGATCTGGGCGCCGAGAGCACCCGACCCGGCTCCGCCCCCGTCAGCGAGGACACCGAGTGGGAGCGCCTGGCCCCGGTGCTGGCGCGGCTGCGCACCGAGCTGCCGGACACCCCGCTCAGCCTGGACACCCGGCACGCGACGGTGGCCACCCGCGGCCTCGAAGCGGGTATCGCGGTGCTCAACGACGTCACCGGCTTCTCGGACCCCGCCATGCTGGAGCTGGCCCGCAGCACCTCCTGCGGCCTCATCGCCATGCGCAGCCGGGTGGCCGATGGGTACCTCCAGATGCCCCCCTACGACGACCCCACGCCCCGACGAGCGGACGCGGCCTTCGCCGAGTTGCGGGTGGTGCGCGACCGCCTCTGTCTGGCAGGCGTCCCGGATGCCCGGATTCTGCTCGATCCCGGCTTCGGCTTCGGGACCACCTACCAGGAGGACCTCGCTCTCTGGCAGGCCCTCCCGGAGCTGCCAGGGGCCCTGGGCTGGTTCGGTGACCACTTCTGCATCGGCATCTCCCGCAAGCGCTTCCTTGCCGCCCGGGCGGGCACGCCGGGCCTAGCCGCGGACCTGCGCGATCCCCTGACGGCGGCGGCCCATGCCGAGGCCCTCGGGTGGGGCTTCCGCGTGTTCCGGACCCATGCCATTGTCGCCCCCGGGCAGCCGCTCTAAGCTGACAGCATGAGTCTTCGCTACTTTGGCACCGATGGCATCCGTGGGATCGCCCTGCAGTCTCCGCTCACACTGGCGGAAGTCACCCGCTGGGGTGCCGCCTGGGCCCAGGTCGCCCACGAGGCTGGCGTAAGACGCCTGGTGCTGGGTTGGGATCCCCGGTCCAGCTCGGAGCCCCTGGCCGAGGCCTTCACCCTTGGGGTCGGCTCCGCCCTGGAAGTGCTCGTGCTCGGCATGGCTCCCACTCCCGCCGTGGCCTGGCATGTCGCTCAACTGAGCAGGGAAGGCGCCAAGACCTGGGGCCTGGTGATCTCGGCCAGCCACAACCCGCCCAAGGACAACGGACTGAAGGGCTTCAACGAAGCCGGGGAGAAGCTGGAAGAGGACCAGGAGCTGGCCATCGAGGCCGCCTTCGAGGCGAGCCCTGAGCCCCACCCTCTTGCGGTGCCCACGGCGTCCCTCTCCCTGCAGCCCTACCTCGCGCACCTGGGAGGCATCCACCTGCCCTCGGACTTCAGTGTGGTCATCGACTGCGCGCATGGCGCCACGGCAGAGGCGGCTCCGGCCCTCTTCCGCGGCGGCAGCATCCACTGGCTCGGAGTGCCGGCGGACGGTCCCTCGATCAACGTGGGCGTCGGCTCCACCCACCTCGACGCGCTCGCGGCGGCGGTGCACAGGCACGGGGCCCAGCTGGGCATCGCCTTCGACGGCGACGGCGACCGCTGCCTGCTGGTGGATGGGCTGGGCCAGCCCGTGGATGGCGACCAGATGGTCTGGCTGCTGGCCCAGGACCGCGTGGCCATCGGCGACCCGCCCCCGGGCGTGGTGGGCACCCTGATGACCAACGGGGGCCTGCCTCAGGCCCTGGGTGGGCTGGGCGTCCCGTTCGTGCGGACGGCCGTGGGGGACAAGTTCCTGCTGCGGGAGATGGCCAAGCTGGGCTGGGACCTGGCCGCGGAAGCCTCCGGTCACCTCATCCAGAAGCGCGTGGGTCCCAGCGGCGACGGCATGGCGGCCGCGCTGGCGGTGCTGCGCGCCCTGCTCCACCGGCCAGCGGAGCATCGCTGGGCCTGGACCTTCACCTCCTGGCCCCAACGGCTCGTGAACCTGAAGGCCCGCGAGCGCAAGGCCGTGGAAGACTGCAGCAGCCTTCTGGCCGCCATGACCACCATCGACCAGCGCTGGGGCGAGGGCGTGCGCCAGGTGGTGCGCTGGTCCGGCACGGAGCCCAAGCTGCGGCTCATGGTGGAGGCCGAGCAGGCCAGCTGGGTGGACCAGGCCCTGGTCGAGCTCGAAGCCGCAGCCCGGCTTGACCTGGTCCTGAGCTGACATGGCCGCCGACGTCCGCCGCCCTGTGGACCGCTGGCTGGTGTTCTTCGCCCTGGCCCTCCTGGCCATCGGCATGGTCTGGATCTACTCTGCCTCGGCCATCAAGGCCTCCCAGAACCACTCCGCGGCCACGGCCTTCCTCATGCGCCAGCTGGTCGGCGGCGTCATCGGCATCGCCTTCATGCTGGCCCTCTCCCAGGTGGACCTCGCCGCCCTGCAGGACCACCCGCGGCCCCTGATGGTCACCTACTTCATCATGCTCGGCCTGCTGGCGGCGGTGCTGGTCTTCGGTCCCAAGATCAACGGCGCCCACCGCTGGCTGCGGCTCGGACCCATGAGCATCCAGCCGTCGGAGCTGTTCAAGCCAGTCTCGGTGCTCATCGCGGCCTACTGGATGGTCCGGCACCGCGAGGCCTGGCGGAACCATCGGGATGCCCTGCCCAAGCTGCTGAGCCTCGCGGGGATTCTTGTGGTGCCCCTGGCCCTCATCCTCCGCGAGCCAGACTTCGGCACCACCTTCCTCATCGTCTTCGTGGCCTTGATGGTCGTCTACCTCGGCGGTGCGCCGAAGTGGATCTTCGCCCTCGCCATCCCCGTCCTCGGCGCCCTGGGCACGGCTTTCGTCGTGCTCTCCCCCTACCGCCTGGCCCGCGTCACGAGCTTCCTCAATCCCGAGGCGGATCCCCTCGGCAAGGGGCACCAGGCCCTCCAGAGCCTCGTGGCCGTCGGTAACGGCGGCCTGCTGGGAGTCGGCCTCGGGGCGGGTCGGCAGAAGCTGTTCTACCTGCCTGAGGCTCACACGGACTTCATCTACGCCGTCATCGCCGAGGAGGCCGGCCTCATCGGCACCGTGGCAGTGCTCACGCTCTTCGTGGCCATCCTCTGGCGTGGCTACCGCATCGCCCAGCGCGTGGGCGACAGCTACCTGAAGCTCTGCGCCATGGGCTTTGTCCTGCTGCTGGTGGTACAGGCCCTCATGAACATGAGCGTCGTGCTCTCCATGGCACCCAACAAGGGCATCCCCCTGCCCTTCATCTCCTTCGGCCCCAACAGCCTCATCACCAGCCTCATCTGTCTGGGCTTCCTGCTGGCCATCAGCAAGGACACAGCCTGAAGCTCAGCCCAGGCGCAGGGGCTCGTCGTCGTCCTCGTCCACGAGGGTGATGTTGGAGCCACCGCCGAGCAGCACCGCGTCCTCGAACATGTTCTTCAGCTTCGGCTCGAACCGCTCGGCCTGACCCAGGCGCGGGTCCGGCTTCAGGTCCACGCCCGTGCGAACCAGGCCCTGGAGCTCCGCCGCCTCAAGCTCGAAGAGCGCGCCGAGGACCTTCAGCGGATTCAGCGCGTGCAGGGCTCCCAGGCGGGTGGCGAAGGTGAGGACAGCCGCTTCGAGGCGCGCCTCGAGGACGATGGTGCGCAGGTCCAGCGGCGCCTCTGTCTTGGCGCCATCGCGGTCCCAGAGCCAGGACTCCGCCCCCTGGAAGTTGCGCAGTCCGCCGGCCACCCGCTCGCGGATCTCCGCAGGCACCTCCCACCGCCACCACGCACGCATGGCGAGGTCACCCAGCGGTGTCGCATAGGCGGGCAACGCGGTCCACGTGTGCACGCAGAGGCCCTGCGGCAGCCGCCGGTTCAGGCGCTCCAGCAAGTGAGGCAACGCCTCCGCGGGCTCCCGCTTCAGCACCGCATCCATGCACTCCGCCAGGCCGCCGACCAAGGCGGGCAGAGGGAGGCCCACGCTGAGCAGCGGGCGTGGGCGCTTGCCCAGGTCCAAAGCCAGGCCGATGCCCTCAAGGCGGAACGCGTGCAGGAAGATGGCATGGAGATCGCCATCGTCGAAGGGGAGTGCGCCGTCGGCCTTCGTGTACGAGAACCGGATGAGCTGCCGCCTCGTATCAAGATGCCAGAGCGCGGCGCGGCGCTTGCGCGCCTTCTCTATGTGCGGCTTCAGGCTCGACTCGAGGGCGCGCAGATCAGTCCGTTCCGCCACACCATGTCGAGCAGAGCGGAGGATTTCTCCGGCATCCTCCACGAGTTCCGCAGCAATGACTGTAGCCATCCACGCGGCAGCATCAAGCGGTCGAGTCCCGTCGATGAAGGCTCGGAGACCCAGCAATGGCGCGGGTTCCAGGCTGGTGCTCGCGGCCTCCATCGCGGCGAGGGTTGCCTCGAGCAGGTGTTTTCTGAGCTGAACTTCGAGAGGAATCCCTGGAGAGGGGATACGTCCGGTTACGTATCCGGACCCGGAGTGGGACGGAGGAATGGAGGATGGAGAGGTCATATTTGGCCCTTGGATTCCCAGGATGACAGGGTCAGGGGGGGTCAATCCCGGGAGCGTTATCCACATCCACTGTGGGAACCCGCGGACCGGAATCCAAGAATTCCTTTCACCAAAAGCCACTTGCTGGATTGCCCGGTTTTGGTGGCATGGGCACTCACGATTGACCGGTTGACATCTGCTTCTGGGTTCGTTCAAGGAACCACTCTTTGCCTTCTTTGCCCAGTCGAGGCAAGCTGGAAAGACTGCCATGATCCACGCCCCCTACATCATTCCGCCCCTTCCCGCCGACTGGCCGTATCCACCCGGCGTGCCCCGCCTGCCCCTTGGCTGCCGCGTGAATCGGGAGCTGCCGGGCCTTGGTGGCGGCTGGCGCATCTGCACCCCCGGGGCCATCGAACCCGAGGGCGTGGCGGTGCCCGTCCCAGGAGCCTTCGGCCGCGGCGGCGTGCTGCGCGTCGGCGATCTGGTGCTCCGCCCCTATCGTCGTGGGGGCCTCCTGCGCCACGTCAACGAGCGCACCTACCGCTCGAATCTCCGCTTCGCCGCTGAATACGCCGTGCACCGGGGACTCTGGGAGGCCGGCTTCCCCACCGTGGAACCCATGGGCTACGCGTGGCGTCCCGTGCGGTTCGGCGTGGAAGGCGTGCTGATCACGCGCCTGGCCGAAGGCGACTCCTGGCCCAACCGCTGGGACCTGAGCACCGAGCGCGCCGGAGCTATCCGTCGGGCCCTCGCCTGTCTCTGCGCGTGGGGTCTCTGGTCACCGGACCTGAATGCGACGAACGTGCTGCTGCCGCCGGACGGTGGCGCGCTCTTCCTGGACTGGGACCGCGCCGGCTTCACAGCCCCCGGCGTCGATCTGATGCCCCGCTACCAGGCCCGCCTGGGGCGCAGCCTGCGGAAGCTCGGCGCCCCGGCCGAGGCCTTCGCGGTCATGGCACCAGAGCCGCATCCGTGATGATCACCGGCTTCACGGGCAGGTTCAGGAAGTCGCTGCGCTTGTTGCTGGTCTTCACCGCCTTGATGCGGTCGACCACGTCCATGCCCTGGACCACCTTGCCGAACACGCAGTAGCCCCAGGTCTGGTCGTTGGCCTTGCTCTTGAAGTCCAGCGCCGGATTGTCCACCACGTTGATGAAGAACTCCGCGGCCGCACTGTTGGGGTCCGGGGTGCGGGCCATGGCGAGCGCGCCCCGCTTGTTCTTAAGCCCCGCTGCCAGGGCGCGGTCCGCTTCATTGGGAATGGCGGGATCTGTCCGCTTCTTGCCGAGGTAGTCCACATAGCCGCCGCCCTGGATCATGAAACCCGGGATGACACGGTGGAAGATGGTCCCCTTGTACTGGCCCTTCTTGACGTACTTCAGGAAGTTCTCCACGGTCTTCGGCGCGGCCTCCGGCTCCAGCTCCAGCAGGATCGGCCCCAGGGAGGTGGTCAGCTTCACGCGGGGCTTGGGACCAGCAATCAGGCCGAGCGTAGCGAGGGACAGTAGGACGGCGATCAGGGGGCGCATCAGGATCTCCGGGGATGCCCCATGGTAGCCGCAACCGGCCCCGATCAGTAGGCGCCCAGGCTCCGGGCGATGGCGTCCCGCTGGCCCTTGAAGCCCTGCTCTTCCCGGCTCTCCTTGATCACGGACCGGGCCTGATCGCGCTGGCCCAGCTTCAGCATGGCCTGGGCCCGCATGAGCGCCACCCAACCCCGCTGCTCCGGCGCGAGAGACCTGCCTGGATACAGGGCCAGCGCGCCCTTGGCATCCCCGGCCTGCAGCCGCAGGTCACCGACCAGGATGCTCACGGGCTCGCGCAGCTCCACCTTCTCGGTCAGGCGTGGCAGCCAGCCTTCCGCCTCCGCGTGCCGCTGCGTGGCGGTCTCCTTGGGCCCCAGGGGGCGCTGGAGCAGCCGCAGGATCACCTTCACCCGCTCCGGCCCCGGCAGGGCCCGCGGCAGGGCGCTGCGGACCGAAGGCCAGTTCTCCAGGGCGGCCTCAGCCCTGGCCCGGAACAGGGCCTCTTCCGGCGTGTCGCCCTTGGGTGGCATGAGCTTCAGGATCTGCCTAGGCTGCGCCTCGGGCTGGACCTTGGCCAGCGCGGCCTTGCGCGGCGCGACCCGCTGGGCCGCCGGCACATCGGCCAGCAGCGAGGGCAGGACTTCCAGGAGGCCGTGCACAGCGAACAGCTCCGCGACCCCGATCCGCAGCCGCGGGTCCAGGGCCCCGAAGTGGCCCGGCTTCAGCCGCGTGAGCAGCTCCCCTGGAATGCCCTTCTCGAGGCGCTGGCCCGCCCAGGCATTCCAGGCCTCGCCCCAGAGCTTCTTGACCTCCGCGCCTTCGCGCAGAGCCGGGTCCATCTTGTCGACCACATTGAGGCACTCTTCCCACTGGCTCTTGCCGGTGAGCAGACGCAGCTCCACGACCTGGGCCGTCCCCTTGGGCAGGTTCTTGCCGCCCTTCCGCACCTCGGCCAGCAGGGACTCGGCGCTGGGCAGATCCTTGGCCTCGGGCAGGCTCCCGTCCGTCAGCAGGCTGGCGAGAGCCAAGCGCGCGTCATCAGCCTGAGTGGACTTCGGGAAGTCCTTGACCAGCTTCCGGAGCACCTGGGCCGCCCCCTTGGCATCGCCGGAGCGGCCGAGGAGGCGGCCCCAGGCCAGCTCCAGGCGGGGAGTCAGCTCGCTGGTGGGATAGAGCCGGGCGAAGTCCTTGCGCGCGGTCTCGGCCTGGTCCTTGGCGCCGGTGACCGTGAGCACCTCGGTGATGCCCGCGAGACCCCGCTCGCTGGGCTTCTGGCTGCCGGTGAAGGGCTTCAGGGCCTGCACGATGGGCAGCGCCTCCTGAGGCCGTCCCTGCTCCACCAGCAGCCAGATCAGCAGCTCCTGGGAGCCTCGCTTGCGCTCGGCGGGCATGTCCGAGGCCAGCGCCTTGTGGAGGCGGCCCTCGGCATCCTTGTAGCGCTTTTGGTTGAGGGCATCCTCCGCCAGGATGGTGTTGGCCTCCCCCATGAAGGGTGACGTCGGCCACTGCCGCTCCAGCTTCTTGAACGCCACGGCGGCGCCCGGGAGGTTGCCTACCCGGGCCTCGAGCATGCCCTGGGCGTAGAGCACCAGCTCCCGCTCAGGCACCTTGCTGGACTTGAAGCTGTGCCCCTTCAGCCGGGCCAGGGCGGCCTTGATGGAGGCGGCGTTCTCGGCGCCGAGGGCCTCCTTGGCCAGCTCAGCGGCCTGGGCGTCGCTCATGGCTCCGCTGGAGGCCTTGCCCTGCTTTGTCGCTGGCGCAGCCGCGTGAGCCGGTTCCTGCCCCGCGGCCAGGAGAGGCGCGACCAGCAGCAGCGCCGCCGACCTGAGCCGCCGGAAGCTCACGAGAGCCACCGGGCGAGGAGGTTCTTCTTGCCGTGCTCGAACTCTTCATCCGAGAGCATGCCCTTCCCTCTCAGCGCGGCGAGGCGCTCGAGGTCCGCCAGGGCATCCGGCTTCGCGGCCCCGGCACTGGGCGCCATCTGGTTGGCCAGGATCTCCATGCGCCCGAGAGTGGTCTCCAGCCGCTCGGCCCGCTCGGTCAGGGTCTTCACCTGGGCGCGCAGCTCGTCCCGCTCGTGGGCCAGGTCCCGGCGCTCCATGAGCCGCCGCAGCGTGTTGCGGAACTGGTCGATCTGCATGGGCTTTGTGACGAAGTCGAAGGCGCCCAGCTCCATGGCTTCCGTGGCCTCGCGCACGCTGCCGAAGCCCGTGAGCACCAGCACGGTGCAGCTGGGGTTCTGCTTCAGGGCGCACTTGAGGACGTCCATCCCGGTCTTGCCGGGCATCACCAGGTCCGTGATCACCAGGTCGAAGGGAGGCTTCTCGCTCCGCAGCTTCAGCTCGGCCTCTTCCCCGGTCGCGGCGGTGACCACATGGAACCCCTCCTGGTTGAGGAGGGTCGAGAGGGTCTCCCGGGGCATGGGATCGTCATCCACCAGCAGCAGGCTGGGGGTCGGGCGGTGGGGTGGCACGATGGGGCGGGTCAAGGGAGTCCCCTGGTGGGATCGGCGGTGTGCTCTGACAATACCCTCTTCGGAGCGGATGCGCTGGAACTCAAGCCTTGGGATTGTTCCTTTTGCTTCATGCGGCCCCCCGCAGCCGATAGACGAAGGCAAGCACCTGCGCCACGGCCTGGAAGAGCTCATTGGGAATGGGTTGGTCCAGCTCCACGGCGCGGTAGAGCGCCCGCGCCAGCTCCGGCCGTTCCAGGATCGGCACGCCCGTCTCCCGGGCCCGCTCCCGGATCTTCAGTGCCAGGTGGTCCAGCCCCTTGGCCACGCACACCGGGGCGGCGGTCTTCTCGTCATACCGCAGCGCCACCGCCACGTGCGTGGGGTTGGTGATCACCACGGTCGCCTTGGGCACCGCCGCGAGCATCCGGCGGCGGGCCGAGGCCATCATGAGGCCCTTCTGCCGCTGCTTGACCTCGGGGCTGCCGTCCGCATCCTTGGCCTCGTCTTTGACCTCCTGCTTGGTCATGCGGATGCTCTTCTCCCAGGAGCTCCGCTGCCAGGCGAAGTCCGCGACGGCCAGCACCAGCATGGCGAGCATCACGTTGCGGTAGAGCGCGAAGACCGCGCTCTGGAAGAGGTCGAGCGAGTGGCCCAGGGGCAGCTTCAAGGTGGACAGCAGCACCGGCACCCGGGGCTCCAGGACCGAATACGCCACCCAGGCCAGGAGGGCGAACTTGGCCAGGCTCTTCACCAGCTCCACCAGGGACTTCAAGGCGAAGAGGCGCTTGAAGCCCTGGGCCGGGTTCAGTCGGTCGAATTTCAGCTGGAGCGGCTTGGTGTTGAAGGTGAACCCCCGCTGGCTGAAGCCCACCGCCAGGGCCAGCAGCAGGTTGAGGGTGAGGAAGGGCAGCAGCAGCCGCCCGAGGATCTGCATCAGGTCGCCGACCAGGGTGATCCGGCCCGCTTCGGCCAGGGCGCCGGGCCGTGCCAACTGAAGGAAGTGCGCCACCTGCTTCGCCAGGAGCGCCACCGTGGCGCTGCCCAGACCCAGGAACAGGAAGAAGTTCCCCCAGAGCAGGATGGCGCCGTCAAAGTCCGCGCTGCGCGGTACCGAGCCCTCGTCCCGGGCCTTTTGTCGGCGGCGGGGGGTGGCGGTCTCAGTCCGTCCAGGATCCTGGGGCACCCTAGCCTCCCAACAGCTTCAGGGCCATCTTGGGACCCGACTCCAGCATCGGCCGCAGCCAGGGACCCAGCTCCCGCAGGACCAGACCCAGGATCACCATGCCGAGGGAGATCTTCAGGGGGAAGCTCAGCTGGAGCAGCTGGAGCTGGGGCATGAACTTGCCCGAGATGCCGAGGATCAGGTCCATCAGGAACAGCACAGCCAGGACCGGGAAGGCCAGCTGGAAGCCCTTGGCCAGCACCTGGCCGATCAGGGTGATGAGGCCCATGACCTGCAGCGGGACGCCCTGGCCCATGGGAGCCACACGGTAGCTGTCCACCAGAGCGAGGATCAGCTGGTGGTGGAGCCCGGTGACAAAGATCATGAGCGTCGCCATCTGCATCATCAGCGTCCCAGAGACCGAAGCGCTCTGATTGGTGGCCGGATCCAGGAACTGCACGAAGGAGAAGCCCATCTGCGTGTCCATGAGCGTTCCAGCGAAGGCGACAGCCTCCAGGATCCAGGCCACCACGGTGCCCAGCAGCATGCCGATGGCCAGCTCACCCGCCATCAAAGCCACCAGCGCCGGGATGCCCGTGGGCAGCACGGGCGCGGTGGGCAGCACCGGCAGGATCACCGTCGCCAGCAGGGCGCCCAGGGCCGCCCGAAGCTGCAGGGGCATCTGCTCAGAGCCAAGGACGGGAAAGGTCGCCAGCAGCCCCGTGACCCGGGTCAGCACCAGCACCCACAGGGCCGCCTTGGCCCCCGTGAAGGCCCAGAGCCCGGAGTTCATCAGGGTCGGCGTCATGGGCGACTCAGGACAACTGCCGGACGAGGGTGTTGAACTCGGTGAACATGCGGGTCGTGAAGTGGACCATCGTCTGCATCATCCAGGGAAAGCTGAACGCGACCACCAGCATCACGGCAATGACCTTGGGCACGAAGGCGATGGTCTGGTCCTGGAGGCTGGTCACCACCTGGAACACCGAGACGATGAGGCCCACCACCAGCGACACCAGCAGGGCCGGTCCCGCCACCAGCAGCGCCGTCTTGAGCGCTTCCCGGCCGATCTGCGCAATCACGAGCTCATTCACAGCCCACCTCCCGACCGATAGCCGATAGCTGACAGCTGATAGCCGAGAACCTCATCCCGTATACCCCCGCACCAGGGAGCCCACGATGAGGTACCAGCCGTCCACCAGCACGAACAGCAGCACCTTGAAGGGCAGCGAGATCACCACCGGCGGCAGCATCATCATGCCCATGCTGAGCAGGATGCTCGCCACCACCATGTCCACCACCAGGAAGGGCAGGAAGATCATGAAGCCGATCTCGAAGGCGGTCTTGAGCTCGCTGATGAGGAAGGCCGGCAGCAGGCACTCCATGGGCACGTCGGCCTTGGTCTTTGGCGCCGGGGCCTTGGCGATCCGCAGGAAGAGCCCCAGGTCCTTTTTCCGCGTGTGGCGCAGCATGAACACCTTCAGCGGCGCTCCGGTGCGCTCCAGGGCCTGCTCGGTGGTCAGCTCGTTGCGCTGCAGGGGCTGCAGGGCGGTGGTGTTAATCTCCCGCGCCGTGGGCGCCATGATGAAGAAGGTGAGCACCAGCGAGAGGCTGATGAGCACCTGGTTCGAGGGCGTCTGCTGGGTGCCGAGCCCCTGGCGGAGGAAGTGCATCACCACGGCGATGCGGGTGAAGCTCGTGGCGGTCATGAGAATCGTCGGCGCCAGGGAGAGGACGCTGAGGAGCAGCACCGCCTGGAGGCTGGTGCTGAGGGCAGGTCCCGAGGGCGTCTTGCTGAAGTCCACGGTCACCGAAGGCAGCGGGGCCGCAGGCTGGGCGCAGAGACTGGCTGCCGTGAGGAGCAGCAGGACCACTGGCAGCCAGCGCAGCAGGCGGCTCATCGGCCACCCCCGCCCTGCTTGAGGAGCGCCTCCATCTCCTTCACCGGCACCGGGCGACCCAGGTCCACCTGCCGGGACAGGGCCTCGTCGAAGGTGCCGGGCTCACCCCGGTCGCCGGGATCGAGGCGGGAGAGCAGGCTGATGCTCTGGGGGGTCAGGGCCAGGAGGAAGCGCTCGCCCTCGACCTCCAGGATCGACACAAAGCGCCGATCACCCAGAGCCAGGGTCTCCTCGACCCGCAGCTTGCCGCCGCCGCTGCCGGGCAGCCGACCACGGCCATATTTCTTCAGGCCCCAGAGGCTGGCGCCCGCCAGGCCCAGCACCAGGACCAGGGAACCGAAGGCCCGCCAACCCGAGGCCGGAGCCTCCGGAGCCTGGGCCGGCGTCGGTTTTCCGTCCTCAAGCGTCAAGGGAGCCTGCAGTTCCTTCTCGGAGGCCGTGGGCGGCAGGGGCGCCGGCGTCGAGCCCTGGGCCCCAAGAGCCAGGCCCGCCAGCAATCCAAAGAGCAGCACCATCCGTCGCAGCACGACAAACTCCCGACACAGGCAGGGAGTAGGGCGAGAGGGATGCCAGACTGGCGATCGGGCAGTTGGGGTGCCAGTTCTAGGCCGGATGCGGCAGGCGCACGTCGAAGAGCACCTTCCAGGCCCCGGCCTCCAGCGTCCAGATGCGCAGGAAGCTCGCCGCGCCCCCCGGGACCGAGGCCGGAGCCTCACCGCAAGTCCAGGCCAGGTCTCCGCTGGGAGCCACCTGGACCTGGGCGGGCTCCCACCGGCTTCCCGCAGGTTCCTTCGCCAGCAGCACCCGGATGGCCACTTCCCCCCGGGCCGGAACTGACCCGGGGCGGAGGAGGCGGGCATCCCGGGCCAGCCAGGGGACCAGCCCCAACCCGCCCCGCTCGGCCCAGGCCATCGCCAGGGCGGTTTCCACCTGGCGCAGGGTCCGGACCGCTCCCAGCGAGTCCACTACGGCCACGGTCGGCCTCAGAGCGGTCCCGGTCGGGGCCGCGAAGGGCTCGATGGGCTCGGCGGGCGCCGCGTGCGACACCCCGATGTCGGCCACCACCTTCCAGCCGCCGGTGCGCTGCCTCTCCCAGAGCGAGAGGAAGTGTCCATGGACCAGGGCCGGAGCGCCCGGCTTGGCGGCATAGGTCCAGGGGCCGAAGCTCCAGGCCAGGTCCCCGGACGCGGCCAGGCCCATGGCCTCCGGGTACCAGGCCAGGTGCCCGGGGTCCCCCGGAGCGGTCCCGTAGGCCGCCTGCACCGTGGTCATCCGGGGCGTGAAGACCCGGGCATCCTCCGCCAGCCAGGCCAGGAACGCCGCCCGGATGCCCGCCTGGGAGGCCTGGCGGGCGAAGGCCAGCTCCGCCTGGAGCACGGGCTCCAGCGCCGGGGTCTGGGCCCCAGCCACCGCGACCAGGAACAACCCTGCGAGGGTCGTCAGCGGACGGACCATGAGGAGCCTCCGGAAAACCGCCACCCTACCACCGTTGCGGCCCCCTCGGGCAGGGCGTAGGGTTGAGCTCTTGCGCCCCAGGAGTCGCCATGATCGCCTTCCAGCTCACCAAGAAGCGTCGCGTCCGCACCGTGGGCGTGGATGCTGGGAGCTTCGCGTGATCGCGGGCGTGGTCCTGGCGGCGGGCTCCGGCCGGCGCATGGGAGGCCCCAAGGCCCTGCTGGAGCTTGATGGCGAGACCCTGCTGCAGCGGGCGGCGCGCCTCCTGGCCGAGGCCGGGTGCAGCCCGATCTTCGCCGTGGTCGGGGACTGGGACCCGGGCGAGGTGGACGCGTTCCTGGTGCTCAATGCCGAAGCGGCCGAGGGCATGGCCAGCTCCATCCGGGCGGGCGTGCGCGCCCTGCCGAAGGCGGCCCCCGCCGCGCTCTTCCTCACCGTGGACCAGCCCGCGGTGGATGCACCCCTGCTGCGCCGCCTGCTGGCCCTGGCTGCGACGGACCCGGACCGCTCCGCCGCCTGCGGCTACGGCGAGACCCTGGGCATTCCCGCCGTGGTGCCCCGGCGCCTGTTTCCCGACCTGCTGAGCCTGCGAGGGGACCGAGGCGCCAAGACCGTCCTCCTGCGGGAGCAGGCGGCGGTCCTGCCCTTCCCGGAAGGCCTCGTGGACCTCGACACCCCCGAAGACCTGGACCGCCTCAAGCGCTGAGAGCCGGCTTCTTCTGGGCGTGGTCGTAGCGCTTGCGGGCCTGCTCCAGCTCCCCGAGGTGAGCCCCCGCCCAGTCGCACAGGGCGCGCATGGGCTCGATGAGGGTGTGGCCCAGCGGGGTCAGCTCGTATTCCGTGCGCGGTGGGACTTCCGGGTAGACGTGGCGGGTCACCAGGCCGTCCCGCTCCAGCTTGCGCAGGGTCTGGGTGAGCATCTTCTGGCTGATGCCGCCCACCTGGCGGTGCAGCTCCCCATAGCGCTGCCGACCACGTGACAGCAGGTAGATGAGCAGGGTGGTCCACTTGTCCGCGATGAGGTCCAGGGCCTGCCGGGTCGGGCACTGGGCGCTGAAGACGTTGGGGGCCAGGGAACAGGCTTTGCGAACCATGGGGTGCCTACCTTCCAAAAAGGTGCCTACTTTCATTTTGATCGTAACCACCTAGAGTCTGGAATACGGGCCGGATGATTGCAAGCCCGACAGGAGCAGCCATGACCAAGATCAGCATCGTGTTCCACAGCGGCTACGGCCATACCAAGGTCCTCGCCGAGCAGGTCAAGGCGGGCGCCGACCAGGTGCCGGGCACCGAGACCCGCCTCATTCCCGTGGAAGAAGTGGATGCCCACTGGGCGGACCTGGAGGCCTCGGACGCCATCATCTTCGGCAGCCCCACCTACATGGGCAGCGTCAGCGGTCCCTTCAAGAGCTTCATGGACGCCAGCTCCAAGCCCTGGTTCGAGCAGAAGTGGAAGGACAAGGTGGCCGCCGGCTTCACCATCAGCAGCAGCCCCAGCGGCGACAAGCTGAACACCCTGCAGACCTTGATGATCTTCGGCATGCAGCACGGCATGATCTGGGTCGGCACGGCAGAGCTGCCCGGCGGCGAGGGCGGCATCAACCGCCTCGGCAGCATGTCCGGCGTCATGGCCCAGGCGGGCCAGGTTCCCCCGGAAGTCGAGCCCAACGAAGCGGACCGCAAGACCGGGCAGGTCTTCGGGCGCCGGGTGGCGCAGACCGCAGCCCGCTGGAAGCAGGGCGCCTGAGTGTCGTGACGCCGATCGGGCCCCGAATCCGTTACCCTGAGGGCCGCCACAGGAGTCCCTCCATGTCCGATCTCATCCATGACCTTACTGACAAGACTTTCACCCAGGCCGTCTCCAGCGGTCTCACCGTGGTGGACTTCTGGGCGCCCTGGTGCGCCCCCTGCCGCGAGCTGGCTCCCATCACCGAGGCCCTGGCCGCGGAGCTGAAGGGCAAGGTGACCTTCGCCAAGCTGAATGTCGACGACTTCACCCCCCTCTCCGAGCAGTACGACGTGCTGAGCATGCCGACCCTCGTGATCTTCAAGGATGGCGAGCCCCTGGACCGCATCGTGGGCACCCTGCCCCTCGACCAGCTCCGGGCCCGCCTCCAGAAGTCCCTCTGAACCTTCTCGCATCCACACTGAGGCACCCATGACCACTCTCTCCGGCGAAAGCCTCCTCCAGCAGCTCAACTGGCGCTACGCCACCAAGAAGTTCGATACCACGCGGCAGATCTCCGCTGGAGACTGGGCCGTGATCGAGCAGGCGCTGGTCCTGTCCCCCTCCAGCTACGGCCTGCAGCCCTGGAAGTTCATCGTGGTCACGGACCCCGCCCTCAAAACGAAGCTGCGCCCCGCCACCTGGAACCAGGCCCAGGTGGAGGACTGCAGCCACTACGTCATCCTCACCGCCAAGCAGGACCTCACCGAGGCTGACGTGGACGCCTTCGTGGCCCGCATCGCCAAGGTGCGCTGCGTCAGCCCCGAGAGCCTCGCCGGCTACAAGAGCTACATGGTGGGCGATCTGGTGAAGGGGCCCCGCCATGCCGTCATCGCCGAGTGGGCCGCCCGCCAGGCCTACATCGCGCTAGGCAACCTGCTGACCAGCGCCGCGGTCCTAGGCGTGGACGCCTGCCCCTTCGAGGGCCTCGAGCCCGACAAGTACGACGAGATCCTCGGCCTGGCGGGCACCGGCTTCCACACCGTCTGCGCCTGCCCCATGGGCTACCGCGCCACGGACGACAAGTACGCCAGCACCCCCAAGGTGCGCTTCGAGACTGCGGACATCATCGAGCACCGGTGAGACGGCCATGCTGACCCGCGCGCTCGGTTCTCAGGGCCTCACGGTCTCAGCCCTGGGCCTGGGCTGCATGGGCATGTCCGACTTCTACGGTCGCCGGGACGACGCCGAGTCCACGGCCACGATCCAGCACGCGGTGGACCGGGGCGTCACCCTCTTCGACACCGCCGATGCCTATGGCCCGCACACCAACGAAATGCTTGTGGGCAAGGCCCTGGCCGGCGTGCGGAACCGGGTGGTCCTTACCACCAAGTGCGGCATCCTGCGGGATCCGGCGGACCCAAACGTCCGCGGCGTCTGCGGCCGTCCCGACTACATCCGCACCTCCTGCGAGGCCAGCCTGAAGCGGCTGGGTGTGGAGACCATCGACCTCTACTACCTGCACCGGGTGGATCCCGAGGTGCCCATCGAGGACTCCGTGGGCGCCCTGGCCGGCCTGGTGGCTGAGGGCAAGGTGCGCTTCCTGGGCCTCTCGGAGCTCAGCCCCGCCACCCTGCGCAGGGCCTGCCAGGTGCATCCCATCTCCGCCCTACAGTCCGAATACAGCCTCTGGACCCGCGATCCTGAGGACGGCATCCTCCAGGCCTGCCGGGAGCTGGGCGTGGGCTTCGTGCCCTTCAGCCCCCTGGGCCGGGGCTTCCTCACGGGCCACCTGCGCCGCTTCGAGGACTTCGAGCCCGACGACTCCCGGCGCCTCTCCCCCCGGTTCCAGGGTGAGAACTTCCCGAAAAACCTTGAGCTTGTGGCCCGCATCCAGGACATGGCCGCCGCGCGCGGCTGCACCGCCTCCCAGCTGGCCTTGGCCTGGGTCCTGGGCCAGGGCGGCGACATCGTGCCGATCCCCGGCACCAAGCGGCGGGACCGCCTGGACGAGAACCTCGGTGCCCTGGAGCAGGTGCTCTGTCCCGGCGAGCTGCAGGAGCTGAGTGGTCTGTTCCCCCCCGGCGCCGCCGCCGGACTGCGGTATCCCGAGGGGCTGATGCACATGGTCAACCGCTGAGACAGACCGGACCCAGCCACCTCATGCGGGCCGTGGGAAACTAGGGTCGTTCCTCCGGAGCACCCCATGACCAGCGCCTCGCCCGTCCCTGTCGTCACCGCCCCCCGGGGCTCCCACCTGCACTGCAAGGGCTGGGTCCAGGAAGCCGCCCTGCGCATGCTCATGAACAATCTCGATCCCGAGGTGGCCGAGCGGCCGGAGGACCTGGTGGTCTACGGCGGCCTGGGCAAGGCCGCGCGGAACTGGGACTGCTTCCATGCCATCGTGAAAGAGCTGAAGCACCTGAACGATGACGAGACCCTGCTGGTGCAGAGCGGCAAGCCCGTGGGGGTGGTGAAGACCCACGTGGACGCGCCCCGGGTGCTCATCGCCAACTCCAACCTGGTGCCGAAGTGGGCCACCTGGGAGGTCTTCCGCGAGCTGGATCAGAAGGGCCTGATGATGTACGGCCAGATGACCGCCGGCAGCTGGATCTACATCGGCAGCCAGGGCATTGTCCAGGGCACCTACGAGACCTTCGCCGAGGCCGCCCGCCAGCACTTCGACGGCACCCTCGCCGGCACCTGGACCCTCACTGCGGGCCTGGGCGGCATGGGCGGCGCCCAGCCCCTGGCCGTCACCATGAACGGCGGAGTCTGCCTCGCCGTCGAGGTGGACCAGACCCGCATCCAGAAACGCCTGGACACCCGCTACCTGGACGAGTGGACGGCCAGCCTGGACGAGGCCGTGGCCCTGGTGGAGCGCTACGTGGCCCGCCGGGAGGCCCGCAGTATTGGCCTCCTCGGCAATGCCGCGGAGGTGCTGCCGGAGCTGCTGAAGCGGGGCCTGAAGCCCCACCTGGTCACGGACCAGACCTCGGCCCACGACGAATACAACGGCTACATCCCCGCGGGACTCTCTCTGGAGCAGGCCGCCCTGCTGCGCCAGGAACAGCCCGAGGCCTACGTCCAGCGGGCCCTGGCCTCCATGCGCACCCACGTCGAGGCCATGCTGGGGTTCCAGGCGGGCGGGGCGGTCACCTTCGACTACGGCAACAACCTCCGCGCCCAGGCCCAGCGGGCCGGCTGCGAGAACGCCTTCGCCTTCCCGGGCTTCGTGCCGGCCTTCATCCGCCCCCTGTTCTGCAAGGGCATCGGTCCCTTCCGCTGGGTGGCCCTCTCCGGGGATCCGACCGACATCGCCGTCACCGACGCCGCCATGATGGAGCTCTTCCCGCACAACGAAGGCCTCCACCGCTGGCTCAAGGCCGCCCAGGACAAGATCGCCTTCCAGGGCCTGCCCGCCCGCATCTGCTGGATCGGCGCCGGCGAGCGCCACCTGGCGGGCCTCAAGTTCAATGAGCTGGTGCGCACCGGCCAGGTGAAGGCGCCCATCGTCATCGGCCGCGACCACTTGGACAGCGGCAGCGTCGCCAGCCCCAACCGCGAGACCGAGGCCATGAAGGACGGCAGTGACGCGGTCTCCGACTGGCCCCTGCTCAACGCCCTCACCGCCGCCAGCGGCGGGGCCTCCTGGGTGAGCTTCCACCACGGCGGCGGGGTGGGCATGGGCTACAGCCAGCACAGCGGCGTGGTCATCGTGGCCGACGGCACCGAGCGCGCGGACCGCTGCATCGCCCGGGTGCTCTGGAACGATCCGGCCATGGGCGTGTTCCGCCACGCCGACGCCGGCTACGAGACCGCCCGGGAACACGCCGAAGCCATCGGGCTGCACATCCCCATGAAGGCCTGAGCCCACGGTATCCTGGCAGCCCCACCGAGGTTGCCATGGCCGTCCGTCTGCCCCAGCTGCTGTCTGTCTTCCTGCTCTGCCTGACCCTGGGCGCGGAGCAGAAACCCAAGGGCGCCGTCGCGCCGCCACCGCCGGCCGCCGGCCCCGCGGTGACCGCCGCCCAGCTGGTGGCCCTCAAAGCCCGCAGCATCGGCCCGGCCATCATGGGCGGCCGGGTCTCGGACCTGGCCGTGGACCCGGTCAAGCCCGACACCTTCTACGTGGGCCTCGCCACCGGGGGCGTGTGGAAGACCGCCAACGCCGGCGGCACCTTCACTCCCCTCTTCGACCAGCAGCCGGCGGCCTCCATCGGGGCCCTGGCCGTGGCGCCTTCGGATGCAAAGGTGCTCTGGGTGGGCACCGGCGAGGCCAATGACCGCAACAGCTCCGGCTGGGGCAATGGCGTCTACCGCTCCACCGACGGCGGTGCCACCTGGAGCCACGCGGGACTGGGGGACAGCAAGGCCATTCCCCGCATCGTGGTCCATCCCAAGCAGCCGGACACCGCCTGGGTGGCGGTCATGGGCGACCTCTGGACCCCGGGCGGCGCGCGGGGCCTCTTCAAGACCACGGACGCGGGCAAGACCTGGAAGGTCGTCCTGAAGGCCCCGGGGGGCCTGGACACGCGGGTGGGCTGCGGAGACGTGGTCCTGGATCCCGCCGCGCCTGACACCCTCTACGCGGCCCTCTACGCCCGGCGCCGCACGCCCTGGTCCTTCAGCTACGGCACCGCGGCCAGCGAGGGCAAGGATGCGGGCGGACTCTTCAAGAGCACTGACGGGGGCGCCACCTGGCAGAAGCTGGACCAGGGCCTGCCGACCCTCACCGGGCGCATCGGCCTGGACGTCTCCCGCAGCAACCCCCGGATCGTCATGGCCGTGATCCAGAGTGACCGGGGCGGCACCGGCGGCATCGACGAGCTGCTCAGCCGGGAGGGGGGCGTCTTCCGCTCCGAGGACGGCGGCGCCCACTGGAGCCGCGTGAATGCCCTGAACCCTCGCCCCTTCTACTTCAGCCAGCTCCGCATCGACCCCGTGAATCCCCAGCGCGTCTATGTGGGCGGCTACATGCTGCACGTCTCCGACGACGGCGGCCGGACCTTCCGCGAGGACCTCTTCGGCAAGGTGCACTCGGACTGCCACGCCCTGGCCTTCCCCAAGGCTGACCCGCCGCCGGTGGAAGCGCCGGAGCCCGGCGAGCCCACCCGGCCCGGTATCACCTCGCGCCTGCTCCTGGGCACGGATGGTGGGGTCTATCAGAGCTACGAGGGCGGCCAGACCTGGCTGCACCTTGACCGGCTTCCCGCCGGCCAGTTCTACCGCATCGCCCTGGATGACAGCACCCCCTACCGCATCGCCGGAGGCCTGCAGGACAACCTGAGCTGGGTGGGACCCAGCGCCACGCCCACCAAGGACGGTATCCGCAACAGCGACTGGACCAACATCCAGGGCGGGGACGGCTTCTCCTGCGTGTTCGACCCCCAGGACCCCGACACCCTCTACGCCGAGAGCCAGGAGGGCATGGTCCACCGCTTCAACCTGCGCACCGGCGAGATGAAGCTGCTGCGGCCCAGCCCCTCCGAAGGCCAGCCTGCCTTCCGCTTCAACTGGAACGCCCCGCTCCTCGGGAGCCGCCACGCCAAGGGGACGCTCTACCTGGGCGGCAACCGTATCTTCCGTCTCACGGACCGGGGCGAGCGCTGGACGGTCATCAGCCCCGACCTCTCCACCCAGGATCCCCAGAAGACCACCGCCACCGGCAGTGGCGCCGAGACCTTCGGCGTGGTCTACACCCTGGCCGAGTCGCCCCTCAAGGCGGGCCTGCTCTGGGCGGGTACCGATGACGGCAAGCTCTGGCGCACCGAGGACGACGGCGCCCACTGGACGGACCTCACGGCCTCTGTGCCCGCCGAGGCCCGGGGCCACTGGGTGAGCCGCGTCGAGGCCAGCGCGCACGATCCCAAGGTGGCCTACCTCACCGTCGACGCCCACCGCACCGGCAGCTATGCCCCGCTGCTCTACCGCACCGCCGACAGCGGCCAGACCTGGCAGAGCCTCGCCAAGCACCTGCCCCCGCAGGTGCCTGTGAAGGTGCTCCGCGAGGATCCGGTGAACCCGAACCTGCTCTTCACGGGCACCGAGGCCGGGCTCTACGCGAGCCTGGACCGGGGCGGCGCCTGGGTGAAGCTCGGCGGCCTGCCCGCCGTGGCCGTGGATGACCTGCAGATCCAGGCCCGGGACCACGACCTGGTCATCGCGACCCACGGCCGCAGCCTCTATGTGCTCGATGACATCGCACCCCTGGAAGGCCTCACGCCGGCGGCCCTGGCCAAGACCGTGGAGCTGTTCCCGGCCCGGCCCGCGCGGGGCGCCTACCTGCTGCCGGGCTGGGAGGACTCCGCTGGCCAAGGCACCTACCGCGGCGAGAACCCGCCGGAAGGCGTGCTGCTCACCTACTGGCTCCGGGACCTGGGCGAGGAGCAGCCCACCCTCACTATCACCAGCGAAGGCGGCCAGCCCGTGGCGTCCTTCAAGCTCCCGCGCACGCCAGGCCTGGGCCGCATCAGCTGGAACCTGCGACCCACCAAGGACCTGCTCACCCCCTACGGTGGCCTGGGCGCCGACAAGTTCGTGCGGCCGGGCACCTATACCGCCACACTCAGTCTGGGGACGACCAAGGCGCAGCAGAAGCTGCAGGTCACCATCGCCCCCGGCATCGAAACCCGCTGACCAGCCCCCACCGAGAGTCCCCATGTCCCGACCCTGCCCCTGCGCCTCCAAGAAGACCTATGACCGCTGCTGCGGCCCCTTCCATGCGGGCACGGCCCTGCCGGAGACCGCGGAGCTGCTGATGCGCTCCCGCTACGCCGCCTACGCTCTGGCCAAGGTGGACTACCTGATCGCCACCCTGCCCGAGGCCAAGCGCGCCGGTGAGAACCGCGACGAGCTGCTGCACTACTGCCGCTCCGTCAGCTTCGTCGGCCTCAAGATCGCCGCGAAGGAGAAGGGCGGCAAGGGCGACGACACCGGCATCGTCACCTTCCATGCCAGCATCCAGACCAACGGCCGCCGCAGCCTCCACATCGAGACCAGCACCTTCACCCGCGAGAACGGCAAGTGGGTCTATGTGGACGGCGTCATCAAGGAGTAGGCCGCGCTTCAGGGCAGGTACCCCGGCAAAAAACAGCGGCGGACGAGGGCGCTCGGTCCCACGTCCACCGCTCCCCCGCCCTTCCCCCCCGGGAGGACGGATCTGAGTGCTAAATGGGTCGCTCGCCCTGGGCTTTGCCTGGGCCTGACCGAAGGCAGAAGCAGCTGAGGCGGAGGGTGGTCATGGATCCTCTTTCGATGGGCGGGAGGCAGAGCGTGTTCTTGGGTGGAAGGGTTCCCGAAACTCCTGGGGACGCGGAGGAAAAGGTACCAGAATTCAATGACTACAGAAAATATTTAATGAATGTTTTTTCTTGTCACCGAGTTGTAATACCTGCCGTTACTCTTTACCTGTTGGTTATCATTTCCGGATTCGCTCAGCCCCGATCCGGACTGAGGCCGGTCCAGTTGCGGACGCCAGACGGGTTATCATCGGTCGGAGCCCACCCATGAAGCCACTCGACGGAATCAAGGTCATCAACCTGGCAGTGAACCTGCCCGGCCCCGCCGCGGCCCAGCGCCTGAGCAGCATGGGGGCCGACGTGACCAAGGTGGAACCGCCCATGGGCGATCCCATGGCCACCTACTCCCTGCCCTGGTATCACGAGATGGCCGCGGGCCACCGGGTCCAGACGATGGACCTCAAGACGCCAGAGGGCCGCGCCCAGCTCCTTGCCCTGCTCGCGGATGCCGACGTGCTCCTCAGCGCCACGCGCCCTTCCGCCATGCGGCGCCTGGGCCTTGATCCCGAGACCCTGCAGGAGGCCTGCCCGCGGCTCTGCCAGGTGATGATCACGGGCTACCCAGCGCCGCGGGACGACGAGGCCGGGCACGACCTCACCTACCAGGCTTCCATGGGCTTGGTTGATGCGCCCCACATGCCGCGGACCCTGCTGTCGGACCTGGCCGGGGCCGAGCGGGCTGTCGCGGCGACGCTGCTGCTGCTCTTCCAGCGCGAGCGCACCGGCCGCGGCGGCCACGAGGCCGTGTCGCTGGCCGAGGCCGTCACCAGCTTCGCCGACCCCGTGCGGCACGGCACCACCCTGCCCGGGGCCATGCTGGGCGGGGGCGTGCCCGAGTACCACATCTACCGCGCCACCGATGGCTGGGTGGCCGTGGCGGCCCTGGAGCCCCACTTCAAGAAGCGGCTGGAGACCCTGCTCAAGGTCAGCACCCCCGAGGAGTATCGCCGGGCCTTCGGCGGCGCCAGTACCACCTTCTGGCAGGCCTGGGGCCAGGAGCACGACGTCCCCATCGAGACCGTCCGCTAGCGGCATGGCGTAACCCAAGGCCGAATGAAAGCTCAACACCACTTCCCTGTGGGTCCTCAGCACGCTCAGGGAAAAACAACCACTCTCGGAGAGAAAAGACGAGGGGAGCGGAGGAGCGCTGAGGGCTTCGGCTTACCCGCTGTGTACTGCGAACCTCAGCCCTCTCCGCATCCCCTGCGAGAGTTGTTGCCCTTCCCCCGCGAGCGGGATGAGTCCATGAAGGGTTGGCAGTCTCGAAATACCCGGAAGAACCAATTCTTTTTCCGTTCAGCCCAACGCCTCAGTGCATCCCCGGGTCCTTCTCTCCGGCGCGGATGGGGATGTCGAGCTGGTTCTGCTTGGGCGGCAGGGGGCAGGTGGCGAAGAGGGTGAAGGCGCAGGGCGGGTTCTCGGCCTTGTTGAAGTCGAGCACCACCTTGCCGTCCTTGGGAAGCTCGGCGTAGAGGAAACGCCCGGCGGCGTAGGTGTCCTTGGCACTGGTGGTGTCACGGAAGATCAGGAACAGCTCCGAGTCCTCCAGCAGCGGCTCAAGGGTGCGCTCCTGGCCGTTCACTTTGAAGCGCAGCAGCCCCGGCGCGGTCATGGGCTCCGTGGTGCCCAACACCGTGGGAATGGCCCGCACCTGGGGCGTGGTGTAGGGCGTGTAGTCGGCCACCACGCGCAGCGCGGGATCCACCGGGTAGCGGGGCACGCCATGGAAGGCCTTGCGGGCGGGGTTCTCGGGGTCCTTCACCCGCACGGCAAAGCGGTCGCCGCGGCGGATGAGGTAGAAGCGCACCCGGCCCGCCTGGAAGGTGTCGGGCTTGCCGTCGGCGTCGGACTTCAGCAGGGTCTCAGTGACAGGCTTGCCGTTCAGGAGCAGCCCGCTGCCGGGGGCGGGCTTGAAGCGCACGGCGCCGTTCTCCAACAGGAATTCGCCGGCCTTCGCCGGGAGCGCCCAGGTCGGCAGCAGCACCGTGGAGTCCGGCGCGGAGCCGAGGGTGTTCACGCCGGGCTTGAGCCAGTCCCGCCCGATGAGGGTGAGCCAGCCGTCCTCCGCCGCCAACCGCGCCTCCCGCGCCGCGTGCCAGGCATCCACCGAGGCCCGGTAGGTGTCCTGGGCCGGGGCTGTGAGCCCGGCGAGGAGGAGCAGGGAGCCGACGAGGAGTTTTCGCATGGCCACCATTCTACCGCCGTAGCATGGGACACACCCTTGCCGAAGGAGCCCCATGCGCCCCATCCTCGCCCTCCTCCTGACCGCCCTCGCCCTGCCCTGCACCGCAGGTGAGGTACCCCGCCGTCCGGTCCATACCTACTCCATCGTCGCCCGGGACGCGGCCACAGGGGACCTGGGCGTGGCGGTGCAGAGCCACTGGTTCTCCGTGGGCTCCGCCGTGCCCTGGGCCGAGGCCGGGGTGGGCGCGGTGGCCACGCAGAGCTTCACGGAGCCCAGCTACGGCGCCCTGGGTCTGGCGCTGATGAAGGCCGGCAAGTCCGCCCCGGAGGCCCTCAAGGCCCTGCTGGCGGCGGATGCGGACCGCGAGGTGCGGCAGGTGGCCATGGTGGACGCCCAGGGCCGGTCGGCCGCCCACACCGGCGCCAAGTGCATCCAGGCCGCAGGCCACGAGGTGGGCGAGGGCTTCACGGTGGAAGCCAACCTCATGGACCAGACCAGTGTCTGGCCCGCCATGGCCAAGGCCTTCAAGGGCGCCAAGGGGGACCTGGCCGACCGGCTGCTGGCGGCCCTCCGCGCGGCCCAGGCCGAGGGCGGCGACCTCCGCGGCCAGCAGAGCGCCGCCATCCTCATCGTGAAGGGCAAGCCCTCGGGCCAGCCCTGGAACGACCGCCTCTTCGACCTCCGGGTGGAAGACAACCCGGATCCGCTGAAAGAGCTGGGCCGCCTCATCCAGCTGCGCCGCGCCTACATCCTCATGGACCAGGGCGACGGCTTCGTCACCGCAGCCAAGTGGGCCGAGGCCAAGGCCGCCTACGAGGCCGCCGCCAAGCTGGCCCCAGGCGTCTGGGAGATGCCCTTCTGGCAGGCCGTGGCCCTGGCCTCAAGCGGCAAGGTGAGCGAGGCCCTGCCGATCTTCAAGCAGGTCTTCGCCGCCGAGCCCTTCTGGAAGCGCCTTGTCCCAAGGCTCGCCGACGTCGACCAGCTCCCCAAAGACCCCGCCCTCCTGAAGGCCATTCAATCCCAGTAAAGATCTAAAAGATTCACCACGAAGACTCGAAGACACGAAGAAAGAAAAGTGCGGTTATCTTTTGCACTTCTTCGTGTCTTTGTGTCTTCGCGTTGGATCAGTTTTCTTTTCCAGCCGCCTCAGTCTTCGCCGCCATGAGGGCGCGCAGGCTGAAGAGGACGGCGCCAACCAGGATGCAGCTGTCGGCGATGTTGAAGGTCCAGTAGTGCCAGGTGCCGAAGACGAAGTCGAGGAAGTCCACAACGGAGCCGCGGGTGAGGCGGTCCACGCCGTTGCCGAGGGCGCCGCCCAGGATGAGCCCCAGGGCCACGCGGTCCCAGGAAGGCGTGTCCCGGGCCAGGAACAGCTTGCCGAAATAGAGCACGGCCACGGTACCTGCCACCGCGAAGAGCGCAGCGCGGGCCGGCCCCGGCAGCCAGGTGAGGCTGCCGAAGATGGCCCCCCGGTTGAAGCCCAGGGTCAGGTAGAAGAAGCCCTTGATGACAGTCAGGGACTCGCCCTCGGCCAGGGTGCGGAGGATCCAGGCCTTGGAGCCGAGGTCCGCCGCCAGGGCAGCTGCCGGGAGCAACAGCCAGAGCAGGCGCTGCACTAGGACACGACGGAGGCGCAGCGCACGCAGAGGGCCGCGTCCTCGCCCTGGCCCTGCCCGCCCTTGTGGTTCCAGCAGCGGGGGCACTTGGGACCGTCGTGGGGGGTCACCGTCACGCCAGAGGCAAGCGCCGCACTCGAATCTTCGATTCGAGTGATGGAAGAAACCACGAGCAGGTCATCGAGAGACTCACCCAGGTTGTCCAGCAGGCTCCAGTCAGTCGAGTCCTTGAGGGTGATCTCCACCGCAGCGTCGAGGCTGGTGCCGACGATCTTGGCGGCACGCAGGGGCTCCATGGCGGCCTGGACGGCGCCGCGGACCTCCCACAGCTTCTCCCAGCGGGAATCCACCGCGGGGGCGGCCAGCTCTGGGAAGCGCTGCTCGTGCACGGTGCCCTCGCAGCCCGGCAGGTGCTCCCAGGCCTCGTCGGCAGTGAAGCTCATGACCGGGGCCAGCAGGGTGCAGAGGCCCTTGGCCAGCTCCCAGCAGGTGGCCCGGCTGCTGCGGCGGCGGGCGGAATCGAGCGCGTCGCAGTAGAGGCGGTCCTTGATGATCTCGAAGTAGCGGCCCGAGAGCTCCAGCTGGCAGAACCCATGAATGGCCTGGGTGGCCCGGTGGAACTCGAACCGGGTGTAGGCGTCCCGGGCTTCCTGGGTGGTGCGGGCGAAGGCGTCCAGGACCCAGCGGTCCAGGGGAGCCAGGTCGGCGGGAGCGACCGCGTCCCGGGCGGGATCGAAGTCCGCCAGGGCCCCCAGCAGGAAGCGCAGGGTGTTGCGGATCTTGCGGTAGGCATCGGCGCTGCGGTCGAGGATTTCCCTGGAGATGCGGATGTCCTCGCTGTAGTCGCAGCTGGCGGCCCACCAGCGCAGGATGTCGGCGCCGAGGGTCTTGAGGATCTCCTCGGGCGTGATGACGTTGCCCAGGCTCTTGGACATCTTCTGACCCTTGCCGTCCAGCACGAAGCCGTGGGTGACCACCTGCTTATAGGGCTTGGTGCCCGTGGCGGCGAGGTTGAACAGCAGGGAGCTGTGGAACCAGCCCCGGTGCTGGTCCGAGCCCTCCAGGTAGATGAAGTTCCCGTAGTCGGCACGGTTCAGCTCAGGATGCGCTGCGCACACCACCGAGGCGCTGACGCCGGAGTCGATCCAGACATCCAGGATGTCCGTCTCCTTCAGGAAGGTCCTGGAGCCGCAGGCACACTGGGCGCCCGGGGGCATCAGGTCTTCCACAGGCAGGTCCGGCCAGGCTTCAATGCCACCCTGCGCGATGGCCACGGCGGCCTTCTCGAAAATGTCGGCATGCACCAGCGGCTCGCCGCAGGCTTCGCAGCGCAGCACGGTGATGGGGGTGCCCCAGGCCCGCTGGCGGCTGATGCACCAGTCCGGCCGGCCCGCGATCATGGCCTGGATGCGGTTCTGACCCTGGGCAGGCACCCACTGGGTCTGCTCCACGCCCTCGATGCCCAGCTCGCGCAGGGTGCGGCCCTTCCCGGCCAGTTCCGAGTCCATGGTGATGAACCACTGCTCAGTGGCGCGGAAGAAGATCGGCGTTCGGGTGCGCCAGCAGTGCGGGTAGCTGTGGGTCAGCATCTCGTCGTGGAGGAGCGATCCATCTCGGCGGAGGCGCTCCACCACCAGGGGGTTGCAGTCGAAGATGTTCTTGCCGACCAGCTCGGGGTCGTTCACCGCCGGGAGGAACTTCCCGTCGGCACCCACCAGCTGGAGCAGGCCCAGGTGGTGGGCCAGGTTGAAGTCATCCACGCCGTGGTCCGGGGCGGTGTGCACCAGGCCCGTGCCCGTGTCCGCGGTGACGTAGTCCGCCAGCAGCACGGGGCTGTCGCGGTCCAACCAGGGGTGCCTCGCCACCAGAGTCTGGAACTCCTTGCCACGCCTGATCTCAACGGTATGCAGTGTTTGGCCGAGTTTCTTCGAGAAGTCTTCCAAAAGACTTACGGCCACCACGAAGTGCCGTCCTTCGGCCCGCACCACGGCGTATTCCAGGTCCGGGTGCATGGCGATGGCCAGGTTGCTGGGCAGGGTCCAGGGGGTGGTGGTCCAGATAGGCAACAGCAGGGGCGTCGGCAGTTCCATGCGCAGGGCCTCGGCCTCGGGCACCGGGAAGGCCACGGTGACGGCGGCGCTGCTCTTGTCCGCGTATTCCACCTCGGCCTCGGCCAGGGCCGTGCGGGCGCCATAGCTCCAGTGCACGACCTTCAGCTTGCGGGTGACCGAGCCGCTCTCGAAGAGCTTGGCCAGGTGCCGCACGGTCTCCGCCTCGTAGAGGGGATCCATGGTCACGTAGGGGTGCTCCCAGGCACCCAGCACGCCCAGGCGCTGGAAGGCCGTGCGCTGGGTATCGATCCACTTCTGGGCATAGACGCGGCAGCGCTGCAGGAACTCGGCGCGACTCAGCTCCCGGCGCTTGGGGCCGAGGTCCTTCTCGACCGCGTGCTCAATGGGCAGGCCGTGGCAGTCCCAGCCCGGCACGTAGGGCGACTCATAGCCCTCCATCCAGCGGGACTTGACCACCACGTCCTTGAGGATCTTGTTGAGGGCGTGCCCCATGTGGATGGCACCGTTGGCATAGGGCGGGCCGTCATGCAGGACCTCGCGCCCCTTGCCTTTCCCGGCAGCGTTGTCGGCCCGCCGCTTCGCCTCGATGCGGGCGTAGAGGCCCTCGGCCTTCCAGCGCTCCAGGCGCTTCGGCTCCCGCTGAGGCAGGTCCGCCTTCATGGGGAATTCAGTCTTCGGGAGAAAAACCGAATACTTCTTAACCGGAGCTTGCTCGCTCATCGGCGCCCTCGTGCGTCGGGGGGCGCACCCAAGCGCCCCGGGGTTGATCCTCCAGTTCACCACGGAACCCCTGCGATCACAAGGGAAAGGACCCGGATACCGGGTCCTTCTGGACAGGGCTGGCGCGGCTCAGAGCTGGCTGGTGCAGTGCTTGCAGCGGGTGGCCTTGAGGGGCACCGGCTCCAGGCAGGCGGGGCAGTCCTTCGTGGTGGGTGCCGCCGGGGCCTCTTCCTTCTTCTTGGTGACCCGCTCCAGCAGCTTCACCAGCACCAGGAAGATGACCAGGGCGATGATCAGGAAGTTGACCGTGGCCCCCAGCACCGCGCCGATGCGGAACTTGCCGAGGACCCACTCCTCCCACTTGATGTTCGCGGGGAGCACGTAACTGACCAGCGGCATCACGATCCCGTCCACGAAGGCCGTGACGATCTTGCCGAAGGCGCCGCCCACGACCACGGCCACCGCCAGGTCGATCACGTTGCCCTTCATGATGAATGCCTTGAACTCGTCCTTCAGCGACATGGCCTGACCTTCCTTGGTGATGTGGGTTGAATTCAGGCTTCGGGCGCCACCACGGTGATAAGCGCCGCACCCGTCTCGACGGTGGCGCCCTCCTGGACGTGCACGGTCGCCACGGTTCCAGCTAGGGTGGTCTTCAGTTCGTTCTGCATCTTCATGGCTTCCATGACGACGAGGGTCTGGCCTTCCTGGACCGTGTCGCCCTTGCCGACGAGGAGCTTGACCACCTTGCCGGGCATGGGTGAGGCCAGGATGCCGCCGCTGGCGCCCGCGCCACCGGAAGCTCCCAGCAGGGCCCGGCGGGGATCCACCAGGGCGAACTCGTAGGCGCCGTCATAGAGCATGGCGCGGTAGGCGTGGCTCTCCGGATCCAGGGACTTGGCCTGATCCAGGCGCACCTCCACCGAGCGCGAGTCCATGAGGATCGAGTAGCAGCCGGGTTCCATTTCCTGGATGTCCACGGGGTGGCTCTCGCCCTCCCAGACCAGCGTCGTGACGCCGTCCAGGCGGATGAGTTCCACGTCCTTGGTTTCCTTGCCGAGCGTCAGGGTGCGTTTCACGCCGCACCTCCTGTGCGGCACCCTGCGGGCCGCACCTGCGGCGCGGTGGCCCTTCGCTCCTGCTGCATGCTCATCTCTCTCTCCTAAATCTACAACCGGTTGAACCGGCCCCATTGCTTCCAGACATCCGGCTTGCCGTCGCCATTGGCGGCGGGCTGGGCGGCCCGGCGCTGCTCGGACTCGAGCTCGTGCAGCATCGCCGCGGCCACGGCGAATTTCAGGTCGGGACCGTGCCCGGTCTTCTTCCAGAAGGGCTGGTCGAGCATGCCCGTGTGCAGGGCGCCCTCACGGAAGGGGCCGTGCTCCATCAGCGCCTCATGGAAGGCGATGTTGTGGCGGATGCCGCCGATACGGTACTCGCCAAGGGCGGCGCGCATGCGCTCGATGGCCTCGATGCGGGTGGGCCCCCAGGTGCTCAGCTTGCTGATCATAGGGTCGTAGAACATGGGGACTTCGGCGCCCTCGTAGACCCCGCCGTCATCGCGAACATTGCGACCACTGGGCGTGCGGAGGAAGGTGATCTTCCCGGGGCTGGGCATGAAGTTCCGGTCGGGATCCTCAGCGTAGACCCGGCACTCGATGGACCAGCCATTGAGGGGGATCTCCTCCTGGGTCATGGGCAGCTTCTCGCCGCGCGCCACCTGGATCTGCCACTTCACCAGGTCCAGGCCCGTGATCCACTCGGTGACCGGGTGCTCCACCTGCAGGCGGGTGTTCAGCTCCAGGAAGTAGAAGTTGCGATGAATGTCCGCCAGGAATTCGACGGTGCCGGCGCCGACATAGTTCACGGCCTTGGCGACCTTGAGCGCCGCCTCGCCCATGGCCTTGCGCATCTCAGGGGTCACGTGGGGGCTGGGGGCCTCCTCGATCACCTTCTGGTGGCGCCGCTGCACGGAGCACTCCCGCTCGTGCAGGTAGACGTGGTTGCCGTGGGTGTCCCCGAAGATCTGGATCTCGATGTGCCGGGGCTGGACGATGGCCTTCTCGACATAGACGCTGTCATCGCCGAAGGAGGACAGGGCCTCGCCCCGGGCCCGCGCCAGCGACGAGGTGAACTCCTCGGGATTGTGCACCAGCCGCATGCCCTTGCCGCCGCCGCCCATGGCCGCCTTGAGCATCACGGGGAAGCCGATCTTCAGCGAGGCTTCCAGCAGGGCTTCGTCCGCCATGGTCTCCTGGATGCCCGGCACCACGGGGCAGCCCGCCTCGATGGCCACCACGCGGGCGGCCGTCTTGGAACCCATGCTCTCGATGGACTCGGGCCGGGGGCCGATGAAGGTGATGCCCGCAGCGGCGAAGGCCCGCGCCGCCTCGGCGTTCTCGGACAGGAAGCCGTAGCCGGGGTGCACCGCGTCCGCGCCGCTGCGACGGCAGACATCGATGATCTTCTCCAAAACCAGGTAGCTCTCCCGGGCCGGGGCAGGGCCGATGCAGTAGGCCTCATCCGCCATGCGCACGTGGAGCGCACCGCGATCGACCTCCGAGAACACCGCGACGGTAGGGATGCCCATCTCCCGGCAGGTGCGGATGACCCGGCAGGCGATCTCACCCCGGTTGGCAATCAGGATCTTGGTCACAGGCATAGGTGGACCTCGGATTCAGGCATGATGGATGGCAATGCGTTCCTTCAGCCTAGCAAACCCCCTCGTCATCTTCACCATTTGCCTTCTTGGCCTGGCCTGCGGCCGGCGGGGTGACCCACTGCCCCGGCCCCGGGCGGCGGCGCTGCCCGTGCAGGTCCGCCTCGAAGGCCTCCGCAAGGCCCGCGTGGTGGTGCCCGCCAAGGATGTGGCCGGCGATACCCTGGTCGGCGTGGAGCTGGTGCGGGTGATCTACCTGCCCCTCGGCTTGACCAAGCCCACCTCCGAGGATGTCTTCACCCGGGGCGAGGTGGTGCTGGAGCGGCGCCGACCGGACCTGCCCGGACCTGGCGAGACCTTCCTGCTGGACCTCGGCTCGCTCCGGCGGCCCCAGGGCTGGCTCGTTCTCGTGGCCGTGCGCCTGGGCAACGTCGCCGGTCGGCCCAGCGAGGTCCTGCCCTGGCTCGATCCCGGGCTCTGAGTCCTACCGGCCGCTGTCCATGGCCTCGAGGCGCTGGTTCCACCAGTGCACCACGGCCCGCGCGAGCTGATCTTTTGGCAGCGGTCCCAGCGGGTGGTGCGCGCCCTGGGGGGTGATCGGGGTCAGGGTGTTGGCCTGGGGTCCGAAGGCCCGGCCGGCCTGCACATCGTTCACCAGCACCGCATCGAGGCCCTTCTTCTGGAGCTTGGCGGCCGCATGCTCCAGGTGGTGCTGGCTCTCCGCCGCGAAGCCGATCACCCACTGGTCAGGGCGGCGGACGGCAGCGAGGGTCGCCAGGATGTCCGGCGTCCGGACGAGAACGACGGTCTCGGGACCTTCGCCCTTCTTGGCCTTCTCGGCGGCAGTCTGCTCGGGCCGCTGATCGGCCACGGCGGCAGCGGCCACCAGGCCGTCCGCATCCGCCCAGCGGGCCTGGCAGGCCGCGAGCATCTGCTCGGCGCTGCGCACCCGGATGGTCTCGACGCCCCAGGGAGCGGGCAGGTCGCCGCCCAGCACCAGCTGCACGCTGGCGCCCGCGTCCCGGAAGGCCCGGGCCAGCTCTACGCCCATGGCCCCGGTGCTGCGGTTGGTGAGCAGGCGCACCGGATCCAGGTCCTCCCGGGTCGGGCCCGAGGTGATGACCACTCGCCGACCCGCCAGGCAGCGCAGCTTCGGGGCCGCGTGCATCTGGATGGCCTCGGCGATGACCGCGACCTCCGCCAGCTTGCCCGCCCCTTCCTCGCCGCAGGCCAGGAGCCCCGAGCCCGGCTCCACCACCGCATGGCCGAAGGACTTCAGGCGGGCCAGGTTGGCCTGCACGGCCGGATGCTCCCACATGCCCGTGTTCATGGCCGGGGCCCAGAGCACCGGGGCGCGAGTGGCCAGCAACACCGTGCTCAGCAGGTCCGAGGCCAGGCCGTTGGCGGTCTTCCCCAGGCTGTTCGCGGTGGCCGGCACCACAGCCACCAGGTCTGCCCAGCGGGCCAGCTCGATGTGTTCGACGCCGGGGTTTGCGCGCCACTCGCCCTGATCGGGGTTGGCACCGTAGCAGGGCTCGCCAGTCAGGCTGCTGAGGGTCAGCGGGGTGATGAACCGGGCCCCGGCCTCGGTGAGGATGCAGCGCACACGGTGCCCCTGATTGACCAGCAAGCGGGCCAGCTCAGCGGACTTGTACGCGGCCACGCCGCCGGTAATGCCGAGGATGATCTGCATGGGTCGGGCTCCCGGGAGCCTCCATCCTACTCCAGACGCATTGATTGAACCCCGAACCGGTGTTATGCTTCCTGGTTCGGAGAGCCCATGACCCAGCGCACCATTGTTCGTGTCCCGGATGAGATCGCCAACAAGTACCGCTTTGTCGTCGTGGCGGGCAAGCGCTGCGAGCAGCTGCAGCGCGGTGCCTTCCCCAAGGTCGAGGTGGTCGTCCCCGTGAACAAGCACGGCCAGGCCCAGGATGCGCCCAAGCTGGCCTCCTTCTGGGGTCAGGTCGCCGTCGCCGAGGTCGAAGAGAACCGCATTGCCTTTGAGGAAGCGGAAGTCATCCCCCTCGACGACACCGTGGTTGTGCCTATCTCCAGCGAGTAGTCCCACTCAGGAATAGCAGAAGGCCCCCGTCGCGGGGGCCTTCTGCTATTCCTGAGCAACCTGAACTGAAAGTGAAATAGCCCTTGCGCTCTGCGCTTGGAGGAACCAGTATTCAACACCTGTTGAATTGGATCTCCATGCCCAGCCCCCTGCCCTCGCGAACCCGCGGTCCCAAGCCCACCAAGGTGGACCCGGACCACCTGCTGGACGCCGCCCAGGCGGTCTTTGCCGAGGAGGGCCTTCGGGCCGCCAGCCTCCGGGCCATCGCCCGCCGGGCGGGTTGCGATCCCGCGCTGATCTACTACCACTTCGCCAGCAAGGAGGCCCTCTTCCTGGCCCTGCTGGATCGGCGCTTCCCTGCCGTCCTGCAGGACATGGCGCGGCTGGCCGAGCCCACGGATCTGCGACCCACCCCCCTGCGGCTATGGGACGTGCTGCTCATCTACCACCGGCACCTCAAGGACGATCCGGGCATCCGCGCCCTCATCCGGGGTGAGATCGTCCGGGGCGCCGAGGGGCTTGGCCACCTCATCGAGGACCAGATCCGGCCCATGATCGGCTCCATCCAGCGGATCTTCGAGCAGGGCATCGCGCGAGGCGAGGTCCGCCCCGGGGTCCAACCCCTCATGGCCACGTTCTTCCTGGCCAAGATGCAGCTCGAGATCCTGGATGTGCTCCCGGCGGTGCTGCCCCTGCTCACGGAGCTGCCCCCGGAAGGCGCCGTGCTCACCGGCATGCGCGCCTGGCTGGAGATCCTCTGGCGGGGCGTTGCCCTCGATCCTGCCGCCCCCCTGCCCACGCTGCCATCCCCTTTGGTCTGAAAGGACTCCCATGCGCTACCCCGCCCTCGCCCGGATCACCCTCCTCGCTGGCACGGTGCTGCTGGCGACCGCCTGCCGCAGCCACCCGGAGGCCCGGCTCCAGCTCTCGGGCAACATCGAGGTGATCCAGGTGGGCGCCAGCTTCCGGGTGGCCGGCAAGGTGCTGGAGCGCCCGGTGGACGAAGGCCAGGTGGTGCAGGCCGGCCAGCTGCTGGCCCGCCTCGACGCCCGGGACCTGGAGCAGCAGGCCGCCGGCCGCCTCGCGGACGTGGCCACCGCCAAGGCCGCCCTGGCCGCCCTGCTCGCGGGCTCGCGCCCCGAGGAGGTCGAGGCCTCCAAGGCTGTCCTGGAGCAGGCCACCGCCGACCTCCGCCGCCTGGAGCCAGATGAGGCCCGCATTCGGGACCTCTACCAGAAGGGCATCCTCTCGGTGCGGGACTTCGAGGCCTCCCGGGCCGCCTTCGAGGCCGCCCGCGGCAAGGTCCGCCAGGCGGAGCAGCAGTATGCCCTGGTGAAGAAGGGGCCGAGAAAAGAAGACATCGACCAGGCCCGGGCCCGCTTTGAAGCGGCCAGCCAGGCCCTGGCCCTGGCCCAGACCCAGCTGGGCTACGCGACCCTCCTGGCCCCGACCGCTGGCGTCATCCTCTCCAAGAACGTCGAGCCCATGGAATACGTCGCCCCCGGCACCGCCGTGGTGACCCTGGCGAACCTGGGCCAGGTCTGGCTGCGCGCCTACGTGGAGGAGGCCGACCTGGGCCGCGTGAAAGTGGGCCAGAAGGCCTTCGTCACCTCGGACACCTATCCTGGGAAGCGCTACGAAGGCCGCGTCTCCTTCATCTCCTCCGAGGCGGAGTTCACCCCCAAGAGCGTCCAGACTCGCAAGGAGCGCGCGAAGCTCGTCTACCGCATCAAGATCGACCTCCCCAACCCGGCCATGGAGCTGAAGCCGGGCATGCCCGTGGATGCCGAGATCGTGCTGGACGGCCGCTGATGGAGACCGTCCGAGCCCAGGCGCTGACGCGCCGCTTCGGGGACCTGGTGGCCCTGGATGGGCTCAGCCTGGCCGTGGAGGAGGGCGAGATCTTCGGCCTCGTGGGACCCGACGGCGCCGGCAAGACCACAACCATGCGCCTGCTCACAGGCATCCTGGAGCCCAGCTCCGGCGAGGCCTGGGTAGACGCCCTCCCGGTCCGGGGTCAGGCCGAGGCCATCAAGGAGCGCATCGGCTACATGGCCCAGCGCTTCGGGCTCTATCCCGATCTCACCGTGCTAGAGAACCTCGACTTCTACGCGGACCTCTACGAGGTGCCCCGGGCCGGCCGCGGCGAGCGGGTCGAGCGGCTGCTGGCCTTCAGCAACCTCACCCCCTTCAAGCGCCGCCAGGCGGGCAACCTCTCGGGGGGCATGAAGCAGAAGCTGGGCCTGGCCTGTGCCCTGATCCACACACCCCGGGTGCTCTTCCTGGACGAGCCCACCAACGGCGTGGACCCCGTCTCCCGCCGGGACTTCTGGCGCATCCTCTACCAGCTCCAGCAGGAGAAGGTGACCATCTTCGTCTCCACGGCCTACCTGGACGAGGCCGAGCGCTGCAACCGCGTGGGCCTGCTGCACCAGGGCCGGCTCCTGGCCTGCGACACCGTGGACGGCGTGAAACAGCTGCTGAAGGGGACCCTCCTGGAGCTGCGCTGCGACACACCCTGGCAGGCCGCCACCCGCCTGCGCGAGGCGGCCTTGGGCACCGTGGCCCTCTTCGGGGACCGCCTGCACCTCCTGGTCGAGTCGGCAGAAGCGGCGCAGCCGCAGATCGAGGCCGTGCTCCGCGCCGCAGGCATCGCCACCCACGAGCTGCGGGTCATCGAACCCACCCTCGAGGATGTCTTCACCTCCGCGATTCCGGCCGGTGGCGCATGAGCGGGTTCGCCGTCACCCTGCGGGACCTGGAGCGGCGCTTCGGGGACTTCGTGGCCGTGAACCGCATCAGCCTCGACGTCAGCCGGGGCGAGATCTTCGGCTTCCTCGGCCCCAACGGCGCCGGGAAGTCCACCACCATCCGGATGCTCTGCGGGCTGCTGGAGCCCTCGGGCGGCAGCGGCACCGTGGCGGGCTTCGACATCCGCACCGAGCGGGAGCAGATCAAGCGCAGCATCGGCTACATGAGCCAGAAGTTCAGCCTCTACGACGACCTGACGGTCGAGGAGAACATCGACTTCTACAGCGGCATCTACGGGATCCCCCGGGCGAAGAAGGCCGAGCGGAAGGCCTGGGTGCTGGAGATGGCGGGCCTGCAGGAGCACCACCGCCACCGCACGGGCCAGCTGCCGGGCGGCTGGAAGCAGCGCCTCTCCTTGGGTTGCGCCCTGCTCCACGAGCCCGAGGTGCTCTTCCTGGACGAGCCCACCTCCGGCGTGGACCCCCTGAGCCGGCGCAGCTTCTGGGACCTCATCCACCAGCTGGCGCACCAGGGCGTCACTGTCTTCGTCACCACCCACTACATGGAGGAGGCCGAGTACTGCGACCGCCTGGCCCTCATCTACCGGGGGGAGCTGGCGGCCCTGGGAACCCCCGCCGAGATGAAGGGGCACCTCATGCTGGATCAGGTGCTGTCCGTCACCTGCGAGCGCTCCCATGAGGCCCTGGGGTTCGCCGCGATGGTGCCCGGAGTCCGGGACGCCGCCCTCTTTGGCCGGGACCTCCACCTCATGACCGAGGATGCGGAGGCCCTTGCCCCCGCGCTGCGCCTTGCGCTGGAGCAGGCTGGGTTCCGCGTGGACCGCACCGAGCGCATCGAGCCCTCCCTGGAGGATGTCTTCGTGTCCCTCATTGAGGCCCGGGACCGCGCCGACGGCGCCCAGCAGGAGTTCACCGCATGAGCGCGCCGCGGCTGCTCTCCCTCCGCCGCCTGGCGGCCGTCGCCCGGAAGGAGTTCCTCCACGTGCTGCGCGACCGGCGCGCCCTGGGCATCGCCATCGTGCTGCCCATGATCATGCTCATGATCTTCGGCTACGCCCTCACGCTGGACCTCGACCGCGTGCCGCTGGCGGTGCTGGACCAGAGCCGCACGCCCCAGAGTCGGGAGCTGGTGGCCCGCTTCGAGGGCTCCCGCTACTTCTCGGTGGTGACTCGGGCCGCGGATACCCGCGAGGTCGAGACCACCCTCAGCCGCGGCCAGACCATGCTGGCCCTGGTGATCCCCGTGGACTTCGGCCGACGCGTGGCCGCCGAGCGGACCACCCAGGTCCAGCTGCTGGCGGATGGCAGCGACGCCAACACGACCACCCTCGCCCTGGCCTACGCCGAGAGCATCGTGCGCGGGTATTCCCAGGGGATCCTGGTGGAGAAGGTCCGGCGCCTCACCGGCAGCAGCCCCGCCCTGCCCCTGGAGCTGCGGGTCCGGGCCTGGTTCAACACGGACATGGAGTCGAAGGTCTTCATCGTGCCCGGCCTCATCGCCGTGATCATGATGCTCATCACGGCCCTGCTCACGTCCCTTACCATCGCCCGCGAGTGGGAGACGGGCACCATGGAGCAGCTCATCTCCACGCCCGTGCGCGGCCACGAGCTGATCCTCGGCAAGCTCGCGCCCTACTTCGTGATCGGCATGGTGGACATGCTGCTGTCCGTCCTGGCCGGCCGGTTCCTCTTCGACGTGCCGATCCGGGGCAGCCTCCTGCTGCTCTTCGGGGTGTCGGCGGTGTTCCTGGTGGGCGCCCTCGCCCTGGGCATCTTCATCAGCACCCTGGCCAAGACCCAGCTCCTGGCCAGCCAGGCGGCCTTCGTGGCCACCTTCCTGCCAGCCTTCCTCCTGTCGGGCTTCATGTTCGACATCGGGAACATGCCCAAGCCCCTGCAGGTGGTGACCTACCTCATCCCCGCCCGCTACTTCGTGACCATCCTCCGGGGCCTCTACCTCAAGGGCACGGGCATCCCCGAGCTCTGGCCCGAGTGCCTGCTCATGGTGGGCTTTGCCATCCTGATGCTCCTGCTCGCCTTCCGCACCGTCAAGAAACGCCTGGACTGAGGAGGGACCCGCCCATGCTCGAACGCCTCTTCCGCATGCTCATCAAGGAGTTCATCCAGGTCCTCCGGAACCCTCGGATGCGGGCGGTCATCTTCATCGTGCCCGTGGTTCAGGTGCTCGTCATCGGCTATGCCGTGAACACCGATGTGCGCCACGTACCCTTGGCCGTCTACGACCTGGACCGGACCCCCGCCAGCCGCGACCTCCTGGCCCGCTTCGAGGGCTCCGGCTGCTTCGACGTGGTGCGCCGGATCAGCTCGGAGCAGGAGATCCAGGCGGTGCTGGACTCCGGCGAGACCAAGGCGGTGCTCCGCCTGAACCGGGGCTTCGGCGAGGACCTGGACGGCAACCGCACGGCCCAGGCCCAGCTGCTCCTGGACGGCTCGGACTCCAACACCGCCAGCGTCATCCTGAGCTACGCCTCCCGCATCGCTGCCGACTTCAACCGCGCCCGCATGGAGCAGCGCTTCGCCCGGAGCGCGGGCCTGCGCCTGGAGGCCGAGCCCGTCACGCTGGTGGCCCGGGCCTGGTTCAACCCCAACCTCGACAGCCGCAACTTCTTCGTGCCGGGCGTGCTGGCCATGCTGGTGGCCGTGATCTCGATCATCCTCTCCAGCATGGCCATCGTGCGCGAGCGGGAGATCGGCACCATGGAGCAGATCATGGTGACGCCCATCGGGCGGCTGGAGTTCATCCTCGGCAAGACCATCCCCTTCGCCCTCATCGGCTTCGTGGATGTCGCCCTCATCACCCTCGTGGCCGTCTTCTGGTTCCGGGTGCCCCTGCTCGGCAATCCCCTGATGCTGCTGCTGGGCACAGGGCTCTACCTGCTCAGCACCCTGGGCGTGGGCCTGTTCATCTCCACCGTGAGCGCCACCCAGCAGCAGGCCATGATGACGGCCTTCTTCTTCATGCTGCCGGCCTTCATGCTCTCGGGCTTCGTGTATCCCATCGCCAACATGCCCGAGGGCGTGCAGTGGCTCACCTACCTGAACCCCCTGCGCTACTACCTGGTGATCATCCGCGGCGTGTTCCTCAAGGGCCTGGGACCCCAGGTGCTCTGGCCCCAGCTGCTGGCCCTGGCGGCCCTGGGCGGCACCATGCTGGTGCTCGCCGCCGGACGCTTCCGGAAGACCATGGCCTAGACCTTGAACTGCCGCATGAGCCCCGAGAGCTGTTCGGCGATGCGGGCCAGGTCCGAGGCGGTGCGGGCGATCTCGTCCACGGTGAGGGAGACCTCCCGGATGCCACCGGCAGTCTGGGCCGTTTGTTGGGCGCTCTGCTCGATCTGCTGAGCCACTTCCTGGCTGGTGCGCGTCTGCTCGTCCGTGGCCGCCTGGATCTCTCGCATCATGCTGGAGAGGGAGCCGATGAATCCCTGGATCTGGCTCAGGGCGCGCACGGCCCGCTCGACGGTGGTCTGGCCGTTATCCACGGCCTCCTGGGTGCCCTCGACGATGGCCGAGATCTCCTTGGCGGAGGTGGCGGAGCGCTCGGCCAGCTTGCGGATCTCCTCCGCGACCACGGCGAAACCCTTGCCCATGGTGCCGGCCTTGGCCGCCTCGATGGCCGCGTTCAGCGAGAGCAGGTTGGTCTGGCGGGCGATGTCCTGGATGACCTGGACGCCCTGGATGATCCGGCCAGTGGCCTCGGTGATGGATTGCATGGATGCCACGGTGGCCTGGCCGGCATCGTTGCCATCCTGGCTGGCCCGCACGGCGTCCTGGGCCTGGGCTTCGGCACCGCGGACGCTCTGGGAGACCTGCTCGATGGAGGCTGAGAACTGAGTGATGGCGGCCGCGATGCGCTCCGCTCCGGCCCGCTGCTCCTCGGTGGTGTGCGCGATGGAGGAGATGGTGGCAGAGAGTTCCGCCGCTGAGGCCGAGAGCTCCGTGGAGCCGCTGGCCACCTGGGTCGCCTCGCCATTGATCCGGTGCACGGTGGTGCGCAGCTGGCCTTCCATGTTGCGGATGGCGGCAAGGACGCTCTCCTCGGCCCCGGCGTGGACAGCCACGGCAACGGTGAAGTCACCCTGGGCCACCTGACCCACAACCTGGGCCGCGTAGGCGGGTTCGCCGCCGATCTGCCGGCGCAAGCCGCGGTATAGATAGAGGGCCGAAGCCGTGCCGCCGAGGATGGCCAGCGTACCTACCAGGACGGACCAGATGACCGCCTTGAGGCGCACCTCGTCAAAGTGGGTGTCGGCGGCCTTGGCCTCCTCTCGCTTGGCCTGGGCCAGGAGCCCCATGGATTCCGTGATGCCCTGCACCAGCTTGTCGGACTCATCATCCAGGGCGCGGATGTCGGCGCCCAGATCGTCAATCCGCTTGGCCTTCAGGCTGGGCAGGACCTTGCCCTCGAAATGGAGGACCAGCGCCTCGCAGGCTTTCTGGGCCGCAGCGGCATGGGCTGCCTGTTTTGGGTCACTGGCGGCCTTGGTGAGGGCTGCGAAGTCCTGGATGCTCTCTTCCTTGACGGCCTTCCACTTCGTCTCGGTGTCGGCGAAATTGCGGTTGATCACCGCGTCGGCGATGACCTGGTAGAGCTTGGGCCCCATGCCCGCCCCCTCCTCGGCCATCTGGGCCTGGACAGCCTTGGTGGCACCCTCATCCTGAAGCTGGCCCAATTCCCACATGAAGCCCATGGCCAGGGCTCCATTGATGAGCAGGCAGCCCAGGGTGATGGCCGTGGATAAGGTCAGCTGGCGCTTGAGGGACAGGGCCGCCATGGTGTCCTTTCGGTGGATGGCACAGAATCTGAGCGAAGGGTGAGGGTGCTGACTCGCAGGCCCCCAACCCGTGCCACGCGCCAGGGCGCATTCAACCGGCCGAGTCCTGCCACCTACTGGTCGGTTGACGGCGCCTGCCTCGTGAATACTGGGCCTGACCTTGGCTGGGCCAGGACTCAGGCGGCCCCGGTCAGGCCGAACTTATAGCTCGCCAGACTGAGGCTCCCCAGCTGCCACTGGTCGAAGATCACCTCGGGGGGGGTGCTGCCGGCCGCACCCAGGGCCACGAAGAGCGGATCCAGGTGCTCGGGGGTGGGCACGGACTCGGCGGCGCCGGGGGCCTGCTTCCAGTCCGCGATGGACTCGCCTGCGGCCAGCCGTTCCCGCAGCCAGCCCTCGAAGGCCAGGGCCCAGGGCCGGGGACCCGTGGCCCCGGCCCAGTCCAGCAGGCGGAGGTTGTGCACCACGCCGCCGCTGCCCAGGAGCAGCACGCCACGCTCCCGCAGGGGAGCCAGGGCGCGGCCCGCCGCCAGCAGCTGCTCAGGCGTCCGGGGCCGGGGCAGCGAGAGCTGCACCACCGGAATCTTGGCTTCGGGATACAGGGCGCGCAGCGGGACCCAGGCGCCGTGATCCAGGGGTCGCTCCGCATCCAGCACCGCCTCGAGGCCCGCCCCGCGCAGCAGGGCCGCCGCCTCCGCGGCCAGGGCCGGAGCCCCCGGCGCCGGGTAGTCCAGCGTGTAGAGCTCCGCCGGGAAGCCGCCGAAGTCGTGCATGACCCCCGGCACCTCGGCGGAGGAGAGACGGAAGGGGCCCGCCGCTTCCCAGTGGGCGGAGCAGACCAGGACGGCGCTCACCGCGGGCAGGCTGCGGCCCAGGGACCCAAGCGTCTCCGCCCAGGCACCGCCCTCCAGGGCGAGCATGGGCGAGCCGTGCGCGAGAAAGAGGGAGGGAAGAACCGTGGATTCGCTCATGAGCCATGATCGGATACGAAAATAGATGTTGCAACTCTTTTTTGCGTCTTGGCCCTGCAGGAGTCGCCGCCAAGGGTTAAGCTAGGACAGAGATTCCTTCGGAGCGCGCATTGAACCTCAGGCTTGGTGTCAACGTCGACCATGTGGCAACCCTCCGTCAGGCCCGGGGCGGGCATGAGCCCGAGCCGGTGACGGCGGCCCTGCTGGCCCAGGGCGCGGGCGCCCATGGCATCACGGTGCACCTCCGGGGCGACCGCCGCCACATCCAGGAGCGGGACCTGCGCGTGCTGAAGGAAGTGCTGGCCGTGCCCCTGAACGTGGAGTGCGCAGCAACGCCCGAAGCCCTCGAGGCCGTGGTTCCCGTCAAGCCCACCTGGGTGACGCTGGTCCCCGAGAGCCGCGAGGAGCTCACCACCCAGGGCGGGCTCGATGCCATCTTCCTGCAGGGCATGCTGAAGCCGGTCGTGCGCGAGCTGCGCAGCGCGGGGATCCGGGTCAGCCTCTTCGTAGATCCGGTCCTCGACCAGGTCAAGATGGCAGCCAAGCTCGAGGCGGACGCTGTGGAGCTGAACACCGGCACCTACAGCGAGCTGCCCATGGACGCCGACGCCACGCTGGAGATCGGCCGCCTCCGCGATGCCGCGCGGCTGGCCAGCCGCCTGGGTCTGCGGGTGCTCGCCGGACACGGCCTCAGCCCGCAGAATGTGGGTCCTGTGGGCGCCATCCCGGAGATCGAGGAGCTGAACATCGGCCACAGCCTCATCGGTCGGGCCGTGCTGGTAGGGCTGGAGCGGGCCATCCAGGAGATGCTCCAGGCCATGGGAGAGTTCCGGGCATGAGCAACCTCCGGGGCACCCTGGACAGCATCTCCCTCCTGGATGTGGCCCAGCTGCTGAACGCCAACCGCAAGACCGGCATGCTCCAGGTGAGCTGTGGCCGGGCCAGCGGGGTGCTCTATTTCTCCTCCGGCAACGTCGTCCATGCCGAGACCCTCTCGGCCCAGGGCGAGCTGGCGGCCTTTGAGATCCTGGAGTGGGCCTCGGGACAGTTCGAGTTCCTGACCACTCAGGTGCAGGTGCCGGTCTCCATCCGGCGCACGGTACCCGACCTGCTCATGGACTCGGTCCGCCTGCAGGACAGCCGACGCCGCCTGAACACCATCTTCCCCGACCTGAAGGCGGTGCCCTGGCCCACCCTGCCGGCCCCGCGCCTCTTCGAAGGGCTGAAGCTGTTTGCCGAGGACCGGAAGATCATCCCGTTGTTCGACGGCTACCGGGACTTCCAGGACATCATGGGCGCCTCGGGCCACCATGATGTGGCCGTCCGGCAGGCCGCCTCGGTCCTCCGGGACGCCGGGAGGCTCGAAGTCCTCGACCCGAATGTCTGCCTGCGGGTGGTCCCGCTGAAAGCTGGACTCTTCCGGAAGGCCCGCCACCTGGAGCTGCCGAAATCCCTGGAGACGACCTGGGCCGCTATGGGGCCCTACCAGCAGGGGATCCAGCACCTGCGCGTGCTCTGGCCCAAGGGGCCCGCGGTGGAGCGGGTGACCTTTCAACTGGGGTCCCCGGAGTTTGAGTTGGCGGTCCCACGAGAACTCATGGAGGCCTGGGGACTGGCCGAAGGGACTCTTGTTAATGTGAGGCCCGCCCCCTGAGGTCAAACCGGAGTCGCCATGACTGAGCCCCTTGAAGATCAGCCCCCGATCGACCTGCCCGAGACCGACCTGCCCGAGACCGACCTGCCCGAGACCGACCAACCCGAGACCGACCTGCCCGAGAATCTGGTGGAGGAGTTCCAGGCCCGCCGGGAGCGCCTCGACCAGCGGCTGCTGAGCCTCGAGCAGCTCATCGGGGACCTCCGCAGCGAGCTCCAGGGAGACTCCCAGGCCAGCCTGCACCGGCTGGCGGAAGCCGCCCAGGACATGGCCAACGGCCGGGTCTACCAGAAGATCGACATCGAGGCCAAGGGGGAGTTGGGCGCACTTGTCGGCAGCATCAACCAGACCTTGCTGAACCTGCAGCAGCTGGATGCCTCGGTGAAACACCAGAGCACCCAGGTGCCCGAGCTCGCCTCCCAGCTGGATGCCATCACCACGGACACGGAGGAGGCCACCCAGAGCGTCATGAACCGCCTGGACGCCCTCATGGCCGCCTCAGATGATGCCACCCGGGCCCTGCAGGCCTGCCAGGAAGCGGGCCGGTTGCGGGAGGAGCACCAGGCGAACCTGCATGCGTCGGTCTCAGGCTTCCTGGAGCGCGCCGCCGCGGGCGAAGATCCCAACGCCCTGGCCCAGGAGATCCTGGAGTATCTCTTCGCCCACCAGCTGGCCACGCCCAGCGCCGAGGAGGACCTGGCCCCGGCCAAGCGCCTCCTGCAGACGGTCAGTGACGAGTCCTTCGAGATCCTGAACATCCTCCAGTTCCAGGACATCACCCGGCAGAAGATCGAGAAGGTCGTCACCCTGCTGAAGCAGTTCCAGGGCGGCCTGAACCGCCTGCTGGTCATCTTCAACATCAACGCCGGCGAGACCAGCGAAGACGTCTTCACGGACCGCAAAGTCGCCACCCAAGACCACATCTTCGACACCAGCCTCGAAGCCGACAGCCGCAAAGACAGCGTCGACGACATCATCGCCCAGTTCAAGAAGGCCGGCGGGAACTAGGCCAGAGAGACCGAAACACCTAACCACGAAGACCACAAAGGGCACAAAGAAAAGCTTCCAAATTCAGCTTTTTCTTTTGGTTCATCGCGGAATAGCGTATGCCACCGCGGGGCGCCTGATGGAAGGTGCTCTGCGCATTGGGGCTCAGCGTCCGGACCAGATCATCCCTGGCTCAGGGGCATCTCCCTTGCGGCACAGGGTCCGGACAAAAAAGCTGATGGACCGGTGAGGAACAGTGAGGGCCGGTGAGAAAGAGCCTTAGCTCCTGGCAGTCTCACCGTTCCTCACTGTTCCTCACCGGTTTCCGCTGGTTTTATTGCTTTTCTGGCCCTGGCAGCGGGGCTCGGGCAGGGATGAGGAGAACGGGTTTCCCGGGCTCCAACCTCCACGCTAGAACGCGACGAACCTTTCTTTTTTTGTGTTCTTGGTGGTTAATAAGTTATTTATTTGTTGATTTTGCAGTTGTCTTTCCCGCTTAGACGATCACAACCTCGAGCTCACCGAGGCCGTCGATGCCGCAGCGGATGCGGTCGCCGGGTACGAGGGGGCCGACGCCGGCGGGGGTGCCGGTGTAGATGAGGTCCCCCGGGGCCAGGGCCACGTAGTGCGAGATGTGGGCGATGACCTCGGGGACGCTCCAGATAAGCTGGTCCAGATTGCCCCGCTGCCGCTCGGTGCCGTTCACGGACAGCCAGATGGCCCCCGCCGAGGGGTGCCCGGAGGCCGCGGCGGGGGTGATCGGCGAGATGGGCGCGGACTGGTCAAAGCCCTTGGCCGTGTCCCAGGGCTGGCCCTTGTCCTTGGCCTGGGCCTGCAGGTCCCGGCGGGTCAGGTCGAGGCCCACGGCGTAGCCGAAGATGCACCGCTCGGCCTCGGCGGCCGGGATGTCACGGCCGCCCTGGGCCAGGGCCACCACCAGCTCGACCTCGTGGTGCAGGTTCGCCGTGGCGGGTGGATAGGCCACCGCGCCGCCGCCCGGCACCACCGCGTCCTGCGGCTTGCCAAAGAAAAAGGGGGTCTCGCGGGTGGGATCGCTGCCCATCTCCCGGGCGTGGTCGGCGTAGTTGCGGCCAATGCAGTAGATGCGCCGAACGGGAAAGAGGGCCGTCGTCCCGTGGACCGGGATGGCGGGCGAGGGGGGAACGGGGATCACGGCTTCCATGGTCAGGCTCCGGGGGCGGGTTTCAGGGTTAGTCGGTCCGGGCCCGGGGGTGGGCCTTCTCGTAGGACTTGGCCAGCTCTTCCAGTCCGAGGTGAGTGTAGCGCTGGGTGGTGCTGAGGCTGGCGTGCCCGAGCAGCTCCTGGATCGCGCGCAGGTCCATGCCCCGGTTCAGCAGGTGCGTGGCGAAGCTGTGCCGCAGGGCATGGGGGCTGATGCGCGACCGCAGGGCCGCCGAGTCCAGGGCCGAGCGCAGCAGGGCCCGTACACTGGTGGGGGTGAGCCGCCCCCCCCGCTGGTTCAGGAAGATCGCCGGGCTGGGCGGGAGCACCTTGGCCGCCAGGAAGGCCGAGCGGTGGCTGAGGTAGGCCTCCAGGACCGCCGCCGCGTGCACGTGGTAGGGCACCAGCCGCTCCTTGCGGCCCTTGCCCAGGACCCGCAGGGTGCGCTCCTCCGGGAGCAGGTCCTGCAGGTCCAGACCGACCAGTTCAGAGACCCGCAGGCCCGAGGCGTAGAGCAGCTCCAGCAGGCAGGCCAGGCGGGCGCTGGTGAAGTCCGTGGCCGGTGGCAGGTCCAGCAGGGCCGTGCTCTCGCCTTCGGTCAGGAAGGCCGGCAGGCGCTTGGGCAGGCGGGGATTCCGCAGGCCCGTGGCCGGATTCCTCGGGATGCGCCCGGTCTCCCAGAGCCACTTGAAGAAGCTGCGCACGGTCGAGAGGGTGCGGGCCTGGCTGGCGGGGTCGAGTCCCCGGTCCCCCATCTCCAGGGCAAAGCCCCGCAGCGTCCGGGGACTGATCTCCCAGGACTCCCAGTGGGAGCGCAGAGCATGGTCCAGCAGTTTGTCCAGATCTCCCCGCTGAGCCCTTGCCGTGTGAGGGGATACGCCGCGGGCCCGCTGCTCGAGGCGGAAGGACTGGATTCCTTCCTCCAGCATCGGCCTGTTCATCCCTGTTACCATGCGGTCAATTCCCCAATCCCTGGAGTCATTGTGGCGCAGCCAATCGAAACGATTGCCCAACTTTTCTATCAGGCCGTCCAGAACAACCTCCCCGATGCCCTGGCGTTCAAGCGTGACGGGGTCTACGTGCCCATCTCCCACGTCGAGGTCGTGGCCCGGGTTGAACGGCTCGCGCTCGCCATGACGGCCCGGGGCCTCGTGGCCGGAGACCGGGTGGCGATCCTCTCGGAGAACCGTCCCGAGTGGTTCATCTCTGATTTCACCTGCGCGATCCTGGGCCTGCCGGACGTCACCATCTACGCCACGCTCAACCCCGCGCAGGCGGCCTTCATCCTCCGGGACAGCCAGTCCCGCTGGGTGCTCTGCTCCGACCGGAGCCAGCTGGACAAGGTCCTGGCCCACTGGGACCAGCTGCCGGGCCTGGAGGCGGCCGTGCTGTTCGACGGGGACCTGCCGGAGGGCACCGGCCGGAACCTGGTCACCTGGGCCACGCTCATGGTGGAGGGCCAGGCGATGGAAGCGCGGCGGCCTGAGGTGCGCGCCTGGGGCGAGCAGCGGAAGGCCTCGGACCTCCTCACCCTCATCTACACCTCGGGCACCACCGGCGATCCCAAGGGCGCCATGCTCACCCACGGCAACCTGGTTTCCAACGTGCTCACATCCCTCGAGGCCGTGCACATGGGTGAGGGCCACCGCGCCCTCAGCTTCCTGCCCCTCACCCACATCTTCGAGCGCATGGCGGGCCAGTTCCTCATGGTCCAGATCGGCGCCTCCATCTACTACGCTGAGAGCGTACTCACCGTTGCCGCGGATCTCATGGAGGTGCAGCCCACGGTCATCGCGTCCGTGCCGCGCATCTACGAGAAGATCTTCGGCCGCATCTATGAGGGCGTGGCCTCGGCCAGCGCCGTGAAGCGCCTCATCTTCCACTGGTCCATGGAGGCTGGCCGCAGCGTGGTGGGCGACCTCTACGAGGGCCGCAAGCCCGGCGGCTGGAACGGCTTCCGCTACGCCATCGCCCGGAAGCTGGTCTTTGACAAGATCGCGGCCCGCCTCGGCGGCCGCTTCGAGCTGGCCGTCAGCGGGGGCGCGCCCCTGGGGCCCCGGATCATGGAGTTCTTCTGGATCGTCGGCCTGCCCATCCTCGAAGGCTACGGCCTCACGGAGACCAGCCCGGTCATCACCATCAACCGCTTCGGCGAGGTCGTGCCGGGCTGCGTGGGGCGGCCCCTCTACAAGGACTGCGATGGTAGGCCCTTCGTGAAGATCGCCGAGGATGGCGAGATCCTCTGCCAGGGACCGAACATCATGGTGGGCTACTGGAACAACGAGAAGGCCACCCAGGAAGCCATCGATGCCGACGGCTACTTCCACACCGGCGACATCGGCCACATGGACGACCAGGGGCGCCTCTACATCACGGACCGCAAGAAGGAACTCATCATCACCAGCGCCGGCAAGAAGGTGGCCCCCCAGCCCATCGAGAACATGCTGAAGGAGGACAAGTACATCTCCCAGGCAGTCCTGATCGGCGACCAGCGGAACTTCATCAGCGCCCTGATCGTGCCCAACTTCGATGGCCTGGCCCGCTGGGCCGGCTACAAGAAGATCCTCTTCACCACCCACAACGAGCTCATCCAGAACCCGCTGGTGCTCGCGAAGATGGCCAGCCGCCTGGAGCGCATCAACCAGCACCTGTCGAACTTCGAGCGCGTGAAGAAGTTCACGCTCCTGGCGGACGAGATGACCCTGGAAGGTGGCCAGCTGACGCCCTCCCTCAAGGTGAAGCGCCGGGTCGTCAACCAGCTGTACGCCAGCCAGATCGAGGGCATGTACGGCGGCTGAAGGCCCGATCACCCCTCTGTCCCGACAACGGTTCTGGTAGCCTTGACGCTCACTCCCGCTCAGGAGGATCGTCATGCGTGCCCACCTTGCCCTCTCCTGCCTCCTGCTGTCCCTGGCCGCCATGGGCTGCCGCGCCCCGCAGGCCTCGGCACCCGCGAAGGCGCAGGGACCTGTCTGGCTGACCACCCCCAGCGGCCTCGGCATCCTGGACCTCCTTCCCGGAGCAGGCCCTTCGCCCACCCTGGGCCAGAGCTGCACGGTGGAGGTGCTGGGCTGGATCGAGGAGAAGGGTGAGAAGGGCCGCCTGATCCTGGATACCCGCAAGCGGGGCTTCCCAGCCACGTTCCCCCTGGGCGTGGGCCGCGTGATCAAGGGCTGGGACGAGGGCCTTGCCACCATGAAAAAGGGTGGCAAGCGGCTCCTCCGGATCCCGCCCGCGCTGGGCTACTCCCCTCGCGAGGCCAAGGAGGACATCCCACTCGGGGCGAACCTGCTGTTTGAATTCGAACTCGTCGACCTCCGCTAGCGCCGGACCGCTCCCTCCAGGTTCCCGTGGCCCCGTCCGCTTCTCCACCCCCCGATTCCAAGCGACGGTCCTCGGCGCCGCTGGCGGCCCGCCTGGGGCAGAACCGGCCCCTCCTGCGGTCCTACCTGGCGGTGGCCGCGGTCATCGTCATCATCGAGTTCACGATCATGGTGCTGCTGGAACCGCTGTTCGGGACCAGCCACCTGGTCATGGCCTTCGTAGACTCGGGCACCCTGATCCTGGTCGCGGGACCCGTCATCTACTACCTGCTGGCCAAGCCCATGGCCCGGGGCCTCTACGAGAAGGCCGAGGCTGAGCGGGCCGTCCAGGAGCTGGTGGAGAGGAATCAGGCGCTCCACCATGACGCGGAGCGGCGGCTGCAGACCGAGGTCATGGAGCGGACAAAGGCCGATGCCCGCATCCAGTTCCAGGCCCGGATCCTCGCAGTGGTGCAGCAGGCCGTGGTGGCCACGGGCAAGGGCGGGGTGATCCTCTACTGGAACCGGTTTGCCGAGTGGCTGTTCGGGTGGTCCGAAGACGAGATCCGGGGCCAGACCCTGGCCAAGGTCACCGGCTTCACCTCGGAGGCTGCGCGGACAGGACTGTCCGGCTTTGGCGCGGTCAAGGGCTGGGCCGGGGAAGTCCGGGCCCACCGCCGGGATGGCTCCACCTTCCCGGCCTACCTGACCTGCTCGCCCATCTGGCGCGAGAATGGCTCCATCGCGGGGTTCGTCTACACCTTCATCGACATCACCGAGCGGAAGGGCGCCGAGACGGCCCTCCAGGACTCCGAGGAGAAATACAGCACCGTGGTGGAGAACTCCCCCACCGGCGTCTTCATCTACCGGAACGGGAAGCTCGTCTTCGGCAACCAGCGGTTCTTCCAGATGGTGGGACGCACCCTGGAGGATTTGGCGGCCATGGACGTGGCGGACATTGTCCATCCCGAAGACTGGCCCGGAGTGAGAGAACTCTGGCGGCAGCGTCTGGCGGGCCAGGGGGCGACCCAGGACTACGAGTGCCGGATCATCGATGCCTCGGGCGATGTTCGCTGGATCGCCGGCCGGAGCGCCCTGATCCGCTACGGCGGAGAGCCGGCCCTGCTCGGCAACATCCAGGACATCACGGAGCGCCACAAGGCTGAGAAGGCGCTCCGGGACTCCCAGGAGGCCCTCCATCGCCTCAGCGCCCGGCTCATGTCCGCCCAGGAGGGAGAGCGCCGGCGCGTGGCCCAGGAACTCCACGACAGCATCGGGCAGTCCCTCAGCGCCGTGAAGTTCATGGTGGAGCGGGCCCTGGATGAGCAGGAGGAGGCCGTCCCGGACCTCGAGCGGGGCAGGACCCTCCAGGCGGTGGTCCCCGTGATCCAGGCCGCCGTGGAGGAGGTCCGCCGCATCTCCATGGCCCTGCGTCCCACGACCCTGGACGACCTGGGCCTGCTCGCCACCATCGCCTGGTTCACCCGGGAGTTCCAGTCCACCTACCCGCACCTGGAGGTGGTCCGCCGCATCGAGGTGGAGGAGTTCGAGGTGCCGGAGTCCCTCAAGACGAACATCTTCCGCATCCTCCAGGAGGCCATGAACAACGCGGCGAAGTACAGCCAGGCCGCGACCGTCACCGTGCTCCTGAGGCAGGTCCTCGGCGACCTCCAGCTGATGGTCGTGGACGACGGCATCGGCTTCAATACCGACGAGCGCCGGACGCCCGACCAGACGGGAGGCTTTGGCCTGGTCTCCATGCAGGAGCGGGCGGAGCTCTTCGGCGGTTCCCTGATCGTCACCTCGGCCCCGGGCCAGGGCACCGGGGTCCTTGCCCGTTGGCCCCTCTCCGAGGAGACTAGCTCGTGACCAGGCCCTTCTCGATGGCGTAGGTGGTCAGGGCCGACACCGTGTGGAGGTTCAGGCGGTCCATGAGGTTCGCGCGGTGCTTTTCCACGGTCTTCGGACTGATGCAGAGGTACTCCGCGATGTCCTTGGTCCGGTAGCCCTCGGCGATGAGCTTCAGCACCTCGCGCTCCCGGGTGGAGAGGTCGTCGAAGCTGGGCCGGAGCGGCTTCCCGTCCCGGGAGCCCAGGTAGCCAGAGACCACCGTGCCCGCAATGGCGGGACCCAGGTAGCGCTCGCCGCTCAGGACGCTGCGCACGGCGAGGATCAGCTCGGACGCGGAAGAGTCCTTCAACACGTAGCCGTCGGCCCCGGCCTGGAGGGCAGTGAAGACGTAGTCCTCGGTCTTGTGCACGGTCAGGACCAGCACCTTGGTCTGGGGGCTCAGCCGCTTGATCTCTTTGAGCGCCTCCAGGCCATTGGACCTGGGCATGGAGAGGTCCAGCAGGATCAGGTCCGGATTGAGCTCCTGGACGGCCCGCACCGCCTCCCGACCGTCCGTGGCCTCCCCCACCACCTCCAGGTCTGCCCGGGTGCTCAGCAGCGCCTTCAGCCCCTCCCGGAGGATGGTGTGGTCCTCCGCGATCACCAGCCTGTGCGTCTGTTCCGAGGTCATCAGGGGTCTCAATTCAGGTGGGCGTGTCCAGCGAGGGTAGCCTTCTTCTGAAGGCTTTGCACAGGGGCCACCTACCCTGTCCAGATTCACTGTAGCCGGACATCGACTAGGATAAATCAAATGTCAACACAAGAACCTCGGCGCCGGGACAGGGCCTCTGACGTGAGCTTCAAGGGCGGTATTTCCTCAACCCCCCGCTAGAATCAGGCTTCCTCTGGAAGGAAGCCCCGATGCCCAGCACCCGCCTGTTCCTTGCTCTCCTGCTGGCCTCGGGCCTCGCGGCCATCCCCACGAAGCCAGGCGCCGGTGCCAAGGGCCCCGTGCCCAAGGGCAACTGCGCCGTGTGCGGGATGGTCGTGGCGAACTTCCCCGACTGGGCCGCGGTGGTCACCTTCCGGGATGGCAGCCAGGCCTGGTTCGACGGCCCCAAGGACCTCTTCACCTACCTGCTGGACCTGAAGCGCTACGCCCCGAAGCGGGCCGCCACCGACATCACCGCCATCCAGGTGCGGGACTACTACGCCTTGAAGCCCACGGAGGCCCGGAAGGCCTTTTTCGTCCTGGGCAGCGACATCATGGGTCCCATGGGCAAGGAGCTGGTGCCCTTCGGCACCGAGGCCGGAGCCCGGGACTTCCTCAAGGACCACCACGGCAAGAAGGTGCTGGGCTTCTCGGAAATCAACCTGGGCACGCTGAAGGACCTGGAGTGACAGGTATCCTGGGGTGGGACACCCTCCCGAGGTCCGCCTGATGCGCAAGTCCACCCTCTGCCTGGCCGTCACCGGCGCCCTCTCGGCGCTGTTCCTGGCCATGCTCATCCACGCTCGGGCCCAGGAGCGCACGGCGGCCTCGCGCCGCCAGCCCAGCGCCGAGCTGGTGAAGCAGCTGGGCCTCACGGACCTCTGCCTCTTCACCGAGGCCCGCTACACCCGGCATCCCGCCATGGCGGACCGCCACGCGGCCTTCCAGGACCACCCCATGGCCCTGGACCACTTCCCCTCCGGTGCCCTGCTCGCCCCGCCCGCCTTTCCGAGTCCCCATGCGCCCCTCCCTCCAGCGGTACCGGAACATCCTTGATTTCGCCCTCTCGTCGCTGCTGCGGCGGAAGGGACGGAACCTCGCGTTGATCAGCGTCTACACGCTGGTGGTGTTCGTGATCGCGTCGCTGGTCTTCTTCGTCCAGGCTCTCAAGCGCGAAGCCCACGAGCTGCTCGCCCAGGCGCCGGACATGGTCGTGCAGCGCATGGTGGCGGGCCGCCACGATCCCGTGCCCCTGGCCCAGGTGGAGGCCATCCGGAGCATCCGCGGGGTGGACGAGGTGCAGGCGCGCCTCTGGGGCTACTACTACGACCCGGTCTTCGGCGGGAACCTCACCGTGCTGGCCACGGAGGACGCGGCCCTGGCCCCGGACGCCATCTGGATCGGCCAGGGCGTCGCCCGCAGCATGCGGGTCAAAGAGGGCGACCTGATTCCCCTGCGCGGCTATGACGGCCAGTCCACCCTCTTCAGCATCCAGAAGGTGCTGCCCGAGTCCTCGGAGCTGGTCTCCTCGGACCTCGTCCTCATGGCGCCCAAGGATGTCCGCGCCCTCTTCCACTTTCCCGAGGGACTCGCCACCGACCTGGCGATCCAGGCCGGCAACCCCCGCGAGCTGCCCACCATCGCGGCCAAGATCGTCGAGCTGTTCCCGGACAGCCGGCCCATCCTCAAATCGGAGATCCTGCGCACCTACGAGGCGGTCTTCGACTGGCGCGGCGGGCTCATGGTCGTGGTCCTCGGTTCCGCCGTGCTGTCCTTCATCATCTTCGCCTGGGACAAGGCCACGGGGCTGTCCGCCGAGGAGCGCAAGGAGATCGGCGTGCTCAAGTCCCTGGGCTGGGAGAGCTCGGACGTCCTGCTGCTGAAGTTCTGGGAGGGGACTGTCATCTCCGTGACCGCCTTCCTGACCGGCGTGCTGCTGGCCTACGCGCACGTCTTCTTCTTCTCGGCCTCGCTCTTCGAGCACGCCCTGAAGGGCTGGTCCGTGCTCTTCCCCCGCTTCCGACTGATCCCGGCGCTGGACGGCTACCAGCTCACGGTCCTCTTCTTCCTCACGGTCCTGCCCTACACCGCCGCCACCCTGGTGCCCTCCTGGCGTGCGGCCACAGTGGACCCCGACGCGGCCATGAGGTCCTGACCATGATCGAGCTCTCCCAGGTCGTGAAGACCTACCAGGCCGGGCTGGCCACCCCCTTCACCGCCGTGGACCGGGTCACCCTCAGCATCCCCGCCGCCCGCCTCACGGTCTTCAAGGGGCCCAGCGGCTCTGGCAAGACCACCCTGCTCACCCTCATCGGCTGCATGGCCCGGCCCACCTCTGGCCGGATCCACCTGCACGGCTTGGCCGGGGACGCCCTGCCCCACCTGGCCCCGGCGGAAGCGCTGGAGATCACCAGCCTGCCGGAACGGTTCCTCACGGCCATCCGCCGCCGCACCTTCGGATTCATCTTCCAGCAGTTCAACCTGGTCCGGGGCATCTCGGTCCTGGAGAACGTCCTGCTGCCCACCTACCCGACGGGGGAGGATCCTCGCGCCGTGGAGGCCCGGGCCGTGGCGCGCCTCGAGAGTCTCGGCCTGGCGCGGCACCTGCGCTCCTCCGTGGACCGGCTTTCCGGGGGCGAGGCCCAGCGCGTGGCCATCGCCCGGGCCCTCATCAACGATCCCGCAGTGATCATCGCGGACGAGCCCACAGCCCACCTAGACTCCCGGCTCTCGGAAGAGTTCATGGACCTCATGAGCCAGTTCAAGGATGCGGGCAAGACCCTGCTCATCACCAGCCACGACCCCATCGTCTACGACTCCGACCTGGCGGACATGGTGGTCGAGATGCGGGATGGCCGCGTGGTGTCGGAAACATGATCCAGCACCCGGGCATCCTGGCCCTACTGGTCGCCTCGGGCATCGTCAGCCTGCTGCTGGCCGCGGCGGGCTGGCAGGGCTTCCGGATCCTCCGGGGCTGGGACCTGCGCAGCGGCAGCGAGGTGCAGCTGGATCTGGAGCGGCGCACCTACCTGGTGTCCACCCTTGTCGCCAACGCCCTGCTGATCCAGATCCTCTCCCTGTTCCTGTTCATCTTCACGGCGGAAGGCCTGCACAACCAGTTCGTGGGCGCCATGTGCGCCGCCGGCTCCCTGGCAGTCAATGCCTACGGCTACCCCACCCTGCTGATGAAGGTCGCTACCTGCCTGCTGGCGGGGGTCTGGCTCGTGCTGCACCGCGCGGATACCCAGGGCTACGACTACCCGCTGATCCGCCCGAAATACCTGCTGCTGCTGATCCTGGTGCCCCTGGTTCTGACGGAGACCTGGCTGCAGCTGAGCTACCTCACGGGCCTGAAGGCGGATGTGATGACCTCCTGCTGCGGCAGCCTCTTCGGCCAGGGGCGCCAGGGCTTCGCCGCCGAGCTGGCGGGCCTGCCGCCCCGGCTCATGCAGCCGGTCTTCTGGGGCACCTTCGCGGCGCTGCTGGGGGCCGGCTTCCTGTTGCTGCGCTTCCGCCGGGGTGGCGGCCTGTTCTCGGCCCTCAGCCTGACCTTTCTGCTGGTGGCCGTGACCGCGCTGATCTCGTTCTTCTGCCTCTACATCTACGAGCTGCCCACGCACCACTGCCCCTTCTGCCTGCTGCAGCGGGAGTATGGCTTCGTGGGCTATCCCCTCTACGCGACCCTGCTGGGCGGCGCCATCGCCGGCCTCGGCGTCGGCGCCCTGGCCTTTTTCCGAGACCGGGAGAGCCTGACGGCGGTGCTGCCGACCCTGCAGGCCCACCTGGCCTGGACCACCCTGCTCCTGGCGGTCATCTTCACGCTCATCGTGGGCGTGTGGATGGCCCTGTCGCCGCTGCGGCTCTAGGCGCGGCTGCTGAGGTAGCGCCGCAGGGCCTCTTCGGTGTCGGCGCGCTGGAGGCCGGCCCGCTTGGCCACGCGGATGGCCTCTTCCAGGGGCATCCCCTTGTCGAGCACCAGCCAGGGGCACACCGCCGCGGCGGCGCGATTGCCGTCGCCGCAGTGGAAGAGCACGCGGGAGCCCTTCGGGAGGTCCTTCAGGAAGCTGCGCAGGAAGTCAAAATCGCCCGCGGGTGGGGCTGTATTGATCGCATAGCGGAGGTACTGGATGCCCAGCGTCTGCATGCGGATCGACTCCGCCTCGCAGTTCATGCTGGGCTCGCCGTCCCGCCGCAGGTCCACCACGTGGGTGAAGCGGTTCTTCTTCAGGGCGACACAGGTGTCCTCGTTGGGGAGTCCCTTCAGCACAAAGACTCCCGGGCGCACCTCGACGGCGCGGGGGATGACAGAGTCCTGGGCCTGGAGCACCAGAGCCGGGAGCAGCAGGAAAAGGGCACGGGACATGGGACCCTCCGCGACTTGGCCTGGCAGCCCAGGCGGCTTCGCAAAGACCACCGGCCGAGCCCCCCTTTCAGGGGCTGAATCCGAACCCGGCTGGGCGGGCCTCCACACCCCAAACATAGGCCACAGGCAAGCTTAAACAATGCCGATCCCGCAGAGAGGGCTCAGACCGTGCGCGAGAAGGCCGTCTTGGCGCTGAGCCCAGCCAGGTAGGCGTCGAAGGGCTGGACCAGGTTGCGCACGAAGCGCCGGCCCAGCTGGGTGATGAAGATGCCCTCGGGACGCAGCTCCACGGTGCCCTGGGGGATCTCTTCCTGGAGCTGCGCCACGGCGTCCGCGAAGAAGGCGGGACCGTCCAAGCCGAACCGCTGCTTCAATTCATCCCAGCGCAGCTCGAAGTGGCCCATGAGGTGGTGGATCACCCAGCGCCGCAGCTCGTCGTCCTCGGAGAGCCGGTGCCCCTTGTGGATGGCCAGGTGGCCGTCGGTGATGCTGCGCTCCCACTTGGCGAGAATCTTCTCGTTCTGCGCATAGACCCCAGCCACGTTGGAGATGGCGCTGGGGCCGAAGCCCAGCAGGTCCGAGCCCGCGGACACGGCGTAGCCCATGAAGTTGCGGATGAGGCGCCCCTCCAGCACGGCCTTGGCCATGGGATCGCTGGGGTGGGCGAAGTGGTCCATGCCAATGGCCACGTATCCGGCCTTCTCCAGGACCTCCGAGGCCAGCAGCAGCAGGTCCAGCCGGGTCTCCGGCGTGGGCAGGGTCTCCGCGGGGATGCTGCGCTGGAAGGGCATGATGCTGGGCAGATAGGCAAAGCCGTAGATGGCCATGCGGGAGGGCGACAGCTCCAGCGTGGACTCCAGGGTGCGGCGGAAGGTGTCCATGGTCTGGCCCGGCAGGCCGTAGACCAGGTCCAGGTTCACGCCCTCGAAGCCCAGCTCCCGGCACTGGCGCATGGCATCCAGGGTGTGCTGCCAGGTCTGGCCGCGGGTGATCAGGGCCTGCACGCCCTCATCCAGGTCCTGCACTCCGAAGGAGACGCGGTTGAAGCCCAGCTCCCGCAGGGTGGGCAGCTGATCGGGCTCCAGGAAGGTGGGGTCCACCTCGATGGCAAGCTCGGCCCCCGGCAGGAACTCGAAGCGCTCCTTGAACAGGTTGAAGGTCCGCTTCAGATCCGCTGACTTCAGGTAAGTCGGCGTGCCGCCGCCCCAGTGGAGCTGCAGCGCCTTCCGGCGATCCTTGAGGTGGGCGCAGACCAGGTCCAGCTCCTGGGTCACGGCCGCCAGGTAGGCCCCCACGGGATCGTACTGGGGGCTCACCACCACGTTGCAGCCGCAGTAGGCGCAGCGCCGGGGGCAGAAGGGGATGTGCAGGTACAGGGACAGGGCCTCGTCCGGGCGGGCGTCGGCGCGGTCCAGGGCCACGAGAACTTCGCCTTCCGGGAAGTCCTCGGACCAGACCGGCGGCATGGGATAGCCCGTGTAGCGCGGGCCGGGGCGGTCGTAGCGGCGGATGAGGTCGGCGAGCCCGCTCATGCCTTGACCTCGTCCAGGACCGCCTGGAGCACCGCAGGATCAGTCTCGGGGGTGAGCCCGTGGCCGAGGTTGAAGATGTGCGGGTGCCCCTTCATGACATCCACGATGGCCCGGGCCTTGCGGCAGGCGGTCTCGGGGCCCGCCAGCAGCGCGATGGGATCCAGGTTGCCCTGGAGGACCATCTTCGGGAACCGGCGCCGGGCCTCGGCCATGGGCACCTGCCAGGGCACCGCCAGCCCCTGGCAGGGCAGGTCGTTCAGGGAGTCCGGCAGGTAGCCCGTGCGGGCGAAGAACAGCGTGGGGGCCGCGGTCACCTGGGAGAGCGTCCGCTGCACCGCAGGCAGTGCGAACTCCGCGTAGTCCTGGGGATCCAGCTCCCCGGCCCAGGTATCGAAGAGCTGCACGCCCTGGGCACCGGCGCCAATGTGTAGGTTCAGCAGCCGTGCGGCGGCGTCCGCCAGCTTGTCCAGCCACTTGCGCGCCAAGACCGGGTCGTGGTGCAGGAAGGCCTTGGCCTTCGACCAGCTCTTGCTGCCCTTGCCTTCGATGCCGTAGGCCAGCAGCGTCCAGGGGGCACCCGCGAAGCCCAGCATGGTGACCTTCTCGGGCAGCTGGGCCTTCACCTTGCGGATGGCGGCCTGCACCGGGTCGAAGATGGACTCGTCGAGGGGCCGGTTGATGTCGATCTGGTCCAGGGTCTTCCCGATGCGCGGGCCGCCCTCGGGGATGGTCACCTCACAGCCCAGGGCGTCGAGGATCACCAGGATGTCGCTGAAGATGATGGCGCCGTCGATCTGGGGGAAGCGGCGGATGGGCTGGAGGGAGACTTCCGCCGCCAGGTCCGAGTCGCTGAGCAGCTGCTCGAAGGTGGCCTTGGCCCGGATGGCGCGGTACTCCGGCAGGAACCGCCCCGCCTGGCGCATGAACCACACCGGCGGCTTGTCGAGGGTCTCGCCATTCAATACACGAAGCAGAGGCTGCATGGGTACTCCAGAGTCAACAACAGTCAAAGGCAACGACTCTCGCGGAGGGTCGCAGAGATGGCAGAGAGCTCGGAGAAAAGCAAAGGCATCCTTCCTCTGCAACCTCCGCCTCCTCTGCGCCCCTCCGCGAGAGTATTTTTTCATTTTTTAAAAGTCCTTCGCCACGGCCGCCACGGCCTGCTGGAAGTGGGCGAGCTCGGGGGCGCCATGGGCGCCGCCCAGGAAGGCCACTTCGTAGCCGCTGGGGGGCAGGTAGACGCCCTGGCCCAGCAGGGCCTTGTGGAGGCGGTTGAAGCTGCTGATGGCCGCGCCCTGCACCGCGTCGCTGCGGCGCACGCCATCCTGGAAGAGGGGCCAGAGCAGGCAGCCGTAGCGGGGGCAGCGCAGGCCGGGGATGGTCTCGAAGGCCTTGGCCCAGGCGGCGGCGGCGGTCTCCAGCGCGGCGTAGAAGGCCGGGGTCAGGTGGGCCATGGTGGCCAGGCCCGCGGCCATGGCCACGGGGTTGCCCGACAGCGTGCCCGCCTGGTAGACGGGACCGTCCGGCGCGACCACGCCCATGATGTCCTTGCGCCCACCGTAGAGGCCCACGGGCATGCCACCGCCGATGATCTTGCCGTAGGTGGCCAGGTCCGGGGTGATGCCCAGGCGCTCCGCCGCGCCGCCCGGGGCCACGCGAAAGCCGCTGATGACCTCGTCGAAGATGAGGATCACGCCGTGCTTGGTACAGAGCTCCCGGAGCCGCGTGAGGAACTCCGGCCGCTGCAGCAGCAGGCCGTTGTTGGCGGGGATGGGCTCGATGATGGCCGCAGCCAGCTCCGAGCCGATCTCGGCAAAGGTGCGCTCCAGGGTCTCCAGGTCATCCAGCGACACCACGGAGGTCAGCTCGGCGATGGCCTTGGGCACGCCGGCGCTGGTGGGGGCGCCGAAGGTGATGAGGCCCGAGCCTGCCTTCACCAGCAGGCCATCGCTGTGGCCGTGGTAGCAGCCCTCGAACTTCAGGATGCGCTCCCGGCCGGTAAAGCCCCGGGCGGCGCGCAGTGCGCTCATGACGGCCTCGGTGCCCGAGGATACGAAGCGCATCTTCTCCACGAAGGGCACCATCTCCTTGATGCGGCGCGCCAGGGCCAGCTCCCGGCGGCTGGGGGCGCCGAAGGTGAGGCCCTCCTGCATGGCCTCGGTGACCGCCGCCAGGATGTCCGGGTGGGCGTGGCCGAGGATCAGCGGCCCCCAGGACATGCAGAGGTCCAGGAAGCGCACACCATCCTCGTCCTCGAACCAGGCGCCGCTGGCCTTCCTGAAGAACTTGGGCGTCCCCCCCACAGCGCGAAAAGCCCGCACCGGACTCGACACCCCCCCCGGGAAGTGCGTCAGCGCCTCTTGAAACAGAGATTCATTGCTCATGAAAACCTCAAAAAAACAAACCGCAGATGACGCAGATGACGCAGATGAAAAGAGGCCCTTATCTGCGCCATCTGCGGTTACAAATTCAGGAAATCCAGCCCTTCTCCACGGCCTCGCGGGCCGCGTAGGTGACGATCATGTCGGCGCCTGCGCGGCGGATGGCCAGGAGGTGCTCGAACATCAGCTGGTCGCCGTTGACCCAGCCCAGGCGGTCCGCAGCCTTGACGCTGCTGAACTCGCTGGACACGTGGTAGGCGCAGAGGGGCGCCAGGGTGGCCTGGCGCAGACGCCAGATGAGGTCCAGGTTCGGCAGGGCGGGCTTGACCATGAGCATGTCCGCGCCCTCCTCGATGTCGAGCAGCGCGTCGCGCAGCCCCTCCCGGGCGTTGCGGGGATCCATCTGGTAGGTCTTCCGGTCCCCGAACTTGGGGCTGCTGTGGGCGGCCTCGCGGAAGGGTCCGTAGTAGGCGCCGGAGTGCTTGATGGCATAGCTGAGGATGCTGGTGGAGGTGAAGCCGTTCTGGTCCAGCAGCGCGCGGATGGCCGCCACGCGGCCGTCCATCATGTCGCTGGGGGAGACGATGTCGGTGCCCGCCTCGGCGTGGCGCAGGGCCATCTCCGCCAGGATGGGCAGGGACGGGTCGTTGAGCACCTCGCCCTCCTCGCTCACCAGGCCGCAGTGGCCGTGGCTGGTGGCACCACAGAGGCAGATGTCCGTGATGACGATCAGGTCCGAGCCGAAAGCCTTCTTCAAAGCCCGCACGGTCTGGGGAATCACCCCCTCGCGGTCCTTCACATAGGCGGCGTCGGGGGTCTTGGCAGCGTCATCGGGCACCCCGAAGAGCAGCACATTGGTTATTCCGCGCTTCAGGTCCTTCTCGATCTGGCGCACCGTGTCCTCCACGCCGGCGTTGCAGATGCCCGGCATGCTGGAGATCTCGAGGCTGCCCGCCTGGGGCATCACGAAGTGGCCCTGGATCAGGTGGCGCGGGCGGAGGTCCGTCTCGGCCACGAGGTTGCGCATGGCGGCGCTGGTGCGGAGGCGGCGGGATCGGTTCAGCATGGGGACTCCTCCTTCTTGGGCAGGTTGGCAACGAGCAGGGCTTCGAGCAGTTCGGGCTTGGGTGGACAGGTGGCGTGGGCCGGCGTGCCCGCCCTGGCAAAGGCCTCGGCAGTGCCCTGGCCCCAGGCGAAGCGCCGCACGGCGACCGCCAGCGGGCCGAGCAGCTCCGCCTGCAGGGGACTCAAGGCCAGCACGGCCTCCACCACGGGCAGGCGCGGCAGAGGCTCGGCCGCGGCCTCGCGGTGCGTGGTCCAGGGATGCAGGCGCCAGACGGTGTCCTGGGCGGCGGACTCGAGGAAGCCCCGGCTGCGCTCGCCCCGCACCAGCAGGAAGTCGCCGCCCTCCGGGAAGGTGGCCTGCAGCAGCGCCCAGAGCGCCTCGGCGCGGGCCTCCGAGGGCAGCGACACGGCCAGGTTCCGGCGACCCAGGGCCTCGGCTGTGCCGGCTCCCTGCGCCAGGCAGCGGGTCCCGTCCGGCAGCACCGCGGCCACGGCCCGGGCACCGGCCGGACTCAGGACCAGCACGGCGGCAAGGTCGGACCAAGGTCTGGGCGGCGGAAAGCCCGTGGGCTCGGCGTTCGTGAAGAGATACGGCACGGGCTCCCAGCCCGCCCGGCGGACAGCCTCCGCCAGGGGGTGCTGCGCAGGCCGGGCCAGCGCCAGGCGGGGGAGACCCGTGGGCTGGGTCATGCCAGCCCGATGCCCCTGAGCACCTGCGCCAGGAGCTCCCGGTCGTCGGTTCCGCACGCCTCGGCGCGGCGCAGCTCACCCTCGGGTGCGTAGGCCACCTGCAGCAGCAGGCTGCCGTCGGCCTGGGGCGTGGCCAGGGCGCCCAGGGGCTGCTGGCAGCCGCCACCGATGCCCGCCAGCACCTGCCGCTCCAGGGTCACGCAGCGCGCGGTCAGGGGGTCGTGGAGCTCCGCCAGGGCTTCGATGAGGTCGGGGCGATCCGCCCGGGCCTCCGCCAGCAGGGCGCCCTGCCCCGGTGCCGAGGGCAGCTCTTTCGGCGTGAGAGGCCGCACGGTGAGGCCCGAGAGATCCAGTCCCAGCCGCTTGAGGCCCGCCGCGGCCAGCAGGGTGGCGTGGAGGGGTTCCTCCCGCAGCACGCCGTCCCGGACGCGCTGCAAGCGGGTCTGCACGTTGCCGCGGATCCAGGTGAAGCGGGCCTTCGGAAACAACTGGCTGAGCACCCGCTGGCGCCGCACGGCGCTGGTGCCGATGACCAGGTCTTCGGGCGCGTCGGGCCGCAGGATCAGCCAGTCTGCGGGATCCTCGCGCCGGGGAATGCAGGCGGCCACGATGCCCGCGGGCCGCTCCAGGGAGACGTCCTTCAGGCTGTGGATGAGCAGGTCCGCCTGGCCAGAGCCCATGGCGTCCTCCAGCTCCTTGGTGAAGAAGCCGCCGCCCTGCTGCTTGTCCAGCGGGCCCAGCAGCCACTGGTCGCCGGAGGTGGAGAACTTGCGCCAGGTGACCTCGTAGCCTCGGGACTCCAGGAACGTCACCATGGGTTCGGCCTGGCCCACGGCCAGGGCGGAACCTCGGGTGGCGACCGTGACGTTCCTCATGCGGCACCTCCTGTGCCGCACCCTGCGGGCTTCGGCTTGACTCGCGCCATCGGCGCTCGCCCCTCCGAGGCCGAATGCTTCGCAGCCGGTCCGATTCGCCTTCGGCGAATGGTCGCCAAAGTGGAACTCCGCTCCTGCTTCGTTCTCATTGATTAACCGCCTCTCCGTTTGCTGGGGGCTTCGGTTGGGTCTGGATCAGGGCCCGGAAGGCCAGGGTCCGGCCCCGGGACAGGATCTCCTTCAGGGCTTCGCGCTGGGCCTCGTCCATGCAGGCCATGGTCTCCTCCAGCACCTGGACTTCTTCCTCCAGGGCACCCCAGGCCGAGTCCAGCCGCTCCTGGGCGGATAGCAGGTGCCGCTTGCGGGCGCGGGCCTCGGCCCGGTGGCGCAGTCGGCGAGCCGCGCCCACGAGGTAGGGTTCCGCCTTGAGGGCTGCCTCGGCGCGCTGGCCCCGGGCGGTGGCCGTCTGGGCCAGGAAGGCGTTCAGGTCCACACGGTGGATCCAGGGCAGCAGCTCCAGCCCCGGCTCCGAGTCCGGCGGCAGGGCCAGGTCCAGGATGCGCAGGGTGGGCCGCTTCAGCGTCTGCCAGGCGTCCCAGGTGAACAGCGGCTCCGGCGCGGCGGTGGCGGTGACGATGGCGTCGAAGCCCTCGGGATCGCGCTGGAGCTGCGGGAGGTCCACGGTGGCCAGGCCCAGGGGATCGGCCAGGTCATGGGCCTTGCTGCGGGTGCGGTTGGCCACCACCACGCGGAAGCCGCGCTCAGGCAGCCGCTCCGCCAGGTACTGGGTCATCGGCCCGACGCCGACCAGGGCCACGCTGGACCCGGGCTCGAGCCCCTCGGTCAGGTGCTTCAGGGCCACGGTGGCGACGCTCACGTTGCCGTCCGCCAATCCCAGCCGGGCGCGCAGCCGCTGGCCTTCGCGGATCACGTCCTCCAGGGCCGTCTGGGCTTCTTCGCCGGCCACGCCCACTTCCCGGGCCGCGACCAGGGCGTCCTTGAGCTGCCCGGGAATCTCCCGGTCACCCAGGTTGGCGGACTCCAGGCCCGCAGACATGGCCAGCAGGTGGGTCCAGGCCTCCTCGCCCTCGTAGCGGCGGAAGCCGGGGCCGGGGTCGATGGCCTCGGCCTCGCCGCCCCACACCATCCAGAGCACCCGCTGGCAGGTGGCCAGGTAGACCAGCTCCCGGGCCTCAGCCCGCTGCTGCCAGTCGCGCAGATGGGCTGACAGGCCCTCCCGCACCACGTGGTGCGCCACCTGGTCCAGGTCGTGGACCGGTGCGTGGAAGCTGATGAGGACGGGTTCCATGTCGGAGGCCATGATCCGTCGCCCGGGAGCCGGGTAGGTCATCGCTTCGTCATGCCCTCCCGAAAGTGGAGGTCATCACAATTACCGATCAGCCCCGGGGTGCAAACAGGGCATCCACGGCCTCCCAGTCCCACTCCGGCAGTGGCGCAGTCCCGTCGCGCAGGGACTGCTGGGTGAGCCAGGCGTCGTAGATCACCAGGGCGCACATGGCCTCGGCCACGGGCACGATGCGCGGCGCGATGCAGGGATCGTGGCGGCCGTGCGTGGAGATGTCCGCGGCATTGCCCTCGCGGTCGATGGTCTTCTGGGTCTTCGAGATGGAGCTGGTGGGCTTCACCGCCAGGCGCACCACCACGGGCGCGCCGGTGCTGATGCCGCCCAGGGTGCCGCCGGCGTCATTCTTGAGCGGCCCGCCGGGACCCAGCGGGTCGTTGTTCTGGCTGCCCCGCAGGCGGGCGCTCTCGAAGCCCGCGCCCAGCTCCACACCCTTCACGGCGCCGATGGACATGCAGGCCAGGGCCAGCAGGCCGTCCAGCTTGCCGAAGGCGGGATCGCCCAGCCCCACGGGCAGGCCCTCGATCCAGACCTCGCAGACGCCGCCCACGCTGTCGCCCTCGGCCCGGGCGGATTCCACGGCGGCGCGCTGGGCTGCGAAGGTCTCAGGATCGGCCACCCGGAGGGGATTGCGCTCCACGAAGGCCCAGTCCACGGCCGTCCCGGCGATGGCGGCGATCTCGCGGTTGAAGCCGCGCACGGTGACGCCCAGGGCCGCCAGCTGCTGCTTGGCCCAGGCCCCCGCCGCCACCCGGCCCAGGGTCTCGCGCCCGCTGCTGCGGCCGCCCCCGCGGGGATCCCGCAGACCGTACTTGCGGTCGTAGGTCAGGTCCGCGTGGCCCGGCCGGAAGAGGTCCGTGATGGCCTTGTAGTCACCGCTGCGCTGGTTCTCGTTGAACACCACCATGGCGATGGGATGCCCCGTGGTCTTGCCCTCGAAGACGCCGCTCAGCACCTGCACCTGGTCCGCCTCCTTGCGGGGCGTCACCAGGTCCGACTGCCCCGGCCGCCGCCGATCCATCTCCGCCTGGATGGCCTCCAGGTCGAAGGGCAGCCCCGGCTTCACGCCGTCCAGCACCACGCCCACCCCCGCCCCGTGGCTCTCGCCGAAGGTGACGATGCGGAAGGACCGGCCGAAGGAGGAGGGGGAGTCGAAGAGCATCCCTCCATTCTGCGGCAGACCCGGCGGGGGGTCACCGGGGATTCGCGGAGACCTGCTGGTTTTAGCGGCTCCGGGCCCAGCGTCCGGACCACTCCAGGAACCAGCGGGTGCCGTGCCGGGTGTTGCCCAGGATATAGCCAGCGCCCGTGTGGCGCTCGAAGGAGCCCCCGGCCCGCAGGGTCTGGCTCGCAGTGGCCTTCCAGGTCAGGTCCAGCTGCAGCCCGCTGAAGTAGTCCTCGGTGTAGGCCTGGCCCGGATGGTCCTGCAGCCACAGCACAGGGTCGTCCCGGAAGGACCGGGCGCCGCGATAGAGCCAGGTGGTGGTGGTCAGCGACGGGGTCGCGTCCCACTCCAGCCTCGCCGTGGTGACGTCTGTCTCCCCCCCAAAGGCCTCGCCGAGGGGGTCGCCATCGCGGTAGAACCCGGTGGCGTAGATCCCGTTCTCGAAGGAGCGGTAGCTCACTTCCGGCAGGTTGGAGGTGCTGCGGCGCTCCAGCCCGAGGCGGACCCGGGGCCAGCGCACGAGCAGACCGAAGGCATCGTTGGGCACGATCAGGTTGGGCACCAGGTGGCGGTCCACCTCGTTCCAGGCCCGGCGATAGTCCACGTTCAGGGCGTAGTGGAAGTCCTTCTCCAGGTCCTTGCCGGTCCAGTAGAGGGGCTTGTGCCGCCAGACGCCCAGGGGCCAGGTCATGCCCTTGGACCCTCGGCTGATGTAGCCCCAGGTCTGCTCTGCCCCCAGCCACCGGGCCAGGAAGGGCAGCTCGCCGCGCACACCGAAGTCGAAGTTGGTGGAGCTGCGGGCGTTGTTCTTGTAGGCCGGGTCCGGATGGTTGGGATCTGAGAAATTCGTGGAAGTCTCGGCCAGGAAGTCCTTCATCCCCAGCGCTGAGGTCAGGTAGTCGCTCACGCCATAGCCTGAGGTCATGGGGATGCCGTTCCGGTTCCCACCCCACAGCACCGTCCAGTTGAGGTAGGTCTCGACCTTGCCTTCGTAGAACGAGCCCTCGAACCGGTAGCCGCTGGTCAGGGGCGCCTGGGGCTCCCCGTTGGCCGCGATGAGCCGACTCTGGCCAGAGGGATTCTGCACGTTGTCCGCCAGCTTCCGGCGGCCCTCGAGCTTGCCGAGGAAGGCCTGGGCGGTCCAGTTGCCCAGCGAGGTGCCGAACAGCGAGAGGTTGGCCTGGGGCGTGACCAGGCGCACCTTCGGGAAGGGCCGGGCCGCCTCACCCAGGAGGTAGCCGCCCGTGAGCCCGTAGCCCCAGACCAGGGGCTCGTTCTCCAGACCCAGCCGCCAGCCGGTCTTGCTGGTCCAGCGGAGATGGCCTTGGTGCAGGGTGGCCCGGGTGGCGCCGTCCGCATCCCGGAACAGCAGGACCTTGCCCGCGCCGGACCAGCCTTCCGAGCGGAAGCCGCCCTCCAGGGACACCCCACTGCCCACCAGGCTGTTGCCGAGTCCCAGGGAAGAAATAAGCGTCGCAGGCGGCCCAGCCTTGCCCGCGCTCCACACGCCCCAGCCCGCCCAGAGGGAAGGGCCGGAGAACGCTGTCCCGAGCTCCACCCGGTGGTTCCAGCCCTCGGGCATCTGCGCGGCCAGGGGTAGCGCGAAGCCCGAGAGGGCCAGGAGCAAGGCTCTCGAGCGCCCCAGAGGCCGGAGGATGACCCGCCCGGACACGGCGGAGAATGCCGTCACCGCAGGGGAAGGCGGCCCCGGGATCATGAACCCATGCGCACTGAATTCAGGCAGATCAGACATACCAAACGATGACACAGACCGGGACTCGGCCCCAGTCCCATTCACCACCCAAGGAGTGGTCAAGTCTCCATCAGAGCCTTGAGCTGCGGCGCGATGGCAGCCAGCCCGAAGCGGCTGCGGCAGGACTGATCCGCTGCGTCCCGGCGTCGGTCCACCTCGGCATCGTCCAGGGCCCAGACGGCCTCCAGCGCCTGCGCCAGCGCCTCGGGAGAGAAGGCATCCACGGCCCAGCCCAGGCGGCCCCCGTCGAGGATCTCAAAGGGGCCCCCGTGATCCGGACCCACCAGCAGGAGGCCCCGGGCCGCCGCTTCTGGATAGACCATGCCGAAGGGCTCGTCCAGGGTCACCAGGGCGAAGACATCACAGGCCGCATAGACCTCCTGCAGCTCGCGGTCCGGCAGGTAGCCGTGGAACTGCACCGCCCCCGGCGCGCAGAGGTCCGTGGCCAGGGCTTCCAGCAGAGGCCGGGAGGGCCCCTCGCCCACCACGTGGAGCTGGCAGGGCACCGGACTGGCGGCAGCGAACCGCTGGAAGCCCCGGATCACCGTGTCGATGTTCTTGAGCACCTCGAGGCGCGAATGCACCAGCACCTTGCGCGTCGAGCGGTCGAGCCCAGAGCGGTGGGGCGTGCCCTCGGGGAACCGCACGATGGGGTAGATCACCTCCTCGCGGCACTGCCCGTAGATGCGGCGGGCATTGTCCCGGCTGAACTCGCTGATGGCGTAGATGAGGTCCAGCTGGCGGCAGCCGTCCAGGTCGTAGGCCCGCCGCGCCTGCAGGCTGGAGGCCCGGCTCATGTTCCGGTCGTGGGTGGCGAGATCCCCCTGGAAGTGCCGCGTGGCTTCATCCTGGCCCCGGCCACCGGTGGCCTCCACCCGGGCGGTGAGCACCGGATTCGCCTCGCGGCGGTGGATGCCCCGGGGGGGCTCATTGCACTGCCAGATCTTCCGGGCGCGGATGGCGGCGGCTCCCAGCATGGCGTTGGTCGGCCAGTTGTGGGCGAGCACCGTGTCGTAGTCGGCCAGCGCCGCGGCGGCCCGCTTGCCCCGCTGGCTGAGCTTCCCCATGCGGCCCCAGCCGCTGATGAGGTCGGTCCAGTGGCGCTTGGCGACCAGCTGCACGGGGATGCCCTCCAGGCGGGCCGCCCACTTGGCCGGGTCATAGCCCAGGGTGACGATCTCCGGATGGAAGCCCTGCTCCCGGAGGATGCCCGCCTGAGTAGCCGCAAGGATCTCCGCGCCCCCCACGGATTCGAAGGCAGGATGGAAGATCGCCAGCTTCACGGTCACCTCAGGGCTCAGAACCTAGACCTTATCAGGGCTTCCCGCCTCCCGGATGGTGGACCGCCTGGGGTCTGGCGGCTGAATTGCAGGCGCGGCTCTGCCCGATAGCCGATAGGCTTGATCCCAGCCCTTTCCGGTTCTCTTCGCAACGAGCGTCCCATGTCCGTCCTCCAGTCCTTCCCTGCCTTCCCAGCCCCGGGCCAGCCATGACCCGGAACTACCTCCTGACCGGGGCCTCGGGCTTCGTCGGCCGGCACATGGCGGAGGCCATCCTGCGCCGGGGCGACGTGGTGGTGGCCCTGGACCGCGAGGAAGGCCAAAACCTGCCGCTTGGGGTCCAGACCCTGGTCATGGACCTGCAGGATCCCTCGTCCATGGCCGGCCTGCCCCGAACCTGGGACGGCGTGATCCACCTGGCGGGCGCCTCGATCCCCAGCCACTTCTCCACCCCGGCCCCCGTGACCTTCAACCTGGGCATCACCCTCAACCTGCTGGAGCACCTGCGGGACAGCAAGGTCCTGCTGGTGAGCAGCTGCCACGTGTATGCCCCCTCGAACCAGCGGCGCCGAGAGGACGACCCCATCGTGCCCCAGGGCCGCTACGGCCTCTCCAAGCACCTCACGGAACAGGTGGCGCCCCACTATCAGGGCGCCCTGGATGTCCGCGTGGCGCGCCCCTTCAACCACCTGGGCCAGGGCCAGCGCCCGGAGCTGGTGGTGCCCTCCCTCCTGCGCCGCCTGGCTGCGGCCGCGGCGAGCGATGCCACGCCCATCGAGATGGCCGGCTGGAACAGCGTCCGCGACTTCATCGACGTGCGGGACGTGGTCTCGGCCTACCTGGCCATCCTGGACCTCGAGGCCCCCGCCCACCGCACCTTCAACGTCTGCACGGGCCGGGCCAGCAGCATCGAGGACGTGGTCCAGACCGTGCTGAGGCTCCAGGGCCGGACCCGGGAGGTCCACTTCCAGGGGAGCCCCAACTCCACCGACGACATCCCCTTCCTGGTGGGCGACCCCGGCCGCCTGGCGGCGGACGCCGGCTGGACCGCCCAGCACTCCCTGGAAGACAGCCTGCGCAGCATGATGGCGCCCAACCTTTCCTGACGAGGACACCCATGACCAAGACCGCACTCATCACCGGCGTGACGGGCCAGGACGGCAGCTATCTGGCGGAGCTGCTGCTCAGCAAGGGCTACCAGGTGCACGGCATCGTCCGCCGGGCCAGCCTCTTCAACACAGACCGCATCGACCACCTCCATGTGGGCGAGACCCCGAACCCCAACTTCCACCTGCACTACGGCGACCTGTCGGACGCGGGCGCCCTGCGCAACGTGCTGGACGACGTCCAGCCGGACGAGGTCTACAACCTGGGCGCCCAGAGCCACGTGCGCGTGAGCTTTGACCAGCCCGAATACACCGTGGACGTGGTGGGCGTGGGCGTCATCCGCCTGCTGGAGGCCATCCGCAGCTTCATGAAGCACAGCGGCAAGCAGATCCGCTTCTACCAGGCCGGCAGCTCCGAGATGTTCGGCAGCGCCAAGCCCCCGCAGTTTGAGGGCACCCGCTTCGAGCCCCGCAGCCCCTACGCCTGCGCCAAGGTCTTCGCCCACTACCAGGTGATCAACCACCGCGAGAGCTACGGCCTCTTCGCTTGCAACGGCATCCTCTTCAACCACGAGAGCCCGCGCCGGGGCGAGACCTTTGTGACCCGGAAGATCACCCGCGCCGCCACGCGCATCAAGCTGGGGATGCAGGACAAGCTCTATCTCGGCAACCTCGACGCCAAGCGGGACTGGGGCTTTGCCGGCGACTACGTGGAAGCCATGTGGCGCATGCTGCAGCAGGACACGCCGGACGACTACGCCGTGGCCACCGGCGAGGCCATCAGCATCCGGGACTTCCTGAGCCTCACCTTCGGGCGGCTTGACCTGGACTGGCAGCAGTATGTGGAGATCGATCCCCGCTACTTCCGCCCCGCCGAGGTGGACTTCCTGCAGGGCGACGCCTCCAAGGGCCGTCGCATCCTGGGCTGGGAGCCCAAGACCGACATCCGCGCCCTGGCCGCCATGATGATCGACTCGGACCTCAAGCTGGCCCAGAAGGAGCTGGTGCTCCGCGAGGCCGGCCACGGCGAGGCTTCCCGAGCCGGCTACCGCTGAGTTCCCGAATTCACGGCTAGCCTTCGGCGATGAGCGCCTCGAGCAGGCGCACCACGCGCTCCGGGTGGACCCGGTGCGCCACGGAGCCGTGGGTCTCGAAGCCCTCGCTCTCCCCGGGGAAGGAGTCCACCGCCGAGCCGCGGACCGCGACGGCCTTGGGTCCCAGGGGCGCGATCAGGGGCTCGGGAGACATCCCCATGAGCGTGAGCGTGGGTCGGCCTGTGGCGGCGGCGGTGTGAGCGAGGCCCGTGTCCACGGCCACATTACCCGCAGCCTGCTCCTGGATGGCACAGGCTTCCGGCAGGGAGGTCCGGCCGGTCAGGTCGATGCTGCCGGGACTCAGGGCGGCCAGCTCCCGGCCCAGGGCCACCTCGTCGGGTCCCCCCAGCCAGACGCTCTGGTAGCCCTTGGCGGCCAGCAGCGCGGCCAGTCCCGACCACTTCTCCAGCTCCGGGAACCAGCGCTTGCCGAAGCCCCGGGTGCCGAAGGAGAGCGTAACAAAGGGACCGCCTGACCAGCCGTTGGACCGCAGCAGGTCGAGGCCGTGGTGGCCGCCCAGGTTCTCGGCGCCCAGGCGCACCCACTGCAGGTGGCGCTCGCCCGTGAGCTGCTCCAGCAGCGGCTCGTAGCGCTGGGCGAGGTGGATGGGCAGGTCGCGATACTTGAAGGGGTGGGTGTAGAACAGGCTCAGGTGGTTGTCGGCGATGCCGCCCCGGATGGGCACGCCGGCCATGCGCGCCGCCAGCGCCAGCCGGATGCTCTGGCTCAGGTTGATGACGCAGATGGGCGGGGCCTTCCGCCACCGCCGCAGCAGGTGCCAGGGATCCGGCTTGCCGACCCCGCCCTGCTCGATGACGGACTCCGCGATGAAGGCCGGAGCCGCCTCCGCGAAGAGGGCCGCCCCCATGGCGTGGCCCACGGCGATCCAGCGGAGCGAGGTGCCCAGGGCAGCGGCCTCTGCATTCCAGACCGCCTGCAGGGAGCCGAAGAAGGGCAGCGCGAAGACCACGTCCCCCAGCTGCCGAGGCCACCGGATCCAGACCTCGTGAGGACCTGCCTCCCCAGCGGCCAGACGCCGACGAAGCTCTTCCCTTAGAATGTCTGTTCCCCTGCGAGCCAACATGTACCTCTTGCCTCTATCTTCCCCGAAATGGCTCCCTGGTGTGCTGTCTGTCAGCACTCTCCTGGCCCAGGCCCCGACCTTCACGGCCCAGGACGCGCTGCGGGCCGAGTGGGCGCGGCAGCCGCTGGCGCTGGCGGAGGCCCGGCAGGCCGGCCTCTCGCCCGCGGACCGCGCCCGGCTGGAGCTTGCGCTCCGGCGCATCGGCGCACCGGGTGCCCCGGCCCTGCTGCCGCCCGAGTACGACCAGCCCACGGAGGCGCTCTGGCTGAAGCAGGCCGCCGCCGCGAAGACGCCCCGGGAGCGCTTCGACGCCCTCTTCTTCCTCAACCGCTTCAAGAGCGCCCAGGCCCTCACCGCCCTGGCGGGCCTCACCGCCGCCCAGGCTGCCGCGTGGCCGAAACACCTGCACCTGGAGGCGGGCCTCGCCACGGCGCGGCTCAACGGGGCAGAGGTCACCCCGGCCCTGCGGGGCTTCCTCGCCGCCCTCCAGAAGGCCGGCAAGGTCGATCCTGTCCGCGCCCAGGCGGCCCGCCTGCGGCTGGTGATGGCGGGCAAGGAATCGGCGCTGCTGCCGCCGGTGACCGCGACACCCGGCAGCCTCCTGGCCCTGCTGGATGCCTGGAACAAAGCACCCTGGGAGCAGCGGCGCGAGGTGGCCACCCGCGACTTCCTGGCCCTCACGCCCAGCTCTGACCTCTGGGCCCGCCTGGGCCTGCAGGCACCCAGTCAGGCAACATTGAGCGCCGCCTGCGTGGGCATCCTCTCCCGGCTGGCAGAGGGGCTCCCGAAGGCAGCGCCCGCCGAGGCCTTCCCAGCCGGCAGTGCACCCTGGCCCAGCGCCCAGGATCCCCTGGCCCTCTGGTACGGCTTCCAGGGGCTGGCCAAGGCCACCGTCCCCCTGCCGGCCCTGCGGGACGCGGTCCGCCTGGATCCGCCCTTTGGCGTCACCCGCCCTGACCTGCAGGGGGCGCTGCTCCCCGCCCTCCGGAAGCAGGCTCCCGCGGCCGCCGACGCCCTCCGGACGCGCCTGCTCGCGGGCGCCGACCCCATCGCCCGCGCCGCGGCCATCGAGGACCTGCCCACGGTCCCCGGGGACCTCGAGGCCCTCACCCAGCGTGCCTGGGCGGATGCGCCCCTGGACTCCCAGCAGATCCTCATCCAGAGCTATGCCCGCTGGCAGCTGACGCCCGCGGACCAGCAGGCCCGGCTGCGGCCCTGGCTCCAGCACCCGGACTGGGCCTGCCGCCTGGAGGCCTACCGCGCCCTGGCGAAGCTGGACCCCGCCACGCCCTGGCCCGGCGCCCCTGCGCCCAGCCCCGTGGATCAGGCGATCTTGGCGGAGGCCGAGCGGCTGGTGAAGCGAGGGATGCCCGTGCGCCTCCGCATCACCTTCAGCGGCCCTCGACAGGTGACGCTGAAGCTCGACCCCACGGTAGCGCCCCTGAACGTCGCCAACCTGGTGCTGCTGGCGCGGAAGGGCTACTTCGACGGCCGCCGGGTGCCCCGGGTGGTGCCAGACTTCGTGGTGCAGCTGGGCTCGCCCGTGGACACCATGGACGGCGGCCCCGGCTACACCGTGCGCTGCGAGGACAGCCTGACCTGGTACGGCCCCGGGAGCGTGGGCATGGCCCTCTCGGGCAAGGACACCGGCGGCAGCCAGCTCTTCATCACCACCAACGCCACGCCCCACCTGACGGGCAAATACACCCGGGTGGGCGAGCTGGAGCAGCCGGACCGCGCCCTGAAGGTTCTTGATGCCCTGGAGCTGGGTGCGCCGATCCGCACCATCCGCGTGCTGCCATGAGCCGGACCTGCCTGCGGGCCGCCCTGCCCTGCCTGCTCGGCCTCTCCGTCCAGGCCCAGGCGCCGCTGCTCCAGGATGGCGCCGCGGCGCTGCGGCAGGCCCGGCTGGACTGGACCCTGGGCCAGGCGCCGCAGGAGCCCTCGTCGCTGCCCTCCTTCGAGGTGGGCTGGGGCGGCGCGGACAGCGGTGGCGCCTACACGCCCCTGGTCGGGGGCGAGGGCCTGGGCCACGGCACCCGCGGGTGGGGCCTGGGCGTGCAGGGGCGCTACACCTCCGGCGGCTGGGGCTTCGCCGCGACGGTGCTGGGCCTCCGGGACCAGGGCCGCACCGCGGGCATCCTGCAGCGCGCCCTCGTGGGCTTCCAGTTCAACTCTGGCGGGCGGATCCTCCTGGAACAGTCCCCCCTCGCCTGGGGCTCCGGGCTCAATGGCGGCCCCCTGCTGGGCGATGCGGCCCGACCCTTTCCGCGGGTGACCCTGGCCTTCGCGCCCCTGGAGATTTTCAAGTCCCTGTGGCGTCTAGAGGCCTTCGAGGGCCGACTGGAGCGCACGCCAACCGTGCCTGAGTGGAGCCCAAACCGTCCGGCGCGACTCGCAGCCCAGGCCGCGGGACTCGGCCTGCAGCGGCCCACCGTGGGCGGCGCCTTGATGCGGGTCGCCTTCGGCACGGATCTCGAGGTCAGCCTCGGCGCCCTGACACTGAGCGGAGGCCAGGATGCGGCGGGGCAGACTGCGCCGCGGCAGAGCAACCTGAGCCAGTCCCTGGCAGAATTCCGCCTGCGCCTGCCCGCCCTGGCCCGCCTCGCCGGAGCCCGGGGCGCCTCGGTGACCGCCAGCCGCGTGGGGTCCCGCGACGGAGGCGCCCCCAGCCTGGTGCCTGCCCGGGATCAAGGCGGCCTGCAGCTGGTCTGGGACCGCTGGGACCTGGGCCTGGAATACGCGAGTGCGGCGCCGCGCACTGCCTTCTCGGCGCCGCCGCCGACCTACCTGGCCGGCTTCTCCACCCGGGGCGACGCCCTGGGCGCCGCCTTCGGGGATTCGGTCAGCACCCGCACGGTGGCCCTCGGCCTCCCGCTCTTCCTGGAAGGCCGGGGCCGGCTCCAGGTCGTGCGGGCCACCGCTCCGCGGGATGACCCTTCCGGCCCTGGTGGCTGGTTCCTCCAGGGCGACGCGCAGTGGCGTACTCCCACGGGCCGCCTGGGCGCGTCGGTGGCCTCCCGGCGCAACGAGCCGCCGGGCGCCCCCCCGCGCTGGGGCTGGAGCTGCAGCCTCTTCCAGGCGTTCCGGGTGTTCTGACCATTTTGCGGGGCTTGGCGTGGCATCCTCTCGGTATCGGCTGAGCCGATACCGAGACAATCAAGGATCGGGTGGAGTGGGGTCCCTTCTCCATCCAGCCACGCTGAACGCTGTGAGGAAGCCATGAAAACCCGTCTGCTGGCCGTGACTGCCGCCTTCCTGATCGTCGCCTGCAAGGCTCCGCAGGAAACCGTTCCCGCCGCGCCGCCCGAGCCCTTCGTCCCGCGCCTGAGCCTGCGGCCTGTGGCGGTCAGCCTGGCCAAGGGGGCCACCCAGACCTTCCAGGTCGAGATCAACTACCCCGAGGGGGCGCGCTACCTGCGGCAGCCCGTGGGCTGGGGGGTCCTCGAGGCGGAGGGCGGCACCATCAACCCCACCGGGCTCTACACGGCCCCCAAGACGGCGGGGACCTACCACGTCCGGGTGAACCGGGAGGACTTCCCGGAGATCACCGCCACGGCCACGGTGACGGTCAAGTGATGGACCTCTACGGTGCCCTGCGACCGCTGATCTTCCGCCTGGATCCCGAGACCGCCCACAACCTGGCCTTCTGGCTGGGCGAGCGCGCCTGCGCCTGGCCCCGGCTGAGCTCGCCCGAGCTCCCGGCCACCCTGCGTCGGCAAGTCCTGGGCCTGGACTTCCCCACGCCCCTGGGCCTCGCCGCGGGCCTGGACAAGGGCGCCACGCTGTTGCCCCTCTGGCAGTCCCTGGGCTTCGGTCACGTGGAGATCGGCACCGTCACGCCCCGGCCCCAGCCCGGCAATCCCAAGCCGCGCCTGTTCCGGTTTCCCGAGGCGGGCCTGATCCTCAACCGCATGGGCTTCAACAGCGAGGGCGCCGAGGTGGTAGCGGCGCGCCTGAAGCACCGTCCCTCGGGCCTGCTGGTCGGTGGCAACCTCGGCAAGAACAAGGAGACGCCGGAGGCTCAGGCCCTGGACGACTACCGCGCGGCCTACCGCCTGATCGCGCCAGAGGTGGACTACATCGCCCTGAACGTGAGCAGCCCCAACACCCCGGGCCTGCGCAACCTGCAGGCCCCGGAGGCCCTGAAGCCGCTGCTGGCGGGCATGCTGGCGCTGCGCCAGGAGCTGGGCCTGGAGCGCCAGCCCCTGCTGCTGAAGCTGGCCCCGGATCTGGCGCCGGAAGACCTGGACGCCATCGTCGAGGTGGCCGTGGCTTCGGGCCTCTCGGGACTCATCGCCACCAACACCACCCTGGATCGCGGCGTGGTCGCGGAGCCCCTGCGCGCCCGCGTGGAAGCCAAGGGCGCCGGCGGCCTCAGCGGGGAGCCCCTCAAGACCAAGGCCCGGGACGTCCGCCGCCGCATCCTCACCGCCCTGGCCGGCCGCCTGCCCCTGGTGGCCTGCGGAGGCCTCGGAAGCCCCGAAGACGTGCAGGGCGCCCTGGACGACGGCGCCGCCCTCGCCCAGATCTACAGCGCCCTCATCTTTCAGGGGCCGGCCCTGGTGGGACGCATCCACCAAGGCCTCGCCTGAGCCCAGGACGCTACACTGGTCGGCTGAGGTGAGCATGCTGTCTCTTCAAGCCCGTATCCGCGATCCGCGTCTGCTGCCGCTGGCGGAGAAGGTGCTGCGCGGGGAGCGGCTGTCCTTCGAGGACGGCCTGCTGCTCTACGCGACGACGGACCTCACGGGCGTCGGAGCCATGGCCCACCACGTGCGTCTGCAGCGACACGGCCGCGCCACCTACTACGTGAAGAGCCGCCGCCTGTCCTACACCAACGTCTGCTACACCCACTGCCAGTTCTGCGCCTTCCAGGCCAAGCCCGGCGATGCGCGCGCCTACGCCCTGTCCGCCGAGGACATCATCCAGGAGCTGGAGAAGCCCGCCAACACCGGAGTGCGCGAGCTGCACATGACCTCGGGGCACAATCCCAAGCTCAAGATCGACTACTTCGAGGACCTCTTCACCAAGCTCAAGACCCGGTTCCCGGCGATCCACCTCAAGGTCTTCACCATGATCGAGATGGACTACTACGCCCGCATCTCGGGCCTGTCCACGGAGGCCTTTCTGGACCGCTGCATGGCCGCGGGCCTGGAGAGCTGCCCCGGCGGCGGCGCCGAGATTTTCGATGAGGCCCTGCGGGAGCAGATCTGCATCGGCAAGAAGGACGCCCAGGTCTGGCTGGACACCGCGGCCCTCTGCCACCGCAAGGGGCTGCCCACCAACTGCACCATGCTCTACGGCCACATCGAGGAGCCCCGCCACCGGGTGGACCACCTGCTGCGCCTGCGGGCCCTCCAGGACCAGTCCCAGGCCGCGGGCTACCAGGGCTTCCTGGCCTACATCCCCCTGGCCTACCAGAACGAGGAGAACGAGCTCAGCGCCACCCACGTGATCCACGAGACCACGGGCACCCAGGACCTCCGCGAGATCGCCGTGGCCCGCCTGCTGCTCGACAACATCCCGCACATCAAGGCCTACTGGGTGATGATCTCCCCGGGCCTGGCCCAGGCTGGCCTGAGCTACGGCGCGGATGACCTGGACGGCACCATCATCGCCGAAGAGATCGCCCACCTGGCCGGCGCCAAGACCCCCCAGGGCCTGCTCCAGCCCGAGCTGATCCGCCTCATCGAAGACGCCGGCTTCCAGGCCCTCGAGCGCGACAACCTCTACAACGTCTACGAACCGGCCTGACGCGCTGACTCAGTCGACTTTGCGCCTCTCGTAGGTCTTGAGCGGCTCGAGGGGATAGGCGTAGCGGCTGCTCCACAGGCGGTCGTGGATGCGGGCGGCCTGGGCGGCGAGGGGCGTGTCGCGAAAGATCAGCTCCAGGTTGCGAGACTCGGTGAAGTAGCTCTCCTCCCAGTTGCTGGTGCCCAGGGCCAGCTGGGCTTCATCCACCACCAGATACTTGCTGTGCACGGTCCGGGAGAAGGGGATGTGGCCCTCCTTCGCCTCAGGGATGGAAGCCACGCGCACCTCCAGGTTGGGGATCAGGGCCAGGGCCCTTAGGTGGGGCAGCGCCCGGCCTCCCAGCACCCAGTCCGAGACCAGCAGCCGCACCTTCACGCCCCGCACCGCGGCGGCGCGCAGGGCGTTGTCCAGCACCGGCCAGTAGCGATCCTGGCCCGCCAGGGGCGAGTAGGTCAGCAGCTGCACGCGGACGCTGGTCTTGGCCTGGCCAATCAGCTCCACCAGGGCCTCGCTGGCGGGCCGCAGGGTCTTCGGGGTCAGGAAGGGTGGGCTGGCCACCAGCTCCACGGCGGGCCGGGCCACCGGGGATACCTGCGCTGGCAAGACCGGCAGCTTGCCGTCCCGGGCGAAGCGCCAGTCCAAGGAGAAGATCTCGGCCAGTCCCGCGAGGAGCTGGGGCTCCGAGGTGCGTACGCCCAGCTCATGGATCTGTTCCAGGGCGCGCCAGTCGAAGTTCTGGCTGCCCAGGAAGGCCTCGCGACCATCCACCACGAAATACTTGGCGTGGAGGATGCCCTTGGCGACCCCCGCCAGGTCGTAGCTGCGCACCTCGGCGCCGGGGATGCGGCGGAGTCGGGCCACGGAGGCCGGATCCTGGTCCAGCATCCTGGCGGAAAGGAGGAACCGCACCTTGACGCCCCGGGCGCCCGCCTGCTCCAGCTCCGCCAGCACCGGCTCCAGGGCGCTGCCGGGGCGGCTGGTGATATAGAACTGGGCCGCGTCGAAGCTCACCTTGGCGCCGCGCACCATGGCCACCCAGACGTCCCTGGCCAAGGGCAGCGCGGGATCCGCCAGATCGGTCTCCACCGGAATGGACTGCACCAGGGACGTGAGGGGTATCTGGGCACCAAGAGCAAGTGTGGCGGCGAGGGCGAGCAGCATCGAACGGATGGTCATGGTGGGGCTCCCTCTGCGAGGATACGACGTCCTCAAGCCGCCTGCTTCTAGACCAACTTCAGGATGCTGGAGCCATCCGCGTAGTCCTCGGTGGGGGTCTCGCGCATCTTCTGGAGCACCTGCACCAGGGCCCGGATGCGCTCCACCATCTCACCAATCTTCCCGAGCTTCACCTCCTCGGGGTATTTGCGCTGCAGCATCTCGACCTGCATGGAGATGATGGCCAGCGGGTTGTTGATCTCATGCTTGAGCGTGCCCGCCATCTGCCGGAAGGACTCCAGGCGCTCGGCGGCCAGGGCCCGCTGCTGCAGCTCGGTGTGTCCGCGCAGCACCTGCAGCCGGTGGTGCAGCGCCTCCCAGCGGAAGCCCTCGGCCAGCCAGTCGGTAGCCCCGGCTTCGATGAGGCTGGCCGTCGCCTCTTCGGTGCAGCGCACCACCAGGATCGGCGTGGTGGCGAAGGAGGGGTGGCTGCGGTAGGCCCGGATGCAGGCTTCAAGGTCCGGAGTGCCCTTGGCATCCACCACCAGGAAGCGGAACTTCGGCAGGGGCGGAGGCTGAGGATGCGACTCCAGCGGATGCAGCAGGAGGTCCCCGGCCTCCGCCACGGTCTGGAACAGTCCCAGCAGGTTCAGGTCGTCGCTGACCAGCCCGAGCAGGGGCCGGGTCGGCTCCTCGGGCATGGCGTCCGGACCTTCGGGCAGGAGAAGGTCGAAGGACTGGTCGGCCCAGCGCCAGCGCACGCCAGATTCCTGGAGCACCCGCTGGGACCAGGGATCCGGCGTCGGGCTGTGCAGGCCCGGGGGGAGGCTCAGCCGCAGGATCTGGAAGCCGCGCTCCTGGTCCCACCGGGTGGAGACCGTCGCGCCGGGATTGAGCTGCATCAGCACCGGTTCCACCAGTCCCGCCAGGGCGGCCAGCAGCGGGCCTCCCGTGAGCCAGATGGAGCCCGTCGGGGCCTCCGCCATGGCCAGCGTCGCCCTTCGCAGGCTGACCAGGGACTCCCAGCGCCGGGAGAGGTCCTCCTGGAGGCTCTGGGCGGAGAGGGGGTGACCGGCATGGGGGGCCTCATCCATCAGCCCCTCCCGGCTGCCGTGGTCCAGCAGGCTGACCAGCTGGTCGATCTGGGTCCGGATGGCCTCGCCCCGGGGATCCGGAACCTCCGCCGCCCAGCTCTGGACCCGCCGCAGCGGCCCGGCCATGGCGGCCAGGAGGTGGCCATGGCGTTCGATTTCCCGGAGGCTCCCGCTGCGCAGGCGCAGCAGCTCCCCCTGCTGTTCTGCCTGGCCCAGGGCCTGCCGGTTCAGCCCCGCCTGCCGCAAGGCCATGGAGCCCTGCTTGACGAAGGTCTTGAAGATGGCCAGGTCGAAGCGGCTGAAGGGCCGGCCCTCGGACTCCCGATCCAGGTAGAGCACGCCCTGCAGGGTGCCCTCATCCTCCATGGGCGCACACATCAGGGAGCCGCGGTGCAGTTCCACCAGGCTCATGCCGCCGAAGCGCGGGTCCGCCAGGGGCCGGTTGGACAGCACCGCCGTGCGCTCCTGGGAAACGTAGTCCAGCACGGAGCGGGACAGCCCGATGCCCTCCTGCACATCCCCCACACGGTGGGCGGTTCGCCAGCCCGTACCCTGGCGCATCACCAGGAAGCCCCGATCCCCACCCAGCAAGCGCAGGGACTCATCCAGGAGACCCTTCACGATGGCGTCGGAGTCCACCTGCCGCAGGAGCTTGTCCGTGGACCGGAACAGCAGCTCCATGCCCCGGATGAGCACCAGCGCCTGGGCCGGCTCGGGCCGCACCTCGTGGAAGAGGTCGCCCACGCGCTCGATGAACTGGACCCCGTCCAGGCCCGGAAAACCCTCGGTGAACCTGAGCGGCCAGCCGCCCAGCACCAGCTCATCGCCATCCCGCAGGGAGTTGCCTTGCGGATGGTTAAGGGGCAGGCCGTTCAGGGTCGTGCCCTCAGCTGAGCCCAGGTCCCGGATCCACCAGATGCCCCCGATGCGATCGATGGTGGCATGCCTCCGGGAGAGGGAAGGAATGCCAGGCTGGGCCACCGCGCAGGCGATGGGGTCGCGCCCGATGAGACAGCCATCCTGGACCGCGTGCCGCAGGAGCTGACTTCCTTCCCGCCAGGACAGGTATGGCATCGGACCTCCACCCACTATCCTTCGGGCGGAACCGCGCCAAACCTGAATTCAAGCCGGAATTTACCCGGGAAGCGTGAACCGCGTGGGGCGGTTCCGGCTGGCCCGGAAGAACAGCATGGTGTGCCCGATGGTCCAGACGTGCTGAAGACCCGGCACCGCCGCGCAGAGGCCCAGGACGGCGGTCTCCTCGTCCTCGAGGCTGTTGGGGTTGATCTTGACCTTCACGAGCTCGAGGCTCTCGACCATGATGTCCAGCTCCGCGGCCTGGGCCGGGGTGACGCCGCCCTTGCCCACGTGCATGACGGGCTTCAGCTTGTGGGCCTGGGCCTTGAGGAACTGCCGCTGTTTCGAGGTGAGCATCTGGACTCCTGTAAACAGTCTATCTTGGATGCCGAGGTGTTCCATGCTCCGCGCCCTGCTGCTCTCCCTTGCCACCCTGGCCTGCCTGGCCGCCCCGCCCCGGACCCTGCGCGTGGACTACGGCCACACAGGGGATGCCGCCTCCGAGCGCTTCGGCGTGGACCGGGTGGTGCGGGAGCCCCTGCCCTGGCCCGGCGACCCGGCCCGCGCCGTGGACACCAGCAACCTGGGCAAGTATTGCTTCGAGGTGGCGGACAAGGCCACGGGCCGGCTGCTCTACTCCCGGGGCTTCGCCAGCATCTACGGGGAGTGGGAGACCACGGACGAGGCCAAGGCCCTGAGCCGCACCTTCTCCGAGTCCCTGCGGTTCCCCCAGCCCGAGGCGCCCGTGCGGATCACCGTGAAGAAGCGGGATGCGAAGAACGCCTTCCAGGTCCTCTGGAGCTTCGACCTGGATCCCAGGGACCCCCTCATCGAACAGGCTGCGGGCCCCGAGGCCGGCGCCCTGATCACCCTGCAGAAGGCCGGCGACTCCGCAGACAAGGTGGACGTCCTCATCCTCGGCGATGGCTACACCGCCGCGGAGCGCGGCAAGTTCGAGGCCCAGGCCCGGAAGGTCATGGACCTCCTCTTCGAGCAGACGCCCTTCAAGGAGCACCGCAAGGACTTCAACGTCTGGGCCCTCTGCCCCCCCTCCCGTGAGAGCGGCATCTCCCGGCCCTCCACGGGCGTCCACCGGCGCACGCCCCTGGGCACCACCTACGACGCCTTCGGCAGCGAGCGCTACGTGCTCACCTTCGACAACCGCGCCTTCCGCGACCTCGCCGCCCAGGCCCCCTACGAGTTCGTGGAGATCCTGGTGAACGCCGAGACCTACGGCGGCGGCGGCATCCACAACCTCTACAGCACCGCCTCCGCCGGCAACAGCACCATCGGCTACCTCTTTGTGCACGAGTTCGGCCACCACTTCGCCGGTCTGGCGGACGAGTACTACACCTCCGACGTGGCCGTCACCAACAGCCCCGACCGGCCCGAGCCCTGGGAGCCCAACGTCACGGCCCACCCCGCCCAGCCCAAGTGGGGCGGCCTGCTGAGCCCCAGCACGCCCCTGCCCACGCCCTGGAAGAAGGCCGAGTTCGAGGCCCACAGCCACGCCTATCAGAAGGAGCGCCGGGCCATCCGCGCCGCCAACCAGCCCGAGTCCGTGATGGACGCACTGTTCGCCAGGGAGAAGGTCTACGAGACGCACCTGCTGGGCACCGATGCCCACAGCGGCAAGGTAGGCGCCTTCGAGGGCGCGAACTATGAAGCCAGAGGCTATTTCCGCAGCCAGGAGGACTGCCTCATGTTCACCCGGGACGACGTGGGCTTCTGCGCCGCCTGCCGCGCCGCCCTCGAGAAGGTCATCCGGCAGTACGCCAAGTAGGAGCTTCCGTGCCCAGCGTCTGCGTCTTCCTGGGCTCCAGCCCCGGCCACAATCCCGCTTTTGGTGAGGCCGCCGAGGCCCTGGGCCGCGAGCTGGCCCGGCGGGGCCTCACCTGCGTCTACGGCGGGTCCGATACGGGGCTCATGAAGCGCCTGGCGGACGGCGCCCTGGCCGCGGGGGGCCGGGTCCACGGCATCTCGGTCGGCGGTCTGCAGGCCCTGGAGATCCAGCACCAGGGCCTCACCACCCTGGAGGTGGTCCCCACCATGCATGCCCGCAAGGCCCGTATGGCGGAGCTGGCGGATGCGTTCATCGCCTTCCCCGGCGGCATCGGCACCTTCGAGGAGTTCTTCGAGGCCTTCACCTGGGCCCGCCTGGGCATCCACGCGAAGCCCTGCGGCATCCTCAATGTCGAGGGCTACTACGATCCCCTCTTGGACCTGCTGGACCACGCCGAGCGCGAGGGCTTCATCCGCGCCTGCGACCAGCAGCTCCTGGTGCGCGCCACCAGCCCCGAGGCCATGCTGGACCGCCTCGCCGAGCGCTGGGAGACGCAGTAGGCGGGCGAAATCAGGAGTCTGGTTCTGCTCGAAAATCGAGAGAAAAAAGTTCATACCACCAAGGCACCAAGACACCAAGAAAGACAACTGCCGTTTGACTTTGCAGTTCTTGGTGTCTTGGTGGTGAACCTTGTTCTTTGTAAGAACCGGACTCAGTCCTGGGCCGGCAGCACGCGGTCCCGGATGGGGGTGGCGAACTTGTACTCGATGTCCCAGGGGAAGAAGATCCACTTGTCCTGCTCGAACTCTTTGACGAAGGTGTCGACGATGGGCCGCCCGGCGGGCTTGGCGTAGAGCGTCGCGAAGTGGGCCTTGGGCACGAGGCTGCGCACCAGCCGGGCCGTGCCGCCGGTGTCCACCAGGTCATCGATGAGCAGGAAGCCGTCGCCGTCCCCGGTCACGCCCTTGAGCACCTTGGCCTGGCCTGCCAGCTGCTCCGCCTCGCCCGTGGCCTCGGCGCCGTAGCTGGTGACGCAGATGGTGTCGATCAGGCGGATGTTCAGCTCCCGGGCGATGAGCGCCGCCGGGATCAGGCCGCCGCGGGTGATGGCGATGATGCCCTTCCACTGGCCCAGCTGGTGCAGCTCGTGGGACAGGTACCGCGTATCCCGGTGCAGCTCCGCCCAGGAGATGACCACGTCGTTCTGGTAGGGGTTCTTGGCCATGGCGGCTCCGGGGGGAAGCCACCAGTTTCCCATCGCAGCCCTCCCGGGGCCACCGGAAAGGGGTGCCGGGGGGGGTGGAAAAAAGAAAGTTGGACGGAGACAAAAGGCCCTTTGCAGAGGCACCTGAGCCGACCCAATCCATCGGCTGACCAGCCCATTCTCCGCGCCCCTCCGCCCTCTCGTCTTTTCTCCGCGAGCGTTTTTCAGGTCGCGTTGATCAGTCGGTCCCGCCGGGCGTGCAGGATCCTGTCGCGCAGCTCCGCCGCTTCCTCAAACTTCGTCTGCGAGGCCAGCTCCTTCATGCGCTTCTCCAGCTTGGCGAGCTCGCGCTCGAAGGCCTTCTCTTCCAGGTAGAGCAGCGGCTCTTCGGCGGCCTGGTCCTCCTTGGCGACGTTGATGAACTCCCGGGCCAGGGCCTCGCCCATGACGTCGTCCAGGTTGCGCTTCACGGTCTCGGGCGTGATGCCGTGGGCGGCATTGTGGTCCAGCTGCTTCTGGCGACGGCGCTCGGTCTCGCCGATGGCCTGCGTCATGGAGCGGGTCATGACATCGGCGTAGAGGACGGCCTTGCCGTTCACGTTGCGGGCCGCGCGGCCGATGGTCTGGATCAGGGAGCGGGCATTGCGGAGGAAGCCCTCCTTGTCCGCGTCCAGGATCGCCACCAGGGTCACCTCGGGCAGGTCCAGGCCCTCCCGCAGCAGGTTGATGCCGATGAGCACGTCGAAGACGCCGCGCCGCAGGTTCTTCAGCAGCTCCACCCGCTCCAGGGTGTCGATCTCGCTGTGGAGATACTCGGCCTTCACGCCCAGCTCCCGGTAGTAGGCCGTGAGCTGCTCCGCCAGCTTCTTGGTGAGCACGGTCACCAGGACCCGCTCATCCCGGGCCGTCACCTTGCGGATCTCCTCCAGCAGGTCGTCCACCTGGGTGGCCACCGGGCGCACTTCCACCAGGGGATCCACCAGGCCCGTGGGCCGCACCACCTGCTCCACGAAGGCGCCGCCGCTCTGCTGCAGCTCGTAGTCGCCTGGAGTGGCCGAGACGTAGACGACCTGTTTCACCCGGCTCTCGAATTCTTCGAATTTGAGCGGGCGATTGTCGAGGGCGGAAGGCAGGCGGAAGCCGTATTCCACCAGCGTGGTCTTGCGGGCCCGGTCGCCGTTGTACATGCCGTGCAGCTGCCCCGTGGCCACGTGGCTCTCGTCCATGAAGACCACGAAGTCCTCCGGGAAGTAGTCCAGCAGCGTGTGCGGGGGCTGGCCCGGCTGACGGCCGTCCAGGTAGCGGCTGTAGTTCTCGATGCCGCTGCAATGGCCCATCTCCTTCATCATCTCCACATCGTAGATGACCCGCTGGTGGAGGCGCTGCAGCTCGACAATCTTGCCCTCGGCGCGGAACTCGTTCTCCCGCAACTCCAGCTCGGCCTTGATGTCGCGGATGGCCGTCTTCAGCTTGTCCTCGGGGGTCACGTAGTGGGTCTTGGGCCAGATGGTGAGCTGGTCCAGGGGCTCGATCACCACGCCGCGCAGGGGGTCGATCTTGGACAGGCGCTCCACCTCGTCGCCCCAGAGCTCGATGCGGTAGGCCACGTCCTCGTAGGCCGGGTAGACCTCCACCACGTCGCCGCGGACCCGGAAGATGCCCGGCTCAAAGCTCAGGTGGTTGCGCTGGTACTGGATGGCCACCAGATCCCGCAGCAGCATGGCCCGGTCGGTGGTCTGGCCCTTCTGCAGGTTCACCGAGAGGTTCATGTAGGACGAGGGATCGCCCAGGCCGTAGATGCAACTGACCGAAGCGATAACGATGGTGTCCCGGCGCTCCAGCAGGCAGCGGGTGGCGCTGAGCCGGAGCTTCTCCAGCTCCTCGTTGATCTTCGCGTCCTTGTCGATGAAGAGGTCCCGCTCCGGCACGTAGGCCTCGGGCTGGTAGTAGTCGTAGTAGCTGACGAAGTACTCGACGGCGTTCTCGGGGAAGAACTGCTTGAACTCGCTGAAGAGCTGCGCGGCCAGGGTCTTGTTGGGCACGAAGATCAGAGCCGGGCGACCCAGGCGGGCGATGGTGCTGGCCATGGTGTAGGTCTTGCCCGAGCCCGTCACCCCCAGCAGCGTCTGGGCCCGGTCCCCTCGCTGCAGGCCCGCCACCAGCTGCGCAATGGCCTCCGGCTGGTCCCCGGCCGGCTGGTAGGGCGCCACAAGCTTGAAAGGGATCGGCTTCGCCATGGCATTAAAGAACACCACCAAGGCACCAAGACACCAAGAACTGCTTTTTTCTTTTCTTCGTGTCTTCGTGTCTTCGTGGTGGATCTTTTATCTTTACTGGATCTTGCGGAGGATCAAGCACCCGTTGGTGCCTCCGAAGCCGAAGCCGTTGTTCATGGCGTATTCGGAGTCGAAGGTCCCGGCCACGTTGGCGGTGACGTCCAGGTTGCACTCGGGGTCCTGCTGGTCCACGTTGATGGTGGGCGGGATCTTGCCGGTGCTGACCGCCAGGGCCGTCACGATGGTCTCCAGGCCGCCCGCGGCGCCCAGCAAGTGTCCGTGCATGGACTTGCTGCTGCTGACCTTGATCTTCTCGGCGTGCTCGCCGAAGACCCGGCGGATGGCCATGCACTCCAGCTTGTCGCCCACGGGGGTGCTGGTGCCGTGCATGTTCACGTAGCCGACCTCGTCGGGCGCGATGTCGGCATCCTTGATGGCCGCCCGCATGACGCGCTGGCCGCCCTCGCCCTCGGGGGCCGGGGTGGTGATGTGGTTGGCGTCGCCGCTCATACCGTAGCCAGCCACCTCGGCGTAGATCTTCGCGCCGCGGGCCTTGGCCAGCTCATATTCCTCGAGGATGACGATGCCGGCGCCCTCGCCCATGACGAAGCCATCCCGGCCCACGTCAAAGGGGCGGGAGGCCCGCTCAGGCTCGTCATTGCGGGTGCTGAGGGCGCGCATGGCCGCGAAGCCGCCGACGCCCAGCTGGTTCACGACGGAGTCGCTGCCGCCCGCCATCATCCGGTCTGCGTAGCCGAAGGCGATCAGGCGGGCCGCATCGCCGATGGCATGGGCGCCGGTGGCGCAGGCGGTGGCCACGGCGCTGTTGGGCCCCTGCAGGCCGTATTTGATGCTGGCCTGGCCGCTGGCCAGGTTCACGATCAGGCTGGGGATGAAGAAGGGGCTGGTGCGGCGGGGACCGCGGTAGCCCTGGGCCTCCTCCCAGATGGTGCTGAGGCCGCCGATGCCGCTGCCGATGTAGGTGCCGAAGACCTCGCGCTCGGCCTTGGTGAGCTGGATCTGGTCGTAGCCCGCATCCACCCAGGCTTCATGGGCCGCGCCCAGGGCGTAGTGGATGAAGATGTCCATCTTCTTCTGCTCTTTTTTGTCGATGCACAGGTCGGGGTTGAAGCCCTTGACCTGGCCGGCGATCTTGCAGGTGAAGTCGGTGGTGTCAAAGCGGTCGATGAGCCCAATGCCGCTCTTCCCCGCCAGGAGGTTGGCCCAGGTCTCGGGCACCGTGAGCCCGCAGGGATTGACGGTGCCCATCCCGGTGATGACAACACGACGGCGCTCAACGGTCCTGACCATGGGTTCACCTCATATTGAAAAACAAACGTGCCGCAGGGCCATGGGGGCACTGCGGCACATCATGATCGCGGTGGATCAGCCCTTCGAGTGCTTCTCGATGTAGGCGATGGCATCGCCCACAGTGCGGATCTTCTCCTGCTCGCTCTCGGGGATCTCAAGGCTGAAGGCCTCTTCGATGGCCATGATGATCTCGACGGTGTCGAGGCTATCGGCACCAAGATCGTCCACAAAGTGGCTGGACTCGGAGATGGAATCTTCGGGCTTGGCCAGCTGCTCGGCAATGATCGCTATGACTTTCTTACGCACATCAGCCATCGGGGGGCTCCTCCAAACGAACCTGGAAACCGTAACACATCCCGGGGCGAATTTCCAAACCCTGGGTAAAGGTCCGACTGCTACCCCTGGCAAGACAAGGGCTTGCGTCGCCGAGCCAGCCGTGGAGGATGGACCCATGCCCCGTCCCCGAACCCTGGAAGAACCCGAGCACGGCTGGCCCCTGGGGTGGGCCGAGAGCCTGCGCGAGTTCCGGACCCACCTGGCGGTGGAGCGGGGCCTGTCCGCGCACACGACCTCGGGCTACCTGTCCGACCTGGGCCACCTGGCAGCCTGGGCCTGCGAGCAGGACCTGCCCGCGGACAGCCTCGACCGGGACCAGCTCACGGGCTTCCTTGTCACCCAACAGGCCGCGGGAAAGGCCCCGCGCAGCCTTGCGCGGATGAGTTCCAGCCTGCGCGCCTTCCTGACCTTCCTGCGCCTGGAAGGCGGGGGCGGGGCCGGTCCCGAGGCCGTGGTGAAGCCGCCGAGGCCGCCTCGCATCCTGCCCCGCACCCTAGGCGAGAGTCAGGTGGAGGCCCTGCTCAACGCGCCGGACACGGCGACCCCGCTGGGCGTGCGCGACCGCGCCTGGCTGGAGCTGCTCTACGCCTCGGGCCTGCGCGTGTCTGAGCTGGCGGGCCTGCCGGCCCTCTCGGTCTACCTCGATGAGGGCTTCCTCAGGGTCTCTGGCAAGGGGCGCAAGGAGCGGCTCATCCCCTTCGGCCAGGGCGCCGAGGTCTGGATCCGCGCCTGGCTGGCCCTGCGCTCCGGCTTCAAGCCCCGGTGCCCTGAGCTCTTCGTGGGCCAGCGGGGCGAGAGCCTCAGCCGCCAGCACCTCTGGCGCCTGCTGAAGGTCTATGCCCGCAAGGCCGGGCTCCGGCCCGAAACCGTGAGCCCCCACGTGCTGCGCCACGCCTTCGCCACCCACCTGCTGGACCACGGCGCCGACCTCCGCGCCGTCCAGGCCATGCTCGGCCACGCCGACATCAGCACCACCCAGATCTACACCCACGTCCACCAGACCCGCCTGCGCGCCCTCTACGACCAGATGCATCCCCGCTCCGGGGGGGCCTAGGACCCCGGCTCATTACGAAGACGCATAGACCTAACCACCAAGACCACGAAGAAGAACATGGCCCCTCGGGGGGGCCACAAGGCCCGCACCAACAGGGGGTAGCGACCACGCTGCACGGGCTGGATTCCGGGGGCGCTGGGATCGCGTCCCAAAGAGCGCAGCGCCGGCGCCCGGCATGGGGGCTTTGTGGTTCCTTCTTCGGTTTGCTTTTCTCGGTGTTCATCGGTGGCGGATTCTGTTTTCGACCGGGACAGCCCAGCCCTTCCCGGCATCCCCACAGACAAGGCAAAGGCACCCCCTACCCGGCCTTCCTCGTGGTCCATCCGTCTTCCTGGTTCCGATTCTTTTCATCAGGCCGCCGAGGCCCTCCGCAACTGCCCGGTGGACCGCTGGTGCTGGAATGGGTGATGATGAGCCAGGAGCCTCCACTCATGGCCGTGACGAAGACCCCCCGCAAGAAGCCCGCTTCGATTGCCTCTCCCGAAGAGGTCGCCCCCGTGAAGGCCGCGCCCGCCAAGAAGGCCGCGACCAAGAAGGCCGCAGTCGTGGCGCCCGAAGCGAAGCCGGAGGCCGCGGTGGTGACCGCGCCCGCCAAGAAGACCAAGGCCCCCGCCAAGGCCAAGGCGCCGAAGGTCGAACCCAGCGTCGAGCCCGCCGTGGTCGAAGCCTCCGCCGTCGTGACGCCCGAGCCCGCCCCGGCCCCTGCCCCGCCTGCGCCCGTCAGGGTCGCCCCAGTGCGGACCCCCGTGCCGGTTCAGCTGGACCCAATCGTCGCCACCATCCTCGCCGCCATCAGCGAAGGCCGTGCCCTGGAGTTCATCTTCGCCGACGCCGACGCGAACGCGCCCCGCACCTTCGAGCCCCGCAGCCTCTCCTTCGACGCCCTCAGCCAGGCCTGGTTCGTCTGGGGCTGGGACCGCCGGTACAACGCCGAGCGCCACCACCGCGTGGAGCTGCTGGCCGAGGCCAATGAAGTCGAGGGCGTTGGCCGCGCCGCCCAGGGTCCCTATGCCGACGGCACGCCCGCCAACCAGATCGGCGGCTGGCTCGGAGGCGAGCCCATCGCCGTGAAGGCCACGCTGATGAAGCAGTGGGTCTTCGCCGTGAAGCAGGCCCCTCCGGCCTTCCCGGGCTTCAAGCTCGAGGACCAGTCCGACGGCCAGGCGCTGGTCTCCTTCGCCGCCACGGACCTGCGCGCCATCGCCCGCTGGGCCATGCAATTCGGCGACGGCATCCAGGTCCTGGAGCCCGCACGGCTGGCGGATCGCATCAAGCAGGTGGGCGCCGTCTGGGCGGGTCGGGAGCGTCTGGCTGCCGCCCCCCCCGCCCCCCGCGCCGCGTCCGAGCCCCGGCGCCATGAGGGCCGCCCGCCCCGCGAAGGCCGTCCCGACCGCGAGCCCCGGCCCGACCGCGAAGCCCGTCCCGAGCGGGAGGCCCGCCCTGAGCGCGAAGCCCGCCCCGAGCGCGAAGCCCGGCCCGAGCGCGAGCCCCGGCATGACCGCGACCGCGATGAAGCCCCCAAGGCCAAGCCCGGCAAGGTGGAAGTCATCCGCTTCGACCGGCTCTGAGCCCAGCCCCTACTCCGCGAGCCACCAGCCGCGGCGGCCGGGCACGAAGCCGTAGGTCTGGCCGAGGGCGCTGAAGCCCACGCCGCGCAGCCGGCGGTCCAGGGCCAGGTAGCTGACCACGTAGGTCAGCTGGAGGATGGGATGATCCCGCTGGATCAGGGTGTTGATCTGCCGGTAGAGCGCCTGACGGCGTTTTGGGTCCAGCTCGTGCCTACCCTGCTCGAACAGCGCGTCCACCTCGGGATTCTGGTAGCGGGTGACGTTGGTGCCGCCCTTGATCCCCTCGGTGGTGAAGAGGGGGCTCTCGCTGTCGGGGTCGAGGCTGGTGCTCCAGGCGAAGTCCCAGATGTCGCCCTCCCCCTTTGCGGATCGGACCTGGATCTCATCGAAGCTCGTGCGGCGGAGCTCGATCTGGATCCCGAACTTCTTAGCCGCATCGCAGAACGCCTGGGCGGCGTCCCGCTGGCCGAACTCGCGGCGGCAGTACATGACCAGCTTCAGCGGACGCCCCTGCCGGTCCCGGCATACACCGTCCGGCCCAGGGTTCCAGCCCGCCTCTTCGAGCAGCAACCGGGCCCGATCTGCGCTGGGGATCGCCTCCACCTGGGCCTCCCAGGCCCAGCTCCCGGGCGGCCAGAGGCTGCTCGCCAGACGGGCGATGCGGAGGTGGCGCTGGGTCATCAGGAACTCCCAGGGCAGCGCCTCGGACAGGGCCCGGCGCAGACGCGAATCCCCCAGCAGGCTGAGGCGGGGATTGCAGTTGAACCAGTAAACGTCATAGGCCCCCTGCGGCGCGGACTGGGCCACCAGGGTCCCATCCCCGAAGGCGCCGCGGCGCAGCAGGTAGTGGTGGAACCAGTCCAGCTCCCCGGCGTGGTAAGCGTGTGCCAGGAATTGGCGGGCATGCTCCCCGGGGTCCGGGGCCTGGAGCTGGAACTGGAAGCCCTCCCACCGGCCCGGATGCGGCCCGGCATAGCCCGTCCAGCGCTCGAGCCGCACCTCCTGGCCCGTGGCGCCTGGCAACACCCGGTAGGGTCCCGAGCCGATGGGCGCGAAGTTGAGCGGGTGCAGGAGCGGGTTCACCCCCAGCGCGTAGAGCCGGCGCGGCACGGGCTGGAAGTCGTGCAGGTCCGAGAGCAGCGAGGCCCGCGGCTCCTTCAGGCGGATGCGGAGGCGCAGGGGTCCCTCAGCCACCAGGCTGTCCAGAGTGCGCACTCCCACCAGGTCATAGACCTTCCGCACCTGCGGCAGCGAGAGCATGCGCCAGGTGGCCACCAGGTCCTCGGCTTCGAGGGGCGAGCCGTCCTGCCAGCGCAGCCCCGGCCGCAGCTTCAGCAGGATGTCCCGGCCCGAAGCCGAGATCTCCCAGCTCTCCAGCAGCTGGGGCACGAAGGCCCCGCGCTCGTCCACGGCCACCAGGCGATCGAAGACCAGGTCCACCACCTGGGACTCCACCTCCCGAGCCAGCAGCAGTGGGTTCAGGCTCAGGAGCGACTTGTCCAACGCGACGCGGATCGGCTCCCCAGCGCCGAGACCGGAACTGAGGAAGAGCGCGAATAAGAGGCAGCACCAACGCATGGTGCCTCCTCATCGGTGTCGTGGGGCCGATCCTGAATACCGGTCAGGGCCGGACGGCCTCCACCAGCTCCACCAGGGCCTCGGCCATGGTCTGGCCGGGCCGGGTGGGATTCTCCACCACCGAGCCCACCAGCTGCTGCTTTCCGCCCGGCTGGGTGGCGAAGAGGTAGAACGTGGGCACCCGGGCCGCGACCTGGGGGGCGCAGCCCACGGGCCAGGCGGCAGGCTCAAGCTGTTTGTCCCGGTTGACGCCCAGGTAGCGGATCTCGATGAAGGGGGTGGGCACCGCCTCCAGGGCCAGCAGGTCCGGCAGCTGCAGGTGGCTGTCGGCGCACCAGGAGCCGAACACCGCCACCAGGGTGAAGGGCTGGTGGATGGCCTGCCAGCGCCCCCGGAGCTGGGCTGAGAGGCTTACCTGGGCCAGGTTGTCCCGGAACACCGCCCGGTGGGCCAGGATCGCCTTGCCCGTGGTGGGCCCCAGCAGCAGGGGCAGGCTGTCCTTGACATCCACCAGAGGACCCGGCGGCAGGCTGGGCACCTGGACCACGGCCACCGCACCGGTCTGGGCCTGGAGTCCCAGGGCAACAAGGGCCAGAAAGGCAGCTTTCATGGGGAGCTCCGGATCCTGATGATAGCCCGAGCGAATACTTGACTCGTTTGCTCAGGAATACTAGCCTTGAGCCTGGAGCACACGTCGTGAAGATCTCGGCTCGAGGCAGGTACAGCATGCAGGCCCTCTTTGACCTGGCCCACCACAGCCACGGCCAGCCGGTGCCGCTGCACGTGATCGCCGAGCGCCAGAAGCTCTCCCTGCCCTTCCTGGAGCAGATCTTCAACAAGCTCAAGAAGGCCGGTGTCGTGGCCAGCGTCCGCGGTCCCAAGGGCGGCTACATCCTCACGCGGCCCTGCAACCAGGTGAGCGTGGGCGAGGTGCTGCGCTTGACGGACAGCAGCTTCTACGCCGCCGCCAAGGAAGATCCCAAGGCTGCGAACCAGGTGCTGAAGTCCGACGAGCGCATGAGCCAGATGCTCTGGAACCGGCTCTCGGACCACATCTCGGCCTTCATGGAGAAAGTCACCTTCGCGGACCTTTGCTCTGAGACCTCCAGCAACACCTGCCCTGACTGCACCTGCCCTGAATACGTGCAGGACGTCCAGGGCCAGTTCGTGCGAGGGGAACGCAAGGCCTGCGGCGTTCTGTGAGCAATCCCTGCGCCCTACCCAGCCTGGCCTATCCCCCCACGGAGGCCGATCTCAAGGAGCTGCCCCGCCTGGAGCGGAAGCTGGCCCGGCGCCTGGGCGCGACCAATGGCGCCTATGACCTGATCGCCGACGGGGACCGCATCCTGGTGGCCGTCAGCGGCGGCAAGGACAGCTGGGCCCTGCTGGACCTGCTGGAGCGGCTGCGGAAACGCGCGCCCGTCACCTTCTCGGTGGACGCTGTCACCGTGGACCCCGGCTTCCCCCAGTTCAATCCGGACCCCATCGCGGAGGTCTGCGAGCGCCTGGGCGTCCCGCACCACGTCATCTCCGCCCCCATCGACAAGATGGTGCGCACCAAGCCCGAGGAGCTGCCCTGCATCATCTGCTCGCGGCTGCGGCGCGGCGTGCTGTATTCCTTCGCCAAGCAGCGCGGCTTCACCAAGATCGCCCTGGGCCACCACCTGGACGACCTCATCGAGACCCTGCTCATCAACCTGTTCTTCGAGGGCCGCCTCAGCACCATGCCCCCGCGCCTGCTGAGCGACGACGGCGCCAATACCGTCATCCGCCCCCTGGGCACCTGCGAGGAGAAGGACCTGCAGCGCTATGCCTGGCTGCGCGGCTTCCCCATCGTGCCCTGCGGCTGCCCCCTCTGCGGCTGCTCCAGCCTGGAGAGCCGCCGCAAGCAGGTGAAGGAGCTCATCGCCTCCATGGAAGGCAGCATCCCCCAGCTCAAGGCCTCCATGCTCGGCGCCATGGGCAACGTGAAGCTGAGCCACCTGCTGGACCTGAAGCTGGGCGCCCTGCACGCCAAAGGCACCGACGAAGCCGTTGAGCGGCTGGGGTAGGACCGGCGATTCAACAAGCGAATGACTGCCGGGGCCCCTGCTCCAGATACCAGGGCCAGAAAGACGATAAAACCAAAAGAAACCGGTGAGGAACGGTGAGACTGCCACGAGCTGGGGTTCTTTCTCACCGGCCCTCACCGTTCCTCACCGGTCCATCAGGTATTTTCAGTCAGTTCTCCGCTCCCCTCCGCTTCTCCGTCTTTCCTCCGCTCATTCAGGTCTTTCGCTCTGTTCTAAGCTAAGGGATCTCAAACCCGGGAGCTGCCATGAAGGTGCTGATCGTCCTTGCCCACCCGGAGCTCCAGAGCTTCAACGGCGCGCTGTTCGAGACCGCCGTCGCCACGCTGCGGGCGGCGGGCCACACCGTCCTCACCAGCGACCTGCACCGCCTGGGCTTCAACCCCGTCTCGGACCGATCCAACTTCACCACGGTGCAGGACCCGGCCTACCTGAAGCTGCAGACCGAGGAGCTGCACGCCACCGAGACCCACGGCTTCGCGCCGGAGCTGGAGGCGGAGATCGCCAAGGTGGAGGCCGTGGATCTGATGATCTGGCAGTTCCCTCTCTGGTGGTTCAGCGTTCCCGCCATCCTCAAGGGCTGGGTGGACCGGGTCTTCGCCATGGGTCGTGCCTACGGTGGCGGCCGTGTGTATGAGACCGGGATGTTCCGGGGCAAGCGCGCCCTGCTCTCCCTCACCACCGGCGGCCCCGAGGGGGCCTACCAGCCCGAGGGCTTCAACGGGGATCTCCAGGCCATCCTCCGCCCCCTCCACCGGGGCATGCTCGAGTTCACGGGCTTCGAGGTGCTGGCGCCACAGGTCCACTACGGCCCCGTGCGGGTCGAGCCTGCCCAGCGGGAAGCCTGGCTCCAGGCCTGGGCCGAGCGCCTGCGGCACATCGAAACCGAGACGCCCATCGACGTCGGCCGCTACTGATCGTGTCTAGGTCTGTGAGCTTCCGGCCCGCTGGCGCAGGGCCTCATTGAACGCCACAGAGCCTTGCCGGGGTACGCTCAGGGTCTGCCAGGGCCCCGTGGAGAGGAGCTTGGCGAGGAAGACCAGCTGCCCCACGTGGTAGGGATAGTGGGCCAACTGGCGGTTGATGGCCTCCATCACCGAGTGCGGCTGGGCGCGGATGGTGATGGTGCGTTCCAGATCGGCTTCCGCGAGGCTCCCCAGCGCGGTGAACAGGCAGGCCCAGCCCTCGGCCCACTGCGCCCGCAGCGCCTGCTCGGTGAGCGTGGCGGGATCCTCGAACTCGGAGTCCCGGTCCCGGTCCGGCTTCTCCCCATCGCTCTGCAGGAAGTCGGTCCAGCGGGAGCGCAGGTTGCCCGAGAGGTGGAGCATCAAGGTGGTCAGGCTGTTCGACTCGGGATCGAGGCGGTGACCCCAAAACTCAAAGGGCACCTGGGCCAGGGCACGCTCGGCCTGCGCCTGCGCTTCCTGGAACCGCTTGATCGCATCTGCCAGATAGGCCGCACCGTTCATGGACATCCTCTCAAGTTCACACCGGCCCTGGTCCCTTGGTGGGCGCCAGCCGGGTGACCAGCTTCGTCAGGCCCAGCAAGACCAGGATGAACACGACCGCCCAGATGACAAACTCCACCGCCAGGCCGGGCCAGAAAGGCAGGTCCCGGGTCGGCTTGAAGTGGAGCGCGGCCTGGCCGAGCCGCGTGATGGCGTAGGTGAGCAGAAAGGCGAGGAAGGAGATCAGCTTGCTCGACATGGCAGGGCTCCGTGAAACCACCCTACTCTCTGGCCGACATGATGAGAAGCGGGAAGAGAAGGAGCAGGACGAGGCCGATCAGGATGAGATTGCCCTTGGCGGGGTTGAAGTCGGAGAGGACGACCTTCCATGGCAATCGAGCCACAACCCGACCGATGGCGAGATCGAAGCCAGCCATGAAGCCGGAGAGACAGGCCCCAAGGCCGAGCAGAGCCCCCCGGGAATGGATCCCAAGGCTGGGCACGACCAGCCAGCAGATGCCGAAAGCCAGCAGAGAACCCGTGACGATGCTGATTCGTTGGGCCTTGCGCTTGCCAATCCGCGGGACGATGAACCGCATCCTGAGGATGCCGTGGAGGGTCTCGGCCCCGGCGAGCAGGAGGCACAGACAGAAGACACGAAGAAGGAGTTCCGCCATGGTGGGAGCCGTCGAGCGAGGGAAGCCGATCAGAAGCGTATGAGCCGGGGAACAGCATGCACAGGGTGTGCGGAAGGGCTGGCTGTGGATGCGGGTCAGCGGAAGAGCTTGCGGGCGAGCATACCGAGGAGGAGGGTAACGAGGCCCCCCGCCACCGCGCAGACAACCATCCGACCCCAGTGCCGATCCTGAGGAGGAAGCGCATCCTGGACCTCCGGGGACGATTGGATCGTGGAGGCACCCAGGCCAAAGTCCACCCGCTGCCAGGACTCACCGACATGCCCCGGCAGGAAGGCTGGCTCTTCGCCCCGCATCTCGATGAGCTTCTCGGGCTCCATGGAACACCTCAGGGTGGCGGACAGGTTGCGCGGTGGCTCAGGTCGGTTCGGGGGTGGGCGGCTGCTTCGCGGGCCAGGTCCGGGAGCCCAGGATCGAGGCAATCAGCAGCACCGAGGCCAGGCACATGAGGGGCAGTCGCAGCCCCCGATACCTTGAATGGATGAGCACCAGGACCTTGTCGGTGGGCTGCGGAGTGGCGATCTGGGCTCCCTGTCCGCTGGCAATGACGGCGGCCGCCGAAGCATCCTGGTTGGGGCCCGGCCGCACCAGCATCACATCGGCGGCGTCGATGGGAAGGTAGTCTGGCTTCTGGAAGAAGGTAAGAACCCCCGCCACGTTGAGGAGGAGCAGCAGGACCCAGGAGCCCAGGTGGATGATTCGTTTCGGTGGGGGCATGGAGACCTGTCAGGGGTGGCGTCACGTGAGTGGCGCGGAAATGGATCAGTTGTTGATCGTGATGATCCGGAGCTGGTCGAACTTGCCGCTGGGTCCCTTCAAGCCGGTGAACCAGACCTCCCCGGACCCAATCATCATGCCCTGGTAGTTCACGAACAACGCCTCATAGGCTTGTCCGTGGATCGCCCCGAGCACCTTCGGCGTGAAGACCTCGTCGAAGTGCTCGAGAAGCTGCGCAGGGGTCCTGAGTTTCACATTCCGGCGGGCCTTCAGGTTCACCGTGATGGGGAAGGCGACTCTCCTCACCAGCGCCGGCCGATCCAGCGCTCCTGCCTCGGCCTTGATCCCCAGGAAGAAGGCCCTGGCCTCCTTCGGATCGGCCCCGACTACCTCCTGGATCAGGGCATCGACTTCGCTGGCCTGTCCCTGAAGACAGGGAGCCGCAAGCACCAAGGTGAGGGTGAACAATAGTGGTTTCATTAGGGGCCAACCAGGAGGCAACCAAGCTACCACGGCGGCACCTTGGGCGTGGGAAAGGCGAGCGTGAGCGGGGCACCCAGCGGGCCGAGAGGGCCCTTCGGCCTGAGGTGTGCCCAGCAGGATCAGTAGCCGTGGAGGAAGCCCCGGTACCGAGCTGGGACCTGGTTCGGGTAGGGAATCAGGGGGAGGTCCAGCCGCGGCCGGCCCAGCGGGTCTGGAGCGACGTTGGGCGCGACCGGTGAGCCCCCGCGGGCCTTTTCGGCGCGGGTCTGCAGGGAGAAGGAGGGCACCCGGAGCTGGAGACCCTTCGGAGGTGCGGGTCGGGGCACCAGGTGTTCCAGCGCTCCCGCACTCGCGAGGCAGGGCAGGATGAGCAAGAGCAGCAACCGCATGGAGGCTTCCTCTCCGGACAGTATAGACATGCCGGAGAGATGGTTACGACCGGTGAAAGGGGCTGGGCCTCGAGCTACTTGGAGCTGAGCATTCTCAGAGCCGCCAGCACCCCAAACGCGGTGGCCCAGACCGCGCAGACCAGGTAGGACGCAAAAGTGACCCAGTACCAGATGGGTTCACTTTCCCGCTGGTAGGTTCGGGTGCCGAACCCCCAGCCCCGGCCCTGGATCTCCTGGGTGACATAGGCCCTGAAGACCAGCCAGAAGAACAGGGCGCCTAGGGCCAGGAACAGGGTGGGGATCATGGGCCTACTTTAGCTCTTTCAGGATTGGCCGGAGGTCCTCCAGCTTGTCGAAGAGGTGCCAGATGTAGTCCTGGGTGCCGTTGACGCGATGGGGGTGCAGGTCAGCCAGGGCGGGATCGTCGCAATAGGAAGCAAAGGCCTCCCTGGATGCCCACTCCACCAGGATGAGCACGGCCCGGGGCTTGATCTCGCCCACCACAGCCTCGCGAAATTTCCCGAGCGCCACGACGCGGCCGCCATGGGTCTGCACTTCCTTGGAGGATCGGCGCGAGTAGGCCAGGTACTCGTCCCGGTTCGAGACGTTGAAGAGGTTCAAGGCATAGACCGGGTTGCTCATCGCCACTCCTTTTGCGATCAGGATAGGGGGTCCTCGGGCGGCTGCCACAGCTCCACGCGGTTGCCCTCGGGATCCATGACCCAGCCGAACTTCCCGTAGTCGGACTCATCGACCTTGGCGTCCACCGCACAGCCCTCGGCGCGCAGGGCGTCCAGGACCGCGTGCAGATCCTCCACCACGTAGTTCACCATGAAAGGCGAGGGGCTCGGCGCGAAGTGCTCCGAGGTGTCCGGGAAGATGCTCCACACCGTGACCCCGCCCGGCCGGTCCCACGGAAAGGCCGTGCCGCCCCAGGCCTGGACATCGATGCCGAGGTGCCGCTGATACCAGGCCCGGAGCGCCTCGGGGTCCTTGGCCTTGAAGAAGATCCCGCCAATGCCAACGACGCGCTTCATGGAGACTCCTGGGTTCAAGGTTCAAGGTTCAAGGCTCGAGCAGTCGGACCTCCGAGGGCCTGACCCGGATATCCCTGCCCGTCGAGAGCTCCACGGTATAGGACAACCCGCCCTCCTCCAAGAAGGCGGCAATGACCGAGCCCCGCAGCCCCGCCTCAGGACCGTCTTCCAGCTCGACCGCATCCTTTCAGACAAAGGGAAGGTGCTCGGGGTGGCGCCTGCCCTCGGAGAACGCACTGTAGAGGTCAGCTTCAATCGACATGGTGAAGCCGCCTGACAAGAAAGCAGGTCACACCCTCGCACAGCGAAGTGTCGAGCGGTGCCTGGGAGGATGACTGCAGGGAAAGAGTTGGCGACATGGCGGGCGGGATCCAGGTTGAGCAGATGGTTAGGCGCCAAGGGCGCCAGGCTTGTCCTTCAACTGGGGACCTTCGGCCTGTTTCAGCAGGGTGAGAGCGAGCACAGCCATCGCCTGTTCGTTCCGTCTGCGTCGGGCCCGGATGCCGTAGAAGGCCACCGCCATGGGACCGAGGATGGCGATGAAGATGCCCAGGAACAATCCCCCCAGCCCGACCAGGCCAATCCTGAAAAAGATGCCGAGAATGCCCGCCACAACAAGAAACAGGAATTTGAGCTGGCCCTGAGTCATGGTCGGCGCCTGGGAGAAGAAGCGAGCAGGCCCCGCCTGCAAGGAGGCACTGAGCGGAGCCGAAGGTCGGGGAAGAAGATCAGGGTCCAACGAAACCCCCAGGATAACCCTTTGGGATCTATGATCAGCCCCAGGAGTACCCATGACCCTCTGCCCCATTGCCCTGGCGGTCAGCTGCCAGAAGTGCTTTGCCTTCCCGGTCTGCCCCCTCAAGACCGTGCTCGGGGACCACAAGGAAGAGGCCCCCAAGGCCGCCCCGAAAGCGCCCGCGGCCAAGGCCAAGACCCGAAAGAGGCCCGGGAAATCAAGGTGAGCGCGGGGAGTTTGCCCGAGTCAGGTCGTTGACCTGATCGTCGCTCATCCCGGACAAGCGAACGACAACAGGAGCTTGGCAAGCTGACCGGATGCTGCGTGCCCCTCCTGCCCGGGATCGGCGTCCTCAGGCTGGTCTTGTGGATGCTCTAGCAGTTGAAGGCTAGCCTTCTCCGCTTTCCTCGGCGCCTCCGGCCTCCCTCCGCTTCTCTCCTTATTTGCCATTATTGTTTTCCAGATAAAGCTACCAAGCCCCTCAGTCCAGGCTCAGCCACAGGCCTTTGAGGTAGAAGCCTTCGGGGTGGTTCAGGTTGTAGGGGTGGTCGGCGGGCTGGCCGAGGTGGGCCAGAACTCTGGCTTCGCGGCCGGCTTCGAGCAGGGCGGTCCACACGGCTTCCTGGAAGCGGGTGCGGTCCAGGTGCTGGCTGCAGGAGAAGAGCCACAGCATGCCGCCAGGGGCCGTGGCGCGGGCGCCGAGGCGGAAGAGGTCCTTGTAGGCCTTGAAGGCCCTGTCCACGTCCTTGCGCTGCTTGGCGAAGGCGGGGGGGTCCACGATGACACGGTCCCAGGACAGGGGGTCCAGGGTACGCATCAGCTCGAAGGCATCCCCTTCCATGCGCAGGTGCGCCGCCGGGTCCAGGCCGTTGGCGGCCCAGTCGCGGTCCGCGTGATCCAGGGCCGGAACGCTGATGTCGAGGGTGGCCACCTGCGTGGCGCCGCCCAGGCCCGCGTGGATGCTGAAGCCGCCGGTGTAGCCGAAGGCGTTGAGCACGCGCTTGCCCTGGGACACGCGGCCCAGCTGCAGCCGGTGCTCCCGCTGGTCCAGGAAGAAGCCCGTCTTCTGGCCGCGCAGCAGGTCCACGGTGAACTGCGCCGCGCCCTCCCGCAGCTGCACGGGCCCCGCGAGGCTGCCCTTCAGCAGCCGGTTGACGAGCTCCAGGCCCTCGTCGCGGCGGCCGGACTGGCTGCGCTCCACGAAGGCCGTGATGCCCTCGCGCTTGCCGAGCTCAAAGAGGATGGGCCACCAGATCTCGCGCAGGGTCTCCAGCCCCGCGGTGCCCACCTGCAGCACCAGGGCGCTGCCGTAGCGGTCCACCACCAGGCCCGGCAGGCCATCGCCCTCGCTGAAGATCCAGCGGCAGCCGCCTTCGGGCTCCCACAGGCCCAGCTGCTTGCGCAGGGCCAGGGCGGCCTCGAAGCGGGCCCGGAAGAAGGCCTCGTCCAGAGGCGCGTCCTCGAAGCGGAAGAGCCGCACGGCCAGCGGGTTCGTGGGGCTGGCCGTGCCGACCCCCAGCACCTGGCCGCTGTCATCTGCCAGCCGCACCAGGGTCGAGTCCGTGGGCTTGGCCAGGGCGCCCGAGAACACCCAGGGATGGTGCCGCGAGAGCATCGCCTCCTTGCCGGGCTTGAGACGGAGCAGGGGATAGGGCCAGCGAGGTGTGTTCATGAGTCCAGGTTAACTTGATACTCTGGAAAGATGCGTCGCTCAGCCCTTTTCGCCCTGCTCTTTTCCGCCCTCCTGCAGGCGGCGGGGCCCGTCCTGCTGATCAGCACGGACGGGCTGGGTGCCGATCAATTCAACGCCACCACCATGCCCAAGCTGTGGGCGCTGGCCGAGCAGGGCCGCCGGGGCGAGGGCCTGCCCCCCTTCCCCGCCACCACCTTCAACGGCCATGTGACCATGGCCACCGGCTGCTGGCCCGAGCACCACGGCGTCGTGGCCAACGGCTACATAGAGCCCACCACCAAGGCCCTGGTGCCCGTGGCCCACGCTGCCAAGGACATCCTGCGCGAGCCCCTCTGGGTGGCCGCCACCCGCAGCGGTGTGCGCACGGCGGTGTTCCACTGGGTCGGCGCCACGGGCCCCTGGGAGGGCGTCACCCCCTGGCGCATGCAGGTCTTCCGCTCGGGCCACCCGGACACAGAAGGGCTGGCCTTTTCGGAAGCCGCCCTCCAGGACGGCGCCCAGCTCGTCATGGCCTACCTCTCGGGCACCGACGGGGAGGGCCACGTCAAAGGGCCCCGCAGCCCCGAGCTGCGCACCAAGCTCCAGGTCATCGACGACGAGATGGCCCCCTGGCTGCAGCGGATGCTGGCCACCCATCCCGGGCTCCGCGTGATCCTGGCGGCGGACCACGGCATGGCCCCCATGACCCGCCGCATCCACCTCCCGTCCCTGCTGGACGGCATCCCCTGCACCCTCGTCACCCACGGCGGCAGCGCCTACGTCTACCTGAAGCACCCCCAGGACGAGGCCAAGGCCCAGGCCCGCCTGCGCAAGCCCGGCCTCAAGGTCTGGCCCAGGGCGCAGGTGCCCCCCCGCTACCACCTGGCGGGCAGCGACCGGGTCGGCGACCTGGTGCTGCTGGCCCCCGAAGGCCAGTGGTTCTCCCAGGCCCGCTCCAGCCACGAGGAGGAAGGCGAGCGCTACGGCCGCAGCGGCGCCCACGCCTACACCAGCGAGACGCCCAGCATGCACACCTGGCTGGTGGTCCTGGGCGCCGGCAAGGTCCCCCTGGGCCACGTGCCCCTCTGGGACCTCGCCCCCACCGCCGCCGCCTGGCTCGACATCCACTGGGCCCAGGCGCCCGACGGTCAGCCCATCCGCTGAGGCTACCGCAGCAGCCCCAGCAGCACCTGGGCGAGGACGATCTTGAGGATGGTGGCCAGGGGATAGACGGTGGCGAAGCCGACGTTGGGCAGGTCATTGCCGGTGTGGTGGTTGGCGTAGCCCAGCACCACGGGCTGGGTGTGGGTGCCCGCCAGGATGCCGAACATCACGTTCAGGGGGATGCCGAACAGCTTGTGGCCCAGCACCATGGTCAGCGAGTCCGCCACGAAGCAGACCAGGAAGGCGGCGCCCAGGAACAGGGGCAGCACCGAGGCGTCCCGGGACAGGATGGCGCGGAAGCCCTCGCCGGAGAGGATGCCGATGCCCGCCGCGAAGAGCACCAGGCCGAACTGGCGGACCGTGTGGTTGGCGCTGTAGGGGAAGTTCCAGACCAGGGACCCGACGCGGTGGAAGCGGCCCAGGATCAGCGCCACGGCCAGGGGGCCGCCCGCGAAGCCCAGCTTGAAGATGATGCCATGGCCCAGGGGGATGGGCAGCTGGCCCAGAGCCAGGCCCGCGGCCAGGCCCATGGCAAAGGTCAGGAAGCTCACCTCGCTGATGGCCCGGTAGCTGTCGCCGAAGAACTCCTCGATGGCCTCGATGTTGTCGCGGCGCGTGGTGACCCGCACCCGGTCGCCCAGCTCCAACACCGTATCGCCGTCCGGCACGAACCAGAGGTCGCCCCGGCGGACCCGGGTGATGATGGCCTGGAAGCGGTTCACCAGGTCCAGCTTGCCCAGGGGCACGCCCACCACGTCCCAGCGCGAGACGAACACCCGCGTGGCGTCCAGGGCGCTCTGGTCGCGGTCCAGCTCCACATGGCTGCGCTCGCCGATCAGGGTCTCCACCTGGGCCAGGTCGTCCGCCGAGCCCACCACCGTCACCAGGTCGTCGAGCTTCAGCCCCAGGTCCGGCCCCGGCAGCAGCAGCTCGGCCTTGCGCAGCACCCGGCCGAACACCACCCGCAGGCGGCCCGCGGCGCAGACATCGTGCTTGGTCAGGGCCTCGGCCTCGGGCCGGGTCACGCGGATCGTCCAGGCCTCCAGCTTCTGGTGGCCCGTCTGGTAGTCCTTGAGGCCGTCCGCCTCCTCTGCCAGGTTCACGCGGAAGACCTTGGCGCTGAGGAGGATCACCAGCATGGGCACCAGCACGCCGAGGGGATAGGCGATGGCCGAGGCCACCGTGGGCTGGGCCAGCTCCAGGGGACTGGCCCCGGAGGCCTTGACCCGCTCGATGACGCCCGCCAGGGCCGGCATGTTGGTGAAGCTACCCGTGAGCAGGCCCGCGGCGTAGCGGGCGTTGAAGCCCATGACCCGGGCCAGGATCATCACGAAGCCCGTGGAGAGCAGCATCACCAGGAACACCACGGCGTTCTTCTTCATGCCCTCGCGGCTGAAGGCGGCCCAGAAGCTGTGCGAGATGGACAGGCCCATGGCGTAGACGAACACGGCGAGGCCCAGCTCGTAGACCAGCTTCATGTCCTTGGAGATGTCCTGCTTGAGAACGGGATCCAGGCCCGGCGCCATGACCAGGGCGCCCAGGGCGATGCCCGCGAACAAGATGCTGGCGATGCCGAAGGAGGCACCGGCCACCTTGACCTTGCTGATGGGATAGCCCAGGGCCACTACGGCGAACAGCAACAGGAGCGGGTTGTGCGCGAAGAAGAAGAGGACCTGTTCGACCATGCTCACTCCATGCCCAGCCCGGTCTTCCAGGACTTATGTCAACCGCTTGATGGCTGCCACCAGGGCCTCCACCTCGCTGGGCTGCGTGTCGGGAAGCATCGAGAAGCGAAGCACCGAGCGCCCGTCTTCAATAGTATACCCCAAGGTCGTGATCGCATGGCTCGGTTTCACGGACCCGCTGTGGCAGGCGCTGCCGGTGCTCACCGCAAAGCCGGCCAAGTCCAGCGCCACCTGCAGGCCCTCGCCGCTGCGGCCCCGGAACAGCACGCAGCTGGTGTTGGGCAGCCGGGGCTGGCCGTGGCCGATGACTTCCAGGTCCCGGTGCCAGGAGAGCAGCTCCGCCTCGAAGGCGTCACGCTGGGGGGCCAGGGCGACATTCTTCTCCAGGCGCTCGGGCAGGTGCCGCACGGCCGCAGCCAGCCCCAGGATGGCCGGCAGGTCCTCGGTGCCGCCCCGGCGGCGGCGCTCCTGGGGGCCCTCCATGACCGGCTCCCAGGGCAGGCCCGGCCGCAGCCACAGCAGGGCCGCGCCCCGGGGGCCGCCCACCTTGTGGCCGCTGAACACGGCGGCGTCGCAGCGGTCGAGGGCCACGGGCACCTTGCCCCAGGCCTGGGCGCAGTCCTGAATGCGGACAGCGTCAAGCACCGTCGGCAGCGCATAGAGCAGGCCCGTCTCATTGCTCGCGGCCATCTGGACCACCGTGGCGCAGCCCTCCGGCAGCTCCGGCAGCCAGGTCACGCGGCTCCAGTCCCGCAGGGGATTCAGGCAGGCGCTGTGCTCGCCGGGGAACACGGCGGCGGGGCGATCCCCCAGCGCGGCCTGGAGCCCCCGCAGCAGCAGGTGCAGGGCCTCGGTGGCGCTGGCGCAGAAGACCAGCTCCCCCGGGGCCACGCCCAGGGACTCGGCCAGCTCCCGGCGGGCCTCCTCCAGCAGGTGGCGCGCCCGCTGGCCCTCGCGGTGCGTGCTGGTGGGGTTGGCCCAGTCCTCGGCCAGGGTCCGGCATACCGCCGCCACCGCGTCCGGATGGGGCGGGGTCGTGGCGTTGGCATCGAAGTAGAGGCGGGCCATCCCTCAATGTAACCTGAGGGCATGACCCGATCCCTGGCAGGCAAGCTCGTCGTCGCCATTTCGTCCCGCGCCCTCTTCGACTTCGAGGAAGAGAACCGGGTCTTCGAGGAGACGGACGACCGCGCCTACATGGAGCTGCAGCTCGCCCGCCTGGACCAGCCCGCCCAGCCCGGCGTGGCCTTCCCGCTGGTGAAGAAGCTGCTGGCCTTCAACGCCGACGGGGCCTCCCGGGTGGCGGTGGTGATCCTCTCCCGCAACGACCCCGTGAGCGGTCTGCGGGTCTTCCGCAGCGCCCAGGAGGCCAACCTCCAGCTGGAGCGCGGCGTCTTCACCCGGGGCCGCAACCCCTATCCCTACCTCACGTCCCTGGGCGCGAACCTGTTCCTGTCCGCCAAGGAGGATGACGTCCGCGCGGCCCTGCTGGCGGGCTTCGCCGCGGCCCGGGTCTATCCGGACAGCACCGTGGCCGCGGACCGCCACCCCGAGGAGATCCGCATCGCCTTCGACGGGGACGCCGTGATCTTCAGCGACGAGGCCGAGCGGGTCTACGACAAGGGCGGCCTGGCCGCCTTCCAGGCCCACGAGATCGAGCGGGCTGGGGTGCCCCTGCCCCCGGGCCCCTTCAAGCCCCTGCTGGAGGCGCTGCAGCCCCTGCAGGCCCAGGGCGCCGGCGCCCCCATGCACATCCGCACCGCCCTGGTCACCGCCCGCAGCGCCCCGGCCCACGAGCGCGCCATCCGCACCCTCATGGCCTGGAACATCCAGGTGGACGAGGCCATGTTCCTGGGCGGCCTGGAGAAGGCCGACTTCCTGCGCGAGTTCGAGCCTGACTTCTTCTTCGACGACCAGACCGGCACCTGCGACACCGCCTCCCGCGTGAGCCCCACCGGCCACGTCGTCAGCGGCGTCAAGAACGAGGTGGATCAGCTGGCCCAGGGGGATCGGTAGGGCTCGGAACGCTGCGCGTTCCGAGATGGGAAAAGCTCCGCCCCTAACGGATTGTCAATTAATCTCCAAAGCCGGGCCGCTCGCGGTCCGGCTTTGGAGCGCGGTGCGGCGCCAAAGGCTAGACTTGAACCAACGGAGGACTTATGTCCCGCAGGCTGGTGGAGTGTGTGCCGAACATCTCGGAGGGCCGGGACGCTGCGAAGATCAAGGCGGTGACGGATGCCATCGCGGCGGTGCCGGGAGTCGAGGTGTTGGACGTGGATCCGGGCGCGGACACGAACCGCACGGTGATCACCTTTGTCGGGGAGCCAGAGGCCGTCCTGGAGGGCGCCTTCCGCTGCATCGCCGAGGCCGCCAGGGTCATCGACATGGCCCAGCAGCACGGCGCGCACCCCCGCCTGGGGGCCACGGATGTGGTGCCCTTCGTGCCCGTGGCGGGCGTCAGCATGGCGGACTGCGCGGAGCTGGCCCGGCGTCTGGGCCAGCGCGTGGGCGTCGAGCTGGGCATTCCGGTGTATCTCTACGAAGCCGCCGCCTCGCGGCCCGAGCGCCGCAACCTCGCCGAGGTGCGACGGGGCGAGTACGAAGGCCTGGCGGCCAAGCTGCGGGATGCCCAGTGGCAGCCGGACTTCGGCCCCGCCACTTTCAACGCCCGCAGCGGAGCCACCATCATCGGCGCCCGGGAGTTCCTGGTGGCCTACAACGTCACGCTCAACTCCGGCGACAAGGCCCACGCCACGGACATCGCCTTCGAGCTGCGGGAGAAGGGCCGCGTGGCCCGCCGCGGCCGCACCCAGCCCTTCTACCAGACGGGTGAGATCCAGCTCTACGCCGAGGGCTCCTTCCCCTGCGGCAACTGCGACTTCACCGGCGCCACCTTCGACGAGACCGCGGCCCACTGCGCCTCGGCCCACGGCTACGACCTGCTGGAGCTGCTGCGCCTCAATGACCTGGACCCTGCCAAGCCCGTGGGGCAGAAGGTCCGCCGCCGGGGCCTCTACGGCCACTGCAAGGCCATCGGGTGGGTCGTCGACACCTACCGCCGGGCCCAGATCAGCATCAACCTCACGGACTATCAGCAGACGGCTCCCCACACCGTGCTGGAGGCGACCCGCCGCCTGGCCGCAGACCGGGGCCTGGTGGTCACCGGCAGCGAGATCGTGGGCCTGGTGCCCTTCCCCTGCCTGCTGGCCTCCGGCCGGCACTACTTGAAGGCCATGGGCAAGTCCACCGGGGTGCCGGTGCAAGACATCCTCCAGACCGCCGTCTTCTCCATGGGCCTCGGTGACGTGGCGCCCTTTGATGTCGAGCAGAAGGTCCTCGGGCTGCCCAAGGTCGATCCCAAGGCCCTGGTGGCCCTGCCCGTCCACGCCTTCACGGACGAGGTCAGCCGGGACACCCCGGCCCCCGGCGGAGGCTCCATCGCGGCCCTGGCGGGCAGCCTGGGCGCGGCCCTGGCCAGCATGGTCGCCAACCTGGCCCACGGCGGGCCGGACGCAGCGAAGAACGAGCGCCTCGTCGCCCTCGCCGAGCGGGCCCAGGGGCTCAAGGACCGGCTGATGGTCGCCGTGGACGCAGACACCCAGGCCTTCAATGCCTACATGGACGCCCGCCGCCTGCCGGACACCACGCCCGAGCAGAAGGCCGCGCGCCAGGCCGCCCTGCAGGCCGGGCTGAAGATCGCCATCGAGGTGCCCCTGGACACGGCCCAGGCCAGCCTCGAGGCCCTGGAGCTGGCGGGCGAGGCGGCCCGGCTGGGCAAGGTGGCCAGCATCAGCGACGCCGCGGTGGGGGCCCAGATGGCCTATGCCGGCGTGCGCGGCGGGGTCTGGAATGTCGTTATCAACCTCAAGGACATCGCCGACCCGACCTACGTGGACCAGATGCAGGCCCAGGCCGCCGGGCTGCTGGCCCGCGCCACGGAGCAGCTGGCGATCATCACCGCCCTGGTGGACCAGAAGCTGCAGGATCGCATCCTGAAGGCCCGCAAGCTGGGAGCCTGAGGAGCGGCCGCACCCGAAGCCGAATTCACTTAATCCACCCTTTGGTGCATTTACATAAGTCTGGACAAACCCCGTTTCGGGCCGCCGCGATTCAATCCTGCGGCCTGAGGGGCCGAAGCACACCTCGGGCGGGATCCACTTCCCCCAGAGGAGCGGCAATCCATGAACCGCAAGGGGCTGGCTTTCAAATTCATGTTTCCCGTAACCATGGCCCTGGCCGCCCTGCTGGGTGCGGTGATCTGGGGGGTGAGCGCCTACCAGACCGCCCAGTCCGAGCATGCCTTCGAGGATCTCCTCTCCTCCCTGGCCGTGGCCTCCCGCTTCATGATCCACAGCGAGGCCGAGGACTACTGCAAGCGGCGCGGCATGACCTTCCACCGGAACCTCGAGGGCAGCTATTCCCGGGAGGCTGCTGCGGAGACCTTCGAGCGGGCGAGCCTGCGGCACTTCCAGGAGCATCCCGAGGCTGAGGCCCGGACGGCCCGCTTCGAGGACTCCCGGGGGGACTCCCGCCTCTACGTGCTCAGCCCCGGCCGCCAGATGGAAGCCTGCGTGAACTGCCACTCGGCCAACGGGGTGGAGTCAATCAAGGGTCGCAAGAACGGGGACCTCCTGGCCACCTTCGGGGTCTCCATGTCCACGGCCGACCTCTACCGGAAGCAGCGCCTCCTGCAGGTCCTGTCCGGCGTCGCCGGCTTGGCCCTGCTGGGCCTGATCGGCTGGATCGTCAGCCGGCAGGTGCGCCTCTCTCTGCTGGTGCCCCTGGGACACCTTGGCACTGCCATCAAGCAGGTGGCCGGCGGCAACCTCACGGTCGTGGCCCCCGTGGAGAGCGAAGACGAGATCGCGCAGCTGGCCGGGAGCATCAATGGCATGGTCTCGGACCTGAACCACGCCCTGGGCAGCATGCGCCTGGCCTCGGACCGGGTGGCTTCGGGCAGCACCGAGCTGGCCTCCAGCGCCGAGGAGATGAGCCAGACCGTGCAGGAGACCGCCCGGGTGGGCGAGGACCTACGCCAGGCCGGCGGGGACGTCCTGGAGGCCCTCCGGCTGCTGGATGCCAGCATCGAGTCTGCGGCGGGCCACGGCCAAGCGACCGGTCTCCGCACCAAGGAGGCCGTGGAGGACACGGACCGCGGCGCCGAGACGGGCCGCGCCACAGCCCGCGGCATGGAGGCGATCCAGGAGTCCACCTCCCGCATCGTCGAGATCGTCAAGGTGATCCAGGACATCGCCCGGCAGACCAACCTGCTGTCCCTGAACGCCGCCATCGAGGCCGCCACGGCCGGGGCCAGCGGCAAGGGGTTTGCGGTGGTGGCCGATGAGGTCCGCAAGCTGGCCGAGCGCAGCGAGCAGAGCGCGGAGGAGATCGAGACCACCATCCAGGCCATGCAGAACGCCGTAGCCCAGGGCTCCCAGAGTGTGGATGTCACCCTCCAGCACCTGGAGGCCATCCGGAACCGCATCTCCCTGGTGGCCGGCAGCATCCAGGAGATCGCCCTGCTCAGCCAGGGCCAGGCCAAGACCAGCCAGGAGGTGAGCCGACGCATGGGCGAGACCGCCTCCCGCCTGGACCAGAACGCCACGGCCACCCACGAGCTGGCGGCCACGGTGCTGGAGATCGCCAGGACCTCGGAAGACCTGTCCCAGGTGGCCGAGAACCTCCGGGAAACCGTCGAGCGGTTCAAGTTGCAGTGACCCGAGAAGCCTTCTTTGCCTCACCGACAAAATCACTGCATTACAAAATTTACCTTTTGACAAAAAGGTGTCGTTTGTAAATTCCCCTTTTTCTGCCACTCCAAGAACTGCCGCGGTACCACCGCCGGCACCCACCCGGCAAGACGCCACAAATAGGCATCACCAACCTGACGAGGAGTGGCCCCCGATGAAACGCAAGGGATTGGCCTTCAAGTTCATCCTTCCCGTGGTCCTGGCCCTGGCCGCCCTGCTGGGCGCCGTCATCTGGGGCGTGAGTTCCTACCAGACCACCCAGGCGGAACAGGCCTTCGAGGAGCACCTGACTTCCCTGGCCCTGGCCTCCCGCTTCATGATCCACGCCGAGGCCCGGGAATACTGCACCAGCCGGGGCATGACCTTCCATCGCGTCCGGGAGGGGAAGTCCTCCCCGGACCCCGCCACGGCGGGCATGGAGCGGGAAGCCTTCGCCCACTTCGCGACGGATCCCACTGCGCTCAAGCTCGTGCGCCGGTTCAATGACGAGAAGGGGGACCCCCGCCTCTACGTGCTCACCCCCGGCCGCCTCAAGGATGTCTGCATCAACTGCCACGGCGCCTTCGGCATGGAGGCCTTCACGGGCCGGCCGGCCGGGACCCTGGTCGCCACCTTCGGCGTCTCCGTCTCGACGGCCGAGCTCTACCGCTCCCAGCGGAACCTGCAGGTGCTCTCGATCATCGGCGGCCTGGCGCTGCTGCTGGCCATCGCCGGCATCGTCGCCTACCAGGTGCGAGCCTCGATGCTCAAGCCCCTGGGCAACCTCTCCAGCGCCATCACCGAGGTGGCCAGCGGCAACATGACGGTCAAGGCGCCCGTGGAGAGCGATGACGAGATCGGCCAGCTGGCCGGAACGTTCAACGGCATGGTCTCGGACCTGAACCAGGCCCTGGGCAGCATGAGCCTGGCCTCGGACCGGGTGGCCTCCGGCAGCACCCAGCTGGCCTCCAGCGCCGAGCAGATGAGCCAGACGGTGCAGGAGACCGCCAAGGTGGGCGAGGAGCTGCGGAACGCCGGACGCGAGGTGCTGGACGCCCTGCACAGGCTCGACACCAACGTCGATGCCATGACCGAGCACTCCCGCCAGACCAGCCTCCGCACCGACGAGGCGGTCCAGGACACGGACCGCGGCGCGGAGACGGGGCGGGCCACCGCCCAGGGCATGGAGGCCATCCAGCAGGCCACCTCCCGCATCGTCCAGACCATCAAGGTGATCCAGGACATCGCCCGGCAGACCAACCTGCTGTCTCTCAACGCGGCCATCGAGGCCGCCAAAGCGGGCGCCCAGGGCAAGGGCTTCGCCGTGGTGGCAGACGAAGTGCGCAAGCTGGCCGAGCGCAGCCGGCAGAGCGCCAAGGAGATCGAAGACACCATCCAGGCCATGCTGGACGCGGTGAACGGCGGCGCCACCAGCGTGGACGTCACCCTCCACCACCTGGAGGCCATCCGGGACCGCATCTCCCAGGTCTCGACCAACATCCACGAGATCGGGACCCTCAGCAAGGGCCAGGCGGACACCAGCCAGAAAGTGGGCGAGATGATGAACCAGACCTCGGCCCGGCTGGACCAGAACGCCACCGGCACCCATGAGCTGGCGGCCACGGTGGAGGAGATCGCCCGGACCTCGGACGACCTGGCCCAGGTCGCCGAAAGCCTCAAGGCCACCGTCCAGCGGTTCCGGCTGCGCTGAGGCCCCGGGACCGAGATCGGGTCTGGCACAGAAAAAAATGCTTTTTAACCACCGATGAACACCGATTAACACCGATTAAAAGCGGATAAAGAAAGAGCTGAAACACCTCAGTACCTGTTTTTATCATGCCTTTATCGGTGTTCATCGGTGTTCATCGGTAGCTGATTTATTTTTGGCCACAACTCAACCTCTTGGTCATTTGAGTCGATTCCTACCTAGGTTGGTCTCCGGACCGCCTGGCCAGGGGGTGGACTCATGAACCGCAAGGGATTGGCGCTCAAGTTCTTCCTGCCTGTGGCCCTCTCGCTGGCCGCCCTCCTAGGGGTCGTCATCTGGGGCGTCAGCGCCTACCAGACGACCCAGGCGGAACAGGCCTTTGAAGAGCAGCTGACCTCCCTGGCGGTGGCCTCGCGCTCCATGTTCCATGCGGACGCCGAGGACTACTGCCGCAGCCGCGGCCTGGACTTCCACCGGGTCCGGGAAGGGCAGTTCACCGCCGACCGGGCCGCCGAGGCCTTCGAGCGAACCAGCCTCGCCTTCTTCGCCAGCAACCCGGCCTCCGAGCAGCGCGTGCTCCACTACACCGATACCAAGGGCGAGCCCCGCATCTACGTGCTCAGCCCCGGACGGAACAAAGACTCTTGCATTCAGTGCCACTCCGCCTTCGGCATCGAGACCTTCAAGGGCAATCCATCCGGAGTGCTGGTGGCGGCCTTCGGGGTCTCCAAGTCCATGGCCGGGCTCTACCGCAGCGAGCGGAACATCCGGCTCATCTCCATCCTCGGTGGGGCGGCCCTGCTCATCGTGATCAGCGGCATCATCACCCGCCGGGTGAAGACCGCGATCCTCAATCCGCTGCAGCACCTCTCGGAGACCATCGCCAAGGTCGCGGGCGGCGACATGACCGTGCAGGCCCCTGTGGAGAGCCAGGACGAGATCGGCCGGGTGGCCGAGACCTTCAACCGCATGGTGACCGACCTCAACCAGGCCCTCGGCAGCATGGGCCAGGCCTCCGAGCAGGTGGCCTCGGGCAGCACCGAGCTGGCCGCCAGCGCGGACCAGATGAACGCCACCGTCCAGGAGACGGCTCGCGTGGGCGAGGCGCTGCGTCAGGCGGGACAGGAAGTTCTGGGGGCCCTGCGGCAGCTGGACGCCAACGTGGAGTCCATGGCCAACCACACGCACCAGACCGGCACCAAGGCCGAGGAGGCCGTGCAGGACACCGATCGCGGCGCCGAGACCGGCCGGGGCACGGCCCAGGGCATGGAGGCCATCCAGCAGGCCACCGCCCGCATCGTCCAGGCCGTAAAGGTGATCCAGGGCATCGCCCGGCAGACCAACCTGCTGTCGCTGAATGCCGCCATCGAAGCGGCCAAGGCCGGCACCCAGGGCAAGGGCTTCGCCGTGGTCGCCGAGGAGGTCCGCATCCTCGCCGAGCGCAGCGGCCAGAGCGCCAAGGAGATCGAGGAGACCATCCACGCCATGCAGGAGGCCGTGGCCGAAGGCGCCTCCAGCGTGGACGTGACCCTGCACCACCTGGAGGCGATCCGGGACCGGATCTCCCAGGTCTCGAGCAACATCCACGACATCAGCGGCCTCAGCCAGGGCCAGGCGAAGACCAGCCAGGACGTGAGCCGCATGATGAACCAGACCGCGACCCGGCTGGAACAGAACGCCACGGCCACTCACCAGCTGGCGGCCACGGTGCAGGAAGTGGCCCGGACCTCCGAGGACCTGTCGCGGGTGGCCGAGAACCTCAAGGAGACCGTGCAGCGGTTCAAGCTGCGATATTAGACGGGAGCCAACCGGGGCACTCCCGGTGGCACCGGGATGTTCATGTCAACGCCGAACCAGGGATACCGCCACGGGGAGCAGGTCAGTTCCGCCGCGGCGGGGCGGACGGTGCTCGACCACCTGGCGCAGCGGTTCCCGCTGGCCTCCCGCGAGGAATGGCAGGACCGCATCGACCGGGGCCAGGTGTTCCTCGGCGACGAGACCGCGCAGCCCGGGGACCGGCTCCGGGCCGGCCAGCAGCTCAGCTGGGTCCGGCCCCCCTGGGTGGAGCCCGAGGTCCCCCTCGCCACGGCCATCCTCTACGAAGACGCCGACCTGCTCGCCGTGGCCAAGCCCAGCGGCCTGCCGACCCTGCCCGCCGGGGGTGAGTTCCTGGAGCACACGCTGCTGGCCCTGGTGCGTCGGCGGGTGCCCGAGGCCAGCCCCATGCACCGCCTGGGCCGGGGCACCTCGGGCCTCGTGCTCTTCGCCCGCACCGTCGCGGCGCGCCAGCCGCTCCAGGCAGCCTTCAGCGACGGGCGCACCCGCAAGGTCTACCGCGCCCTCTGCACCGGCCAGCCGGACCTCGACGCCTTCCCGGTCACGGCCCCCATCGGGGAGGTGCCCTACGCGCCCCTCGGCTTCCTCCACGCGGCCGCGCCCGGCGGGCGCCCCTCCGAGAGCTGCGTGACCGTGCTGGAGCGCCGTTCGGATTCATCCTTGCTGGATGTGGAGATCCGCACCGGCCGCCCCCACCAGATCCGCATCCACCTGGCCTGGGCGGGCCACCCGCTGGTGGGCGACCCCCTCTACGGCCCCGGCGGCCTGCCCCTGCCCGGCACCACCGCCCTGCCCGGCGACCCCGGCTACCGCCTCCACGCCCACCGCCTCGAGCTCGCCCACCCCCGCACCGGCGCCTGGCTCGTCCTCGAGTGTGAGCCGCCCCCGCCCCTGCGCGTCAGCGGCTGATCCCCAGGAATCTTTTCCTAGCTCGGAATCGGCGCAGCCGATTCCGGGCGTGTCCCTAGTTGTGCACCCCTGGCGCTTCCCGGCCGGTGCTCTCGACGTATTCGGCGTAGCTGCCGCTGAACAGCAGGGGCCGGTCGTGCTCTTCGCCGGCCAGCTCCAGCACTCGGTTGGCGAGGCCGCGCAGGAAGGCGCGGTCGTGGGAGACGAAGAGCATGGTGCCCTCGAAGTCCTTGAGCGCCTCGATGAGCATCTCCTTGGTGGCCAGATCCAGGTGGTTGGTGGGCTCGTCCAGCACCAGGAAGTTGGGCGGATCGAAGAGCATCCGCGCCATCACCAGGCGGGACTTCTCGCCGCCGGAGAGGGCGCGCACCTTCTTGTCCACGTCATCCCCGGAGAACTGGAAGGCGCCCAGCAGGTTCCGGACAACGCCCAGCCCCTCCATGGGGAAGTCCTGCTGCATCTGTTCGAGCACCGTCAGGTCCGGGTTCAGCAGGTCCAGGGCCTGCTGGGAGAAGTAGCCCAGCTTGAGGCTGGCACCCAGGCGCACGGTGCCCGTGTCCGGCTGCACGGCCCCGGAGATCATCTTCAGCAGGGTGGACTTGCCGGCGCCGTTGCGGCCCATGACGCACCAGCGCTCGCCGCGCCGGATGTGCAGCGCGAAGTCGTCATAGATGCGGCGGGGCCCGTAGGCCTTGCCGACGCCTTCCAGCATCGCTACGTCGTCGCCGGAGCGGCCGGGAATGCGGAAGTTCCACTTCACCACTTGGCGCCGCCGGGGCGCCTCGATGCGCTCGATCTTGTCCAGGGCCTTCACGCGGCTCTGCACCTGGGCGGCCTTGGCGGCATGGGCGGAGAACCGCTCGATGAAGCGCTGCTCCTTGGCGAGCTTGGCCTGCTGGCGGGCGTAGGCGGCCTCCTGGTTGGCCTCCCGGGTCTCCCGCTCCCGCACGTAGAAGTCGTAGTTGCCGGAGTAGGTGACGATGTCGCCGCCGTCGATCTCCAACACCTTGGTCACCACACGGTTCATGAAGTCCCGGTCATGGGAGGTCATGAGCAGGGTCGAGGACACGGACTTCAGGAAGGTCTCGAGCCACAGGATCGACTCGATATCCAGGTGGTTGGTGGGTTCGTCCATGAGCAGCACGTCGAAGCTGCCGAGCAGCACCTTGGCCATGGAGACGCGCATCTTCCAGCCGCCGGAGAGGGCGCCCACGTCGCCGTCGATCTGGTCCTCTTCGAAGCCGAGGCCCTGCAGGCAGGCGCGGGCCCGGGCTTCCAGCTCGTAGCCGCCCCGGTGCTGGTATTCCTCCTGCACGTGGCCGAAGCGGTCCAGGATGGCCTCCATCTCATCGGCCCGCTCCGGATCCGAGAGGGCGTGCTCCAGGTCCGTGAGTTCGTGGTGCAGGTCGCCCAGACGGCCGCTGCCGGCGATGGCCTCGTCCAGCACGGAGCGGCCGGACATCTCATCCACCTCCTGCCGGAAGTAGCCGAGGGTGAGCTTCTTGGGCAGGCTGACGGTGCCGTCGTCCGGTGACTCCTCGCCCATGATCATGCGGAACAGCGTGGACTTGCCGGCGCCGTTGGGCCCCACGAGGCCGACCTTCTCGCCCGGATTGAGCTGGAAGTCCGCTTCGATGAAGAGCACCTGCCGGCCGTACTGCTTGCTGACACTGGAGAACGAAATCATCAGGCCTCGCCTTTTCCGCCGGGGCTGCCGGCATCCCCGCGGGGACCATGCATGAGTTCAACCACCGCCTGATTCAGCCGCAGGCGGGTCTCGTGGCGCTCGAAGGCCCGGGTGATGTAGCGGACCCGGATCTCGATGCCGTTGTTGGAGGGCACGATGTTCAGGCCGGGCGCCGCCGAGAAGGACTTCACATGATAGCGCGCCGTGGCGCCCTGCCACTCCTGCTCCGCGAGGTGGGCGTTGGCCTCGGTCTCGCGTTCCACCAGCTTCTGGATGCCGTCGATGACGGGATAGGGGTCCTGCCCCGTGGGAATCAGGAGGATCAGCTCGTCCCACATCCACTGACCGGAGGTGGAGAAGTTGAAGAAGTGCCCCTCGATGGCAAAGTTGTTCACGAAGGCCACGCGCCGGCCCGTGGGATGCCCGGCGTCGGCCCAGCTGCCGGTCTCCATCACGACCGTGCGCAGGAGGCCGATCTCGACCACCTCGCCACCGACCCCGCGGATCTCCACCCAGTCGCCCACACGGATGCCGTTGCGGCCCATGAGGATGAACCAGCCAAAGAAGGCCACGATGAAGTCCTTCATGGCCACGGTCAGGCCCGCGCCCGCCAGGCCGAGGACCGTCGTGGTCTGGGCGGGCAGGCCGAACAAGATGAACAGGATGGCAAGGCCGCAGAGCACCTGCAGCACCAGCTTCACCACCACCCGCAGGGTGCCCGCGCTCTTCTTCTCGCCCGCGGCGCGGTGGAACAGGTGGTCCACCAGCATGCCCATCAGGAAGGCCGCCAGGGCGAGCCCCAGAATCCACAGGAGCCGCGCGAGGGCGTGGTGCAGGCTGGTCAGGCCGTAGCCGTCGACCACGGACTTCCAGGTGCCGTAGACCTCGGCCAGGGCCTTCTGGTCCTGGATGCGGCGGCCCATGTCGGCGAGTCGGCGCTGATCCTCGGAGTACTGCTTGAGGTAGGACACCGCCTGCTGGGCCTGGTCGCGGCCGGGTCCCTGCGAGCTCTCCCGCACCAGGTTCTTGGCCCAGTACTTCGCGGCCTCGCGGTCTTCCTGATCCTTCTTGCTGGCCTGGGAGAGGATCTCGTGGCGCTGGGTCAGCAGCTGCGCCTTGGCCAGGGCCTCCTGCCTGGCGGTCTCCAGGCGGGCACCCTTGGCGCGCAGGGCCAGCCCCTCGCCGATCCGACCGGCCAGGCTGCCGACCTGGAAAGCGGGCGTGGCGGGGGTGGCCGCCAGCAGCCGTGAGGACTCCCGATCCGCGGCTTCGTGAGCCTCCTTGAGGCGCCGGATCCGGGCCTGAGAGTCCCCACCAGCCCGGGCGAGGTCCTCGGCGGCGGCGTCGAGCTCATCCCCGTCCAGTTCCAGCTGGGCCTTGGCGACTTCCAGCTGATCCTGCAGGGCACCCCTGGTGGCCAGGCCGGCGCCCGCGAGCTGCTGCGTGAGCCGCTGGAGAACCTGCCGGTCGGCCTCGACCTGGGTCTCAGCCTTGAGCTTGGTGTCCGCCAGGGCCTTGAGCTCCGGCGAGGCCTGGGCTGGGGCCAGGGCGGCTCGCCGCAGGGCATCGGCGAAAGCGAGGTCCACCTCGTGGTTGGCCAGGCGTTCGGCCTGGCGGGCCAGCTGCTGTTCTTCGCCGGTCAGGGCCAGGGGCAGGAGGCTCCGGGCCGTGAGCAGGGGCGTCTGGTCCACCAGCCGCTCCCGCCGGGGCGCCTGGCGCCGCAGGCCACCGGGCTTTGAAGCTGTCGTCTCCTGGGTCGCCGGGGCCAGCGGCTCGCGGGTCCAGAACCAGCCGGCCGCCGCGAGGGCCGCCAGGGAGAGCAGCACCGCTGCGGGGATCCAGGGTCGTTGTTTCATCAGGTCCAGACAATCATGATCAGGGGTCAAACGCAAAACCCCGGAGCCAGGCTCCGGGGTTTTGCGCGGGCAACCGCGTGGGAATCAGGGCTACTTGGGGGCCTCGTCCTTCTTGGGGGCTTCCTTCTTGGCGCCACCCTTCTTCTTGCCGCCGCAGTCCGGGCACTCCTTGCAGGAGGCGGCCTTGTTCTTCTCGCAGCAGGCCATGCCGCAGGACGACTTCTTGGACTCGGGCTTCTTCTCGTCGGCCGCAAAGGCCACCAGCGCGAAGGAACTCACCAGGAGGAGGGCCAGCATCTTTTTCATCGGAGTCTCCAGAGGGGTGGGAACCGGTCCCACCGGAACACCATACCGGAGCAGAATGGATTTCCCAACAGGGAATCAGCTGCGGAAAAGGTTCCCCATGACCATGACCGCCATGGCCGGGTTGTGGGCGAGGCGGCGCTTGAGGTAGTGCACCGCGTACTTCCAGTCCTCGGCGAAGGGCACGTAGAGCCGCATGATCTGCCCCCGCTTGACGATCTCCTGCTGGAGCTCCGTGCGGGGCACGCCCAGCAGCATCTGGAACTCGTAGGCATCCCGGGCCACGCCCTTGGCGTCGAGGTAGGCCAGGCAGCGCCGGAGCAGGGGCTCGTCGTGGGTGGCGATCTCGGGGTAGTGGCCGTGGTCCAGGAGCAGCTGCACGTGCTCGAAGAGCTTATCCTTCATGGCCGGCTTGTCCTGGAGCGAGACTTCCGGCGGCTCGGTGTAGATGCCGATGCAGATGCGCACCTTGCAGGGCTTGGCGTGGAGCTGCCGGATGTCCTCGTCCGTGCGGAAGAGGCGGCTCTGGAGCACGATGCCGAAGTTGTCGAACTCGTCGCGGATGACCCGGAACATCCGGAGCGTGACGTCCGTGAAGTGGCGGTCCTCCATGTCCAGGGTGACGTGGAGACCTGCCCCGGCGGCGGCGGCCACGATGCGCCGCAGGTTGTCCTGGCAGTAGGCCTCGCTCTCGTTGAGGCCAAGCTGGGTGGGCTTGAGGCTGATGCTGGCGAAGGGGCGGCCCTTCAGGGCCTCGATCATGCGGAAGTAGAGCTGGACCATGGCCTCGACATCCTCCCGCTGGAAGACCTCCTCGCCCAGCAGGTCCACGGTGGAGTAGAGCCCCTGCTTCCCGTGCAGCTCCTCGGCCTTGGCCACGCCGCTGGCGATGCCCTTGCCCGCGATGTAGGGCGAGGCGAACACGCGGACCAGGCGGCCAGGCATGAGATCGATGATGCTGTCCTTGATACCCACGGTATTCCTCCCGGCGCTTCCGCTTGTCAAGACCCGAGGGTGGGGATGGGCCTGCACCGCTTAATAATAGCGGGGCAGCCGCTCTCGGAGGATCAGGGGAAGGAGAGACTGGTGGTCGAAAAGGCGCCAGAAAGCACCACCACCTGGGTGCCGGTCTTCATTATCGGAGTCCCGCCCGAGCTGCTGCGCTGGGCGGCGACGCCATAGCTCCCCGGCGCCAGCCCCGTGATCCCGGCCTGGTCCTGGGCTACTCCCGTGACCACAGTCTGGGACCGCACGATGAGCGCCTTGGCCCCCGAGGCGCCGGTGGCCACGGTCTGCCTCAGCTCGGCCCAGGTGCCCTGAGACTGGCTGGAGGCGGGAGTGATGGTCACGGTCAGGGTGCCGGGCGCCTGGGCGCTGCTGAAGCCCAGGTCCGCCGTGTCATTGGTGGCTGTCAGGGCGTTGACCGGCGCGGCCGCCACGGCGGCGTAGCTCCTGGTGGTGCCCGCGGGCTGCGCAGTCACGAAGTAGACGCTGCCCGTGGCCAGGCCTTCCAGGGCGTAGTTCCCGCTCCCATCCGTGAAGGCCCGGCGCTGAAGCGTGGCCAATTCGGCCCCGTCCACGGTCTCCGCAAAGACCTCGACGCCCGCCAGGGGCGTCACTCCGTCCGCGAGGTGACCCGTGATGCGGGCAGCGGTGCTCAGGTCGAAGGCCGTCCCCGTGGCCTGGAAGAGGTAGCCGGTGGCGGCGCGCTGCTGCACCGCCTGGTGGCCGCTGAGCATGAGCTGGGCTGTGGCGGTCCCATCCGCGGGCACGTTGATGGAGCCCGTCAGGGTGGTCGTGGCAGGCAGGGTCAGGACGGCGCGGGTCGCGGCGGGAAAGGCCACATAGCCGGGCTGCATGGCGCCATCGGCATAGTTCACCGTGGCCCAGGTCAGGCGGAACTGCGTGTAGGTGCCGGCCGTGACCTGAGCCGCGGAGACCAGCAGCGCACTGTGACCGCTCTGCAGGGCCAGCAGATCATAGGTGGCCCGGACGTTGCCAAGGGCGACCCAGTGGACCCCGTCCCCGCTGGTTTCCACCTTCTCGAGGCTCACGACGGCCTGGGTGTAGCCGGGAAAGCTGTCCGACCCCAGCCGCACCGTGAGGCGGCCCGTGGGGGCGGGAGCGCTGGAGCCTCCCCCGCCGCAGGCGAGCAGCGCCGCCATGAAGACGACGGACACAAGGCTCACAAGATGGCGCATGGTGACTCCAGACCGGGACAGCTGAGACCTATTCTAGCCCGCGGAAGTCGGCGAACGTCCGGGGCGCCCCCAGCCTCGGCCCAGAGTCCCATTCCTGTCCCGATAGCAATGGGTTGTTTTCAAAAAAACCTAGTCATTTCAAGGTTTTTTTAGGGCTTAATTGCCTATTTTTAAATGGAATAAACATGGTCACCATTGCGCTTGACGTGATTCTATGAGCCCCTTCGGCAGACCACGGGACGAGGAGTTGCCCCATGCGCGAACAGACCATGCAGATGCTTGAATCCGGGCAGCAGCTCCAGGAGTCCGCATGGCCGGCTTCCGATGACGAGCTCCCCGACGAGGTGCTCCGGGCCATCCAGGACTGGAAGGCCGGCATGATCGACCCCTGGGCCGATGGCTTCTTCGGGGAAGAGGAAGCCGCCGCCGCGAACGGCAGAAGCCGCCGCCGCAAGGCCAGCTGAGCCACGCCCCGGCTGGACTTGACCGGCTCAGCCGCGCAGCACGTTCAGGTATTCGGTGGCCTGGAGGAGGGCCTGGCGCAGCTCCTCCTTTTGTGGGTCGGGAACGCCGGGGTCCTGCAGCCTAGCCTCAGTGAGGGCGGCGAGGGCCTCCATGGTCCGGATGGAGTCCAGCCGCGTCCGCTCCAGGGCGGCGCCGTAGGCTTCCAGCTCTTCCGCCGTAGGATGTTCGGGATCTGCAGGTTCCCAGGAGGGCAGCACCACCTGCCACTCGGGTTGCGGCTCAGCATCGCGCTCGGGGCGGCTTCCATCGGCTGGGTTCATGGGGGTTCTCCCGGGGGGTTCGGTGCGGTGGCTTCCCCTGCCATCCTAACCGGCAGCGCCCCAAGGCAAGAGTCCACCCTCGGGTGGCCACTGGTCATGCACTGTCCAATCCCCGGATCCAGACTGGTCGCATGCTCCCTGCCCCGACCGACCCCTGCCACCCCGACGCCCTAGCCGTGCCCTCGCCGGTCCTGCAGACTCCCCCTACAAACCGAGCTCAGCCCCCAGGCCGCCCCGGCTTCCGCCCCGTGGCCCTGGCGGGCGCCGTCCCCCTGCCCGGCCTGGAGCCCTGGACCTGCTTCGGGCGGCTCGCCTGAGCGGGTGCAGCCTGGAGGCAGTCCAGCGCCAGGAGCCGCTATCACCGTTCCTCACCGATTTCCTTTGGTTTTATTGCCTTTCTGGCCCTGGATTCGGAGCATGGCCCTTGGTAGTGAGACCAGGGCGAAGGAGCAACTGAACGGGGTTCCCAGGTCCCAACCTCCAAGCTACTTTTTCCCCATCCAGATCATTATCAATGCTCGGGCTGCGCCGAACGGGCCTGGGCGTTGATCTGAGCCCGCAGCGCCTCGGCATCCCGCAACAGGACTGCCGTATCGACCTGCCGGGAGGCCTCCTGCAGGTGCTGGACCAGGGTCTCGGCGAACTCGAAGGAGAGCTGCAGCTGCGGGGCGGTCAGGCTGGACATGGAACCTCCTGGGGAGACCAGAGCCCTCAACATAGGCCCCGGAATGCATTGACGCCATAAATTATTTAATGAACCCAGCCCGGACGCCGCCTAGCCCGCGGTCTTCACGATGGGGAGGGTCACGTTGCAGTCCGAGCAGCGGTGGAAGAAGTCGCCGCGCCGGGTGCTGGGGAGGATGCGCATGGGCTTGCCGCAGGTGGCGCAGGGAATCCCGTGGGCCTGGGGGGCCGGGGCGTCTTGGAGCTCGGCCACCACGGTGGCGACGAAACCACGGATGTCCGCCATGAAGGCCGTGCGGGTCTCCTCGCCCCGGCGCATGCGCTCCAGGCGGGCCTCCCAGCTGCCGGTCAGCTCGGCGCTCCGCAGGGCCTCGGCCGGCAGGCCCTGGATCAGGCGGATGCCCTTGTCCGTGGGTACCAGCACGTTGCGCTTGCGGTCGATGTAGGTGCGCTTGATGAGGGTCTCGATCATGTTGGCGCGGGTGGCTGGCGTACCGAGCCCGCAGTCCCGCATGGCCCCGCGGAGAGCCTCGTCATCCAGCTCCCGGCCCGCGCCCTGCATGGCCGACAGCAGATCGCCCTCGCTCATGCGCTTGGGCGGCGTGGTCTTGCCCTCCTTGGGGTGCAGCGAGGTAGTCTCCACGGCCTCGCCCTTCTTCACAACGGGCAGGCCACCCTCGACCTCCTCCTCGCCATCTTCTTCGGCTTCGGCGGGATCGGCCACCTTCTCGACCTTCTTGCGGCGATGCGGCGGATCCACCGCGGACCAACCCTCCTCCTTCACGACCGTACCGTTGGTCTTGAAGGTCTCGCCGTCCACCTCGGTGATGATCGTGGTCTTGGCCTCCACCCGGTCCGGGAAGTAGGCGCCCAGGAAGCGCCGGGCGATGAGGTCGTAGATCCGCAGTTCGTCACCGGCCAAACCCCGGGCGGGCTTCTCCGTGGGCACCAGGGCCGCGTGGTCCTCCACTTCCTTGTCGTTCACGAACCGCTTGTCCAGCTTCACGGGCCAGCGCTTGCGCAGCTCGTCCAGGAAGGGCTGCAGCTCCGTGAGCTGGCCCTGGGCCAGGGCCTTGATCCAGTGGGGCGCCTTCAGCGCGTCAGCCTCGGTGAGGTGGCGGCTGTTGGTGCGGGGGTACGAGATCAGCTGCTTCTCGTAGAGGCTCTGCGCCAGCCCCAGGGTGCCCTCGGCGGTAAAGCCGAAGCGCTTGTTGGCCTCTTTCTGCAGAGCCGTCAGGTCGTAGAGCAGCTCCGGCTTCTTCTTCTCGGTGCGGCCGGTGGCGCTGCGGACCTTCCCGGGCTGGCCCTCCAGCCGGGCGGCCAGGGCCAGCGCCTCGGCCTCGGTGGTGAACCGCTCCACGGCCTGGTCGCCCTGCTCCCTGAACCAGCGCCCCTCATAGCTGCCGTTGGGATGGAGGAAGCGGGCCCGCAGGGTCCAGAAGGACTGGGGCGTGAAGTCCCGGATCTCCAGCTCCCGGCGCACCAGCAGGGCCAGGGTCGGCGTCTGCACGCGCCCCACGCTCCACACGCCGTCCTCGGCCCCGCTCCGCCGCATGCGCAAGGTCTGGGCCCGGGTGGCGTTGATGCCCACCAGCCAGTCGGCCTCCTGGCGGCTGCGCGCGGCTTCCCGCAGGCCTGTGTAGGCCTCGCCGGGCTTCATGCAGCCGTAGGCGGCCTGGATGGCCTCCGGGGTCAGGCTGGAGGTCCAGAAGCGCAGCACGGGCTTCTCGCACGCGGCCAGGCGATAGACCAGGTCGAAGATCAGCTCCCCTTCCCGGCCGGCGTCCGTGGCGTTCACCACGTCCGTGATGTCGGCCCGGTTGAGCAGGCGCGCCACCACCTCGAACTGCTCTTTCGTCTGCGCGATGGGGGCGTAGCGGAAGGGCTCCGGAAAGATGGGCAGGCGGTCCCAGCGCCAGGCCTTCCAGGCGGGGTCGTAGCCCTCGGGGTTCAGCGCCTCCACCAGGTGCCCCACGCACCAGGTCACCACGATCCCCTTGCCCTCGATGAGGTTGCGCCCCCGCTCCGTGAGACCCAGAGCCTCCGCCAGGGCACGCCCCATGCTGGGTTTCTCAGCGACGATCAGACGCAGGCAGCCTCCGGGCAACCCTTCATTGTAGGGCGTGAAGCGGACAAACCGGGTCTCAGGGCTTCCCTGGGGACAATCGGTAGAGTCTGGTCTGATCCTGGCTTGGAGTTCCTTCCGTGTAGGCAAAGGATTGACCGTCACGCGTGATGGAGAGCACCAGCAAGGATGCCCCTTTTACCCCTGGCCCCTTGATGAGTTCAGTTGACAGGATCCGACCTGTCTTCAGATCAACCCGTGCCAGCTCCACAGGAAAGAGCATTTCACCTCGATCCGGGTTCGTGTAGAGCAGGGTCCAGATTTCTTGGCCCGATTTAACCCATTCCACTGGGCGCCGATCTCTACAGGAATCAGGCAAGGGAATCCTCTGCCCGGTCTCCAGATTGATGCGCCCGTAGAGAGTCGAACTTTTTCCCTCCGGTCGTGAGAAGGCCCATTTCCCGTCCTCCGAAACAGGGCCCACAGCCTTGAAGGGCAGAGGTTTCAACTCTCCAGACTGGGTGTCCAGAATGTAGGAAAGCTGCTTTACATCGGGTGCACCTACAGCAAGCCCGGAGATAAGCGCCTGCTCACCATTAGGGAAGAAATGCCCAGAAATGCTTATCCAATTGCCCTGGACTTTGACTTCCTTCCCAGAGCCGGTGGGAGTGACCCATAGCCCATAGCCCCCCTCCTGTGAGGGCCTTGATACGAGGGCGCGATCACCTTCCTCGGCGAGGCCATGGAGCATCCCCATCCCAATTGGCGTGAAGGCATTGGAACCTTTATGGAACAACCAGGATTCCTCACCTTCAGGGACAAACTGGGTCGTTCCTAGAATAAGCCCCCCCTTTGATAATTTAGGAATGCCCCACCCTGAGCTTGAAACCAATTCCGGGTGCGGCTGAGTCGGTTGCTTCCACCAGATTCGAAAAGCTGGCCATTCTCGGGCAATGGGTGAGAGCAGAAGGCTCCCATCAGGTAGGCCATCAAGGATGCTTGCTTCTCCAGCAAGTGCCATGAGATCACTGGTGCGCCGCCCCTGATCATCAAAGGCCACCAGCTCATTTCTTGCTGCGTCCAGACCGATAACTCTCCCCCCAGCGCGCATCACTGAAACGTTCGCTGAGGGTGCGCCGTTTCCAACGGACCGTTGGAAATCAACCTGGCCATTGAAATCCACCGAAGTGATCATGGGGTTTCCCGGCAGCCACTCGATGAAGCAAATGCCCTTCCCATCCGGACGGAGCGTGAACCCGCCCACTCCATAGCCATAGGGGACGCGGTAAAGCAACTTCCCCTTGTAGACGAAGGCCTGGGTGGGCTGGCCTTCGTATTCAACGAACTTGATGATCAGCTCTTTCCCCTCTTCATCCCAGCAGGCGGCATTCACTTCCTGATCATGGATGATTCTCGGAACGAGACCCGGAGCCCCCAGAACAGCAAATACATATTTCCCCTGCGTTTTCCAATTCAGAGCCATCTCTCCCCGTGGAGAAACCGCGAGTATCCTTGCGTTTTTCACGCCAAGAAGCCGGGGGACAGGCTCCCCTGGGGCCTGCAGATACAGCTCTTCCTCTCCGTCCACGGTGTTGGCACTGAACACTATCTGTTTGCCGTCGGGCATGAACCGGGCACTGGTGACAGCCATAGGGGAAGGGAGCACCGACTCCATCTTGAAGTTCGATCCCTGAGAACGCCGAGAACCCAGCAGGAAGCCAACGGCAAGGAGGACAACCAGCCCCAGACCCACTGCGGCCAGTGGCACCCAGCGAGCTCGCTTCGACAGGGGCCGGACCATTGGCGAGGTGCCTGTCCCTGAGGTCTGGCTGCCACTCCCCAGGTGTTCCAGCGCGAAAGCCAGGTCTCTCGCGGATTGAAACCGGGCCTCGGGTTCCTTCTCGAGGCAACGCCGGATGACTCGCTCAAGAACAGGTGAAACCTTCAGCTCGGGAGGGAAATCGGGTGGTTCTGTTTTCAGGATGGCGTGCAGGGTCTCGATCGTGCTGTCGCCCTTGAAGGCCCTCCTTCCGCTCACCATCTCGTAGAGGGTGATTCCCAGGGCGAACAGATCCGTACGGGCATCAACAGCCCCCCCATTCACCTGCTCGGGTGCCATGTAGCCCACGGTGCCCAGCAGGGCTCCGGCTCCGGTCTCTCCGGAGACGACAGCATTGGTAGGCAGGTTGGACTGGTTGTTCCCGAGCACCAGCTCTCGATACTTGGCCAGACCGAAGTCGAGCACCTTCACCCGACCGTCTTTTGTCAGGAAGATATTCTCGGGTTTGATGTCCCGGTGGATGATCCCTTTCCCGTGCGCGGCCGCAAGGGCCTCAGCCACGCTTCGGGCGATCTCCACGGCCTTGCGCAGGGGGAGGGCCTGGCCGTCCATCCTCTCCCTCAGATTCGCGCCGTCCAGGAGCTCCATGACGAGGTAAGGGGAGCCTTCATGAACCCCCGTATCGAACACCGAGAGGATGTTGGGATGACTGAGGGAGCTGGTGGTCCGGGCTTCCTGTTCAAAGCGGCGGAGGCGCTCGGCGTCTTCAGCAAAGGCAGGTGGCAGAACCTTGATGGCGACCTCGCGGCCCAGCCTTGTGTCCCTGGCCCGATAGATCACCCCCATTCCGCCAGCCCCTACCTGGGAGGTGATCTCATAGGGGCCTAAGTGACTGCCGGGAGCGATGGTCATATGCGTGTGATCCGTTGGATTGGTTGAAGACTACCAGATCAGGTTGCATGAAACCCGCACCGCCGCGAGATCACCGGGGTAATTTCTACTCAGGAGTAGACCCAGCGGCTCCCGTTCGTGGGCGTCAACGCTGCTGCTGTAGCCTCGCAACCTGCCCCAGCGGTTGCCAGCTACCGGAGCAGCTGCCTCTGGAAGGCAGGGTCCGGCAAGACCACAACCTCAGCCTTCAGGCCTTCCCGTCTGATCTTCTTGTGCAGAAGGTAGTGCTGGAAGGCGCGGGCCCCCTGGATGCCTGGGAGAGTGACCAGGTTCATCGTGGTCTCCACATCGCCCAGGGCCCGGTGGGCGACCCCCTTCTCAGAGCCGAAGTACCGGCTGAGGCTCTGCAGCGCGGTGGACTGGATGGAAGGATAGAGCTTCTTCCACGGGATCCCCCGACAGGTGCAGCCCCAGGTTAAACCGGGGGCCTCTGAAACCACCTGGGCCACGAAGCCCTTGTCGAACCCACTGTTGTGGGCGAGACAGAGGTCAGCGGCGGCAAGGAGCCCCTTGCAAGTGTGAGCATCAATCCGATGTCCCCGCACCATTGCATCCGTGATTCCGTGGACGGCCATCGCGTCAGCAGGGATCAGACGGCCCGGGTCCTGAAGGCCCTGGTACTGGTCCAGCCGCTGGAGGAGCTGGCCTGTCTCCCAGTCCACCTCTGCCAGCACGATGGCGAGCTCGATGATCCGGTCAGAGTAGGCAGATAGACCGGTGGTCTCCGTGTCCACATAGGCGACTCGTAGGCTGGGCATGCAGGCTCTCCGGGATCAGTATGGCGGCACGCACCATGTCATCCAGTGACCCTGCAGCCCAGGTCGACTGGCTCGCCGCAGCGATAGCAGGGTGGCAGTCCAGGCGGGTGTGAAGGTCAGCAGGAAGGCTAGGGCCGTGACCGCGTGAACAAACCCTTGGCTCTCATGTCCGCTCTCCAGTAGGCCCAGGATCCTTGCTGGGGCCGCAGATGCGCACCGTTGCCCGGCTCTGTGGGGGAGGTCCTTGTTCGATTTCTACAACACAGCTATGCGGCTATCCACCACCGCCCTGGGCGATCAGCGTGCGGTTCAGGTTTGCCTCGCCACCCAGGAACAGATCAAGGGATCCTCGGGGCCCCCAACACCACCCGGAACCCGAGGTCGGGATAGCGATCCGTCGGGCTGGTGTTGGTCCGATCCGCCGATCGGAGGCTGAGGTCATCGTTGCTGTAACCGCCACCACGCAGCACCCGGTGCAAGCCTGTCGCAGGCCCTGCTGGATCCAGCTGGGCTGCGCTACCGTAGCCTCCGAACCAGTCCTGGCACCACCCCCAGACATTCCCGCTCATGTCATAGAGTCCATAGGCATTCGGAAATTTCTGCCCCACGGGGTGAGTGGTCGATCCGGAGTCATCAGAATGCCAAGCGAAGGCCCCAACCTCACTGAAGGTGGGATCGTCCCCCCAGTAGAAACGAGTGGTGGTGCCACCCCGGGCGGCATATTCCCGCTCGGCTTCCGTGGGCAGACGAAACACCAAGCCCGCCGGGCGCGTGGCTGCCGTGGCCGCGTTCAGCTTGTCCAGGAAACCGTTCACCTGGGTGATGTCATTCCAACTCACCTGCTCCACGGGGAGGTTGAGGTCCCCGGTGAAGTAGCTCGGATTGCTTCCCAGCAGCGCCACCCACTGGGCCTGGGTCGTCGAGAATTTCGCCATGTAGAAGGGGCTGAGGGTGACTTGATGCTGCGGGCCTTCGTCGGAGAGTCGGGCCAACTCTGTAATCGGTGAACCCATGGTGAAGGTGCCTCCGGGGATGCTGACGACCTCCAGGGGAACGTTGCCAGAAAGGACAAACATAAGGGACGGAACCTGATTGGTTTGTTCCGTCATGCCCCATCTCGGGTCAGGTTCGGAGTAGATCCCGGCCCCAGCCTTGATCGCCAGCCCGTCCATCAACATCTGGTAGATCTGACCCGTGGCGCTGTTCCGCCAGACGATGTCCTCCTTGCCATCTCCGTTGAAATCGCCGATGGCTACGATCTGCCACAGAGGACTCAGTTCGGTCCAAACGATGCCCCCAGTCTGGGGTATCCCATTCAGCATGGGCATCTCGTAGATTTGCCCGGTGGTCGTATTCCGCCACAGGATGTCCGCGAAGCCGTCCCCGTTGAAGTCGCCGCTACCTGCGATTTTCCAGGCTGTGTTGGCCTCGGTGTAGATCATGGCCCCCGTGGCTGCGCCCAGGCCGTTTGTCCGCATGAGAAAGACCTGTCCTGTGCTGCTATTCCACCAGAGGATGTCGGCCTTACTGTCCCCAGTGAAATCAGCAGCCGCCACGATATGCCAGGCAGGGCTGGGCTCTGTCCAGATTACGCCGCCTGGCTGAACGGCCGCTCCGTTCATGGGCATGAGGTAGACCTGGCCTGTAGATGAGTTTCGCCAGAGGATGTCTGCTTTCCCATCCCCGTCGAAGTCCGCGACAGCCTGGATGGTCCAGGCGGTATTGGCCTCGGTGTAGATCAGGCCGGACGACTTGACCATCGTCCCGTTCATCAGCATCTGGAACACCCGCCCCGTGCTGCTGTTCCACCACAGGATGTCGGACTTGCCATCGCTGTCGAAATCGCCCGTGCCCACGATCTGCCAGGCAGGATTGGGTTCGGTCCAGACCACGCTTCCTGCCTGCACCACGCCGCCCAGCATGGGCATGACATAGACCTGTCCCGTGGTGCTGTTCCGCCAGAGCAGGTCGCTGGTCCCGTTGCCGTTGAAGTCGGAGCGCTTGCTGGCAGCCCCGAGAGAGGTCGAGATGACCAGGATGAGGGTCACCCAGATGGAACGCAGGATTGTGTACAAGGGAAAACTCCGGTGGAGGATCTAACCGATTGCAAAGAAGCCGCCCTAACTATAAATCCGATAACGATCTTTTTTTCGATCACGGCTACACAAACTCGCTTGTTTGTTTTCGACAATCAAGCGACCTCTTGCCTGTTCTGCCTACACACCGGGGGGAACGACTCGTCTTTTAGCCCACGTGAGCAACACCCGCCCCTCGTCGGTGCTCAGATAGTCGGGATCGATCTCAAGTTCCACCCCCACCCTGTCTAGGTCTAGACGATCAGCATCCCAGCAGCACCCGATGGTGGGGTCCGTGGTGGTCTCTCCGTTCGTGTGGTTAGTGCAAGCGTAGCGAAGCAGCTCGAACTGGGCATCGTTCAGGTGGAGGAGGTGGGTGTCCTTCATGCTTCGCGCCAGCTCCGCCCCACGTAGCCCGTGGTCGGGGTCGTGGTTCTCGTTCTCGCGCCTGCTGTCATGGAAGAGAGCGAACATATGGACGACCTCCTGGTCGGCTCCAGGGGTGATCTTGGCGAGCTTCAGCCCAACCCTGCTCACCCTCGCCCAGTGCGCAGGACCGTGCACCCCGTCCACAGGCAGCTCGTAGCCGTCGAGGATCAATCTGATGAGGTCTTCCATGGTTACAGGTTACGCTCCTGCTTCGTCGCAGGGCCGCAAGGCTACGCGGGAAAGGGTTTCGTGGTGTTAGCGAAGGGGTGGCTCTTCGACAACCCGGCTGAACGTACGCGAAAAACCCCGTGGCTCAGCTTCCACGGGGTTCAGTGCTGGTGGTGCCCCACCTAGCCAATGGCATATCAGGCTATATGCCCTACCTCAATGGAGCCCCCATGGAAGCGCGTGAGACCCTTAGGAAGGCCGACCTCGCTCGCCACCTTATGGAGCACCTAGAGTTCGGGAAAGCGGATGCCGATCTCCTGGTGAACACCTTTCTGGAGAGCATCATTGCTTCCCGCAGGGCCGGGGAAGGCGCTGAACTACAAGGTTTCGGCAGCTTCCGGCTCCGCGACCCTCGTGCCCGGCTAGGCCGCAATCCTCGCAGTGGGGAGAGCATTCAAGTGCCTGTCAAGGGTGTGGCCTACTTCAAGCTGGGCAAGGAACTGCGCGGCAATCTACTTGATCGGCCCTGAACAATCCCTCACGCCTCACACAGCACTATTTTCTGATGCTGGTCGCGGAGATACCGCCCTCCCCTACCGTGAACAACTTCCAGCTTCTGGACTAGAGCCTATCCGCTCTTCGTTTCAAGGCCAGAACTGAGAGCGCGATTCCGGCCAATATCCACAAACCCAAGTTTCTCAATGCCTCAATGAGGGCAACGCCGCGTTGAGTGTCCTCTTTGACTTGGTCGTTTCGATTCAAATATTTGATATCAAAGTGGTCTCGATGCCATTTTTGACCGCCGTCCCCATTCGCCTCCGCCTCCATTTGCACTAAGGCTTCGAAACTCCACCGACTCGGCATTAAATAGGTGATGAATAGTGCGCCAGGCTTCATATCGGGCAGTCGTTTGAGTGGACCGCCTGCAAATAGCAACATAAAGACAAGAGGCACTGGCACAAGGCTGACGGCGAACTCAGAGGTAGAAGCGAGGGTGGAAATAAGCAAGCCCAGAACATTCCCGGCGACGGCAGTCAACCAGAGTACGCCAACAAGGTGGAGCAGTGGTATTTGCAGTCCCCACCCTAGGCCGAGTGTCAGTCCCAAGAGGGTCGCTTGAATGAAGGACAGGCCGACAAAGGTGAACAGTTTTGAGAAGTAATACGAAGGCACTTTAAGGTTTACCATCCGTTCTCTGAAAAAGATTTTCCACTCGCCAACAATTTCATTGGGTGGATTGGAAGCGCCACACCAGAGGGCGCTAAACATCATGAAAAAATGGTGATTCCAGAGTTGTCGATCGGAGTTCGCATCAAATGAACCCAAAGCCACTGCCAGGGCAATGCCAATGATCAGGGGCTGCAGGAAGACCAGCAACATGGTGCGCCGGTCTCGCATCTTCAGTTTCAACGACCGTCCCAGCAACAAGACGAATTGCCCAAACCCGAACGGCCGGAGGGGGGGGAGTTCCTTGTTCTCAATGGTGGTTGGCACCGGTTGGTGTAGCGCTTCATATCCAGATTCCGCCCAGGCTGCACGCCAACGGTGCAGATCCCAACCGAGGCTGCCCTTCTCCCGACTGCCTTCCGTGGCCAGCAGAATCACATCGGGGCTGAGGTTCGCCCCATAGCGTTCCTCCAAAGTTGCCTGCTGAATACCCCGCTGGAAGTACCGAATTGAATCCGGATATGCAGGCCCTGCGTACACAACTTCTGCCGGAGTGTCTGGATCCTTCTTCAACACCACCAGATCATCGATCTGTTTGAAGACATCAATGCTGGGCTGATGGATGACCATGATGATGCAAGTGCCATGGGCCCGGGCAATTTTCCTCAAGGTACAGAGCAGGTCGTAACTGTCCTCTGAAGAGAGGCCACTCGTGGGCTCATCCAGGAACAAGACTCTTGGCTTGGATAGCAACTCCATCGCGATTCCGAGCCTCTTTTTCTGCCCTCCTGACAACACCGCCGACAGTCGTCCATCAGTCGCAGCCGATTCCAAGGCGACATCCTGAATGGCCTGATTCACTCGTTGCTGCTGTTCCTCCTGGCTGAGTGCAGGGTTGCGGAGGCACGAAGTGATCTCTAGGACTTCCCTGATGGAAAGTCCTTCATGGAAGATGTCCTCTTGGGGGAGGTAACCAATGCTCTGTCGAATGTCGACGGAAGAATAAAGGTTGGTCTCGTTGATCTGGATCGAACCCACCGATGGCGGTTCGTAGCCGTTAATTGCTTTCAGCAGGGTGCTCTTCCCTGTACCAGAACCGCCCATGATCGCCATGACCCGTTGGGGGAAGGCCGTGAACGAAATGTTCTGGATGATTCGTTTGAACTTTCCCTTACCGGCCGGGCGATCAACGCTGACGCCCTTCACTTCTAGAAGGGCCGTTTCCTTTAGATCAACCACATGCACAATTGGCCGTCCCCCTTCACCACCCTTGGGGCTGAGAGTGAGCAGCCGACCTCCAAGGAAGAAGCGGAAATCATTTCCTTCGCCAAGCATGACCGCAATGTGAGGGGTTAGTTTCCCAGTCCGGCCAATGAGATAGGTCCCATTGGTAGAGCCGAGATCCATGGCTTCCCAGCGCCCAGTAGAATCACAGTTCAACTGCAGATGAGCCCGAGAGATACGCTCGCCATTAATTACAATAGGAGTGGCCAGTGGGGAATAGCCTGGGATGTTTTCATCCCGCCCAACCAAGAACTGTTGGGTATTCAACTTCAGAAGATAGGCTTCCATCCGGACTCCTATTGTGGCGGTGGATTGGCCTGTTTGAAATTCATATTGAGATTCTCTGCCTTTCTGATTTGCGACCGTCTGTTTGAATCCCAATCCTTATTGTATGGATCAATAGAGCCTCTAGTCCCAACGTTTGCCCAGATGTCAGCAACAAGGCCAGCCTTCGCAAATGCAGAATCAGCCTGGAACATGAATCCTTCCTGACCGTCGTCAACTTTCCAGCTTGGGCTGGTATTAAAGTTCTTTACAAAAGGTTCTCTCAGGGCGTCAAGATCAACTATTTTTGCCCCAGAAACGGACAAAGACAAAGTTGACTCTTCATGAAGATCATTACCTATTTTAAATAGTTGATCGTCATACCCCCGCGCGACATAGCAAATATCAATCCGCCTAGGTTCCTTCAACTTTATCTTTAGGCGCAATGTTTTCATCGATTCCACACTACCAATTCCGGGACTGTGGACATAAGTTTCTCGCCAATAAAACCAGGCAAGTTGCCGTTGCTGATCAGCCTCAAGCCAGACTTCATTTCCTTTCCTGATTCCTCGAACCGGCACTGTAAAGTCAGACAAGGGGAATCGGAATAACCCAGAGGCCTCATGCTCAGACATTGTAATGGCAAGGATTCCACTTGTATTGAATGGAACCAATGTATTACCAGATCCTCTATTGTAATTTACTAGGCTACCGTTCTGAAAACCGACAATGAATGTATCGGGAAATTCATCTGGCTTTCTGACTGGCCAGAAGGTGACCAAGTGATTGGCAAAGGAGAAAACGACACACTCTTCGCCATCAACTTGTTTGATTTCGCCATTTTGAATTTCTCGATTAAACATGGCCTTAACAAAGCCAGGGCCGTTGATTAGGGTGATGCCGAACGAAGATTGACTACGATTTCGACCCAAGTAATTACTACCCATGATGTTATACATTCTGCAATATGGAAGAATGGCAGGTTGAACACCGGCCATAGATTGCAAACCCTTTAACTCAATGCTCGACGGTGTATGGGGCGAAAGGGTCGCTTTCCAAGGGTTTATCCGGCCATTTTCCTGGAGAATTTTCGTAGTAGCCAGACAGAAGGTCCCAAAATCATAGAGCGGTGGCAATTTCATTGCAGGCAGCACAGGAGCCGCCGGTGTTGCCGGAGCGCCCCTCTTCGCCTCACCACCGGATTGCTTCCCCTGCAGTTTCTTGAGATCCTCCAAAGTCATGCCTGGTGGCAAGCTGGTCGGCAGCGCTTGACCATTACCTTGGACGGGGACTGCTGTGAGGGGGGCTGCGGGAGAGGTGGCTTTGCCCTTCCCTTTTCCCTTCTGGCCTGGTTTCACCTTGGCTTGGGTTGTATCTCCCGCTTGGATCGTCTGTTCTACCGCTGGTTTTGGTTTGGGCTTCGGCTTGTCAATGGATTCCACCTCTTGCCCACTCAAACGGAGCGTTTGCAAGAGCAGGGTAACAATTGAGACTGCGATTCGCATATTCATCGTTTGGCCACCCTGAATCCGTATTTCTCATGCCGAAGGTTTGCTGGCTTTTTGGCGAAATTGGTAATTTTGATCAATCCAGGAGCGTCCTCCCAACTTCCACCTTTGACCTTATAGAGTCCGTCTGACGTTTTGGTCGAAGTCCAGGTCCAAACATTGCCAATCATGTCTTTCAGTCCGAGATCATTGGCTGGGAAAGTTCCCACTTCCGTCGTCGGCACAGAATCCAGCACTGTGGCAATCCGACCAGAGTTGGCCATTGGGGTTTGGGGCGAGGGCATGTCGTTGCCCCATGGATAGGCGATTTTCTGCCCTCGATTAGAGGCTGCAAATTCATAATCTGCTTCTGATGGAATATACCAAGTATCTCCAGTGATTCTTGATAGCCATGCTGCATAGGCAACCGCGTCTTCATAACTCACTGAAGTGACCGGGTGATTGTCATTGCCCTTCCGATCCCAGGCCTGGCCAGCCTTATAGGCTGTGGCCTTTACGAAGGCTCGGAACTGCTCAACCGTCACCGGCGTTTTCGCCAATTGGAAGGTATCGACCTTGCCTGCTGGGTAGTTAACCGTGCTGAAAGCACCGCCCTTAATTTCACAAAGTTCTGGAAGCTTAGCCTTGGCGACTTGAGCCTCTCTTGAGGAGCGCTGGGAAGTCCAATTCATGACATAGGTAAATCCTCCGCTCAACAGAAACAGCCCCAAACAGCCTCCACAACCCCATTTCAGGAAGCGGCGAAACGGACTCGGTGGTGTTGTGAGTAGCCCGGCAGTGGGCCGAACGGCGTTGCTGCTGGATGGAATTGCCCGGCTGCCTGATCCTACATTCCTGAAAAATTTCGGATCCAGGATCGTGCCCCCCGGAAGAGCATTCAGGTCGATAGTCTCCTGGTGTTTGTTGACCTTACCAATGGTCGGGTCATTCGCATTTCGCTGCAGGAGGGGCAGGACGGCGCGCCCCATCTCCTCAGCCGTTTGAAAACGCTGCTCTGGGTTCTTGGCGAGCGCTCTAAGCAGTGCCTGTTCGAGCGAACCGCTGACACCTTGGCGGCTTAGACCAGGAGCGGGCGGTGGGAGTTCACAGTGGGCCTGGATGAGTGCTCTGAAGCTATCCTGCCCAGGTCCGCCAAAGGGTGGTTTTCCAGTTAATGCCTCATAGAGAATGATGCCCAGAGCATAAACGTCGGTGTAGGTGCCCTGGGGTTCTTCCTTAAGTTGCTCAGGACTCATGTAGGTGAGTGTCCCAGCAGCACTACGAGTAAACTGGGTCCCATACTGCTTTTCGGCTCGCGCAAGGCCAAAATCGAGAATCTTGATATCGTGGGCGCCAAAGGGTTTTTCGGGTTCAAAATTTGCGATGCGCACGTTGTCGGGTTTCAAATCCCGATGGATAACCCGGTTTTTGTGGGCGTGCCCAACCCCATCGAACAAGCCTTGGAACACCAGGCAAGCCAAGTCCCAGGGCAAACCACTGGGGTGATTCGCAATGAGAGTCGACAGGGTAGCCCCAGGGATGTATTCCATTACCAACGCAAGTTGGTCACTCAATTCCAATACATCGTAGAGAATGACCATATTGTGGTGGTGCGGTGTTTTCGCCAGAGTCCTCGCTTCAGTTGCCAAGGCTTCCAGATAGCCCTTGCCAGCACCAGTTCGGACGACCTTGATGGCCACTTCGCGTTCAGTTATGCCATCGGCCACAGCCTTCCAAACCTCACCCATGCCGCCAACGCCGATCTGGGCAATGAGGCGGTATTTATCTAATTTTTGGTTCTTCCGGGATTTGAGGGGTAGATAGACAGGGCAACGGCAGTCTCTGATTCACTTGGATTTGCGAAGAAACAAGTGGAGAGGAGGCTGCCGTTGCTGACTAAGGAGTCTATGGCCCGAGTGGGGGCTTGG